>NZ_JODR01000013.1 GCF_000725885.1 Streptomyces albus subsp. albus | reverse complement strand
CGGCCGATAAGCTCACCGACCCGGTGGCCAACATCGTCGCGGCCTGCAACTACGCCGCCGACCGCTACGGCACCATGGACAACGTCGACTCCGCCTACTAAGCGGAACAGGCACCGACACCACAGCACCGCGCATGCGAACACCCGAAGCGGGTGGGAGGAAACCCCTCCCGCCCGCTTCGTCACGTCCGGGCGGTCTCGTCCCTCTGTTCGTACTCCGTTCCAGGGATACACCGTTCGGCGGAGGGGCATGTCTGACATGCAGGCGATCACACCGATCACACCGCTTGCACGTACTTCCTCCGTCACCGCCCTCTCACGAACGGGAAGCGCACTATGGCTGCAACCATCCGTTTCCGCACCGCTGTCGCCGGTGCCGTCACCGTCGGACTGCTCGGCGCGGCGGCCGTCACCGCCACCGCCGCGCCCGCGTCCGGCACCACCGGGCCGGAGCCGGCCGCGCAGAAGACCAACACCGTCACGGCCGACCGGCACGACGTGCGGCAATGGGAGCAGTTCCGGCTGCACGGGAAGGTGACCGGCATCAAGGCGGGGACGGCCGTCCTCCTCCAGCAGAAGCAGCGCGGTACATGGAAGACGCTGCCGGGGCAGTCGGTCGTCAACCGTTCACTGGACTACACGATGCGGGTCAAGCTCGGTCTCAAGGGGGTCAACCAGATCCGGACCGTGGTCGCGGGCCAGCCCTCCAACGTGGTGACCGTGACCGTGCGCTGACCCGCCGGACCGCGCCGGGCAGGGGGTAGTGCTAGGTACACCTCCGATACGGGCCCCAGCCGTCTGGGGCCCGGCCCGCCGGGCGGCGAAGGTGGAGTCATGACAACGACCACGCACTCGCCGCACTCGTCGCTCCCGCAGACCGGTTCGCGCCCGCTGCCCCTCCGGACGGATTCCGACGGCCGTGAGACCCGTCGCGGGCGCTTCGGCCGGCAGGTGGGCTACCTCCTCTCCGGGCTGCCGATGGGGATCGCCGCGTTCGTGCTGATGGTGACCGGCCTCGCCTTCGGCGTCGGCACCCTCGTGGTGGTCCTCGGGCTGCCGGTGCTGACCGGCACCCTGGCGATGGCCCGGTACCTGGCCCGGGTGGAGGCCGATCACATCGCCACCGTCACGGGCCGTCCGCTGCCGGAACGGGACGCGGCGCCGGGGTTCGCCGAGCGCGGCCGGTGGGCCACGCTGCGCGACCCGCAGGCCTGGCGCGATCTGGTGCACGCCGTGCTGGCCTTCCCGGTGCGGGTGGCGTCCTTCTGCTTCACGCTCACCTGGCTCGTGGGGGCGGTCGGCGGCCTGACCTACGGGCTGTGGTCCTGGTCGCTTCCCCGTGGCGACAACGACGGGCTGCTCGACCTCGCCTACGGCGTGACCGGCCGCGGCCCCGACATCCTCTTCAACACGGCGATCGGGGTCTTCTTCCTGCTCACCATGGTTCCGCTGGTGCGCGGCCTGACGGTGGCGCAGGCGAGCCTCGGCCGGGTGCTGCTGCGCCGCGGCGACGTATGACGCCGCCGGCATCCGCCGCCCCGCCCGCCCTCCGGCCCGGCTTCCTCGGGCTCCTCCGCCTCCTCCGTACGTCCGCGCTCCCGCCCCCGCAGCCGTCCTCCGGACCGGCTCCGGGGGCGGTGGTGCGTGGGTGCTGCCATGCTGGCTGAGTGGGCCGGGCCAGGGGCGCGGCGCGGGTGCCGCCCCGTACCGCTGCCGTCCCGGTGCCCGGTGCCGACAGCGCACCGCATCCCCGTCCGCCGGAGGACCGCATGCTGACCACGAACTTCGTTCCCGGTACCCCGAACTGGCTCGATCTGGGGGCGCCCGACGTCGATGCCGCCGTCGCCTTCTACACCAGCGTCTTCGACTGGGACTTCCGGTCGGCCGGGCCGGAGGGCGGCGGATACGGCTTCTTCCTGCGGGACGGGAAGACGGTTGCGGCCGTCGGTCCGCTGATGGAGGAGGGGGCCGCCGCGTCGTGGACGCCGTACTTCCACACGCGGGACGCCGATGCCACCCGCGCCGCCGTGGAACGGGCGGGCGGCAGTGTGCGGGCCGAGCCGATGGACGTGTTCACCGCCGGACGGCTCGCCCAGTTCACGGACCCCACCGGTGCGGGGTTCGCCGTCTGGCAGCCGGGGGACACGGTCGGCCTCGACGTGGTGATGGAGCCGGAGACGCTGTGCTGGACGGAGCTGTACACGACGGATGCCGCAGCGGCGAAGGAGTTCTACGCGGCGGTGTTCTCGTGGAGCTACCAGGACATGCCGATGGGCGACGACGTCGTCTACACCGTCTTCTCCGCGCCGGGCGGCGGCGTGCCGGACGACCCGGGCCAGGGCGGCATCATGCAGCTGGCGCAGCAGAACCGGGACGCCGGGTCGGGCTCGGAGTGGCATCCGTACTTCGCCACCGAGGACTGCGACGCGACGTGCACCCGGGCGACGGGTGCCGGGGCGAAGATGCTGATGCCGCCGACGGACGCGCCCGGGGTGGGGCGTCTGGCGATGCTCAAGGACCCGGCGGGTGCGCCGTTCGCCCTGATCAAGGGCGACCCGGACAGGGGGTGACGACGGTCGGCTGCTGACGGCGGGCGGACGAACGGCCCGCCCCCTCGTCGGGGCGGGCCGTTCGGGGCGGGCCGCCCGGAACCGGCGGCGGTGGGGTGGTGCCCCGGTCAGGCGAGGGTGCCGCCGGGGCCGCCCGCGGGCGCCGGGGCCGGGGCCGGGTCGGTACCGCCGGACGCGGGCGGCTGGGCCGACGGCTGCGGTTCGGTGGCTGCCTCGTCCTGTGCCGCCGCGTTCAGCTCGTTCAGCATCTGCTTGCTGAACCCGAAGAAGTACGTGGCCACGAAGCCGGCCACATAGCCCGCGGCCAGCCCCAGCGCGTAGATCGCGGCGATGGCGCCGAGGCCGTGGTTGCCCTTGAGCAGCGGGAAGAGCGCCCAGCCGGAGGGGCCGATGGCGGTGGAGCCCACCGAGGTGCCCAGCTGGTAGAAGAGGCCCACGACCCCGCCGCCGAACGCGCCGCCCACGCACGCGGTGACGAACGGACGGCCGAGCGGCAGCGACACACCGTAGATGAGCGGTTCGCCGACGCCCAGGAAACCGGCGGGCAGCGCCGAGCGGATCGTCTTGCGGATCGAGGTGTTGCGCCGCAGCCGCAGGTAGATGGCGATGGCCGCGCCGACCTGGCCGGCACCGGCCATGGCGAGGATCGGGAGCAGCACGGTGTAGCCGCTCTGGTCGATCAGCGTGGTGTGGATCGGGATCAGCGCCTGGTGCAGCCCCAGCATCACCAGCGGGAGGAAGAGCCCGCCCAGGAGGAACCCGGCCGCCGCACCGCCGTGCTGGAGCAGCCAGTCGGCGAGGTGCCCGATGCCGGTGGCGATCTCGCCGCAGACGAACATCAGGCCGAACAGCGTCACCAGTCCGGCGACCAGGACCGTCACCGTCGGCGTGACCAGCACGTCCACGGCGGAGGGCACCACGCGCCGGCAGCCCTTCTCCACGTACACGGCCAGCAGCGCCGCGAACAGCGCGCCCAGGACACCGCCCTGGCCCGGCGCCAGCTTCTCGCCGAACGCGGAGACGTCCGCGACGCCGGGGAAGACGATCACGGCCGCCGCCGCACCGCCCAGCACCGGGGTACCGCCGAACTCCCGGGCGGTGTTGATCCCGACGAAGACCGCGATCAGCGACATGAAGCCGCTGGCGATCGCCGTCAGCGCCGGGGTGAGCGCCGGCAGCCAGCCCGCGTTGGTGAACAGGCCGTTCAGGCCGGCGACGATGCCGCAGCCGATCAGCGCCGGGATGAGCGGCACGAAGATGTTGGCGATCCGGCGCAGCATCAGCTTCACCGGGGTGGCGTTCTTCTGTTTGCGCGCCGCGCGGATCGCCGCTCCTTCGGCGGCCAGCTCGTCGGCCGTCTTCGCGGTCGTGGCGGATCCGGCGGTGCCGGCGGCCGGCTCCCCGTCCGTCCCCTTCGTGTCCCCGCCGGCCGCGGCTGTCGCTGCTGCCGGTTGCGCCTCCGCCTCCGCCGCCTCCTGCGTGAGCGCCTCGAACTGGGGCGTCACGCGGGCGACCTTCCCGGGGCCGAGGACGATCTGGTACGTGTCGTCCTCGACCACGCCCAGCACGTCCGGGAGCGCTTTGAGCGGCTCGTCCTGGACGAGGGAACGGTCGGCGAGGCCGAGCCGCATCCGGGTCATGCAGTGGGTGACGGAGGTGACGTTCGCCGCGCCGCCGACGAGCGGCAGGATCGCCTCGGCGATCCGCCGGTTCGGGTCGCCGCCCCGGTCAGCGCGGTCTTTGCTGCTGTCTGTGTTGTCTGTGTTGTCTGTGCTCATGGTGCAGTCGCTCTTCTTCGAGTGGTGCCATGGTGCGGAGGACGGGGGGTGGGGTCGGGAGGGGGTGGGGTCGGAAGGGGTGGGTCAGGCGTCGGCCGCGCCGGGGCCGGACGCCGCGGTCAGGGCCGCGCGGAGGTGGCCGTGCGCCTCGGCCAGCAGCCGGTGCGCCGCCGGGCCGTCCACGCCGGCCAGCACGGTGAGGATCGCGGCCTTCACCTCGCCGTCGGTCGCCGCCAGCGCCCGTTCGATCTCCTCGTCGGGGGCGCCCGTGGCCAGCGCCACGATCCGCCGGGAGCGGGCCCGCAGCTTCTCGTTCGAGGCCCGTACGTCGACCATCAGGTTCCCGTAGGTCTTGCCCAGCCGGATCATCGTGATGGTCGAGAGCATGTTGAGGACGAGCTTCTGCGCCGTACCGGCCTTGAGGCGGGTCGAGCCGGTCAGCAGCTCGGGGCCGACGACGACTTCGATGCCGTGCTCGGCCGCGGCGCCCAGGGCGGAGCCCTCGTTGCAGGCCAGTCCGACGGTGAGGGCGCCCCGGGACCGCGCGTGCTCGACCGCGCCCACCGCGTAGGGGGTGCGTCCCGACGCGGAGATGCCGACCACCGAGTCCTCGGCCGTCAGACCGAGCGCGTCCAGGTCGGCCGCCGCCGCCTCGGCGCTGTCCTCGGCGCCCTCCACGGAGTTCACCATCGCGTCGGGGCCGCCCGCGATCACCCCGGTGACCTGGCCCGGAGCGGTGTTGAACGTGGGCGGGCACTCGCTGGCGTCCAGCACGCCCATCCGTCCGGCCGTGCCAGCGCCGACGTACAGGAGCCGGCCGCCGCGCGCCATCCGCTCGGCGATGGCGTCGATCGCCGCGGCGATCTGCGGCAGCCGTTCGGCCACCGCGGTGGGGACCGTGCTGTCCTCGCCGTTCATGATCCTGGCGATCTCCAGCGTGGGCAGCCGGTCGATTTCCGCGAGTTCGCTGCGAAACGCTTCGGTCGTGAGTGTGTCCAACTGATGACGCAGCTCGTCGTGACGGGACGGGCCGGGCTCGGATCCGAGGGAGGTGGCGGACTGTGACGTGGTCATACGGGGACGACTTCCTGTGGCTTCGGTCGGGGGTCGTGGCGGTCGTCGGGGTGCTCATGGCCCTGGCGGCCTTCGCGGTGTGCGGGGTGCTCCGCGGGCCCGTGGCCCGCGGTGGCGCTCGGGCGGTGCCGTCAGGGGGCGCGGGAAGCGGCCCCCGGCGCCGCCGTCAGCGTCCCCGCGGCCGTGGGGAGTGGCGGTGCGCCAGCGCCTCGTACGAGGCGGACAGCGCGGGAGCCGCCGTCTCGTACGTCCGCTGGGCCACACCTATGAACAGACAGTCCACGACGAGCAGTTGGCTCGTCCGGCTGGACATGGCGGCCGGGCGCAGCTCGCTCTCGCGCGCCGTGGAGGTCGTCAACACATGGTCGGCGTACTGGGCGACCTCACCGTCCGGACGGCCGGTGACCGCGATGGTGGTCGCACCCCGGTCGAAGGCGACCCGCAGCGGCTCGATGACATCCACGGTCCGCCCCGAATGGGTGATGGCGACGGCCACGTCCCCCGCCCGCATCTGCACCGCGTTGGTGACCGCCAGATGCGGATCCACATGGCTGTGCGCCACCATGCCGATGCGCAGCAGCTTCTGCGCCAGGTCCTGGCTCACCAGCCCCGAGGCGCCCACGCCGTACACGTCGATGCGGCGGGCCGCCACCATCGCGGAGACCGCGGCCTCGACCTGGGCGACGTCCAGCGCGGCGGCGGTGTCGGCGAGCGTCTGCTGTTCGTCGAGGGCCAGCTTGGCCACCACATCGGTCATCGGGTCGTCCACGGCGATGTCGGCCGTGACCGCCGGTGCCGCCCCCGACTCCTGCTGGGCGGCCAGCCCCGCCAGCGCCAGTCGCAGGTCCCGGTATCCGGGATACCCCAGCAGCCGCGAGGTGCGCACGACCGTCGCCTCACTGGTGCCGGTGCGTTCCGCCAGCCCTGTGACGGTCAGCTGTGCGCACCCCGCCGGGTCGCTGGCCACCGCCTCCGCCACGCGCTGCATGGAACGTGTCATCGAGGGCGCCATGGTGCGGACCTTGGCGGCCAGTGCGGTGGGCCCGGGGCGGGCCGGTTCCGCCGCGCGCGGGGCCGGCGGCCGGGGACCGGTGACCGGCGCCGGGGCGGGACGGGGCTCCGGGCGGCTTTCCGCGCGGCCCTCCGAGCGGAAGGCGAAACTTTCCTTCACATCGCTGCTCACGGGTGGAAGATATTTTCGAATCGCCCGCCCGTCAATGGGTGCTGCGGCAGTTGGCGGCCCGCCGGTCGGGAGCGGGCCCACGGTGATCCCTGAGCCGGACGGGGCCGCAGTGGTGCAATGGAGGTATGGAACCGAAGGACTCCGCATCCGGTTCGGGGCCGCCGGGCGACGGCGCCCGCCAGGACGGACTCGAACGCGCTCTGCACGCAGCCCGTGCACTCGTCCTCGCCGATCTGGAGGCGAGCGACGTGGCCCGGGCCGACATCGTCTCGCTCGTCGAGGAATCGGTCACCCACCGCCGCTGGTGGGTGGGCCAGTGGCCCGAAGGCGTCGCCTTCGTGCAGGGCCTGGTCGCCCAGGACGTCCAGGACGCGCTGCTGGAACGGTACGGCCGCTGGCCCGTCTGCCCTGTGTGCGTGGGCTCCGACCTCCACGCGCTGGAGGTCGAACCCGAACTCGGCGAAGACCCCCACTGGGTGTGCGGGAAGACCTCCACCGTCGTCGCCCGGGTGGGCTACCTGGGCAGCAAGCTGTGACGCTCCCGTGCCCTCTCGTCGGCCCGCTCCCGGGGCGAGCGCCGGCGCGGCGGACGCGTACGGGCGCCTCACCGAGGGCCACCTGCGCAGGCAGGGCCGCCACGGGTGGCTGCCGGGGGGATGCGTACGGCCGTGGGGCGTGGCCGGGACGGTGGCGGCGATGACCGTCTACATCGACCCGCCGATCTGGCCGGGGCACGGCCGGATGTGGTCCCACCTGGTGAGCGACACCTCGTACGAGGAACTGCACGCCTTCGCGGCGGCGGCCGGCTTCCCGCGCCGCGCCTTCGACCGGGACCACTACGACATACCGTCCACCCAGTACGACGCCGCGGTCCGGGCCGGAGCGGTCGAGGTCGGCTCCAAGGAACTCCTCCACCGGCTGACCGCCGCCGGCCTCCGCCGCCGCAAACGATGACCGCACCCCACTGGAACCGGGCCCCGGTGAGGGCCCGGCCCCACTCCCCCTTCGGGCCCGGCTCTTTCCGGCGCTGATGTCGGGGTCTGCGGATGGGCGGGGCTGGGACGGTGCTGCCCCCGGCCCTGCACCGGCCGGCCGCTGTCGCCGGCACGGGCACCGGCACCGGCCACCGGCATGGGCCCCGGCACCGACGCCGGGAGGGACCGGGCCGACCTGTTCCCCGGTGGGGGACTGTGCGGGCCCGGCCCGCGAGGCGGGGGGAGCCGGTCGGACGCCGGCCCTCCGGCCGCAGGGAACGGGGCAGGTGCCGGAGGCCGGCCTTCCGGCCACTGGGAGCGGGGCAGGTGCCGGAGGCCGGTTGCGAGCCTGGTCCGAAGCCGGTCCCGGCGCCGATCGCCGGGGGTGTTCCGGAAGGGGCGGGGCCGGGCCAGGGGCTGGGCGCGGCCCCGCCCCTGGTTCCGGCCGGTGTCGGTCACGTATCGGTCAGGCGTCGGCGGTCAGGCGTCGGCGTACTCGCGCTCCGGGGAACGGGAGGAGGCGACGATGCGGGAGCGGGCGTGGACGCGGGCGGAGAGAGCCGTCGCCGCCACGCCGGCGGCGGCCATCGCGGCGCCGACCCAGGCCACGGCCTGGTAGCCCCAGCCGGCGGAGATGGCCAGACCGCCCAGCCAGGGGCCGACGGTGTTGCCGATGTTGAAGGAGGCGGTGGTCGTCGCCCCGGCCAGCGTGGGAGCCGCGTTGGCGGCGTTGAACATCCGGGCGTTGAGGGCGGGCGCCGTGGTGAACGCCGTCACCCCGAGCATCAGCGCGAGGGCGATCGCCGCGAACCGGTACTCGGCGAGGAGGGCCAGCAGCGCCAGTACGGCCGTCGACGCGGCGATACCGCCGTACATGGTGCCGAACAGGTGGTTGTCGGCGATCCGGCCGCCGATGACCGTGCCGACCAGCCCGCCGACGCCGAACAGCGCCAGCACACTGGGCACCCAGCTCTCGGGCAGCCCGGCCACGTCGGTGAGCAGCGGCGCCAGATAGGAGAAGAGCGCGAAGACGGCACCCGCGTTCAGGGCGATCGTCACCAGCGCGAGCCACACCTGCTTGTTGCGGTAGATCCGCAGTTCGCGGCGGAGGTTGGGCGCGTCGGCGCCCGTCGGCACGGCGGTGCGCGGCACCAGCGCCAGGATGCCGACCAGCCCGACGGCGGCCAGCGCGGCCACCGCCCAGAAGGCGGAGCGCCAGCCGGCCTGCTGGCCGAGGAACGAACCGGCGGGCACCCCGGCGATGTTGGCGATGCTCAGCCCGCCCACCATGATCGCCATGGCGCGCGCCCGGGCGTTCTCCGGTACGAGGGAGACGGCTACGGCCGCGCCCACCGCCCAGAAACCGGCGCACGCCAGCGCGCTCACGACGCGGGAGGCGAAGAGCACCTCGTAGTTGGGGGCGAGTGCTCCGGCCACCTGGCCGAGCATGAAGACGGCGAGCAGCCCGATCAGCGTCGTGCGGCGCGGCAGCCGCAGGGTGGCGGCGGCCAGGACGGGCGCGCCCACCACCATTCCGACAGCGAATGCTGAGACCAGCAGCCCGGCCTTGGGGATGGAGACCCCCAGATCGCGGGCGAGTGGCTGGAGGATCCCCGACAGCATGAACTCGGAGGTCCCGAGAGCGAAGACGGAGAGTCCCAATATATAGACAGAAAGCGGAACACGTACGGCAGACGGCTTGTCGGTCACGAGATCGGCAGGCATGCCGTCCACAACCTCGCTCCGCACGGCTTCATTCCCGGTGGTCGGCGGGGTCTCATCCCGTGGACAGCAGGGCCAGTTCCGTCGTCAGGTTGTGCCGGGCCTGCGCTTCCCAGCGGGTGCGGGCGTGGGCGGTGCGGAAGAGGCGGGGCAGTCCGAGGAGTTGGCGCAGTACGGCGGAGCGGCCGTCGCGGAAGGCGTCGTCCGGGACGAACGCGTACTCCTGGCGGATCTCCGCGGCGTAGTGCGCGTACTGCTCGGGGGTGCCGGCGAGGACCGCGAGGTCGGCGTCGCACAGGACCGCGCCGTTCAGGTCGTCGTCGGCCGGGTCGTGGGTGACGGTCAGCCGGACGAGCCGCGCCACTTCCGCCACCCGCGCTGCGGGGACGCCCGCCTCGGTCAGGGCGCGTTCGGCGAGCCGCGCGCTGCGTTCCTCGTTCTCGCTGCGGTCGGGGCGGTAGACGGCGTCGTGGAACCAGGCGGCGAGACGGACGGCGGCCGGATCGAGGCCCCGGCCGTTGCCCGGGACGGCCTGCGCGACGGCCTCCGGGCCGTCAGTCGGACCGTCTGCCGGACGGTCCGTCGGGCCGTCTGCCGGGCCGTTCGCCGGGCGGTCTGCCGGACCGTCCGTCGGGCCGTGCGCCAGGCCGTTCGTCGGGCCGTCTGCCGGGCCGTTCGTGGTGGCGGGCCCGGGCAGATGTGCGGCCAGTTCGTCCACGTGGTCGAGGACCGCGCGCAGGTGGTCCGTCCCGTGGTAGCGGCGGTGGGGCTCGGCCCACCGGTCGAGCAGGGCCCGGCCGTAGGGGGCGGGGTCGGGGCCCTCGGCGCCCTCGCGGGCGGCGAGCAGGGTGGTGTGCCACCGCGCGAGAAGGTCCTGGTGCGCCGCGTCGTGAGGCCGGTGCGCCCCGGTGTCGTCGGCGGGGGTGCCGCCGTGTGGTTCCGTCGCCATCCCCTGATTGTGGTCCGAGGTGATCGGCGTCTTCCAGCACCGCACGGCGTATGGCAGTCTGTGCGATATGTCTAGACCAATCCTTGAGGTGATCGCGCTCGACGCGGAGGACGCTGCCGCCGCGGAGGCCGGAGGGGCCGACCGTCTTGAGGTGGTCGCCGACATCGCCGCCGACGGGCTCAGCCCCTCCCGGGAGACCGTCGCCGCCATCCGTGCGGCGGTCGGCGTCCCCCTTCGGGTGATGCTGCGACTCACCGACGGCTTCCACGCCGGGGGCGACGCCGGGATCGAGGCGCTGTGCGAACGGGCCCGCGCACTGCGGGCGGAGGGCGCCGAGGAGTTCGTCCTCGGATTCCTCGACGACGCCGGCCAGGTGGACCTGCGCGCCGTCGAAGCGGTGACGGGTGCCGTGCCCGGCTGCCCGTGGACGTTCCACCGCGCGATCGACCGTGCCGCGGACCGCGACGCCCTCCGCAAACACCTGGCCGACGCGCCCGGCCTCGACGCCTATCTGACCGCCGGGTCCGCCGACGGCGTCGCCGACGGCCGTGACGTCCTCCTCGCGGAAGCCGCCCGCAGCGCGGCGGGGGAGCCCGGGTACGCGCCCCGGCTCCTGGTCGGCGGCGGTCTCGCCCTTGCCCACGTGCCCGAGCTGCGGCGGGCCGGCATCACGGCCTTCCACATCGGGGGCGCCGCCCGCCCCCACGGCTGGGCCGGCCCGGTCAGCTCCGAAGCGGTCCGCACCTGGCGCCGCCTCCTGGACGCTCCCCAGGACTGACGCCGCCGGGCGTGGGGGAGGGGCCGCGGCTCTTCCCCCGCACCCGGCGGTGGCATAACCCCCGGCCCGAGACCGGAGGGCGGGCGTCAGTCGCCCCGCGGGGCGTACATGATCAGGGCCATGCCTGCCAGACAGACCAGGGCGCCCGCGATGTCCCAGCGGTCGGGACGGTAGCCGTCCGCGACCACGCCCCACAGCAGCGAACCGGCCACGAAGATCCCGCCGTACGCGGCGAGGACGCGGCCGAAGTGGGCGTCGGGCTGGAAAGTGGCGACGAAGCCGTAGGCGCCGAGCGCCAGGACACCGCCGGCCGCCCACAGCCAGCCGCGGTTCTCGCGCACGCCCTGCCAGACCAGCCAGGCGCCGCCGATCTCGAACAACGCGGCCACGGCGAACAGGGCGACGGAGCGGAGGATCAACATGCGGGCAGCTTCGCACGAACCCCACGGCAGGCGACGTCCGCGTGTGGGCGGGCGCCGGCCCTCACCCCGCCGCCGGGCACCGGACGCGAGGGCCAGGCCCTCCCGCCCAGCCGGCTGCCGGGGCGGCGCTCCTCAACAGGGGACGCGCCAGCAGGGGGGTGCCCTCCAACAGGGGACGCACCGGCAGGCGGCGCCCCCTCCAGCAGGGGACGCACCCGCAGGCGGCCCTCCACCAACAGAGGACGCGCCAGCAGGGCGGCGCCCCGCCAGCAGAGGGCGCACTCCAGCAGGGGAGGCACCCACAGGCGGCGCCCCGCCAGCAGAGGGCGCGCCGGTTGGAGGCATTCCCTCCAGCAGGGGCCGCGCCAGCAGGCGGCACCCCTCCAGCAGGCGCCCCGCCAGCAGGGGGGTGCCCTCCAGCAGGGGACGCACCCGCAGGCGGCGCCCCCGCCAACAGGGACGCACCCGCAGGCGGCCCCCTCCAGCAGAGGGCGCGCCAGCAGGGCGGCGGCCCCGCCAGTAGGGCGGCGCCCCTCCAATAGGGAACGCACCAGCAGAGGGCCCCCACCAACAGAGGGCGCACCCGCAAGCGGCGCCCCTCCAGCAGGGGACGCACCCGCAAACGGCGCCCCGCCAGCCCCGCCAGCAGAGGGCGCGCCAGCAGAGGGCGCGCCGGTTGGGGGCACTCCCTCCAGCAGGGGCCGCGCCAGTAGGCGGCGCCCCTCAACAGGGGACGCGCCCGCAGGCGGCCCCCCACTAACAGGGGCCGCACCAGCAGGGCGGCTCCCCGATACCAGGGCGCGGCGCCCCCGCCCGTCACAGCAAGGACGCCTCCGCGACGGCCATGGCGTACCCCGCCGGGTTCTGGGTGGGCATCGGGTGTCCGGCGTCGGGGACGGTGAGGATGCGGGCGCCCGCGGCGAGGGCGTCGGCCTCTTCGTCGTAGGGGCGGCTGTCCGCGCCGACCAGGAACGCCTTGCGGCCGGGGAACTCGGCGAGGAAACCGCCGAGTTCCGCGGTGCCGGCCCGCACCAGGGAGACGGCGCTGCGGTACAGGGCGTGCGGTGCCGCGGCCCGCAGGGTGGTCAGATAGGCGGGGTCGTCCTCGGCGGAGGTGAAGGTGGCCAGGCCCCGGGCGACGAACGCGTCCTCCTCCCACTCCGCGATCCTGCGGCTCCAGGCGCCGCCGCCGGTACGCAGGTTGGCCTCGGCGAGGGTGAGCGAGCCGACCAGTTCGGGGCGGCGGGCGGCCAGCACCAGCGCGACGGCCCCGCCCATGGAGTGGCCGACGAGCTCGGCGCCGCGGACGTGTTCGGCGTCCAGTACGGCGGCGACCGCGTCGGCGTGCTCGGTCAGGGTGTAGCCGAAGTCCCGGGGACGGTCGCTGTAGCCGAAGCCGAACAGGTCTATGAGCAGGGAGCGATGGCCGGTGGTGCGCAGCGCCGGGTGGACGGCGATCTCCGAGTAGTCGAAGGTCGAGGCGGCGCACAGGCCGTGCAGGAAGACCCGCACCGAGTCGGTCGAGCCGGGTATGTCGGCCCAGCGTATCCAGGCGTCGGTCAGCCGCAGTTGTCTCATCGTCAGCGGCCTTCCGCGGGCTGGGCCGGTTCGGCCGGGTCGGCGTTGGCGCCGCACAGCACCACGACGACGCGTTCACCGGGCGAGGGTACGTACGGGGCGCTGCCGGTGCTGCATCCGGCGACGCCCGCGACACCGGCGACGGCTGTGCCCGCGGCGTTCTCCACGGCCAGCCGGTAGTGCTCCCACAGACCGTGCCGGGCCGCCGTCACGGCGGTGTCGGGCACCACCACCGAGCGCATGTTGCGGTGTCCGACGGCGGTGAGGGCCATGGGGGTGGCCCGGCGGGCGCCCAGCGAGTCGGCGGCCACGGAGTCGATCTCGACGTCCACGACGCGGCCGGCCTCCAGCGCCGCGTTCAGCGCCCGGCAGCGTTCCGGTTCGACGGCGACGACGCGGATGCCGTGGTGCTGGGCCGCGGCGGCGACCCCGGCGAACAGCCCGCCGCCGCCGGCCGCCACCACCACGGTGTCCACCAGCGGCACCTGGGAGCGGATCTCCTCGACCAGCGTGCCCGCGCCGGCCGCGATGAGCGGGTGGTCGTAGGCGTGGGAGGCCAGCGCGCCGGTCTCGGCGGCGAACGCCTCGCAGGCCGCGGCGGCTTCCGCGTACTCGGTGCCCACGAGCCGCACCTCGGCCCCGTACCCGCGCAGCCGGTCCACCTTCAGCTGCGGGGCCGTCTCCGGCAGGAAGACGGTGGCGGGCACGCCCAGGCCGCGGGCCGCCCAGGCGCAGGCCAGGCCGGCGTTGCCGCCCGAGGCGATCGTGACGCCCGCCTCGGGCAGTTCGCCCCGCTCGCGGTGGGCGACGAGGAAGTTGAGCGCGCCGCGCGCCTTGAAGCTGCCGGTGTGCTGCATGAACTCCAGGGCGAAGTACAGCTCGTACGCGCCGGTGCTGCCGGCGGCCCCGGCACCCTCGCCCGCGTCCGCGCGCACGACCGCGACCGGACGAATGCCGTCGGCGACCCGATCGGCGGCGGTTTTGACATCCCCGTAGGAAAGATGGTGCACGGCGCGACTCCTGGCGTGCTCGGACGTGAGCGGACAAACGTCTACGTTACGGCTACGTTACGACCTCACGCCGACTGCCCCGTCAACGCTGTGGACGGCGCCGCCTCCCGGCCGGTGGCCAGCGCCGCCGGAAGCGGCCGGGCGTGCACCACGGCGAGCCCGGAGACCGCCCGCGTCAGTGCCACGTACAGCCGCCGCAGCCCGGTGCGTTCGTCCGGTTCGTCCGCGACGATCGCGGCGGGCTCGTCGAGCACCACGTGGTCGTACTCCAGGCCCTTGGCCAGCGTGGCCGGCACCAGCGTCAGCCGCACCTCGGCGCTGGTCTCGTCACCGGGGGTGAGGAACGGCAGCCCCGCCTCGCCGAGTGCGGCCGTCAGCGCGCCGATCCGCGAATCGGCGGCGATCAGCCCGATCGACCCCTCCCGCTCCAGCGCACGGCGGCAGGCGGCCACCACCGTGCGGTCCGGCTCCTGGTCCGAGGCGCCGTCGGCCTGCCGCACGGTGAAGTCGCCCGGGGACTCGCGCACCGAGGTCGCCGGCGCCAGCCCGGGGGCGATCGACGGCAGCAGCCGCGAGGCGTAGGCGATCACCTCGCGCGGCACGCGGAAGCCCTCGGTCAGCTCCTCCACGCCGGCCTGCGGTTTGCCCAGGTGCTCCAGCGCCGCCGCCCAGCTCTCGGTGGCCCACGGGGTGGTGCCCTGCGCCAGGTCGCCCAGCACCGTCGCCGACCCGGTCGAACAGCGCCGCCCCACCGCCCGGTACTGCATGGCGGACAGGTCCTGCGCCTCGTCCAGCACCACATGGCCCAGGGAGGGGGTGCGCTGCACCAGGTCGGCGGCCTCGTCCACCAGGACGGCGTCGGCGGGGGACCACTTGGCGGAGCGCACCCCGCGCGGCGGCTTCTCCCACAGGATCGCCCGCTGTTCGTCCTCGTCGAGCAGCCCCTCGGCGTGCTCGGCCAGGAACGCGGGGTCGGACAGCAGCCGCAGGACGAGCTTGGCCGGATCGACGGCGGGCCACACCTGCTTCACCACCGCCTTGACGGGCGCGCTGCGGGCCACCGCGTCCTGCACGCGGTCGTCGGGCGCCTCCCCGGCCTGTTCCATGCGGACCAGCACCGCGTGCGCGATCCGCTGCGGCAGGGCCTCGCGGGCGGCGCCGTAGCGCATGTCGCGGTCCAGCAGTTCGCGCACCAGCTCCTCGATCTCCCAGGCCGGTACCCGCCAGCGCCGCGATCCGCGCACCACCACCAGCGGTTCGTCGGGCAGCGGGCGCACCCCGGCGCGCACCGCGCGGCGCAGCACCCGCGCCATGCGGGCGTCGCCCTTGACGAGGGCGGCCCGGGGCGAGTCGGTGCCGCGTACCGGGACGTCGGGCCGGGCCACCAGGCCCTCCACCGTCGTCTGGCCGACCTCCACCTCGCCCAGGGCGGGCAGCACCTGCTGGATGTAGCGCAGGAAGGAGTCGTTGGGGCCGACGACGAGGACACCCGTACGGGTGAGCCGCTCGCGGTGCGCGTACAGCAGGTACGCGACCCGGTGGAGGCCCACGGCCGTCTTTCCGGTGCCCGGCGCGCCCTGCACGCACACGGTGCCCTCCAGCCCCGCGCGCACGATGGCGTCCTGCTCGGGCTGGATCGTCGCGACGATGTCCCGCATGGGGCCCACGCGGGGGCGTTCGATCTCGGCCTGGAGCAGCGCGCTGGCGCGTTCCGCCTCGTGCGGGTCGCTCAGGTGCTCGTCCTCGTAGGCGGTCAGCTGCCCACCGGTGTAGCCGAACCGGCGGCGCAGCAGCACGTCCTGCGGGTCCTTCTTGGAGGCGCGGTAGAACGGCTGCGAGACGGGGGCGCGCCAGTCCACGACCATCGGGTTGCCGTCGGCGTCGTGCACGTGCCGGCGGCCGATGTAGAAGAGGCGGCCGGTGGTGTCGTCCTCCTCCGCCTCGGGGGCACCGACCGGGTGCCCGTAGTCGAGCCGGCCGAAGAACAAGGGGGCGTCGGCCAGGTCGGCGAGCGAGGCGATCCGGGCCTCGATCCCGGAGGCCAGCACCTCGGCGTTGACCCAGTTCGCGGCCACGTCGCGGATGTCGAGCGCCTCCGCGTCGGCGCGCATGGCGCGGAGCGCGGCGCGGGAGGCGGCCAGATGGGCCCGTTCGCGGGCCAGCGGGTCGTTGTCGTCGGGCGCTGCGGACGCGGGTGGGACGCTCACCAGGCTCCTCCGGGAGGGCATGAGCACACCGGTACGGCCGCGTGGCGGTGCCCTTCCGGCAGGCGGGCAGCACACGGCGTCGGACTGTGCGGACCTACAGGGGTACGGAACGGCCCGGCCGGTTTCCGTGCGGCGGGCACCTCGGGGCCACGAGAGGGCGGCGAGGGGGCAAGTCGGCGATTGTAGTCATCCGCCGGGCGCGCGGCGAACGTTTTTCGCCGCCGGGGCGGGGCAGCAGCGGCCCGGCGGCGTTCCGCGGGCCCCGGTAGCGCTCCGGTGCGGTTTCCCGGCCCCGGTGCGGTTTCCTGGGCCCGGTGGTGCTCCGGTGCCGTTCCGCGGCCCTGGCAGTGCCCTGGCGGCGTTTGCGGCCTGGCGGCGCCTCGGGCCGTTCCGCGGTCCGGCGGTGCTCCGGCGCCGATTCCCGGCCCCGGCCGTGCCCCGGTGCCGTTCCGTGGTCCGGCAGTGCTCTGGTGCGGTTTTCCGGTCCCGGGAGCGCTCCGGTGCGGTTTCGCGTCCGGCAGTGCTTCGGTTCCGTTCGCGGTCCGGCCGTGCTCCGGTGCCGTGCGCGGTCCGGCAGTGCACCGGCGGCGTCTCCCGGCCCGTCGACGATCCGGCGGCGTCTCCTGGCCCGTCAACGATCCGGCGGCGTTTCCCGGCCCGTCGACGGTCCGGCGGCGTCTCCTGGCCCGTCGACGATCCGGCGGCGTTTCCCGGTCCGGCGGGTGCCTCCATTAGGGTCGTCGCCCAGGTCCGGGCAACACACGGTCCGGCGGGACCCGCGGGAAGACCGGCCGGCGGGGCGCGCGCCGGGCGACGAGCAAGAGGAGTCGGCACGGGTGACTGTCAGCGGCGCCGTCCATCCCCCGTCCCGCGCGCCCCACGGCTCTCACGGTCCTCACCTCGCTGCCGGGTGCGCTGTGTCTGCTCGCCCTCTCCGTCGGGGCGTTCGGCGTGCTGGCCGCCGTGCAGGGCCTGCCCATGGCCGACGTGCAGGTCTACCGTGCCGAGGGCCGCGCGGTGCTGGACGGCACCGATCTGTACGGCTTCACCGTCACCGAATGGGATTTGCCCGCCACCTACCCGCCCCTCGCGGCGCTGCTGTTCGTGCCCGTCGCACTGGTGCCGCTGAGCGTCGCCAAGGCCGGCTTCCTCGCCGCGAACGTGGCGCTGTTGGGCCTGCTGGTCGGGCTGTCGCTGCGCGCCGTACGCGGCAGGGCGGCGCCCCTCCCCGTCGTCCTCGCCCTCACCGCCTGCGCACTGTGGCTCGAACCGGTCTTCCAGACGCTGCTGTTCGGCCAGATCAACCTGGCCCTGGCCTGCCTCGTGCTGTGGGACATGGGGCGGCCGGACACGGCACGCGGCAAGGGCTTCGCCGTAGGGCTGGCCGCGGGGATCAAACTGACGCCCGCGCTGTTCGCCGTCCACCTGCTGCTCACCGGACGGGTGAAGGCGGCGGCCACGGCGGCGGCCGGGTTCGCCGCGAGCGTCGCCGTGGGGGCGTGCCTACTGCCGGGCGCCACCGTGGACTTCTGGACCCGCAGGAT
This sequence comes from Streptomyces albus subsp. albus, assembly GCF_000725885.1. Taxonomy (GTDB): domain Bacteria; phylum Actinomycetota; class Actinomycetes; order Streptomycetales; family Streptomycetaceae; genus Streptomyces; species Streptomyces albus. Next base: position 167,238 of record NZ_JODR01000013.1, on the reverse strand, counting down.
GTTCGAGACGGCGCGGGTCGGCAAGGCGTGGATCGTCGACAACCAGTCCCTGCAAGGACTGGTCGCCCGGCTCCTGCACGACCCCGAACCCGGGGCACGGTGGCTGGTCCCCGCCCTGCTGGCGGTCGTCGCCGGGCTGTGGCTGGCCCGGCGGCTGACGCCGCGCCCCGGACGGCCCGGCACGGCGGACGGCACCCTGGTCGGCTCCCTGGGCGGCACCCCGGACGAGGGGTTCCGGGGCCTGCTGGTCACCGCCCTGGTCGCGCTCCTCGTCTCCCCCATCAGCTGGTCGCACCACTGGGTGTGGTGCGTACCGCTGCTCGCACAACTGGCGCGCTCGGCGGGCCTCACCGGGCCCGCCGGGGAGGGCCGCCCGCCCGGCCGGGGCCGCCTCCTGGCCCGGGTGGGCCTCGGCTGCGCGGCCGTCGTCTTCACCGCCCGCAGCCTGTGGCTCGTTCCCCACGCGGGCGATCTCGACCTGCGGCTGTCCTGGTGGCAGCAGCCGCTCGCGGCACCGTACGCGCTGCTCACCCTCGTACTGCTGGGCGCGGCGGCCGGGTACGTCCGCGCCCGGCGCCGCCGGGCCCCGCTGACACCGCGCGTTCCCCCGGCAAGAATCAGCGTGGACGGGTCCGCGGCCGACCACCGCACGGCCCCTCCCGGCGACGACCGCGACAGGCGCCAGGACGGCCGCCGACCCGAGTGCGACAAGGCCCGAGGAGGCCGGTGTGCGAAGCACGATGCAGGACATTCCGCTGACCGTGACCCGGCTCCTCGCCCACGGGGCGCTCGCACACGGGACGTCCCGCGTGACCACCTGGAAGGGGACGGCGGGCCGGGCCGACTGCGACCGCCGCAGCTTCCGTGAGACCGGGACGCGTGCGGCGCGGCTCGCCGGGGCCCTCCACGACGAGTTCGGCGTCCGGCCCGGCGACACCGTCGCCACCCTCATGGCCAACACCGCCGACCACCTGGAGGCCTACCTCGCCGTCCCCGCCATGGGCGCCGTCCTGCACACCCTCGACCCCTCGCTGCCCGGCGACGAACTGGTCGCCGCCGCCACCGCGGGCGGGGCGCGGGTGCTGCTGACCGATCCGACCGGGCTGCCGCCGCTCGCCTCCGTACTGCCCCGCCTCGGGCACCTGCGGCACGTCGTCGTCGCCGGCGGCAGCGAGAGCGTGCCCGTCGTCACCGGCCCGGCCTGCCGCGCCGAGACGCACGACTACGAATCGCTGATCGCCGACCGCCGCAAGCACCACGACTGGCCGCGCATCGACGAACGGGACGCCGCCGTGCTCTGCCACACCACCGGGCCCGGCACCGGCCCGCGCGGGATCGCCTACAGCCACCGCGCCCTCTACCTGCACGCCCTCCAGGCACAGACACCGCAGGCGTACGGCATCGGCGAGCACGACGTGGTGCTGCCCGCCGTGCCGATGTCCCGGATGCTCGCCTGGGGGCTGCCCTACGCCGCGTTCGCGGGCGGCGCCTCCCTGCTGCTGCCCGGCGCCCATCACCGCCCCGCGCCCCTGGCCGAACTGCTCGAACGGGAGCGGCCCACCCTCGCCGTCGCCGACCCGGCCACCTGGGACGGGCTGCTGGCGGAACTGGCGTCCCGGCCCCGCGACCTGTCCTCGCTGCGCGAGGCCGTCGTCGTCGGCGGGCCCGGCCAGGAGCCGGGCGGGCCGCTGCGCATGCGTGCCCTGCGCGACCTCGGCCAACGGGACGGGGGCGACGGCCGCACCGGGCTCAGCACGGCCGCCGCCTGGGGCGTCCCCGAGGCGCTCTCCCCGGCCTGCGTGGCCCGCTCGGCGGCGGACGGCGGGGCCGGCTACCGCTTCCCCGCCTCCGTCGAGTACGGCGTACTCGGCCCCGACCAGGCGCCGCTGCCCTGGGACGGCCGCTCCCAGGGCGAACTCCTGCTGCGCGGCCCCTGGATCACCGCGTCCTACGTGCAGCCCCCGGGAGGCTCAGGTTCCCCGGCAACCCCCGGCGGCACGGCGGGCGACGGCACCCCGTTCGGCACGGGGAGCGACGGTGCCCTGTTCGGCACGGAGAACGCCGACGCTCCCGGGGGCCTCGGCGGCGGCGCCGACAGCGCGGGTGGCGGCCCCGGGGGAGGGGCCGGGAGCGCGGGCGGCCCCGGCGACGCCGGAGGGCCTCCGCGCCCGGCCGCCCTCCACGACGGCTGGCTGCGCACCGGCGAGACGGCCGTCATCACCCCCGACGGGCGGGTGGCGATGCAGCCACCCCGGTCCCCGTCCGGAAGCGACCGGGACGGGTAGCGATCCGGGGCGTCGTACAGGCACAGGGGGCGGCCCCACAGGCAAGGCGCACACCCATACGCGCAGGCGCACAAGGCCGGCCCCGGCCCCGGGGGTGGCGGCCCGCCCCGCAGGCAGGGCCCGCACCCGCGGACGCGGGCACATAAGGCCGGCCCCGGCCCCGGCACTGGTGTGACCGGCGCCGGGTGCGCGGCGCCCGGGAACGCCGGGGAGGTCTCAGACCTCGTCCGGTTCCGTCTCCTCGGCCGCCGGGCGGTCGGGCCCCTCGCTGAGCAGGTCCACCGCGTCCACGATGCGGTAGGCGTAGCCCTGCTCGGCCAGGAACCGCTGCCGGTGCGCGGCGAAGTCCTGGTCGACGGTGTCGCGGGCCACGACCGAGTAGAACCGTGCCTCGTGCCCGTCCGCCTTGGGGCGCAGGACCCGGCCCAGCCGCTGGGCCTCCTCCTGGCGGGAGCCGAACGTGCCGGAGACCTGTATCGCCACCGTCGCCTCGGGCAGGTCGATGGAGAAGTTGGCGACCTTCGAGACGACCAGGCAGTTCAGCTCGCCCGAGCGGAACGCGTCGAAGAGCTTCTCGCGCTGCGCGTTGCTGGTGTCACCCTTGATGACGGGCGCGCCCAGGTGCTCGCCCAGTTCGTCGAGCTGGTCGATGTACTGGCCGATCACCAGCGTCTGCTCGCCCTTGTGCCGGCGCACCAGCGCCTCGGTGACCCGCCGCTTGCTGTCGGTCGTCGCACAGAAGCGGTACTTCTCCTCCGGTTCGGCGCTCGCGTAGGCCAGCCGCTCGGAGTCGGTGAGGTTCACCCGCACCTCCACGCAGTCGGCGGGCGCGATGTACCCCTGGTTCTCGATCTCCTTCCACGGGGCGTCGAACCGCTTGGGTCCGATGAGGGAGAAGACGTCCGACTCGCGGCCGTCCTCCCGCACCAGCGTCGCCGTCAGCCCCAGCCGGCGGCGCGCCTGGAGGTCCGCGGTGAACTTGAAGACCGGCGCCGGCAGCAGGTGCACCTCGTCGTAGACGATCAGACCCCAGTCGCGGGAGTCGAACAGCTCAAGGTGCGGGTAGACGCCCTTCCGCTTCGTCGTGATCACCTGGTAGGTGGCGATGGTGACGGGGCGGATCTCCTTCTTGGTGCCGCTGTACTCGCCGATCTCGTCCTCGGTCAGCGAGGTGCGGCGCACCAGTTCCGCCTTCCACTGCCGGGCGGAGACGGTGTTGGTGACCAGGATCAGCGTCGTGGCCTGCGCCCTGGCCATCGCCCCGGCGCCCACGAGCGTCTTCCCCGCGCCGCAGGGCAGTACCACCACGCCCGAGCCGCCGTGCCAGAAGCCCTCGACGGCCTGCTGCTGGTAGGGGCGCAGCGACCAGCCGTCCTCGCGCAGCTCGATGCGGTGGGCCTCGCCGTCGACGTACCCGGCCAGGTCCTCGGCCGGCCAGCCCAGCTTGAGCAGCACCTGCTTGATCTGTCCGCGCTCGGAGGGGTGCACGGCCACGGTGTCCGCGTCGATCCGCTCGCCCACCAGCGGCTGGATCTTCTTCGAGCGCAGCACCTCCTCCAGCACCGGCCGGTCGCTGGTCTCCAGCACCAGCCCGTGCGTGGGGTGCTTGCTGAGGGTGAGCCGCCCGTAACGGGCCATCGTCTCGGCGATGTCCACCAGCAGCGCGTGCGGCACCGGATACCGCGCGTACTGCACCAGTGCGTCCACCACCTGCTCGGCGTCGTGCCCGGCGGCGCGCGCGTTCCACAGCCCCAGCGGCGTCACCCGGTAGGTGTGCATGTGCTCGGGAGCCCGCTCCAGCTCGGCGAAGGGCGCGATGGCCCGCCGGCACGCCTCGGCCAGTTCGTGCTCGACCTCCAGCAGCAGCGTCTTGTCGCTCTGCACGATCAGTGGGCCACCGTTCACGCGTCACCCTTCCTGCGTCACCGACGGGGCGCCCCCGGGCGCCGTCGGGCGTCTTCGGGGACCAAACGTCCAGTGTGCCGCAACCGGCCGGGTGTGCGGGCCTGGGCAGCGTTCCCGCGTGATCGGGATCCTCCACGGGAACACGATCGGCTGACGGTCTGGTGTGTGTCGTGTGCAGCCCGTTATCGTCGCACTACGACGAAAGAAGGCCTGTGCCGACATCTTTGGCGGCACCGTGAGGAGGTTGCCGTGCTGCTGCGGTTCCAGGTGACCAATCACGCCTCCATCCGGGACGAACAGGAGATCTCGTTCGTCGCCGGGGACGACCGGCCACAGCGCGCCCAGCAGCCGGTACCGGGCACTCGGCTCTCGGCGGTGCCGGTCGCCGCCGTGTACGGGGCCAATGCGTCCGGCAAGTCCAATGTCGTCTCGGCGCTGGCCTGGATGCGAGCCGCCGTCCTCGACTCGTTCCGGCACTGGGACCCTGCGGGCGGGGTCCCGCGCAAGCCGTTCCGGCTCCGCCCGGACCCGGCGGCGCACCCCAGTACGTACGAACTGGATCTGGTCGTCGACGGCGTCCGGTACGAGTACGGGTTCACCGTGGACGACGAGAGCGTCCGTGAGGAGTGGCTCTCGTACTTTCCCGAGGGCAAACGGCGCAAGCTGTATGTGCGGACCGGCAGCGGGCCGGACTCGCTCACGTTCGGGCGGTCCCTGACCGGCCGGCGCAAGACCATCTCGGAACTGTTGCGCCCCAACGCGCTCTATCTGTCGATCGCCGCCGCGCAGAACCACGAACTCCTCGGCCGGCTGCACCGCTGGTTCCGCGACGGCCTGCGCACCGCCAGCGACCGCGACTACCAGGCCCGCCTCAACTACACGGTCGGTCTCCTGCACAGCAGGGACAGCCGCAGCCGGGCCGCCCTGCTCGACCTGCTGCGCTTCGCCGACCTCGGCGTCTCGAAGCTGGAATTCCGCGAACCGGACGAGCGTCTGCTCGACGAGACCGAGCGCATCGAGGCGGCCCTCAACGACCTGGGAGTGTCCTTCCGTGTGAATGTGCCCGACTACCACGTACGGGTTCAGCACCGCACCGAGGGCGGCACCTTCGCCCTCGAACTCGACGAGGAGTCCAGCGGTACCCGCACCTGGATCGGAATGCTCGGGCCGGTGCTCCTCACGCTGGGGTCGGGCGGAGCGCTCGTCGTCGACGAACTCGACGCCCGGCTGCACCCCTACCTCGCCGATGCGCTGGTGGGCATGTTCCAGTCACCGGACATCAACAGGTACGGCGCCCAGCTGCTCTTCACCACACATGAGGCCTCACTGCTCGGCAGCAACGCGCGCACCCAACTCTTCCGCGACCAGATCTGGTTCACGGAGAAGGACCCGGACACGCTGGGGACCCGGCTCTTCCCGATCACCGATTTCTACGTACGGGACTCCCCGGACGCCAAGGACAATCTGGAGAAGCGCTACCTGTCGGGGCGGTACGGCGCGCTGCCGTTCCTCGACGACGAACTGCTGCGGCGGATGGCCGACGACATCGCGGGTGGAGGCGTCAGTGGGGCGGGGCAAGCCGTTGAAGCGGGGCGGTCCGAAGCGGCCGGAGCTGCGTAGAGTCCTCATCTACTGCGAGGGGTAGTGCACCGAGGACCAGTACTTCCGCGGGCTGAGAGGCGATCTGCGGGGTCTGCCCGTACAGGTGGAGATCGGCCCCCGGCACGGTGTGCCCACCGAACTCGTGCGTGCCGCTGTCAAGCACAAGGAGCGTGCACCACGCAGCCGGGAGGACCGCTTCACGCCCTATGACGAAGTGTGGTGCGTGATGGACGTCGAGGCCCCAGCCGCCCATCCCGATCTGGAGAGGGCGCTGCGCATCGCGCGGGACGAGGGCCTGCGCGTCGCTCTGAGCAACCCGTGTTTCGAACTGTGGCTGCTGCTCCACTTCCAGGAGCTGCGCGGCTACAGGACTTCCGAGGCGGCACAGAAACTGCTGGAGAAGCACGCCGCCTGCGGATACAACGCGGACCGCAAACATCTGACGTACGCGCCGTTACGGGCGTTGCACCCAGCGGCTGCCGAACGCGCCGCGTCACTGCGCGCCGATGCCCCGCCGGACCGCGCCGGGCACCAGATCAACCCGTGGACGGACGTGGAAGTACTGGTCGAAGGGCTGCTGGCCCAGCGGCGCCGGGCCCGGGGCTGAGCGCGGAAGGCAGCAGCCGCGAACGCCGGCGGCCGGCGTGAACCCCGACGGCCCCTTCGACGTCCCCGGCTTCGCCCGTCGGTCCCCACGGGCGCCGGGCCGGGCTCACTCCTCCGCGAGTTCGGCCACGCCCGTGATGCGGTGGAGGGGGTAGGTGCGGACCTCGTCGGCGGTGTGGTCGTAGGCCGTCACGAAGCCGCCCTCGACCTTGACGGGGGCGATGACGCGCTGGGAGGCGGCGCCGTCGGCGTTGACGTAGCCGATCCACAGGGGGGTGCCGGTGAGGGTGGCCGACTGCATCGTGGCCAGGGTCTCGGCCATGACCGTGCGTGGCGGCCCGCCCGCGGGGGGCGGGGCGGCGGGCGCCTTCGGCTTGTGGGGGAGGGTCGCGGCGTGGTCGCCGGCGCGGATGGCGCGTACCGCCGCCGTCAGCAAGGTGGCGTCGGGCGCGGGCGGGCCCTCGGGGACGGGTTCGGGGGCCGTGCGCGGCGGGGTGCGGTGGGCGTGGGGCCGGGCCAGCAGTACGTCGCCCTCGGCGGACTCGGCGGCGGGCGCGTGTCCCATCTCCCGCAGCCGGGCCAGCAGCTGGTCGGGCGGGGCGGGGGAGGCCAGCACGGTGGGGGCCAGCATGCGCAGCCGCAGGGGTGCCGCGCGCCGGTCGGCGAGGAGCTCGGCAAGCAGGGTGTCGTCGTCGCAGCGCACGTACGAGGAGGCGGCGCCCACCCGTACCCGGCCGTGTTTTCGGGCCACGTCGTCGATCAGGTACGTGAGCGGCTGCGGTACCGGTGTGCTGGAGTGCGCCGCCAGGAAGGCGTGCAGGTCGGCGGCGGTGCGGCCGGTGTCGAGGGCGCGGCGTACGGAGGCGGGGGTGAAGCGGTAGACGGTGGCGCCGCCCTTGGACTCGATCTCGGCCAGTACGGACAGGAAGGCGGCCAGTTCGCGTTCCAGGGGGCCGGGCGCGACGGCGGTCAGATCGGCCTGGAGCAGCACTTGGGAGAGCGGCTGGGGCAGCTGCGGCGCCAGCGCCTCGGCGACGGCCCGTACGGCGGCATCCCCGCCGGTGCCGTCCCTGTCGGGCCCGTCCCCGCCGGTGCCGTTTCCGCCGGGCACGCCGTGGTCGGCGCCGCCGCCGGAGGGCCGCCCGCTGTCGTTCCGTGCCGCCTCCACCAGGGGGCGCACGTAGGAGGCGAGCGCTCCCCGGCCGGTCACCCCCAGCACCTCGGCCTCGTCCAGCGCCCAGTGCAGCAGCCGGACCGTCAGCGGCGTCCCGTCGCCCGCCTCGCTCCCCGCCCGGTCGCCCCGCGCCGCACGTCCGGCCCGCGCGCCCTGCAACGGGCGTTCCCAGTGCAGCCGTTCGCGCAGCGCCTCCCGTTCGGGCACCGCTCCCGGTTCCGTCCCGGCCAGCAGTTCCAGTGCGCGGCGCCGCACCTCGGGGGCCGGGGCGCGGTCCAGTCCGGGCCCCAGCGGGGCCAGGTTCCGGCCGCGGGCGTCCCGTTCGCCGACCAGCCCGGCGACGCGGGTCGCCGTCCACCAGGCGGCGGCCAGCCGCGCCCAGCGTTCGGCGGGTGCGGCGCGCAGCCACTCGTCGTAGGCCGGGGTCGGCGCGAACGCCTCGTCGACCTCGCCGTCGGAGGCCACCAGGCCCGCCGCGTAGGCGAGTTCGATCCAGAAGGCGGCGACGGGCTCGGGCACGTCCAGGGCGACGGCCGTCCGCTTGAGGTCGCGTACGCCCAGGCCGCCCGCGCGCAGCACCGGCGGCGGCTCGGACTCCCACTGGTCCAGCAGTTCCTCGACGGTCGCCAGCGCGGTCATGGCCTGCCCCGCGGCGGCGGCGTCCACCGTCTCCGGCGGGTACGACCGCGCCGTGGCGACCGGCGGCGGCACCGGCTCCGGCGTCCGGTGTGCGCGCCCTCCCCGCAGGTGCAGGGCGACCTCGCGGGGCAGCACCACACTGCCGGGCGCCCCCGCACCGCCGGGGTCGCCGCCGGTGCCGGTGGGCACCAGCAGCATCCGGTCCAGCAGCCAGGCCACGGGCGGCGACGGCGCGGCCAGGTCCACCGCCCCGTACGGCGGGCCCCACTCCAGCTTCCGCAGCACCGCCTCGGCACCCTCCGGCGCCTGGTCCAGCAGCGCGGCCATCCGCTCCGGATCGGTGAACAGGGCGGCCAGCGCGGACAGGGCGCTCACCGGGTCGGGCGTCGGCGGCAGCCCCGCCGCGGCCAGTGCCTCCTGCAACCGGGACGGCGACGGCTTGGCCTGCCCCGCCGCCGCGACCGCCTCCGCCAGGGTGGGGCCCAGACCGGTGGGGGACGGCGAGGTGAGCAGCTCACGGGCGGTACGCACCAGCCGCGGCTGGTCCTCGGGCCCCCACACCAGGGCCCACTCCCGCAGCCGGTCCAGGGCGTGCGGCAGCCGCTCGGCCGCCTCACGACCGGGCAGCAGCCGCGTCAGGGCCTCCCGGGCCCCGGCTCCGGCCCCCGGCGCGGGTGCCGCCCCGCCCGGCCCGGCGGGGAGCACGGCGAGGGCCTCGGCGGTCTGGAGGGTGAACCGGTCCAGCCGCTCCAGCGCCCGCACCACGGACGCCCGCGTCCCCGCGCGGGTGGCGAGTTGCGTGAGGTCGTTGGGGACGGGGGAGAGGAGGTCGGGGCGCGCGTTCAGCAGGGCCGCCAGGGCGCTGTCGTCCCGGGCCCGGAGATCCTCCGCGAGGGTGCGCGGGCCGGACCCGGGCGACGCGTCCGGCTGTGAGGGAGCGTCCCCGGTCCCCGACCGGGAAGGAGAGCCCCCGTTTCGCTCGCTGCTCATTCCTTCCACGGTAGCGGGCGGCGGACCGGTGCCGGGCCGGGCCGACGTTGCGGCGGGCTGTCTCGGGGCCGCCGTGGTACTGCCGTGGGGCCGCCGTGGGCTGGTGGTGGTGCTGCCGTGGGGCCGCCGTCGTGCTGCCGGTGGCGCCTTCGCGGCGCCGGAGCGGTGCACTCCCTCGCGAGGGGGATCGCGCGGTACCGTCGTGCCGGAGGCAGATGAAGGGCTGACAGGCTGCGGGGACTTGGTGGGGATCGAGAGCGACCAGCTCGTGTTCGACTATCTGAGCCGGGTCGGCGACCTGGCGCACAGCACGCGCATGTCCGCCGCCGAGCGGGCCAGGCTGGTGGGCGGGCTGCGCGGCGAGATCGACAAGGCGCGGGCCGCGGAGGGCGGCGCGGTGACCAAGGCCGCCGTGCGCAAGATCCTCGACCGTATCGGCCGGCCCGAGGACGTGGTGGCCGCCGCGGCCGGCGGGGAGAGCCCCCGGCCCCCCACGCCCTCACCCTCCCCTTCCGCCCCGTCCGGTGCGACGGGAGCGGACACGCCGCCGTCCCGGCCCGCCTTCCCCTTCCGGCGCCGTGACGACAAGGGCGACGGGGACGGCAAGGGCGGCAAGGACGGCAAGGGAGCCACCGTCGGCTCCGTGGGCGGCGGGCCCGAAGTGCCGCTCCCGCACCGGCCGTCGGTGCCCGCCCAGCGCACGGGGACGCCCACCGCCGCCTTCGGCGCCTCCTCCCCGCACCTGGCGAGCCTGGACGAACTCGGCCCCGAGGACACCGACCCCGACTGGTGGCGCGTCGACACGGGCCCCTTCGGCTCCGGACCGGGCGCCGGCACCATGGCCGCCGGGGGGCCGGTGCCCGGCTTCACCGGCGGCATCGAACTGCCGGAGATCCTCAAGCCCCCGCCCGGCGACGGGGACAAGTCCGCAGCGCCCTCGGCGCCGGCCGCGCCGGGTGCCGAAGGCGGCGCGCAGCCGGTCGAGCAGGTGGTGCCGCCACCCGCCAAGGCCACCGGGCTGGGCGCCCTGCTGCTGTGGCGGCGCGGTCTGCGCGGCAACAAGGGCGAACGCGTCGGCCGCCGGGGCGGTTTCGTCGAACTCGCCGCAGCCGCCCTGCTGGTGGCCGGCGCCGTCATCGGCTCCCTGGTTCCGCTGGCAGCCGGCTGGCTGGCCGCCTGGTGGTCGCCCCGGCTGAGCCGTACGGAGGCGAAGTGGGCCACCCTCGGCATGCCCGGGATCGTCGCGGCTGCCGGGGGCGTCTGGCTGTGGGGCCGCATGGAGGGCCGCTGGGGCGAACGGATCGCCCAGGGAGGGGACGCGCTCGGCACGGCCCTGGGCGACACCTTCCCCGTTCTGCTCCGCGCCGCCGCGGTGGCCAGCGCCGTGTACCTGATCTGGCGCTCCCGCCGCCCCACAGAAGCCTGACGCCGGCCCGCCCGCCGCGCCGGCGTCCCCCGCTGTCCTGACCGCCTGGACGCCGCCGCGCCCTGCGGCCCCGCCCGGCGGCTGCCGTCTCGCCCTCCGCCTGGCGGGGCGGACCCGCGTTCGGGCCGACTGGCAGGCGCCGTGCCCTGCGCTCCCACCCGGCGGTGGTACCGCCTCCGCCCTCTCGCCCTCCGCCCGGCTGGGCGGCACCCCCGCTGGGCGGCACCCGCCCAGCGGCCCCGCCGCGCCGGCGTCCCCGGCCGCCCTCCAGCCGGCCCCGGCTGAGCCCCCCTCACCGCAGCCGTTCCGCGTCGTCCGGCTCGGCGCGGGCGCAGGACGCGAGGCGGTCGGCGAAAGCGGTGACGAGGGCGCGGAGTTCGGCGGGGCGCTCGATGACGAACGGCCGGTCGAGCGAGGCGAGTACGGGAGGCAACCAGTCGAGCCGCTCGGCCCGCAGCTCGACGCGCAGCCAGCGTTCGGCCGTCCGGTCCTGGCCCGCGGCCGGCTCGTGTTCCTGGATTCTCGCGACGCCGGCGGGCAGGCGGGCGCGGATCTGCTCGACCGTTCCGTGGATCCGCAAGGTCACCTCGTGCCGGTACTCGGCCGTGGCGAACGCGGACAACAGGCGCTGCGCCGGGTCGGGCCCGTCGGGCGCTTCGAACGAGCCGGGCAGGGTCCGCGCGTCGGCGATGCGGTCGAGCCGGAAGGTGCGGTCCTCGCCGAGCACGGCGTCCGCGCCGGTGACGTACCACCGGCCCGCGTGGGCGACGATCCCGTACGCGTGCAGTGTGCGTTCGCTGCGCCGTCCGTCGCGGTCGGTGTAGCGGATCGAGACGGGCCGGTGGTGGCGTACCGCGTCGGCGAGGGTGAGCAGGACGCCGGTGTCCGGGGTGGCGGGTTGTCCGGTCTGTCCTGGTTGTCCGGGCTGTTCCGTGAAGGTGAGGGATTCCAGGAGCGTGTCGAGTCGGCGGGCGATGTGCCGGGGCAGTACCCGCCGGATCTTCGCCGTCGCCGTCTCGTTCGCGGTGCGCTGCGCCGTCGTCAGCCCGGTGCGGCGGCCGGCGACCAGGCCGAGCAGCACGGCCAGCGCCTCGTCGTCGCCGAGCATGAGGGGCGGCAGGCGGTATCCGGGAGCGAGCCGGTATCCGCCGTAGCGGCCCCGCACCGATTCGACGGGCACGTCCAGGTCGATCAGCTGGTCCACGTAGCGCCGTACGGTGCGCCCTTCGACTCCGAGCCGGTCGGCCAGTTCGGCCACCGTCCGGGTGCCGCCCGACTGCAACAGCTCCAGGAGGGTCAGCACGCGGGCGGTGGGTCGGGACATACACGCAGCCTAGCCGGGTTACCGGACCGATTCTGTCCAGTATTTCTCCTACGCTGCGTCGTGCACGCCTCCGGCACGACCTAGGAGATTCCCATGGAGTTCGTCTCGATCCGCATCATCACCGGCGACGTGGCCCGCCTCGTCGCGTTCTACGAGCGGGCCACGGGGGTGCGGGCGACATGGGCCACCGACGAGTTCGCCGAACTCAGGACCGCGAACGCCACCCTCGCCATCGCCGGCACCGGCACCGTCCCGCTCTTCGGCCCGGGCTCCGCCCGCCCGGCGGAGAACCACAGCGTGATCATCGAGTTCCTGGTGGACGACGTGGACCGCGTGCACCAGGACCTGACCGGTTTCGTCGACGAGTTCGTCGGCGGGCCCACCACGATGCCCTGGGGCAACCGGTCGCTGCTGTTCCGCGATCCCGACGGCAACCTCGTCAACTTCTTCACCCCCGTCACCCCGGCGGCCGTCGAGAAGTTCGCACGCTGACGCCGCGCCGCCCCCCGATGCGGCCCCCGGCCGCACAGCCGGGGTGTTCCGCTCAGCGGCGCGGCGCGTTTCAGCGGCCCCGGCCGTCCCGGCCGGGCTTCCCGTCCCGGCCGCACAGTGCGTGGTCGACCAGGCGGCGGGTGGCGACGTTGAGACGTGTCTGGTCGGGGGCGCCGCCGTCGCTGGTGACGGAGACGGTGACCGCGCGGCGGCCGTCGGCGGTGACGCCGGTACGGGTGTAGGTGCCGAAGCCGTCCCCCTCGTGGTGCCAGTAGCGTCCGCCGCAGCTGAGCGGGTTGTCCCGCAGGCCCAGTCCGTAGCCGCCCTGCGGCCAGGCGGCGAGGTCGTCGGGGTCGTCGGTGCGCGCGACCGTCCGCCGCATCTGGGCGAGCCGGTCGCGGGGCAGCAGCTTGCCGCTCATCAGGGCCCGGTAGAAGGCGTCGAGGTCGGCGGTGGTGCTGACGACGGCGGAGTCGGCGGTGTGCTGGATGGTGTGCTCGGTGACGTCGGTGGGCTTCGGCTTCCCGTCCGGGCCCGGCAGCGGCAGGGTGACGCGCGCGTGCGGGCCGCGCAGGGACGGGTCGGTGTCCGTGACGAAGGTCTGCCGCAGACCCAGCGGTGCGATGACGCGGTCCTCGACCTGTTCGCGCCAGGACCGCCCGTCCGCCTTCTCGGCGATCATCCCGGCCAGCAGGTAGTTGGTGTTGGAGTACGCCCAGCGCCGGTGTGTGCCGTCGGGGACGAAGTGCGGTGCGTGCTTCATGGCGACGGCCACGAAGTCGCGGGCCGGTGTGGCATCGCGGCGGTGCGCTTCGAAGTCGGTGAGCGCGGCGCCGAGTCCGGGGTCCTCCACGTAGTCGAACAGGCCGCTGGTCTGCTGGAGCAGGTCGCGGACGGTGATGCGGGACCCGTCGTTGCCGTTGCCGGACACGACGCCCGGCAGCCAGGACTCCACCGTGTCGTCGAGGGACAGCCTGCCCTCGTCGGCCAGTTGCAGCACGACGACGGCCGTGAAGGTCTTGGTGACGCTCGCGGCGCGGAACCGCGCCTCCCACGGCACCGGCCGCCCGGCCCCGGCGCGGGCCCGCACCGTGCGGTGGCCGTCCTGCACCTGTGCCAGGACCTTGACCTGGCCGCCGCCCGCCTCGCGCACGGCCGCCACGTCCCGCTGGAGAGCACGGTGCGCGGACGGTGCGGCGCTCCCGGCCGCGGCGGGCGGTGCCGTGACGAGCCCTGCCAGTACGGCGGCGGCCCCCACCGTCGCCGCCGTCCACCGTGCCGTCCGTCCACCGCTGCGTGTGCGCATGGCGTGCCCCCTCCTGTCCGGCGGGCCGTGGCCGGTCCGCCGGTGTCCGTGAGGGCCCTTCGCCCTCCCCGCACACAGCGAACCAGCCGCCGGCCGCGGTTCCGAGGGCGTCAGGACCCGGGACGGGGGTGGACCTGGCACCACCCCGGGCGGGGCGGTACGCGGCCCCCCGGAGCGCGGACTGCACCCCGGGCGGGGCGGTACGCGGCCATCCGGAGCGCGGACCGGCCCCGAGGGGAGGTCACTCGGTCACTTGGTGAGGTGCTGTTCCAGCTCGTCGAGGATCTTGTCGGCGGCGGTGTAGCCGATGCCCTGGATCCACAGTTCGTCGTCGACGTGGAAGGCGCGGCCGTTCTTGACGGCGCGCATGTTCTTCCACAGCGGGCTCTTGACCGCCTTGGCCTCGCCGGACTTCCCCGGGTCGCCCCAGGAGGTGTAGAAGACGACGTCGGCGTCGCCCTTGTCGACCTGTTCGGGGCTGACGTCCATCGCCAGGCCGCCGTAGTCCTTGGCCTGCCGGGCGGCCGGCGGCCGGGAGAGGCCGACGTCCTTCAGGAGGGTGGCGATGTACGCCTTCTCGCCGTAGACGCGGGTGTCGGCGCCCTCCTGGAAGCGGATGACGCTGGTCTCGATGCCGGCGGCCTTCTTCTTCCCGCCCAGTGCCTCGGTGACCCGCCCGGTGTGGTCCGCGTAGTCGGCCAGCACCTTCTTCGCCTCGGCCTTCTTGCCGAGTGCGTCGGCGTGCACCTGGAAGTTCTCCTTCCAGGGGTAGCCGGTGGTCTTCGTCATCACGGTGGGCGCGATCTTCGACAGTTCGTCGTAACGGCTGCCGTCGCGTTCCTTGTTGGTGAGGATGAGGTCCGGCTTGAGGGCGAGGATCTTCTCCAGGCTCGGCTGGGCGATCACGCCGACGTTCTTGATGCCCTCGACCTTGTTGCGGGGCAGGTAGCCGAGGAACGGCTTGCCGGGCTGGGCGGTGGTGGCGCCCACCGGTGTGACGCCGAGGGTGATGGCCGAGTCGAGTTCGGCGGTGTCCAGGGTGACGACCCGCTCGGGGTGGTCGGGGACCTTCACCGGGCCGTTGACGGTCCGCACGGTGTGCGTCCCGCCCTTGGCGTCCTTGCCGGATTCCTGGCCGGAGTCCTGGCCGGAGCCGCAGCCGGTGAGGGCGAGCGCGGAGGCGAGGAGGAACGCCGTGCCCGCGGCGGTGGTGGTGACCTTCACGAGGTGGCCTTTCGCAGCGATCGGGAGGACGGGCCGCCGGCGGCGGGCACCTGGGCGGCACCGTCCGCCTGCCAGGGCGCCCCGGGGACGACGAGCGGGTCGCCGGTGACGGGGCAGGGCACCACGACCGCCTCCAGCCCGAACACCTCGCGTACCAGGTCCGCGTCCACGATGTCCGCGGGCCGCCCGCGGGCGATCACGCGGCCGTCCTTCATGGCGACGAGGTGATCGGCGTAGCGGGTGGCCTGGTTGAGGTCGTGCAGCACCATCACCACTGTGCGACCGCGCTCGCGGTTGAGCTGCCGCACCAGGTCGAGCACCTCGACCTGGTGGGCGATGTCCAGGTAGGTCGTCGGTTCGTCGAGCAGCAGCAGATCCGTGTCCTGGGCGAGCGCCATCGCGATCCACACGCGCTGCCGCTGGCCGCCGGACAGCTCGTCCACGGGCCGGTCGCCCAGTGCGGTGACGTCCGTGCGTTCCATCGCCTCGGTGACCGCCCGTTCGTCCTCCTCGGACCACTGCTGCCACCACCGCTGGTGCGGCTGGCGGCCCCGCGAGACGAGGTCGGAGACGGTGATGGCCTCCGGTGCGACGGGCGACTGGGGCAGCAGCCCGATGGAGCGGGCGATGGTGCGGGTGGGGGTGCGGGCGAGCTCCGCGCCGTCCAGCAGTACGGCGCCCGCACGGGGTTTGAGGAGCCGGCCCAGTGCCCGCAGGGTGGTGGACTTCCCGCAGGCGTTGGGGCCGACGACGACGGTGACCTCGCCGTCGGGTATCGCCAGGTCGAGCTCCTCCACGACGGTGCGGTCCTCGTAGGCGAGGGTCAGACCGCGCGCGGCCAGCCGGGTGGAGGCGTCGGGGACGGTGGAAACGGAAGCACTCATCGAACGGCCCCCCTCGGGCTCTTCCTACGGGCTCCGCCGGTGCGGACGATCAGCCAGATGAGGTACGGCGCCCCCACGGCGGCCGTCAGCACGCCGACCGGCAGTTCCGTCGGGGCGAACAGTTTGCGGGCGAGCAGGTCCCCGAACGTCACCACGAACGCGCCCATCAGCGCGGAGGACAGCAGCGGGATCTGTGCCGTCCGGGTGAGCCTGCGGGCGATCTGCGGGGCGAGCAGGGCGACGAAGTCGACGGGGCCGGCCGCGCCCGTCGCCACGGAGGCCAGCACCACCCCGGTGAGCACCAGGCCGAGCCGTACCCGGCCCAGCCGGACGCCGAGGGCGGTGGCCGTGTCGTCGTCGAGCGTGACGTTGCGCATGGCGCGCGCCGACCAGACCACCAGCGGCAGCATCACCAGCAGGGCGACGGCCAGTGGTCCCGCCTGGTCCCAGCCGCGGCCGTTGAGGGAGCCGGTCATCCACACCTTGGCCTGCTGGGCGACCAGGTAGTCGCCCTTGGTGAGGAACAGCTGGGTCACCGACCGCAGCGCCACCGAGATGCCGATGCCGATCAGTACGAACCGGCCGGCGTGGAGGCCGCCGCGCCAGGCGAAGACGTACACGAGCGCGGCGGCGGCCAGACCGCCGGCGGTCGAGAGGTAGGGCAGGGTGGTGTACGAGGTGATGCCGAACGTCATCGCGCCCACGGTCAGCGCGGAGGCGCCGTGGGTCACCCCGATGATCTCCGGGCTGGCGAGCGGGTTGCGGGCCACGGTCTGGATGAGCGCGCCGGCCACGCCCAGCGCGGCACCGGCCAGCAGGCCGACCGTCATCCGGGGCATGCGCAGGGTCTCGACGACCAGTTCGTCGGGGGAGGGCCGGCCCAGCAGGACTCTTATGACCTCCACCGGGGAGACGGTCGTCTCACCGAGGGTCAGGGCGGCGATCACGGCCGCGCACAGCGCCACCGCCAGCGCGCAGGCGACGACGGTGGCCCGCCGGTGCACCAGCCAGGAGGCGGAGCCCGTGCGCGCCAGCGCGTAACCGGCGGGGCGGGTGCGGGTGGCGGGGGCGCTCATGTCCACACCCCTGTGGACGGTGTGCGGCGCCCTGTCGAGTACGTCATGCCGCGACCGCCTTCCGCCTCACCAGCGTCACCAGGAACGGCACGCCCACCAGGGCCGTCATCACCCCGGCGGGCACCTCGCCGGGCGGCATCACCAGGCGGCCGACGACATCGGAGACCAGCAGCACCACGGGGCCCAGCACGGCGGCCATGGGCAGCAGCCAGCGGTGACCGCCGCCCACCAGGGCCCGCGCCATGTGGGGCACGGCCAGGCCGACGAACGCGAGGGGGCCGGCGGCGGCCACCCCGGCGCCGGTCAGCACGGTGGCGCCGAGCCCTCCGACGATCCGTACGGTGCCCACCCGCGCTCCCAGGCCGCGGGCCACGTCCTCGCCGAGCGCCAGGGCGTCCAGACCCCGGGCGACGGAGAACACCAGCACGGCTCCGGCGACCAGGAACGGCCACACCTGGGCGGCGATGGCGGCGTCCCGGCCGGCGAGCGAGCCGACCTGCCAGAAGCGGAACTCGTCCAGGGCGGCGGCGCGGGTCGTCAGGATGCCCGAGACGACGGCGACGAGCAGCGCGTTGACGGCGGCGCCGGACAGTGCGAGCTTGACGGGCGTCGCCCCGCCGCGGCCCCGCGCGGCGACCGCGTAGACGGCCAGGGCCGCCACGCCGGCGCCGACGAAGCCGAACCACACGTAACCGCTGAGGGTGTGGACGCCCGCGAACGCGATGGCGCACACCACGCCGACGGCCGCCCCCTGGCTGACGCCGAGGATGCCGGGCTCGGCGATGGGGTTGCGGGTGAGGCCCTGCATGACGGTGCCGGCCAGCCCCAGTGCGGCGCCGACCATGACGCCGACCAGGGTGCGCGGCAGCCGCATGCTGCGGACGACCTCCGCGGCGTTGCTGTGCCCGCCGTGCAGCAGCGCGTCCCACACGGCGGACGGCGCGACCGCGCGGCTGCCCAGGGCGAGGCTCAGCAGGACGGCGAGGGCGAGCGCGACGAGACCGGCCAGCACCCATGCCAGCCGGCGGGTGACGCCGCCCCGCTGCGGTGCGGGGGAGCGCGGAGCCGTCCCGGCCGGCGCACCGGTGGCCCGGGAGGGCGGGCTGGGCGCGGGTACGGCTGGCATGGTGGCTTGTCCTCAATAGTCAGGTTAGGCACGCCTAAGTCTTAGGCAGCTCACAGTGTAAGGCGTAGGGCACGGCACAATGTTCGCCATGGTTTCGCACGCTTCGTCCCCGTCCCCCACACCCTCCCCGGCACCGTCCGGGCAGCCCGGGCAGTCCGGTCAGGAGGCCGCCACCGGCCCGGTGGTCGGCTTCGACCTCGACATGACGCTCATCGACTCCCGGCCCGGTATCCACGCCACCTGGCGCCGGCTCTCGGCGGAGACGGGCGTGCCCATCGACGCGGACCTCGTCGTCACCCGGCTCGGGCCGCCCCTCGTGCAGGAACTGGCCCACTGGTTCCCCCAGGAGGACATCCCGGCGATGGCCGAGCGGTACCGCGCGCTGTACCCGGACCACGCGATCGAGCCCTCCGACGCCATGCCGGGCGCCCGCGCCGCACTGGAGGCGGTCCGCGCGGCGGGCGGACGCACCCTCGTCGTCACCGCCAAGTACGGGCCCAGCGCGCGGCTGCACCTGGACCACCTGGGGCTGGAGCCCGACGTGCTGGCCGGCGACCTGTGGGCCGAGGGCAAGGCGGAGGCGCTGACGGCGCACGGCGCGACCGTGTACGTCGGCGACCACGTGGGGGACGTGCGGGGTGCGCGGATGGCCGGGGCCGTCTCGGTGGCGGTCGCCACCGGCCCCTGCGACGAGAAGGAACTGTCCGAGGCCGGCGCCGACGTGGTCCTGCCCGGCCTGGAGTCCTTCCCGGACTGGCTGACCGCTTTCCTGCACGACGGCGGACCGGCCACCGCCTGAGCCGTCTGCCGGACGGCAGTCGCTCCGTCTGCGGCTCCGCCTGCGGCTGCCGCTCGCCCGCCGCTGGGCGCCCGGAACGGCCCCGGCCCCTCGGGCGGTTGCCGTCCCGTCGAATACGTCTGTGAACCGCGTCACTGACCGCGCGGCACGGTGACCCTCCGGCGGCGGGGCCGCCCCGCCGCCAAAGGATCAGGCGTCCTGCGCGGTCCGCCGCTGCGCCAGTGCGGAGCGGACGACACCGGCCCCGGCCAGCAGGAAGCCGAGGCCCATCAGCATGCAGACGAAGTAGGCGGGCGCCGGGAACGGCTTGGTGCCCAGGAACAGCGGGGCGACCGTGACGACCGTGGCCACGGCGCCGATCAGGAAGACGATCCCGCCGATACGGACAAGAAGATCACCGGCGGACGGAGTTTCAGCATTCACCCACACAGGGTAGATCCGGGGACGGGTGCTCCGGCTCAGGGGCACCCGGCCGACCCGAGCGGGAGGCCCGGCCCGGCTCGGCGACGCACCTCCCGTCCGACGGCACCTTGCCACGGCGCCCGGGGCCATTAACCTTGGTGGTGGCGGGTCATGCGGCCCGCCCGACTGCTATCCGGGGGGTCGGGGGCCGGGATCCACAGTGGAGTCCGGGGCCTGTCCGCCTCAGCACAGCAGAGCCAGCCAGTATCCGACAGCCGCAGCCCCGGTGTTTTCCGGACGAGTACGAGGACGAGGACAGACGTGCCTACCGGCAAGGTCAAGTGGTTCAACAGTGAGAAGGGCTTCGGCTTTCTCTCCCGCGACGACGGCGGTGACGTCTTCGTGCACTCGTCCGTGCTCCCGGACGGCGTGGACACGCTCAAGCCCGGTCAGCGCGTGGAGTTCGGCGTCGTCGCCGGGCAGCGCGGTGACCAGGCGCTCTCCCTGACCCTGCTGGATCCGACCCCGTCGGTGGCGGCGGCGCTGCGCCGCAAGCCCGACGAGCTGGCCTCGATCGTGCAGGACCTCACCACACTGCTCGACGGCGTCTCCCAGTCGCTGGAGCGGGGCCGCTACCCCGACAAGCAGCAGGGCCGCAAGATCGCCGGCATGCTGCGCGCGGTCGCCGACCAGCTCGACGTCTGAGGGCCCACCCGGCCGGCGACCGCACGCGGGCGCCGGTCAGGGGAAGGCCAGCGCTTCCGGGCCGAGGGGCGGCACCAGCCCCTCGGCCGCCGCACGGTCGAGCAGGCCGCGGACGGCCGCGTAGCCGTCGTCGCCCAGGTTCTCGGTGAACGCGTTCACGTACAGACCGATGTGCTGCTCGGCCACGGCCGGGTCCATCTCCTGCGCGTGCTCCAGCACGTAGGGCCGGGACGCGTCCGGGTCCTGCCACGCCATCCGCACGGAGGTGCGGATGGTCTCCGCCAGCGAGCGCAGCGTCTTGGTGCCCAGTGAGCGCTTGGCGATGATGGCGCCCAGCGGGATGGGCAGGCCCGTGGTGGCCTCCCAGTGCTCGCCCATGTCGGCCAGCTTGTGCAGCCCGTACTGCTGGTAGGTGAAGCGGGCCTCGTGGATGACGAGCCCCGCGTCGACCGCGCCGTCCCGTACGGCGGGCATGATCTCGTGGAAGGGCAGCACGACGATCTCGCCCACGCCGCCGGGCACCTCGGCGGCGGCCCACAGCCGGAAGAGCAGGTAGGCGGTGGAGCGTTCGCTGGGGACCGCCACCTTCTTGCCGCTCAGTGCCGCAGCGTCGCCGGGCTCGCCGGTGAGGACCAGCGGGCCGCAGCCCCGGCCGAGTGCCCCGCCGCAGGGCAGCAGCGCGTACTCCTCCAGCACCCACGGCAGCACCGCGTAGGACACCTTCAGCACGTCGAGTTCGCCGCGTTCGGCCATGCCGTTGGTGACGTCGATGTCGGCGAACGTGACCTGCGGCGGGGCCGCGTCCGGCACCCGGCCGTGCGCCCACGCCTCGAAGACGAACGTGTCGTTGGGGCAGGGCGAGTAGGCGATCGATACGGGGGCTGTTATGGCCATGACGGGCATCCTTCCGTGTGGTGCTCCCGGGTAGGGGCGGCCGGTGCCGCGGCGCGGCCGTCGCCGGGCCGGGCTATCCGGCCAGCTTGCCGAAGGCCGTGGAGAGCGCGGCCAGCGCCTGCGGGATGCGCCAGGCGGCGCGGTTCCGCAGGCCGACGGCGTTGGAGACGGTGCGGACCTCCAGGACGGGGGTCGGGGCGGAGTGCGCGGCGACGGCCTCCGCGACGCCGAAGCCCTCCATCGCCTCCGCGGCGGCATCCGGATGCCGCGCCAGCAGCTGTGCGGCGCGCTCGTCGGTGCCGGTGGTGGTGGAGACGCTGAGCACGGCACCGGTCCTGGCGCCGGCCGCCTCGGCGGCGGCCGAGACCACAGCGGGCGGGGGCCGGTGCTCGACGGCGCCGAAACCGAGGTCGGCGACGGAGGCGAAACCGGCCGGGGACTGCGGGGTGGGCGGCAGTTCGGCGCCCAGGTCGGCGGCGACGATGCGGTCGGCGACCACCGTGTCGCCGACGTGGACGCCGGCGGCGGCGAAACCGCCGGCGATACCGGCCGCCACCACCAGGTCGTAGGGGCGGCCCGCGTGGCGGGCCGTCAGCAGGGCGGCGGTGGTGCTCGCCGCCACAGCGGCGGGGCCGACGCCGCCGGCGACGACCTCGACGCGCGGGCCCATGCCCCGCGTCGCGGTCGCCACGGCGTCACGCTCCGCCGGTACGGCGCACACGACGAGCACCCGCTCGAACGCTGCGAGCACCGCTGTCGCCTACTCCCCGGTCTTGTTCTTCAGGTTGACGTGCCAGATCCCGTTGAAGTCACCGCCGGACGTCTGCACGACGGTGACCTGGACGTTCTTCGACGGCGCCGACGGCTGGCCCGACTGGGACTGCTGCTGGAAGAACGCTTCGCCGGGGAAGGAGTAGTACGTCTTCTTCAACGGCTCGGGCAGCGCGGGCTTCCCGTCGACCAGGACGAGCCAGCCGTCCTCGGCGGTCTTGGGGTCCACACCGATCCGCAGCTTGTCACCGGTGCCGACGGAGATCGTCTTCTCGGCCTTCTTGCCGAGGCACTTGCGTACGTCGTCCTGCGGGATCGCCTTGCCGTCGTCGTAGCAGGCGGCTTCGGTGGAGACCGAGTCCCCGCCCACCGTCGCGGTCACCATGGGCGTCGGCTGCTCGCACGCCGAGAGAGCGACGAGGCCGAGCGAAGCGGCACCGAGGGCGGCGGCGGTGCGCATCCCCCGCCGCGACTGTGACGACATGCGGCCCTGCCGCGCGAGCTTGCTCATGCGGGCAGGCTATCGGGCGACCGCCGCAGTGCGTCGCGGGGGTACGGCGTGCCGTGTCACCGCCCGCGCGCGGGTGACGGCCCCGCCGCGTCCCGTCGTACGTGCCGCGCCGTCACGAGAGGCGGGCGCGGGGCCCGCCGCGCCGGGCCGCGGCCAGCAGCCCCCGCACGGAGACGGCCACCCCGGCGGCGACCACCCCGGCGGCCACGCCCGTGCCGAGCCGGCCGGCCAGCGGCAGCACCATGGCCAGCCCGCCGCCGAGCACCCAGGACATCTGCATCAGCGTCTCGGAGCGGGCGAAGGCGGAGGTGCGGACCTGCTCGGGCACATCGCGCTGGATCAGCGCGTCCAGCGACAGCTTGCCCAGCGCCTGGACGATGCCGGCCGTGGCGGCGACGGCGGTCACCGCGACGGGGCCGTAGAACACCGTGGCGGCGACCGTCACCCCGAGCGCGCAGAACAGCACAGCCGTGATGATCACCTCGGGGGCGCGGGCCCGCAGCCAGGCGCCCAGTGCGGTGCCCAGGGCGTTCCCGCCGCCGGCCGCCACCCCGGCCAGGCCCAGCGAGACGGCGGCCGAGAGCCCGTGGAGGGGGTGCTCGCGCAGCAGGAACGCCAGGAAGAAGGTGAGGAAGCCCGACAGGCCGCGCAGCGCGGCGTTCGCCGAGAGCGCGTTGAGCACGGCACCGCCGACCGTCCGCAGCCCGGGGCGGGGCGCACCTTCGCGCCGCTGCGGCTCCCCGGCGCCCCCACCCTCGCGGGGCCGCCGCTCCCCGGAGCCCGCACCGGACCGGGCGGGCTCCGTGCCCTCCCCGTCCCCGGGCTCCGCGCTCTTGGTCAGCCGGGCGGGTCGCTCGCCCTTGGCCGAGTCGACCTTGGGGTCGAGGGAGAAGGAGAGGAACGTCCCCACCAGGAACAGCACGAAGGCCCCGTACAGCGGCCAGCGGGCGCCCAGCGCGTGCAGCCCCGCGGCGGCCGGTGCGGCGGCGCCGGTGGCCAGCAGCCCGGCGAGCGTGACCCGCGAGTTCGCCTTCACCAGCGAGATCCGCGGCGGCAGCAGCCGGGGCACCACCGCCGAGCGCACCACCCCGTACGCCTTGGAGGAGACCAGCACCCCCAGGGCCGCCGGGTACAGCTCCAGCCCTCCCGTGGCCACCGCGCCCGCCATGCTCAGGGCGAGCAGGGCGCGGGCCAGCATGGCGGCGGCCATCGCGGCGCGCCGCCCGTGCGGGAGGCGGTCCAGCAGGGGGCCGACGACGGGGGCGAGGAGGGCGAAGGGCGCCATCGTCACCGCCAGGTAGAGGGCGACCCGTCCGCGGGCCTCGCCCGTGGGAACGGAGAAGAAGACGGTGGAGGCGAGCGCGACGGTGATGAGCATGTCGCCCGCCGAGTTGACGGCGTGCAGTTCGATCAGTTTGCCGAGTCCGGACTCCCCGGCGCCGCCCGCGTGGGTGGCGCGCCGGATACGGCGTGCCAGGGCCGCCGGCGGGCGCCGCAGCGCACGGCCGGCGCGGCGGGCCGCGCTCGGTTTGCTGCGTTTGCCGGGCTTGTCGACAGGCACGCAGTTCAGTGTGCCCCACGACACGCGCCCGGTTCGTGCCTTCTCGCGGCCCCGGCGGCCCGGTCCGACGGCTGGCTGCGGATTCCCCGGGTGACCCTGTGGGGTAGCGTGGGTGAACGGTGCGCACCGTATGGCCTTTGAGCGCGGGCGCGGACGTCGCAGCGGCCACCCGGTCCCGCTCCGTCCCCGACCCCGCCCCTCCACTCGTGGCCGTCCGGGCAGCGCACGCCGACAACGGCGCTACGGCGTAGGAGAGACGATTTCTGTGAGTGCTGCATGAGTGCCGCGACCCGGAGAACGAGCCCGGGCGCGCGGAGCCGGCGCGCCCCCGACCGACTGTGCGCCGAGGCCGTGGAGCTGGCCAGGGCCGCGGCCGAGGAGACGGCGGGGCCCGGCGCGGTCGGTGCCTGGCTGGAGGCCGTCGCCGACGCGGACCGTGTGGTCACCCACTTCTTCGAGGCCCAAGAGCCCGGCTACCGGGGCTGGCGCTGGGCCGTGACCGTGGCCCGCGCCTCCCGCGCCAAGAACGTCACCGTGGACGAGTCCGTGCTGCTGCCCGGCCCCGACGCCGTGCTGGCACCCGAGTGGGTGCCCTGGAGCGAGCGGCTGCGCCCCGGCGACCTGGGCCCCGGCGACCTGCTGCCGACCGACGCGGACGACCTGCGGCTGGAGCCGGGATTCACCGGTGAGGACGAGCCGCTGCCCGACTCGCCCGTCGCCGACCGGCCCGGCGACGCGGGGCCCTCGCGTGCGGCGATCGCCGCCGTCGCCGAGGAGATCGGCATGGGCCGCCCCCGGGTGCTGTCCCGGTTCGGGCTGCACACCGCCGCGGACCGCTGGGAGGAGTCCTACGGCCCCAAGACCCCGATGGCGCAGGCCGCCCCCGCCAGCTGTATGAGCTGCGGCTTCCTGGTGCCGATGGCCGGCTCGCTGCGGCAGGCGTTCGGGGTGTGCGCCAACGAGTACAGCCCCGCCGACGGGCACGTCGTCTCCCTCTCCTTCGGATGCGGCGGCCACTCCGAGGCGGCCGTGATGCCGCGTACCCCGCAGCCGCCGCCCCCCGTCGTCGACGAGACGGTGGCCGACCCGCTGGGCCCGGCCGAGGAACCCGGCGGCGACGGCCCGGGCAGCACCCCGGCCGGCTGAGCCGGGGCGGGGGCCGCCGCCGCGTGCCGTAACCTTCCCTCTCGCCCTGCACCGAGGTACCGCCTCCGGTGCCGGGCCCACGGGGTGACGGGGACGGACACGAGTGTCGAGGAGGCCGGTGGCGATGGACACGGTGGGGGACTCGTTCGGGACGGCGCTGCTGCGGCAGCGGGTACTGGACGCCTGGCAGGCGTCGGCGGCCCGGTTCCGGGAGGACGCCAACGCCGAGCAGGACCTGGCGCTGGGCGGCTACCGCGACCGCCTCGTGGTCGAACTGGCGCAGAACGCCTCCGACGCCGCCGCCCGCGCCGGGGTGCCCGGCCGGCTGCTGCTCACCCTCGACGGCGACGGCACGCTGCGCGCGGCCAACACCGGCCGGCCGCTGGACGCCGCCGGGGTCGAATCGCTCTCCACCCTGCGGGCCTCCGCCAAGCGCGACGAGCCCGGCGAGGCGCCCGTCGGCCGGTTCGGGGTCGGCTTCTCCGCCGTCCTCGCCGTCACCGACGAACCGTCCGTCGTCACCCGGGACGGCCAGGGGGTGCGCTGGTCCCTCGAAGAGGCCCGCGAACTGACCCGGCGGGCCGCCGCCGACAGCCCCGAGCTGGCCGCCGAACTGGCCCGCCGTGGCGAGCACGTACCGCTGCTGCGGCTCCCGCTGCCCGCCACCGCCCCCGCCGGCGCGGTGCCCGAGGGGTACGACACCGCCGTGCTGCTCCCGCTGCGGGACGAGGCCGCGCAGGCCCTCACCCGCAGGCTGCTGGAGTCCGTGGACGACGCGCTGCTGCTCGCCCTGCCCGGCCTGGCCGAGGTCGTCGTGGAGCTCGACGGCACCACCCGCACCCTCACCCGCCACGACGAGGACCCCTACGTGCGGATCGCGGACTCCGCCGCCGGCACCACCCGCTGGCGGCTGGCCCGCGACAGCGGCGTCACCGACCCGGAGTTGCTGGCCGACCGCCCGGTGGAGGAGCGCACCCGCCCCGTGTGGACGGTGACCTGGGCGGTGCCGGTGGACGAGGACGGCGCCCCGCGCGAGCCGCGCACCGCCGCCTGTGTGCACGCCCCCACCCCGACCGACGAACCTTTGGGGCTGCCCGCGCTGTTGCTGGCCTCCTTCCCGCTGGAGCCCACCCGCCGCCACGTCGCGCCCGGCCCGCTGACCCGGTTCCTGCTCACGCGGGCCGCCGACACCTACGCCGCGCTGCTGCGCGACTGGCAGCCCGTCTCCACCGCCACCCTCGGCCTGGTGCCCGGACCGCTGGGACTGGGCGAGCTGGACGGCGAGCTGCGCGCACTGGTGCTGGAGCGGCTGCCCGAGGTGCCGTTCCTGGCCGCCGCCGCCTCGCACCGCGACGAGCAGGGCGCCGAGGAGCCGTACGCGCTGCGGCCCCGCGACGCCGAACTGGTCGAGGGCGCGAACGCCGCCACCGTCGCCGTGCTCGCCGAGCTCTTCCCCAACCTGCTGCCCGCCGGGCTGGAGCGCCGCACCGAGCTGCGGGCCCTCCAGGTCGCCCGCGTCCCGCTGGGCGAGGCCATTGACCGGCTCACCGGCGTGGAGCGGGACCCGGGCTGGTGGTGGCGGCTCTACGACTCCCTCACCGGGATCGACCCCGACCGGCTGACGGGGCTCCCGGTGCCGCTCGCCGACGGCCGCACCACCGTCGGGCCCCGCCATGTGCTGCTGCCGCTGCCCGACGGCGCCGCCGGGCCACAGCGGCTGGCCCGCCTCGGGCTGAAGGCCGCCCACCCCGACGCCGTCCACCCGCTGCTGGAGAAGCTGGGCGCCACCCCCGCCACCCCGCGGGCCGTGCTGACGACCCCGCAGGTGCGGGCCGCCGTCGCCGCCTCGCTGGACGCGGAGGAGAGCTGGGAGGACGAGGACGAGGGCGCCCCGGGCCCCGAGGAGCTGGCCGAGACCGTCCTCGGCCTGGTGCGGGACGCACATCTGGCGCCCGGTGACGAGCCCTGGCTGGGGGCTCTGGCCCTGCCCGACGAGGACGGCGAGCCGGCCCCGGCGGCCGAACTCGTGCTGCCGGGCAGCCCGTTCGCGCGGGTGCTGCGCGAGGGCGAGCTGGCCGCCTGTGCCGAGGAGCTGGTCGAACGCTGGGGCGAGCAGCCGCTGACGGCTGTCGGCGTGCAGGCCGGTTTCGCGCTGGTGCGGGCCGAGGACGTGGTGCTGGACCCGGACGGCTTCGAGCCCCGCGACACCGACTACCCCGAGCCCGACGACGCGGGCCTGCTGGACGCGGTGGACGTGTGGTGCGAGGACGTGCTGGACCAGCTCGCGGCGGACGCCGGCGAGGACGCCCTCGCGGTGCCCCCGGTGGCCGTCGAACTGGTGGCCGTCCGCGATCTGGACCTGGTGGACGACGCGTGCTGGCCCGAAGCGCTGGCCATGCTGGCGCAGCCGCCGCTGCGGGACGCCCTCACCACCCCGGTGCAGGTGCGGCTCGGCGACGGCACCGTCACCGATGTGCGGCCCTACACGGCCTGGTGGCTGCGCGGGCACCCCGTGCTCGACGGGCGCCGCCCGGCGGGGCTGCGGGCGGCCGGCGGCGACGTACTGCTGCGCGGCCTGTACGAGGAGGCCGACGCGGGCGCCGTCACCGACGAGCGGGTGCTGCGGGCGCTCGGCGTACGCACCACCGCAGCCGCGCTGCTGGCCGAGCCCGGCGGCCCCGCCGAACTGCTGACCCGGCTGGCCGACCCGGCGCTGCCCGTGGGCCGCGCCCAGCTGCACGGCCTCTACACCCTGCTGGCCTCGGCCGGACTGGACCCGGCCGAGGTGACGCTCCCGGAGGACCTGCGGGCCGTCCGCGACGGGGAGACGGTGGTCGTGGAGGCCGCCGAGGCCCTGGTGGCCGACGCGCCCGACACCCTGCCGCTGCTCACCGGCCGCCCCCTGCTGCCGGTGGCGCCGCCCGCCGCCGCGGACCTGGCCGAACTGCTGGAGGTCCGCCGCGCGAGCGAGGCGGTCGCGCAGCTGGTGCCGGCCGGGGAGGGGACGCGGCGTGCGGTGCCGGCGGCGGTGCGGGACCTGCTGCCGGACGCCCCGGCGTACTACGTGGAGCACGACGAACTGCTGGTCGGCGGCGTGGACCTGCACTGGCGGCGCACCCCGGACGGCACCGTGCACGCGGCCACCCTGGAGGGGCTCGCCTCCGCGCTGGCCTGGGCGGCCGGCGCCTGGCCGCGCCGCTTCGAGGTGATGGCCCTGCTGGAGGACCCGGACCGGGCGGCGGAGCTGGCCAGGGACCGCTGGTTCGACTGAGCGCCGGGCCCCCGGCCGCGCCCGGTGACCGCTCCAACGGGTGCGCACCGGGTGGCCGAGACCGGGGCGTGGGGGTGGGGCGGCGGGGTAACGATGTCTCGCCCACCCCCGAGCTTCCGAGGAGAGCGGCATGCCCGTCTGCGAGGTCTGTCGGAACGACTACCCCCACACCTTCGAGGTCCGTGCCGCCGGCCAGGTGCACGTCTTCGACTGCCTGGAGTGCGCGGCGCACCGGATGGCGCCCGTGTGCGAGAACTGCGGCTGCCGCATCCTGGGGCACGGCATGGAGTCCGAGGGCCGGTACTTCTGCTGTGCGCACTGCGCCCGTGCCCAGGGCCGCACCGAACTGGCCGACAGCGCACCGTAGGAGGGGCGCGCCGCCGCAGCCGGGTGGCGGTCCCGGCCCGCGCGGCCGGGGCCCGCGCCGGGGTCAGGCCGGGACGGTGCGGGCCACCCAGCGCCAGGCGGCCTCCAGCAGGGCGCCGGCCACCACGGCCACGCCCACGGCCGTCCACGGCAGGGTGGTGCCGACGAGCTTGAGGGCGAAGAACCGCTGGAGCCAGGGGGTGGCCAGCACCACCAGGAACCCCACCCCCATGGCCAGCACCAGCAGCACCCGCCACCAGGTGTAGGGCCGCGCCACGATGGCCAGCACCCACATCGCGATCAGGAAGAGGGTCAGGGTCGCCACGCTGGTCTCGGCGGCCAGCGCGCCGGGCCCGTGGTAGTGGTGCCGGGCCAGCAGATAGGTGGCGAAGGTGGCCGCCCCCGCGATCAGCCCGCACGGCACGGCGTACCGCAGCACCCGCCGCACGAAGTGGGGCCTGGCCCGCTCCCGGTTGGGCGCCAGCGCCAGGAAGAAGGCGGGGATGCCGATGGTCAGGGAGGACAGCAGGGTCAGATGCCGGGGCAGGAACGGGTAGGGGACGTGCCAGCAGATGACCAGGAGGGCCAGCAGCACCGAGTAGACCGTCTTGGTCAGGAACAGGGCCGCGACGCGTTCGATGTTGCCGATGACACGCCGGCCCTCGCCCACCACGGACGGCAGCGTGGCGAAGCTGTTGTTCAGCAGCACGATCTGCGCCACGGCCTTGGTCGCCTCGGAGCCGGAGCCCATGGCCACCCCGATGTCGGCGTCCTTGAGGGCCAGGACGTCGTTGACGCCGTCGCCGGTCATCGCCACCGTGTGCCCGTCGGCCTGGAGGGCGCCGACCATCTGCCGTTTCTGCCGCGGGGTGACCCGGCCGAAGACGGTGCCCTCGCCGACCGCGCGGGCCAGCCCTTCGTCGGGGGCGGGCAGCTGCCGGGCGTCCACGGGCCGCTCGGCGCCGGGCAGGCCGAGCTTGCCGGCGACGGCGCCGACCGAGACGGCGTTGTCGCCGGAGATCACCTTGGCCTGGACGTCCTGCTCGGCGAAGTAGGCCAGGGTGGCGCGGGCGTCGGGGCGCAGCCGCTGTTCGAGGACGACGAGGGCCGCCGGGTGCGCGGCGGGCGGCCGGTTCGCCTCGCCGTCGGGGAGCCGGCCGTCGGCGGGGCGGGCCAGCAGCAGCACCCGCAGTCCCTGCCGGTCGAGCTGTGTGACGTCCGCGAGCACCGGGTCGCCGGCGGGCAGCAGCACGTCGGGCGCGCCCAGCAGCCAGGCGTCGGTCCGGCCGTCGGGCCCGGTGACGGCGACGCCGCTGTACTTGCGGGCCGAGGAGAAGGGGAGGGAGCCGGCGGGCCGCGGACCGTCCGGCGCGCCGGTGCCGGGCGGGTACGCCTCGACGATCGCCTGGAGGCTGGCGTTGGGGTGCGGTTCGGCCGCGCCGAGGGCCCGCAGGGCCGTGTCGATGTCCTCCTGCGTGGTGGTGCCGAGGGGGCGGACCTGCTGGACGTCCATGCCGCCCTCGGTGAGGGTGCCGGTCTTGTCGAGGCAGACGACGTCCACCCGGGCCAGGCCCTCGATGGCGGGCAGCTCCTGGACGAGGCACTGTTTGCGGCCGAGCCGGATGACGCCGATGGCGAAGGCGACGGAGGTGAGCAGGACCAGCCCCTCGGGCACCATAGGGACGATGCCGGCCACCATGCGGCGCACCGCCTCGGGCGCGTCGTGGCGTTCGACGACCAGTTGGCTCAGGACGAGCCCGAGCGCCGCGGGGACCATCATCCACGTGATGTACTTCAGCAGGACGCTGATGCCGCCGCGCAGTTCGGAGTGGACGAGGGTGAAGCGGCTGGCCTCCTCGGTGAGCCGGGCCGCGTAGGCTTCGCGGCCCACCTTGGTGGCGGTGAAGGCGCCGCTGCCGGCGACCACGAAGCTGCCCGACAGGATGCGGTCGCCGGGCTGTTTGACGACCGGGTCGGACTCGCCGGTCAGCAGGGACTCGTCCACCTCCAGGCTGTCGGCCTCCGTCACCTCCCCGTCGACGACGCATTTCTCGCCGGGGCGCAGCTCGATCAGGTCGCCGAGCACGATGCGGTCGGTGGGCAGTTCGACGGTGGTGCCGTCGCGGCGCACCCGGGGGCGGGCCTCGCCGATCACGGCGAGGCTGTCGAGGGTCCGTTTGGCGCGCAGTTCCTGGATGATCCCGATGCCGGTGTTGGCGACGATCACGAACCCGAAGAGGCCGTCCTGGACGGGGCCCACGATCAGGATGATCAGGAAGAGCACACCGATGATCGCGTTGAAGCGGGTGAAGACGTTGGCGCGGACGATGTCCGCCGCGGACCTGCTGCTGCGGGCGGGGACGTCGTTGACCTCGCCGCGCGCGACGCGTTCGTCGACCTCGGCGCTGGTGAGACCTTGGCCCGGTTTCGTCATGTTCCGACGGTACGGGGGCGGCGGCGGGTCGGCGGAGGGTGCGCGCCGGGGAGGGCCGGGGCGCGGGCCGCGCCCACCCGTTCCGCCCCGGGGGCGGGGGACAGGGCGGGCTCAGCCGTCCTGGGACCGCTTGATGGCCGCGTCCCGGGCGCGGACGTACCAGATGCCGACGCAGCCCAGGCCGGCGCCGGCGGCGCAGGTCCACAGCCACCAGGTGTGGCCGTGGTCGGCGTACCAGCCGTAGAAGGGGAGCTGGACGAGGAAGAGGACGAGCCAGACCAGGGTGCCGGTGACGACGGTGGCGACGACGTTGCCCTCCAGCGGTTCGGGGGCCTCGCGCTCGCCGTTGGTCCACTTGTCCATGAGGCCCATCGTCGCGGCTCCCTCGTTCCCTCGCCTGTCTGCGGTGCCCAGCCTAGCGAGGTCGGTCACAGCGGCCGGGGGCGGAGTTGGCGATCAGTGCGTTCGTTTGTTCATACTGAAAGCAACCGGATATGGCGCGTTTCTTTCGTGTGAAAGTACAAACCTGTCCGTCGCTCCTCCTTTCCTTCAGCACGTACCGAGGTCCCGCATGTCCGCTTCGGCCAGTCCGGTCGACTCCCAGGGAGCCCCCCAGGGGACTCCGCCCACCTCCTCCTCCGCGCTCGACCGGTTCTTCAGGATCTCGGAGCGCGGCTCGACCGTGAGCCGGGAGCTCAGGGGCGGGCTGGCGACGTTCTTTGCGATGGCGTACATCATCGTGCTGAACCCGATCATCCTCGGGGCGGGAACCGATAAATTCGGTCACCAGCTGGACAACGGTCAGCTGGTCACCGCCACCGCGCTGATGGCGGGGCTCACCACGCTGCTGATGGGCGTCATCGGCAACGTCCCCATCGCGCTGGCCACCGGTCTGGGCATCAACGCCGTGGTCGCGCTCCAGCTCGCCCCCAAGATGTCCTGGCCGGACGCCATGGGCATGGTGGTGCTCGCCGGCATCGTGCTGATGCTGCTGGTCGCCTCCGGTCTGCGGCAGCGCGTCATGGACGCCATCCCCGCCGGACTGCGCCGGGCCATCGCCATCGGCATCGGCCTGTTCATCTCGCTGATCGGCCTGGTCGACTCCGGCTTCGTCACCCGCAACCCGGACGCCGCCAAGACCACCGTGCCGCTCGGGCTCGGCGTGGGCGGTCAGCTCCAGGGCTGGCCGGTGCTGGTGTTCGTGCTCGGGCTGATCCTGATGTTCGTGCTGACGGTGCGGAAGGTCAAAGGCGCCATCCTCATCGGCATCGTGGCCATGGCGGTCGTCGCCATCGTGATCAACGCCGTCGCCGAGATCCCGGACGCCTCCTGGGGCCTGTCGGTGCCCACCGTGCCCGACTCGGTGGTCGGCACCCCCGACTTCGGGCTGGTCGGTGACATCAGCCTGTTCGGCGGCTTCCACGAGGTGGGCTGGCTGACCGGCTGCCTGTTCGTCTTCACCGTGCTGCTGTCCGGCTTCTTCGACGCGATGGGCACCATCATCGGCGTCGGCCAGGAGTCCGGGCTGGCCGACGAGCGCGGCCAGCTGCCGCGCATGGGCCGCATCCTGTTCATGGACGGTGTCGGTGTCGCGGCCGGCGGTGTCGGCTCCTGCTCGGCCAACACCTGCTTCGTGGAGTCCACGGCCGGTGTCGGTGAGGGCGCCCGTACCGGGCTGGCCAACGTGGTGACCGGTGGATTGTTCCTCCTCGCGCTCGTCTTCACCCCGCTGGCGAAGGTGGTGCCCTCCCAGGCGGCGACGCCGGCGCTGCTCGTCGTCGGCTTCCTGATCATGGCCTCGAACGTGCGGGACATCGACTGGTCCGACGCCAGTGTGGCCATCCCGGCGTTCCTGACGATCGTCTCGATGCCGTTCACCTACAGCATCACCAACGGCATCGGCATCGGCGTGATCGCCTTCGTCGTGCTGCGGGCCGCCTCCGGCCGGTTCCGTGAGGTGCCGTGGCTCCTCGACGTCGTCGCCTTCTGCTTCCTCGTCTACTTCCTGCTGAACCCGATCCAGCAGGTGCTCGGTGTGAGGTGACCAGGGGCCCGGGGCCGGGGGTGTCCCGGGACGGTCATGCCGAGCGGCCGTAGAAGCGCTCGGTCTCCTCGACGGACGCCTTGAACCGTTCGTCGAAGTCGTCGCGGATGAGCGTCCGGACCACGTAGTCCTGGACGCTCATTCCGCGTTTTTGGGCGCGTTCCGTCAGCCGGTCCAGCAGGGCGGCCTCGATACGGAGGCTGAGCACCTGCGAGTCGGGCTGGGCACGGTGGCCGTCGCCGAACGGCCGGGTCGGACTGTTCATACGACAACGGTCGCCAACCCGCCCGGTCCGCTGCCCCACAAACGTGTCCGGACTCACTCGTACGTGTGATCCGCGGCGGGTAAACCCGTTGGTCTTTAGGCGGAGTAATGAGCTAGCCTAATAACCATGTCGGAACAGCTCCCCGCCCCGCGGCTCGCGGAGGCCGGCCAGGAAGCCGAGGAAGCCGACCAGGAAGCCGTCAACGCACTCCGCGCCGGAGTGATGCGGCTCTCCCGTCGGCTGAAGCACCAGCGCGTCGACGAGTCGCTGAGCCCCACCGAGATGGCGGTGCTCGGCACCCTCGCCCGGTGCGGCTCCGCCACCCCCAGCGAGCTGGCCCGCAAGGAGCACGTACAGCCGCCGTCCATGACCCGGATCGTCGCGATGCTGGAGGCCAAGGGGCTGGTCCGGCTGGAGGCGCACCCCGAGGACCGCCGGCAGAAGGTGGTCACCCAGACCGAGCAGGCCGAATCCATGCTGGCCGCGGCCCGCACCAAGCGGAACGCCTGGCTGGCCCAGCTGGTCCGGGAACTGGACGAGGACGACTGGGCGGTGCTGCGCGCCGCCGCGCCTGTGCTGGAGAAGCTGGCGCACTTGTAAGGAGCACGATCGAGAACAGGAGGCGAAGCCGCTTGAGTACGGGCCACGGAGCACACTCCGCACCCGCACCATCCGCAGCCGACGAAACCCAGCCGCACCACGATCAGCGGGCCCCCCACCGCGGGCCCGCGCCGCAGCCCGCCGCGCCCACCGCCACGGCATCCGGGGACCCCCGTCCCGCGGGGAAGCCGAACGGCACGGCCGCCCCGCGCACCTCGATGTTCGCCTCGCTGCGCATCCGCAACTACCGCCTCTTCGCCATCGGCCAGGCCGTCTCCAACACCGGTACCTGGATGCAGCGCATCGCCCAGGACTGGCTGGTGCACAGCCTCACCGGCTCCTCCACCGCGGTCGGCATCACCACCGCCCTCCAGTTCCTGCCCATGCTGCTGTTCGGGCTGTACGGGGGCGTCATCGCCGACCGCTGCTCCAAGCGCAAGCTGCTGTTCGCCACCCAGTCCGCCATGGGCGTCACCGGCCTGGTGCTGGCCGCGCTCACCCTCAGTGGGCACGTGCAGGTCGCCCACGTCTACGCGCTGGCCTTCGTGCTCGGCCTGGTCACCGTCGTCGACAACCCGGCGCGGCAGACCTTCGTCTCCGAGATGGTCGGCCCGGCCCAGATACGCAACGCCGTCTCCCTCAACTCCGCCAACTTCCAGAGCGCCCGGCTGGTCGGCCCCGCCGTGGCCGGTGTGCTGATCTCCGCCGTCGGCGGCGGCTGGGCCTTCCTGATCAACGGCCTCTCCTTCGCCGCCCCGCTGATCGGCCTGCTGCTGATGCGCACCTCCGAACTGCACACCAGCAAGCCCGTGGCCCGCGGCAAGGGGCAGCTGCGCGAGGGCCTGCGCTATGTGCGGGGGCACCCCGAGCTGATCTGGCCGATCGTGCTCGTCGGCTTCATCGGGACCTTCGGCTTCAACTTCCCCATCTGGCTGACGGCCTTCACCAGTGACGTCTTCGACGCGGGCGCCGGCACCTACGGCACCCTCAACTTCCTGATGGCCGTCGGCTCCGTCGCCGGCGCGCTGCTGGCCGCCCGGCGCGGCCAGTCCCGGATGCGGCTGATGGTCGGCGCCGCGCTCGTCTTCGGCGTCCTCGAACTGGTCGCCGCGCTCGCGCCGTCCTACTGGCTGTTCGCCGCCCTGATGGCGCCGATCGGACTGGCCGGGCTGACCTTCAACGTCACCGCCAACTCCAGCGTCCAGCTCGCCTCCGACCCGGCGATGCGGGGCCGGGTGATGAGCCTGTTCATGATGGTCTTCGTCGGCGGCACCCCCATCGGCGGGCCCCTCATGGGCTGGATCACCGACGCCTGGGGCGCCCGGATGGGCTTCCTGGCCGGGGGCCTGATCTCCGCCGCGGCAGCCGTCGCCGTCGGCCTCGTCCTCGCCCGCATCGCCGGGCTCCGCCCCTCCGTCGGACTCCGCCGCGGCCAGCCCTACGTCCGCTTCGTCCGCCGCGACGAGGTGACGGAAGCGGCCTGATCCCCGAGGGGCCACCCCGTCGCGGGCGCCGCGCACGGAGCCGGACGGCACCCGGCGCGGGCCCGCGCCCCGCAGGGCACACGCGGGCCCGCGGTCCGCGCCGGTGCCCCGCCCCGTGGCAGGCTGCGCACCATGAGACTGTTCGCGGCGGTGTGGCCGCCCCCGGCCGCGGTGCGGGAACTGGACGAGGCCGTGCGCCCTCTCAGGCAACGGCCCGGGGCGGAAGGCCTGCGCTGGACGCGGCCCGCCGCCTGGCACTTCACGCTCAGCTTCTACGGGGAGGCCGACGAGGACCAGGCGCGGGACCTGGCCGTGCGGCTGGGCCGCGCGGCGGCCCGGGCCCCGGGACCGGTCCCCGTCCGGCTGGCCGGCGCCGGCCGCTTCGGGGATCGCACCCTGTGGGCGGGCGTCCACGCACCGGACACCGGTGTCGGGGCCCTGACAGAGCTGGCGGCGGCCACCACGGCGGCCGGCCGCCGCACGGGGCTGCTGCCGCCCGACGCGCCGCCCTCCTTCCACGCGCACCTCACGCTGGCCCGCGCCAGGGGCCGGCGCCGCACGGACCTGCGCCCGTACGTCGAGGGGCTGGCCGGCTTTCGGGGCACGGCCTGGAGCGCGGGGGAACTGCTCCTGGTGCGCAGCATGCTCCCGGCGGGCGGCGAGCCCGGCCGGCCGCCCCACTACGAGCCCCTGGAGCGCTGGCCGCTGGGCCCGTGACGGGGGCCCGGAGGGGCCCGGTTACCGTTGTCACCGTGAATGCGAAGACCAGAATGCGCATTGTGACCGGTGTGCTGGCGGCGCTCTTCCTCGTGGTCGTGCTGGCCTCGGCGCTGAACGGTCACTGAGCCGACGGGGCCGCCCGCGGGCCGCAACCCGCGGGCGGCGGCCCGGTCACCAGGCGAACGCCTCCGGGGAGGGACCCGGCCCGGGGAAGATCTCGTCCAGCGCGGTGAGCAGCTCCTCGCTCAGCTCCAGCTCGACGGCGCGCAGCGCCGAGGTGAGCTGGCCGGCGGTGCGCGGCCCGACGATGGGGCCGGTGACGCCGGGCCGGGACAGCAGCCAGGCGAGGGCGACCTCGCCCGGCTCCAGACCGTGCTTGGCCACGAGGTTCTCGTAGGACTCGATCCGGGCCCGTACCGCCGGGTCCTCCAGCGCGGTGGCCGCGCGGCCCGACGTGGTGCGGGCGCCGCCGCCCTCCTGGGCCTTGCGCAGCGCGCCGCCCAGCAGCCCACCGTGCAGCGGCGACCAGGGGATGACGCCGAGCCCGTACGCCTCCGCCGCCGGGACGACCTCCATCTCGGCCCGCCGTTCGGCCAGGTTGTAGAGGCACTGTTCGCTCACCAGGCCGAGCGAGCCGCGCCGGGCCGCCGTCTCGTTGGCCTGCGCGATGTGCCAGCCGGCGTGGTTGCTGGAGCCGGCGTACAGGACCTTGCCCTGCTGCACCAGCACGTCCATGGCCTGCCAGATCTCGTCCCAGGGCGTGGCCCGGTCGACGTGGTGGAACTGGTAGAGGTCGATGTGGTCGGTGCCCAGGCGGCGGAGGCTGGCCTCCACGGAGCGGCGGATGTTGAGGGCGGAGAGCTTGTCGTGGTTCGGCCAGGGCGTCTCGCCGTCGCCCGCCATGTTCGCGTACACCTTGGTGGCCAGGACGGTCTTGTCGCGGCGCCCCTCGCCCTTGGCGAACCAGCTCCCGATGATCTCCTCGGTGCGGCCCTTGTTGTTGCCCCAGCCGTAGGCGTTGGCGGTGTCGAAGAAGTTGATGCCCGCGTCCAGCGCGGCGTCCATGATCGCGTGGCTGTCGGCCTCGTCCGTCTGCGGCCCGAAATTCATCGTGCCGAGGACGAGCCTGCTGACCTTGAGTCCGGTACGTCCGAGCTGCGTGTACTCCATGGCGCAACGCTAGGCGCCTGGAGTGCGCTCGAAGCAAGGGGGCGGCCGGGCCTTGCGGGGCGCTCGCTCAGCCGCGGCCCCGGTGGGGGCGGGCGGCCTCGTCCCCGGCGCGGTGCCCCCGGCCGCCGTTGCGGGCGGTGCCGGCGGCCGGTCCGGTGCCGGTGGTCGGTCCGGTGCCGGCGGGGCTGTCGGGACTGTTGGGGCTTCCGGTGCTGTCGGTGCTGGCAGTGCTACCGGTGCTGCCGGTGCGGAAGACGCCGTGCACGGCCGCCAGATAGGCGGTCTCCGCGCTGCTGCTGACCAGCTCGTCGTCCAGCGGGCCGCGGGTGATCAGCAGCCGGTAGTAGAAGGGCGCGCCGAGGGCCGCGATGACCCCTTCCGCGTCGGTGTCGGCGGGGACCTCGCCGCGTTCGGCGGCGCGGTGCAGGAGGACGGCGACCTGACGCAGTCGGCGGGCGAAGATCTCGCGCAGCACCTCCTCGGCGCCCTGCTGCCGGGACGCGGCGGCCACCATGCCCTCCAGCAGGCGGCGGTTGCGGGGTGCGGTGTGGAAGTCGGCGATGGCCCGGGCCATGGCGTGCAGGTCCTGCCGCAGGTCGCCGGTGTCGGGGATGGGGATCGTGGCGGTGCCGTGCTGGGTCAGCAGATCGCTGATGACGCCCTCGACCGAGCGCCAGCGGCGGCGGATGGTGGCGGCGTGCACGCCGGAGCGCCGGGCGAGCAGATCGACGGTGAGGGAGGCGAAGTCCTGGGTGTCCAGGGCCTCCAGGGCTGCCGCGAGGACGGCGGCGCGGGTGCGTGCGGTGCGTCCTCCGGGGCGGGTGGACCCGTGCGGGCGTGGCTCAGTCATGGGGTGCGCAGATGTTCCGCGTTGCGTCGAGGATGAGATTCCGGTTACTGTCCTACCAGTTAGTGCGCGCCAGCGCGCATTAAGTCGGGGGAGGGAGCGCCCCGTGGCGCGCGGTGGCGAACCGCCGCACACGGGGCGTTCGCGACGTTCGGGGCACGCATGATCGACAGTCTGGCGCACACCCCGCGCAGCGCGACGGCCGAGGGGGGCTTCCGGCGCGAAACGTACGGCGCGTGACGGGATTCCACCGGGCGGAGCCGCACGTCAGCGGCCGGACGCGGCGGCCGGCACCCGCCGCGGGGAGCCCGGCGCGAGGCGGGACGGGGCGGCCGGCGGCTGGAGCACCACGGTGCGCGCGTAGCCGTACCCGGCGTGGAAGACCATGTCGTCACCCGCGTCGACCCGGACCTTGAGCCGCACGTCGAGACGCTCCGCACGGGCCGGCACCGGCACCCGCAGCGTGTGGTGCAGCATCGCGTGGTGCTGCGCGGCGCTCACCCGGCGGCGCTCCACCCGCGAGGTCACCGGCGCGCCCACCACACCGCCTGCCGCGTCCAGGCGCCGCACCTCCACCCACGAGGTGACGGCCGAACCGTCCGGGCGGGGGTCCCGCGGCCGGCACACCCGGTAGGCGCCGTCCGCGTTGCAGGTGGTGATCTCGGCGTCCACCGCGACCGTGGCCGCCCGCCGGCCCGCGCCCGGTCCGGCGGCAGCGGCAAGGCCGTTCATCGGTTCGGCCGTGCGGCCGGGGCGCAGCAGCAGGTCGCCGCGGGCGGCCGGGCGGGTCCAGGTCGCCGAGGCGCGGCCCACGCGGGTGCCGATGACGGTCCGCCGCCCCGTCAGACGCACCGTCATGCCCTTCGCGTGCGCGGTGCTGTAGGCCGAGGCGCCCAGCGTGCAGCGGTATTCGCCCTTGCCCCGGGCGACGAGCAGGGCCCGGATCGCCGGGAGCCGGTCCGGCTCGCGCGGGGTGAGGTTGGCGCCGTCGTGCGCCGTGAGCACCCGGCGCCCCTCCGGGTCCGTACAGGCCAGCAGCAGGGTGGTGCCGATGTTGGTCGGCCGGCCCGCACCCCACGAGCCGACCGCGAACCGCAAGGCGGGGGTGTGCAGGGCGAGTCTGTCCCCGGCGGACAGCCGCCATGAGGCGGAGGCGACGGCGGTCAGCGGTGTCGAGTACCGCTGCACGGGAAGCGTCACCTCCCCGTGCGGGGCGGCGGCGGCCCGCGCCCCGGCGACGGGCAGCACGGCGAGCGGACCGAGCAGGGCGAGCACGCCGAACAGACCGAGCAGACAGGGCACCAGCACGGCCCGCCGGAACGGGCGCCGCGGCCGGCGAGGGAGCGACTGAGGGGGCACGACGGTCCTTTCCGGAGGCGGAGGCGGGGGCGGGGAACGGCAGCGGTCCCCTCCCGGACGGTTGTGGCGGAGGGGACGCGGCGGTCAGCGGGGGAGAGGTGGTGGTCCTCTCGCGGGCGGGGGTGACGGGGGAGAGGTGGTGGTCCTCTTCCTGACGGGGGGCGGCGGGGAGAGGTGGCGGCCCTCTCCCGGGGCGGGCGACCCGGAAGAGGCCGTGTCCTCTCCCGGGGAGGGACCCGGGCAGACGTGGGTCCCTCCCGGAGAGGGGGTCCGGGACGTGGGTCCCGCCCGGAGAGGGGGTCCGGGAAGGCGTGACGGTCCTTCCCGGACGCGGGTGGCTGGGAGGGCGACCTTAGCCGCGGGATGCCGTCCGGGACGGCTCTTGCGACGGTGCGCCCTCGTACGGCCCACCCACGGCCCACGCCTGGTGCAGCGCGTCGGCGAACGCGGCGGCGATCCGGTGCTCGCCCGCCGCCGACGGGTGGGTGCCGTCGTAGGTGTCCCGCTCCGGCGACCAGCCTGCCGGCGCGGAGGCGAGCAGCAGCGGGGAGCGCGGCTCCGACAGTTCGGCGACGGCCTTGGCCAGCAGGGTGTTGAACCGGGCGCAGTCCGCGGCGAAGGCGGCATCGGTCGCGGCCCGGACGTTGGGGAGGACGGGCAGCAGCACGGCCCGCAGCGTGGGGTTGGCGGCGCGTGCCTCGGCGAGGAACAGTTCCACGTTGCCGAGGGTCTGCTCAGGGCTGGTGTAGAAGCCGAGGTCGATCAGGCCGAGGGAGACCAGCAGGGTGTCCGGGCGGTGGGTGGCCACCGTCTCGCGGATCAGGGGTGCCATGTGCAGCCAGCCCTCGCCCCAGCCCGCGAGGTGGGCGCGGGCCTCGGCGGGGAAGGCGGTGTCGGCGTAGGCGTGCGAGTCCTCGTGGAGCGCGGTGCGGGGGCCGACGACGCGGAAGGCGCCGTCGGGCAGGGTGCGCGTCAGGTGCTGCCACATCCGGTGGCGCCAGGTGTGGTCGCCGGCGGCTCCGATCGTCATGGAGTCGCCGACGAAGAGGATGCGCATGCGCCCATCCTGGTGGACCGTGCACCGACACGCACCGTGATGCTGGACACTTGGGATCATGTCTGTGCGAGAGCGTCCGTCCGCTGCGGGACGGTGGGTGCCCTGGGTGGCCCGGACGGCCGGGGTGACGGCGTTGGCGTTGTCCGCCGTGGGGCTGACCGCCGTCGCGGCCGAAGCGGCGGACGAGCCGCGGGGGTTCACCATCGAGGACTCCCGCATCACCGAGTCCAGCGGCCTGGCCGCCAGCCACACCCACAAGGGCGTCTACTGGACGCACAACGACTCCGACGACGGCCCGTACGTGTACGCCGTGGACGGCCGCACCGGCAAGACCGTCGCCCGGGTGACGATGCGGGGGATCGACCCGCGGGACGTGGAGGCGATCTCCATCGGCCCGGACGGCGACATCTACGTCGGGGACATCGGCGACAACCTCGACGGCACCTGGAACGAGGTGTGGATCTACCGTTTCCCCGAACCGAAGCGGCTGGACGGCGATGTGACGGTCACCCCGACCCGCTACACCGTGCGCTACGCCGACGGCCCGCGCAACGCCGAGTCGCTGATGGTCCACCCCAAGACGGGGCGGGTCTACATCGCCAGCAAGAACGCGCAGGGCAAGGCCGGGGTGTACGCGGGGCCGAAGGAGCTGACGCCGGGCGCCGTCAACACCTTCTCGCGGGTCTCCGACATCGACTTCGAGGCCACCGACGGGGCGTTCTCGCCCGACGGCAGCCGCCTGGTGCTGCGCGGCTACTTCTCGGGTTACGCCTACCGGTGGCGGGACGGCAAGCCGGAGAAGATCTCCTCCTTGCCGGTGCCGTTGCAGCGCCAGGGCGAGTCGGTGACCTTCACCCCGGACGGCCGGACCCTGATGTTCGGCTCCGAGGGGGTCCGCAGCCCGGTGGAGCCCGTCCGGCTGACCGGCAAGGCCGTGCCGTCGTCCGTGCAGAAGGAGGACGCTGAGAACTCCGGCGGCTCGCAGGGGAACGGCGGCGGGGGCGGCTCCGACGACGAGAACAACCGTACGCTCGGCCTGGGCGCGGCCACCCTCGTCGCGGCCTTCGCCGTGTGGTGGGGGCTGCGCCGCCTCTTCCGCCGCCGCGGCGACTGAGCCCGGCGCCACGGCCGACACCACGCCCGACACCACGGCCGGCCCCGCCCGGGTGTTCGGCCGTGGCGCGTTCGGCCCGTGGCGCGTTCGTTCAGTCCGCGGTGCGTTCCTCCACCAGGCGCCGGAAGCCGTCGAGCAGGGCCCGTACGGCGAACCGCAGGGCCTCGACGGCGTCCCCGGCGAAGGAGTCCTCCGGGAGGCCGGCGAGCCGGGGGAACGCGCCTTCTTCCATGCCGCGCACCATGTACGGCTCCTGGGTGCTCCAGAACTCCTTGTCGCTGACCCCGGAGTGCTGGGCGGCCTGGTGGTGGAGGACGTGGGTGCGGGCGGCGCCCAGCACCAGGTGTTCGAGGCCGGTGAGGACGGCCATCTTCTCCTGCCCGCTGAGGGGCAGTCCTTCCAGTGCGCCGAGGGCGCGGTCGAGCCACGCCATGGAGCGGGGGCCGATCACGGGGCGGGCCGTGTTCACCTGGATCAGCCAGGCGTGGCCGGTGTACAGCTCCCAGGTCCGTTCGGCGACCGTCTCCAGGAGGCCGGTCCAGTCCTGGTGGACGGGGCTGTCCGGTTCGTCGCCCGCGGGGTCCTGGACGTGGTCGACCATCAGGGCGACGAGTTCGTCCTTGCCGGGCACGTAGCGGTACAGGGACATGGTGCCGACGCCCAGTTCGGCCGCGACCCGGCGCATGGACAGGGCGGCCAGCCCCTCGCGGTCGGCGAGGGCGACGGCGGTGACCACGATCTGCTGGAGCGTCAGCCCGCGTTTGGGCCCGCGTGCGGGCCGGTCCTTGCCCGTACGGCCCCACAGCAGGTCGAGGCTGCGGCGGAGGCGGGTCAGTCCGGTCTCGTGGTCCGTGGGGTGGTCGCTCGTCATGGTGCGGTCATCGTAGGAAATCCCCTTGCGCTCGACTGCGTAGGCTGTACGCTTTTTTATCTGGGTACGGCGTACTCGGTTTCCAGGAGGGGATGCATGAAACCACCACCGCCCACCACGCCCGCCGCCGCGTCGTCCTCGTACGCCGTCGTGGCCGAGGGACTGCGCAAGACGTACGGGGGCGGGCGCGGGGCACCCGCCACCCACGCCCTCGACGGTCTCGACCTGGCCGTCCCGCGCGGCACGGTCTACGGGCTGCTCGGCCCCAACGGCGCCGGCAAGACCACCGCCGTGCGGGTGCTGACCACGCTCACCCGGGCCGACGCCGGGCACGCCACCGTCGCCGGGTACGACGTCGGGCGCCGCCCCCGCGACGTGCGCCGCCGAATCGGGCTGAC
Organism: Streptomyces albus subsp. albus; assembly: GCF_000725885.1. Classification (GTDB taxonomy): domain Bacteria; phylum Actinomycetota; class Actinomycetes; order Streptomycetales; family Streptomycetaceae; genus Streptomyces; species Streptomyces albus. The sequence continues at coordinate 124,390 of NZ_JODR01000013.1, read as the reverse complement.
CGGACAGCACACCGCCGTGGACGGCATCCTCACCGCCCGGCAGAACCTGCGGATGTTCGGCCGCCTCTTCCACCTGGACCCGGCACACGCCCGGCGCCGGGCGGACGAACTCCTGGAGGCGTTCGGTCTGGCGCACGCCGCCGACCAGCAGCCCCAGCACTTCAGCGGCGGCATGCGGCGCCGCCTCGACCTGGCCTCCAGCATGATCCTGGCGCCCGAGGTGCTCTTCCTGGACGAGCCGACCACCGGCCTCGACCCGCGGGGCCGCAGTGAGGTGTGGGAGACAGTCCGGGGCCTGACGGCACAGGGCACCACGGTCGTGCTGACCACCCACTACCTGGACGAGGCCGACAAGCTCTCCGACCGCATCGTCGTCGTCGACCACGGACGCAACATCACCGAGGACACCCCCGCCGGGCTGAAACGGGCCATCGGCGGCGACCGCGTCGAAGTCGTCGCCGCCGAGGCCCGCGACCTGCCCGCGGTCAGGGCCGCCGTCGCCCGGGTCGCCGGGAGCGGCACCGCACCCAGCACCGACGAGGCCACGCTCCGCGTGCACGCGCCGGTCGCCGAAGGGGTGCCCGCCCTCACCGATGTGGCGCGCCACCTCCAGGACGCCGGCGTCGCCGTCGCCGACCTGGGGCTGCGCCGCCCCACCCTCGACGAGGTCTTCCTGACCCTGACCGGAGCCGGCACAGATGTGCCGCAGCCCGCCACGGAGGCCGCCGCGTGAGCACCGCCACCCACTCCGTCCCCGTGCCGCTCCCCGCCGACGACGGGGCCGGCCGCCGGCTGTACTGGGCCGTCGCCGACTGCTGGACGATCGTCCGCCGAGATCTGACACACCTGGTCAAGCAGCCGTCGCTGGTGGCCTGGCAGCTCGGCTTCCCGATCGTCTCCGTGCTGCTGTTCGTCTACGTCTTCGGCAGCGCCATGGAGGTCGGTGAGGGCGTGTCCTACAAGGACTACGCCATGCCCGGGATGTTCGCCATGACGATGGCCTTCGGGTTCATGAACACCGCCATGGCCGTCGTCGTCGACAAGGAGCGCGGCGTCACCGACCGGTTCCGGGCCATGCCGATGGCCTCCTCCGCCGTGGTCACCGGACGCGGTGTCTCCGACGTCCTGCACGCCGCGCTCGACCTCGCGGTCATGGCGGCCATCGCCCTCGTCGTCGGCTGGCGCCCCGACGACGGGCTCTTCCCGGCCCTCGCGGCCTTCGCCCTGCTGCTCCTGCTGCGCTTCGCCCTCATCTGGGTGGGGGTGCTGCTCGGTCTGCTGGCCAAGAACCAGGAGAGCGCGGGCAATCTGTTCGCCGTCGCCTTCCCCTTCGGGATGATCTCCAGCGTCTTCACCCCGCCCTCCCTGATGCCGGACTGGCTGGGCACCCTCGCCATGTGGAACCCGGTGTCGGCCACCGCCAACGCCGTACGGGACCTGTTCGGCAACCCCGTGCCCGGCGGCGGGAGCTGGATCGAGGAGCACGCCCTGCTCATGGCCGTGGTGTGGCCGCTCGCCCTGACGGCCGTCTTCCTGCCGCTGGCCGTCCGCCGCTTCCAGCGGCTGGGCCGGTAGCCCGCAGGGCCGGTGTGAAGACGAGCGCGGGGCGGGCCACCGTGTGGCCCGCCCCGCGTGGGTCTCTTCCGTACCGGTCAGCTGTGTGCCGGTCAGCTGTGCGCCGGACCTGTCACAGGTGCTCGATCACGTAGTCGACGCAGGCGGTCAGCGCCTCGACGTCGGCCGGCTCGATGGCCGGGAACATGGCGACCCGCAGCTGGTTGCGGCCCAGCTTGCGGTACGGCTCCGTGTCCACGACACCGTTGGCCCGCAGCACCTTCGCCACGGCGGCGGCGTCCACGTCCTCGTCGAAGTCGATGGTGCCGACGACCTGCGAACGCTGCTGCGGGTCGGTCACGAACGGCGCCGCGAACGACGCCTTCTCCGCCCACGCGTACAGCCGCGAGGAGGAGTCCGCGGTGCGCTGGACGGCCCAGTCGAGACCGCCCTGGCCGTTCAGCCACTTCAGCTGGTCGTCGAGGAGGAAGAGCGTGGCCAGCGCCGGGGTGTTGTACGTCTGGTTCTTGCGCGAGTTGTCGATCGCCGTCCCCAGGTCGAAGAACGCCGGGATGTGCCGGTCGGAGGCGGCGATGCGCTCGGCCCGCTCGACGGCGGCCGGGGAGAAGACCGCGATCCACAGCCCGCCGTCGGCGGCGAAGGACTTCTGCGGCGCGAAGTAGTAGACGTCCGTCTCGGTGATGTCCACCGGCAGACCGCCCGCGCCGGAGGTGGCGTCCACCAGGACGAGCGCGCCGTCGTCCGCGCCGGGCACCCGGGCCAGCGGCATCGCCACGCCGGTGGAGGTCTCGTTGTGGGTGAGGGCGTAGACGTCCACGCCCTGCTCGCCGCGCGCCTCGGGGTGGGTGCCCGGGTCGCTGGAGATGACGCTGGGCTCCTGGAGCCACGGCGCCTGCTGGGCGGCCTTGGCGAACTTGGAGGAGAACTCGCCGAACGACAGGTGCTGGGAGCGGGTGGAGATCAGGCCGTGCGTCGCGATGTCCCAGAACGCGGTGGAACCGCCGTTGCCCAGGACGACTTCGTACCCCTCCGGCAGTGAGAAGAGGGCCCGGACGCCCTCGCGCACACTGCCGACCAGGTTCTTGACCGGCGCCTGGCGGTGCGAGGTACCCATCAGGGAGGTACCGGTCGCCGCCAGGGCGCGCAGCGCCTCCGGGCGCACCTTGCTGGGGCCCGAGCCGAAGCGACCGTCGGCGGGCTTGATGTCAGCGGGAATCTGGAGATCAGCCACGAACCCAGACTAGTGCCGCGCGGGCATCCGCATCGCGGAACGTCCACCGCCTGAGACGAGAGGTGGACAGCGGGGGCTGTCGGTCCCCGCGTCTAGGCTGACGCCATGACTGGACCGCGACCCGGCCCCGACGACGTCCGGCGGCTCGCCCTGGCGCTGCCCGGGACGAAGGAGGTCATCGCCTGGGCGATGCCCACCTTCCGGGTCGCCGGGAAGATGTTCCTGACGATGCCGGACGACGAGTCGTCGTTCGCGGTCCGCTGCCCCCGCCACGAGCGGGAGGAGTTGATCGCCGCCGAGCCGCACAAGTTCTGGGTGCCGCCGCACGAGGCGTCCTCGAACTGGGTGCGGGCCCGGCTCGCCGCCCTGGAGGACATGACGGAGCTGCGGGACATCGTCGTCGACTCCTGGCAGCAGGCGGCGCCGGCCCGGCTCCTGGAGGGCTTCACCGCCCCGGACCCGTTCGCCGCCGCGCCCTGACGCCGCCGCCGGGTCACCCGAACGTGATCCGGGACACAGGTGTTCGTGCCGTTGCGGGGGCAGCGCCCCGGCCGTCCCGGCAGGCACGCTGAGGCCATGGCAGACGCACGGAACCTGGAGAGAGCACTGCGGGCGGCGGTGGGCGGCGACGTGGAGTTCGGCGCCCAGGACAGAGCGCTGGTGACGATGGACGCCTCGAACTACCGCCGCGTCCCGCTGGGTGTGGTCGCGCCGCGTGACGAGGACGACGTGGCGGCCGTCCTGGCCGTCTGCCGTGACCACGGGGTGCCGGTGGTGCCCCGGGGCGCGGGCACGTCGATCGCGGGGCAGGCCACCGGGCTCGGCGTCGTCCTCGACTTCACCCGCCACATGCGCGCCGTCGAGGAGCTGGACCCCGCGAGCCGCACCGCCGTGGTCCGGCCCGGCGTCGTCCTGGACGACCTGCGGAACGCGGCGGCCCCCCACGGCCTCACCTTCGGCCCCGACCCCTCCACGCACAGCCGCTGCACCCTCGGCGGGATGATCGGCAACAACTCCTGCGGCTCCCACTCGGTGGCCTGGGGCACCACCGCCGACAACGTGCGCGAGCTGGACGTGCTCACCTACGGCGGTGAGCGGGCCCGCCTGGCCCGCGGCGGCGAGGGCGTTCCCGGCCCGCTGCGGTCGGCCGTCCGCGCCCTCGTCCGGGACGAGCTGGCCCGGCTGCGCACCGGTTTCCCGCAGCTGCCGCGCCGGATCTCCGGCTACGCGCTGGACGAGCTGCTGCCCGAGAAGGGCGAGGACTGGGCGCGGGCCTTCACCGGCAGCGAGGGCACCCTCGGGGTGCTCACCCGGGCCACCGTCCGGCTGGTCCCCGCCCCGGCCGCGCGCGTGCTGGCCGTCCTCGGGTACGCCGACGAGAGCGTGGCCGCCCAGGCGGCGGCCGGGCTGCTGCCGCACAGTCCATTGACCGTCGAGGGCATGGCCGACGACCTGGTGGGCGACGCCGACCGCGCCGCCCTCCCGCGGGGCGGCGCCTGGCTGTTCGTGGAGGTCGGCGGCGAGAACGCGGCCCAGGCGAAGGCCGCGGCCCAGCGGCTGTGCCGTGCGGCGGCCGAGGAGAGCACCGATCACACCCTGGTCACCGACCCGGCCGGACAGCGCGCCCTGTGGCGGGTCCGCGAGGACGCCTCCGGCACGGCGACCCGCATGCCGGACGGCACGGAGGCGTGGCCCGGCTGGGAGGACTGCGCGGTGCCCCCGGACCGGCTCGGCGCCTATCTGCGGGACTTCCGCAAGCTGCTGCGCGAGTTCGGGCTGCGCGGGCTGCCCTACGGGCACTTCGGCGACGGCTGCATCCACGTCCGGATCGACTTCGACCTGCTGGACGCGGCCGGCATCGCGACGTTCCGCGACTTCTCCACCGCGCTGGCCGACATCGTCGTCGCCCACGGCGGCTCCCTCTCCGGCGAGCACGGCGACGGCCAGGCCCGCGCCGAGTTGCTGCCCCGCATGTACGGGCAGGAGATGGTCGCCCTCTTCGGCCGGTTCAAGGACCTGTGGGACCCGGCGGGCGGGCTCAACCCGGGCGTGCTGGTGCGGCCCGAACCGCTGGACGCCAACCTGCGGTTCGCGCCGCTGCCGCGCGAGCCGGTGGACGTCGCCTTCGGCTACCCGCACGACGGCGGTGACTTCTCCGCCGCCGTACGCCGCTGCGTGGGCGTCGCCAAGTGCCGCACCGAGACCGTGGCGGGAGCGGGCGTGATGTGCCCCTCGTTCCGCGCGACCGGCCAGGAGAAGCACTCGACGCGGGGCCGGGCGCGGCTGCTGCACGAGATGCTGGCGGGCGAGGTGGTGACCGGCGGCTGGCAGTCCGAGGAGGTGCACGACGCCCTCGACCTGTGCCTGTCCTGCAAGGGCTGCCGCAGCGACTGCCCCGTCGGGGTGGACATGGCCACCTACAAGGCCGAGTTCCTGCACCACTACCACGAGGGCGACGCCGCGCACCCGGGCAGGCGCCGCCCCATGGCGCACTACTCGATGGGCCGGCTGCCGCGCTGGCTGCGGCTGGCCGCCGCCACGCGCACGGCACCGCTGCTGAACGCGGGCGCCGCGGTGCCGCCCCTGGCGGCCCTCGCCAAACGGCTGGGCGGGCTCGCCGCCGAACGGGACATCCCGGCGCTGCCCCGCACCCCCTTCACCCGCTGGTGGCGCGCGCAGCCGGGCCGCGCGCAGGAGTCCGGGAAGCCGGTCGTGCTGTGGCCCGACACCTTCACCAACTACCTGTCGCCCGAGGCGGGTTCGGCAGCAGTGCGGGTCTTCCGGGACGCGGGCCTGCGTCCCGTCGTCCCGCCGAAGCAGGTGTGCTGCGGGCTGACGTACGTGTCCACGGGCCAGCTCGACCGGGCCCGCGCGGTGATGCGCCGCACCCTGGACCGGATCGAGCCGGCGCTGGACGCCGGGCTGCCCGTCGCGGTGCTGGAGCCGCCGTGCGCGGCGGCGCTCCGCACGGACGTGCCCGAACTGCTGGACGGGGACCCCCGCGCGAAGCGCCTGGCACGAGCGGTCCGCACCTTCGCGCAGACCCTCCAGGAACTGGCCCCCGACTGGCAGCCGCCCCGCATCGACCGCCCCGTCGCCGGCCAGACCCACTGCCACCAGCACGCCGTCATCGGCGACACCGCCGACCGCGAACTGCGGCAGCGGGCCGGACTGACCGGCGAACTGAGCGGCGGTTGCTGCGGTCTGGCCGGCAACTTCGGCTTCGAGAAGGGCCACTACGAGGTGTCCGTCGCCTGCGCCGAGGACCAGCTGCTGCCCGCCGTACGACAGGCGGCCCCCGGAACGGTCCTGCTCGCGGACGGCTACTCGTGCCGCACCCAACTGGCACAACTGGGCGGCTACCGCAGCCGCCACCTGGCGGAGGTGCTGGCGGACCACCTGACCGGCTGAGCGGAGCCGGGCCCACCGCCCCCCCGTCACCGGCGTGAAGGTGGCGGGGGCGCTCATGCGTGCCCCTTGCTTTCCGTGCAGGGTGCGTCTTTCGCCACCGCGAGCCGATGTCCCTGTTGCCGGGAGCTCGCGCCGTCAGGCTCGCTGTCACACGCTGCTCAGCGGCCCAGCACGGGCCACCCGGACAGATCCGCGATGAAGTCGCTGTAGGAGCGGTTGGAACCGTCGGGTTCTGCGAGTAAACCGTGTGCGAGTGCTTTGGAAGCTATCTCAGGCCCGTCGCTTTCCCGGTAGCGGGGATTCTTGAGCACGACTTCGAGGTCTTCCTTGGGAGTCTGCCGTCGGCCCGTGTCCTTTCCTTTCCACGCCACTGGGAAGGACCAGGACGGGTTGTGGAGGGAGAATGCGGCCGGAAAGAGCAGGAGCCAGGCCTCGGTCTCCGCCGCTGCCAGGGCGTAGACCGACTCGCAGGTGCCGCCGGACGCCTTGGACAGGGCACTGGAAACGGCTTTGCGTGCACGGTCGTACGTGGGTCCCGGGCAGGCATCCATGTCCTCGTGGACCGCTATGCCCACAAGTCTCCCGTTTTTGAGTTTCGCTTTCCCCCGGGCCTTCTTCACCAGGGTGCTCGCAGAGGCGATCAGTTCGGTGCCGGACTTTTTTCGGAGTCTGACGGGATCGGTGATCTCTGCGAGCACGACGGCGGAAGCGAGATCCGGGCGGGTCGCCTTGATGAAGGAAGCCAGGATGCGACGGTCGTTGGAGCTTTCACCCGCGAGGACGACTATGTTTTTTCCCGGAGCGTTCGCCGTGCGCCTCGGGCTCACAGTTCGTCCTCCGTCAGGTCTCCCCCGAGTACCCCGGAGAACCACAGCTCCCCAAGGGGCTGATCACCGGTTTCGGCCACAATGCTTCGGACTTCCCCCTCCGACAGGGCCGGAATGATGGAAGCGCCGCTGTCGTCGCGATCGCAGACGATGAACTCGCTCGGCTTCAGCCGGTCCACGAGAGCCGGGGAATGGGTGGCCACGATGAACTGTGTGCGCCGAGAAGCCTCACGCATTCTCTCCACGATCAGTTCGAGTGCTTGCGGGTGCAAGCCGTGGTCGACTTCTTCGACGCAGGTGAGAGCGGGCGGGTTCGGGTCGTACAACATGGCGAGCAAGCCCAGGAGTCGCACCGTGCCGAACGAAGCATCCGCCAGGGGAGTCGTGCGGCGGAGCCCCTTTTCGTGCAGCACGACAGCGAGACGGTCGGCATAACCGCCGACCTGCTCGAACTCGATGGCCTCCAACTGCGGAAGCAGCCTGCGCGCATCCTCTGTGAGCAGTCTCCAGCGATCCTCATCGGCGCTGAGCTGAACCAGGAAGGCCGCCAGGTTCTCAGCGTGCGGTTCCAGGCTGGCGGCGAGAGTCGAACGGGCCCTCGTGGGCTGCCGGGCCGCGGAGACATCCACGTCGAACACCCGGAAGGAGGAGAGCCGGTCCGCGACGCGTGTCACTTCCTCGCCCCCGTCTGCCCGGCCCAACCGCGGCAAGGTCGACAGCCCGCTGCTCAGACGCTGGATGCTGAAGCTCCCGCTGTCGGACTCCCGTCCGGCCTGCCCTTCCAGTACCCGGGCCTCTTCGCCGGTGACGGCGATCCGGCGCCCTCTTCCACCGGTCCGCTTGAATGCGAAGCGTTCCTGACGCGACAGGGTGTAGGAGTCGGCGTTGCTCGGCCTGGAGGAAGCGCGCCTGCGGATCGTCAGCGAGTACTCGTCCGGCGCGTTACGACTCGCATGCGTTGTCCAGGTGGCTTTGATGTGGATCTTCAATGTGGTCGGGGGCTTTTCGCCTCCCCAGAAGGCCACTTCATCGAAGCCTCCTCGTTCATCCAGCGCGGGACGGAGGTCCGTGCGGATGATCGCAGCCAGGAAATCGAAAACCTTCAACACATTCGACTTGCCGACTCCGTTGGGCCCCACCAGTACGGTCAACGGGCCGAGTGGGATGGTTACGTCGCGCAGACTGCGAAAGTTCTCGACATGGAGTTCCAGGAGACGGCCGGGCATCGGATGAACCTATCGAGTCGGAACGCGCGGGACGATCAGGCGGGCGGACCCGGCATCATGCCCCCAGGCCGGTGCTGACACATCGGTCCAGGAGTGTCGCGCGTAGAACCGGGCGACGCGACGACGCGGTGACCGTGGTAGCTGGAACCGAAGCAACATGTGCAGCAGGGTAGACGCTCTGAGTGACAGCGTGGTCGCGATCGGCCAGGCGGCAGGCCCGTGGGGCTCGTGCGGCTCACCGTCCCCGTATGCAGCACCGGTCCCAGGTACCTGACAGACGGCTGTCCGGTCAGGTGCCTGGGACCGCTGAAGGCCTTCGTCCGGTCAGTTGCCCATGACCACGAAGTCGAACGAGCCGACCAGTTGGCTGCCCTGCTGCTGGACGGTCATCAGCAGCCGGGAGTCGAAGATCGGGTCGGTGTTGTTGCGGGGTTCACCCGGGAAGTACAGCTGGGTGGTGAGGATGCGCTGGCCCGGCGCCTGGACCTTGACGTGCAGATGGCGGGTGCGGCCAGGATAGAGGCCGGGCCGCAGCGTCGTCAGCCGGAAGGAGCCGTCGGCGCCGGTGTACTGGTGGCCCCGGAAGCGGAAGCCGATGTTGTCGTAGGCACCGTTCGGGTCGGCCTGCCACCAGTCGAGGAGGACCCGGGACAGCGGCCGGCAGTCCAGGCCGAAGACGTATCCGCTGACGGTCAGCGGGGTGCCGGGCAGCCCGGGCGGGACGAGGTTGCTCCGCTGGGGCGAGTTGGGCTTGAAGTAGGGGCCCTCCATCTGGGGCGGTGTCGGCTCGTCGCCGTCGTCACAGGTGGGCGTGGGCTCCAGCCGCTGCCCTTCTCCGACCCGGTCGCGGGCCAGCGCGGGGGCCGCACCGGCCGCTCCCGCGCCGAGGAGGACCGCCGCGGGGGCGGCGGCCATGGCGGCGCGCAGCACGCTCTTGCGGCTGATGCGGCGGGAGGGGCTGTCGGCGCCGCGCTCGTCGTCCACTGGCTTGTCGTCCACTGGTCGTTCCTCGCTCTCCTGAGGTGGGGGAAGTGCGGGGGACGGACGCGTCCGGCCGGTTCGGCCGAGTGGCCATGACGCTACGGGCGCGTGCGGCCGGGGTCGATGGACTCAGTTACCGGACCGTGGTGCTTTTCGACGCGACGGGCGACTCGCGGGCCTCGCGGCGGAACTGGCCGGGGCTGGCGCCGGTCTCCCGCCGGAAGAAGCGGCAGAAGTAGGCGGCGTCCTCGAATCCGACCTCGTGCGCCACCCGGCGCACCGTCATCGCCGTGCCGGCCAGCAGCCGTTTGGCCTCCAGCACCTGCGCGTGCCGGATCAGCCGGCCGGGGGTGCGTCCGGTGGCGGCCCGCACAGCGGCGGTCAGATAGCCGACGGAGACGCCGAGCTCGGCGGCGCAGCCGCCGACGGTGCGGGCCCCGGCGGCACCGGGCTGCTCCAGCAGCCGCACGAACTGCCCCGCCACGGCCGCTGACCGCTGCCCGCACCCGTTCTCCTCGTCGCCCGCGGGCTCGGCGCCGGTGTGCGGGTCGGGCGTCAGCCGGTCGGCGTGCACCAGCAGGATGTGCAGATAGGCCTGGAGGACGGTGAGGGTGCCGCGCCGTTTCTCGGCGTACTCGCCGCGCATACCGGCCAGCAGTCCCTCCACGCGGTCGGCGTCGGGCGGGGACAGCGGCAGGGAGGGATGTTCGCCCAGCCGTCTGAGCAGTTCCCGGTCACCGGGGTGGGCCAGCAGGAACGCGTCGTCGAACAGCACGACGCAGCCGTGCACTTGTTCGCGCTGGTTCCAGTGGTGGGTCTGGCCCGGGGTGACGACGCACAGGTGGGGCGGGCGCAGCGGCCAGCGGCACAGGTCGATGACGTGGGTGCCGCTGCCGCGGGTGACGTAGGCGATCTCGTAGAACGTGTGCCGGTGCGGGTAGGCGGCCCGGGAGAGCGGGCCGATGGTGTCGAACGTGCCGATGGCGAACGGCAGCACGCGGGGTGCGGGGACGTCGAGGCGGTGCAGCGGCATGGTGCGGTGCCAACGCTCGGAGCTTCGCGTCGCGGCCACGCTGGATCCCTTCCTGTCGCGGTGCGGACGGGTGGCGCTGGTACGGACCTTTCCCGCCGTGCGCGGGGCATCGCGGTGCGTACGGGGCTGTTGTCGTGTGCGCTTCCCGTCCGGGTGGGGGCGGTCTCGTGCGGACGTTCTCGTGCGGGGCGTTCCGGGGCGGGGCTTCTCGTGCTGGGCGCTTTCGTGTGGCGTGGCGCCCGGCCCCGCGTACCGGTCGTGCGTACGAGGCGTACGCACGGGTCGTACGTACCGGTCGCGCGCCGGGTGCGCCAGGGCGCCGGTCACGCGCTGCCGCGCGCCCGTCCGCTGGGAGTTACCCGCGAGGGCAGCCGGGGAAAAGTGCCGCCTTGCACTCCGGGCCCCCTGTTTCCGGGGGCTGCTGCGCGGAGTGCCCGGCCCGGCGCCGACATGGCACCGGCCCCCGCCGCGTGGCGAGGGCCGGTTGGTCGGAGGCGATGGGGGCGCGGGTCACCCGTGGTGCTTGGCGAACTCCACGAGTGCGGCGAAGCCTTCGCGGGACAGGGTCAGGTGCGGGCCGTTCGGGTCCTTGCTGTCACGGACCAGGAACTCACCCGTGGCCGCCGCGTGCTCCGGTGCCCACTCAATGCACTCGCCCCCCTGGCCGTTGCTGTAGGTGCTCTTGACCCACCGCAGGGGCTGGGTGTCGGGTGTGATGCTCATTTGGCGTGCTCCTCCGTGATCTTGCGAATCAGGGCTAGCGACTCTTCCTCGGACGGTGGCGCCATGCGAAGCCGATCGAACATGTCGACGGCTTTCGTCACCACGCTAGGGGCTGCTGGGACCCTCACCTTGGCCTTGGCCGCCCAGGTAACCGCGCACTTGATGTCGGCCGGGTTCGTCGCGTCGTCCGCATGGCTGGTGGCCGCTGTGTCCGCGTGGTGGCTACGAGGACCGGCGGATCAGCGTGCGCCGCGTCGGAGGAGGCACGCCGGCACGACGCCGACGCGGACTCATCCATTCACTGGGGACGTGTACCAGTCCCCTCAGCCACGCCTCGGTGCTCAGCCCAGCGGTGGGCGGCCTCAACCATGTCCCCGAGCCAACTCGCTTCGGGAAAGCGCTCTGCTTGCCGCTCGTTCATGCGCAAGGTGGCCATGGCGAACGCGTCGATTGCCGCAGGGGTCGCGTTCACCCACCCCTTGCACCGCGCGGCCCACCCTTCTGCCTGCCCGGCGGTGTGCCCGGCCGCGATGAGTTGCACGACGAGGCAGGCGGGGTCGATGAATCCCGCCCCACGCGTGGGCCAGGACCAGTCCACGATCCAGCTCCGGTGCTCCCCGATCAGAAAGTTGTCGGGGTTGACGTCGGTGAAGAGCAGCGTGTCACCCCTGAACATCTCGGCGCTTCCCTCGGGAGCGAACCGGTCCCAGCGGGTTTCTTGCCAGTCCTCGGCCTCGGCTGGCGGAGAGACCTCCTGAAGACCGTCGAGCAGACCGACCACTACTCCGAGGTCACCCGAGTCCGGACCGAAGTCCGCCGAACGTCCTTCGACTGCCTCGAACCCGAGCGCGATCCACTCGTCGTCTTCGACATGCCATCGCAGTTCCGGAGAGAGGGCACGCACGGAAGGGTTGACCAAGCGCTCCCTGACGATCGAGGCTCGCCGGCCCCCAGGACGGTTGCGGCAGGCTTTGACGAAGACAGGCCCGTACTCGCCTTCAACGAGGGCCGTAACGTCGGAGCCGTGTCCGTGAGTGGTGGGTCGTACGGAGTGCTGCTCACCGGTGTGTGGTCGCACGAGCGCCCACAGGGCCTCAGCGTCGGGTGACATGTTGTCCCTCAGTTCCTCGGGCTGCACGAACTGCTGGGGAACCCGGGTGAGCACTCCCCGTCCCCTACCGGGTCGCAGTCGCCGTTGCTGCCGCCACTGCTGTCGCCATCGTCGTCGTCCCCGCCCCCGCGTGCGACGACCACGCTGCGGATGCGCCCCTGGGCCTCGGACATGGCGGTGCCGCTGAGAGTAGACCCCAAGGGGGCGTCCTGGACGTTGCCGACATCCATCAATCCGGCTGAGAAGGCACACGGACTGACGTTCCCGCCGGGCCCTACGGAAGCCCTTCCCGTTCCGCATCGCCCGCACAAGCCGGGCGCGCCTCACGCCAAGGGAACCGGATGGGTGCCAGTCCAGCGACGGCGGCCCCCGGGAAGGAATCCGAAGGCTTCGTGAGCGAGCGGCTCGGTGCCCAAGTGACACGTACGGAGTGGGCGACATGGCACCGGCCCCCGCCGTGTGGCGAGGGCCGGTTGGTCGGAACCGTTGAGGGTGCGGGTCACCCGTGGTGCTTGGCGAACTCCACGAGTGAGGCGAATCCTTCGCGGCTCAGGGAGAGGCGGGGCCCGTCGGGGTTCTTGCTGTCCCGTACCAGAAACTCACCGGTCGCGCACGCGTGGTCGGGTGCCCACTCGATGCACTGGCCCCCGTCTCCGCCGCTGTAGGTGCTCTTGACCCATCGCATGGGCCGAGGGTCGGGCGTGCTGCTCATTTGGCGTGAACCTCCGTGATCTCGCGAATCAGGGCTAGCGACTCTTCCTCGGACAGTGCCGCCATGCGAAGCCGATCGAACATGCCGACGGCCGACGCCACCACGCTAGATGTGTCGTCCACTTGGCCGCCATGGGTGGGCGTTTCGGTGTAGACCGAGTGGGGCGCGCCGTTCAACGAGAGCAGCGTAAAGGGCAAGTGGCTGGGCGAGGCACCCGCTTTGTACGGCAGCACTTGGACCGTGACGTGGGGTGATGCCATCTGCGTCGCCAGGTGCTCAAGCTGCCTGATCATGACGGAGCTGCCACCGACGCGCGTACGCAATACGGCCTCGTGGACGACAACCCACAAGAGGGGCGGAGCATCGCGCTCTATGACCGCTTGTCGTCTCATACGTAGCTCCACGTGCTCTTTGAGCTGGGCTTCTGTTTCCCGTGGGTGTGCGGCGCGGAAGACCGCCGTCGCGTACTCCGGAGTCTGCAACAGGCCCGTGAGGAACGTGCACGAGTAATCCGTGATCCCGCTCGCGGACTCCTCCAGAGCGATGTACGGCACGAACCATTCGGGGTGCCCCTGCTTGCTCAGTCTGGCGCGGAGCCGGGCGTACACGCCTGGCGTGCCGGCTACCCGGTCCATGGCCTCGGCGAACGCCGCTGACGCCAGTACGGTGCCGTTCTCGACCTTGCTGACCTGCGCCTGCCGGTAGTGCAGCTCAGCGGCGAACTGTCCCTGGGACAGCCCCAGGGCTTCACGCAGAGCCTTCGCCTCCTCGCCGAAGTACGCAGCCCCGTTCGAGGGCTCACGAGCCTGATCGGCCGCCTCGCTCACGTGTTCAACCCCCTCATTTACCCGTCGCGTTGGAATGGCATTAGACCCGGTGAGCGTAGGCACTTCGCAGTCGAGGTGTGAGCAGATAGTCACGCAAAGCACGCGGACTGGTGATACGCACGGAGTGGGCGACATGGCACCGGCCCTCGCCGCGTGGCGAGGGCCGGTTGGTCGGAACCGTTGAGGGTGCGGATCACCCGTGGTGCTTGGCGAACTCCACGAGTCTGGCGAAGCCTTCGTGGCTCAGGGAGAGGCGGGGCCCGCTCGGGTTCTTGCTGTCCCGTACCAGGAACTCACCGGTTGCGCACGCGTGGTCGGGTGCCCATTGGATGCACTGTCCTCCCTGGCCGTCGCTGTATGTGCTGCTGACCCAACGCATGTCACACGGGTCCGGTGTGCTTTTCATTCGCGTGTTCCTCCATGATCGAGTGGATAAGGCGCAGTGACCGGGCCTCTGACTCGGCCGCAGCGCGAAGCCGCTCGTACGTGGCCGTCCACCCACGCACGGCCGCTGTGGAGCCGTTCACGTGCCCCTGTCCTGTCGTCCCCCCCGGTCACAGTCCATGGCTTCCGCGAATGCTTCCGAGGCAAGCACGGTGCCGTTCTCAACCTTGCTGACCTGCGCTTGTTGGTAGTGGAGCCTGTCGGCGAACTTCCCCTGAGACAGTCCCATCGCTTCCCGTAGCGCCTTCACCTCCTCGCCGAAGTACGCGGCACCGTTCGAGGGCTCTCGTGTCTGGTCAGCTCTTCCGCTCACCTGTTCAACTCCCGGCTATTCCGGTCCCGTTGGAATGGCTTCAGCCCTGGTGAGCGTAGGCACTTCGCGGTCAAGGTGTGAGCAGGTAGTCACGCAGAGCACGCGGACAAGTGACACGTACGGAGTGAACGGCATGGCGACGGAGCGGTGGACGGCAGGGAAGAAGATCAGGGAAGCCGAGGATGCACGCGACGCCCTCGGCGCAGCCCTGCGACGGGCGGGCATCCAGCTTCCCGCGATGGATGTCCGGCCCCCGCTGCGTGTGGACGGCGCCGGGTACGCCCTGGTGACCCTCGGCGAGTTCTCCTCGCCTGTGGCCCTTCAGCTGGCGGCGGTCATCGAGAGGGGTGCGGCGCGGTGACCCGGTGGCCGTTCCGTTGCGTGCCGGTGGAGTCGGCCCGGCCCGCGCCGACGGCCGGGGGAGCGGCGTGATGTTCGCCCCGTCCGTCGAGCGTCCCTGGCGTGACGCGTGGCCCCTGGTCGCGCAGTCGGGCGACGGCAACGCGTGGCTGACAGGCACGTGTTGGCTGTACTGCCGCCGTGAGGGCGTGGCCGTTTTGTGGGTCGGCTCGGTGGCCACGCCCGGCGCGACGGGGGACGTGTACGCCTGCGGCCCGTGCATCGCTGAGCTGGATCACATGGTGCGCGTCCAGGCGTACGGCCGGGACGGGTCCGGCGAACCCGCCGTGCGGTCCGCCTCGCTCGCCGTACCCGCCCATGTGCCCCGGCCGTGCGCCCTGCCCGCGGAGGGCCCCGACGGCCGCCACGGTGCGACCGGCCCGGGCCGTGAGCTGTACCCCGCGGCGATGCCCGGTGCGGGGGGCGCGATGACCGGGACCGATGCGTGTGCGCACCGGCAGACCGAGAAGCGCGGCGGCAAGACGTGCTGCCGGGACTGCAAACGACAGCTCTACCTGTGAAGGCTCCGCCCCCTGCCGGGGATGACCCGTCAACCGGTTCTCCCACCAACCCCCCCCGGCAGGGGAGCGGGATCCACCCCGCCCCGGCTGGGCCATCCGCCCGTAGCCCTCGGACAGGTCGAGCGCCTGCCGGGGCGGGTTCTGCACGCACAACCCGACCGATCCTCGACAGAAGGGACCGCGATGTTCAACCACGCAGACCGATTCCCCACCGGCAGCCCCTTGCCGCATGGCCATCTGACGCCCGCGCCGTGGGGACTGCGCAGGCTGGCCCCGTACCCGGCGGTCGATGCCCCGCAGTACGCCCGCGTCGAACTGGACGCCGGCACACAGACCGCCCGTTACCTCGACGCCGCCGGCGCGGTCGTGATGGCGCCGGGGCACGGCACCTCCTCGGGCACCAACCCGCCAACCGGCACGACGGGGCAGGGTGACCGCAACAGCGACGCGCCCGACAGCGACACGGGGAACGACACCGACCAGTGACAACCGATCCTCGTCCGGTACTGGTCGTCACCAACCTCGACGACCCGACCGCGGATCTCGTGATTGCCGAGCTGCACGGCCGGGGCGTTCCGGTCGTGCGGCTCGACTCCGGAGACTTCCCCGCAACCCTGTCGTGCTCAGCCCGCATCGGCGGGGGCACGGCACGGTGGGGCGGAAGCGTGGTGACCCCGACCCGCGTCGCGGAGCTTGGCGGCGTACGGGCGCTGTACTACCGGCGCCCGTCCGGGTTCGCCTTCCCGCACCTCGACCCGCAGGACGCCCGTTTCGCTGTCGCGCAAGCCCGCTACGGACTCGGCGGCGTACTCGCCTCCCTGCCCGACTGCCTCTACGTCAACCACCCCAACCACATCGGCGACGCCGAGTACAAGCCTGCCGGGCTTGCCGTCGCGGCGGCGTCCGGCTTCGACGTGCCGCCCACGCTCATCACGAACCGGCCCGAGGACGCTCGCGCCTTCATCGAGGAACACGGCCGGGTCATCTTCAAACCGCTGTCCGTGCCGCTGTACCTCGTCGACGACAAGGCGCAGACCCTACCCGTCGCCGAGGTCGCCGCCGATGAGCTCGACGAGAGCGTTTCCGGCACCATGCACCTGTTCCAGGCACGTATGGACAAGGCCGCCGACATCCGCGTGACCGTGATCGGCGAGCGCTTGTTCGCGGTGCGTATCGACTGTGACCTGCTCGACTGGCGCACCGACTACAGCACTCACACCTACACGCCGATCACCACGCCGCCGGCCGTCGCGCGCGGGATCCGCTCATACCTGATGCACTTCGGACTCGTCTTCGGCGCTTTCGACTTCACCCTGTCCTCATCCGGCGAGTGGACGTTCATCGAGTGCAATCCGTCGGGGCAGTGGGCATGGCTGGAACCACCGACCGGCCTGCCCATGACCGCGGCCCTCGCAGACCTACTGGAACGAGGTACCCATGACCGAGCCTGACGTCGAGAGCATCGCGGCCGGACTGCGGCGGCAGCTCGCCGACCGGCTCGCCGCCGCAGGCCGGCTCCGCTCGCCCGGCTGGCGTGCCGCAGTCGAGGCAGTCCCCCGGCACGAACTGGTCCCCCGGTTCTACGCCGAGACCGACGCCCCCGGACTCACCACCTGGGTGCCCGTCACGCCCGAACTCGTCGGCCTCGACGAGTGGCTACGGCTGGCTTACGCCGACGAGACGCTGATCACGCAGTTCGACGGCCGCGAAATCGACTGGGCCGACCCGCAGCCCGTCAGCGACGCGCACCCCACCTCGTCCTCGACCCTTCCCTCACTGGTCGTACGGATGCTGGAGGACCTGCGAGTCGAGGAGGGCCACAGGGTGACGGAGTACGGGACGGGCACCGGCTACTCGACCGCACTCATGTGTCACTACCTCGCCGACGACCGTGTCACCTCCGTCGAAACCGACCCGCACGTCAGCGCCCGCGCCGACGCGAATCTCGCCCGGTGCGGCTACCGCCCCCGCCTCCTGATCGGCGACGGCCTCGGCGGCGCCCCCGGCTGCCCGCCGGCGCACCGCACCATCGCCACCATGGGTGTGCGGAGCATCCCTGCGGCATGGGTGCGGCAGACCCGCCCCGGCGGGCTGATCGTCGCCACGCTCCGCGGCTGGATGCGCTCCCTCGGCCTCGTACGACTGACCGTCGAGGACGAGCACACCGCGCACGGCCGGTTTCTCACCGGAGACCCGACTTTCATGATGGCCCGACAGCAGGACGCACCGGCAAGCTTCGGAATGCTCCCGGCCCCGGACGAAGGCGCCACCCGCGACACCAGGTACGGCCCCGAGGTTCTGACCATGCCGGACAGCGGTTTCGTCGCTCAGCTCGCGTTGCCGCACGCCCGCCACTTCTCCTTGCCCGCCGACGACGGCACGGTGAGCACGTACGTGCTCGACGCCCGCAACGATGCATTCGCCGTCCTCACCCCGGACGGAGACGGCTGGACCGTGAGGCAGGGTGGCCCGGTGCTGCTGTGGGACGCCATCGAACAGGCCCTCGCCCTGTGGCAGGACGCCGCCTCCCCGGGCCCCACCGAATTCGGCCTCACCGTCACCCCTGACGCGCAACACGCCTGGCTCGCTGCCCCCGACGGGCCAAGCTGGCGCCTGCCCGCCTAGCCACACCGCAGGAGAGTCACAGCGAGGGCGCATCGCGCGCCCCGCCCCGCACGCGCCCGCGGGCTTTCCCGTGAGCTGTCGATGGCGGAAAAGTAATGCAAGCACGCTTGCTTGTTTTGTGAGCGGCTGTCAGTCTCGGGGCCACGGACGGCGGCCGGGACCCCACGCGGGGTGCCGCACCCACGGGTGCGCCCTGCCCGCCGAGAGCGCGACCCGGGAGGGCGGGCAGTGGCGGAACCGACACAGGTGCTCGACGAGGTGCTGGACGACCTGCGGGCCGAGACCGAAGCCCTGGAAGGCGTGGTGGCCGCCCTGCCGGCCGCCGGCTGGGCCACCCCCACCCCGGCGCCCGGCTGGACCGTCGCCCATCAGATCGCCCACCTGGCGTGGACCGACGAGCGGGCGCTGCTCGCCGCCACCGACCCCGACGCGTTCCGCCGCGAGGCCGCCGCGCTGACGGCCGGGCCCGACCCGGCCGCCTTCATCGACGAGGGAGCGGCCCGCGGCGCCCGCCGCCCGCCCGATGTGCTGCTCGCCGGGTGGCGCGCCGGTACCACCGCGCTCGCCGCCGCGCTGGCGGCCCTGCCCGAGGGCACGCGGATGCCCTGGTACGGCACGGCCATGAGCGCTCCCAGCATGGCGACCGGGCGGCTGATGGAGACGTGGGCGCACGGCGAGGACGTAGCCGACGCGCTCGGCGTGGTCCGCGAGGCCACCGCCCGGCTGCGGCACGTCGTACGGATCGGGGTGCGGGCCCGCGACTACGCGTACGCCGCCCGCGGACTTGGGCCGCCCGCCGCACCGTTCCGGGTGGAGGTCACCGGGCCGGGCGGCGAGGTGTGGGCGCACGGCCCGGCGGACGCGGCGGAACGGGTGACCGGTGACGCGCTCGACTTCTGCCGGCTGGTCACCCAGCGGCTGCACCGCGACGACGCGGACGTGCACGCCGAGGGCGCCGAGGCCGAACGGTGGCTGGGCATCGCCCAGGCGTTCGCCGGCCCACCGGGGCAGGGCCGCGCGCGGCGGGAGGAGGCGTGAGCGCGCCCGCCGGGGTGCTGCGCATCGGCAACGCCTCCGGCTTCTACGGCGACCGCTTCGACGCCCTCTCCGAGATGCTGACCGGCGGCCCCCTCGACATCCTGACCGGCGACTACCTCGCCGAGCTGACCATGCTCATCCTCGGCCGCGACCGGCTGGCCGACCCGGCGCGCGGCTATGCCAGGACGTTCCTGCGCCAGTTGGAGGAAGGGCTGGGGCTCGCCAAGGAGCGCGGCGTCACCCTGGTCACCAACGCGGGCGGCCTCAACCCGGCGGGACTCGCCGAGGCCGTACGGGAGTTGGGCCGGCGGGTGGGCGTACCGGTGCGGGTCGCCCACGTGGAGGGCGACGATCTGCTGGCCGCCCGCGACTGGGGCGAGGGCGTGCTGACGGCCAACGCCTATCTGGGCGGCGCCGGGATCGCCGCCTGCCTGCGGGCCGGCGCCGAGGTGGTGATCACCGGCCGTGTCACCGACGCCGCCCTGGTCAGCGGTTGCGCCGCCGCGCACTTCGGCTGGGCCGACGACGACTGGGACCGGCTGGCCGGCGCCGTCGTCGCGGGGCACGTCCTGGAGTGCGGCACCCAGGCGACGGGCGGCAACTACGCCTTCTTCGCGCAGGACGGCATCGACGTACGGCACCCCGGCTTCCCGCTCGCGGAGATCCACGCCGACGGCTCGTCCGTGGTGACCAAACACCCGGGCACCGGTGGTGCGGTCACCGTCGGCACCGTCACCGCGCAGCTGCTGTACGAGACGGCGGGCCCGCGCTATCCGGGCCCCGATGTGACCGCCCGCCTGGACACCGTGCGGCTCAGCCAGGCGGGCCCCGACCGGGTCCGCATCGAAGGGGTACGGGGCGAGCCGCGGCCCGGCACCCTCAAGGTGGGCCTCACCCGGCTCGGCGGCTTCCGCAACGAGGTCACCTTCGTGCTGACCGGCCTCGACATCGAGGCCAAGGCCGCGCTGGTGCGCACCCAGATGGAGGCCGCGCTCGACCGGGGCCGCCGCCCCCGCGAGGTCTCCTGGAGCCTCGCCCGCACCGACCACGCGGACGCCGCAGTGCAGGAGGAGGCGAGCGCCCTGCTGCGGCTGGTGGTGCGGGACGACGACGAAAAGGTGGTGGGCCGCGCCGTCTCCGGCCCCGCGATCGAACTGGCGCTGGCCAGCATTCCCGGCTTCCACGTGACGGCGCCACCCTCGCGCGGGGCGCCGTACGGGGTGTTCGAGGCGGTGTACGTGGACGCGGCGCAGGTGCCGCATGTGGCGGTACTCCCGGACGGCACCCGCCAGGACGTGACCTTCTCGGGCCCAACCCCGGCACCGAGCCACGAGCTCGCCCCGGCACCGAGCCCTGAGCCCGCGCCGGCACCGAGCCACGAGCCCGCTCCGGCACCGAGCCACGAGCCGGCTCCGGCAGCAGGACCCGAGGCCGCTCCGGAACCGTCCCCGGCACCGGGCCCCACCCCGGCACCGAGCCACGAGCCGGCCCCGGCACCAACCCCCGGGCTCAGCTCCGCGAACAACCCCGCGGCCCCACCCGCTCCCGCGAACAACCCCGCGGCCCCGCCCCCCGCCGCGGTACCCACCGCGACCCGCCGGGTGCCGCTCGGCACCGTCGCCGGGGCGCGCAGTGGTGACAAGGGCGGGAGCGCCAACATCGGGGTGTGGGCGCGGGACGCGGACCCGGCCGTTCACGCGTGGCTGCGCGAGACCCTGACCGTCGAGCGGCTGCGCGCACTGCTGCCGGAGACGGGTGACCTGCCGGTCACCCGCTACGAGCTGCCCAATCTGGCGGCCCTCAACTTCGTGGTCGACGGCATCCTCGGCGCGGGCGTCGCGTCGCAGCACCGGTTCGACCCGCAGGCCAAGGCGCTCGGCGAGTGGCTGCGCGCACGGCACCTGGACATACCGGAGGGATTGCTGAAGTGACCGTGAGCGCGGGGGCCCTCCGCTCGGCCCTGGACACCAACGCCCCGGAGTACGCGGCGAACCGCGAGACGATGCTGGCCAAACTGGCCGAGCTGGACGCGGAGCAGGCCAAGGCGCTGGAGGGCGGCGGCGAGAAGTATGTGCGGCGGCACCGCGAGCGGGGCAAGCTGACGGCCCGCGAGCGGATCGAGTTGCTGGTGGACCCGGACACGCCGTTCCTGGAGCTGTCCCCGCTGGCGGCGTGGGGCACCGACTACACGACGGGCGCCTCGCTGGTGACGGGCATCGGCGTGATCGAGGGCGTCGAGTGCCTGATCACCGCGAACGATCCGACGGTGCGCGGCGGCGCCAGCAACCCGTGGACGTTGAAGAAGGCGCTGCGGGCCAACGAGATCGCGTACGCGAACCGGCTGCCGTGCGTCAGCCTGGTGGAGAGCGGCGGTGCGGACCTGCCCAGCCAAAAGGAGATCTTCATTCCCGGTGGTGCCCTCTTCCGGGACATCACGCGGCTGTCGCGGGCGGGCATCCCGACGGTGGCGGTCGTCTTCGGCAACTCGACGGCGGGCGGCGCCTACATCCCCGGCATGTCCGACCACGTGATCATGGTGAAGGAGCGCGCGAAGGTGTTCCTCGGCGGGCCGCCGCTGGTGCGGATGGCGACCGGCGAGGAGGCCGACGACGAGGAGCTGGGCGGCGCCGACATGCACGCCCGCACCTCCGGACTGGCCGACCACTACGCGCTGGACGAGCACGACGCGCTGCGCCAGGCACGGCGGGTGGTGGCCCGTCTCAACGTGCGCAAGGCACACCCCGACCCGGACCCGGGCACCGTGCGGGAGCCGCTGTACGACGCGGAGGAGCTGCTGGGCGTGGTGCCCGGCGATCTGAAGGTGCCGTTCGACCCGCGGGAGGTGATCGCGCGGATCGTGGACGGCTCGGAGTTCGACGAGTTCAAACCGCTGTACGGGGCGAGCCTGGTGACCGGCTGGGCGCGCCTGCACGGCTACCCGGTGGGCATCCTCGCCAACGCGCAGGGGGTGCTCTTCAGCGCGGAGTCGCAGAAGGCCACCCAGTTCATCCAGCTCGCCAACCAGCGGGACATCCCGCTGCTGTTCCTGCACAACACGACCGGCTACATGGTGGGCACGGAGTACGAGCAGGGCGGCATCGTCAAGCACGGCTCGATGATGATCAACGCGGTGTCCAACTCGACGGTGCCGCACCTGTCGGTGCTGATGGGCGCCAGCTACGGGGCGGGCCACTACGGGATGTGCGGCCGGGCCTACGAGCCGCGGTTCCTGTTCGCCTGGCCCAGCGCCAAGTCGGCCGTCATGGGCCCGCAGCAGCTGGCCGGGGTGCTGTCCATCGTGATGCGCGAGTCGGCGGCGGCCAAGGGCAAGCCGTTCGACGAGGAGGCCGACGCGGGGCTGCGGGCCATGGTCGAGCAGCAGATCGAGAGCGAGTCGCTGCCGATGTTCCTGTCCGGGCGGCTCTACGACGACGGCGTCATCGACCCCCGCGACACCCGCACCGTCCTGGGCATCTGTCTGTCGGCCATCCACAGTGCGCCGGTGGCCGGGGCCCGCGGCGGCTTCGGCGTCTTCCGGATGTGAGCGGCATGAGGGAAACCCACCGGCCCGCAGGGGAGCAGGCAATGATCGACTCCGTACTGGTCGCCAACCGCGGCGAGATCGCCCGCCGCGTCTTCCGCACCTGCCGCGCGCTGGGCATCGCCACCGTGGCGGTGCACTCCGACGCGGACGCCGGCGCCGCGCACGTACGGGAGGCCGACGCCGCCGTGCGGCTGCCGGGCGACGCACCCGCCGACACCTATCTGCGCGGCGACCTGATCGTGCGGGCGGCGCTCGCCGCCGGAGCCGACGCCGTGCACCCCGGTTACGGCTTCCTCTCCGAGAACGCCGGCTTCGCCCGCGCCGTCGAGGAGGCCGGGCTGGTGTGGATCGGGCCGCCGCCCGCGGCGATCGAGGCCATGGCCTCCAAAACGGGCGCCAAGAAACTCATGGCGCATGCGGGCGTGCCGCTGCCGCCGTCGCTGGAGCCGGAGCGGATCACCGCGCGGGAGCTGCCCGTTCTGGTGAAGGCCGCGGCCGGCGGCGGCGGGCGCGGCATGCGTGTCGTACGCCGCATCGACGATCTGGAAGCGGAGGTCGAGGCGGCACGCGCGGAGGCCGCCGCCGCGTTCGGGGACGGCGAGGTCTTCGTCGAGCCGTACCTGGAAGGAGGCCGCCACGTCGAGGTGCAGATCCTCGCCGACGCGTACGGGACCGTGTGGGCGCTGGGCACCCGTGACTGCTCCCTCCAGCGGCGGCACCAGAAGGTCGTCGAGGAGGCCCCCGCCCCCGGCCTCGGCGACGAGGTGCTGCGCACCCTGGAGGAGGCGGCCGTCGCGGCGGCCCGCGCGGTGGACTACCGGGGCGCCGGCACGGTGGAGTTCCTGCTCTCCCGCGAGGGCCGCCCCTACTTCCTGGAGATGAACACCCGCCTCCAGGTCGAACACCCCGTGACGGAGGCCGTCTTCCGCACGGACCTGGTCGCGCACCAGATCCGCGTCGCCGAGGGCGAACCGCTGCCCGCCGGGGGGCCGCCCGAGCCGCAGGGGCACGCCGTCGAGGCCCGCCTGTACGCGGAGGACCCCGCCGCCGGCTGGCGCCCGCAGAGCGGCCGGCTGTGGCGGTTCCACGTGCCCGGTGACGTCCGCGTGGACGCCGGGGTGGAGGACGGCGACGACATCCCCGTCCACTACGACCCGATGCTCGCCAAGGTCGTCGCCTGGGCCCCCACCCGCGCCGCAGCCGTCCGCAAACTCGCCCGCGCGCTGGACGGGGCGACGCTGCACGGGCCCGTCACCAACCGCGATCTGCTCGTCGGCTCCCTGCGGCACCCCGACTTCGACCCCGCCCGCCTCGACACCGGCTTCTACGAGCGCAACCTGGCCGAGCTGACCGCCCCCGGCACCGAGGACGACACGGCGCACGCGCTGCTGGCCGCCGCGCTCGGACAGGCCGTACGGGACCGGCCGGGACGCCCCCGGCTCGCCGCCCGCGTCGGCGGCTGGCGCAACCTCGCCTCCGCGCCCTCCAGCCGCCGCTACACCGACGCCGCGGGCCGCGAGCACGAGGTGCGGTACCGGTGGGGCAGGGGCGGCACGCTGCTGGCGGAGGAACCCGGGGTGCGCGTCGTCGCGGCCCGGCCGGACGAAGTCGTCCTGGAGAGCCGCGGAGTGCGCCGCCGGTACCCGGTCGCGGTGCACGGCGAGCGGGTGTTCGCCGGCCGGCACGCCTTCACCTGCCTGCCCCGGCTGCCCGAACCGGACACGGCACTGGAGCCGGGCTCGCTGCTGGCGCCGATGCCGGGCACGGTCGTCCGGGTCGCGGACGGCGTACGGCCCGGCGCCGACGTCACCGCCGGGCAGGTGCTGCTGTGGCTGGAGGCCATGAAGATGGAGCACCGGATCACCGCCCCGGCCGACGGGCGGCTCACCGCCCTCCATGTGACCGTCGGCCAGCAGGTCGAGGTCGGCGCCCCGCTGGCGGTCGTCACCGCCTGACCCCGGGCGCCCCCGGGGAGCGCCCCCGTACGAGACACACGTGCCCCGCCCGCGCGCAGTGCGCGCACCCACCACGACCCGAGGAGCCACGATGTCCGCCCTCATCGAGACCGAGGAACAGCGCGCGCTGCGCGCCTCCGTCGCCGCGCTCGGCAACCGCTACGGCCGCGACTACTTCGCGGACGTGGTCCGCAGCGGCAAGCACACGGACGAACTGTGGGCCGAGGCCGCCGCACTCGGCTACCTCGGCGTCAACCTCCCCGAGGAGTACGGCGGAGGCGGCTCGGGCATCCAGGAGCTGTCCATCGTCCTGGAGGAACTGGGCGCCGCGGGCTGCCCCCTGCTGATGCTGGTGGTCTCACCGGCGATCTGCGGCACGGTGATAGCCCGCTTCGGCACCGAGGAGCAGAAGCGCACCTGGCTGCCGGGCCTGGCGGACGGCACCCGCAAGATGGCGTTCGGCATCACGGAGCCGGACGCCGGCTCCAACTCGCACCGCATCACCACCACGGCCCGGCGCGAGGCGGCCACCGGCGACTGGCTGCTGACCGGCCGCAAGGTGTTCGTCTCCGGAGTGGACATCGCCGAGGCCACGATGATCGTGGGCCGTACCGAGGACGCCCGCACGGGCAGGCTCAAACCGTGTCTGTTCCTCGTCCCCCGGGACGCCGACGGCTTCACCCGCAACATGATCGACATGGAGATCGGCGCTCCGGAGAAGCAGTTCGAGCTGGTGCTGGACGACGTACGGCTCCCCGCCGACGCGCTGGTCGGCGACGAGGACGCCGGACTCCTCCAACTGTTCGCCGGCCTCAACCCGGAGCGCATCATGACGGCCGCGTTCGCCCTGGGCATGGCCCGCTACTGCATCGGCCGCGCGGTGGACTACGCCCGCACCCGGCAGGTGTGGAAGGAACCCATCGGCGCCCACCAGGCCATCGCGCATCCCCTGGCGCAGGTGCACATCGAGGTCGAGTGCGCCCGGCTGATGACGCAGAAGGCGGCCCGCCTGTACGACGAGGGGGACGACATCGGCGCGGGCGAGGCGGCGAACATGGCCAAGTACGCGGCGGCCGAGGCGTGCGTCAGGGCGGTGGACCAGTCCGTGCACACGCTGGGCGGCAACGGCCTGACCCGCGAGTACGGCCTCGCGGCGATGGTGACGGCCTCCAGGGTGGCCCGGATCGCGCCGGTCAGCAGGGAGATGATCCTCAACTACGTCTCCCACCAGACCCTCGGCCTGCCGAAGTCGTACTGATGGGCACGGCAGCGCGGAGCCTCGTCACCGAGGCCGCACACGACGGCATCCGCACCCTCACCCTCGACTCGCCGCACAACCGCAACGCGCTCTCGACCCGCCTGGTGGCGCAGCTGTACGACGCACTGGAGCGGGCCGGCGCCGACGACACCGTCCGCGCCGTCCTGCTCACCCACACCGGCTCCACCTTCTGCGCGGGCGCCGACCTGGGCGAGGCGAGCGCGGCGGGGGCCCCGGCCGACGCACCGCTGGCCCTCGCCCGGCTGCTGCGCACGGTGGTGGCCTTCCCCAAACCCGTCGTCGCCCGGGTGACCGGGCACGTGCGGGCGGGCGGCACGGGACTGCTGGCCGCCTGCGACATCTCCGTCGCGGGCCCCGGCGCCACGTTCGCCTTCACCGAGGCCCGGATCGGGGTCGCCCCGGCGGTGATCTCGATGACGGTGCTGCCGCGCACCGACCCGCGCGCCATGGCGCGCTACTACCTGACGGGCGAACGCTTCGGCCCGCAGGAGGCCGCCCGGATCGGACTGGTGACCCTCGCCGCCGACGACGTGGACGAGGCGCTGGAACCCGTCCTGGACGGGCTGCGGCGCGGCTCCCCGCAAGGGCTCGCCGAGTCGAAACGGCTGGTCACACGGGAGGTGCTGGCCGCCTTCGACCGGGACACCGGTACCCTCGCAGAACTGTCCGCGCGGCTGTTCGCGTCGGACGAGGCCCGCGAGGGCATGACGGCCTTCCTCGAACGACGGGAGCCCGAATGGGCAGTGCGGCAGACGCCCGCGCGGTGAACGCGCGGGCGGCCCGGGAACGAACCGCCGGCGGGCGCGGCGCGGCCCCCAAGCAGGACCGCAGCCGCGCCACCCGGCAGCGGCTGCTGGAGTCCGCCGTGACCTGCCTGGCCGAACTCGGCTGGACCGGCAGCACCGTCACCGTGGTGGCCGAACACGCCGGCGTCTCCCGGGGCGCCGCCCAGCACCATTTCCCCACCCGCGAGGACCTGTTCACCGCCGCCGTCGAGTACGTGGCCGAAGAGCGCTCCAGAGCCCTGCGCGAACTGCCCACCCCCGCCACCACGCACGCAGCCGTACGCACCCTCGTCGACCTCTACACCGGCCCCCTCTTCCGCGCCGCCCTCCACCTGTGGGTCGCCGCCGCCGACGAACCACAACTGGGGCCCCGCGTCACCGCCCTGGAGGCCCGCATCGGACGGGAGACCCACCGCATGGCGGTCGAACTGCTCGGCGTGGACGAGCAGCGCCCGGGCGTCCGCGAAACCGTGCAGGGCCTCCTCGACATGGCCCGCGGCCTGGGCCTGGCCAACCTGCTGACCGACGACACCGCCCGCCGCGAACGCGTCGTCGCCCAGTGGGCCCACCTGGTGAAGACCGCACTGCGCGACTGACGCCGCCCTCACCCCCGTTCCCGCCCGCCCCGCACCGCGACGGAGCTGGCCGGCAGCCTCAGCTGAGCCCACACCGTCTTGGTGACCGCGTCGTTCACCCGCACCCCCCAGCGCTCCGCGAGAGCGTTCACCAGCACCAGCCCGCGCCCCGACGACGACTGCGGCAGCCCCGGCGGCAGCCGCTTGTCCGCCCGCGCGTCGGTGACCTCCACCCGCAGCGTCCCGCCCGCCGCCGACGGCCCCACGCCGAGCACCAGCCGCAGCCGGAAATCGCGCCCGGTGCCGCCGCAGTGCCGCACCGCGTTCGACGCCAGCTCCGCCACGACCACCGCCGCCGTACGGGACGCCGCACCCCGGAACGGCACCCCGTGCTCGTCCAGCCACCGGGTGGCCGACAAGCGTGCGAGCCGTGCCCCGCGCGGAGTCGAACTGAGCCGCACGGTGAACTGCGCCGGGGCCGTACCCCGTGGTGGCGCGCCCTGGCGCACCCCGGTTGTTCGCGAATCCATGCTGTGACGGTCCCGCCACGCGGACAGCGTCAGCCAGGTCGGAAGTACGTGCCCCGCCCCCGGGTACGGCGCGGTACGCCTTCTGCGCGGGGATGTACGGGCCGGACGCCGTGACCACGCCACGGCTGACGGCGTTGACGCTGAGACCCGTCGAGGGCGCCGCACAAGGACGTGAGCGTATGACCGTCACGAAACAGAACACCCCGGCCCCGGGGCCGAACCGGAAGAAGGACGGCCGCGCCGTCCCCTCGCCCCGCACCGCGGACACCGCACACCAACGCAAACGCGAGGACGACCGCCCCGGCATCTGGGTCGGCTACGGCAAACTCCTCCGCAAGTTCCGACTGGCCGCCGGCTACTCCCAGGAGGCCCTGGCCCCGCTCCTCGGCTACTCGGCGGAACAGCTCGCATCCGTCGAGCAGGGCCGCCGCCCGGCGAAGGCGCCGCTCACGGAAGCGGCGGAACGCGTCCTGAACGCGGGCGGCGTCCTGGCCACCCTCCAGGACGACGTGGACTTCGCCAAGCTGCCCCCATTTTTCCGCGACTTCGCCTTGATCGAAATGGAGGCTACGAGTCGCTTCGACTACGACCCGCTGCTGGTCCCGGGGCTGTTGCAGACGGAGGCATACGCTCGCGCCCTGTTCGAGGGGCACGTTCCGACGTTCGACGATGAGGACATCGATGACAGTCTCGATGTGCGGTTGAGCCGTCAGAAGCTGCTCACTCGAAGCCCGCTTGTGGACTTCTGTTTCGTTCTCGGTGAAGCTGCGCTCCGCCAGGAACTGGGTGGCCCCGAGACCATGCGCGAGCAGTATCGCCACCTCCTCGCCCAAGGGGAACTTCGCAATGTGGCCATCCAAGTCATGCCTATCGGTGCGGGCTTCCATCCTGGCCTGCACGGCGCGATGGTGTTGGTTGAGACGGCGAAGCACAAGCGGTACGGCTACTTCGAGTCTCAGGGAATCGGCCATGTCGTCAGCGACCCGGCTCACGTAAGTGCGTTCGCTTTGAGGTATGGCAAGCTGCGATCGCAGGCGCTGAACGTTGAGGAGTCAGTCGCTTTCATCCGGCACTTGGCGGGAGAACGATGAGGAACGAGCACGAGGCAGCCCGGACTTGCGAACTGTCCTGGTTCAAGAGCAGCTACAGCGGGCCGGAAGGTGGCAACTGCGTGGAGGTCGCGCACACCCCCGCCACGGTCCATGTCCGTGATTCAAAGGCACAGTGCGGTGCCATCCTTTCCGTGCCGTCCGGCCAGTGGACGGCTTTCGTTCGGCACGTGGCGGGCGAGCAATGAGGCCTGACCTCGCATGGCGGAAGAGCAGCTACAGCGGCTCGTGCGGCGGCAACTGCGTAGAAGTCGCGCGCGCCCCCGGCACAGTTCACGTCCGTGACTCGAAGGAGCAGCGCGGCCCGGTCCTCTCCGTACCGCCACGCGAGTGGGCGGTCTTCGTCCGGCACCTGGCAGGTGAGCGATGAAGCGGGAGCTGCTGTGGCACAAGAGCAGCTACAGCGGCTCGTCCGGCTCCAGCGACTGTGTGGAGGTCGCACGCACATCGGCCGCCGTGCATGTTCGTGACTCCAAGCGGACGCGCGGCCCGGTTCTTTCAGTGCCGTCCGTCCAGTGGGCGGTCTTCATTCGGCATGTGGCAGGTGAGCGATGAGACGCGAGCTCGCATGGCGGAAGAGCAGCTACAGCGGCTCGGACGGCGGAGACTGTGTGGAGGTCGCGCACACCTCCGGCAGGGTCCACGTCCGTGACTCCAAGGAGCAGCGCGGCCCGATCCTTTCCGTGCCGTCCGTCCAGTGGGCGGCTTTCGTTCGGCATGTGGCAGGTGAGCGATGAGACGCGAGCTCACATGGCGCAAGAGCAGCTACAGCGGCTCGGACGGCGGCAACTGCGTGGAGGTCGCGCGGACCCCCGGCAGGGTCCACGTCCGTGACTCCAAGGAGCAGCGCGGCCCGATCCTTTCCGTGCCGTCCGTCCAGTGGGCGGTCTTCGTCCGGCATGTGGCAGGTGAGGGATGAACCGCGGGCTTTCGTGGCGGAAGAGCAGCCACAGCGGACCGGACGGCGGCAACTGCGTGCAGGTCGCGCAGACCCCCGGCAGGGTCCACGTCCGTGACTCCAAGGAGCAGCGCGGCCCGGTCCTCTCCGTGCCGTCCGCCCAGTGGGCCGCCTTCATCCAGAAGGTGGCCGGGTAGGGGGCGGGCGTCCCGTGCCGCGCGGGGTGATGTCACCGTCTCCGTCACCGCACCAGGTGGCGGAGACGGTGCGTGCCGGGCTCAGCCCGGGTAGCCCTCCACCTCGCGGGGGTCGCGGGGGCCGGGTCCCACGTAGCGGGCCGACGGGCGTACCAGGCGGCCCGTCCGCTTCTGTTCCAGGATGTGCGCCGACCAGCCTGCGGTACGGGCGCAGGTGAACATCGAGGTGAACATGTGCGCGGGGACCTCGGCGAAGTCGAGGACGATGGCGGCCCAGAACTCGACGTTGGTCTCCAGCACCCGGTCGGGGCGGCGGGCGCGCAGTTCGGCGAGGGCGGCCTTCTCCAGGGCGAGAGCCACCTCGTAGCGGGGGGCGCCCAGTTCCTTGGCCGTGCGCCGCAGTACGCGGGCGCGCGGGTCCTCCGCGCGGTAGACGCGGTGGCCGAAGCCCATCAGCCGCTCGCCCCGGTCGAGTTGCCGCTTGACGTACTCCTCGGCGTTGCCGGTGCGCTCGATCTCCTCGATCATGCCGAGGACGCGGGAGGGGGCGCCGCCGTGCAGTGGCCCCGACATGGCGCCGACGGCGCCGGACAGCGCGGCGGCGACGTCGGCGCCGGTCGAGGCGATGACGCGGGCGGTGAACGTGGAGGCGTTCATGCCGTGTTCGGCGGCGGACGTCCAGTAGGCGTCCACGGCGGCCACGTGCTTGGGGTCGGGTTCGCCGCGCCAGCGCCGCATGAAGCGTTCGACGACGGTGTCGGCCTTGTCGATCTCCTTCTGCGGCACCATCGGCAGGCCCTGGCCGCGCGCGGACTGCGCCACGTAGGAGAGGGCCATCACGGCGGCGCGGGCGAGGTTGTCGCGGGCGGTCTCCGCGTCGATGTCGAGCAGCGGTTTGAGGCCCCAGACGGGGGCGAGCATGGCCAGCGCGGACTGCACGTCCACGCGGATGTCGCCGGAGTGCACGGGGATGGGGAAGGGCTCGGCGGGCGGCAGCCCGGGGTTGAAGCTGCCGTCCACCAGCAGTCCCCACACGTTGCCGAACGAGACGTTTCCGACGAGGTCTTCGATGTCCACGCCCCGGTAGCGGAGCGAACCGCCTTCCTTGTCGGGCTCGGCGATCTCCGTCTCGAACGCGACGACCCCTTCGAGTCCGGGTACGAAA
Source organism: Streptomyces albus subsp. albus (assembly GCF_000725885.1). Classification (GTDB taxonomy): domain Bacteria; phylum Actinomycetota; class Actinomycetes; order Streptomycetales; family Streptomycetaceae; genus Streptomyces; species Streptomyces albus. The sequence continues at coordinate 93,356 of NZ_JODR01000013.1, read as the reverse complement.
TCGGACATCTGGCTGCTCCCTCGGTGAGTGCCGCCAAGGCGGTGCCGGCGGCGGTACGACCTGCTGGCGTGGGCTGCGCTGGGCAGCGTGGTCTGCTGTGCCGGTGCGGCGAACGGTTCCGCTGCCGTCCTCGCGGCTCACGGACCGGGCCCCACCACGGTCATGCCCGCCCCGGCGGCTGGTCACGCTCCGCTGCCCTGTGGCCGGAGCACCCTGGGCGGAGCGGCAACCATAGCCCTTGGTGTGCCGTCACCACAGCTCCCGCGCAGGATTCTGGTGCCCCGCCCGCCCGCCCGGGGAGGGTGAGAAGAGGCACAGCGACCGATTCGTGGCCCGCAGGTGTGCGGTAAGTGTCCACCGGGCAGACTGTCCGACCGGGACGGGCCCGCATGCTGCAAGATAGCGGCGTGCCTCACGCCGATCATTCCGATCAAGCCGATCACGCCGACCGAGCCGGCCATGCCGGGCGCGCCGCCGCAGCCGCCGGCGATCCGGCCGGCCCCACCACCCTCGACCCGGCCGCCATGCGCGCCCACTACCGCGACGTGGGACTCAGCGAGAGCGACCTGGCGCCCGACCCGTTCACCCAGTTCGCGCTCTGGTTCGCGCAGGCCGGGGCGAGCGGTCTGCACGAGCCCAACGCGATGGTCTGCTCCACCGCCGACGAACGGGGCCGGCCCAGCTCCCGCACCGTCCTGCTGAAGAAGTACGACGAGCGCGGCTTCGTCTTCTTCACCAACTACGGTTCGCGCAAGGGCCGGGAGATCGACGCCAATCCGTATGTGTCGCTGCTCTTCCCCTGGCACGGCATCGCCCGCCAGGTGATCGTCTCCGGCCGGGCCGAGCGCACCGGCCGCGCCGAGACGGCCGCCTACTTCCGCACCCGGCCGCACGGCTCCCAGCTGGGCGCCTGGGCCAGCGAACAGTCCTCCCGGGTGGCCTCCAGGGCCGAGCTGGACCGGATGTTCGAGCAGCTCGCGGAGCGCTACCCGGAGGGCGAGGACGTCCCGGCCCCCGCCCAGTGGGGCGGCTACCGGGTGCGGCCCGAGACGGTCGAGTTCTGGCAGGGCAGGGAGAACCGGCTGCACGACCGGCTGCGCTACACCCTCGGCGAGGACGGCACCTGGACCGTCGAGCGGCTCTGCCCCTGACCGGGCCGCGTCGCCCGGACGCCCCAGGTGGGCGTCCGGGCACGCAGAACGGCCCGTGAGCGACTCCCTCCGCGGGGCGGAGGGCGTCGGTCGGACGAGTCCGACGAGCCCACGGGCCGGGTGACTGCTGTGGATTGGCCGGCGAAACCGGCGTCACGCTAGTGGCGTCGGCCTCAGGCCGCAGCCACCTCACACGTCCGGTGATTGATCATCAGCCGGATCACCTCCTTTCCTGTGTGCCCCACACCGTAGGCACCCGCCGGAGCGGCGGCAAACGAATTTCGGGGCGGCAACGATTCACGGGAACCCGCTGTGCGGTGCGTCACGTTCGGATTCAATGATCCGTGTATGCGCCGTCGCGTTCCGCGACGGACACAGCGACCAAGGGGGGTGCCGAGGTGGCGGCTCGATCCGAGACTCACTCCGCGTCGTCCTCGGACGGCGACGACGGCGGACCCGGCCAGTCCGCGGGGCCCGGCGGGCCCGTTGACGAGCTCCTGCTCGCCGCGCTGCTCGACGGCATGGACGCCGCCTTGTGCGCCTTCGACGCCGAGGGCGTGGTCACCCACTGGAACCGCGAGGCCGAGCGGATGCTCGGCTGGACCCAGGAAGAGGCCGTCGGCCGCCAGGGGCTGGCCGGCTGGGCGGTGCGCGCGGCCGACGCCGAGGAGATCGAGGGCCAGCTGCTCGGCGCGATGCGGGCGCCCGGCCGGCACGTCCACGAGGTCGCGCTGCTGACCAAGGACGGCGGACGGGTGCTGGTGCGCATCCAGTCCTGCGGCGTCACCGGCGCCGACGGCCGCGCCAAGGGCGTGTACTGCGCCTTCAGCGAGGTCCACGCGCAGATCGACCTGGAGCGGTCCATCGCGCTGAGCGAGGCACTGCTGGAGGACGCCGCCTGGGGCGTCGTCCTGGTCGACGCCGATCTGCGGCCCACCGTCGTCAACACCCACGCGGCCCGCGCCTTCCGTGTCCCCGCCCGCGCCGCGATGCTCGGCCGTCCGCTCGGGGAACTGCTCGACCAGGGCATGGAGGAACTCGAAGGCGCCCTCCAGCACGTCCTCGGCGAAGGGGCGCCGCCGGCCCCCGCCGAGTTCTGGGTCACCCTGCGCGGCCCCGGGAAGGGGGAGAGCGGCGGGCGCCGGGACGGCGCGGAACGCACCGAGGAGGCGGAGTCCGCACGTCGCCGCTGCTGGCGCAGCGGTTTCCTGCGGCTGTCCTCGCCACTCGCCGAGGAACCGGTGCCCCTCGGCGTCGCCTGGCTCTTCCAGGACGTCACCGCGCACAAGGAGGAGGAGCGTGCCGCCGCCCGGCTGCGCTTCCGCGACAGCCGGCTGCACCGCGCGGCCCGCGCCGCCGCCGAGTGCGCGGACGCGATGGAGGCCGCCCGCCTCCACCTGGAGTTCGCCCTCGCCGGCTTCGCCGACCACGCGCTGCTCGACCTGGCCGCCGACCCGGGCCCCGAGCCCGCCCCGACGCGGGACACCTCCTTGGACGCGCTGCCCTCGCGCGCCGTCCGGCTGGTGCGGGCCGCGCAGACCCCGGCCGCCGAACGCGGCCGGATGCCGTTCATCGAACCGGGCACCGCCAGCGGTATCCCCGTCGCCTACCCGGACGGCCACCCGGCGCTCCAGGCGTACCAGCGCTGCACCTCGGTACGGGCCAGCGGCGGCGGTACGGGCAGCGACGCGCAGGACGCCCAGGAGTGGGCGCGGGCCCGCAAGTGGCCGCAGGGCACCCTGCACGGACTGTGCACGGTGCTGCGCTGCCGCGGCCGGTCCCTGGGGATCGTCACCTTCCTGCGGGATGCCGGCCGGCGCCCCTTCGACAGAGCGGACGCCGACCACGCCGAGCAGGTCACCGCCCACGTCGCGGCGGCGGTGGACCTGGCGCTCGCGCTGCGCGGCGGTGCGGGTCAGCGGTAGAAGATCCGGTCCGCGTAGGCGTCCATCACCCGCGCGTTCCAGTCGTGGCCGCCGTCCACGTTGCCCGAGCGCAGCATGGGCGGCTCGATGCCCTTCCGCGCCAGTGCGCAGGTCGCCTCGGCGACGACGGCCTGCATCAGCGCGCTCGTCACCACCGTGGAGGCCGGCGCGAAGGGCGCCCCGACGCCCTCGGCGGTCAGCTCCGCGTCGCCCAGCGCGATCCGGCTGTCCACCACCAGATCGCAGTGGTCCTTGAGGAAGGTGCCCGTCGTGTGCCGGGAGCGGGTCTCACGGGAGTAGGCGAGAGAGGTGATGCCGATCACCTTCAAGCCGAGCGCGCGGGCGTTCATCGCCAGCTCCACGGGGAGCGCGTTGCGGCCCGAGAGGGAGATGACGACGAGCAGATCGCCGGCGCGGGCCGGGCTGGAGTCCAGGGCCGCCGCCGCCAGCCCGGGGACCCGCTCCAGCGCGCTGCCGAGCGTGGCCGGCCGGACGTCCACGCCGACCGCACCGGGAATGTTGAGCAGATTCATCACGGCCAGTCCGCCGGCCCGGTAGACGGTGTCCTGGGCCGGCAGCGAGGAGTGGCCGGCGCCGAACGCGAAGACCCGGCCGCCGGCGGCGACGGTGTCGGCCAGCAGCGCGCCCGCCTCCCGTACGGCGTCTCCCTCACCGTCCCTGACCTGCTGGAGCAGGGCGATGGCCGCGTCGAAGAAGTCGTCGGCGGCCGACCGGTCCGCCGTGGGGGCCTCCTCGTCCCGTCCCGTCGCCGTCCCGGGCGTCGCCGCCCGTCCGCCGTCCTGTGCCGCCGTCTCGTCCATCGCGCCCCCTGCCGGTCCCGTTGCGTAGTACCGCGATCACGGTGAGGTCTGGACCTTCTCCTGTCAACCGCCGGTACACGGCCCGCGCGGGCGCCACCCGGCTTCGGCCCGCACGGTTGTCGGTGGGATGCGTCAGAATTGCCAGCAGGGCCACCGCACGAGCTGACTAGGGGCTACGCATGTCAGGACTCATCGACACCACGGAGATGTATCTCCGCACCATCCTGGAGCTGGAGGAAGAGGGTGTGGTCCCGATGCGTGCCCGCATCGCCGAGCGCCTGGACCAGAGCGGCCCCACGGTCAGCCAGACCGTGGCCCGCATGGAACGGGACGGGCTCGTGACCGTCGCCGGGGACCGGCACCTGGAACTGACGGAGGAAGGCCGCCGGCTGGCCACCCGCGTCATGCGCAAGCACCGGCTCGCCGAGTGTCTGCTGGTCGACGTCATCGGCCTGGAATGGGAGCAGGTGCACGCGGAGGCGTGCCGCTGGGAGCACGTGATGAGCGAGGCCGTCGAGCGCCGCGTGCTGGACCTGCTGCGCCACCCCACGGAGTCGCCCTACGGCAACCCCATCCCCGGCCTTGAGGAACTGGGCGAGAAGGGCGCCGTCGATCCCTTCCTGGACGACGGCCTGGTCAGCCTCAACGACCTGGACACGGACGGCGACGGCAAGACGGTCGTGGTCCGCCGCATCGGCGAGCCGATCCAGATGGACGCCCAGCTGATGTACACACTGCGCCGCGCGGGCGTCCAGCCCGGGGCCGTCGTCAGTGTCAACGCCGGCCCGGCCGGGGGCGTCCAGGTGGGCAGCAGCGGCGAGGCGGCCGAGCTGGGCGCGGACGTCGCCCAGCACGTCTTCGTCGCCAAGCGCTGAGCCACCCCTGACACCTGCCCCCGGGCCCCGCCTCCCGTGTGTGCGGGGCGCCCACCGGGGCCGCGGGCCCGCGTGGGGCGCCGCACCCCCGGGCCTGTGCGGGGCGCCGCGCCCCGGGCCTGTGTGCGGCCACTGCCCCGGGTCCGCCCGGGGCGGCGCGCTTGGTTGGCGGGGCAGGCGCCCCGGCCCGTGGGGGGCAAGTAGCCGGTTCGTGCCGGTGCGGGGTGCCGTGGTGGTGCGGGGTGCGTGGCACCCGAGCCCGTGCTCGCCTGGCTTCCTGCTGCTCGCTCCTGTGCGTGCGGGCGCCGCACCGGGAAGCCGCGCGGGGGGACGGCAGCAAGTCGGCGCGAGGGCGCACCCGGTGCGCGTCCGCGAGGGGCGCCGGCGATTCATGGCCGTGCGGGGTGCCGGGCGCTCGCCTTGCTGTCGCCCTCCGCTCCGGTACCGGCCTCCTGTTCGTGCGGGGCACCGCCCCGGCCTACGGGGAGCGCCGCCCTGGTCAGCGGGGGCGCGTCCGGCCGTGCGGGGCATGGCACCCAGGTCGGCGCCAGGGTGCGCCCGGTGCGCGTCGGTGCGGGCGCCGGCGATTCATGGCCGTGCGGGGGCGCCTGGCATCCGGCTCGCGTCTTGCCCCAGTGCTTCGGCGTCCGCTTCCTGCGTGTGTGGAGCGCCGCCCGGAGGGTGGGCAGGGCGCCCGTACGCGGGCCGTGCGGGGGCGCGTCCGGTTCGCGTCGGTGTGTGGGTACCGACTTCTCGTGCTCTCCCGGGGCGCCCGGTGCTGGTCCCGGGTCCGTGCGGGGTGCCCCGCGTGTGCGTGGGGCGCCTCGGCGGGGTGATGGGCGGCGAGGTGTGGTCCGGGGTGTGCGGGGTGGGGGTGTGCGCCGGGGAGTGTGATCCGGCTGCTCCCGTCGGTGCGGGGAGGGACGGCGTGGAGGGGCGCGGCGCGCGCCCCCTACGGGGAGTTCCGAGCCATCTCGCCGGTGTCCGTCACCAGGCGCGGGCCGGGAGCGCGGCGAGCGTGCTGGCCTCGGGTTTCGTCGCCGTGGGCGGGCGGCCGGCCGTCTCACCGCGACCCAGGGGACCGGCTCCGGCGGGTGCGGCGTCTCGGCCTAGTGGGGGCCGCCGTCTTCCCAAATCCTGTCCGCCGTACCAGAGTTGCCGGAACGGCGGTGCGTGTGCGTCTGGCATGCCACGCTGTCGCTTGTGGACGAGTGCGCCCAGGGACCGGATGTGCTGCCGAGCGTCCGGGCGGGAGGGAGCCGTCGATGCGGAGTTCCGCGGGCGGCCTCGCGCTGCGACCGGGTGCGGGGCCGGTGAGCAGCCGGGGCCCCGGCGCCGTCGGCGGCCGGAGCCCCGGCTCCCCATGTCCCCCCGCGGCGACCCGGAGCCCCGAGCTCTCAGGATCTGCCGCCCTCCCGGTTCCTGTCTCCCCCGGGGGACGCCGGACAACCCCGCGACCATGTCACTCGAAGGTGGGGTGTTCGCCGCGAGTATCCGCTGTTCGAATACAGGTTCGATAGGCTGAGGCGGCGATCACAGGAGGGGGTGTCATCACGCATGGTGCGACGGATCGACGTGACGGGCGCGGACGGAATCCGGCTGGCGGCCTGGGAATTCGCAGACCCGCCCAAGGCCGGCCCGGAGGGGCTCGCCGGCCCGGCCGCCCCCGAGGCCCCGGGGCAGGGGCCCGGTGCCGCACGGGCCGCCGAAGCACAGGGCGCCGAACCGCCCGGGGTGCTGTTGCTGCACGGCCTCATGGGCCGCGCCTCGCACTGGGCGGACACCGCCCGCTGGCTCGCCGGCCGTTACCGAGCCGTCGCCCTCGACCAGCGCGGCCACGGCCGCAGCGACAAGCCGGAGGATGCCCGTTACGACCGGGAGGCTTACGTCGCCGACGCCGAAGCCGCCCTCGAACAGCTCGGTCTGGCACCGGTCGCCCTCGTCGGGCACGCCATGGGCGCGCTGACCGCCTGGCAGCTCGCCGCCAAACGCCCCGACCTCGTCCAGGCCCTGGTGATCAGCGACATGCGGGCCTCCGCGCTGGGTGAGCAGTCGCAGAGCGAGTGGGAGCAGTGGTTCGCCTCCTGGCCGGTGCCGTTCGCCACCCTCGGGGACGTACGCAAGTGGTTCGGCGAGGACGATCCGGCGCTGGAGCGTTCCCGGCCCTCCCGCGGGGAGTTCTTCGCCGAGGTGATGGAGGAGGGCGAGGACGGCTGGCGGCCCGTCTTCACCCCGCGGGTGATGCTGCGCGCCCGGGAGACCTGGGCCCAGGACGCGCACTGGGACGAGCTCGGCCAGGTCCGCTGCCCCACGCTCGTCGTCCGCGGCCTGGACGGGGAGTTGGGCCGCGCCGAGGCCCAGGAGATGGTGCGGGTGCTGCCGCGCGGCATCTACGCCGAGGTCACCGAGGCGGGCCATCTGATCCATTACGACCAGCCGGAGGAGTGGCGCCGGGTCGTCGAGCCGTTCCTGCAGGCGGCGCTCCCGACCGGTCACTGAACCGCGCCCCCTCTCGTTCCGCGCCCCTCTCGTTCCGCGCCCCCGCCGCCCGCCGTTCCGGGCGCCGCGGAGCCCTGCGCCGCCGCGTACGGCTGCGTCCCGCTCCTGTGCCCCGCAGCCCCCGACGCCGTTCACCGTCCCGGTGCCGTGGCCGGCTCACGGCCGCACGCGTAGGCGAGCGTGGGCACCAGTTCGTCGGCGTCGGGCAGCCAGCGGTTGGCCGCGTTCGGTTCGCGGGCCCACTGCACCGGTCCGCGGGCGCCGAGCCGGGTGGGCGGTGCCGCCACCCAGTCGCCCTCGCCCCTGATCACCAGATCCGGCGCGGCGGGCGACCGGCCCAGCCGGCGCAGGGTGTGCGGCACCTTCGCGGCGGCGCCCGGCAGGACGAAGAAGCCCATGCGTCCGTCCGGCCTGCTGGTGACCGGGCCGAGCGGCTGTTCCATGCGTTCCAGCCGGGCCAGTGCGAGGCAGCCGACGGCCTCGGAGACCTCCAGGACGTCGAAGGCGCGGCCGGTGGGCAGCAGTACGGCGGCGCGCGGTTCCGTGGCCCACAGCCGGCGGACGGTGGTGGCGCTCCCCGTCGTCTCGTCGGCCCACCGGGCGCGCGATGGGTGGGCGCCCGGTGCGGGGCAGGCGGGGTCTCCGCAGGCGCACCGGGGGACGCCGCCGACCGTCTCCAGCCAGGTGCCGGGGAAGACGTCCCAGGCCCTCTCCTGGGTGTAGCGCACGGCGTGTTCGAGGGGTGTGGCGGCGGGTGGGGCTGTCCGCTGGCCGGGGATGTGCGGGCGCGTGATCGCTCCAGATGTGTATGTGATGGTCTCTTCCACGACCATCACAACTTTCCCCTGGGTGACCGGTTACGGGGACGTCGCGGCCGGGGGGCACGGGAGCGCGGGCGGGGCGTGGCGGGGCGCGGGGGGCGCTGTCGCACGGGGACGGTCACGCGCCGTGGGAGCAGTCGCGCCCGGACGGCGCATGGGGGCATCTGTGGGGGCGCGTGCACAGAAGACCGGTCTTGGCTGGGTAGGCACCCCTCCGGTGCGTTGTGCTGTGAAGGGGAGGCTTTCTACCACTGTGGCCGGGTACGCACCAGAATACGGCCCGCGCGCCGCCGGCCAGAGACCAGCAGGGCCCACACCTTGGAGGGGATCGCATGGCGGCCAGGCCGCTCGTCGCGAGGCAGCCCAACGAACGGTTGCAGGCGCTCATCCAGGAAGCCGGGTGCTCCAACGCGGGCCTGGCCCGCCGCGTCAACATGTGCGGCGCCGAACACGGACTGGACCTGCGCTACGACAAGACGTCCGTGGCCCGTTGGCTGCGCGGCCAGCAGCCGCGCGGGCGCGCCCCCGGCATCATCGCCGAGGCGCTCGGCCGCAAGCTGGGCCGGACGGTGACGATCGACGAGATCGGGATGGCCAACGGCAAGAACCTGGCGTCCGGGGTGGGGCTCCAGTTCGCGCCCACGGTGGTCGGAGCCGTGGAGCAGGTCTGCGAGTTGTGGCGCAGCGACGTGGGCCGCAGGGACTTCCTGACCGGCTCGACGGTGGCCGCCTCCGCGCTGGTCGAGCCGAGCCGGGACTGGCTGATCACCCAGCCCGACCACCAGGTGGCCCGCAACTCCGGTGCGCGCGTGGGCCCTTCGGACGTGGCGGCCGTGCGGTCCATGACCGAGGCGCTGTCCGAACTCGACCACCGCTACGGCAGCGGCCATCTGCGCCCCGTGGTCGTCCACTACCTCAACAGCGTGGTCTCCGGGCTGCTGGCCGGCTCGTACCGGGAGGCCGTCGGCAGGTCGCTGTTCGCGGCCGTGGCCCGGCTCACCGAACTGGCCGGCTACATGGCCGTGGACACCGGGCAGCACGGTCTGGCGCAGCGCTACTACATCCAGTCGCTGCGTCTCGCCCAGGCAGCCGGGGACCGGGCGTACGGCGGATACGTGCTCGCCGCCGGCATGAGCCACCTCGCCGCCTCGCTCGGCAACCCGCGGGAGATCGCGCAACTGGCCCGCGCGGCGCAGGAGGGGGCGCGGGGGCGGGCCACGCCGCGCGCGGAGGCCATGTTCCACGCGGCGGAGGCGCGGGGGCACGCGGTGATGGGGGACAACCGCGCCTGCCAGCAGGCGGTGAACCGCGCACTGACCGCGATGGACGCCGCCGACACCGCCGAGGGCTCCGGCGACGACCCGCCCTGGATCACCCACTTCGACCGGGCCTACCTCGCCGACGAACTGGCCCACTGCCACCGCGACCTGGGCCGTGCCGAGAGCGCCGCCGCCTGCGCCGAGGAAGCCGTCGCCGGGCACCCCGAGGGCCGGGCGCGGCGGCGGGCCATCGGGCTGTTCCTGCTGGCCGATGCCCAGGTGCAGCAGCGCGAGGTGGAACGTGCCTGCGACACCGGCACGCGGGCCGCCCGGCTGCTGGCGGGGCTGCGCTCGGGCCGGGGCGCGGAGTACCTGGACGACTTCCGGCAGCGGCTGGAGCCGTACGCGGGGGAGACGGTGGTGCGGGAGTTCGCCGCGCGGCTGGAGGTGCCCGAGGCGGTGTGAGCGGCGGCACACGACCCCTGGCGCACCCCCGGCACACCGCCGGCACAGCTGCGGGCGGTATGCCGGGAATCGGGGACCTTCACGGACTTGGCCCCGACATCAGGTGAAGGAAGGGTGTCCGCACATCTGGGTGCGTGGTCCCCCGTGCGGGGGAACCGGTAGCGTGAGCCGACGATCGGCCAGCCACGCTAACGAGGAGCCTCGGTGACGACGCACAACGGACGCGGACAGGACGGGACTTCCGGCTCTGCCGGCGACTCCCTGCCCGCCTCCACGACCCCCTACGAGGGGGTCGTGCTGCCCGCCAACGGTGAACCGTGGACTCCCCAGCAGCAGCGCCAGGTGCAGGCCGAGCGCGACCGGGTGCAGCCGCCCGCAGGCCGGCCGTGGGGCGATCCGTGGGGCCCCGGCGCCCAACCCGCCCCCGGCCTGCCCCCGCAGGAGGGCCCCGACTACTGGGGCCCGCCGCAGAGCACCGACGGCACCGCTGCGGGGCCCCTCCTGGACACCGGGACGAGCGGCGGCGGCTCGGGCGCCCTCGTCCCCGGCGGCGCCCACGACGGCCCGCCGCACGCGCAGCCCCTCCCGCCGGAGGGCACGCCCGCCCGCCCGCCGCACCCTCCTTCGGTGCCGCCCGTCCCGGGCACGGCCCCCGGCGCCCAGGCCCCGCCGTATCCGGGTGCCATGCCGCCCGCCGCGCCGCCCCACCCCGGCCCGGGCCCCATGCCGCCCCAGCCGGCCGGCGGCCCCGGCCCGCTGCCCCAGCCCGGGGCGGCCCCCGGACAGCACGGGCCGCACGCCTGGCCGCAACCCGACGGTGCGGCACCCCGGCCGCCCGAGCAGCCGGCCGCCTACCAGGGCCCGCCGGCCGCGTCGCCCCAGCCGGAGGTGCAGCAGCTCCCTCAGCAGCCGGGCGGAATGCCCGGGGGGATCGACAGCGACGCCACCCAGCTCTTCCCGCCGTTCCCCGCCGGCGACCCGCACGGCGCGGTGCCCCCCGGTGCGGAGGACGGCACCCAGCTCCTTCCGCCGCAGCCCGGCGGGCCGGTGGGCAGCCCCGACAGCGAGGCGACGCAGTACCTGCCGCCCGTCGCGGACGCCCCCGACAGCGCGGCCGAGGCCACCCAGGTGATGAGTCCGGTGCCGCCCGCCGACGGCGAACCGGACGGCAAGGGCCCGCTGCCCGAGTTCGAGAACCTCTTCCGTTCGGACTCCCGCTCCTCCGGTCCCGGCGCGCCGCCGGCCGGCCCGCGCGCCGGTGACGAACCGGGCTCGACCCAGAGCCTGCCCGTCTTCGACGAGGCCGCGGCCCCGCCGCCGGCCCCGCCCCGCGGCGGCTACGGCTATCCACCGCCGGGTGCCGCCCCGCGCGGCGGTTACGGCTATCCGCAGCAGCCGCCGCAGCCGGGTGGCTACGGCTACCCGCAGCCGGGTTCGCAGCAGCACGAGCAGCCGGCCGGTGGCCGCGCGGCGGCCCGGCGCGGCGGTGACCGGGGGCGCCGTGGCGTGCCCACCGGGGTGCTGGTCGGCGGCGGGCTGGCGGGTGTGGCCGCGATCGGCCTGGTCGTCGGTCTGCTGATGGCCGACAGCGGCGGCGGCAAACCCGCCGGGGACAAGCCGCAGGCGTCCACCGAGCCTGCCGGGGAGAAGGCCTCGCCGCCGCCCGACCCGGCCGGGGAGCAGGCCAAGAAGCTGGACGCGCTCCTCGCCGACAGCAACAACAGCCGCTCCGCCGTGGTCCGGTCCGTGGAGAACATCAGGACGTGCAAGGCGCTGGACAAGGCCGCCACGGACCTGCGGACGGCGGCCGAGCAGCGCACCGGTCTGGTGCGGCGGCTCGACGAGCTGAAGACGGACAAGATCCCCGACAGCGGCCGGCTGAACGCGGCGCTCAAGAGCGCCTGGAAGGCGTCCGCCTCCGCCGACAACCACTACGCGGCCTGGGCCGACCAGGTGGCGGGCAAGAAGGGCTGTCACAAGGGCAAGGCGCGGCACACCAGACACACGGTGCTGGGCAACCGGGCGAGCGGGACGGCGACCACGGCCAAGAAGCAGGCGGCCGAGCTGTGGAACCCGACCGCACGCAAGTACGGCCTCACCGAGCGGCAGTTCGGTCAGCTGTGAGGCCGGCGGCCCGGCGGCGGGCGCCCGGAGCGGGCCCGGCTCCCGCGGGGGCGAGGCCCGGGGCCGTGCCCGGTGGCCGGGTGTGCGGATCGTATGGTCGGTGACCATGCAGCAAGCAGGTACCGCGAAGTCTTCCCGACGTGGCCGTCGTTCCACCACCATAGGCGGCATGCCTGTCAACGACGTGCCCTGGTGGCGCTGGCGCAGCAACGTGCGCTCGGCGCTGCACATGCTCTCCGACCAGACCTTCCAGCAGGAGTGCTGGCTGGCCGGACGTCCCGGATACGGCGATGTGACGGACGCGGTCTACCGCCTCGTCGAGGACACCTGGCTGGACAACTGGTCCGCCGAGAAGTACATCGGCACGATCTTCCGGGACGCCCAGGAGGCGGAGCTGGTGGACGCGGCCGTCCTGCGGGTGCTGCGGATCATGCACGAGGTGGGCGCCGACGCGCCCGTCGCCTCGTATCTGGCGCACCAGGGCTGGCCGGAGGCGGTCCGTGCGGCGCGTGACGCGCATGTGATGCTCGCCACCAACGACGGTGACGACCCGGACGAGCCGCCGCGTTCCCTGGAGGTCCTGGCGATCATGCTGCGGACGGCGTGACGGGGCACGCCCCGCGATATGCCAGTCTTGACACCATGAGTCAGTCGCACCCCGTCGAAAACGGTCAGCAGGGGCAATTCGTCCTCACTCTGTCGTGCCCGGACAACACGGGCATCGTGCACGCCGTCTCCAGCTACCTGTTCATGACGGGCTGCAACATCGAGGACAGCCAGCAGTTCGGGGACCGCGACACCGGGCTCTTCTTCATGCGCGTCCACTTCACCGGCAGCACCACCGTGGAGAAGCTGCGGGCCAGCTTCTCCGCCGTCGGCGAGTCCTTCCGGATGGACTGGCAGATCCACCGGGCCGAGGAGAAGATGCGGGTTCTGCTGATGGTCAGCAAGTTCGGGCACTGCCTGAACGACCTGCTCTTCCGTTCCCGGATCGGGGCGCTGCCCGTCGAGATCGCCGGTGTCGTCTCCAACCACACCGACTTCGCCGAACTCGTCGCCTCCTACGACCTGCCCTTCCACCACATCCCCGTGACGAAGGACACCAAGCAGGCCGCCGAGGGGCGGCTGCTGGAGATCGTCGAGGAGGAGCGCGTCGAACTGGTGGTGCTCGCGCGCTACATGCAGGTGCTCTCCGACAACCTGTGCAAGCGGCTCTCCGGGCGGATCATCAACATCCACCACTCGTTCCTGCCGAGCTTCAAGGGCGCCAAGCCGTACCACCAGGCGCACGCCCGCGGGGTCAAGCTCATCGGCGCGACCGCGCACTACGTCACCGCGGACCTCGACGAGGGGCCCATCATCGAGCAGGAGGTCGCGCGGGTCGGCCACGAGGTCACCCCGGAGCAGCTCGTCGCGATCGGCCGGGACGTCGAGTGCCAGGCGCTCGCACGTGCGGTCAAGTGGCACAGCGAGCACCGCGTCCTCCTCAACGGCAACCGCACGGTCGTCTTCGCCTGACCCCACTGCCCTCCCGGCACCCCGCGGAAGGCCACAGGCCCGGCCCGCGGCAGCCGGGGAGGGGCACGCCCGCCCCTCCCCGGGACGCGGCCGGCCCGGACGGCCAGGTCACAGGCGGGAGAGCGAGGCGACCGCGAAGAGGACGTCCCGGATCTCCTCGCGGTCCCCGTCCTGCCCCGCGGCGGCTTCGAGCGGCGGCACATGCCCGGCCGCGAGCTGGCAGAACTCCAGGCCGTCCAGGACGATGTGGGCGACCGTCTGCTCGGGGGAGGCGCGGGCACCGGGCGAGTCGAGCGGCAGGTACCAGTCGCCGCCTCCGCCGCCCTCGATCTCCAGATGGAGGGTGCGGCCGGGCGCGCCGGTGGCACCCAGGGCACGCGGCGGGGCCGCGAGTCCCGCTCTGCGGCGGGCGGCGAGCGCGTCGGGCAGCAGTCTGGCCGCCAGATCGACCAGCCGGCCGAGGTGGGCGGGAACGGGCGGCTCGTAGGGGTAGTCGACGGCTTCGGCGATGTCCTCGGCGTGCATCCAGCATTCGAAGGCGCGGTCGAGGAAGGCGTCGCGCAGCGGGAGGCTGTGCCCGCCGTAGGGGATGAGCCGCTCGGACACGGCGGTCCCGGCGTCGGCGTCGCCGTTGTCGGCGACGAGGAACGACACGTCGCGGATCATGGCGTGGCTCTGCGCCCGCCAGGGTTCCCGGGCGGCGGCGTGGTGGTGGGAGCCGTCGAGCGCCCAGTAGAACTCGGTGCGGTCGTGCGGGCCCGCTTCGTGGTCGAGGGGGAGCGGGTCGGGCGGCAGCGGGTCGGGCAGGCCGAGACCGGTGGCGACCAGCCCGTCGACGACGAGGAGGTGGCCCACGACCCCGGCGACGGTGGTCTCGCGGGTGGCCTGCCGCATGCCGTCGAACCAGCGCAGCCGCACCGGGGTGCGCCATTCCTCCTCCGCCATGTCGCGCAGGAGCGCGTCGAGCCGGGCCGTCTCGGCGTCGTAGGGCGCGGCCCAGTCCGGGAGCGGGACGCGGGCCGGGCGGCGGCCGAGGCAGTTCTCCAGGACGCGGGTCCGCAGCCCGGGGTCGAGGTCCAGGCTGTCCTCGGCGTGGAGCAGGCCGACGGCGTCGCGCAGCCGGAGTGCTTCGTCGGCGCAGGGCGCGCAGTCGGTGAGGTGGGCCTCGACGGCGGCGGTCTCCTCGGCGGAGCAGGCGGCGAGCGCCCATGCGCCGAGGAGGGACTTGAGCACGGTGTGGTCGAGGTCCCGGGGCGGGTGGGGCCCGGGATGGCCGGGTGTGTTCATGGCCGGCTCTCCCGGCCTGGCGGTGCGAGGGCGGGCTGGGTCATGGCGGAGGAGAGGAGTTGCAGGCCGAGGCGGAGCCGGCGCCGGGCCTCGTCCTCGGTGACCCCGAGGCTGTCGGCCGTCTGCCGGTAGTCGCGGCGCTGGTGGTAGGCGAGTTCGAGCGCGGCGCGCAAAGGTGCGGGCATGGAGGTGACGATGTAGTCGGCGCGGGCCGCGGTGGCGGCGGCCTGCACCTGCTCCTCCAGGCGTTCGGCCTGTTCGGGTGTGGTGGGCCCGTCGTCGAGGTGCCGGCGGCGCAGCCGGTCGGTGGCCGTGCGCTGGGTCAGCGCGGCTATCCAGGAGCGCAGCGGTCCTTCGCGCGGGTCGTAGGCGTGGGGGTGTTCCCAGATGTAGGAGAAGACGTCCTGGGTGGCGCGGTCGGCGGCTTCGTCGTCGTCGAGCACCCGGTGGGCGAGGCTGTGCACGAGGGAGGCGAAGCGGTCGTACAGCTCGCCGAGTGCCGCCGCCTCGCCGTGGACGAGGCGCTGCTGCATCTTCCGGTCCCAGCGCGGTGGTGTGTCGCTCGCCATGGTGGCCCCAGCCCTCGGCTCCGCCGTCCGCTCCCGGCGGGGTGGCGGTGCCGCGTGTCGCGGTTCCGCTTCCGCCGGGGTGATGCCCGTCGATCCCCCCGAATGTAGTGGGAGCCACCGACAGCGCACGCTCCTTTGGGCCAATGGCGATGCCGCTTCGGTTGCGTACCGTGTGGTTTCCGTCACGGTGCGCTTGTTTCCGGCGGGGTGAGGCGGGAGTCTTGGGTGGGAAGGTGCGCGTCTGGTCGAGAGTTATGGGGGCGTGACCAAAGGTTCCCGCAGGTTCCCCCGGGTAATGCCTCAGCACCGCATAGGGTCGTTCCCTGGGACCAGTTTTGGAGGGGACGCGCAGGGCAGCCGACTGCTGTACGGCGATCGACGAAGGGGTTGCGGGGAGTGTCGTTGAAGGTGCTGGAGGAGGAGCGTGGCGGATGGGCCGTGCTCCGGGTCTCCGGCGAGCTTGACCTGGTCACCTCGCCCGCGGTGCGGCAGCACGTGCACGATGCCGTGGCCGAGGGGCGCAGGAGCCTGGTGCTTGACCTGTCCGACGTCCTCTTCTGCGATTCCAGCGGAGTGGGCGTCCTGATCGCCTCGCGGCGGCTGATGCGTTCGTGCGCGGGCCGGCTGCGGCTGATCCTGCCCGCCCGGGGTGCCGAGGACGGTTCGCATGTGAACCGGGTGCTGGCGGCGCTGGGAGTGCGCCGGCTCTTCGACTGCTACCCCGATCTGGAGGCGGCGACGGACGCGCACGCCGCCACGGGCCCGCTGACGGCCTGACCTCACGCCCCGCCGGCCCAGGACAATCGGGGCGGGGTGCCGGCCGGCTGGTCAGCCGAACCGTTCCCGCAGCTTGTACTTGAGCACTTTGCGCAGCGTCTCGTTGCGGGGCAGCGCGTCGACGACCTCCAGCTGTTCGGGGAGCTTGTAGGGGGCCAGCCCCGCCTCGCGCAGATAGGCGGTCACCTCGGGGAGGGTGAGCGGCGGCGCTCCCGCCGGCTGTTCGACGACGGCGCAGACCCGTTCGCCGCGCTCCGCGTCGGGCAGCCCGACGACGGCGGCGTCGGCGACGCCGGGGTGCTGGTAGAGGAGGTGTTCGATCTCCTTGGCCGAGATGTTCTCCCCTTTGCGGATGACGATGTCCTTGGTGCGGCCGGTGAGCACCAGATGGCCGCTGGCCAGCACGCGGCCGAGGTCGCCGGTGATCAGGAAGCCGTCGGCGTCGAAGGCCGCCGCGGTCTCCTCCTCGTCCAGATAGCCCTGGCAGACGGCTTCGCCGCGCAGCCGCACCTGGCCCTCGGCGCCGGGCGGCAGCGGGGTGCCGTCGGGGGCGGTGACGCGGATCTCCATACCGGCCGGCGGGCGTCCTTCGGTGGTGGCCAGCTGTTCCGGGGTGTCGTCGGGGGAGCCCATCGTGATCATGGGGGCTTCGGTCATGCCGTAGCCGTGGGTGAGCAGACAGCCCAGCTCGGCGACGACCTCGTGGTACAGCTCGGCGGGTTTGGGTGCGCCGCCCCCGGCCAGCAGCCGCAGGGTGGGGATGAGCGGGATGCCGGGCTGTTTGCGCTGCTCGGCCAGGAACATCGAGTAGAAGGCCGTGGAGCCGCCCGCCGTGGTCACCTTGTGGCGGCGGTAGCCGTCGAGGGCGTCCGGGAGGGCGAACTTCTCGAACAGGACGGCGGGGAAGCCGTACAGCAGCAGCATCACCAGGTAGTCGGGCCCGCCGATGTGGGCGTAGGGGAAGGCGATGGAGCCGACATCGTCGGGGCCCAGACGCAGTGCGTGCGCCAGACAGGAGCCGCCGGCGATGAGGCTGCGGTCGGTGTGCCTCACTCCGCGGGGTGCCGAGGTGGTGCCGGAGGTCCAGTAGATCCACCGCACCCGGGTGCCGTCGTCGGGCGGGGGCGGCAGCGGGACGGTGCCGGGGTCGGCCTCGGGCAGGCTGTCGTAGGCGGTCAGGGTCTGCGCCGCGGTCCCGTCACTGCGGGCGATGCGGGCGGCCAGCGCGGTGTAGTCGGTGCCGCGCCAGTGGCCGGGGTGCGCGTACCAGGCGGCGCCGGTGGCGCGCAGGGCGAGGGCGACCTCGCGGTCCCGGTAGCCGGGGATGACGGGGGTCTGGCGGACGCCGAGCCGGGCCAGCGCCAGGGAGAGCACCACGGTCTCGATGCGGGTGGGCAGCTGCCAGGCGACGGTGTGATGGGGCCGTACGCCGTGTGCGTACAGGCCGGCGGCGGTGCGTTCGGCGCGGTCGCGCAGCCCGCGGAAGGTGAGGGTGCGGTCGTCGGCGGGGTCCTCGGCGGCCTGGATGAGCACGGGGTCGTAGGGGGTGAGCCCGGCGCGCCGGTCGACCAGTTCCCACAGGGTGTGCGAGGCGCCGAGCGCGTGCGCGGCATCGGGCCGGTGTGCGAGAGCGGTCATCGCCGTCCCCTCACTGTTGCTGACGCTCCGTCAGGTCGTGCGGGAAGCGTAGGCGGCGACGCCTTGTCGGTCCAGAGGTGGCGGGGCTAGCCTCTTTCTGACGGGTCATCAGATATCGGCCGGGGCACCCGGCGAGTGGCGAGGGGACGAGCCCGTGACGGAACTGCCGCGCATCATCAGCGTCGACGACCACGTGATAGAACCGGCGCACCTGTTCGAGACCTGGCTCCCGGCCAAGTACCGGGACCGGGGGCCCAAACCGCTGACCGCCGGCATCGGCGAACTGGAGTACGTCGGCGGCAAGTACCGCATCTCCATGGACCCCGACGGACCGCCGACCGACTGGTGGATCTACGAGGACCTCCAGTTCCCGTACAAGCGCAACATCGCGGCCGTCGGATTCGACCGGGACGAGATGACGCTGGAGGGCATCACCCGCGACCAGATGCGGCGCGGCTGCTGGGACCCGGCCGCGCGGCTGGCGGACATGGACCTCAACCACGTCGAGGCCTCGCTGTGCTTCCCGACCTTCCCGCGCTTCTGCGGCCAGACCTTCGCCGAGGCGCACGACAAGGAGGTCGCGCTGGCCTGCGTACGCGCCTACAACGACTGGATGGTCGAGGAGTGGTGCGGCGACTCGGGCGGCCGGCTCATCCCGCTGTGCCTCATCCCGCTGTGGGACATCGACCTGGCCGTCGCCGAGATCCGCCGCAACGCCGAGCGCGGCGTGCGGGCCGTCACCTTCAGCGAGATCCCCACCCACCTGGGGCTGCCCAGCATCCACTCCGGCTACTGGGACCCGTTCTTCGCCGTCTGCGAGGAGACCGGCACCGTCGTCAACATGCACATCGGCTCCTCCTCCCAGATGCCCGCCGCCTCCCCCGACGCGCCTCCGGCCGTGCAGGCGTCGCTGTCCTTCAACAACGCCATGGCTTCGATGATGGACTTCCTCTTCAGCGGCGTCCTGGTCAAGTTCCCCCGGCTCAAGCTCGCCTACAGCGAGGGCCAGATGGGCTGGATCCCCTACGCCCTGGAACGCGCCGACGACGTGTGGGCCGAACACCGCGCCTGGGGCGGGGTCCGCGACCTGATCCCCGAGCCGCCCTCCACCTACTACTACCGGCAGATCTACTGCTGCTTCTTCCGCGACAAACACGGCATCAGCGCCCTGGACGTGGTCGGCCGCGACAACGCCACCTTCGAGACCGACTACCCCCACGTCGACTCCACCTTCCCCCACACCAAACAGGTCGCCCTCGACCACGTGCAGGGCCTCGATAAGACGACCGTCCACAAGCTGCTGCGCGGCAACGCCATCCGCATGCTGGAGCTGGACCTCGTCTGAGGGAGGTTCGATGGAGCTGGCGTACACCGCCGAGGAGGAGGAGTTCCGGGCCGGGCTGCGCGCCTGGCTGGCCGAGGTGCTGCCCGCCCTCCCGCCCCGCCCGGACCCGCTGGACTGGCCCGCCCGCCGCGCCTACGACATGGGTTGGCAGCGCAGGCTGTACGACGCCGGGTACGCCGGGCTCAACTGGCCCAAGGACGCGGGCGGCCAGGACGTCACCCCCACCCAGCAGCTGATCTTCCTGGAGGAGACGGAGGCGGCCGGCGCCCCCTACGTGGGCGCCGGGTTCGTCGGGCTGCTGCACGCCGGGCCGACCATCGCCGCCGAGGGCAGCCCCGAACAGCGCGCCCGCTGGCTGCCGCCCATCCTGCGCGGCGAACAGGTGTGGTGCCAGGGCTTCTCCGAACCGGACGCGGGCTCCGACCTGGCGGCGCTGCGCACCCGCGCGGTCCGCGACGGGGACAGCTACGTGGTCAGCGGCTCGAAGATCTGGACCTCGCACGCGGAGGTCGCCGACTGGTGCGAACTCCTGGTGCGGACCGACCCCGAGGCGCCCCGCCACGCCGGGATCAGCTGGCTGGCGCTGCCCATGGACGCGCCCGGCGTCACCGTACGGCCGCTGCGCACCCTGGCCGGCTCGCGGGAGTTCGCCGAGGTGTTCCTGGACGAGGTGCGGGTGCCGGTGGCCAACCGGGTCGGCGCGGAGAACGACGGCTGGCGCGTCACCATGGTCACCCTCTCCTTCGAGCGGGGCACCGCGTTCGTCGGGGAGGTCGTCGCCTGCCGCCGTACGCTGCGGCTGCTGGCCGGCCGTGCCAAGGAGAACGGCCGCTGGGACGATCCGGTGCTGCGCCGCCGGCTGGGCCGCCTGCACGCCGAGTTCACCGCGCTGTGGCGGCTCATCCAGTGGAACGTCAGCGAGGCGGCGCACGCGCGGCGCCGGGGTGGCAGCGGGGTGCCGGGGCCGGGCGGTTCCGTCTTCAAGCTGCGCTACTCGCACGCCCGGCAGGAGCTGTACGACGCCGCCGCCGACGTTCTGGGCCCCGGCGCGCTGGACCTGGACGAGGAGTGGACACGGGAGCGGCTCTCCTCCCTCTCGTACACCATCGCCGCCGGTACCTCGCAGATCCAGCACAACATCGTCGCCGAGCGTCTTCTCGGCCTGCCGAAGGGACGGTGAGCCGGTGGACTTCCGGCTGAGCGACGACCAGGAGGCGCTGCGGCGCGGTATGCGGGAACTGCTGGCGGCGCGCTTCGGCCCCGAGGCGCTGCGGGCCGCGGTGGACGGTGCGGAGACGGCCGGTGCGGAGGCGGCCGGTGGAGTGGCAGGTGAGGGCACCGCCGGTGAACGCGCACCGGGCGCGCGGACGGCGGGCGGCGGCGGGCCGTGCCGGGGCGTGGTGGACCGGCGGCTGTGGCGGGAGCTGGGCGAGGCGGGGTTCTTCGCGCTGCGGGTGCCCGAGGCCGCGGGCGGCGTGGGGCTGGGACTGCCCGAGGCGGTGCTGGTCTTCGAGGAGGCGGGACGGGCGCTGCTGCCCGGCCCCCTGGTGGCGACCCACCTGGCGGCCACCCATCGGGGCGGGGACGGCGCCGAGGCGGTGCCCGGCGCCGCCGAGGGACGGGCGGTGGTGACGGCCCTGGAGCCGGACGGCGCACCACTGGTGGAGCACTGGGCGGACGCGGACGCCGTGCTGGTGCCGGAGGGGGAGGGGGTCGGGGTGGCGGCGCCCGGGGTGGTGCGGGCGCTGCCGGTGCGCGCGGTGGACCCGCTCACGCCGCTGCACTGGGTGTCCGGCGGGCGGCCGGCGGCGGTCGCGGCGTGCGGGGCCGGGGCCGGGGTGCTGTGCCGGGAGGCGGCGTTGCTGACGGCGGCGCAGCAACTGGGCAGTGCCTGGCGGACGCTGGAGCTGGCCGTGGGACACGCCCGTACGCGTGAGCAGTTCGGGCGGCCGGTCGGCGCCTTCCAGGCGGTGCAGCATCTGTGCGCCGGGATGCTGGTGCGCGCCGAGACGGCCCGTGCCGCGGTGTACGCCGCTGCCGTCACCGGTGACGAGGCGGAGACGTGCGCGGCGAAGCTCCTCGCCGACGAGGCGGCCGGCGCCAACGCCCGCGACTGTCTCCAGGTGCACGGCGGTATGGGGTTCACCTGGGAGGCCGAGGTGCACCTGCATCTGAAACGGGCGTGGCTGCGCGGGTCACAGTGGCGAACGGCTGTGGCGGCGGAGGAACAGTTGGCGGAAGCACTCCTGAGTCCCCGTCTGTGAGGGATCCGGCGTATTTCTCCGGGTGGTTCACAGAGGTGCGATTACGCTGGGTTATGGGAGGTGTCTGTGCACCGTGTGACGACCGGGAGCGGAATCCCGGATTCCACTCCGGTACGCTCCCTGGGCGCGGAGCGGGCGGTCCCGGCGGACACGGCCCGTGCCGAACCGGGTGTGCCAACGGCCGGATGACACGGTGATGGCCCTGATCAACAAGGAACTCAAGGGTGACAAGACGTTTCAGCGGAAGCCGTTCGAGTTTCCGCGCGTGTCGTCGCACACGTCGTCGCACAGTATGCCGTGCGTCTACTCCTTTGCGCCGGAATATGCCTGAAGCGCTTGTTGCCCTCACTATGAGTCAACCATGCTGTTCTCGCTGGAGTCACAATCCGTGACTACAAGGAGACGCGAGGCGATGTGTCCGCCAGTTCGGATGGTGTGAGCGGTGCAGGTGCTTCTGGAGCAGTTGGAGATCGGATCCGATCCGACGGAGGTGGGGCGCGCCCGCAGGTGGGCCAGGGCGCGGCTGGCGGGAGCCGGGGTCGCCGCTGACGAACCCCTGGCCGAGACGCTGATTCTGCTGATCTCGGAACTCGTGACCAACGCGGTGGTGCACACCGGCTGTCCGGCCGTGCTGTGCATGCTCCTGCCGCGGCGGTGCGGCGGCGAGGGTGCGCGCGGGGCGGTGGGCTCCGTGCGGGTGGAGGTCGCCGACGCGAGCAGCCGGGCGCCGCGCCGACGGCAGGCGGAGGGCGAGGACACCGGTGGCCGCGGCCTCGAACTCGTCTCGGGCCTGGCCGACCGCTGGGGCTGGGAGCACGAGCCCGGCGGCAAGCGGGTCTGGTGCGAACTGGACGCCGTACCGCCGGCCCCGGCCGGATCCGGCGCCCCGGCGGCCGACGGTGAGGCGCGGGTCCCGCGGGGCGGGGCGCGGTCCGGTGGCGAGCCGCACGGCGGCGAGACGTCCGCCGACGCCGGGGCGCGCGGGCGGAGCGTGTCACGCCCCCACAGCGAGGCGTGTCCCGTCCGGGAGCTGCGGGCCGAGGCGAGTGTCCGTGCCCGGGTGAACGTGGTGCAGGCGGGCGCTGGCGCGTTCGGCTGATGATGCGCCGGGTCAAAACGGACATAAACTCCAAAGTCCAGACCAGGTGTTGACGTGTCGTGGCGGGCTGATCACCCTTGGGTGGAGCGATTCGCCGTGAGGGGACGCCGAGGTGCGTGAGGTTCCTCGGCGAGTGCGGGTCGCGGTCCGGCGCCACCTCCGAGTGAGGCAGGGCCCCGAGCGCCGGAGTCGGGTGGCGGTACGCCGTACCGTGCTCGGGGCGCGTACCGGCGCACCGCCACCCGGCTGTGCCCGGCCACCGGCCCGCCCCGGACGCGGCGCGCTACAGGACGGCCACCGGCGCCACCGGGGCGCCCGTACCGCCGGTGAACGGCTCCGGCTGGGCGGTGAGCAGGAAGGCGTGGCGGCCCTCCTCGGCGCAGACCCGTGAGAGCTCCTCCAGGTTCCAGTTCTGGCCCTGGAGCATGCCCATCTCCACCAGGTGGAGGGCGTGCACGGGCAGCCACAGGTCCTCGATCTCGGGCGGCACGATCTCGAACGTGAGCGTGTCGTTGGCGACGGCGGCCACATCGCGGGCGTGGAACCACTCGGGCGTGCGGATCGACAGCCCGGGCGACGGGTGGGCGTAGCCGTGCTTGTCCCCGGCGAGGTAGTGGCGCAGCTGCCCGGTGCGCACCAGGACGACGTCCCCCGCGCCGACTCGGACCCGGGCGAACTCCTCGGCCGCCGCCAGATCGTCCGGCGTCACCGCGTGGTCGCCCGGCAGCCGCTCCAGGCCCAGGGCGCGGGGTACGTCGAGGAGGACGCCGCGGGACACCAGCGGGCGCGTCTTCTCGATGCCGCACACGGTGGCGCCGCCGTGCGCGGTGACGGTGGCGGCGGGGCGGCCGTTGTAGAGCTTCCCGCCGGCCGACACATGGGCCAGACCGTCCCAGTGGGTGGCGGCCTGGAGCCCCATGGTGACGACGTCGTCGCTGGTGGCGACGGTGCCGGGGCCGAACATCTCCAGGTTGACCGCGACCATGGTGTGCAGCGGGTTCACCCTCCCCGGGATCATCCCGGTCTGTACGCCGTCCTGCTGGAGCGGCAGCGCGAGCGGTACCCGGCGGCCGGTGCGGACGGTGGCCGCCGCCTGCCGGACGACCTCGTCGGTGATCAGGTTGAGGGTGCCGTTCTCGTCGTCGGCGCCCCACCGTCCCCAGTTGTTGACCCGTGCGGCGATCTCGGCGAACTCGGGGCACTGGGCCGGCACGGTCATCTGTCCTCCCGCGGACTGTCGTTGGGGGCGATGCCGTACGGGTCTTGTGTTCGGACGGCACCTGCCCAAGAATCTAACGGGTCGTCAGAAACTCCGGGAGGGGGCGGGACGTGGGCAACTTCTTGGCCGGAAAGGTCGTGGCCGTCACCGGCGCCGGCCGCGGCATCGGCCGCGCCGTGGCGCTGGCCTGCGCGGCGGAGGGCGCCGAGGTCGTCGTCAACGACTACGGCGTCTCGGTCGACGGCGCCGAACCGCACAGCGAGATCGCCGAGACGGTGGTGAAGGAGATCACCGCCGCCGGCGGCGAGGCCGTCGCCGTCGCCGACGACATCTCCACCATGGACGGCGGACAGCGGGTCGTGGACACCGCCCTGTCCCGCTACGGCCGCCTCGACGGCGCCGTCTGCGTCGCCGGCATCCTGCGCGAACGCATGCTCTTCAACATGAGCGAGGAGGAGTGGGACCCCGTCGTCGCCACCCACCTCAAGGGCACCTTCACCGTCTTCCGCGCCGCCAGCGCCGTCATGCGCCGCCAGCGCGGCGGCACCCTCATCGGCTTCACCAGCGGCAACCACCAGGGCTCCGTCTCCCAGGCCAACTACGCGGCGGCCAAGGGCGGCATCATCTCGCTGGTCCGCAGCGCGGCCCTGGGACTCCACAAGTACGGCGTCACCGCCAACGCCGTCGCCCCCGTGGCCCGCACCCGGATGTCCGCCGGCGTCCCCATGGAACTGGCCGAGATCGGCGAACCGGAGGACGTCGCACCGCTGGTCGTCTACCTGCTCAGCGAGCGGGCCAGGCAGGAGGGGATCACCGGCCAGGTCTACACCGTCGCCGGGCCCAAGATCGCCGTATGGGCGCAGCCCCGCGAACTGCGGGCCGCCTACGGCGAGGGCCCCTGGACGCCCGAGCGCCTGGCCGACTTCCTGCCCGGCACCGTCGGACAGGACCCCATGCCCATGCTGGCCCGGCTCACCGAGATGGCCGAGGCCGCCGCCCGCCAGGACCGCCCCAACGCCTGAACCCGCCGGCCGCCAACCGGGCAGTGCGCCCCGGGAGCGCCGGCAGGGGAGAGGGGACGCACGTGGACTTCGGCTTCACCCCGCAGGACGAGGAGTTCCGGGCCCAGGCCCGCACCTGGCTCGCCGAACGGCTGACCGGCGACTACGCGGCGGCGGCCGGGCAGGGCGGGCCCGGCAGCGAGCACCAGGCCAGCACCGTACGCCGCCGCTGGGAGCGCGAGCTGGGCCGCGGCGGCTGGATCGGCCTCGGCTGGGACCGGGCCCGCGGCACCTTCGGCAACCGCCACGCCACCGTCGTCCAGCAGGTCGTCTGGGCCGAGGAGTACGCCCGCGCGGGCGCCCCCGCCCGCGTCGGCCACATCGGCGAGAACCTGCTCGCCCCCACCCTGCTGGCACACGGCACCGACGAACAGTGCGCCCGGTTCCTGCCCGCCGTCGCCCGCGGCGAGGAACTGTGGTGCCAGGGCTACAGCGAACCCGACGCCGGCTCCGACCTGGCGGCCGTCCGCACCAGCGCCGTACGGGAATCCGGACCCGCCGGCAGCCGCTACCGCATCACCGGCCAGAAGATCTGGACGTCCCTCGCCCACGAGGCCGACTGGTGCTTCGTCCTCGCCCGCACCGAACCCGGCTCGCACCGCCGCCGGGGCCTGTCCTTCCTGCTGGTGCCGATGGACCAGCCGGGCCGCATCGAGGTGCGGCCCATCCGCCAGATGTCGGGCACGGCCGAGTTCAACGAGGTCTTCTTCGACGGCGCCCTGGCGAAGGCCGGGCACCTCGTCGGAGCCGAGGGCGACGGCTGGCGGGTCGCCACCGCGCTGCTCGCCCGCGAGAGGGGCGCCTCCACCCTCGTCCAGCAGATCGGCTTCGCCGCCGAACTCGACCAGGTGCTCGGCCTGGCCCTGGCCGAAGGCGCCGCCGACCGCGACCCGGTGCTGCGCGAAGAACTGGTGCGGGCCTGGGCCGAACTGCGCACCATGCGCCGGCACGCGCTGCGCACCCTGGGCGGGGCCGACAGCACCGCCGTACCGGGGGCGCCCAGCGTCGCCAAGCTGCTGTGGGGCGGCTGGCACCAGCGGCTCGGCGAACTGGCCGTCCGGGTGCGCGGTGCCGCCGCGGCCCTCGGCCCGCGCGACTGGACACCGCGACGGCCCTACGAACTCGACGCGCTCCAACGGCTGTTCCTCTTCACCCGGGCCGACACCCTCTACGGCGGCTCCGACGAGATCCAGCGTGACCTGATCGCCCAGCACGCACTGGGCCTGCCCAGAGAGGCGCACACGTGACGGAAGCGAGCACGCCGGCCCCGCCGGCCACCGAAGCACCCGGCGCCGCCGGCCGGCCGCCTGGCGAGGAGCCGCGCAGCTACGGGCACTGGATCGGCGGTGCCTGGCAGCCGTCCGCACGCGGCCACTACCCCGTCACCGACCCGGCGACCGAACTGCCCGTCGGCCGGGCCCCCGAGGGCGGTGCCGAGGAGATCGACGCCGCCGTGCGCGCGGCCCGCGCCGCCCAGCAGGAATGGGCCGCAGCGCCCGCCCGGGAACGCTCCCGGGTGCTGGAGCGGATCGCGGACCTGATCGAGGAGCGCGGCCCGGCACTGCTGCCGCTGCTCCAGGCCGAGACCGGCGCCACCCGCGCGGTCGCGCGCGGAATGCAACTGCCGACCGCCGCCGAACGCTTCCGCCGCTACGCGCGCGGCGCGCTGGAGTCCGACACGGTGCCGCTGGCGCCCCGGCCCGTGGCCGCCAGCGCGCTGGCCCCCGGCGGGCTGATCGGGGCGGCGGCCGTACGCCGTCCCATGGGCGTGGTCGGCTGCATCACCTCCTACAACTTCCCCGTCGTCAACCTGGCCGGGAAGGTTGCGCCCGCCCTCGCCATGGGCAACGCGGTGGTGTGCAAGCCCGCGCAGCAGGACCCGCTCAGCTGTCTGGAGCTGGGGCCGGTGCTGAAGGAGGCCGGACTGCCGGACGGGCTCTACAACGTGGTCACCGGCTCGGGTCCCGGGCCGGGCGAGGCCCTGGTCGCCCACCCCGATGTGGACATGATCAGCTTCACCGGTTCCACCGCCGTCGGCAAGAAGATTGCCGAGCGTGCGGGCCGCGACATGAAACGCACCCTGATGGAACTCGGCGGCAAGGGCGCCGCGCTCGTGCTGGACGACGCCGACGACCGCATCCGGCAGGCGGCACTGACCGCGATCGCCTCCACGTGGACGTTCCACAGCGGCCAGATCTGCACCGCCCCCACCCGTGCGCTGGTCCACCGCAGCCACCACGACGCCTTCGTGACCGAACTGGCCCGCTACGCCTCCGCGCTGACCGTCGGCGACCCCCGGGACAAGCGCACCGTCGTCGGGCCGCTGATCTCGGCCGCCCAGCGCGAGCGGGTCGAGGCGCACATCGCGCAGGCGCGCCGCGAGGGCGCCACCGTACGGGCGGGCGGGCAGCGGCCCGCCCAGCCCGCCACCGGCTACTACGTGGCGCCCACCCTCCTGACCGACGTCACCCCGGAGATGACCGTGGCCCGCGAGGAACTGTTCGGGCCCGTCGTCGTGGTCCTCCCCTTCGAGGACGACGAGGAGGCCGTACGCCTCGCCAACAGCACCCCCTACGGGCTCCACGACTACGTCTTCGGCGGCGACACCGGCCGCGCCTGGCGGCTCGCGGGCCGGCTGCGCAGCGGCAACGTCGGCATCAACACCGTGCAGCGGCACCCCGAGACACCGTTCGGCGGCTTCAAGGAGTCCGGGATCGGCCGCGACGGCGGCTCGTTCGGACTGCACGCCTACAGCGAACTCCAGTCGATCGTCTGGCCGTCATGACCGCGGACCCGGCACGGGCCCCGCGGGAAGGGAGCGCACCGATGACCCACAAGCCGCACTCCGCACCGGCCCGCACCCGCACGGGGCGGACGGCATGAGAGGCGTCGTCCTGGACGGCGCCGGGGCGGGCGCCCGCGTGGTCGGTGACCTCGACGTCCGCGACCCGGGCCCCGGCGAGGTCGCCGTCGGCATCCGCGCCGCCGGACTGTGCCACAGCGATCTGTCCGTCGTGGACGGCACGATCCCCTTCCCCCGCCCCGTCGTCCTCGGCCACGAGGGCGCCGGTGTGGTCGAGGCGGTCGGCGAGGGGGTGCGGCACGTGGCGCCCGGCGACCACGTGGCGCTCTCCACCATCGCCAACTGCGGCGCCTGCCCCGAGTGCGCGCGGGGCCGGCCCACCATGTGCCGCCGCGCCATCGGGCGGCCCGCCAAGCCGTTCCGGCGGGGCGGCGAGGAGCTGTACGCCTTCGCGGCGACGTCCGCGTTCGCCGAACGCACCGTAGTACGGGCCGTGCAGGCCGTCCCCGTGCCGAAGGAGATCCCCCTCACCTCGGCCGCGCTCATCGGCTGCGCCGTCCTCACCGGTGTCGGTGCCGTCCTCAACCGGGCGAAGGTCGGGCAGGGCGAGTCGGTGGTGGTGCTCGGCGTGGGCGGGATCGGGCTGAACGTCCTCCAGGGCGCGCGGATCGCGGGCGCCGGCCCCATCGTCGCCGTCGACGCCAACCCGGCCAAGGAGGAGGTGGCCCGGCGCTTCGGCGCCACCCACTTCGTGACCGCGGGCCAGGGCGCCGACTCCGGTGCGGACACCCTGGCCGCCGTACGGAAGGTGCTGCCGGACGGCGCGGCGCACACCTTCGAGTGCGTCGGCAGCACGGCCCTGGTGCGGCAGGCCGTGGAACTGCTGGACCGGCGCGGCCAGGCGGTGCTGCTGGGCATGCCCGCGGCCGACGCCGAGGCCGCGTTCGTGCCCGCCGGGCTCTTCCTGGACAAGTCGATCCTGGGCTGCCGCTACGGCTCCTCCCGGCCGCCGCGTGACATCGCCCTGTACGCCGACCTCTACCGGCGGGGCCGGCTGCTGCTGGACGAGCTGGTCACCGAGGTCTACCCGGTGGAGGAGTTCGACCGCGCCGCGGCGGACGCCCGCCGAGGACGGCTGGCCCGCGGAGTGCTCACCTTCTGAAGCCGGCCGCCGGGGGCGCTGGTGTGTTGCCTCCGGACCACCTCGCCAGGCCGGATGGAGACGGCGGTGAGGGTGTCAGGGCTGAATGCGCTCCAGGTCCTCGAGGAGGCCGGGGTGGGCCGGCTGCCATCCGAGGACCTTGCGGGTGTGGGCGCTGGAGGCCGGCTGGTCCATGGCGAAGATGGGACCGAACGGGCCGAAGTTCTCCTGCGGGACCTCCTCGACGGGCAGGCCGAGTCGCCGGCCGATGACCGCGGCGATGTCCCGCACCGCGTCGCCCTCGTCGCCGACGGCGTGCCAGGCAGTCCCGGCCGGTGCGGACTCGAGGGCCAGACGGAACAGAACCGCTGCGTCGCGCGCGTGCACGGCCGGCCAGCGCTGGGTGCCGTCGCCCGGGTAGCCGGCGACCCCGGTGCGGCGCGCCTGATCGGTCAGCAGGCCCGCGAATCCGCCCTTGCCTTCGTTGTGGACTGTGCGCGGCATGCGGACAGCCGTGCTGCGCACACCGCGCGAGGCGAGGTCCAGCAGGGCGTTGACCGAACGGCCACGGCCGCCCACCGGCCCGTCGGTCGGCAGCGGATCGGCCTCCACGGAGGCGCGTCCGGGAACCCACGGCGTGCCGGAGACCGTGACGATCGGGCGGTCGCTGCCGATCAGTTCCCGCCCCAGCGTGGCGAGAGCGGCACTCTCCTCGGCGATGGCCCGGGCGAGCGCCTCCGGACTGCCGTAGTCGCGTCCGAACGCCAGACTGATCACGCCGTCGCACTGGGCTGCGCCGGACCGCAGGACGTCGAGGTCGGCCAGTTCTCCGCGCAGCACCTTCGCGCCGGCGCGTTCGAGAGCCTGCGCGGAGCCGTCCGAGCGAGCCAGTGCGAGAACGGTGTGGCCGTTGCCGAGCAGTTCGGCGACGACGGCGGAGCCGATGGTGCCGGTCCCACCGGTGACGAAGACATGCATGAGCTCTCCCTGAAAGTGATGAGACAGGTGTCTCATCACTGACCATACAGGGTGATGCGACAGGTGTCTCATCACTTATCCTGGTCCCATGGCTAGATGGCAACCGGGAGCGGCCCAGCGACTCGTCGTCGCAGCCGTCGACCTGTTCACCGAGCAGGGATACGACGCCACCACGGTGACGCAGATCGCGGAGCGCGCCGGTGTCACCAGGAGCACCTTCTTCCGGTACTTCTCCGACAAGCGCGAGGTACTCGTCGCCGGCCAGGAGACGCTCAGCAGGCTGCTCGCCGACGGCATCACCGAGGCCCCCGCGAGCGCCGGGCCGCTCCAGGCGGTGGCGGCCGGTCTCGAGCGCGCATCGGGCGCCATGGGCCCGGCGAACCGCGAACTCGGCCCCCGCCTCAAGGCGGCCGTGGCGGCCAGCACCGAACTGCAAGAGCGCGATGCCCTCAAGAGTGTCGGTCTCGCGGCTGCCATGACTGCCGCGCTCACCGCCCGCGGCGTCCCCGAGACGACCGCTCATCTCGCGGCGGAGATGGGAGTCCTCGCGTTCAAACGGGGATACGCGCAGTGGACCGAAAGTGATCCTGACAACGGCACGGAAGGGCTCGCGCCGCACGCACTGGCAGCCCTGGAAGACCTGCGTGCGGCAACCGCGTCGCTGGACTGATCCAAGCCGCCCGGCTGTCGCCGGCCGCACGGGCACCGTGCCCGCTCCCGCATGGGCGGCGCCGCATCGCGTCCACGCTCGCCCTGGCCGGGCACGCAAACAAGGGGCAACCGTCACCGCACCGCCACGCCGGTGGGACCGCCCGGTTGTCCCGTCCCGCCTACGCGGCTGCCCCGTCGGCCCCGTCGTCCGGCTCGCCGTCGTCCCGCGCCCGGAACGTGCGGCGGTAGGCGCGGGGGGAGACGCCGAGGGCCGCGTGGAAGTGCTGGCGGAGGGAGGCCGCGGTGCCGAACCCGCAGTCCGCGGCCACCCTTTCGACGGGCAGGTCCGTCTCCTCCAGCAGGTGACGGGCGTGCTCCAGCCGCTGCCGGGTCAGCCAGCGCAGCGGAGTCATCCCGACCTCCTCGCGGAAGCGCCGGGTGAACGTGCGCACGCTCATGGACTCCTGGCGGGCCAGTTCGCGGAGGGTGAGGGGCTGGTCGAGGTGGGCCAGGGCCCAGGCGCGTGCGGTGGCGGTGGAGGAGACGCGCGGCTCGGGCACCGGGCGCCGGGCTGAACTGGGCCTGCCCGCCGTCCCGGTGGGGCGGCACCACGGTGCGGCGGGCCACCTCGTTGGCGACGGCCGAGCCGTGGTCCGCGCGCACCATGTGCAGGCACAGATCGAGGCCGGCCGCCTCACCGGCCGAGGTGAGGACGGTGCCCTCGTCCACGTAGAGCACGTCCGCGTCGAGGCGGACGCGCGGGTAGAGGGCGCGGAAGCTGTCCGCGGACATCCAGTGGGTGGTCGCGCGTCTGCCGTCCAGCAGTCCCGCCGCCGCCAGGACGAACGCGCCCGTGCAGATGGAGGCGATAGGGGCGCCGGGCCGGATCCCCTCCAGCGCCTCGCGCAGTTTCGGGGCGAGGACGCCGGTGGCCTCCGTCGCCTCCGCCTCGTGGCTGGCGGGCACCACGACCGTGTCGGCCTCGGCGAGCGCCTCGGGGCCGTGCGCGACGGCGATCGGGAAGTCGGCGTCCGTGCGTACCTCGCCCGGCTCGACGGCGCAGGTCACCACCTCGTACAGTCGCCCGCCCCGCGGGGAGCGCGCCCGCCCGAACACCTGGTGGACCGAGCCGAGTTCCAGGGGTATCACCCCGTGCCGTACGAGGACGGCGACCTTGTGGAGTCCCGGACGGGTGAAAACGGCCATGGCCAGATCCTCGCACAGGGTGGCCATCGGGCCACTCGTCCAGATGTCCGCGCTCCCACAGGCTGAACGCCGTGACCGAGACACAGACCCCGCATCCGTCCGGACAGGACGGCCCTGGCCCCGCACCCCGGCCGGCTCCCCGGACCGCACCCCGGCCGGCTCCCGGGACCGGCGCCGGCCCCGGTCCCGGCTCCGCCCCCGGCGCCGCCCCGCCGCGCGTGCACCGGGCCTGGTGGGTCGCGCTGGTGTGCTTCGTGGCGCTGGTGGGTGCCGCCGGGTTCCGGGCCACACCCAGCGTCTTCATCGAGCCGTTGCACGCGGAGTTCGGCTGGTCGCGCGGCACCGTCTCCTTCGCCGTCGGCCTCAACGTCC
The DNA here is from genome assembly GCF_000725885.1 of Streptomyces albus subsp. albus. Classification (GTDB taxonomy): domain Bacteria; phylum Actinomycetota; class Actinomycetes; order Streptomycetales; family Streptomycetaceae; genus Streptomyces; species Streptomyces albus. Next base: position 61,488 of record NZ_JODR01000013.1, on the reverse strand, counting down.
TGCTGTACGGGCTCACCGCGCCGTTCGCCTCCGCGCTGATGGAGCGCTACGGCATCCGCCGGGTGGTGGCCACCGCCCTGCTGCTGATCTCGGCGGGCAGCGGACTGACCGTCTTCATGCACGCCGCGTGGCAACTCGTCGTCTGCTGGGGCCTGCTGGTGGGCCTCGGCTCGGGCTCCATGGCGCTGGCCTTCGCCGCCACCGTCGCCAACCGCTGGTTCGTCGCCCGGCGCGGCCTGGTCAGCGGCATCCTCACCGCGGGCAGCGCCGCCGGACAGCTCGTCTTCCTGCCCCTGCTGGCCCTCCTCGTGGAGGGGTCCGGGTGGCGGACGGCGGCCCTCGTGGTGTGCGGCGCCGCGCTCGCCGTCGTCCCGCTCGTCGTCTGGCTGCTGCGCGACCGCCCCGAGGACATCGGGCTGCGCCCCTACGGCGCCGGACCCGGCCACGTGGCCGAGGAGGCCCGGACGGACGGGGCGCTGCGGCGCACCCTCGGCGCGCTGGCCCGTGCGGCCCGCACCCCGGTGTTCTGGCTGCTGGCAGGCTCTTTCGCGATCTGCGGCGCCTCCTCCAACGGGCTGATGAGCACCCATTTCGTGCCCGCGGCGCACGATCACGGGATGGCGGTGCCGGTCGCCGCCTCGCTGCTGGCCGCCATCGGTGTGCTGGACCTGATCGGCACCGTCGGCTCGGGCTGGCTGACCGACCGGTTCGACGCCCGTGTGCTGCTGGCCGTCTACTACGGGCTGCGTGGCCTGTCCCTGCTGTTGCTGCCGATGCTGTTCGCCGCCCAGGTGCAGCCGCCGATGGTGTTCTTCATCGTCTTCTACGGCCTCGACTGGGTCGCCACCGTGCCGCCCACCATGGCCCTGTGCCGCGAGCACTTCGGTGAGGACGGCGCCGTCGTCTTCGGCTGGGTGCTCGCCTCCCACCAGGCCGGCGCCTCGCTGGTCGCCTTCCTCGCGGGCCTGGTGCGGGACGCCACCGGCAGCTACGACCTGGCGTGGACGGGCACCGGCGTGCTGTGCGCCGTCGCGGCGCTGATGGTGCTGGTGGTCCGGCGGCGCGGAGCGGCGGCGGGATGAGGGCGGCGGCGCGGGCGCCTGCCGCGCATGTGTGGCCACAATCTTGCACTCGCCGTCCATCAGGCCACTCGTGAGGGGCCCGGCGCCGCCGGAGCATCGTCGTCATGAAGACGCTGTGGATTTTCGCCCACCCCGAAAGCCGCTCGCTGAACGGCATGTTGCGCACCGCCGGGATCGCCGCCCTGCGTGCCGGAGGACACCAGGTACGGGAGTCCGACCTGTACGCCATGGGCTTCGACCCCGTCGTCGGCCACGGTGACTTCCCCGGCCGCGACCCCGGCGGCAGGCTGCTGGTCGGCGCGGCGCAGGAGGAGGCGTACACCACCGGCCGGCTCGCCGCGGACATCCGCGCCGAGCAGGAGAAACTGGCCTGGGCCGACACGGTGGTGTTCCACTTCCCGCTGTGGTGGTTCGGCCCGCCCGCCATCCTCAAGGGCTGGTTCGACCGGGTGCTGGTGCAGGGCTTCGCGTTCGGCGTGCGGGACGCCGAGGGCCGCACCCGGCGCTACGGCGACGGCGGACTGGCCGGCAAGCGCGCCATGGTCGTCACCTCCGTCGGTGCCCGCGCCTCCGGCTTCGGCCCGCGCGGCATCCACGGCTTCATCGAGGAAGTGCTCTTCCCGCTGCACCACGGCACCATCTGGTACACCGGCATGACCGCGCTGCCCCCGTTCGTCGTCCACGGCGCCGACCGGGCCGGCGAACAGGAGGCCGCCGGGCACCGGGCGGCGCTGTGCGCGCGGCTGCACCGGCTGGAGACGCTGGAGCCGCTGCCCTTCCGCCACGAGGCCGGCGGCGACTACGACGCCGACCTCGTGCTGCGCGATCACCTGGCGCCCGGCCGGACGGGGCTGGCGGTGCACTCGGCGTGAGGCGGGGGCCGGGCGGACCGGGCAGCGGGGTGCCGGGGGCGGGGTGCCGGGGGCGCCCCGGGGTGCCGCTCAGTCCGCCGGGGTGAACGTCCCCAGCCGTCCCCGGTGGAAGACCAGCGGTCCCGGCGCGCCCTCGACCGTGTCCAGGGCCCGTACCCGGCCCACCACGATCAAGTGGTCGCCGCCCGTGTGCACGGCGTGGACCTCGCAGTCGATCCACGCCGTGACCCCGTCCAGCAGCGGCGAGCCGGTCACCGGCGCGGGCCGGTACGGGACCCCGGCGAACTTGTCGGCGCCGCTCACCGCGAAAGCCCGGCACAGCCCGGCCTGCTCGGCGGACAGGACGTTGACGCAGAACACCCCGGCCCGCGCGATCCGCGGCCAGCTCGTGGACGTACGGCCCACCATGAAGGAGACCAGCGGCGGGTCCAGCGACAGGGAGGCGAAGGACTGGCAGGCGAACCCCGCGGGGCCCGGCTCGCCCTCCGCGGCCGGCGCGGTCACCACCGTCACGCCGGAGGCGAAGTCGCCCAGCACCCGGCGGAAGTGGCCCGCATCGACGGGCGCCGGCTCGTCCTCGCGGACGGCCCGCAGCTCGGGGCGGGGCAGGAGGTCGGGGCGTGGCCGGGGTGGTTCTTGCGCACCGGGTGCGGTGTGCGGGTCCACGGCGCTCAGATAGCGCACCGCGGTGGCTGCCATTCCAGCGTGTCCCATCATGGCTTCGACGCACCTGCTCCTTCATCGGGTCCGGCGGTCCTGCGGGGGCCGGCCGCCACGGTGCCCGCCGGCGCCCCGTCCAGCGTAACCACGGTGCCTCACCGCCCCTCGAAAACGGGAGACCGCCTCTGGGCGAAGGAGGCCACGCCCTCACGCGCGTCCCGGGTGGTCATGTTGATCTCCTGCGCCCACGCCTCGGCGGCGAAGGCGGCCGAACGGTCGGTGTCCAGCGAGGCGTTGACCAGACGTTTGGTCAGGGCCAGGGCGCGGGTGGGGCCGGTGGCCAGCCGGTGGGCCCAGTCGCGTGCCGTGCCGGCCAGCTCTCCGGCCGACAGCACCCGGTTGACGAGGCCGAGCCGGGCCGCTTCGGCGGCGGGCAGGCTGTCCCCGAAGAACATCAGTTCCTTGGCCCGCTGGGGGCCCACCAGCCGGGGCAGCAGGTAGGCGCCGCCGCCGTCCGGCACCAGTCCGCGCCGCACGAACACCTCGACGAACGCGGCCTCCTCGGCGGCCAGCACCAGATCGCAGGCGAGAGCGAGGTGCGCGCCGATCCCGGCCGCGGTGCCGTTGACGGCGGCGATCACCGGTTTCTCGCAGTCGAGTACGGCCGCGATCAGCCGCTGCGCGCCGCGCTCGACGGTCCGGGCCACCTGGCCGGCGGCCGGCTCCGTACGGCCGGTGCTGTTGTCGTTGCCGCTGCTGCCGCTGCCGTTGCTGCCGCTGCCGCCGCGCAGGTCGGCGCCCGCGCAGAAGCCGCGGCCCCGTCCGGTCAGGACGACGGCGCGCACCGCGTCGTCGGCCGAGGCGTCGGCCAGCAGGCCGATCAGCCGCTCGCGCTGGTCCCAGGTGAGTGCGTTGAGCGCGTGCGGACGGTCGAGGGTGAGCCACGCGACGGCATCCTCGGTGGTACAGGTGACGACGGCCTCCGGCGAATCGTCTCCGGCCTCGCGCGCGGGCCGGCCCTCCGGCGGCGGCGCGCCGCCCGCTCGCGCGGCTCCGCCAAGGGCGGCGTCGCGGCCGGCGGACGGGGTGTCGTCACGGGTCTCGTGCGGGGAGGACGTCACGGTGGGGCTCCTTATCCGGGGCTGCGGGTGCCGGGCTGCGGCCTCAGCGGCAGACGGCCAGCGCGTCGAGCGCCACCGCGCCCTGGCCGCGCGGGAGGACGACCAGCGGGTTGATCTCCAGTTCGGCCAGTCCGGACCCCTCCCGGGGGCCGCCGCCGTCCGGTCCGGCGGGGCCGCCGCCCAGCTCAAGGGCCATCCGCTGCACCCGCAGCACGACCTCCACCAGGGCGTCGGTGTCCGCGGGCGGCCTGCCGCGCACCCCCTCCAGCAGTCCGGCGCCGCGCAGTTCGCCGAGCATGGCCCGCGCCTGCTCCTCCCCGAACGGCGGGACGCGTACGGCCGTGTCCCGCAGCGCCTCCACCAGGACGCCGCCGAGCCCGACGGTCACCACCGGCCCGAACAGCGGGTCCTGGCTGAGCCCGACGATCATCTCCACGCCCGGGTCCACCATCTGGCACACCAGCACGCCGTCCAGTTCGATCTCCTCGGCCCGCGCGATGTCGGTGAGCTCCCGGTAGGTGTCGCGGACCTGGCTGGCGGAGGTCAGACGGAGGCGGACGAGGCCGTAGTCGCTCTTGTGCGCCAGATGCGGCGCCGACGCCTTCATCACCACCGGGTAGCCGACCTGCGCCGCCGCCCGGACCGCGCCGGCCGCGCTGGTGCACAGCTGTTCGCGGGGCACGCGGATGCCGTAGGCGCGCAGCAGTTGCTTGCCCCCGTGCTCGCTCAGCTGCTGTCCGGGCCGCAGCAGGCTCTGCGCCTTGCGGTGCGAGGGCGAGGGGGTGCGGGGCGCGTCGTCGAAGGGGGAACGGTAGGCGCGGGTGAAGCGGTGGTGGTCCAGGTAGGCGCGGACCGCGCGCACGCAGTTGCCGAAGGTGCGGAACGTCACCACGCGGGAGGAGCCCAGCAGCGTGGTGCGGTAGGCGTCCTCGGTGCCCACGGGCGAGCCCCAGATGACGCAGACCGGTTTGTCGGTCTGCTCGGCGGCGTCCACCAGGTCCTGGGCCAGCCTGTCGCTCATCGGCGGGAAGGGGCCCGTGATGGGACAGATGAGGACGCCGACGTCCGGGTCGGCCAGGATCGCGTCGATGATCTTGCGGCCCCGCCAGTCGCCCACCGGGTGCCCGCCGTTGTCGATCGGGTTGGCGACCGACAGGTACTCCGGGATCCACTGGTGCAGCTCGGCCTGCTTCGCCTCGGAGAGGACCGGCAGGGTGAGGCCCGCGGCGGTGGCCATGTCGGACAGATGGGCGCCGGTGCCGCCCGAGATCGCGTAGACGGCCACACCGTCGGCCCGGGGCGGGCGGGCGCGGGCCAGCAGGGTGGCGGTGTCCTGCAACTCGTCCAGCCCGTCCACGCGGATGACACCGAACTGCCGCATCGCCGCGTCCACGGTCGCGTCCGCCCCGGTGAGCTTGCCGGTGTGCGAGGCGGCCGTACGCGCCCCCGCCTCGGTGCGGCCCACCTTGACGGCGACGACGGGCACCCCGCGGCGGGCGGCCCGGTCGGCGGCCAGCAGGAAGGCGCGGCCGTCCTTGAGCCCTTCCACGTAGGCGGCCACCGCCCCCACCTCGGGCAGCCCGGCGAAGTAGGAGAGGAAGTCGGCGGTCTCCAGGTCGGCCTCGTTGCCGGTGGGCGCCCAGTGGGAGAGCCGTACGCCCAGTTCCTGGAGGGCGAAGACGGGCCTGCCCTGGTGGCCCGACTGCGTGATGAGCGCGATGGCCGGGCCCGCCAGGTCGTCGCGGAACCGCTCGAACGCGTTGAGGTTGGTGTTGGGGCCCAGCAGCCGGACGCCCGCGCGGGCGGCGGCCTCGGCGAGCTTCTCCTGGGCCGCGGCGCCCTCGGGGCCGGTTTCGGCGAAGCCCGAGGCGAACGCGACGGCGAACCGGGTCTTGGTGCCGGCCAGCTGCTCCAGTACCGGCAGCGGGTCGGCGACCAGGAGGACGGCGACGTCCACCGGTTCGGGCAGTTCGGTGACGTCGGGGACGCAGCGCAGGCCGAACACCTCGCGCCGCCCAGGGTGCACGGGGTGCACGCGCGCGCCCACGCGCTCGGCCCAGGCCAGCAGTTGGCGGGTGATGCCGGTGTTGGGGCGCCCGTCCGCGTCGGAGGCGCCCACCACGGCCACGGACTCGGGCCGGAAGAAGCGGTCGAGGTCCGGTACGGGGGCGCGCAGCGGCCGGCCGCTGACGTCGCGCTCGGCGCCGGGGTCGTCGGGAGTCCGGCTGTGCACGGCGCCACCGGGCCCCTCCCCGCAGGCCAGTACGCGGGCGGCGGAGCGGTGGGTGGTGGTGAGGGTCCCGTGAGTCGATCCGAGCATCGTTACTCGCCCACTCCCGTGTGGTGGCCGACAAGAACTGACGCTGTGTCAGGTTACTGAACTGACGGGTCGTCAGGAAGACCTCGCGCACCGCACCGTTCCGCCACCGCGGGGCCACGCCCCGGTGTCAGTGCGCCGCCCGGGCGAGCCGCCGCGCGATGCGCCGGGCGTCCAGCCGCAGCTCGCGCAGGGTGCCGCTGATCGGGTTCGAGTAACCGAGAAAGTGGAGGGCCGGCGCGCCGGGATGGGTGTCCGGGCCGTGGACGAGCGGCCGTCCGTCCGCGTCGAGCACCCCCAGATGCCCCACCAGCCCCTCCAGTCCCCGCCGGTAGCCGGTCGCGGCGATCACCGCGTCGGGGGCGAGCGTGGTCCCGCCGGCCAGCACCACCTTCTCCCCCTCGAAAGCGCTGACGGCGGCCACCGGCTCCACCGCCCCGCGCCGTACCGCCTCGACGATCCCCACGTCCAGCACCGGAAGGGCGCCCTGCCGCACCCGTGTGTAGAGCCCCGCCTCGGGGCGCGGCAGCCCGTAGGGCGTCAGGTCCGGCACGGAGAGCCGGGAGACCCGCGCGGCCATCCGGTCCACGAGCGGCACCGGCAGCCGGCGGCACAGTACGGCGCTGCGCTGCGAGGGCCAGCCGAGCGTGGAGCGGCGCAGGATGTGCGGCGGGGTGCGCACGGCCAGCCGCACCCGGGCGGCGCCGCCCTCCACGAGATCGACGGCGATCTCGGCGCCGGTGTTCCCGGCGCCGGCCACCAGGACGTCCTTGCCCCAAAACGGCGCGGCGTCGCGGTAGCGGGCCGCGTGCAGCAGTGTGCCGCGGAAACCGTCCCGGCCCGGCCAGTCGGGCAGGTACGGGGTGTGGTTGCAGCCGGTGGCGACGACGACGGCCGGGCCGGTCAGCCGCCGCCCCCCGGCGGTGTGCAGCACCCACTGCCGGCCCGCCGTCCGCTCCAGCCGGCGCACTTCCACACCGGTGGCCACCCGCAGCCGGTGGTGCTCCGCGTACTGTTCGAGATAGCGCACCAGATCGGCGCGGGCCACCCAGCGGCCGTAGCGGCGGGGGATGCGCAGCCCGGGCAGCGCCGAGCCGGCCCGCGTGGTGTGCAGGTGCAGACGCTCGTAGTGGTGGCGCCAGGAGGTGCCGACCGCGTCGGACCTCTCCAGTACGAGCGCGTCGACGCCCCGCGCCCGCAGCGCGGCGGCCACGGCGAGCCCTCCGGGTCCGGCGCCGATGACGTGGACGGGCGCACCGCTGTCGGGTCCGGCACTCTCGGGCACGGCTGACGGCATGGACATGCCGATAAGCGTAGTGCGGCCCGCAAGACCACCGATCCGGCCGCCGCCCCCTTGCGCGGGTGCTGCGGCACACCGAAACTGACGGTCAGTCAGTTCCAGCGGGCAGGCACGGCGAGACGACGGGAGATGCGGGCGAATGGCCGGAGAGGCGCAGCCGCGGTTCGACATCCCGGAAGCGGACGCGTTCACCGCGCCCTACTGGCAGGCCGCGGCCGAAGGACGGCTCCTGCTGCGCCGCTGCCGAGCCGAGGGCTGCGGCGCGGCGCACCACTACCCGCGCGAGTTCTGCCCCCGCTGCTGGAGCGAGGACGTCGTCTGGGAGGAAGCCGGTGGCCGGGCCACCCTCTACACCTGGTCCGTCGTCCACCGCAACGACCTGCCACCGTTCGGCGAGCGCGTCCCCTACGTGGCGGCCGTGGTCGAACTCGCCGAGGGCCCCCGCATGATGACGGAGATCGTCGAGGCCCCCCACGAGACGCTGCACGTGGGCATGCCCCTGCGGGTCACGTTCCGCCCCCTTGCAAGCACGGAGCCTCCCGGGACGGCCCCGGCCATCCCGGTCTTCCGCCCGGCTTGAGCGACGGCCGGTCCCCCCGCCTGCTGTGCGGGGCGGTTTCATGCAACAACGTGCATACCCGCGAATGTGCATGGACGCCTGGGTACGACGCTCGTACGGTCGTGAGCAACGGCCCGTAGGGCTGGACCAAGGGGACTGCATGGCACGCGAAAAGCTGACTCGGCTCACCGGTGACGGGAACGGCGAGTGCGGTGAAGACGACTGCTCCAACGTGTACCGGACCGAGCGGGGAACGTTCCTCGTGCAGGGCGACGTGTCCGCCGCCTTCGCACCGCCGCGGGGCGAGGGACTTGTCGAAATTCCCGAGCACGTTCTCCGGGAGGCATTCCGTGCTCTTGGATGGTCACAATTGGAAAAGGGCCATTCGGGATTTCCGGTCCGAGGCATGGCGGCTGGAAACCTTGCCGCAATATCTCGTACCGCAGGAAACGGCGGAGATCGCGGCCTTCCGGGTGGGGAAGAGAATCGATCCGGTCACCTACTCGTCGCCGTACACCGAGGAGTTGAGAAGGCTTCGCGGTGAGGGGAAGCGCAAGGGGCGCGTGCACATCGTGACCCGGCCGCTCTCCGCGTACCTGCAATTCGAGTTCTCCCGGTACTACACGCCGCACGTGCACGCGGGGGAAGACATCAGGATCCTCGACGTGACCGAGCGGGAGAACCCGCTGCCCGACGTCCAGGACTTCTGGATGTTCGATCGGACGAAGGTCGTTCTCATGCACTACGAGAGCGACGGCACCCAGGTGTGCCGGGAGCTGTACGAGGGCGATCCGGCCCGCTTCGTCGAGTACCAGCGCATCGCCGTCGCCGAGTCGGTCCCGTTCCTGGAGTACGTGAAGGGGTGACGTTCGAGGCCGAGCAGCTCGGCGGGTCCGGACCGGAACTCGCCGTGCTGCTCCGCGAGCTACGCAAGCGAGCTGGTCTCTCCGGGGACCGGCTCGCCGCGCGCTGCAACATGTCCCAGTCCAAGGTGAGCCGGATCGAGAACGGCCGCACGCGGCCGTCCCTGGTCGACGTCGAGGCGATCCTGAGAGCCGTGCAGGCGCCGCCCGAACTCGTCGCCGAGGCATCCGCTCTTGCCAGGATGGCCAACACGGAGTGGCGGAACCTGCGGGAACTGCGCCGCAAGGGACTCGGAACCCGACAGGCGCAACTGAAGGGCCTTGAGGCCTCCTCGACGCATATGCGCTATTTCCTGCTCTCGATGGTGACGGGTCTGCTCGCCACACCGGAATACGTACGGGCGAGCCTCGCCCACTCTCCGGCGGATGTGAGCAAAGCAGTGGCGGGAAAACTGGAACGGCAAGCCGTTCTCCACGATGTGTCGAAGCGGTTCACGTTCCTGCTGACCGAGCAGGCCGTCCGATGGCCTGTCGTCCCACCGTTGGTCCTGGCCGCTCAGATGGACCGCCTGTCCTCCCTGTCCCACTTTCCGAACGTGCGCATCGGTGTGATCCCCATGGGAGCGGAAACCCCTCGCGTGCCATTGAACACCTTCACCATCTACGACGCTTCCCTGGTCACAATCGAAACCTCTGCGGGAAGTCTCGTACTGCGTGACGGGCGGGACGTGCGGGCTTCCTTGCAGAAATTCGCGGAATACGAGACGTGCGCGGTCTTCGGCGAGGAATTCCGCGCGAGACTCGCCGAATGGGCGGCCGGCTGCCGTGCGTGAACTTCAGTCCACAACGTGCATGAAGCGCGGGGCGACGCGCACGCCACGGGACGATGCTTCGGCAACTACGAAGTGCGGGAGGCCGTGGGGAATGAGCACACCGAAGACGACGATCACGGGGCCGGTTCACCTGACGGCACCGGGCCGGGAGCCGGAGCCCGTGGCAAGCTGCCGGGAATGTCTCGGCTTCGCCGTGACCCGGGCCAACGCACGGTCGGTGGGGGACTACTCGAAGGTGTCGGACGTCAACGTCATGCTCCGTGCGCACCTGAGGGAAGACCATGCGGAAGCATGAGGGCGTTCGGGCGGCCGAGGGGGCGTCGCATCGGCGGAAGAGGCCGTCGACTTTCTGCGGCTTGCCGCGTGTGCCCTCCTGCTCCCTGCCGGAACGGCAGAGGAGCCGCGTACCCCCTCGTGCCCGGGGCACGGACAGGCGCTGGTGCCCGGCAGGGTGGCGCGGCAAGCTGGGGGCGTGCAGATTCGTGAAGCGACAGCCGCCGACTGGCCCGCCATCTGGCCCTTCTTCCACACGATCGTCGCCGCGGGCGAGACCTACACCTATCCGCGGGACATGGACGAGGCCGCGGGCCGTGAGAGCTGGCTGCTCAGTCCGCCGGGCCGCACCGTGGTGGCCGTGGACGAGGCGGGCACAGTGCTCGGCTCCGCCAAGATGAACCCCAACCACATGGGCGGCGCCTCCCACATCGCGAGCGCCAGTTTCATGGTCGCGCCGGAGCACGGCGGCAAGGGGGTGGGCCGGGCGCTGGGGGAGCACGTCCTGGACTGGGCGCGCACGTCCGGTTACCGGGCCATGCAGTTCAACGCCGTGGTGGAGACCAACACCCGGGCCGTCGCCCTGTGGAAGTCGCTCGGTTTCGAGACTGTCGCCACGCTGGAGGAGGGGTTCCGCCATCCCCGGCACGGCTATGTGGGCCTGCACATCATGTACCAGCGGTTCTGAGTCCGGGCCCCGGGGGCCGTCCCGGGTCAGCCGCGGCCCAGGACGAGGGTGCCGGAGGAGCAGAACCAGCCGCCGGTGCCGGAGGCGACGGCCAGCTCGGGCAGGGAGCCGTCGCGCCGCCGTACCTGCCGTTCCTCGCCGGCCTCGCCGCGGAGTTGCCGTACGGCCTCGACGAGCAGGAACAGCCCGCGCATCCCCGGGTGGCAGGCGGACAGCCCGCCGCCGTCCGTGTTGACGGGGAGGGCGCCGTCCCGCAGCAGCCGGCCCCCTTCGACGAAGCCGCCGCCCTCGCCCTTGGCGCAGAAGCCCAGGTCCTCCAGGGTCACCAGCGTCATGTAGGTGAAGGCGTCGTACAGCTCGGCCAGGTCGATGTCGTCAGGGGTGACCCCGGCCCGTGCGAAGGCGGACCGTCCGGAGACGGCGGCGGGGGAGACGGTGAAGTCCTCCCACTCGGACATCGTGGTGTGCGAGACGGCGGTGCCCGCGCCGAGGATCCACACCGGGCGCGCCGCGAGGCCGGGTACGAGGTCCTCGGCCACCAGCAGGACGGCGCAGCCGCCGTCCGAGCGGATGCAGCAGTGCAGTTTGGTGAACGGGTCGGCGACCAGGGGCCCGGACAGGACGTCGTCCACGGTGATCGGTTCGCGGTACATGGCGTCGGGGTTGCCGGCGGCGTTGGCGCGGGCCTGTACGGCGACCTGCGCGAGCTGCTCGGGGGTGGTGCCGTACTGGTGCATGTGGCGGCGGGCGGCCATCGCGTACTTGGCGATGAGGGTGTGCCCGTAGGGGACCTCGAACTGGAGCGGGCCGCGTGCCCCGAACGACAGGTCGGCGGTGCGGCGCCCCGCCTTGAGGTCGGCCCGTGCGGTGGAGCCGTAGACGAGCAGTACCGCTTCGGCGTGGCCCTGGGCTATCGCGTCGGCGGCGTGCGCGGCCATCACCTCCCAGGTGGCGCCGCCCACCGAGGTGGAGTCCACCCAGGTGGGCCGCAGCCCCAGGTAGTCGGCGATCTCGACGGGGGCGAGGGTGCCCAGTCCGGCGGAGGCGAGGCCGTCCACGCGGGAGCGGTCGATGCCGGCGTCGGCCAGGGCGCGGCGGGCCGCCTGGGCGTGCAGGGCGTACGGCGTCGCCGAGTCGACCCGTCCCACGTCGGAGAGCGCGACTCCGGCGACCGCGACGCGGCGTCCGCCGCCCATGGAGCGGTGTGTGCTGCTGGCAGACGGCATGAATCTGACGGTACATCAGTTATGGACGGCCGGGGAGGGGGCGGATCAGGCGGTGCGGCCCTCTGGGCATCGGCGTGCGGCCTGCCTAATATGACGAGCCGTCAGATGTCGCAGTCACCGTCAGTGCCGAGGGGGCGCCGCCGATGGACACCGCGTTCACCGAGGAACAGGACGGGATACGCCGCACCGTGCGGGACGTGCTCGCCCGGCGCTGCACTCCCGAGGACGTACGGGCCGCGGTCCTGGCCCCGCAGGGCTACGACACCGCCCTGTGGCACACCCTCGCGCACGAACTGGGGCTGCCCGGACTTGCCCTCCCCGAGGCGTACGGCGGCGCCGGCTGCGGCACTCTCGAACTGGCGCTGGCGGCCGAGGAGGCGGGCCGCGCCCTGCTGCCCTCCCCCCTGCTGCCGACCGCCGTACTGGCGGCGTCCCTGCTGCACGCGCTGGGCACCCGCAGGCAGCGCGACCGGCTGCTGCCCGCCCTGGCCCGGGGAGAGCTGACCGCCACGCTCGCCGTCCCGGCCGGCACCCTCACCTCGGCCCTCGGCCTCACCGGCACCGGGGACGGTGACGGTGACGTCACCGGCAACGGCACGGGCCAGGCCCCGTGGACGGGCATCAGCGGCGGGCGCCACGGACGGGGGACCCAGGAGGGCGGGTTCGGCGCCACGGGACTTGCCGCCACCGGGTTCGGCGCCGACGGGCGGGGTGCCGACGGTTCCGGCGGAAGCTGGGCGGGAGGCGGCCGGGCCGGCGGGATCCAGGCGCGGCCGGCGGACGGGGGCTGGCGGCTGTACGGGGAGGTGGGCCAGGTGCTGTGCGGGCACACGGCCGGGCTGCTGCTCGTCGCCGCGCACACCGGCGGCTTCGCCCGCAGCCGCACCGTCCTCTTCCTCGTCACCGCCGACGCGCCGGGGCTGACCCGGATCCGGCAGACGGCGCTGGACGAGACGCGGCCCGTCGCCCGCCTCGAACTGCGGGACGTGCCCGCCGAGCCGCTGGGACCGCCCGAGGACGACGCGGGCCCGGCGCTGGCCGCGGTGGGCCCCGGGGTGGCCGCCGTGCTGGCGGCGGAGGCGGTGGGCGCCGCCGACGGCGCGCTGCGGCGCACGGTCGCCTACGTGGGCGTGCGCCACCAGTTCGGCAGGCCCATCGGTTCCTTCCAGGCGGTACGGCACCGGCTGGCGGACGTCTACGTGCGGGTGGAGGCGGCACGCTCGGCGGCGTACTACGCGGCCTGGGCGGCGGGCACCGAGGCCGCCGCTCGCGCGGAGACGGCGCCCCCGCTGTCCTCCGCCCTTCCGGCGTCCCCGGGGGACGGGCCCGCCGCCGTCCCGGAGGGCCGGGTGAACGGGGTGGACCGGGCGAACCCGGCGGAAGGAAGAGCGAACGGCGCCGGGCCCGGCCGCCCGGGTCCGGCAGGAGGCGGGCCCGGCGAGGCGCCGGTGGACGGGCCGCTGGCGCTCGCCCAGGCGCTGGAGGCGCTGCGCTCGGCCACGGCCGAGACGGTGCAGCTGCACGGCGGTGTGGGCTTCACCTGGGAGCACCCCGCGCACCTCGCCTTCAAGCGTGCGGCGGGTGACACGCTGCTCTTCGGGCCCGCCCATCTGCTGCGGGCCCGCGCCGCCGCACGGGCGGGACTGTTCGCGCCCCGTACCCGGCGCGCGTCCGAGCGGCGGGACGGAGAGGCGGTCGCGGTCTGATGGCCAGGAGGGACGGACGGGTGACCAGGAGCAACGGACGGGCAGCCGTCCAGCGGATCTCGTCCACCAGGACGTTCGCACGGGTCGCCCCGCATGTGATCCCCGTGCTCGACCGGGCCGTCCACCGGCTGTCCGGCGGGCGGACGATGCTCAGCACCCGGATGCTGCCCGGCGTGGTGCTGACCTCGACCGGGGCGCGGAGCGGCGAGCCGCGGCGCACACCGCTGGCGTGCATGCCGGAGCCGGAACGGGGGAGCTGGCTGCTGATCGGCAGCAACTTCGGCAAGCGTGAGCATCCGGGCTGGACGGCGAACCTGCGCAGGCACCCGGAGGCGCGGATCGTCTACCGGGGCAGGGACATCCCGGTGCGGGCACGGCTGCTGGAGGGGGAGGAGCGCGCGGAGGCGTGGCGGGAGCTGGTGCGGTTCTGGCCGCCGTACGAGGTCTACCAGGCGCGGATCGACCGGCGGATACGGGTCTTCCGTCTGGAGGAGCGGGCCGGGGACTGACCGCCGCGCGGGGCCGGGCCCGTCATGGCGGCGGGGGCGCCTGGAGCGGCGCGGAGAGCGGCGCGGGGAACGGCGGGGGGAGTGGCGCGGAAGAGTGTCCTGGACGCACTGTCGCGGTCCGGGTACGCGCTGGTACTGCGGTGGTGCGCACGAAGAACGCGGTGCGCACGGGGCGCGTTGCGCGGACGAGCCGACGGTGCCGTCCGGGCGGCGCGGGATACCTGGGGGGATTACGGGATCACTTGGTGGGCTTCTTGCCCGTGACACCGAGGTGGACGAGCAGCGCCAGGCTCGGCTTGAGCTCCGACTGCTTGACGCCCCAGCTCTGGAACCCCTTCTGGTGGCCCGCGACGGAGGCCAGCATGGCGACGAGGGAGCCCGCGACGGCGGCGGCGTTGACCTCCTTGCCGACCCGGCCCCGGGACTGGAGATCCTTGATCGCGTCGGCCAGCGAGTTGTTGACCGAGTTGAGGATCTTCATGCGGATCTTGTAGAACCGCTTGTCGCCCTCGGCCGCGCCCAGGTCCACCACGCGCAGGATCGCGTCGTTCTTGCGCCAGAAGGCCAAGAAGCCCTCGACCAGGTCCTCGGCCGTCTGCCAGGCGGCCTTGCCCGTCCAGGACCGGCCGGCCACCAGCTCGGTGAGGGAGGCGCCCTCCTTGGCCATGGACTCGGCGATCTCCAGAACGGCGCCCTCGACGTCGGGGAAGTACTGGTAGAAGGTCGCCGGGGACGTGCCCGCTCTCCGTGCGACGTCGATGACCTTGACATCGCGGTACGGCGACGAGCTGAGCATCTCGCTGAGGCAGTCGAGCAGCTTCTGCCGCGTCGCTTGACCGCGGCGTCCGGCCACCCGGCCGTCGACGGTTCGAACTTGTCCTGTCATGCCGTCAGCTTACCGAGGGGTGATCGGCCCGCGATTCGTCCGCGGGCAAATGGGGTGTGCCCGCTCCGGGAGGCGGGGGAGGGGCAATTGGGGTGAGGGGCGACCAGCCGATCATGCCGGTAGGGCCCGGTCATACCCGCCTTTGTCGGAGCACGAAGACACGTACGTGCCGCCCCCGGGTTCGCAACCGGCGCCTTCGCCAGGAAGAATCGGCGTCCGGACCGCCGGGTCCGGCACGGCAGTGAGAGGCTGCACGGGGCGGGAGCGGGCAGATTTTACGGCCCCTACGGGGAGGTGGCAGGACAAGTGGTGGAGCAGCTTACACAGCACGATCCGCGGCGGATCGGCCCGTTCGAGGTGCTGGGCCGTCTCGGTTCCGGCGGTATGGGGCTGGTCTACCTGGCACGTTCGGCCTCCGGCCGCCGCGTCGCGATCAAGACGGTCCGCACGGAACTGGCCGAGGACCAGCTCTTCCGGGTGCGCTTCACCCGTGAGGTCGAGGCGGCGCGCGCGGTCAGCGGCTTCTACACCGCCGCCGTGGTGGACGCCGATCCGCGCGCCGCCATCCCGTGGCTGGCCACCGCGTACGTGCCCTCCCCGTCGTTGGAGGAGATAGTCACCGAGTGCGGACCGCTGCCGGTGCAGGCGGTGCGCTGGCTGGCGGCGGGGGTCGCCGAGGCGCTCCAGTCCATCCACGGCGCGGGCCTGGTGCACCGCGATCTGAAGCCGTCCAACGTGCTGGTCGTCGAGGACGGGCCGCGGGTGATCGACTTCGGTATCGCCTCGGGCGTCTCCAACACCCGGCTGACGATGACCAACGTCGCCGTGGGCACCCCCGCCTACATGTCGCCCGAGCAGGCGCGCGACTCCCGCAGCGTCACCGGCGCCAGCGATGTGTTCTCCCTCGCCTCGACCCTGGTGTTCGCCGCCACCGGGCATGCGCCCTTCCACGGCGCCAACCCGGTGGAGACCGTCTTCATGCTGCTGCGCGAGGGCCCGGACCTGGAGGGGCTGCCGGACGAGCTGCACGGGCTGATCGAGTCCTGCATGCGGATGAACCCGGAGGAGCGGCCCACGCCCGCCGACCTCCAGGCCCAGCTCGCCCCGCACCTGTTCGGCGCGGGCAGCGACGACAGCGGCACGGTGTCCGCCTGGCTGCCCTCCACGGCCGTCTCCCTGATCGAACGCCGTCGCGGCGGCCGTTCCCTGCGTCGCCGGGAGGCCGCCGGGTCCGGGGACGGCGCCGCCGCGGCCGGGAACGAGCCCGCCGCCGTCGGTGCGGGCAGCGCCCCGGGCGGCTCGCCGTCGGCGCCGGTCGGCCCCGGTGGCCCGCCCGCGGTCGGTGCGCGAGCCGCGGGCGGCTCCGCCGGACCGGGTGCGCAGGCCCCCGGCCCGCAGGCGGGCGCCCCGGCGTGGGCGCAGGCCGCCGGTCCGGGTGCCGCCGCCTCCGGGAGCGGTGCCTCCGGGAGCGGGGCCGCCGCCGGGAACGGCGCGGCTTCCGGGAACGCCGCGGCCTTCACCCCCGGTCCGGCCGCCCAGGGTGCGGCGTCGGCCGGTCCTGGCGCGGCGCGGCACGGCTCCGGGGCGGGCGGTGGCGCCGACTGGGACCAGGGCATTCCGCCGGGGCCCCGCGCGGGAGGCGCCCAGGCGGGCCCCTCGGGCGCGGGCTCCGCCGAGGCGGGCCCCTCCGGCGCCGGCCGCGACGGTACGGGCCGCGACGGTGCCGGTGCGGCTCCCGTGGTCTCCCGGCCGCCCGCGCAGCCACCCGGCGCCGAGGCGGGCCCCGTCCAGCTCCCCGGCGCGCAGGTGCCGATCGGACCCGGGCCGCGCCGCCCCGACGAGACCGGGCGGGACACCGGCACCAACCCCTCCACCGGCTGGGTCCGCCCGCCCGAGGGCTCCCCCGACGGCGCCCCGCCCGCCTCGTACGCGCAGCCGTACCCGCACCTTCCGCCGCAGGCGGGGCCCACACCGCCGCCCGGCCCCGCACCCTCCCAGGCCGCGCCCGCGGTGCCGCCCGCACCGCCGTCCGTCCCGCCGTACGCCCCCGGGCCGAGGCACGCCGGCGCGGCCGAGCACGGCGCCGGGCAGCCGCCCGGTGCGCACCCGCTCCAGCAGCCCCCCTCCGTCCCGCCCGCGCCGGTGTCGGCGCCGTCGCCGCAGTCGGCGGGGGCACCGGCGCCGCCGCCCGGACCGGCACCCTCCGCCCGTCCCACCGGCGGCGGGCAGACCGGCGGGGCGCAGCGCTGGCGGCCGTGGCGGTTCCGGATGTCGAACGACGTGTGGGGCTCCCCGGTGGTGGCCGACGATCTGGTGTACGTCACCTCGTTCGAGGTGCACGCGCTGGACGTGGCCAGCGGGCGCCGGCAGTTCAAGACGCGGGAGGTCGCCTGGTCGATGGCCGTCTCCGGCGGCCGGGTGCACGCCTCCGACGGGCCCAGCCTCTACGCCCTGGACGCCGCGGACGGCTCCGAGCGCTGGCGGCTGGCCACCGACGGCTGGGTCTACTCCCTCCAGGTCGACCGGGGCACCGTGGTCACCGGCACCCGGGGCGGCGGCGTCCAGGCGTGGGAGGCGGCCAGCGGCGAGAAGCTGTGGGACCTCACCGGCGCCCAGGCCGACTTCGAGACGCCGGAGGGCGGGCCCGTCATCGCGGACGGTGCCGTCTACACCTGGGCGGACGGGAGGCTGTACGTCTTCGAGGCGCGCACCGGCACCGAGCGGTGGTCGTACCCGGTGGGTGACGCCGCGGCGACCGGCGGGGTGCCGGTGCGGGTGACGGCGGCCGAGGACGGTTCGGTCTACGTGTGCGCCGGCTCCCGGGTGTTCGCGCTGGACGCGGCCACCGGGCGGGAGCGGTGGCGGTTCGACGCGCCGGCCGCCTTCCTGTCCCCGCCGGCGTTCGTGCCCGGCCCCGGGGTGACCGGCGGCGGCGTCTACCTGGCCGACTATCTGGGCACGGTCTACGCGCTCGACTCGGGCAACGGCAACGACCGCTGGCGGATCGCCACCGAGGCCCGCCACTCCACGGAACCGGTCGTCACCGCGGACGGCCTCGTCCACCTGGGCAGCGGCGGCGCCGTCTACACCCTGGACGCGGTCAGCGGCACCCCGCGCTGGCGGTTCGCCACCGGCGCCGACGTGGTGGGCGCACCCGTGGTCGCCGACGGCCGGGTGCACTTCGGCTCGGCCGACCACTGTCTGTACACCGTGGACGCGGTGGGCGGCCAGTTGCGCTGGAAGCTCGCCACCGGCGGGGAGATCACCGGCTCACCGGTGGTGGTGGCCGGCGTGGTGTACGCGTGCAGCAAGGACCGCTGCGTCTACGCCCTGGACGCCACCAAGGGCACCGGCCAGTCCCGGCAGGCCGGCTGACCGTCCGGCACCCCGGCGGCAGCGACACGACGGTGCCCGCCCGTCCGTCCGGCGGACGGGCGGGCGGAAGAGGCGGACGGGGAGGTCAGGCCGCGTCCCGCCGGCCGTGCGGCCAGGTGTCGTCGTCGGCGTTCCCCGGCTGGCCCGGCGCGGCCGGCGGCGCCTTGGGGAACGGCCGGGTGTTGTCGGGCAGTTCCTCCTCGCCCTCCGGAGCGCGGCCCTGCTCCTCGGCCCGGCCCTGGCCCGGCTGCGGGGACCTGGGTTCCTGCGGCTCGTCCAGCGGCGCCCCCTGGGTGCCCGGCATGGACTCGTACGGCTCCTGCTCCCCGGGCCCTCCGGCCGCGCCGCGCATCCCGGGCTGCCCCGGATAGGGCTCCTGGCCCGGGTAGGGCTCCTGCGGCGGCGCCCCGGGCCGGGGCCCGGCCGGGGGCGGCTGGCCCGCGTACGGCTGCTCCAGGGTGTCCTCCTGCGGGCTGCCGTACGGCTGTGCCCCCGCACCGGCCGCACCGCCCGGGACAGCAGCGGTACCCGCGGCACCCGCGGCGGCCGGTTCCGCGCCGCGACGGCGGCGGGCCACCGCGCGGCGCCCCGCCATCAGCGCGCCGCCGATCAGCAGCAGCGCCCCGCCGGCCAGGGCGAGCCAGGCACCGGAGGCGAGCCCTCCGGCATTGCCGGCGGTCAGACTGCCGGCGGCCTGGCCCTGCCGCACCATCCACAGGACGGTGAAGCCGAGGGCGAGCACGCCCGCGATCAGCACCACCGTGCGGGAACGGGCCAGTATCCCCAGGACCGCCACCACCGCGGCGATCAGCATCAGCACGAACAGGCCGGTGAAGAGCGCGGCGGCGGCGCGGGTGATGCCGCCTGCCTGGAAGAGCTGGTCGAGCCTGAAGTCGCGCCCGAGGCGGCCGTTGTACCAGGGGCGGAAGGGGCTGTAGACGACGGCCGCCGCTCCGATGAGGGCGAGGAGCGACCCGATCGCGTTCCGGATCATGGTCTCGTCTCGCTTCCCCGGCGTCACGCGGACGCCGTCCGAATGCGTGATCCGCTTCCGACGCTACGCCGCCGGGAACCCGCTCGCCACTGAGGGCGTCTGGAGCCGATGACATAAGTTGTACAGGACGCGACAAGTAATGGGTCGCGCACTACCGGGGGGTCCTCATGAAGCGTCTGCGCCACCTGAAACTGATCGCCGCGGTCACCGTGGTGCTGCTGGCACTGAGCGGTTTCAGCCAGGCCCGCTCCTCCGGCGGGCGCGGTGGCGGCAGCAAGAGCCACGGCGGCGGTGGCGGCGGATGCAGCAGCGAGAAGTCCGGCAGCCACAGTTCGTCCGACAGCGACTGGGACCGCTCCTACGGCTCCTCCGGTTCCTCCTACGGCTCGTCCTCGTCGTCCTCTTCTTCGTCTTCTTCGTCGTCCTCCGGCGGCACCAGGGCCGACGGCTCCGGTCACGTCACCGAGTGCGCCCGGGAAGTCCCCGGCGGGAAGCCGGCGGCGACCGTACGGGTGCGCAACACCGGTACCGCCAGGGGCACTTTCACCGTGCGGGTGAACTTCCTCGACGCCGACGGCGGCCTCGTCGACTCCGGTTCCGCCGTCACCACCGTCGAGGACGGCCGCTCCAGGACGGTGAAGGTGCCCATGGACACCCCGAGCCTGGTCGGCAAGGTGAAGGAGTGCGAGGTCGCCTCCGTCGGGTGACCGGCGGCGGCCCGGTCCCCGCCCGGAGCCCCGCCCCTGCTCCCGCGAACGCCCCCACCTCCTGGCGGGGGCGTTCGCATGACCGCCCGTGCGTGTCCTGCGGCCCCGGCCGCCGCGCTACCTGGAGGGCGCGGTGACTTCCCAGGCGGCCTCGATCATGCGGAAGATCTCGTCCACCGCGGCGTCCGGGTCGTCCGCCTCGCGGGCCAGCGCGTAGGCGTCGACCACGAACCGGGCCAGTGTCCGGCAGACCGTGCCGGTCCGTGCCAGGGCGGGGTCGGCGGCGACGGCCGCCGCCAGCGACTCCGCGTGGCGCAGCCGCATCGAGTCCTCGTACTGCCGCAGAGCGGGTGACGCGGCGATCATGCGCTGGATCGGGGCGGCGCCGTCCGCCGTGCAGTGGCGCACCAGGGCCAGGACCTCGCGGCGCAGCGCGGGGATGAGGGGCTCGTCCGGCGCCCGGTTCGTGACCGCCTGCGCGAGGCGCTGTTCGAAGCCCTCGTCCTGTTCGAAGACCAGGGCCTCTTTCGAGGCGAAGTGGGAGAAGACGGTGGTGACGGCCACGTCCGCCTCGGCGGCCACCTCGCGGATGCCCACCGCGTCGTAGCCGCGCTCCAGGAAGAGCCGCAGGGCCGTGTCGGCGATCTTCCGGCGGGTCGCGGCCTTCTTGCGCTCACGTCGTCCGGTCGGCACGGTCATGGGCTGGACCCTATCAAATGCGAAATCACAACAGTGAGGAAAAACTAACGGGCAGGAAAACCTAACGGTTAGTGTTACGGTGCCGGTATGAAAAAAGTGATCTTCGCCGAGTTCGGCGGCCCCGAAGTGCTCCGACTCGTGGACGCCGAGGAGCCCCACGCGGGCCCCGGCCGCATACGCATCGCCGTACGGGCGGCGGGCGTCAACCCCGTCGACTGGCGCATCCGTGAGGGCCAGGTCCTCTCCGCCCATCCGATCGCGCTGCCCTCCGGCGTCGGGCTGGACGCCTCCGGGGTGGTGGACGAGGTCGGCGAGGGCGTCGAAGGGGTCGCGGTCGGCGACCGGGTGTTCGGCGAAGGCGCGAGCACCTACGCCGAGTTCGCCGTGCTGACGGCCTGGGCCCGGATGCCCGAGGGGCTGAGCTTCGAAGAGGCGGCCGGATACCCCTCGGTGGTGGAGACCGCGCTGCGCATCCTCAGCGAGGTCGGCGCGCGGCCCGGGCACACGCTGCTGGTCAGCGGCGCGTCCGGGGGAGTCGGCTCGGCGGTCTTGCAGATCGCCCGCGAGCGCGGCATCCCGGTGATCGGCACGGCCGGAGCCGCCAACCAGGACTATCTGCGCAGCCTGGGCGCCCGGGCCACCACCTACGGTGAGGGCTGGGTCGAGCGGGTGCGGCAGCTCGGCCCCGTCGACACGGCCCTCGACCTGGCCGGCTCCGGGGTGATCCGCGAACTCGTCGAGCTGACGGGAGACCCGCACAAGGTCGTCTCCATCGCCGATCTGGACGCGCCCCGGTCCGGTGTCCGCTTCTCCGGTGTGGCCGGGAGCGTTCCGGCGGCGCTGGCCGAGGCGGTGGACCTCATCTCGCGGGGGAAGCTCCACATCCCGGTCGAGAAGTCGTACCCGCTGGCCGAGGCCGCGGCGGCGCACGCCGACAGCCAGGCCGGCCACGCGCGCGGTCGCCGCGTCCTGCTCGTCTGAACCGTCTCCCGTGCCGGCCCCCTTCGGGCCGACGCGGCAACGCGGGGCCGGTGCCTGGGGGCCCGTGCCTCGGGGGAGGCGGGGCCGGTGCCTCGGGGAGGTGAGGCCCGTGCCCCGGGGGAGGTGAAGCCCGCGCCTCGGGGAGGTGGGGCCCGTGCCAACCGGAGGCGAGGCCCCGCCCTTCGGGAAGGTGGGGCCCGCTGCTTGGGAACGCCCTCCCCCCTCTCCTGGCGGTGCCGTCCTGCCCCTGGGTACGCCCACGCCCCCGGCGAGGCCCGTCCCGCCCCGTCGTGAGGGGGACCCTCGTCTCCTCACGACGGGGCGGCCGGGCCTCAGCGGATGCGCGGGGCGCTGTGGGCGCCCCGCGGCCGGCCGTGGAAGAGGTCCGTCTGCCGGTCCGGCGGCAGGTTGCCGAGGGCGATCAGGGACGGGGCGTGGGCCATGGCCCGTTCGCGGGCCGCTTCCCTGGCCGCCCACACGGCCCGCACCGTGCCCTGCACCGCGGCCGGCGGATAGCCGGCCAGCACCCGGGCGCAGCGCAGTGCCGCCTCCAGTGCCCCGCCGGGCGGGGCCAGTTCGGAGACCAGCCCCGTCTCGTACGCGCGCCGCCCGGAGATCCGTTCGGCCGTGCCCATCAGTGCCATCCGCGCCACCTCGCCGAACGGCATCCGCTGCGCCATCCCCATGGCCTCGTAGGCGCTGACCATGCCGTAGGTGGTGTGCGGGTCGAAGAAGACGGACTCCTCCGTGGCGATCAGGAACTCCGCCTCGCCCAGCAGGTAGAAGGCGCCGCCGCAGGCCATCCCCTCGACGGCGGCCAGTACGGGGATCCACAGGTCGTTGCTCTTGGGGCCGATCCGCAGCAGCGGGTCCTCGACGGCGAACGGCGAGTGCGGCTGCGGCACGGCGTCCGGGTCGGCGACCGCGTCCCGGTCGATGCCGGTGCAGAACGCCCGGGAGCCGGCGCCGGTCACCACCGCGGCCCGGACGGCGGCGTCGGTCCGCAGCCGCTGCCACACCCGGCCCAATTCGCGGGCGTCGGCCAGGTCGAGCGCGTTGTGCTTCTCGGGGCGGTCGAGCGTCACCGTCGCGACCCCGTCCCGTACGGACAGGCGGATGCTCACGGGCGCTCCAGCATCCAGCGCACCACCGTCACCCGGTTCTCGCCCTCGCCGAGCACCGGGAAGACGGCCTTGACCGGGGCGCCGATGCGCAGTCTGGCGGCGGGCACGGAACCCAGCGGCGCGTCCGGCGCGGCGACCAGGTTGCCCACCAGCCGGATGGCGGGGTCGTCGGCCAGTTCCACCACGAGCACGTCGTAGGGCGCGGTCCTCGCGTAGCCGGGCAGCAGCGGCGGATGGGCGATCACGTATGACCAGATCCGGCCGCGCCCGCTCATGCGCTGCCACTCGGTGTCGAAGGACTGGCAGCGCGGGCAGCACGGCCGCGGCGGGAAGCGGCGTGTGCCGCAGCCGGCGCACGCCTGTACGCGCAGTTCACCGGCGGCGGCGTACGACCAGAACGGTGCGCCGTCGTCGTCGGGGACCGGCAGCAGCAGCCCGTCCTTCGTGAGGGCTGTCAGGGCTGTCGGTGCCGTCGGTGCGCTCATCGTCCTCAGCTCCTCAGCAGCAGCGCGGAAGTGGGTACGCCCTCGCCCGCCGTCACCAGGCAGGTGGCGGCGTCGGGCACCTGTGCGGTGGAGGTGCCGCGCAGTTGCCGCACCCCTTCGGTGATCAGGTTGAAGCCGTGCACGTACGCTTCGCTCAGTCCGCCGCCGGAGGTGTTGAGCGGCAGCCGTCCGCCGATCTCCAGTGCGCCGCCCTCGGTGAAGGCCGCCCCCTCGCCGCGTCCGCAGAAGCCGTAGCCCTCCAGCGAGAGCGGGATCAGCACGGTGAACGCGTCGTAGATCTGGGCGACATCCACATCCTGTGGACAGAAGTCGGCGTGTTTCCACAGTTGTTGCGCCGCGGTCCAGGCGGGTCCGCGCAGCGGGTCGTCGTTCCAGTAGTTGACCATGCCGTGGTGCTGGGCGGGCAGGCCCTGCGCGGCGGCGTGCACGTAGACGGGGCGGCGGCGGCAGTCGCGGGCCCGGTCGGCGGAGACCAGGACGCAGGCCAGTGCGCCGTCGGTCTCCAGGCAGTTGTCGAACAGGCACAGGGGCTCGCTGATCCAGCGGGCCGTCATGTACATCTCGCGGGTGAGCGGCCTCTCGTACATCATCGCGGCCGGGTTCTGGTTGGCACGGTTGCGGCAGGCCAGGGCCACGTTGAACAGGTGGTCGCGGGTGGCGCCGTACTCGTGCATGTAGCGGCGGGCGAGCATGCCGATCTCGTCGGCCGGCCGCAGCAGGCCGAACGGCCGCGTCCACTGCGCGGGTGTCGGCAACTGCACGGTGGTGTTCTTCCAGGGGCGGGCTCCCGAGCCGCGTTTGCGGGACCGCCAGGCGACCCCGACGGTGGCCTGGCCGGTGGCGATGGCCGCCGCCAGGTGGGCGACGGTGGCGCACGAACCGCCGCCGCCGTAGCCGACCTTGGAGAAGAAGGTCACATCGCCGGCGCCGATGGCCTTGGCGACCTCGACCTCGTCGGTCTCCTCCATGGTGTACGAGGCGAAGGCGTCCACCTCGTGGGGGGCGATCCCGGCGTCGTCGAGCGCGGCCAGGATCGCGCGGCAGGCGAGGGTCTTCTCGGATTCGGGGAGCTGTTTGGCGAACGGCGTCTGTCCTATCCCGACGATCGCCGTGGCGTCCTTCATGGCGTCCTCCCTCTGGCGACCTGATCGCTGCATCGCTGCTGACAGTGCGGGAGGCTACAGCTAACCTGACGGTGTGTCAGGTCCCGGTGCCTGACCGAGCACCGTCCGGCCACGCCCAGCGGGCCGCGGCGGTTGGCCCGCCGGCACGGCAGGAGGAGGCGCACGGTGAGCGACCCGGCCCCGTCACCCGCGAACGGCACCACAGGGCGGGACCGGCCCGCCCCCGGCACCGTCCCGGCTCTCGTCCAGGACGCCGCGGCCCGCTTCGGGCCCCGCGAAGCCGTCGTCGAAGGGCGCACCCGGCTCACCTACGCCGAGCTCGGCCGGCGGGTGGAGGAGGCGGCGGCGGCCTGCCTCGCCCACGGGCTGGAGCCCGGCGACCGGGTGGCCGTCTGGGCGCCCAACACCCTCGACTGGATCGTCGCGGCTCTCGGCGCCGTCACCGCCGGCGGCGTCCTCGTCCCGCTCAACACCCGGTTCAAGGGGCGGGAAGCCGCCTATGTGCTGGCCAGGACCCGGGCCCGGCTGCTGTTCGTCACCGGCACCTTCCTGGGCACCTCGTACGTGGCCGCCCTGCGCCGTACCGCCGCCGAAGGCCCCGGTGCGGGCCCGCTGCCCGGGCTGCCGCACCTGCGCGAGGTCGTGGTCCTGGCCTCCGACGCACCCGAGACCTTCACCACCTGGCCCGCCTTCCTGGCGCGCGGCGCGGACGTTCCGGTGGAGGCCGTACGGGAGCGGGCGGGGAGCATCGCCCCCGGCGACCCCTCCGACATCACCTTCACCTCCGGCACCACCGGGCACCCCAAGGGCGCGGTCATCACCCACGAACAGACCGTGCGCGTCTACCGCACCTGGAGCGAACTGGCGGGACTCACCGAGGGCGACCGCTATCTGATCGTCAACCCGTTCTTCCACACCTTCGGCTACAAGGCCGGCGTCATCGCCTGCCTGCTGCGCGGCGCCACGATGATCCCGCAGCCCGTCTTCAGCGTGGAGACCGCGCTGGCCCACATCGCCGCCGAACGCGTCACCGTGCTGCCCGGACCCCCCACCCTCCACCAGTCCGTCCTGGACCACCCGGCCCGCCACCGGCACGACCTGTCCGCACTGCGGCTCGTCGTCACCGGCGCCGCCGTCGTCCCCCTGGAACTGGTGGAGCGGCTGCGCGCCGAGCTGGAGGTCGGCACCGTACTGACCGCCTACGGGCTGACCGAGGCGTCCGGCACCGTCACCATGTGCCGCCGCGGCGACCCCGCGAAGACCGTCGCCGCCACCTCGGGGCGGGCCATCCCCGGCACCGAGGTACGGGTCGCCGCTCCCGACGGCACCCCGCTGCCGCCCGGCGAACCCGGCGAGGTCCTGGTGCGCGGCTACCACGTCATGTCCGGCTACTTCGAGGAACCCGAGGAGACGGCGAAGGTCCTCACCCCGGACGGCTGGCTGCGCACCGGCGACGTCGGCGTGCTGGACGCCGACGGCAATCTGCGCATCACCGACCGCATCAAGGACATGTTCATCGTCGGCGGCTTCAACGCCTACCCGGCCGAGATCGAACAGGTGCTGGCCCACCATCCGGGCATCGCGGAGGCGGCCGTCGTCGGCATCCCGGACCCGCGCCTGGGCGAGGTCGCCAAGGCCTACGCCGTCCGCCACCCGGGCGCGACCGTCACCGCCGACGACCTGATCGCCTGGTCCCGCCGCGAGATGGCCAACTACAAGGTCCCCCGGGAGGTCGAGTTCGTCCCCGAACTCCCCCGCAACGCGGGCGGCAAGGTCCTCAAGACCCGCCTGCGCGAAAGGACCCGTCTGCCCGAACGCGGCCGGGAGGGCCCAGGAAGCTGAGCGGGACGGGGAGCCGGGGAGCCTGGGGGGAGAAGCCGGTGGGGCCGCCCCCTTCCCAGGGGCGGCCCCACCGTGTGACGTGCGGGTGCCGTGTCAGCTGGAGTGGTTGTTGTCGATCCCGACGGTGGTCACGACATGGCCCGCCGACGCCGACGGCGCCGTGCTGTCGGCCAGTGCGGGCCCGGCGAGCCCGCCGAGCACGGCGGCGGCGAGGGCGGACGCGGCGAGGATTCTCTTCAGGACAGTCACGATGAACTCCAGGGGATCGGCCGTTGTGTTCGGTTCTCTTCCGGGCGTTGCTGGTTAGTAGCTACCCACCTTGCGCCCCGCCTCCGTCGACCGCCGCTCGTCGGCCACTCATGAACGACGACGGCCCCGGGGCGCCGGGCGGTAAACCGCGCGGGCCACCATCGACGGCTCCCCCTCTACGCCGTCGATGGCAGCCCGCGTCTCCCCCCGTGCGAAACGCCCGCCTCAGCGGGCGGTGGCTTCCTGCTCCTCGGCCGGCACCTCGGGACGTATGGTGCCGTGGTTGTTCTGCAGAACCTCGGGACGGGCGGTGCCGTGATTGTTCTGCAGTGCCTCGGGAAGGGCCGTGCCGTGGTTGTTCTGGGCGACCTCGGGACGGATGGTGCCGTGGTTGTTCTGGACGCTCACGGGCTCGGAGGTGCCGTGGTTGTTGTCCGGGCTCGGCACGCTCGTCCCGTGGTTGTTCTCGGTCCCGGTGGTGGTCGTTCGGCTCGGCTTCTCTTCTGTCTGCTCGTGAGTGGCCATGGTGGCTAGCTCCTCGACGTGAACGGTGGTGCGACGGCCACCCGCCCAGCGGCTCCCCCGTGGACCGCCGGACGGGTGTGTTACGGCCGCTCACCGTACAGGGCAGCGGCTTCCCCCCTGACCCGCCTGCCCCCCGACGCGGCGGATCGTTGGATAAGAGCATCGCCCACGGCGATAAACGAATGATGAACGACTTGTACGCCGGGCGTTCAGCGGTCGGGTACGAGGGTCAGCAGGTCGCGGACCTCCGCCGCCTCCGGCGCGTCCAGGGAGTCGAAGATCGTGGACGCCTCGGTCAGACAGGCCCGCGCGCGGCCGAACTGCCCCAGCTGCGACAGCGCCTTGCCCAGCACCACCAGCACGGTGCCCCTGCGCCACTCGCCGCCGATGACCCGCAGCGCGATGGCCTGCTCGGCGTGGCTGGCCGCACGGGCGGCGTCGCCGTCCAGCAGATGGGCCTCGGCGATGCGGTAGTGGGTGACGCCCTCCCACAGCGACTGCCGGCTGTCGTGGAAGATCTGCCGGGCGATCATCAGATCGCGCAGCCCCTCGGTCACCCGGCCCGCCTGGGAGAGGGCGCAGCCGAGCGAATAGCGCGCGTTCGCCATCCGCAGGGTGCTGTCCATCTCCTCGTAGATGGTCACACCCCGTTTGGCCAGCTCGATGGCGCTGTCGTGCAGACCCAGCGCGATGTGCACCCGGGACAGATTGCACAGCGCGCTCGCCTCGGACGGCCGGTTGCGGTCCGCGCGGAACGCCTCGATGGCCTGTTCCAGATGCTTCTCCGCCTCGTGGTACCGGCCGAGGTAGGTGCTGATGATGCCCAGGTCGTTGGGTGCGTAGGAGGTGGAGACCGGATCACCGGCCAGCCGCCCCAGCTCCATGGCGCGCAGGGCTTCTTCCTGCGCCTCGGGGAAGCGACCGCCGAGCGCGTAGGCGTGCGTGAGCATGATGCGGGCGCGGGCGCCCGCGCGGTTGTCGCCGGCCCGCTCGGCCGCGTCGCGCACCGCGCCGGCGGCGCGTTCGTACCGCAGCGAGTGGATGCCCGAGTCCGCCAGGTCCTTGGTGGCCACCAGCAGGTCCGCGGCGGGCCGCAGCAGCCCGCGGTCGGCGCTCTGCCGGACGGCGGACATGAGGCACTCGCCTTCCGCGAAGAGCCATTCCAGGGCCTTCTCCTGGCCGGGGAAGGCCAGCCCCTCCTGCCGGGGCGGCCCCAGGTGCGCGACGGTCCGGTCGCCCGGGTGGTCCGCGGCGAAGACGTGCCGTGCCGTGGCCAGGTAGAAGTCCACCAGCCGCTCCAGCGCGGCGTCGCACTCGCTGGGCGGCTGCTCGTCACGTTCGGCGCAGGCCCGCGCGAACAGCCGGACCAGATCGTGGAAGCGGTAGCGGCGGGGCGCGGCGGATTCGAGGAGCGAGGTGTCCACGAGGGACTCCAGCAGGTCCTCGGCGTCCTCGGGGGAGCGGTCCAGGAGCGCGGCGGCGGCCTCCAGGGAGATGTCGGGTCCCTCGGCGAGGCCGATCAGCCGGAAGGCGCGGGCCTGCTCGGGGTCGAGCTGCCCGTAGCCGAGTTCGAAGGTGGCCTTGACGGCCTGGTCGCCGGCCTGGAGTTCGTCCAGTCGGCGCCGCTCGTCGGCGAGTTTGGCGGCGAGCACCGAGACGGTCCAGGTGCGGCGGGCGGAGAGCCGGGCCGCGGCGATACGGATGGCGAGCGGCAGGAATCCGCAGGCGGCGACGACGTCCATGGCGGCGTCGCGTTCGGACAGCACCCGCTCCTCGCCGACGATGCGGGTGAAGAGGGCCAGGGCCTCGTCGGGGCTCATCACGTCGAGGTCGACGAGGTGCGCCCCGGCCAGATCGACCATGCGCATCCGGCTGGTGACCAGGGCGGCGCAGCCGGCGGTGCCGGGCAGCAGCGGGCGGACCTGCGCGGCGTCGCGGGCGTTGTCCAGGAGGGCCAGGACGCGGCGGCCGGCGAGCAGCGAGCGGAAGAGCGCGGCGCGGTCGTGGACGCCGCTGGGGATGGCCGAGTCGGCGACGCCGAGGGCGCGCAGGAAGGAGCCGAGGACCGCTTCGGGGTCGGCGGGGGTGGACCCGGCGCCCTGGAGATCGACGTAGAGCTGTCCGTCGGGGAAGCGGTCGGCGGCGGCGTGGGCGACGTGGATGGCCAGGGTGGTCTTGCCGACGCCGCCGATACCGGCGACCGCGGAGACGGCCATGACGGTGCCGTCGGCCTGGGCGAGCTGGTCGCCGAGTTCGGCGACGAAGGAGGCCCGGCCGGTGAAGTCGGCGACGGTGGCGGGCAGCTGGGCGGGCCGGGTGACGGTGGTCCGCCCGGCGGTGGCGGGCTCGTCGGCCTGGTAGGTGAGGTCGTCGTCGGCCTCCAGGATGCGCTGCTGGAGCTCCGACAGCTCGGGGCGCGGATCGACGCCGAGCTCCTCGGCCAGCAGCCGGCGGGTGTCGGCGTAGACGGCGAGGGCCTCGGCCTGCCTGCCGCTGCGGTAGAGGGCGAGCATGAGCAGCTCGCGGAAGCGTTCGCGCAGCGGGTGCGCCGCGGTCAGCGCGGTCAGTTCGCTGACGGCCTCAGCGTGGCCGCCGACCTGGAGGTCGAGGTCGAGCCGGACTTCGAGCAGGCCCAGGCGCCACTCCTCCAGGCGGACGCGCTGGTGTTCCGCGTAGGGGCCGGGGATGCGGGCGAGGGGTTCGCCGTCCCAGTGGGCGAGGGCCTCGGTGTACAACTCGCGGGCCTGGGCGCGGTCCCCGGCACCGGCGGCCTTCTCGGCGCGCTGCGCGGTCTCCTGCGCGGTCTCCAGGTCGAGCGGCGCCTCGGGCCCGGTGCGCAGGGCGTAGCCGCCGGATTCGCTGACGAGGAGGGAGGCGTCGGGGCCGAGGGCCTTGCGGATGCGGGAGGCGTAGGTGCGCAGGGCGGCCTTGGCCTGTTCCGGCGGCTCCTCGCCCCAGATGGCGTCGATGAGTTCCTCGGCGGTGGCTGTCTGGCCGCCGCGCAGCAGCAGGGCGGCGAGCAGCGCCTTCTGCTGGGGGGAGCCCAGGTTGAGGGGCTGGTCCCCGCGCCAGGCGCGTACGGGGCCGAGCACGGCGAAGCGAAGTCGGCGCTCGTGGTGCTCCGTTCCGTTCCGCGCATGATCCCCGGCGCCCATTGGTGTGCCCCCTGCTTATCCGCACTCCTCCGTTCCCCGCACGGGTCAGTCTGCCTTGTCCATGCCGATTACGTCAGCTCGGGTACCGGCCTCTCTACGAAGCCTTCGTATTCGGGCGAGGCCGGCAGGGCGCCCGGCGGCCGGGCCGCGGGCGGCGCGCAGCTAGCTGACGGGTCGTCAGATGAGAGCTACGGTGGTCGGCATGGATGCCTTCCCCAGGATCATTTCGGTGGACGACCACACGGTCGAACCGCCCCATGTGTGGACGGACCGGCTGCCGTCCAAGTACCGCGAGGTGGGCCCCCGCATCGTGCGGGCCCCGCTGAAGGAGATGACCTTCGTCGGCGGAAAATTCGCCCCGAAGATGGGCGAGCCGGGCGACGAGGGGCCGGTGGCCGACTGGTGGGTGTACGAGGACCTGCACCGCCCGCTGACCAGGCTGGACACCGCGGTCGGCTACGACAGGGACGAGGTGCGGCTGGAGGCCATCACCTACGAGCAGATGCGGCCCGGGTCCTACGACGTGACCGCGCGGCTGGCCGACATGGACGTCAACCACGTCACCTCGGCGCTCTGCTTCCCCACCTTCCCCCGCTTCTGCGGCCAGACCTTCACCGAGGCCACCGATCGCGAACTGGGCCTGCTGGGGGTCCGCGCCTACAACGACTGGATGGTCGAGGAGTGGTGCGGTCCGGACGCCCGTGGACGCCTGATACCACTCACCCTCATACCCCTGTGGGACGCGGAACTGGCCGCCGCGGAGGTGCGGCGCAACGCCGAACGCGGGGTGCGGGCCGTGTGCTTCTCCGAGATCCCGCCCCGGCTGGGTCTGCCGTCCGTGCACACCGACGCCTGGGACCCGTTCCTGCGGGCCTGCGACGAGACCGGCACCGTGATCGCCATGCACATCGGCTCCTCCAGCCGGATGCCCTCCACCTCGGACGACGCGCCACCCGCCGTCGGCTCCACGATCACCTTCGCCAACTGCTGCTTCTCGATGGTCGACTGGCTGATGAGCGGCGTCTTCGAACGCTTCCCCAACCTGAAGATCATGTACGCGGAGGGCCAGATCGGCTGGATCCCGTACATCCTGGAGCGGGCCGACGTGGTGTGGGAGGAGAACCGCGGCTGGGGCGGGGTCGCCGACAAGGTGCTGCGCCCGCCGTCGGAGCTGTTCGCCGAGCACGTCTACGGCTGCTTCTTCGACGACGCGTTCGGCCTGCGCAACGTGGACGCCATCGGCGTCCCCAACGTCCTCTACGAGACGGACTACCCGCACTCCGACTCGACCTGGCCCAAGTCCCGGCAGGTCGCCGAGGCCCAGATGGGCCATCTGCCCGGCGACGTGGTGGAGCGGATCGTGCGCGGCAACGCCATCGACCTGCTGAGCCTGACGGACGAAGGGCTGTGGCCCGGGCCGTGAGGGGGCGGCCCGGGCCGGTCGGGGAGACGGCGGAAAGCGGCGGCCCGGCCCTGTCCTCCGGGCCGCCCGCCCCCCGCCGTCTCCGGCTCGGGAAGAACCGCCGGCGGCGGGGTCAGGCCGAGGACCGCCCGGCTATCGGTCCCGGTTCTGCCATGTCATGCCCTTCGCCTGCTCCGGGGAGACGGGGCTGAAGTGCGCGGGCAGCGCCACCAGCCCGCGCTGGAAGGGCCCCGGCCGCCACCGCAGCTCGTCGTAGCGCACCGACAGCCGGATGTCGGACAGCCACGCGGTGAGCCGTTCGATCGCCGTGGTGGCGATCAGCAGCGCCGGCTGCTGTGCGGGGCAGGCGTGCGGGCCCGCCGCCCACGCCAGGTGGGCGCCGCCGCCGGACGCCGCGGCCCCGGTGCTCTCCCCGGGTGCGGCCCGCCCGGCCTGGGTGGTGGCCGCCGCATAGCTGACCAGCACCAGCTGGCCGGCGCGCAGCCAGTGGCCGTGGAAGTAGACGTCCCGCTTGGGGAAGTGCGCCGAGTAGTTGGCCATCGGCGGCTCGTTGCGCAGCACGTCGGCCAGCGCGTCGCGCGGGGTCAGGGCGCCCCCGGACAGGTCCCGGTAGTACCGGTCGTCCACGAGCATCCGGCTGAGCGCGTTGCCGATGAGGTTGGAGAGCGGCTCGTAGCTGGCGGCCAGCGTCAGCACGATCTGCTGGATGATCTCCTCGACGCTCAGCCCCGCGGGGTGGTCCATGAACCAGGAGGTCAGATCCTGGCCCCGCTCCAGCTGCTTGGCCTGGGTCAGCTCGGTGATGTACCGGGTGTAGGCGGCGTCGGCCGCCGCCGCCTCCTCCGGGGTGTTGCTGTCGAACATCCCCGCGATGCCCTGGATGAGCAGGTCACTGCGGTCGTCGGCCAGGCCGAAGGCCCGGTTGAAGAACAGCAGCGGCAGCAGCCGCGCGTACTGCCCGATCAGATCGACCTCGCCGTCCTGCGCGAACTCGGCGATCAGCTGGTCGGAGACCTCCCGCACGTTGCGGCGCACCTCGTGCGGCTCCAGCCGGTCGAAGCTGTCGGAGATCACCTTGCGGTACCGCGCGTGTATCTCGCCGTCGGTGAACAGCGCGTTGGGCCGGGCC
Source organism: Streptomyces albus subsp. albus (assembly GCF_000725885.1). Taxonomy (GTDB): domain Bacteria; phylum Actinomycetota; class Actinomycetes; order Streptomycetales; family Streptomycetaceae; genus Streptomyces; species Streptomyces albus. The sequence goes on along the minus strand of NZ_JODR01000013.1, from coordinate 28,760 downwards.
CGCATCATCGGCAGCACCTGCGAGTCCTGCGGGATCGTCTCCTGCCAGCCGCTCGGGTCCTTGGACCAGGTGACCGGGTCGTGCAGCAGGTCGAGCGCCGCCCGGTAGTCGATCACCAGCATGGCGCCGACCCCGGGGGCGATCTCCACGGGCGCGAGGGCCCCGTACCGGCGCAGCCGCTCGTAGACCGCGTACGGGTCGGCCGCGAACTCCGCACCGTACAGCGGGGTGACCTCATGGGCCGGCCGGGCCAGCGGCGGGGGCAGCTGGCCGGTGGTCTGGGCGTCTGCGGCCTGCCGGCCGGGCGCTGGCGGGATGCTCACGCGGTCTCCTGGGGCTGTGGCTGGTACTGCGGCACGATGCCGGCCTCCTGCTGACGGTCCAGGACCTCCAGGACGTGGCCGACGAGTGCGATGAGGGCGTCCGCGGACTGCTCGCGGTCCCGGGCGTCGCACATCACCAGCGGGGTGTCCGGGTGCAGGTCCAGGTGGTCGCGGAGGGTTTCGGGGTGGTGGGCGGGGGAGTCCGGGAACGAGTTGACGGCCACCGCGTAGCGCAGCCCCGCCTCCTCGATCATGTCCATCACCTCGAACGAGTCCGCGAGCCGCCGGGTGTCGGCGAGCACCAGGGCCCCCAGGGCGCCGCGGGCGATGTCCTGCCACAGCGGGCGGAACCGCCGCTGCCCCGGGGTGCCGAACATGTACAGCACCAGATCGCCGGGGAGCGTGAGCCGGCCGAAGTCGATGGCCACCGTGGTGGTGGTCTTGTCCCGCACCCCGGCCAGGTCGTCCACCAGGGCGCCGGTCTGCGTCATCACCTCCTCGGTGTGCAGCGGCTGGGTCTCGGACAGCGAGCGGATGAACGTCGTCTTGCCGACCCCGAACGGTCCGGCGACCAGCAGCTTCACCAGCGTCTGCGGCTTGTCGTCCAGATATATGGAGCCGTTCCCCGAGGGGGCGCCCGGACCGTCCGGGCTGTCCGGGTCAGAAGGACTTGAGTGTGCGGAGACCATTGAGAACTTTCTCCAGAATCTGCCGCTCCGGCAGTTCGGCGTCGGGAATCGGAGCGCGGGCCATCAGGCGGCCCCCGTCCACCAGGTCGGCCACCAGGACCTTGACCACACTGACCGGGAGCCGCAGGTGCGCGGCGGCCTCGGCGAGCGAGAGCGCGCCGCCGCGCAGCAGTTCCAGCAGCCGTGTCTCCTCGGGGCGCAGCCCGGTGACCGTCGCCGGGTCCGTCGCACCGTGCAGCACGGTGAGCCGGTCGAGCGTGTTGCGGCTGGGCCGGGCGCGTCCGGTCGTCGCCAGGAAGGCGGGGACCAGACGCCTGTCGTCGGCGGGCGGCGGGGTCATGTCGCCCTGTCGTTCCGGGCCGGGCTGTTCATGGCCTTGCCCAGTGACGCGACCTGCACCTGCATCTGGTGGGTGACGATGCCCATGTTGACGTCCGGGCCGGCGAAGACGGCCAGAGTGGTGTTCTCACCGGCCGGGATCGCGAAGACCCAGCCCTGGTCGGACTCCACGACGGTCTGCCGCAGCCGGGTCTCGTAGGTGCCGGCGAACGCCGAGGTCGTCGTCCTGGCGGCGCCCTGGAGCGCGGAGAGCATCGCGGCCACGCCCTCCGCGGCGTCCCGCTCCAGGTTGGGCGAGCGACCCTCTATCAGGCCGTCTCCGGAGATGACGGCCGCGTGGATGACGTGCGGCAGGTCCAGCAGTGGTGCCAGCACCCAGGAGGTGTCGTCCCTCAGTGACCTGCGTGCGGGGATTGTCATTCCTGCGGATTCCCTTCAGCGGAACGGGGATCGGCGTGGGGGTCTGCGGCGTGCGGCGGCGCGGCGTGCCGGCCTTGGGAGGGGTGCGGCCAGTCGTCGGCGCCCTCGTCGGCCGCCGCGCGGCCGGAGGCGGTGCCGCGCTGGAAGGCCGCCCAGCGCTCGGCGCTCTCCTCCGGCGACGACTGCGCCGGCGGTGCGGAGGGCGCGGCCGGCTGGGTCCGCGGCTGCGGCGGGGCCTCGGCCGCGCCGCCGAACGGCTGGTCGAGCGCCGCCTCGGGTACCGCGCGGCGCCGGCGCCGGCGCGGCAGGTCGCCGTCGGGCGCGGGCACCCGGTCCGGGGACGGCGCGGTGCCGGTGGTGGCGGTGGTGTCCGCGGCGGGGCGCTCGGGAACGGTGCCCAGCTGCACCGTCTCGCCGTGCGCGGGAGCCGGCTCGGGCTGCCGGGGCGGGCGCTGGGAGGTGGTGTCCCCGGGCAGCGCCGGGGGGATCGGCGGGGCGCCGCTCGAGCTGCCGCGGGGCGGCGGCGTCATCGGCGACATGGGCTGCTTCTCGACGTCCATCAGCGTCAGCAGCGGCTCGCCGGGGATGTGCACGATGGCGCGTACGCCGCCGTAGGGCGAGGCCTCGACGGACGCGGCGAAACCGTACTGCCGCACCAGCTGGCCGACGGAGGCGAAACCGGTCCGGGGCGGGTCGCCCAGTTCGGTCAGCAGCATCGGGTCCTGGCCGCTCATCAGCCGCTGGGCGCGCTCCATCTCCTCGGCGTGCATACCGACGCCCGCGTCGTCCACGATGATCGACGCGCCCCGGTTGCCCTGCTGGATGGTGACCGCGACGGGCAGTTCGGGGTGGGAGTAGTGCAGCGCGTTGGCGATGAGCTCGGCGAGGGCGACCACCACCGGCTCCACGGCGCGGGCCACCACGCCGAGCGGGTCGCGGAGCTGGTTGGTGACCTGGACGCGCTCGTAGCCGACCAGCCGGGACATGGCGCCCAGCACCATGTCGCCCAGGTGGGAGTCCTGGCGGGTGAGACCCGGCCAGGCACCACAGACGATGGCGGTGGCCTGGATGCGGCGCAGCGCCTGCTCGTTGAGGAAGTCCGCGGTCAGCAGGTCCTCGGCGACGAAGGGGTCGTCGTAGCGTTCCTGCATGGCCTGGAGCTTGCTCTGGAGCTGGTAGAGGAGCGCCTGGATGGTGGTGGTGGAGCCGCGCATGGCGGACTGGGCCGCGCTGTCCATGCGCAGCCGCTCCTTGGTGACGGCGTCGACGACCTGGTCCATCACGGCGGTGAGGGAGCGGTCCAGCTCGGTGCCGCGGAAGCCGGGGTCGAGCAGACCGCGTACGGGCACGTGGGGGTGGGCGAGGGACGCGGCCAGGTCCGGCACACGGTTCGCCGCCAGGTGCCGCACCTCCGCCTCGACGGCCTGGGTCCGGGCGGAGAGGGCGGCTTGGTGGCGCAGGGCGTCCTGGAGCTCCTTCTCTGCGGTGGCGGAGCGCTGACGCAACCGCCTGGCCTCCCGCATCGAGCGCGCCAGCAGCAGGGCGAGCGCCACGGCAGCCGCCGTCCCCACGGACAGGGTGACGGTGAGCGCCACCGGTATCTCGGTCATCGGCGTCCTTGAGCGATTGGTTGTCGTGCGGTGGACGGGCCCTCGTCGGGGGCCGGTCACGGAACAGCTGCGGCTATGTTCTCTCAGGGGCGCGGGTTCTCGCAGCCGTATGCGGAATACACCCTCTTGGTTAGTGGAAGCAAATCCGCTGCTGCCCATCACGGCCTGGGGGTTGACCGGTCATCAGCTATTTTTCGGACCTCCGTGCGACACTCTTGTCTGACGAGACGTCAGGAACGAGCATGGGAGCCGTGCTGACCTATCCCCCCGGACAGCTCGCCTACGGGATCCAGCTGCCGGTCCAGTCGCAGAGCACTCTGTACGCCGAGCCCTGGGAGGCGGCGGCCGGCCCCGCGGAACTGCTGGCGGTGGCGCGCGCCGCCGACCAGCACGGTTTCGCCTACGTCGCCTGCTGCGACCACGTGGGCGTCCCGCGGCGCCTGGCCGGTGCCATGAGCACCGTGTGGTACGACCCGGTGGCCACCCTCTCCCATCTGGCGGCCGTCACCGGACGGGTCGCCCTCCTCGCCCACGTCGCCGTCGTCGGCCTGCGGCACCCGCTGGCGACCGCGAAGCAGTACGCCACCGTTGACCACCTGTCCGGGGGACGGCTCGTCCTCGGTGTGGGTGCCGGACACGTGCGCGAGGAATTCGACGCGCTGGGGGTCGACTTCACCTCCCGCGGCGCCCTCCTCGACGAGACGGTGGACGCGCTGAAGGCGGCCCTGGGCGAGGAGGAGTTCCCCGTGTGGGAGGGCGAACGCTTCTCCTTCTCCGGTCTGGGCCAGCGGCCCCGGCCCGTCCAGCGGCCCCGCCCGCCGCTGTGGATCGGTGGCTCCTCTCCCGCGGCGGTACGCCGCGCCGCACTGCGCGGCGACGGCTGGCTCCCGCAGGGCGATGCCCGCGTGGCCCTCCCGGCCAAGATCGACCGCATCCGGCGGCTGCGGGCCGAGGCCGGACTGGAGGGCGAGCCGTTCACCGTCGGCGCCATCGCCGAGCCGCTGTACGTGGGCGAGCCGCGGTGGGAGGTGGGCCGCCGCACCCTGAGCGGCGAACCGGAGGCGCTCGCCGAGTCGCTGCGCGCCTACCGGGCCATGGGGGTCAGCCAGCTCCAGGTGCGGTTCCGTTCCCGTTCGGTGGACGAGCTGACCGAGCAGATGGAGCTGTTCGCCACCCGGGTGGCGCCCGCACTGGTGGGTGCCTGACCGCGCGGGGCCGCGCACTGTGCGGCGCCGCACACGGGTGCGGTGCCGTCGTCCACCGAGGAGGCAGACATGGGCAAGCTGGACGGACGGGTCTTCGTCATCAGCGGGGCGGCGCGCGGCCAGGGGGCCGAGGAGGCACGCCTGTTCGTGTCGGAGGGCGCCAAGGTGGTGCTGGGGGACGTGCTGGTCGAGCAGGGGGAGCGGGTCGCCGCCGGGCTGGGCGGGGACGTGGCGTGCTGTGTGCGGCTCGACGTGCGCGAGGAGGCGGACTGGCAGGCGGCGGCCCGGGTGGCGGTGGAGCGGTTCGGCAAGGTCGGCGGGCTGGTCAACAATGCGGGCATCCTCCGCTTCAACGCGCTGGCCGACACCCCCGTGGCGGAGTTCCGCGAGGTGGTGGACGTCAACCAGACCGGCTGCTTCCTGGGGATGAAGACGCTGGCCCCGTACATCGAGCGGGCGGGCGGCGGCACCATCGTCAACACCTCCTCGTACGCGGGGCTGACGGGCATGACGTTCCTGACCGCGTACGCGGCGAGCAAGGCGGCCGTGGTCGGGATGACCCGGGTGGCTGCGCTGGAGCTGGCGGGGCGGGGCGTGCGGGTCAACGCCGTGTGCCCCGGCGCGATCGACACGCCGATGACGAATCCGGCCGCGGCGGCCGACGCGGGGCTGCCGCTGGGGGATGAGGGGGCGCGGGACGCGGCGGGGGCGGATCCGGCCGCCATGGACGCGTTCTACGCCAAGCTGGTGCCGCAGGGCCGGATGGGCAGGCCGGAGGAGGTGGCGCGGCTGGTGCTCTTCCTCAGCTGTGCCGATTCCTCGTACGTCACGGGGCAGCCGTTCGTGGTGGACGGCGGCTGGCTGGCCGGGGTCTCCGTGGTGTGAGACGCGGTTGAGGCGCGCCCCGCCGGGCTGCGCGATTTCACCCTCACGGGGGATTGCTCGAATACGAGTTTGCTCCTTCGCGTCTGAAACGGTCACAGGGGCGAAGGGTGCGCCGCGGAGATCTCCGTCAGGAAGACTTCGCAAGCCCTGACGCGTTTGGTGATCATCTCTTCACGCTTCCCTCACGTCGTGTTCCCGGGTGCCCGGACCCCCGCCGGGGTGCCCGGCGGGGGTCCGTTCTCCCCTTCGGGCGGGGGTGCCCCGCCGTATTGACGCCCTCGGCGGGCGGTGCCACAGTCGGACGCATCGCTATCTGACGGCTCGTCAGATACTGGCCGAGGGAGAGATGACACCGTGGAATTCGGGCTCTTTGTTCAGGGGTACGTGCCCGCCTCGCGGGCCCAGGCCGATCCGGAGGCCGAGCACAAGGCACTGGTAGAGGAGACCGAGTACGTCATCCAGGCGGACAAGTCCGGCTTCAAATACGCCTGGGCCTCCGAGCACCACTTCCTGGAGGAGTACAGCCACCTGTCCGCCAACGACGTCTTCCTCGGCTACCTGGCGCACGCCACCGAACGCATCCACCTCGGCTCCGGGATCTTCAACCCGCTGCCGCAGGTCAACCACCCGGTGAAGGTCGCCGAGAAGGTCGCCATGCTCGACCACCTCTCCGGCGGACGCTTCGAGTTCGGCTCCGGACGCGGCGCCGGCTCCCACGAGATCCTCGGGTTCCTGCCGGGCGTCACCGACATGAACCACACCAAGGAGATCTGGGAGGAGACCATCGCCGAGTTCCCCAAGATGTGGCTCCAGGACGAGTACCAGGGGTTCCGCGGGAAGCACTGGTCACTGCCCCCGCGCAAGATCCTCCCCAAGCCGTACGGGGGTTCGCACCCGGCCATGTGGTACGCGGCCGGCTCGCCCTCCTCCTACGCGATGGCCGCCAAGAAGGGCCTGGGAGTGCTCGGCTTCAGCGTGCAGAAGGTCTCCGACATGGAGTGGGTCCTCGAGTCCTACAAGGGAGCCGTACGGGACGCGGAACCCATCGGCGGCTACGTCAACGACAACGTGATGGTCACCTCCACCGCCATCTGCGCCGAGACGACCGAGAAGGCCAAACGGATCGCCGTCGAGGGCGGCCTCAACTACCTCCAGTCGCTCCTCTTCCGGTACCACGACACCTTCCCGCGGCCCGAGGGCATCCCCGAGTGGCCCGAGCTGATCCCCGAGTACACCGAAGAGGTCGTCGAACTGCTCATCGCCGAGGAGCTGATGATCTGCGGCAACCCCGAAGAGGTGCTGCGCCAGTGCAAGCGCTGGGAGCAGGCCGGCGCCGACCAGCTCTCCTTCGGGCTGCCCATCGGCATCCCGTACGAGGACACCATGAACACGATCAAGCTGATCGGCGAGCACGTCATCCCGCAGATCGACACCGACCCCGTGCACCGCACCACCCGCTTCCGCAACGCGGCCCGCGGCTGAACCCGACCCGACCACCCCGGACGGTACAGGGAGGAACGCGCACGCATGCTTGACCACCTCATCACCGGCGTCACCGTCGTGGACGGCACCGGGGCACCCTCCTACCGGGCCGACGTGGGCATCCGCGACGGCCGTATCGCCCTCGTCGCCGCCCCCGGCACCGTCCGCGAGGAAGCCCGCAGCAGCCAGGACGCCACCGGGCTCGTCCTCGCCCCCGGATTCGTCGACCCGCACACCCACTACGACGCCCAGCTGTTCTGGGACCCGTACGCGACGCCCTCCATGAACCACGGCGTCACCACCGTCTCCGGCGGCAACTGCGGCTTCACCCTGGCACCCCTCAACCCCGACCGCCCCCAGGACGCCGACTACACCCGGCGCATGATGGCCAGGGTCGAGGGCATGTCCCTGGTCGCCCTGGAGGAGGGCGCCCCCTGGACCTGGCACAGCTTCGGCGACTACCTCGACGCACTGGAGGGCCGCACCGCCGTCAACGCCGGCTTCATGGTCGGCCACTGCGCGCTGCGCCGGCACGTCATGGGCGAGGACGCCATCGGCGGCCGGCCCACCGAGGAACAGCTCGCCGCGATGCTGCGGCTCCTCCACGAGGCCATGGACGCCGGCGCCTGGGGGCTGTCCACCACCCAGTCCTCCAGCCACTCCGACGGCGACGGCCGGCCCGTCGCCTCCCGGCACGCCGCACCGGACGAACTGCTGGCCCTCTCCCGCGCCGTCGCCGACCACGAGGGCACCCAGATCGAGGCCATCGTCGCCGGCTGCCTCGACCAGTTCTCCGACGAAGAGATCGACCTGTTCGTGGCCATGTCCGCACAGTCCGGCCGGCCGCTCAACTGGAACGTGCTCACCATCGACGCGGCCGTACCCGAACGCGTCCCGCGCCAGCTGGCGGCCAGTGAACGCGCCCGCGAGGCCGGAGGGCGCGTCGTCGCCCTCACCATGCCGATCCTCACGCCCATGAACATGTCCCTGGGCACCTTCTGCGCCCTCAACCTCATCCCCGGCTGGGGCGACATCCTCTCCCTGCCGGTGCCCGAGCGCATCGCCAGGCTCCGCGACCCCGCCGTCCGCGCCGAGATGCTCCGCCGCGCCGACAGCAAGGAAGCCGGGGTCTTCCGCCGCCTGGCCCGCTTCGACCGCTACGTCATCGGCGACACCTACTCCGCCGCCAACGAGGGCCTCACCGGACGGGTCGTCGCCGACATCGCCGCCGAACGCGGCCAGGACCCCTTCGGCTGCCTGGTGGAGATCTGCGCCGCCGACGAACTGCGCACCGTGCTGTGGCCGATGCCCACCGACAACGACCCCGACAGCTGGGAGCTGCGCCGCCGCACCTGGGAACACCCCGACGTACTGCTCGGCGGCTCCGACGCCGGGGCCCACCTCGACCGCATGTGCGGGGCGCCCTACACCACCCGGTTCCTCGGCGACTGTCTGCGCGGGCGCAAGCTGGTCGGCCTGGAGCGCGCCGTCCAGATGCTCACCGACGAACCCGCCCGGCTCTTCGGCCTGCGCGAGCGGGGGAGGGTCCGGCAGGGCTGGCACGCCGACCTCGTCCTCTTCGACCCCGAGCGCATCGACGCAGGGCCGGCCACCCTCGTCCACGACCTGCCCGGCGACAGCCCACGCCTCGACTCGCGGGCCACCGGCATCGTCGGCGTGTGGGTCAACGGCGTCGAGACGGTACGCGACGACCAGGTGACGGGCGCCGTGCCGGGCACGGTCCTGCGCTCGGGCCGCGACACGGAGACCGTCAGCACCCGCTGATCCCCGCGGGCCGCCGCCGGCGCCCGCGGACCGGCCGGGCGGTGGCCGTCAGGCGGGCCCGCCCAGCCAGACCGGGTTCGTCATGGCCGCCATCGCCCCCGGCAGCCCCGAACCCGGCCGGGCCGGATGCCGCACCTCGGCCCGCACATAGGTGGCCAGCGACGGCGTGGTGCGCCACGTCAACGACGGCGCCGGACCGGTGCACATGGTGCCCTCGTCCGTGACCAGGTGCAGCGTGGCACCGTCGGGGGCGCCCCGCACCGTGAGGGCGACCGTCACCCCGGCGTCCGGAGCCGCCCGCAGGGTGCCGCCGATCCCGGCGTGCCCCGCGGTGCCGGTCGTCGCCGCCAGCTCCAGCGAGATGCGGGACGACTCGGCCAGATACGAGCGGCCCGCGCGGATCGCCGCCAGCAGTGGGCGCCGCGCCAGATCGTCGGCCAGCACCACCGTCTGCGGCAGGCCGACGTCCTGGCCCTCCTTGTGGGCGTCGCTGTTGCCCATCGCGGGCAGCCACTCCTCGCGGCTGACGAGCATGTTGTCCCAGGCGGCCAGCGCCAGTTCGTCGTCGGCCGTCCACGGGCCGTTCCACACCTCCACCGCGTCGGCGTGCGCGTACCCGAACTTCCACTGGCAGCCCACGAACGGGCAGCTCGGATGCGCCGGGACGACCAGGCCGTCGGCGCGGTGGACGGCGCGGGCGAAGCGCGGGAAGGCGTCGTCGCGCGCCCGGTAGCGCCAGTCGATGAACGTGCCCGGGTCCGTGCCGAGCGCCAGCCAGTGCCCGTTGCGCGTGGTGACCTCCTCGCCGCACAGCACCAGCAGGTCGTCACCCCACAGTCCCTCCCAGGCCGCGTGCCCCGAGACCGTGTTGTGCTCGGTGGTGGCCAGGAAGTCCAGCCCGGCGGCCCGTGCGGCGGCGGCCACCTCGCGCGGAGTACGGGCACCGTCGGAGTGCACCGTGTGCAGATGGCAGTCCCCCCGGTACCAGTCCCGGCCCCGGCCCTTGGCCCGCTCGGGCGGATGGACGGGCCGCGGGGTGCGCCCGGCCGGGCCGTACCGCAGCACCACCGTCACCTCGTAGTCCAGGCCCTGGGGCGCCACCGTGTAGGGGCCGAGCACCACGTGCCAGGTGCCGGCCCGCACCGGGCCCGGCAGATAGCCGGGCGTGGCCTGCTGCGCGCCGAGGGTGAAGGAGTCGCGGAACCCGCCGGACCAGCCGCGGAAGCCGCGGCCCGGCGGCGCGGTGCCCCGCTCGTCGAAGATGCCGATGTCCAGGGCGTTGCCGGGCGTGCCCGCGGGCACCTCCGGCTTGTCGTAGCGGTAGGAGACGGAGATCTCCCGCACCCCTTCGGGCACCTTGACGGGCAGGTACACGAAATCGGGGGCGCCGGTGGGCAGATGGCCGCGCAGCACGCGCCGCTCCTCCCGCCCCGCGTGGCCGTCCGCGGCGTGCTCCTCGCCCCGCGCCGGGCCGGCGCCGGAGAGGGCAGCCGCCGCTGCCGCGCCCGCCGCGGCGGAGAACCGGAGCGCGCCGCGCCGGTCCATCCGCGTCCCCTGCCGCTCCCCTTCGCCGGTGGTCCGCCGTGCGTCCATGGGCTCCATGGGCACGTTGTACGCCCTGCGGGCGGCGCCGAGAAGTACCCCGGGCGACACCGGGGGGACGCGGGCCCGTCCCGCCGGGGTCAACCGGTCGTGCGGAGCCGTGGAGTTCGCACCGCCGGGCGGGCACAGTGACAGGATGCGGATCTCGACGACCCTCATCCTGACCGACGAGACCATCCGGCCCGCCCCGCTCGCCCGCGCCCTGGAGGAGCGGGGCTTCGACGGGCTCTACCTGCCCGAGCACACCCACATCCCCGTCAGCCGGCAGACGCCCGCCCCCATGGGCGACCCGCTGCCCCGCCCCTACGGGCGCACCCTCGACCCCTTCGTCGGCCTGGCCGCCGCGGCGACCGTCACCGAACGGCTCACGCTGGGCACCGGCATCACGCTCGTCGCCCAGCACGACCCCATCGTGCTGGCCAAGCAGATCGCCACCCTCGACTGGCTGAGCGGCGGCCGGCTCACCCTCGGCGTGGGCTTCGGCTGGAACGTGGAGGAAGCCGCCGACCACGGCGTCGACTGGCACCGCCGCCGCGATCTGGTGCGCGACCGCATCGCGCTGATGCGGGCCCTGTGGGCGGCCGAGCCGACCGCGTACGAGGGCGAGTTCGGCTCCGTACGCGCCTCCCTCGCCCACCCCAAGCCGGTCCGCGAGGGCGGCCCCCGTCTGCTGCTGGGCGGCGCCGCGGGCCCCACCCTCTTCGCCCACATCGCCGAGTACGCCGACGGCTGGCTCCCCGTCGGCGGGCGCGGCCTCACCGAGACGGTGCCACAGCTGCACGCCGCCTGGCGCACGGCCGGACGGGAGGGCACCCCCGCCCTCGTCCCCGGCTTCGTGCTGCCCTCGCCCGGGAAACTGGCCCACTACCGGGGCCTGGGCGCCGAGGAGGTCGTCCTCCAACTCCCCTCCGGCACCCGGGACGAGGTCCTGCGCACCCTGGACGATTACGTGCGGTATCTGTGAGACCGCCCGGAAAGCGGCCCGCACGCTTGCCGCCTGCACCGATGCCGAGGCCCCCGGTTACGGTGGGGGGATGACCTCACACGGACAGGCGTCGGCGCCCCCTACGGCCAATGCGATGCGGCGGGCGCTCAAGCGGGCGCGGGACGGGGTGGCGCTGGACCGGACGGAAGCCGCCGTCCTCCTCCAGGCGCGGGGCGAGGACCTGGCGGATCTGACCGCTTCGGCGGCCCGGGTCAGGGACGCGGGCCTGGCGGCGGCGGGGCGGCCCGGCGTCATCACGTACTCCAAGAGTGTCTTCATCCCCCTCACCCGCCTGTGCCGGGACAAGTGCCACTACTGCACCTTCGCGACCGTGCCCGGCAAGCTGCGGCGCGCGGGGCACGGGATGTACATGTCGATGGACGAGGTCCTCGACATCGCCCGCCGCGGCGCCGAGCTCGGCTGCAAGGAAGCGCTGATCACTCTCGGGGACAAGCCGGAGGACCGCTGGCCCGAGGCGCGGGAGTGGCTGGACGCCGAGGGATACGACGACACCCTCGCCTATGTGCGGGCCGTCTCCGTCCGCATCCTGGAGGAGACGGGGCTGTTGCCGCACCTCAACCCCGGGGTGCTGTCCTGGACGGACTTCCAGCGGCTCAAGCCCGTGGCCGCGTCCATGGGCATGATGCTGGAGACCACCGCCGAGCGGCTGTGGAGCGAGCCGGGCGCCCCGCACTACGGCTCCCCGGACAAGGAGCCGGCCGTGCGGCTGCGGGTGCTGGAGGACGCCGGACGCTCGAACGTGCCGTTCACCAGCGGCCTGCTCATCGGCATCGGGGAGACGTACGAGGAGCGCGCGGAGTCGCTGTTCGCGCTGCGCCGCGTGCAGCGCGCGTACCACGGCATCCAGGAGCTGATCATCCAGAACTTCCGCGCCAAGCCGGACACGGCGATGCGCGGTATGCCCGACGCCGAGCTGGACGATCTGGTGGCGACCGTCGCCGTCGCCCGGCACATCCTCGGCCCCTCCGGCTGCCTCCAGGCCCCGCCGAACCTGCTGGACGCCGAGTACGGCCGGCTCATCGCCGCCGGTATCGACGACTGGGGCGGCGTCTCACCGGTCACGCCCGACCATGTCAACCCCGAGCGCCCCTGGCCGCAGCTCGACGAGCTGTCCGAGCGCACCGCCGCGGCCGGTTTCCAGCTGCGCGAACGCCTCGCCGTCTACCCCGAGTTCGTCCGCCGGGGCGAACCGTGGCTGGACCCGCGCGTCATGCCGCACGTGCGGGCGCTCGCCGACCCCGTCACGGGCCTGGCACGCGAGGACGTACGCCCCCGGGGGCTGCCCTGGCAGGAGCCCGACGAGGCGTTCGTCCCCTCCGGCCGCACCGATCTGCACCGCACCATCGACACCGAGGGCCGCACCGCCGACCGCCGCGACGACTTCGACGAGGTGTACGGCGACTGGGCGGAGCTGCGGGAGCGCGCCGCCCCCGGTATGGCGCCGCAGCGCGTGGACGCGGACGTGCGCGAGGCCCTCGCGCAGGCCGCCGACGACCCGCGGCGGCTCACCGACGAGCAGGCCCTCGCCCTGCTGCACGCCGACGGCCCGGCGCTGGACGCCCTGTGCCGTATCGCGGACGACGTGCGGCGCGACGCGGTCGGCGACGACGTGACCTACATCGTCACCCGCAACATCAACTTCACCAACGTCTGCTACACCGGCTGCCGGTTCTGCGCCTTCGCGCAGCGCCGCACCGACGCCGACGCCTACACGCTCTCCCTGGAGCAGGTCGCCGACCGGGCGCAGCAGGCGTGGGACGTGGGCGCCGTCGAGGTGTGCATGCAAGGCGGCATCCACCCCGACCTGCCCGGCACCGCCTACTTCGACATCGCGCGGGCCGTCAAGGAACGCGTCCCCGGCATCCATGTGCACGCGTTCTCACCGATGGAGGTCGTCAACGGCGCCACCCGCACCGGGATGTCCGTCCGCGAGTGGCTGACCGCCGCCAAGGAGGCCGGGCTCGACTCCATCCCGGGCACGGCGGCGGAGATCCTGGACGACGAGGTCCGCTGGGTCCTCACCAAGGGCAAGCTGCCGGCGGCCACCTGGGTGGAGGTCATCGAGGCCGCGCACGAGGTGGGGCTGGGCACCACGTCCACGATGATGTACGGGCACGTCGACCAGCCCCGCCACTGGCTGGGGCATCTGCGGCTGCTGGCGCGCATCCAGCGGTCGGCGCTGGAGAAGGGGCTGGCCGGGTTCAGCGAGTTCGTCACCCTGCCGTTCATCCACACCAACGCGCCCGTCTACCTCGCCGGTATCGCCCGTCCCGGCCCCACCACGCGGGACAACCGCGCGGTGACCGCCATGGCCCGTCTGCTGCTCCACCCCTGGATCCCCAACATCCAGACGAGCTGGGTCAAACTGGGCACCGAGGGTGCCGCGGAGATGCTCCGCTCCGGCGCCAACGACCTGGGCGGCACCCTCATGGAGGAGACCATCTCCCGGATGGCCGGGTCCTCGTACGGCTCGTACCGCTCCATCCGGGACCTGGTCGCCATCGCCGAGGCGGCGGGCCGGCCGGCCCGTGCCCGCACCACCGGCTACGGCGAGGTGCCCGAGGAGCGGATGCGCGCGGCGCACGCCTCCGACGGCCACCTGCCACAGCTGCTGCCCGTGCTGGACTGAGCCGCCCCGGGCCGGCCCCCGTCCACTAGAGTGCGGGGGCCACAGCCGAAGGAGGCGCCGGGAAAAGGGGGACGACCGTGACGGGTACGGGTGGGGCGGACAGCGGGACGACGGCCATCTGGGGCCGTGCCGAACAGCAGGACTTCCGCAGCAGAGTGCGCGGCTGCCTGCTGGGCGGCGCCATCGGGGACGCGCTCGGCGCGGGCGTCGAGTTCGACTCCCTCGACCGGATCCGCCAGGCGCACGGCCCCCAGGGCGTGACCGACTACGTGCCCGCGTACGGCCGCCGCGGCGCCGTCACCGACGACACCCAGATGACGCTGTTCACCGTGGACGGCCTCATCCGCGCCCACGTCCGCCGCGACACCGGCGCCTGGCACCCGCCCACCGATGTGCACGCCGCGTATCTGCGCTGGGCGGCCACCCAGCGCGACTGGGGCCCCGACGAACGCCGGGAGGGCGACGGCTGGCTCGCCCGCCAGGAGTGGCTGTACGCGCGGCGGGCCCCGGGCAACGCCTGCCTCAGCGGGCTGGCCGACACCCGGATGGGCACCCTCGACCAGCCGAAGAACCCCGGCTCCAAGGGGTGCGGCACCGTCATGCGGTCCGCGCCGTTCGGGCTGCTCGTCGGCTGGGAGGCGGGCCTGGTCTTCCAGCTCGCCGTCGAGTGCGCCGCCCAGACGCACGGCCACCCCACCGGGTATCTGGCGGCGGGCGCGTTCGCCGCGATCGTGCACGCCCTGGCCCGCGGCGACGACCTGGACACCGCCGTCCAGCGCGCCCTCGTCCACCTGGCCACCCGCCCCGGCCACGAGGAGACCACCGAGGCACTCAAGCGGGCGCTGGGCGCCGTACGGCAGGGCATGCCGTCCCCGGAACGCGTCGCGGTGCTGGGGGAGGGCTGGACCGCCGAGGAGGCCCTGGCGATCGGCGTGTACTGCGCGCTCGTCGCCGAGGACGTACGGCACGGACTGCTGCTGGCCGTCAACCACGGCGGCGACAGCGACTCCACGGGCTCGGTCTGCGGCAATCTGCTGGGCGCCATGCACGGGGAGACGGCCCTGCCGGCCGGCTGGGTCGCCGAGCTGGAGGGCCGCGCCACCATCCTGGAGCTGGCCGACGACTTCGCCCTGGAGATGACCCAGGGCCCCGCCCTGCACGGCCCCGGCGCCGCCTCCCCGGCCTGGCTGGCGCGGTACCCGAGGGCCTGAGCCGACTTCAGCGCATCAGCTCCCCGGCGTTCACCATCAGGCACTGGCCGGTGATGCCGCGGGAGCGCGCGGAGGCGAAGAACGCCACGGTCTCGGCCACGTCGCCGTCCTCCGCCATGCGCGGCAGCGCCATCCGCGCGTCCAGCCGCTGCCGCACCGCCTGGTGGGGCACCTGCTCGCTCTCGGCCGCCCACGCCACGTAGCCCTCGACCATGGGTCCCCACATCCAGCCGGGCTGCACGGTGTTGACGCGCACCCCGTAGGGGCCCAGCTCCCGGGCGAGGGAGTACATGGCGGACACCAGCGCGCCCTTGGACGCGGCGTACGCGGCCTGCCGCACCTCGGTGGGGGCGGCGACCGACGACTGGGTGCCGATCATGACGACGGAGCCGTCACCGCGCGCCCCGGCCTCACGCAGCGCGGGCAGACAGGCGCGGGTCATCCGCAAGGTGCCCAGCAGATTGACGTCCAGGACGCGCTGCCACTCGGCGAAGTCGGCGTCCTCCAGACCGCCCATGACGGTGTCGAGGGCGGCGACGTGCACGACGGCGTCCAGACCGCCGAACCGTTCCACGGCCAGCTCGGCCAGACGCGCGCACTGCTCCTCGTCGCCGATGTCGGTGACCCGGTAGGCGCTGCGGGTGCCGTCCGGATCGACGGCGGCGGCGCAGGCGGCGAGATTCTCGCGGGTACGGGCGCCGAGCACGACGCGGGCGCCCTCCCGCACACAGACGGCCGCCACCTCGCGGCCGAGCCCGGCACCGACCCCGGAGACCACCACGGTCCTGTTGGCGAGCAGCACGCCCGATCCCCTCCCGCACGGCCATCGATTTCTGACGCTCAGTCAGTTACACCGTAGGGGAGGAGCGAAGGGGGAGGAAGAGCCGCGATGGACGAACCGACCGAGCCGCCCGCCGCCACGGGCGGCGACACCTACGCCCGCCTGGCCGCCGTCGGCCCCTACGGCGTACGACCCGGGCACGCCCTGATCACGATGGTCGAGCCGCACCCGGGCCACGAGTACGCCTACAACCGCTGGTACGAGGACGACCACTACATCGCCGGCGCCATGGCCATGCCCTGGATCTACGCGGGCCGCCGCTGGGTCGCCACCCGCGACCTCCAGCTGCTGCGCTACCCCGCCGCCTCGGCCGTCGCCCAGCCGGTCACGGCGGGCTGCTATCTGTCCACCTACTGGCTGACCGAGGGCCGCTACGCGGACCACATGAAGTGGACCGTCGCCATCAACCGGCGGCTCAACCAGGACGGGCGCGTCCACCACGAGCGCACCCACGTCTTCACCAGCTTCCAGGACCACGAGACCACCGTCTACCGCGACGGCGCCGCCGGCCCGCGCGACCACCACGCGCTCGACCACCCCTACCGGGGCCTGGTGCTCCAGGTCATCGACGCGGCGGGGCCGAAGGAGCGCACCGCGGTGCTGGAATGGCTGCGCACCACGCATCTCCCGGCCCGGCTGGCGGGCTCACCCGCCGCCATGGTCACGGTCTTCCGCCCCACCCCGCTGCCGGGGGACAGGATGTCGTACGTCAAGCAGGTGGAGGGCGTGGATACCCGGCTCACCCTGCTGTGGTTCCTCCAGAAGGACCCGCGCGCGTGCTGGGAGGCATGGTTCACGGGGCTGGAGGAGGCCGTCGCCCGGGGCGGTGCGGCCCGGACGGAACTGGTGGCGCCGTTCATCCCGACGATCCCGGGCACGGACACCTATGTGGACCGGTTGCGGTGAGGAGCGCCGGGACGGTCCTCACCGCCGGTTCCCCTCGGCCGGGACGAGCGGTCCGGTCGAGGGGGTTCGGTACTGCTCGCGGCGGCCCTCGTCACCACGGCCCGCGCCACGGGGGCGGGCCGTCGGGGCCGGGACGGGGCCGCCGGCCTCCCGGGCTCAGGCCGGGAGGCCGAAGTCTCCGTCGTTCACCCGCGTCACGAACGCCCCCCACGCCTCCGGACGGAAGCTGAGGGCGGGGCCCTGCGGCTCCTTCGAGTCGCGCACGGCGACCGTGGCCGGCGCCGGGGACTTCACCTCGACGCAGGCGCCGTTACCGCCCGAGTAGCTCGACTTCGTCCACGCGTGCGTCGTTCCCTGCTGAATGGGCATGTTCGCTCCGGTTGATCCGTGTTGTTCCTGACGTGCGAACGACACTACGCGGCGATTCGTGCGCAGCAAGCAAACGTTCACTCAACCGGATGGCATGTACCAATGCGCCCTCCCCGGGGAGTACGGAGCGGTGTAGCCTCCGGCTTTTTCCAGGGGCATGTCAGCACAGGACGTGCGCACGGCACAGAACGGCCGGCACCGCACGCGGCATGACACAGCGGCAATTTCCGGCCGGGAAAAGAGCGGGCCCGCGCTCCCGCGTCCGGGGCTCAGCCCCGGGCGTACTCCTTGGCGACGTTCTCGATGAACTCCCGCGTCTGGTCCGGGTTCAGCGCCTGCGCCCGCAGGTGCTCGTACATGACGCTGTAGTTCTGGACGTCGTTCGCCTTCTCCAGATAGAGGTCGCTGGTGACGCCTTCGAGATAGATCACGGTGGAATCCGAGGCGTCCGGGAACTCCAGAATGGCGTACTGCCCGTTCACACCCGGGTGCGCGCCCATGGAGAACGGCATCACCTGGAGCGTGACATGCGGGTGCTGCGACATCTCGTTGAGGTATTCCAGCTGCTCGGCCATCGTGTGCTTGCCGCCGACCTCACGGCGCAGCACCGACTCGTCCAGCACCGCCCACAGCCGCAGCGGATTGCGCTCGTCCCTGATGCGGTCCTGCCGCCGCATCCGCACCTGCACCCGGCGCTCGATGTCCGCCGCCGTGGCCTCCGGCAGCGCACCGGCCACAACGGCCTCCGCGTACGCCTGCGTCTGCAACAGCCCCGGCACGACCTGCGGTTCGTAGACGCGCAGCGAAGCGGCGTCCGTCTCCAGACCGATGTAGACGCTGTAGGGGATGTCCCCGAACGCGTGCCACCAGCCCTGCTGCCGCGACTCCTTGGCCATCTGCATCAAGGAGTCGACTATCCGGCGGTCCTCCACCTCGTAGACCCCGCACAGGTCGCGCACGTCCCGCTGGCTGATGCTGCGTCTGCCGTTCTCCAGTCTGCTGATCTTCGACTGGGACACCAGAAGCCGGTCCGCGACCTCCTCGGCCGTCATACCGCGCTGCTCGCGCAGGCGGCGCAGCTCCTGGCCCAGTCGGCGACGCCGGACTGTGGGGTTGACGTTCGACGCCACGGGACCGCACCTCCGTGTAAGTACGACTACTCCCAGCAGGTTGCCATCAAAAGGGGCGCTCCCGCTGGGAAATGACGACACAGAGTGCGTAACCGAGTACAAATCGCGGTGCCTTAGCCGAAAGACGCACGCGCGGGGTGCGGATTCGGCCTTCGGTGCCGCGCACTGCCGGCCCGGCGCCGCTTCCGCTTCCGCACGCCCGCCGCCGCGACCGTGCACGGCACCGCGGCGCCGCAGCGTGCCCGGCGTCGCGCCGTCGCGAACGAGGGCGGCATCACGGCGCCGCACCGGGGCCGGTGGTGCCCGCCGGGAAGAGACGTTCCCGAAGGCGCCGGCGTACCCGGTGCCACGTCCGGTGCCGCGTCGCCGCCGCGCGTGAGGCGGCGGCCGGCCACCGGCCGTCCGGTGCGTCGGACGGCCGGGTGCCGTACCGGTCCTCGGTGCGCCCGCGGCTCAGCGTGCTCCCGCGCGGACCATGCCGCCCGCCAGGTGCCGTGCCTGTTGGGGCACGCGCCGTGCCGCGGGGGCGGACGCCGCCCTGGCCGGGGAGCGGCCCGCAGCCGCGCCGCCCGCCGGGGCCCGCCGCGGCTGGGCCGCGACGCCGTTCTGCACGTCCATCACCGCGTGCGCCACCAGGCCGCCCATCGGGTCGTGCCTGATCAGGTCCCGCAGCCGGGAGCGGCAGGACCGCCCCTCGTTGCCGGGGTAGAGGTGCTTGCCGAGGCCGACCGCGTGGGCCAGCGCGGCGAGCGCCGCCGTCCGGGGGTCCGGCGGGACCCCGGTGCGGATCGCGGCGTCGAGCCGGGCCCTGATCTCCCGGCTGATGGCCGTGTCCGTGGCTTGGTAGCGCGTCGTCGGCAGCACCCCGCACATCTGGCCGGAAACGGCATGCACCATGCCGCACCGCTCCAGATGTGTGAGATAGGTTTGGCGCAGCCCCAGCCGGGGCCCGCCGATCCAGTGGACGGCGCGCACCGGGCTGCCGCGCCTGCGCAGCAGTTCCAGTGCGGAGTCCAGTGTCGGATCTCCGGTCGGCCGTGGCAGCACCACGGCGATACGATCCCCATCCGGGGCTATCCGTCCCGCCAGAGCCAGCTCCACTAGCTGCGCCCCGGCCAGGCCGAGGTCAAGCGACTGCGGCTGCGCCGTGGTACCCGTGGCCGGGTCCAGAGCGAGCAGCAGAAGCTCCTCGGGAATTGTTCTGCGGCTCCTGCCCATCCATGCCTCCCCGCGTGGATGAATGACAGGGTGACCCCTCTCACATTGGTCTGTCGAGAGTGCCTGGACGTTATGGGCGGGAACCAGTAGGTATGTCGTTCTCGTCTGCCGATGTGGGAGGCCGTTGGAGCCGCCCTCTGGAGGAGTGCCGTCACGCCGGTGGCGGCCTCGGTGCACGGGACACTGTTAACTGGTATGGCGAGCGGCGAGCAGCAGCATCAGGAGGCATCGGTGGCGGGCGAATCCCCCGACAGGTCGGAGCGGGAGAGGTCGTCGGGGGAGACGACGGGGAGCGGGGGCACGGTTGCGCGCCCCGGCGAGACGGCCGAAAACGAACGGTTGAGCGGTGCGGCCCCGGAGAAGGGCGGCACTTCCACGGCCGACCCCCAGGGCTCCTCCCGCATTCCCGCGCCGACACCCCCGGGGGAGGAAGCGGGCGGCCCCGACGCAGCGGAGGGGGCCGACGAGGCGGCGGAGGCCGACGGGAGCGCGACCCACGAGAGCGGCGGCACCGGCGGCCACGGCAGGAGCACCGGCACCGGCAAAGGCGGTGACGGCCCCGACGCGCGCGGCAAGGGCGGCCGGGCCGGCAACTCCGACGAGGCCGGCAAGACCGGCGCCGGCAGCGCGGGTGACAAGAGCGGCACGGGCGGCAAGGCCGACGGGGCCGACGAGGGTGACGCGCGGCTGAAGACCGCCGTCGCCGCCTGGGTCGCGGGCGACAACGGCCGCACGGGCGGCTCCGACGGCGAGGGCAAGCCCGCCGGGGGCGAGGGCCGCGGCGCCGGTGCCCCGGACGCGGCGGAGGAAGCCGGCCGGAGTGGCGCGGCGGACGCGTCCCGCGCGAAGGACGCCCCCCGGCAGGCGGGCGACGCCGCCGGATCGAACGGCTCGTCGGACACGGCGACCGCGATGTTCGGCATCGTGCGGCGCGGTGAAGGCGGCGCCGGGAAGGGCGGCGAGGAGGCTGCTGCCGACCGGGCCGAGCGCCTGACCTCGGCGTTCTTCGGTTCACCCAAGAACGGCAAGGGTGAGCCCGCGGACGGCGGGCGCGGTACGGCCTCCGGAGAGGGTGCCGCGGCGGCCACTGCCGGGAAGAAGCCCGCCGTCGATCAGCCGACGGCGGTCTTCCGCGCGCCCGACGTCAGCCGCGCACCGAAGAAGCCGGACACGGCGGACGGTGCGGGCAAGCCGGCCGAGGCGGACAAGAAGGAGAGCAAGGGCAAGGCCGCCGCGCCGCAGGGCGGGGACAAGTCCGCGAAGACGGCGAAGGGCCAGCCGGAGAAGTCCGGTACGTCCGAAAAGGACGATGCGCCGGGAACCTCCGGGAGAAAGGGTTCAGCCACCCCCGACCCCCGCGCCGCGACGGCCACCGCCGCCCCGGCCGGTACGGACACCGGCAAGGGCAAGCCGGACGCCGACGAGTCGGACGCCGAGCGCACCAGCCAGTTCATCCCCCTCCGCTCGGCCGACGAGCCGCGCACCCCCGCGCGGACGCTGCCGCCCACGGCCGCCGCCCCCACCGCGCCGGCCAGGCCTGACGCCCCGCCGGCGCCCACCGCCAACCCCTGGGCCGCGGCCCCGCCGCGCCCCGCGGGCAGCCCCGGCGCGCAGACACAGGGTGCGGCCGAGGCCGATGCGGAGCGCACCCGCCAGCAGCCGATGCCGGGCACCCCGGAGGCGGAGGCGGCCCGCCAGGAACCGCAGCCGCTGGACCTGCTGGCGCAGCTGACCAACAGCCCGCCGCCGCCCGAGACGCCGATGCGCACCGTCGTACGGCGGGTCAAGATCTGGACGCCGCTGGTGCTGCTGCTCGCGGTGATCTTCGTCGTCGTGCAGTCGGTGCGCCCGCTGCCGGACCCGACGCTCTCCCTGACGGCCAGGAGCACCTACACCTTCGACGGCGCCAAGCCCTCGATGCCCTGGCCGTCCGAGGGGCAGGCCGTGATCGAGGTGGACGGGCTCGGCTCGTTCGGCACCTACGGCGAGCAGAAGCCGGTGCCGATCGCCAGTGTGGCCAAGGTGATGACGGCCTATGTGGTCCTGCGCGACCACCCGGTCAAGAAGGGCACCAAGGGCACGATGATCCCCGTCGACAAGAAGGCCGAGAAGGAGGCCGGGCTCAGCGCTCAGAACGAGTCGACGGTCAAGGTCAAGGCCGGTACGCGGATCTCGCAGCGCGAGGCGCTCAACGCGATAATGATCGCCTCCGCGAACAACGTGGCCCGGCTGCTGGGGCGCTGGGACGCCGGCTCGGAGAAGGCGTTCGTGACGAAGATGAACGCCGCCGCCAAGGACCTGGGCATGACCAACACCCACTACACCGACCCCAGCGGTCTGACGGCCTCCACCGTCAGCACCGCCGCGGACCAGGTGAAGCTGGCCAAGAAGGTCATGGAGTTCCCGCTCTTCCGCGAGGTCGTGCGGCAGCCGAACTACGTGGACGCCAACGGCAAGACCCAGCCCAACTGGAACCGGCTCGTCCCGCTCGACGGGGTCGTCGGCATCAAGACCGGCACCACCACCAAGGCGGGCGGCAACCTGGTGTTCGCGGCCGAGAAAGAGATCGGCGGCACCAGGCAGCTGATCGTCGGCGCGATGCTGGGCCAGTACAAGCCGTCCATCCTGGACACGGTGCTGGCCAACAGCAAGAAGCTGATCGACTCCGCCCAGGACTCCCTCACCTCCCGGACGGTCGTCAAGAAGGGCCAGGTCGTCGGCTACGTGGACGACCAGCTCGGCGGCCACACGCCCGTGGTGGCCACCAAGGACGTGACCGCCGTGGGCTGGTCCGGCCTGAAGGTGAAGCTGGCCCTGACCGGCAACGGCAAGCCCGTCCCGCACGAGGCGGCCCCCGGCACCAAGGTGGGCACCCTCACCGCGGGCGACGGGCCCGGCCAGGTGCGCGTCCCCGTCGCCGTCAAGGACGAGCTGACCGAGCCCGGCTTCGGGAACAAGCTGACGCGAGTGGGCTGAACCTTTCCGGGCCCGGCCGCGTCCCCTGTTCCGGTCCGGCAGGCCGCACCCGCCCGCGCGCCCCGCGCTCCCCGTGGCGGAAATCCGGGGAGCGCGTGGGGCGGCGGCCGAGGGCGCGGGCGGCGTCCGGTAACGTCAAGCGGATCTGAGCCGCACAGCCGTACGGGGAGGACGGGGGAAGAGACGCGATGGCCACCGTGCACCCACCGCGGACGCCGGAGTCGGACCCCGACGCCGGCCCCGGTGGCATAGCCGGACGTCCGGGCGTGGAGGACGCCGCGGACGCCGTTCGGACACCCGTCCCCGGCCAGCGCCCCCAGCGGGCGCCTGCGGAGGACGCCGCCCCGCCGTCCCCTGTCCGCGAGGACGGCGGGGCGGAGAACTCCCGTACCCCCGGTACGCACAAGGCACCCGCCGGCACCGGTATCGACGGTGCCGGCGGGCAGCCGGCCGGTGAGCCCCTGCGACCGGACCCGGCCTCCGCCACGGACGGGACCGCCGGGCCTCGTACGACGACGGAGGCCGACGGGGCGCGCGGGGACACGGACACCGCCGGACCGCCCGACGCCGGCGCTCCCGCGGCGGACCGCTCCACGGCTTCGGGCGCCACCGCGGCGGGTATGTCCGCGGGCGCCACCGCGGCTGCAACGTCTGCGGGGGCTGCCGGGGCTCGTGCGACTGCGGGTGTCGCCGGGGGCGGTGCGGTGGCCGATCTTGTCGAGGGCAGTGCCGCGGCGGCGGCTGCCGGTACTGCCGGGGTGACGGAGGCCGTCGGGGGCCATGCCACGAGCAGGGCCCGCGAGGCCGGTGAGGCCGGCGGCGTCCGTGCGGCCGTGGGGACTGCTGGAACCGACAAGGACGCCGGTATCGCCCAGGCCGCCGGGGAGCCGGTGCCCGGGCTGCCGGGTGCGGGCGCGGCGGCCGGGACCCGGTCGCCGGAGGCGGTGCCGTGGTGGCGGCGGATCGGCGAGGCGCGGTCCCGGCCGCTGTTCGTCGTCGGCGCCGCAACGGCCGCGGCAGCCGTGCTGCACCTGCTGTGGCTGTGGTTCCTCGCCAGCGGCGGCGGCGACCTGGCGGCGCAGGACGCCTGGGCGGAGTTCGCGGGGGAGCACCCCGGCTCCGCGTACAACCTCGCCTGGTACGGGGGGATGCACCCCGTCTCCTACAGCGTCATCTCGCCCTATCTGATGGCCGTCCTCGGCGTCCGCTCGACGCTGATACTGGCCGGGGTGCTCTCGGCGGGACTGCTGGCGCTGCTGCTCGCACGGACCGTGCCCCACCCGCTGGTGCCGTCCTTGTGGGGTGCGTTCGCGCTGGTGTGCAACGCCGCCTCGGGGCGGGTCACCTTCGCGCTGGGCATCTTCTTCGGGCTGGGTGCGGTCGCCGTCGTGTGGACGTGGCCGGCGCGCTGGCGCGGCGGCCGGGCCAGCCGGACGGCACGCTGGCTGCGGGCGGTGCTCGCCATACTGCTGGCCGCGCTGGCGACCGCGGCCAGTCCGGTCGCCGGACTGTTCCTGGAGGTCGTCGCGGCCTCGCTGCTGCTGGCCCGGCGGCCCGCCGCGATGTTCGCCGTCGCGGTGCCGCCGCCGCTGGTGGTGGCCTGCTCGGCGCTGCTGTTCCCGTTCACCGGGGTGCAGCCGATGCCGTTCGTGTCGCTGATCTTCCCGGTGCTGGGCGCGGTCGCGGTGACCCTGCTGGTGCCCAGGAGCTGGACGGCCGTGCGGGTGGGCGGCGCCATCTACGCGCTGGGCATCGTGCTGACCTGGGCGATCCCCTCGCAGGTCGGCTCCAACGTCGAACGGCTCGGGCTGCTGTTCGCCGCGGTGGCGCTGCTGGCGGCGGCGCCCCTGGTGGTGGGCCGGAACCCGGCCGCGTGGAAGTCCCGCAAGGGGCTGGCCATGGTGCTGGCACTGGTGGTGACGATGGGCTGGCAGGTCGCCAAGCCCACCTGGGACGTCCTGCACACGACCCCCGACACCGACTGGAACCGGGAGCTGAAACCGCTGGTGCAGCAGCTCCGGAAGGTGCACGCCGACCGGGCGAGGGTCGAGGTGGTGCCGGTCAACAGCCACCGCGAGGCCTCGGCGCTGGCGCCGTACGTGAACCTGGCCCGCGGCTGGAACCGGCAGGCCGACCTGGAGCGCAACCCCCTCTTCTACGAGGAGGACCTCAGCCCCGAGCGCTACCACGCGTGGCTGCGCCGTTGGGCGGTCCACTACGTCGTCCTGCCCGCCGACCCGCCCGACATCGCCGGTGGCGTCGCGGAGGCCAGACTGGTGGGGCAGGGGCAGCCGTATCTGGAGGAGATCTGGTCCGACAGCAGCTGGCGGCTCTTCCGCGTCAAGGACGCCGTACCGCTGGTGGGCGCCTCCGCCACGGTCGAGCGCGCCGACGCGGAGTCCGTCACGGTGCGGGTCGGCAAGAGCGGCCGGGTGCTGGTGCGGGTGCCGTACTCGCCGTGGCTGGGGCTGGTCGACGCGGACGGCGACCGGGTGGCGCCGCCGGACCGCGACGACGAGAACGTCAACGGCTGCCTGCGGGAGGCCGAACCGACCTTCGGCGGCCCGCCGCCGGAGGGCAAGGACGAGCCGGTGCTGGACACCTGGACGGTGCTGGACGCGCCGCGCGCCGGCGTCTACCGCATCGCCGCCCCCTACAAACTGCCGCGCGGCACCCCCTGCCCCGACGAGCGCGGGGCCGAGGACAGCCAGGACTGACGCCACCCGCCGGACCGCCGCACGGTGTGCCGGGGCCCGGCGGGTGCCCGTGCGTCCGCCCGGCACGGGATCAGCCCGTGCGCCCCGCCGAACCGTAGGGCCGGGTGATGATCTCCAGGACGTGACCGTCCGGGTCCTGCCAGTACACCCCGCGGCCCCCGTCGTTGTGGTTGATCTCCCCGGCCCGCCGGAGGTGGGGATCGGCGTAGTGGGTCAGGCCCGCTTCCTCGATGCGGCCGAGGATCGCGTCGAACTCCTCCTCGGTGACGAGGAACGCGTAGTGCTGCGGAGCGACCGGCCCCTCGCCCGCCTCGGCGAAGTCGAGGGTGACGCCGTTGGCGGTGGTGACCGGCAGGAACGGGCCGAAGCGGGGCTGCACCGTCAGTCCCAGCAGCCGGGCGTAGAACTCCGCGGACCGCTGCTGGTCACCGGCGTACACGATGGTGTGGTTGAGCTGGACGGGCACGACAGCCTCCCTGGGCTCGGATCGGTGCGGCGCGCCCGGCGGAATCCGGTGCGCTGCGTGCTGCAACCGTCACCCTGCACAACGAACCGCCCCCGGCCCGGAATTTCGCCCGGCGGCTCGGCCCTTGGTCGTACGACCGCCGTCGGGGTGCCCGCGGCCGTGGGCCTGGGCCGGGCGACCGCCGCCGCGTCAGCCCGCCGCCCGTCTCCCCGCGCCCGGCCCCGTCACCGTGTCACCCCGCCACGCCGCGGGCCGGGGCGGCCTCGTCCGCCGCGGCCAGCGCCAGCTCCCAGGGGAACGCGCCGGGGCGGCCCTCGCCCGGCGGGTTGGGGACGAAACCGCCCTCCCCGTACAGCACCCGCACCCCCGCCTGCCGCAGCACCTCCAAGGAGCGGGCGAACTGGGGGTGGCGGGCGTAGGCCGCGTTCACGCACGGCATCGTCACCAGCGGTATGCCCTTGCCGATCGCCTCGGCCGCGAACCCGACGACGAACTTGTCCGTGATACCGAGCGCCCACTGGTTGACGGTGTTGAAGGTGGCGGGCGCCACCAGGGCCACCGTGGCGGGCGGCCACACATCGGGCCGGCCCGGCAGCTTGTAGGCGGACCGCACCGGGTACCCGCACTGGCGCTCCAGCACGGGAAGCCGGTCCTCCAGCCAGCGCGCGGCGGTCGGCGTGAGCCCCAGGCACACGTCCCAGCCCGCGCGCTGCGCGTCGGCGACGACCTCGCCGACGCGCAGAACGGGAGGCGCCGCACAGGCGAACAGATACAGGACGCGTGAGGACATGGCCGCATCACACCACGGGAACCGCCGAGTTCGCGTTCCGGGGGCACCTCACCGGCACTTCTCACACCACCCCTTTCCCGCGCAACTCCCCGCGACACGTTCGGGTGGTCCTCACCGCCGGGCGCCTGCGCCGTGGTGCGCCGTGCGTACCGTTCCGGGGCACCGATGAGCGGAACGGAGTCGCGGATGCGCGGGCAGAAGGAAGAACACGCGGGCGTCCGCATCGCCCACCAACGCAAACTGGCCGGGCTGACCCAGCGCGGGCTGGCCGCCAGGATCCCCTACTCCTACAGCCTGTTACGGCAGGTCGAGGAAGGCCGCAAGAACGCATCGCCCGACCTGATCTCCGCGGTCGCCAGAGTCCTGCGGATCGATGTGACGGTGCTGACCGGCCAGCCGTACGTCACCGAGCTCCAGCAGGACAAACTCGCCGCGCTCATCCGCCCCATCCGCGAGGCGCTCGACCTGTACGACCTCGACGACGGATACACACCCCCCGCCGGCCGCACCGCGGGGCAGCGGCCTCCCGGCGGCCCCGTCGCCGGCCACGACTCCGGGGCGGCGGCGCCCCGCAGCCCGGCCGAACTCGCCGTCCAGGCCGACGACCTGTGCCGGATGGTGCGCGCCACCCAGCTGAGCAAGGCCGCGCACGCGCTGCCCGCGTTCATCGCGGAGGTCACCGCCGCCGCACACAGCAGGCCCAGCACCCAGCTGTGGCAGACACTCGGCTCCGCCTACCGCACGGCGCACGACATCGCCACCAAACTCGGCTTCTACGACCTGGCGACCATCGCTCTCGACCGGCTCGGCTGGGCCGCCGAACGCGGCTCCGACCCGCAACTGGCCGCCGTCCGCCAGTACATGCGCGCCCTCACCTACTTCCGCGAGGGCGAGCACACCATCGGGCTGCGCCTCATCGACGCCGGCCACCGGGCCCTCCAGCGCGCCGACCGCGGCGAACGGGAGGCCCGCGCCGCCCTCGCCGTACGCGGCCAACTGCACCTGGGCGCCGGCGTCATCGCGGCCCGCGCCCACGACGCCGACGCCGTGCGCACCCATCTGCACGAGGCCGCCGCAGTCGCCGAACGCACCGGCGAGGCCGGCCGCGTCCACTGGCTGAGCTTCGGCCCCGCCAACGTCGCCGTCCACGAGGTGTCGGCCCAGGTGGAGCTGCGGCGCTACGGTGCCGCGCTCGACAAGGCGCACCAGGTCCGCCTCCCGCACGGCTGGCCGATGTCCCGCCGCGCCCACTTCTACGTGGACCGGGCCCGCGCCGAGATGGAGACCGGGCGGTGCGACGCCGCACTGGAGTCGGTGATGACGGCACGGAAACTGGCCCCCGAACAGACCCGCTACCACCCGGGCGCCCGCGAAACCATCAACGGACTGGTCGCCCAGCGCCGCCGCACCCCCGACACCCTGGACAGCCTGGCGGCCTGGCTCGGCCTGTGAGGCGGCGGCCTTGGGCGGAACGACTACAGAAAGCAAGCAAAGTGTCACTCATCGGTGACACTTTGCCGCTTGTGCGGTCGGCACGCTGAGCGCGTCGAGAAGAAAGCGCCTCACACGCCGACGACGCGCGAGAGCACAGGAGAAGCCGTGACCGTATGGTGGCCGCTGCCGAAGGGCCTGGATGCCGTGCTGTTACCCGCGGGGGAATGGTGGGACGCCGTCCGGGTGCCCGCCTACCTGGGCGAGGACGTGCTGTCCCGGCTCGGCGGCTCGTCCGGTGCCGTCATCCGCGACCCGTACGGCAGCAGGCTCTACTGGCTCATCGAACCGGGCAGCGCCCGCGACTGGTCGTTCAACGAGTTCGCCGCCGTGCAGGTGCTCTCCACCGCGAGCTGGGTGACCGTACCGCCCAGCAGCCGCCTGCACCCGCCGGGCCCGCACTGGGCCGTACCGTGCACCCCGGCCGCCTCCCTCACCCCCGCACCGCTGCTGCACGCGGCCCTGCACAAGACGATCCTGCACAACCTCGGCCCCCGGCCCGGCACCACCGCGCGGGGCGGCGGATGACGGCGGCCCCGCACGGCGGCCCCACGGCCCTGGGGCCCAACGGCCACCTTAGGTTCTAGTAGTCGTCGCAACACCCCAGCTCAAGGGGTGCGATGGATTTCGAGATCCGAGCGGACCGGGCTCCGCAGGGGCGTAAGAAGTT
>NZ_JODR01000012.1 GCF_000725885.1 Streptomyces albus subsp. albus | reverse complement strand
GCCCGCGCCCGCACCAGGCCGCGGACCGGGTGAACCCCGCCTCAGCCCCCGGCCTCACCCCGCAGCCGCACGCACCCGCAACGCCCGCCGCAGATCGTCCAGTTGATCCTCCAGCCGACGCCGCAACGCCGGCACCGGACCAGCCGAAGCCAGACACTCCTCACCCGCCGCCAGCGTCTCCTCCGCCACACACACCGCCGGGAACGCGTACCGCCCCGCCACCTCCGCCAACGTCGGCCCCCGCCGCTCCGCCAGCCCCACCACATCCGGGAAGAACCGCCGCGCGAACGAACCCAGCAACCCCGCCTGCTCCGCCTGCCAGAACCCCTGCGCCGTCGCCGCGAACAACTGGTTCGACAGCCGGCCCTCCACCCCGAACATCGCCGCCCACGCCTCCTCCTTCACCCCCGCATCCGGCAACGCCGCCCGGCACCGCGCCACCCACTCCGCACCCCGCGCACTCCGGTCCGCCCCACCCGCAGCCGCCACCTCGGCCGCATCCACCGCACCCAGCACCGACAACCGCAGCAACAACCGCCACCGCAGCTCCGCATCCAGCACCGGCCCACCCCCCGGCACCTCACCCGCCGCACGCCACTCCAGCAACTCCTCCGGCACCGACGCACAGTCGATCGCATACCGCGCAGCCGTCAGCCGCAGCCCCGACCCCACCGGAGCCGTCGTCAACACCTCACCGCACACCCCCGACAGCAGCTCCAGCGCCTCCGCACGCTCCGCCCCCGCCAGATACCGGTCCACCGCGAACCCCCGCGCGAACGCCAGCACCCCCTGCACCACTGCATCGTCCGACTCCCGCGGCAGATGCGCCCGCACCAGCCGCACATACTCCAACGGCCCCAACTCCGCATCCCGCACCATGTCCCGCGCCGCGTTCCACACCACCGCCCGCGACGACTGCCCCGGCAACCCCGACAACGCCGACCGCACCGTCCCCCACGACACCGGATCCAGCCGCACCTTCGCATACGTGAGATCCAGATCGTTCACCAGCACCAGATCCGGACGCGGCCCCTCCAACGTCACCGTCAGCCGGCCACCGTCCGACGGCACCTCCCGCTCCAGCCGCTCCCGCAACACCAGCCGCGACCCGTCCGCCGCA
The DNA here is from genome assembly GCF_000725885.1 of Streptomyces albus subsp. albus. GTDB lineage: Bacteria > Actinomycetota > Actinomycetes > Streptomycetales > Streptomycetaceae > Streptomyces > Streptomyces albus. The sequence continues at coordinate 192,496 of NZ_JODR01000012.1, read as the reverse complement.
GCCCGGTCGTACAAACCCAGCGCCAGCCGGTGCGGACGCGCACCACGATGCTCCACATCCACATACCAGCGCCTCCCCTCCGACTCACCCACCCGCGGCACCAGCGTGTCCACCCCCGTCGTCCGCAGCCACGCCCGCGCCCACGCCCGCACATCCCGCTGTGAAGCACGCGCCAGCGAATCGAGGAAATCCCCGAGCGTCGCATTGCCGAACCGGTGCCGCACGAAGTGCTCGTTGATCCCCGCCAGAAAACTCTTCTCCCCCAGCCACACCACCAACTGCCGCAGCGCAGCCGCACCCTTCGCATAACTGATCCCGTCGAAATTGCCGCGCGCCGCAGCCGTATCCGGCACCTCGTCCGGCGCAGGCGCCACCGGATGCGTCGAAGGCCGCTGATCCGCGTCGTAACCCCAGCCCGCCCGCGAAGCCGAGAAATCCGTCCACACATCCGTGAACCGCGTCGCCTCGCCCAGCACCTGATACCCCATGTACTCGGCGAACGACTCGTTCAGCCACAAATCGTCCCACCAGCGCAACGTCACCAGATCGCCGAACCACATGTGCGCCATCTCATGTGCGATCACGATGCCCCGCGTCTGCCGCTCCGTGTCCGTGACCGCCGACCGGCTGATGAACCCGTCCCGGAACAACACCAGCCCCGGATTCTCCATCGCCTCCGAATTGAACTCCGGCACGAACGCCTGATCATAGGAATCAAACGGATACGGCTCGTCGAAAATCTCGTGATAACGGTCGAAACACCGCCGCGTGATCTCCAGCAGCTCCGCCGCGTCCTCCTCCAGATACCGCCCCAGCGACCTGCGCACATGCAGCCCGAACGGCAACCCCGCATGCTCCGAGCGCACCGAATGGAACGGCCCCGCCGCAACCGCCATCAAATACGTACTGATCGGCGGCGTCGGCGCACACACCCACCGGCCCGCCCCCGACCGCGACGCCACCCCGTTCCCCAGCACCGTCCACCCCTCCGGCGCGGTCACCGAGACCTCGAACACCGCCTTCAGATCCGGCTGGTCGAAACAGGCGAACACCATCGGCGCATCCGCCATACAGCACATCGTGTAGACATAGACCCGGCCGTCCTCCGGATCCGTGAACCGGTGCATCCCCTCGCCCACCCGCGAATACGGCATCCGCGCCTCGACCCGCAGCACATGCTCACCCGCCGCCAGGCCCCGCAACGGCAACCGGCCCTCCAGCAGCTCCCCGCCGTCCAGCGCCGCACCGTCCAGCTCCACCCGCAACAACTCGGCCGGCCGCACCTCGACGAACGTGTCCGCACCCTCCTCCAGCACCTCGAACCGCACCACGGAGGTCGAGCCGAACACCTCCTCCCCACACGTCAGGTCGAGGTCCACCGCATACCCCCGCACCCTGAGAACCCGAGCCCGCTGCTCCGCTTCCGCACGCGTCAACACGACCATGCGCGCCATGGTGCCCCACTTCCGCCCGTCCGGCACCGGTGCGTCCGTGCTTGGGCCCGATGTGCACGTCCATCAGCGCTACGGAGGCTTTGCGGGCCACGGAGACGTTGTACGGCACCGTGCCGCGCCGGGTCACCTTCCACTCGACACCGACCCGGTCCAGGGCCCGGCAGTAGAGCCGCCTGATGTCGTCGGACTTGTTGGTGAAGAGATAGCGCGGGTACTCGTACCGCTTCCGCCGTCCGCCGACCACGCGCGTCGTCCAGTTGGTGATCCGGCAGCCGTCGGAGTGCACCAGCCCGCGGATCAGCTCCCAGGGGTGGGCCTCGACGATCTCCTCCTGCCAGCCGGCCAGCTCGATGGCCCGCTCATGCTTCTTGCCGGGGCCGTGCTGGGGGAAGAGACACCACAGGTGCTGGGAGTACACCTTCACGTTGTGGCACCCCTTCTTCCGGGCCTTGCAGACGGAGTTGTGGGGGAACACCCGCCGCATCGCCGTCTCGCACGCGGCCATCAGACCGGGCCAGACGTCCGCGCAGGTCACCATGAGGCTGGGCACCCTGTGCCCGGAGTACTGCACGATGTGGCCGTCCCCGAGGTAGAGGCCCAGCAGATAGGCGTAGGCCTCCCGGTCGAACGAGCCGCCCTCGCAGCGGGGGCACAGTCGGCGCCGCCCGTCGCGCCCGGGTAAGGGCGCGGCCCTGCGTTTACGGTCCATGTGCAGCCAGTAACCGACCGTGCCGTAAGGGACACCGAGGCGGTTCGCCACCTCGCGGTTCGACATACCCAGGCGATGCAGGTCGAGCGCCTGCACCCGTTTCGAATCCCCGTGCTGTTCCATGTGGGGAGCATCACGCCGACGCCGGTGACCTGGGGAAAGAACGATGCCTTCATCACTCGTACGAGTGATGAAGGCACGGGAATCGCGGTGCCCGGTGTGGGATTCGAACCCACATGCCCCGAAGGGCACGGCGGTTTGAGCGCCGCGTGTCTGACCAGTTCCACCAACCGGGCCGGCGCCCGAAAGCCTACCGTGTGCGTGGCGCGGCGCGCTCCTAGGTAGGCTCGAAGGCCCCACCTGTGCGGAAACGAGGAGCCCAGTGAGCGCCGCGGACGTCCCCGAGTCTGAGAGTGTCCCCCGTGCCGACCAGCAGCACCCCGGTGAGGCGGCGGCTGCCCAGACGAGCGGCAGCGCGCACGTGCCTCCGGCGACGCGGCGGGTCGTGATCGCGGAGGACGAGGCCCTGATCCGGATGGATCTCAAGGAGATGCTGGAGGAGGAGGGCTACACCGTCGTCGGCGAGGCCGGTGACGGCCGGCGGGCCGTGGAGCTGGCCCGCGAGCACCGCCCGGACCTGTGCATTCTCGATGTGAAGATGCCGGAGCTGGACGGTATCTCCGCGGCGGAGAAGATCGCCGAGGAGAGCATCGCGCCGGTGCTGATGCTGACCGCGTTCTCCCAGCGGGAGCTGGTGGAGCGGGCGCGGGACGCGGGGGCGATGGCGTATCTGGTGAAGCCGTTCAGCAAGAGCGATGTGGTGCCGGCGATCGAGATGGCGGTGTCGCGGTTCGCGGAGCTGAAGGAGCTGGAGAAGGAGGTCGCGGACCTCTCGCAGCGGCTGGAGACGCGGAAGCTGGTGGACCGGGCGAAGGGTGTGCTGCAGACGCAGTACGGGCTGACGGAGCCGGCGGCGTTCCGGTGGATCCAGAAGACGTCGATGGATCGCCGGCTGTCGATGCAGCAGGTGGCCGAGGCGGTGATCGCCGACGGCGAGGAGCGCAAGCGGCAGCAGGAGCAGCAGCAGAAGCAGTGAGGGCTGTGGGGGCGCCCCGGTGGTCCGGGGCGCCCCTTGGTGGGCCGGTGCGTCAGTCCTCGCCGAGGTAGGCCTTGCGTACCGATTCGTCGTGGAGGAGTTCTTCTCCGGTGCCCGAGAGGGTGATGTTGCCGATTTCCATGACGTGTCCGTGGTCGGCGAGGGAGAGCGCCGCCTGGGCGTTCTGTTCGACGAGCAGGATCGTGGTGCCGGCGGCTTTGAGTTCGCTGATGGTGGACATGATCTTCTGCATCATGATCGGTGAGAGGCCCATGGAGGGTTCGTCGAGCATGAGCAGTTTGGGGCGGGACATCAGGGCGCGTCCCATGGCGAGCATCTGCTGTTCGCCGCCGGAGAGGGTGCCGGCGGCTTGGCGGCGGCGTTCGCCGAGGATGGGGAAGCGGTCGTAGGCGTTGCGGATGTCCGCGGCGATGCCGTCGGTGTCCTTGCGGAGGAAGGCGCCGAGCTGGAGGTTTTCCTCGATGCTGAGGCGGGGGAAGATGCGGCGGCCTTCGGGGGAGTGGGCGAGTCCCATGGAGACGATCTTGTGGGCGCCCACGCCGTTGAGGGGTTGTCCTTCGAAGGTGATTTTTCCGGCGAGGGGTTTGAGCAGGCCGGAGAGGGTGCGCAGGGTGGTGGTCTTGCCGGCGCCGTTGGTGCCGATGAGGGTGACGACTTCGCCGGCTTCGACGGTGAAGGAGATGCCTTTGACGGCTTCGATCTTTCCGTAGGCGACGCGGAGGTCCTCGACTTCGAGCAGGGCCATCAGTCCGCCTTTCCCTGTGTGGTGTCGGTGCCGGCGGTCCCGGTCTGTTCGGCTGCGCGGACTTCGGCGGCTTCGGCTTCGCCGGGTTCGCCGTCGAAGGGGGTGCCGAGGTAGGCGGCGATGACGCGGTCGTCGTTCTGGACGGTCTCGGGTGTGCCTTCGATGAGTTTCTGGCCTTGGACGAGTACGGCGACGCGGTCGCAGAGGTTGAAGATGAACCGCATGTCGTGCTCGATGACGAGGACGGCGGTGCCTTGTTCGCGGATGGCGAGGACGAGTTCGCGGGTGGCGGTGGTTTCGATGGCGGTCATGCCGGCGGTGGGTTCGTCGAGCAGGAGGAGGCCGGGTTCGCTGGCGAGGGCGCGCGCGATCTCCAGTTTGCGTTGTTCGCCGTAGGGGAGGTTGCGCGCGAGGTGGTCGCGTTTGGCGGCGAGTCCGGTGAAGTCGAGCAGTTCCATGGCGCGTTGTTCGGAGTCGCGTTCGGCGCGGCGGAAGCCGGGGCCGCGCACGAGTGCGGACAGGAGTCCTTCGTGGGTGCGGGTGTGGCGGCCGACGAGGACGTTTTCCAGGACGGTCATGTTGGCGAAGAGGCGGATGTTCTGGAAGGTGCGGGCGATGCCTGCCTGGGTGACCAGATGTGAGCGGTGGGGCAGGACGGTGCCTTTGTAGCGGACGGTGCCTTCGGTGGGGATGTAGAGCCCGGTGAGGCAGTTGAAGAAGGTGGTCTTGCCGGCGCCGTTGGGTCCGATGAGGCCGACGATCTCGCCGGCGCGGACGGTGAGGTCGACGTCGCGGACGGCGGTCAGGCCGCCGAAGCGCATGGTGACGCCGGAGGCTTCGAGGACGGCGCCGCCCGTGCCGCTGCGGGGGGCGGGGGCGCTGTCGGTGGTCGGGGTGGTCGTCATCTGGTCTCACGCCTCCGTCTTGCCGAGGCCGGCGGTGGCTGGGGCGGGTATGTCGAGTTGTCCCGTCTCGTGGAACTCCAGCTGTTTGCGCCGGTCGGCGATGAGGCCTTCGGGCCGGAACCGCATGAGCAGGATGAGGGCGATGCCGAAGAGCAGCAGCTGGTAGTCGGCCATGAACTGGAGTTTGGCCGGGATGAGGTAGAGCAGGGCCGCGCCGATGAGGGGTCCGCTGACGGTGCCCATGCCGCCGAGGATGACGGCGATGAGGAGGAAGGCGGAGTTGGGGGGTGCGGTGTGGACGAATTTGTACGACTCGGGGTTGACGGAGAACTCGACGTGGGCGAGGACGGTGCCGGCCATGCCGGCGAGGGTGGCGCCGAGGGCGAAGGCCATGAGTTTGAGGCGGAAGGCGTTGACGCCCATGGCGCGGGCCGCGGTCTCGTCCTCGCGGATGGCGATCCAGGCGCGGCCGATGCGGGAGTTGTCGGAGCGCCGGAAGACGGTGACGACGAGGGCGGTGAACAGCAGCATGAGCAGGTAGTAGTTGGCGAACCTGCCGAGTTCGAAGCCGAGGAGGGTGTGTTCGTCGCCGAAGTTGAAGCCGAAGATCTCCAGGTCGGGGATGTTGGGGATGCCGTTGGGCCCGTTGGTGACGTTGGGGCCGGAGTCGCCGTCGAGGTTCTGGACGGAGATGCGGAAGATCTCTCCGAAGCCGAGGGTGACGATGGCGAGGTAGTCGCCGTGCAGTCGCAGTGAGGGGAAGCCGATGACGAGGCCGAAGACGAGGGCGACGGCGGCGCCGATGAGGACGGCTGCCCAGAAGGGGACGTGCAGGCCGATGGAGGAGGTCTCGGCCCCGGAGACGAGGGCGGCGGTGTAGGCGCCGACGCCGAGGAAGGCGACGTATCCCAGGTCGAGGATGCCGGCGAGGCCGACGACCATGTTGAGGCCGAGGGCGACGGTGGCGAAGATCAGTACGCTGACGGCGATGTTGGTGTAGGCCTCGTTGCTCTGGGTGACGGGGAAGAGCAGCGCCGCGGCGAAGGCGGCGGCGAGGGTGACGCCGCGGTGGCGTGCGGTCAGTGCGGACAGCCGCCGGAAGAGTCCGGCTTTGCCGAGGGCGGGGGCGGCGAAGGCGGCCATGACGAGGAAGCCGATGAAGGGCGGGCCGTCCTCGGCTTCGATGCCGTAGGCGAAGGCGTACAGGCCGATGGCGCAGGAAGCGCAGATGATGAGGATCTCGGCCCAGCCGGGCAGGGGTGCGGGGCTGCCGGGTGCGGGTGCTTTGAAGGCGTGGCGCAGCCGTTGCCAGGGGCCGGCTGCCGGGGTGCCGCCGTCGGCGCCGGGGGGCAGGTCGGTGGGGAGGGCGAGGGCGCCGATGACGGCGAGGAGGGTGCCGGCGACGCCGATCCACATGCCGGGTTCGAAGTTGACGAGGCCGCCGAGTTCGGTGGCGATGGCTCCGGCGGTGTACCAGGTGACGCCGAGGTTGGCGAGGGTCATCAGCAGCAGTGCGCTGTGTTTGCCGCCGGGGGTGAGCCAGCGCAGTCCGGTGACGCCGGCTGAGGCCAGCAGCAGGGCGGCGGTCAGCAGGGCGGCGGCGAGGGTGAGGAGCTGGAGTCCGGCCGGGTAGAAGGCGATGGTCAGGTCGCCGGGGAACTCGGCGGTCCAGGTCCAGGGCAGCATGGTGGCGGCGAAGGACAGGACGGCTCCGGCGCCGGTCAGCAGGCGGCCGAGGCGGCGGCTGGTGTGCGGGTCGGCGTTGAGGGGGAGGGGTGGGCGGCCCGCGGTGGTGGGGGCGGGTCCGTCGCCGGCTGTGGTGAGGTCGGTGTGCTGTGTCGTCATGGGTATCACGCCCGATCCGCGAGGCGTTCGCCGAGGATGCCCTGGGGTCGTAGGAGCAGGACGAGGATGAGCAGGATGAAGGCCCATACGTCCTTCCAGGAGCCGCCGCCGAACTGTTCGAGTCCGGGGATGTCGCCGATGTAGGCGGTGGCCATGGCTTCGGCGACGCCGAGGACGAGGCCGCCGACCATGGCGCCGTAGATGTTGCCGATGCCGCCGAGGACGGCGGCGGTGAAGGCTTTGAGGCCGGCGATGAAGCCCATCCGGAAGTTGACCTCGCCGGTCTTGAAGCCCTGGGCGATGGCGGCGACGGCGGCGAACGCGGCACCGATGGCGAAGGCCATCACGATGATGCGGTCGGTGTTGATGCCCATCAGTTTGGCGGTGTCGGGGTCCTGCGAGGTGGCCTGCATGGCGCGTCCGGTGCGGGTCTTGGCGACGAACAGGCCGAGGGCGAGCATGCAGATGGGGGCGGAGACGAAGATGAAGAGGTCTTCGCGGGAGAGGGTGACGAAGCCGAGGTCGAGGTCGGCGCCGCCGATCTGCGGGAAGGGCCGGGCTTTCTTGGCGTCGGGGTAGAAGGCCCAGACGGCTTGCTGGAGGGCGAGGGAGAGGCCGATCGCGGTGATCAGCGGGGAGAGGCGGGGCCCGCCGCGCAGCGGGCGGTAGGCGAAGCGTTCGGCTCCGACGGCGACGAGCACGGCGCTGACCACGCCGAGCAGGATCATCAGGGGGAGGGCGAGGGCGAGGCCCGTGCCGTCGGGCAGCCACAGGTAGGCGGTCAGCGCGCCGAAGCCGCCGATCATGAATATCTCGCCGTGGGCGAAGTTGATGAGCTGGACGATGCCGTAGACCATCGTGTACCCGATCGCGATGAGGCCGTACAACGCGCCGAGTGCGAGTCCGTTCGCCAGCTGATCCGGCAGACCGTGCACCGGGGACTCCTTGGGTGTGTCAGATATGCCTGCGCGGGGGCGCCTGGGAGCGCCCCCGCGCGGCATGAGGTGCGTTCTGTTGGGGCGGGGTGGGGCGGCGGTGCGGGTCAGTTCTCCTGGAACGTCCCGGTCTGTACGGGCTTGTGCTTGCCGTTCTTGACCTCGTACACGGACAGCTGCTTGTTGGTGGTGTCGCCGTACTTGTCGAAGGCGACCTGGCCGGTGACGCCGTCGAAGCTGACGTCCTTCATGGCCTCGTTGATCTGCTTGCGGGCCTCGTCCCGGTTGTCGGCGCTGCCGGGCAGCTTGCCGTCGTTCTTCTCGACGACCGCCTTGACGGCCTGGATGACGGCCCAGGTGCTGTCGTAGGCGTAGCCGCCGTATGCCTCGTAGGGCAGCTTGTAGCCGGCCGCCTTGTAGTTCTTCATGAACGCCTTGGCGGTGTCGAGGGTCTCCAGCGGGGCGCCGACGGAGGTGGCCAGGTCGCCTTCGACGTTCTTCTTGCCGAGTTTGACGTACTCGTCGCTGTAGAGGGCGTCGCCGCCGACGACCAGTGCCTTGGAGCCGGCCTTGCTGATCTGGGCGCTGAGCGGGGCGCCGGCCGGGTATTCGCCGCCGTAGTAGACGAAGTCGGCCTTGGACTTGGCGACCTTGGTGGCGACGGCGGAGAAGTCACGGTCGTCGGGGTTGATGTGGTCGGTGCCCACGACCTTGCCGCCGAGTTTCTTGAACTCGTCGGTGAAGGTGCCGGCCAGTCCGGCGCCGTAGGTCTTCTTGTCGTCGATGATGTACGCCTTCTTCAGCTTGCGCTTGGTGTACAGGTACTGGGCGGCGTACGGGCCCTGCACGGCGTCGGTGGCGCAGGTGCGGTAGTAGGTGTCGAAGAGCCGCTTCTTGCTGCCCTTCTGCCAGTTGGGGCCCTGGGTGAGCTCGGGGGCGGTGGTGGCGGGCGAGACCTGGACGAGGTCCGCGTTGCCGAACACCTTCTGCATGGACTGGCCGACGTGCGAGTTGAGGGGCCCGACGACGCCGATGACGTCCGGGTTGCCGACGAACTTGGTGGCGTTCTGCTGGCCGGTGCCGGCCTGGCCCTGGTCGTCCAGCGCCTGGATCTTGAAGGTGACGCCGTCGACCTCGTTGTTCTTGTTCGCGGTCCTGACGGCGAGGTCGCTGGAGTTCTTGATGCCTTGGCCCAGTGCGGACAGATCGCCCGTCAGTGGTGCGTCGACGCCGATGACGACGGTGGTCTTGGCACCGCTGTCACCGCCGCCGGACTTGTCGTCGCGCGAGCCGCACGCCGACAGGGTGAGAGCGCCCACCGTGACGGTGGTGGTGAGTACGAGCAAGGAACGGTGACGCACGATCAGTCCTTTCCCCGAGGCGGCCCTCATGACGTGAGTGGCCGTATCGCGCGCCGGGCCGTACGAGTGGTACAGATCGGTGCTTTGTCATGCACGCCCGGCGGCGCGGTGACTGGCGGTGACTCTAAGGGGAGGTTGTGAAGACGGGCAGAGGTCAAGTCGAGGATGTGACTGTCTTGTTATCACCGTCACACAACGGCCCGGCCTCAAGCTGATCTTGTGTCAACTTCCCCTTCGTTTCGGGGAGATGGCGGACGCGTTGCGCGGGCCGAAGCCGCAGTTGGTCCGCAAGGTCACCGATCAAGGACCGGCCGAGGGTCCGCATAGCGTACGGAGCGTACGGGTGAGTGTCCGTGCGTAATCACGCCCGGGGAGGAAGGAGACTTCCTGAGCCGCGCGGGCGTTACACAGCGTCACCTCGAGGAAGGGGTGGCGGGCCTCTATGGGAAGGGTGTGGCAGGAGTTGACTCGGGCTTTCGCCCACACGCGCACGGGCCGTCCGGGCCGTACCACGACCGTCCGCGGAGGGACCAGTTCCATCTCCAGCGCGTCATAGGTCTGGGTGACGCGCCGCACCAGCACGGGGTCGTCGGTGTCGACGCGCAGGCCCACCCGGAAGGTGCGGGCGGCGGTGTCCACCCGGTCGAGCCCCGCCCAGGCGAGGCGTGTGCTGTGCACCGGGTACGGCACGCGGTGCACGGCGGCATGCGCCGGAGGCGGTCCGGGCCGGGGCCGGGTGAGGGCGTGGCCGGCCACGCCGCCCGCGAGCACCGCGGCGACGGCGAGTGCGGCGGCCGGCCGCCGGATGCGCGCCGGCAGCCCGTACCACCGCTCGAAGAGCCCGGGCCCGTTTCCGCCGCCGGTGATGACGTCCCCCACGCTGCCCCCCTCCCGCGCCGGTGCGGCGCGCGGCCACACCGGTCAGAATCCGGCGGAAGGGGCGGCGCCGCAACAGGCGGGCGCCGTACCGGTGGGGTGCCCTGGGAGTGCGGGTGCTGCTCGTCCGGCTGTCAGGCGTCCCGCAGCAGGCATGTCAGACGGGCGGAGCACACACGGCGCCCCTCCTCGTCGGTGACGGCGATCTCGTAGGTGGCCGTCGAGCGCCCCCGGTGCAGCGGGGTCGCCACCCCGGTCACGGTGCCCGAGCGCAGCCCGCGGTGGTGGGTGCAGTTCAGATCGACGCCCACGGCGGCCTTGCCGGGGCCGCCGTGCAGCATGGCGCCCACCGAACCCAGCGTCTCGGCGAGCACGGCAGAGGCGCCGCCGTGCAGCAGCCCGTAGGGCTGGGTGTTGCCCTCGACGGGCAGCGTGCCGACGACGCGTTCGGGGCTCGCCTCGACTATCCGCAGGCCCATGCGTTCGCCGAGGGCGCCGGCGGAGAAGTACGCCGCAAGATCGACTCCCGATCCCTCCCACTGGTCCAGGATCTCCTGGGGGAATGCGGTCCCGGCCTGCTCGCCCATGCGTCGCTGCTCCGATCGTCTGTCGCCTCGGCCGGCCGGCCGCCCTGTGCCGCGACCGGCCGGATCCGAGCTTAAGCCCGCGGCGCGCTCAGCCGGCCTCGGCCGGAGTGAGCCTGATCACGACGGACTTGCTGGCGGGGGTGTTGCTGGTGTCGGCGGTCGCGTCCAGCGGCACCAGGACGTTGGTCTCCGGGTAGTAGGCGGCGGCGCAGCCGGGTGCCGTCGGGTAGTGGACGACGCGGAAGCCGCGCGCCACCCGCTCCCGCCCGTCGCTCCACTCGCTGGTCAGATCGGCGTACGAGCCGTCGGGCAGGCCGAGCCGCAGCGCGTCCTGGGGACGCACCAGCACCACGCGGCGGCCGTTCTTGATGCCGCGGTAGCGGTCGTCGAGCCCGTAGACGGTGGTGTTGTACTGGTCGTGCGAGCGCAGGGTCTGCAGCAGCAGCCGGCCCTCGGGCACACGCGGGTACTCCACGGGCGCCGCGGTGAAGTTGGCCTTGCCGGTGGCGGTGGGGAAGCGCCGCTCGTCGCGGGGCGCGTGCGGCAGGGCGAACCCGCCGGGGCGCGCCACCTTGGCGTTGAAGTCCTCGAAACCGGGCACCACGCGCGCGATGCGGTCACGGATGAGGGCGTAGTCGTCGGCCAGCTCCTCCCACGGGGTGGCCGACTTCCCGCCCAGCACGGTCCGCGCCAGCCGCGCCACGATCACCGGTTCGGACAGCAGGTGGGGGCTCGCCGGCGCCAGCCGGCCGCGGGAGGCGTGCACCATCCCCATGGAGTCCTCGACGGTCACGAACCGGTCGCCGCCGGGCCCGGTGTCCCGCTCGGTGCGGCCCAGGGTGGGCAGGATCAGCGCCCGGGCGCCGGTCACGCAGTGCGACCGGTTGAGCTTGGTGGACACGTGCACGGTCAGCCGCGCGCGGCGCATCGCGGCCTCGGTCACCTCCGTGTCGGGCGAGGCGGCCACGAAGTTGCCGCCCATGGCGAAGAACACCTTCACCTTGCCGTCGCGCATGGCGCGGATGGCCCGCACCACGTCGTAGCCGTGCTCACGCGGCGGGGCGAAGCCGAACTCCTTCTCCAGCGCGTCCAGGAACGCGGGCGCGGGCCGCTCGAAGATGCCCATGGTGCGGTCGCCCTGCACATTGCTGTGTCCGCGCACGGGACAGACCCCGGCGCCGGGGCGGCCGATGTTGCCGCGCAGCAGCAGGAAGTTGACGACCTCGCGGATGGTGGGCACCGAGTGCTTGTGCTGGGTGAGCCCCATCGCCCAGCACACCACGGTGCGGCGGGAGGCCAGCACCATCTCCAGGGCGCGTTCGATCTCGGCGCGCTCCAGGCCGGTGGCGGCCAGCGTCTCGTCCCAGCCGGCGGCGCGGGCCGCCTCGGCGAACTCCTCGAAGCCGTGGGTGTACGCGCCGACGAACTCCTCGTCGACCGCGTCCCGCTCCAGGATCAGCCGGTTCAGGGCGCGGAAGAGCGCCTGGTCGCCGCCGATGCGGATCTGGAGGAACAGATCGGTCAGCGGGGTGCCGCCCGCGGCCAGGCCCTTGGGGGTCTGCGGGTTCTTGAACCGCTCCATGCCCGCCTCGGGCAGCGGGTTCACCGTGATGATCCTCGCGCCGCCGGCCTTGGCCTTCTCCAGCGCGGAGAGCATCCGCGGGTGGTTGGTGCCCGGGTTCTGCCCCGCGACGATGATCAGGTCGGCCTTGTAGAGGTCCTCCAGCAGCACGCTGCCCTTGCCGACGCCGAGGGTCTCGGTCAGTGCGGAGCCGGACGACTCGTGGCACATGTTGGAGCAGTCGGGCAGGTTGTTGGTGCCGTACTCGCGGGCGAAGAGCTGGTAGAGGAAGGCGGCCTCGTTGCTGGTGCGGCCGGAGGTGTAGAAGACCGCCTCGTCGGGCGAGGGCAGCGCCCGCAGCTCCTCGGCGATCAGCGCGAAGGCGTCGTCCCAGCTGATCGGCTCGTACCGGTCGCCGCCCTCGGGCAGGTACATCGGTTCGGTCAGCCGCCCCTGCTGGCCGAGCCAGTAGCCGGAGCGCCGGGCCAGGTCCTCCACCGGGTGTTCGGCGAAGAACGCCCGGGTGACCCGGCGGGTGGTCGCCTCCTCGGCCACCGCCTTGGCGCCGTTCTCGCAGAACTCCGCGGTGTGCCGCTCGTCACCCTCCGGCCAGGCGCAGCCGGGGCAGTCGAAGCCGTCCTTCTGGTTGACCCGCAGCAGCGTCAGCGCGGTCCGCTTCACCCCCATCTGCTGCCGCGCCATCCGCAGCGAGTGCGCGACCGCCGGGAGCCCGGCGGCGGCGTGTGCGGGCGCCCCTACCTGGGGCGCGTCCTGTACGGGATCACTGGAGGGAGCCTTCCGCGTCATAGCACTTGATGGTGCCACCGATCGCGGTGCGCGGGCAGGGGGGTGCCGTCCGGTGCCCGGCGTAGGGCGCCCGGCGGGGCCTTCCCGGGCCGGGGGTCCGGCCCCGAAAGCGCGACCCCGTACCGGCGTGCCCCGTCATTGTCACAGCCGCATGCGAGGATCGGCACGTGGCTAAGAAGGCAGCATCAAAGACGGCACCAGAAGCGACTCCGCACGCGCAGGACGGCGAGGCACGGCCCCGCCTGATGCTCATGGACGGGCATTCCCTTGCATACCGGGCATTCTTCGCACTTCCCGCGGAGAACTTCAACACCACCACGGGCCAGCCCACCAACGCGATCTACGGCTTCACCTCGATGCTGGCCAACACCCTGCGTGACGAGGCCCCCACGCACTTCGCCGTCGCCTTCGACGTCTCCCGCAAGACCTGGCGCTCGGAGGAGTTCGCCGAGTACAAGGCGAACCGCTCCAAGAGCCCGGACGAGTTCAAGGGCCAGGTCGAGCTGATCGGCGAGCTGCTGGACGCCATGCGGGTGCGCCGCTACGCCGTGGACGGCTACGAGGCGGACGACGTCATCGCCACGCTCGCCACCCAGGCCGAGGCCGAGGGCTTCCAGGTGTCGATCGTCACGGGCGACCGCGACACCTTCCAGCTGGTCAGCGACAACGTCACGGTGCTGTACCCCACCAAGGGCGTCTCCGAGCTGACCCGCTACACCCCCGAGAAGGTCGCGGAGAAGTACGGACTGTCCCCGAAGCAGTACCCGGACTTCGCGGCGCTGCGCGGCGACCCCTCCGACAACCTGCCGGGCATCCCCGGCGTCGGGGAGAAGACCGCCACCAAGTGGATCAACCAGTTCGGCTCCCTCGCCGAACTGGCCGAGCGGGCGGACGAGGTCAAGGGCAAGGCCGGTGAGAACCTCCGCGCCCACCTGGAGTCCGTCCTGCTCAACCGCCGGCTGACCGAGCTGGTGCGCGACGTCCCGCTGCCGGACCGTCCCGAGGACCTCTCCCGCGTCCCCTACGACCGGGACGCGCTCGCCGTCATCCTGGACGCCCTGGAGTTCCGCCACCAGAACTTCCGCGACCGCCTCTTCGCCGTGGACCCGGGCACCGCCGTACAGGAGGAGGAGCCGGCCGCGGCGGGCGGCGTCGAACTGGACGGCACCGTGATCGAGGCCGACACCCTCGCCCCCTGGCTGGAACAGCACGGCGGCGCCACGCTCGGCGTCAGCACGGTCGACGTGTGGAAGCTGGGCAGCGGCAGCGTGAGCGAGATCGCGCTGGCCACCGGATCGGGCCCGGCCGTCTGGTTCGACCCGGCGCAGCTGACCGAGGGCGACGAGCGGGCCTTCGCCGCCTGGCTCGCCGACGAGGGCAAGCCCAAGGCGATGCACGACGCCAAGGCGCTCATGCGGGTCTTCGCCGAGCAGGGCTGGCGCGTGGCCGGGGTGTGGATGGACACCGCGCTGGCCGCCTACCTGGACAAGCCGGGCCGCCGCTCCTTCGCACTGGACGCGCTGTCGGTGGAGTACCTGGGCCGGGAGCTGGGGCCGACGGCCGAATCCGACGGACAGCTCGCCCTCGGGGTGGACGAGCAGGCCGAGGCCGAGGCGCTGATGGTCAAGGCCCGCACCGTCCTGGACCTGGGCACCGCCTTCGAGGCCAGGCTGGAGCAGGTGGGCGCCGCCGGTCTGCTGCGCGAACTGGAGCTGCCGACCTCCGAGGTGCTGGCCCGCATGGAGCGCGCCGGCATCGCCGCTGACCGGACCTGGTTCCAGGGGCTGGAGCAGCAGTTCGCGGACGCCGTGCAGCAGGCCGTCAGCGAGGCGCACGCCTCGGTGGGGCACGAGTTCAACCTGGGCTCGCCCAAGCAGCTCCAGGAAGTCCTCTTCGGCGAACTGGGCCTGCCCAAGACGAAGAAGACGAAGACGGGCTACACCACCGACGCGGACGCGCTGGCCTGGCTGGCGACGCAGACCGAACACGAACTGCCGGTCATCATGCTGCGCTACCGGGAGCAGCAGAAGCTGCGCACCACGGTGGAGGGCCTGATCAAGACGATCGCCCCCGACGGCCGCATCCACACCACCTTCAACCAGACGGTGGCCGCCACCGGACGGCTCTCCTCCACCGACCCGAACCTCCAGAACATCCCGGTGCGCACGGACGAGGGCCGCGCCATCCGCCGCGGCTTCCGCGTCGGCGAGGGCTACGAGTCGCTGATGACCGCCGACTACAGCCAGATCGAGCTGCGGGTGATGGCCCACCTGTCCGAGGACGAGGGCCTCATCGAGGCGTTCACCTCGGGCGAGGACCTGCACACCACGGTGGCCGCGCAGGTCTTCGGCGTCGGCAAGGACGCCGTGGACGCGGAGATGCGCCGCAAGATCAAGGCGATGTCGTACGGGCTGGCCTACGGGCTGTCGGCGTTCGGCCTCTCGCAGCAGCTGGGCATCACCCCCGACGAGGCGCGGGGGCTGATGGACACCTACTTCGAGCGGTTCGGCGGGGTGCGGGACTATCTGCGCCGCACCGTCGAGGAGGCCCGCGCCACCGGCTACACCCACACGATCATGGGACGCCGCCGCTATCTGCCGGACCTGACCAGCGACAACCGGCAGCGCAGGGAGATGGCCGAGCGGATGGCGCTCAACGCCCCCATCCAGGGCACCGCCGCCGACATCGTCAAGGTGGCCATGCTCAAGGTCGACGCCGCGCTCCGCGAGGAGCGGCTCCGCTCCCGGATGCTGCTCCAGGTGCACGACGAGATCGTGCTGGAGATCGCACCGGGGGAGCGGGAGCAGGTGGAGAAGCTGGTGCGGGACCGGATGGCCTCCGCCGTTCCGCTGCGGGCACCGCTCGATGTCTCGGTCGGCGTCGGCCAGGACTGGGAGTCGGCCGCGCACTGAACGGCCCACGGCCGGGGCCCCGCGCACCCCGCGGGCGACCCTGGCCCTCCGGTGGCCGGCCCTCCGGTTTCGGCTCCCGGCCCCGGCTCCGGCCCCGGTCCGGGGGCGGTCGCGTACGGACGGGGCTCGGCGTACGGGCCCGCACACCCAAGGCGGGCCGGCCCGGCCGGGAGCCCGGTTTCCCGCCGTCCCGGTACGGCCGCTGTGCTGTGCCCGGGACGGGGCACGGGCTGCCGTGCTTCGTCCGGAACGGGCGGGAGGGCGGGCCCAGCGATACCCGGAACCGGTGGGGAAACGGGCCCGCGATACCGGAACCGGTGGGAAACGGGCCCGTGCAAATGCCCGGAAGGGCGGGGAACCGCACCCGCAGCCGGGGACGTTGGGGAAGCATCGGGGCGAACGGTGGGGAAACCGGCAGGGAACGGATGGCCGAAGCCGGTGGGGAGCGGCGGAAGTGGCCGACGCCCCCTGACTTGTCGGCTACTGTGCCGTAAGGTCGCCCTGATTGCGGGTGATTGCGTCCGAAGGGGAGAGGACGGGGACTGACCTATGGCGCGATACCGGGGCAGGCACGCTGCACAGCAGGAAGCCGTGAAGGCATCAGCATCGGGGCACCGGCGACGCCGCAGACTCAGCAGCACCAGATACCGCAGGGGGCTGGCCGGCACCGCGATCGCCGCGGTCGTCATGGCGGCACTGACCGCCTCCCAGGCGCCCGGTGTCGGGCTCGGCGGACACGACGGCAAGGGCGCGGACGCGGCCGGCGACGCCTCGCCCGGTGACGGCAGCTACGACATGGAGCTGCCGCCGCTGGAATCCCCGAACCCGCCCGGAGGTTCGGCCCCCGGCGGTGTGGGCGACAAGTCGGGCATCCCCAAGTCGGTGCTCGCCGCCTACAAGAAGGCCGCCAAGTCGCTGGCCACCAGCACGCCCGGCTGCGGGCTGCGCTGGGAGCTGCTGGCGGGCATCGGCAAGGTGGAGTCCGGGCACGCGCGCGGCGGCGCGGTCGACAAGGAGGGCACGACGCTGCGCCCCATCCTCGGCCCGGTGCTCAACGGCGCCGGCTTCGCGAACATCAAGGACACCGACGGCGGCCGGTGGGACGGCGACACGACGTACGACCGTGCGGTCGGCCCGATGCAGTTCATCCCCTCGACGTGGGCGCGCTGGGGCGCCGACGGCAACGGCGACGGGCGCAAGGACCCCAACAACGTGCACGACGCCGCGCTGGCCGCCGGGAAGTATCTGTGCGCGGACGGCCGCGACCTGTCGGCGAAGGCCGATCTGGACCGCGCGATCCTCAGCTACAACAACTCCAGCGAGTATCTGCGCACGGTCCTGGCCTGGTTCGAGTTCTACCGCAAGGGCACCCACGCCGTGCCCGACAGCGACATCCCGCCGGTGTCGGTGCCCGGCCTGGGCGAGCCCGGCGGCGGCCCGGTCAAGGGCACCCCGGAGCGCGGCGGCAAGGACGGCGGCAAGGACGACTCAGCCACCAAGCCCGGCAAGGGCTCCGGCGGCAGCCGGGGCAACGGCGACAAGGAGGACGGCAAGGACGGCGGCAAGGGCGGTGGCCACGACAAGCCGTCCCCCGAGCCGACCGCCCCGCACGCCCTCGAGCGCGCCACCGACCAGAACATCACGGCCGTCGCGGGCGAGACGTTCGCCGCCCGCCCCGGTGTCAGGGCCGAGACCGCCAAGGGCAAGTCCGTCAAGGGCGTCAAGGTCCGCTTCGAGATCCGGGGCAGCACGCAGGCGACGTTCGAGGGCGGGGCCAAGGAGGCGACCGTCACCACGGGCGCCGACGGGGTGGCCACGGCACCCGCACTCGCCGCGGGTGCCAAGACGGGCACGTTCACCATCCGTGCCACGGCCGTCGGCAAGAACCTGGGCACGGTCGACTTCAAGGCCACGGTGACCGCGCCGCAGGCGGACAAGGTGACCCGCACGGAGACGACCGCGCTGGTGGCCGACAAGAACGGCACCTTCGCCGACATCGCGGTCAAGGCCACCCGCAAGGGCAAGCCGCTGGCCGGTACGACGCTGACGGCGACACTGGCCGACACCGCCAAGGGGCCGTTCTTCTCCGTGGACCAGCAGGGCAAGCAGGTCCGCACCCCGGTCACCGTCGAGACCGGTCCGGACGGTGTCGCCAGGCTGTCCGGGCTCCGCGCGGACGACAAGCCCGGCACCTATACCCTGACGCTGACCGCCGAGGGCGGCGCGAAGGTGGAGGTGCAGCTCACCATCAAGGGCTGAGACATCCGGCCGGACTCCCCGGCCGAACCCTTCACCGCCCCCGGCGCCCGAGCACCGGGGGCGGTGCCGTGCGCGGGCACCGGAGCGCTCTGGCCGCCGAGCCGGCAGCCCGCCCGCCGTGGAACCGACAGGCCTCCAACGGTGCCGACAGCCCTCTCGCTGTGCGAGCAGTCTCCCTGCCGTGCCGGCGGCCCTCCCGCCGTGCCTGCGGCCTTCCCCGTCGTGCCGACAGCCCTCCCGTCGCGCGGGCGGCCACCTCCCGTCGCGCGGGCGGCCCTCGCCTGCGGCCTTCCCCGCCGTGCGGGCAGCTCTCCCGCTGTGGGGTCGGCTGTCTGCCCGCCGTGCGGGCGGCCCTCTTGCTGTACGCGCAGTCTCCCTGTCTGCCTGCGGCCTTCCCTGTCGTGCTGACGGCCCTCCGGTCGCGCGGGCGGCCCTCTTGCTGTACGCGCAGTCTCCCTGTCTGCCTGCGGCCTTCCCCGTCGTGCCGACAGCCCTCCGGTCGCGCGGGCGGCCCTCGCCTGCGGCCTTCCCCGCCGTGCGGGCAGCTCTCCCGCTGTGGGGTCGGCTGTCTGCCCGCCGTGCAGGCGGCCCTCTCGCCGTACGCGCAGTCTCCCTGCCCGCCTGCGGCCATCTCCCGTCGTGCGGCGGCCATCTCCCGTCGCGCCGGCGGCCACCTCCCGTCGTGCGGCGGCCATCTCCCGTCGCGCCGGCGGCCACCTCCCGTCGTGCGGCGGCCCGGGCGTCGTTCCGGCAGGCCGGGGTGCTGTGCCGGCGGGCCCGGGTGCCCGGTGGCGGCAGTGGTGCCGGGGCCGGGTGTGGCGCACGAGGTCACCGGCGCGGGGCGTTCGTCCGCCACGGTTCCCATCCCGCGCGGGCGTTGCTACGGTGCGACCCCGACCTGACGACACGTCAGTTGTCTTCGTCGCCGGCCACCCCACCGGGAGGTGGACATGCGTGCCCTCGTCGCCGCCGGGATCGGCCTGGTGGCCGCTCTCGCGCTCGTCTTCGCGATCACCGCCATGGGCGTGCCGCCCGGCGAGACCTCGAAGAAGCCCCTGCACACCACCGTCCCCGAGCACCCGTAGAGCGGGAGGCAGCATGCGCCGCAGAGCGAGCCTGGTCCTGCTGGCGTTCGCGGTGTTCTTCGCCGCGCTCTCGCCGCTCATCCGCTGGTACGCCTTTCCCCGGCTGGCGAAGATCCCGCCCAGCCAGTACCAGACCATGGTCCTGGAGGCGAAGAACGCGACCCTGCTCGACTACGCCACCATGCGGTCGAAGAAGGTGCCGAAGGTCAGCATCGTGCAGACCCTCAAGGGCAACGTGGAGGCGTCCGAGAAGATCGAGCGGAACACCGACCGCGACGTCGTCGTCTGGGACACCCTCAGCTATGTGGCCGACCACAAGGGGAAACTCGTCTCCGCCATCCCCGAGCGGTACATCTTCGACGCGCACACCCAAGAGCCCGTCCACGCCCGGGGGGAGTCGGTGGACGGCGATCCGGTGCGTCGTGAGGGCATCGAGTTCAAGTGGCCGTTCCTCACCGAGAAACGCGACTACCAGTACTACGACTTCCAGGCCCGCACCTCCGCGCCCATCCACTACAAGGGCACCCGCACCGTGCACGGCCTGGAGACCTACTACTTCGAGCAGACCATCCCCTGGACGAAGGTGAAGGTGCCCAAGCGTCTGCCGCTGGGCGCCACGCCCGAGACCGTCGAACAGGTCGGCCTGGAACGCTGGTACACCACCAAGCGCATGTTCTGGGTCGAACCGGTCACCGGCGCGCCCGTGGACGGGCAGGAGATCCACAAGGAGCAGATGCGCTGGAAGGACCAGCCCGGCAGGAAACCCCTGACGGCCTTCGCGGGGCATGTGAAGATGCGGCCCGACTTCCAGGAGGCCACGGTCGACCTCGTCAGCTCCCAGCGCCGTCTGGTCCTCGCCCTGACGGCGTACCTGCCCTGGGGCTTCCTCGTCCTGGGCGGTCTGCTGCTGGCGCTCTCCCTCACCCTGGAGGCCCGGTCACGCGGGCGCGGGCGCGGCACGGCGGGCGAAGGAGCGGCGGTCGGCGACGACGGCCCCGCCGGGGACGGGACCGGTCCGGGCGGGGGAACCGGCACCGAGGGGACGCCCGCCACCGGCCCGCCGGGCGGCGGCAGGCACCGGCAGCCCGTCTAGCCGTACGCGCCCGGACCCGGCACCGCCGTACGCACGGCGCGGGCGCCCGCCGGACGTGGCGCGCTGCGGGCCGCCGCCTCCGCTCAGCCCTGCCGGGGCCGCTGCCGGCCGGCCCCGGCCTTGGTGTGCCGGGTGGGTTCCGCCGTCGCGGGGTCCTGCGGCCAGGGGTGCTTGGGGTAGCGGCCCCGCAGCTCCGCCCGTACGCCGCGGTAGCCGTCCGCCCAGAACGAGGCCAGGTCGGCGGTGACGGCGGCCGGACGGCCTGCCGGGGAGAGGAGATGGATCAGCAGCGGCACCCGGCCGTCCGCGATGCGGGGGGTCTCGCGCGCGCCGAACATCTCCTGGAGTTTCACCGCCAGCACCGGCTGTTCCGGCTCGTAGTCCACCCGGATCCGGGAGCCGGAGGGCACCTCGATCCGTTCCGGGGCCAGCTCGTCCAGCCGTGCGGCCTGCCCCGACGCCCACGGCAGCGTCCCCGACAGCACGTTCCCGGCGTCCACCCGGCCCAGGTCGGCGCGGGAGCGGACCCGGCCCAGCCAGTCGCCGGCCCGCTCCAGCAGCGCCTCGTCCGACACGTCCGGCCACGGTTCGCCCAGCTCCCGGCGGAGGAAGGCGAGCCGCCGGCGCAGCGAGCGGGCCGCCTCGGACCAGTGCAGCAGCCCCAGTCCCTGCCGCCGCAGCCCGTCCAGCGCGGCCTCGCGCAACCGCGCGGGCGGGGCGTCGGTCAGCGGCCGTGCCGACAGCCGCACGGCACCCAGCGACTCCACCTCGCGGGCCACCACGTCGCCGCCCTCGCCGCGCGGGCCCGCGTCGGGGTCCCAGCGCACCTCGCGGCGTACGGTGCGCAGCGCGTCCGCCGCGGCCAGGGCCGTCTCCTCGTCGATCGCGGCGGCCAGCCGCACCCGTGCCGTGGCGGCGCCCGCCGGACGGTCCGCGACGGCGACCGCCAGCCACGGCGTGCCGCGCAGAGCGCTCTCCGCGGCCAGACCGGCGCGCGTCCCGCCGGTCATCAGGTAGGTGCCCGGCTCCTGGGCCCGGCCGACACGTTCGGGCTGCGCCAGGGCGACGACCGTGCCCACGCCGCGCTCGTCGGTCATCCCCGCGGGCCGCCGCGTCTCGCGGCCCAGCAGCGACCGCAGCCGCCGCACCTCCGCGGCCCAGCGCGTCCCGTACGGGTCGGTGCGGCGCCCGGCGCGGGCCCGCCGCAGGGCCTCGGCCGCGTCGTCCCCGTACGCCCGCGGCGGTTCCTCGCTCAGCAGGGCCACCGTCTCGCTCGCCAGTTCGCTGCCGACCAGGGCCGCGCCGTCCAGCAGCGCCCGCGCCAGTCGCGGATGCACGCCCAGCCGGGCCATCCGCTGCCCGCGCGAGGTCACCCGGCCGCCCTCGTCCAGCGCCCCCACCGCACGCAGCGTCTCGTGCGCCGCGGCCATCGCACCGGCGGGCGGCGCGTCCAGCAGGGCCAGCCCCGCCGCGTCCGGATCGCCCCAGCAGGCGGTCTGGAGGGCGAAGGCGGACAGGTCGGCGACGCTGATCTCGGGGGCGGGCTCGCGCGGGCGTCCCGCCTCCTCGGCCTCGGCCCAGCACGCGTACGCCACACCCGGCGCCTCCCGGCCGGCCCGCCCGCGCCGCTGCTCCGCGCCCGCGCGCGAGACCCGCACCGTGGTCAGCGAGCCCAGGCCGCGCGCATGGTCCGTGCGCGCCTCCCGCGCCAGACCCGCGTCCACCACGGCGCGGACACCCGGCACCGTCAGGCTCGACTCGGCGACGGACGTGGAGAGGATCACCCGGCGGACACCGTCCACGGCGCCCCGCAGCACCTCGTCCTGCACCGGGGCCGGCGCCCGGCCGTGCAGCTGGAGCACCCGCGCGTCCACGCCGTCCAGCAGTGCGGCCACCCTGCCGATCTCCCCGACGCCGGGCAGGAAGCACAGCACGTCGCCCTCGGGCACCTCCGCCAGGGCCCGCCGGACCGTCGCCGCGACGTGCCGCAGCAGTGCGGGGTCCACCCATGTGCCGTGCGGGGGCCGCACCCCGGGCGGGGGAGGGGCGTGCAGGACGCGCACCGGGTGGCTCGTACCGCGCCCGCGCACCACGGGAGCGGACAGCAGCCGCGCCCACGCCTGGCTGTCCTGCGTCGCCGACGCGGCGATCAGCCGCAGGTCGGGGCGGAGCGTGTCGCGGACGTCCAGCAGGAACGCCAGCGCGGTGTCGGCGTCCAGATGGCGCTCGTGGCACTCGTCCAGCAAGGCGACGTCCACCCCGGACAGCTCCTGGTCGCGCTGGAGACGTTGCAGCAGGACGCCCGTGGTGACGACCTCGACCCGGGTGTCCGGGCCCGCGCGGCGCTCGCCCCGCACGGTGAAGCCGACGCTGCCGCCCACCTCCTCGCCCAGCAGCCAGGCCATCCGGCGGGCGGCGGAGCGTGCCGCCAGCCGGCGCGGCTCGGCCACCAGGACCCTGCGCGCGGGGGCGCCGTCCGCCAGGAGCCCCGCCAGGGCGAGGGGGAGCAGCGTCGTCTTGCCGGTGCCGGGAGGGGCGTGGACGACGGCGGAGCCGTGCCGGTCGAGGGCGTCCCGCAGCCGGGGGAGGGCCTCGCCGATGGGGAGCTGCAACAACTGGTCGTGGCGCACGGCGGCATTCTCCCGCCGCCGTGCGCCGGGCTCAGGCGCGGGTGCAGACGAAGACGGCGGTGCCCGGCACCAGCCGGCCGCGCAGCGGGGACCAGCCGCCCCACACCTGCTGGTTCCACTCGGGCCACTCCGGCTCGACGAGGTCGTCGAGGAGGAAGCCGGCCCGGCGCAGCTCCCGCACGCGGTCGCCCAGCGTCCGGTGGTGCTCGACGTAGACGGTCCGCCCGTGCTCGTCCTGTTCGACGTACGGCGTCCGGTCGAAGTAGGAGGCGATCACGGTCAGCCCCTCGGGGCCCGGCTCGTCGGCCAGCGCCCAGCGCAGGGGATGGGTCAGGGAGAAGACCCACCGCCCGCCGGGCCGCAGCACCCGCGCCACCTCTGCGAACACCCGTTCGGGGTCGGCGACGAACGGGATCGCCCCGTAGGCGGAGCACGCCAGATCGAACGAGCCGTCCGCGAACGGCAGCGCCCGCGCGTCCGCCTCGACCAGCGGGAAACCCGCCTCGCCGCCCGTTCCGCCCCCGATCCGCAGCGCGTGCTGCAACTGCCGGTGGGCCAGGTCGAGCGCCACCGGCCGCGCCCCCTGCGCCGCCAGCCAGCGCGAGCACTGGGCGGCCCCGGCGCCGATCTCCAGCACGTCGAGGCCGCGCAGCGCCTCGGCGGGGCCCAGCAGTCGCGCCTCGGCCTCGTCCAGCCCCTCCGGCCCCCAGACGAACCGGGCGTCGCCCAGGAAGTCGCCGTGGTCGCGCTGGTAGTCGTCGGCGTTGCGGTCCCACCAGCCCCGGCTGGCGCGGCTGCTCTCGTAGCCGCCCGCGGGGCGCCGCACCGCCTCGGCATCGTCCGCGCCGCCGGCCGTGCCGCCGGACACGCCGCCGTTCTCCGCGCCGCCGGCCCCCTCGCGTCCTCCGGCACCGTCGCCCGTGGACGGGGCCGGTACGGGCTCCGGCCCGGTGTACCTGTCACCGTCCGTCATGTGCTGCCCACTGAGGGGGTGGACGGTCCGGTCCACCTCGTGCTTTTGTTCCATCGCACCTGTAGCCGTACTCTTCGTGCTGGCTCACGGGGGAGCTTCGCGGGGCCTCTCGGGTCGCCGCGGGAGCCGGTCGCGCGGGGTTTTCCGCCCCTGCTGCGAGGCGAGTTCTGCCGGGTATGGAGTCTTCCGCCCCAGGTGTGCTCTTTCGCGCATTGACCATGCCCAGCGGCCCCCGTATGCTACAAGTTGCGCTGCGGGCCTGCGTGCCTCGGACGGAGCAGGCCGCGCTCGCATCTGTTGTATGTCCCCTCGGGTTTCCGGCTTTCAAGCTGTCCGGCTGACTTGCATGCGGTGCGATCAAAGGGCCCTCGGCGTAGCAGTACCTACGACTTCATGTCCGTACCGGAGACCCTTTCCCACATGACGAGCAGCACCGAGACCTCCGCCACCAGCCCGCAGGTTGCGGTCAACGACATCGGTTCCGAGGAAGCCTTCCTCGCCGCGATCGACGAGACGATCAAGTACTTCAACGACGGCGACATCGTCGACGGCGTCATCGTGAAGGTCGACCGGGACGAGGTCCTGCTCGACATCGGTTACAAGACCGAAGGTGTCATCCCTTCCCGAGAGCTGTCGATCAAGCACGACGTCGACCCGAACGAGGTCGTCGCCGTCGGTGACGAGATCGAGGCCCTTGTCCTCCAGAAGGAGGACAAGGAAGGCCGCCTGATCCTCTCGAAGAAGCGCGCCCAGTACGAGCGTGCCTGGGGCACCATCGAGAAGATCAAGGAAGAGGACGGCATCGTCACCGGTACCGTCATCGAGGTCGTCAAGGGCGGCCTCATCCTCGACATCGGTCTGCGTGGCTTCCTCCCGGCCTCCCTGGTCGAGATGCGCCGCGTCCGCGACCTCCAGCCGTACGTCGGCAAGGAGCTCGAGGCCAAGATCATCGAGCTGGACAAGAACCGCAACAACGTGGTCCTCTCCCGCCGCGCCTGGCTGGAGCAGACCCAGAGCGAGGTCCGCCAGACCTTCCTCACCACCCTCCAGAAGGGCCAGGTGCGCTCCGGCGTCGTCTCCTCCATCGTCAACTTCGGCGCCTTCGTCGACCTGGGCGGCGTGGACGGTCTGGTCCACGTCTCCGAGCTGTCCTGGAAGCACATCGACCACCCCTCCGAGGTCGTCGAGGTCGGCCAGGAGGTCACGGTCGAGGTCCTGGACGTCGACATGGACCGCGAGCGCGTGTCCCTGTCGCTCAAGGCGACCCAGGAAGACCCGTGGCAGCAGTTCGCCCGCACCCACCAGATCGGCCAGGTCGTGCCCGGCAAGGTCACGAAGCTGGTGCCGTTCGGTGCGTTCGTCCGCGTGGACGAGGGCATCGAGGGCCTGGTCCACATCTCCGAGCTGGCCGAGCGCCACGTGGAGATCCCGGAGCAGGTCGTCCAGGTCAACGACGAGATCTTCGTCAAGGTCATCGACATCGACCTGGAGCGCCGCCGCATCAGCCTCTCGCTGAAGCAGGCCAACGAGGCGTTCGGCGCCGACCCGACCCAGGTCGAGTTCGACCCGACCCTCTACGGCATGGCCGCGTCCTACGACGACCAGGGCAACTACATCTACCCCGAGGGCTTCGACCCGGAGGCCAACGACTGGCTGCCGGGCTACGAGAAGCAGCGGGAGGAGTGGGAGCGCCAGTACGCCGAGGCGCAGGCGCGCTTCGAGGCGCACCAGGCCCAGGTCATCAAGTCCCGCGAGGCCGACGAGCAGGCCGCGGCCGAGGGCGCCACGGGTGGCACCGGCGGTGGCCAGGGCGGCGGCCAGGGCGGCGGCTCCTACTCGTCCGAGGGCTCGGACGAGGACTCCGGTGCGCTGGCCTCCGACGAGGCCCTCGCCGCGCTCCGCGAGAAGCTGGCCGGCGGCCAGAGCTGACCGCTCACCACCGAGCCTGAGCCGAACGGCGAGGCCCGCACCCTCCGGGGTGCGGGCCTCGCCGCGTTCCGCGGGCCCTCGCATCACCCGTCCGGGGCGCGGGACGGGGAATGCGCATGCCGCGCACCAGTGTTGTCAGGGGTATGCGACTGGAGCGGGAATCGTTGTACTCGTGGGATCAGGCCGGGCTGGACGCGGTGGACGCCGTGATCGGCGAGCCGGACAGCGCGGGCCTGGTGATGCTGTACCACTTCGAGGGCTTCATGGACGCCGGGGACACCGGCGAGCAGATCGTCGAACGGCTGATGGCCTCGCAGCCGTACGTCACCGTCGCCCGGTTCGACGTGGACCGCCTCATCGACTACCGGGCACGCCGCCCGATGATGACCTTCCGGCGCGACCGGTGGGTGTCGTACGAGACGCCGCGGCTGGAGCTGCGGCTGATGCGGGACGCGACGGACGCGCCGTTCCTGCTGCTGTCCGGCCCGGAGCCGGACAACGAGTGGGAGCGCTTCACCGAGGCGGTCCGCGAGATCGCCGAGCGGGTCCGGGCACGGCTGGCCGTCACCTTCCACGGCATCCCGATGGGTGTGCCGCACACCCGCCCGGTCGGGCTCACCCCGCACGGCAACCGGGCCGAACTGGTGCCGGCGCAGCGGTCGGTCTTCGAAGAGGCACAGGTCCCCGGCAGCGCGGCGGCCCTGACCGAGCTGCGGCTGGAGGAGAGCGGCCACGACGTGCTCGGCGTGGTGGCGCACGTGCCGCACTACGTCGCCCGCTCCCGGTACCCGGACGCCGCCCTGGTCGTCGTGGAGGCGATCACCTCGGCGACGGGACTGGTGCTGCCGGAGGTCGCCCACGCGCTGCGCAGCGACGCGCTGCGCACCCAGGACGAGATCGAGCGGCAGCTCGCGGAGGGCGACGACGAACTGGTGTCCGTCGTCAAGGGCCTTGAGCAGCAGTACGACGCCGTGGCCGGTGCCGAGACCCGGGGCAATCTGGTGGCGGAGCCGGTGGAGCTGCCGTCGGCGGACGAGCTGGGCGCGGTCTTCGAACGGTTCCTGGCCGAGCGGGAGGCCGAGCAGGGCCCCGAGGACTGACGGGGGCGGTGTTGCGGTGTTGCGGCGCCGGTGGCCGGGGCGCCGTCCGGGCAACAGCCGGGCCGGTGCCCGCGGCCGGGGCGCTGTGCGGGAGCGGCTGGGGCGGTGTGGGTGACCTGGGGCACCGTATAGCGTGGGCCGCATGGTGAAGGTGGGGCTGACGGGCGGGATCGGCGCGGGCAAGAGCGAGGTGTCGCGACTGCTCGCCGAGCACGGCGCGGTGATCGTGGACGCCGACCGCATCGCACGGGAAGTGGTCGAGCCGGGTACGCCGGGCCTGGCGGCGGTGGTCGCCGAGTTCGGCGAGGAGGTACTGGCGCCCGACGGCAGCCTGGACCGGCCGCGGCTGGGCTCCCTCGTCTTCGCCGACCCCGACCGGCTCGCCGCGCTCAACGCGATCGTGCACCCGCTGGTGGGGGAGCGCTCCGCCGAACTGGAGCGGGAAGCGGCGGCGGCCGACGAGAACGCGGTGATCGTGCACGACGTGCCCCTGCTGACCGAGAACGGACTGGCACCGCTGTACGACACGGTCGTCGTCGTGGACGCCTCCGACGAGACCCGTCTCGACCGTCTGGTGCGGCTGCGCGGCATGGCCGAGCAGGAGGCCCGCGCCCGGATGGCGGCGCAGGCCACCCGCGAGGAGCGGCTCGCGGTCGCGGACATCGTGATCGACAACGACGGCCCGATCGAGGCACTGCCGCCACGGGTCCGCACAGTGTGGGAACAGCTCTCCGGGCAGCGCCCGCCGGCCGGCTGACCACCGCCGCCCGGGAATGACCGGGGGCCGCGCGCTGTTGTGCGGGGCGGAACCGAAGGAGAGGGCACTGCTGTGACCAGCCCGGAGACGAGCCTCATCCAGTTCCGCGCCGCCGAGCGGCTGCTGGAAGCACGCGACCCGCGCGGCGCGGTCCACCTTCTCGACAGTGTGATCGAAGAGCACCCCGACCACCGGGGCGCGCGGCTGCTGCGAGCCCGCGCGTACTTCCTGGTGGCACGCCTCCAGTCGGCGGAACAGGAGTTCCAGTGGGTGCTGGAGCGGGAGCCGGACAACGCGTTCGCGCACTTCGCGCTGGCCCGCACCCTTCAGCGGGCGTCGCGCGACGACGAGGCACGGGCCCACTTCAAGCTGGCCGCCGCGCTGAACCCGCGCCCCGACTTCGTCGAGGCGGCGGGCTTCGACGACTTCGCGCCGCCCGCGCCCGGCACACCGGACGAAGACCTGGGCAACTGAGGCGGCAGCAAGCAGCTGCCGGACGAGCGAGTAAGGCGGCAGGGGCTGCTGTGACCGCGCACCGGTGCGGTCACAGCAGCCCTTCGCGTTCGGCGGCAGCCGCGACGGCAAGCAGCCGGTCCTCGCGGCCGTGCGGCGCCACCAGTTGCAGACCGACCGGTTCACCGGCGGCCGTCCGCCCCGCCGGGAGGCTGGCCGCAGGATGCCCGGTGATGTTGAACGCCCACGTCAGGGCGACACTCATGCTCTCGCCCGGCCCGTCGTGACCGTGCGGCGGCCCCGGTGTGGTCGGGGTGGCGAGCAGATCGACCTCGGTGAAGAGGCGGTCGAGGGCGGCGTTGAGCGCGGCGGCGGTGCCGGCAGCCGGGCCCGTCGGGCCCGGCTGCCCATTGGGGCGGCCGGTTCCTGCTTCCGGGGGTGTTGTCCTTTTCGGGCTGGGCTCTGGCTCTGGGGCTGTCGCGCTTTCCGGGCTGAGCTCTGCCTTTGGGGCCGTTGCCCTTTCCGGGCTGGGCTTTCCCTTTGGGGCCGTTGCCTTTTCCGGGGCCGTTGTTGTCTCTGGGGCTGTCGCTCTTTTCGGGCCGGGCTCTGCCTCTGGGGCTGTTGCTCTTTCCGGGCGGGTTGCTGCCTCCGGGGCCTTCGCCCCTTCCGGACTGTCGCCTGCTGCTGGGCCCGTCGTTTCCTTCCGGCTCTCCCGCAGGTGCTGCCAGCATGCGGCCGGGTCAGGGAGCCGGACGGTGGCAGCCGGATGCGGGGCTGTGATGCCCGCCTCCGTCAGGGCCTCCAGCAATGTGTGGGCCGTCGCGGCGATGTCCTGCCGGGTGGCGGCGTACCCGAGCGTCGCGGACCAGGCGACCCGCATCCGGCGAGGCTCGGCGCCCGGTGACGAGCAGGAGCCCGCTCGCCCAAGTGCCGCCAGACAGGCCGCCGCGTCCGCCGCCGTACGGGCCAGGGGACCGTGGGCGCTGCGGACCGTACGGCCCCGTACGGGGGCGAGCCCGCCGGTCGTCTTCACCCCCAGGACACCGCACCACGCGGCCGGTATCCGCACGGAGCCCGCGCCGTCACTGCCGGTGGCGAGCGGCACCATGCGGGCCGCCATGGCCGCCGCCGACCCCGCGGACGAGCCGCCCGGGCTCCACCGGGGGCCCAGCGGGTTGAGCGTGGGGCCGCGGTCGGTCGTCCCCCACGTCTGCCACGGGGTGCCCGGTCCCGGGACGGCGGTGGCCCCGACCGGTACGCATCCGGCCGCCAGCGGCCGCGCCACCAGTGGCGAGGCGATCCGCTGTGTGGCCTTGATCCCCAGCGGCACCCCCGCGAGCGGCAGCGGCGTACCTTCGCGCACGGCCCGGTCCACGGCGGCGGCGTACGCCAGTGCCCGCTCCGGCCACGTCTCGGTGAACGCCCGTACCGCGCCGTCCCGCCCGGCGATCCGCGCCAGCGCCGCCTCGGCGACCTCCCGCGCGCTCACCCGGCCCCCGGTCACGGCCCCGGCGATCTCGCACGCCGTCAACCGGCCGTACTCGTCCCCCTCCATTCCGGAAACGGTACAAGCGGCGACGATCTGGCGGGCCGCCCGTGGACCGGCCTACCGTGTGCGCCATGGACGTCGATGCCGCGCTCACCCTCGCCACGACCGCCGCCTCAGCCGCCGCGGGCGGTGCCGCCACCGCGGCCGGTCAGTCCGCCTGGGAATCCCTGCTCGCGCTGGCCCGCCGGGCGGGGATCGGCCGCCGGGACGGCACACCCGACGACGGTGCGCCGGCCGCCGTCGACCCCGCCGACGACGAACAGGTCCGCGTCCTGACCGGGCGGCTCGCCGAACGCGCCGGTGCCGACGCGGAGTTCGCCGCCCTGCTGTGCGGCTGGGCCGAACGCCACGCACCCACGCTGCGGGCCGAGCGCTCCGAGGTCCACAACACCGTCTCCGAGGGCGCCCACATCACGGGCCCGGTCGTCCAGGCCCGCGACATCCACGGAGACCTCAACTTCGGTTGAGGACTTCAACTTCGGTTGAGACGCGGCTCTCCCGCCAGTCGCTTGAGGAGGGACGCCGGCTCCTCGACGTTCGGAGCCGGTCTCCCCGTCTCCATCCCGGCCCACGTGACAGCGCTGCCCTTCAGCCGTACCGGCACGACGCCGCGTGACGGTCCCGTCACCGTGTGGACACGGGAGCCCTCGATGACCGGAACGGTATGGCCGGGTCTGTGAGCTGGGGTTTCTCGGGTGTCGGGGGCGGTGTCAGTGGTCGCTCCTAGACTCGGCCGGGAGTGGAGACCGGGTGTGTGGTGAGTGTGGAAGCGGTGGCGCGTATGGGGTCGGGGGCCGAGCGGCAGCTCCTGCGGTGCGCTGCGGTGTTCCTGCCCGGGGAGGTGCCCCGGCAGGGGCAGGTGGTGTTCTGGCAGGACAGTGTCGGCGGGCTGCCCGAGGTGGGGGAGCCCGGCGAGCTGACCGTCGTCCGGCCGAACGGGGCCGGGCTGCGGCACGAGGTGGTGGCGGCGCGCCTGCTGCCGGTGCGGGAGGCGCTGCCCGTACTGATGAGGGCGCGCACCGACCGGACAGCGCACCCGGCCGCCGCCTGCTGGGGCGCGGCAGCGCTGCACGGGCTGCGGCTGGTCGCCCGGGGGCGGCTGGTGCCGGGGCTGGCCGACGGCGACGTCGACGTGTGGCGCGCGGGCCCTCTGAACGAGGAGGACGTGGCACACCTGCGGGCCGTCGCCGCCGCGATGCCGCCGGAGGCCCACGCGGTGCCTGTCGCGTCCGTCGCGGGGGACGGTGTCGCAGCAGACGGTGCGGTGCTGGACGGAGGCGGGCGCCTCGGGGCGGGCGGGCCGGTCCGCGTACCGGAGCCGGAGGGTCTCGTCCGGGCCTTCCTGGACGCGGTTGCCGACGTCCTGCCCCGCACGCCCGCCGGTCCCGCCGCCGTGGGCCCGGCGTTCGCGGCGCCGGAGCCCAACCGCCTGGCCGGGCGGTACCCGCGGCTGCGGGAGTGGAGCGCCGAGGTCGCGGCCGACACCTCGGCGGGCATCCGGATCTCGCTGCGGCTCGACCTGTCCGCCGACCGGATCTTCGACTCGCAGGAACCACCGCCGGAGGCGGCGCCGGCCCCGGCCGGGGAACCGCAGCCCTCGCCGGAAGCGGGTCCGCCCGTGCCCGGTGCCGCGGCCCCTGCGGACGACGCGGACGGTTCCGCCTCCCCGGACCCGTATGTCGCCGCAGCCGTCGTGCAGGCGACGAGCATCGCCGATCCGATGATGGTGGCCGACGTGGCACAGCTGTGGGACGGCGAGGCTCCCCACCTGGGGGAGCGGGCCCGTGCGGACACCGTGCTGGCCATCCGCCGTGCCGCGCGCGTCTGGCCGCCGCTCGGCCGGCTGCTGGAGCGCTCCACGCCCGATGTGCTGCCGCTCACCGAGCAGGAGCTCAACGATCTGCTGGGCCGCACCGCCCGCGAGCTGGCGGCGGCGGATGTGGCCGTGCACTGGCCGCGGGCCCTCGCGCGTGACCTGCTGTCCGCCGCGGCGGTCGTCCGCACCGGCACGCAGGCGCCCGGCTCGGCGGTCGACGGCACAGGCTTCTTCAAAGAGGGGAAGCTGCTGGAATTCCGCTGGCAGCTCGCCCTCGACGGGGACCCGCTCACCGACGACGAGATGGACGAGCTGGCCGACGCGCACCGGCCGCTGGTGCGGTTGCGCGACCAGTGGGTGCTGGTCGACCCCGCACTCGTCCGCAAGGCGCGCAAACGCCATCTGGGGCTGCTCTCGCCGGGTGACGCCCTGGCCGCAGCCCTCACCGGTGAGGCCGAGGTGGAGGGCGAACAGGTGCCGGCGGTCCCGGTGGGGGCGCTGGCCGCACTCCGCGACAGACTCGCCCGGGCCGCGCGCGGCGAGACGGAGGAAGCGCCGCCGCCCGCGGCGCTCGCCGCACAGCTGAGGTCCTACCAGCGGCAAGGGCTCGCCTGGCTCGACCTGATGACCTCCCTCGGGCTCGGCGGCTGCCTGGCCGACGACATGGGCCTGGGCAAGACGGTCACCCTCATCGCGCTGCACCTGCGCCGCGTCGAACGCGGTGAGACGGCGCCGACACTGGTCGTCTGCCCCGCCTCCCTGCTGGGCAACTGGCAGCGCGAGCTGGCCCGTTTCGCGCCCGGCACGCCGGTGCGGCGCTACCACGGCCCGGGCCGCACCCTGGACGGGCTGCCAGCACACGAGTTCGCGGTCGGGGACGGGGAGGCGGAGCACGAGGACGCGGAGCATGACGGGCCGGGCGCCCGGCAGGGCAGCGAGGGCACCGGGCGTGCCGTCGGCGGGGGCGGCAGCGATGCCGGGTTCGTCCTGACGACGTACGGCACCCTGCGCGGCAGCGCGGACCGCCTCGCCGGGGTGGACTGGGGCCTGGTCGTCGCCGACGAGGCCCAGCACGTCAAGAACCCCCACTCCACCACCGCGCGGGCCCTGCGCACCCTCCCCGCCGCCGCGCGGATCGCCCTCACCGGCACCCCCGTCGAGAACAACCTCTCCGAACTGTGGGCCATCCTCGACTGGACGACACCCGGACTGCTCGGCCCTCTCAAGTCCTTCCGCGCCCGGCACGCCCGCGCCGTGGAAAGCGGCGAGGACCCCGAGGCCACCCGGCGGCTGGCACGGCTCGTGGGCCCCTTCCTGCTCCGCCGCAAGAAGTCGGACCCGGGCATCGTCCCCGAACTGCCGCCCAAGACGGAGACCGACCACACCGTCGAACTCACCCGGGAGCAGGCCGCGTTGTACGAGGCGGTCGTCCGGGAGACGCTGGCCCGCATCCAGGCGGCCGAAGGCATCGAACGGCGCGGCCTGGTGATGAAACTGCTGACCGCGCTCAAACAGATCTGCAACCACCCGGCGCAGTACTTGCGGGAGGGCACCGGCCGGCTGCCGGGACGCAGCGGAAAACTGCGGCTCCTGGAGGAACTCCTCGCCACCATCCTTTCCGAGGGCGGCTCCGCGCTGGTCTTCACCCAGTACGTGGAGATGGCGCGGCTGCTGGAGGCCCAGCTGACCGCACGCGGTATCGGGCACCAACTGCTGCACGGCGGCACCCCGGTCGCCCAGCGGGAAGCCATGGTGGACGCCTTCCAGTCCGGGCAGGTCCCCGTCTTCCTGCTCTCCCTCAAAGCCGCCGGCACAGGGCTGAACCTGACCCGGGCGGGGCACGTCATCCACTACGACCGCTGGTGGAACCCGGCCGTCGAGGAACAGGCCACCGACCGTGCCTACCGCATCGGCCAGACACAGCCGGTCCAGGTCCACCGTCTGCTGACCGCGGGCACGGTGGAGGACCGCATCGCCCAACTGGTCGACGGCAAACGGCAACTCGCCGAGGCAGTGCTGAGCGGCGGCGAAGCCGCCCTCACCGAACTGACCGACGCCCAGATCGCCGATCTGGTGTCCCTGCGGAGGCAACCGTGAAAGCGCCACCGGGCGGCAGCGTGAGCGCCGACGCGTGGGTGCAGGCCTTCGAGGCCGCCGCCGGCGACGGCCGGGCCGCCGCCGACCGGCTGGAACGGGGCCGGGCCTACGCCCACGACGGGGGAGTGTTCACGGTGCGGGCCGGGCCCGGCCGCATCACGGCGTACGTACGGGGCAGCCGCCCGCGTCCCTACCGTGCCCACTGGCGGTTGCCCGTGCTGTCCGACGACGCCTGGGCCGTCCTCGTGCGGACCCTCGCCGCCCGCCCCGCGTACGAAGCCGCCCTCGCGGAGGGGGACATACCGGCGCAGGCACTGGCCGAGGCGGAGGGAGCCGGGGCGCGTCTCCTGCCCGCCCCCGGCGACCTCGCGCCCGCCTGCACCTGCCCCGACCAGGCCGCCTGCTGCAAGCACGCTGCCGCGCTCGGCTACGAGACCGCCGCACGGCTGGCCGGTGACCCCGGTCTGCTCGTGCTGCTGCGCGGCCTCGCCCCCGAAGCGCTGCGCGCCGCCGTGCGCCGCCACGGTCCAGCTGCCGGGCCGCCGCGCGGTGCCTCGGCGCTCCCTTCGGCGGGCGGGGGAGGATCGGCCTCTGCCGCCGGGCCGCCGCTGGGCGGTGCGGTGCCTCCCCTGGACGGTGTGGCGCCGCTGGGCGGTGCGGTGCCTCCCCCGGACGGAACCGCCGGGGATGCCGGGAGCGCTGATGACGGTGCTGGTCCGCCGGCCGACGGGGCGCTGGTGCGGCCTGTACGGGCGGAGGCGGATGCGGCTGCTGCGGGGCCCACCTCCACCGGTGGGGTGGTGCCGGGTGAGGGAGGCGCTGGACCGGTGGGGGAGGCGGCGCCGGGTGCGTCCGGACACCTGGCTCCGGATGCTGCCGCCTCGGGCCCGGCCCACGTCGGGGAGGACACCCGTCCGGCTGCGGCCGTGGCGGCCACGGGGGCGCCGTCCCGTCCTGCGCGGTCCGGCTCGCCCGCCGTTGACCCGGTTCACCCGGCAGCGTCCCCGGCTCCGGCCTCGGTCGCCGGTCACGCTGACGGGCGAGTGGCCGAGGGCGGCGCTGTGCGTGGCTCCGGGAGCCGTACGTGGCCTGGGCGTGCGGGGGCGGCGGGCGATGACGCCGACGCGGAAGCTAGTGCCGACGTCAAGACCCGTGCGGATGTGGCAGCGCGTGCCGATATCGAGTCTCGTGCGGGTACTGAGGCTCGTGTTGCTACCGACGCTCCTGCTGGTGTCGAGGTGCATGCCGGCGCGGAGGCTCGCGCCGACGCGGAGGCACACATCGGAGCCGGGACACTCGCCGGAGCGGACGCCAGTGCGGACGCCCCCGTCTGGGCGAGCGGTGACGTGCCGGGGAGGGGCGGTGGCGTGGCCGGGCAGCGGCGCGGTCCGCTGGTGGGCGGCATGGCCGCCGACGCGGTGTTCGGCTCCGTCGTGCGGCCTCCGCTGCCCGCGCCGCTTCCGCTGCCGGACGCGCCGGGGGAGGCCGCCGCGTATCCCGAACTGCCGGGCGCGCCCAGCGCCGACGCGCTCGCCTTCCTGGCGACGGACGCCGCCCACCGCGCCTGGCACGCGCTGGCGGCGGTCAGTGCGGTCGGTGCAGCCGGTGCGGAAGGGCCGGACGGTCCGGGCGCGGACACAGATCCGCTGCCGGACCTGTCGCTGTGGCACGACACGATCCGGCTCGCCGCCACCCATCCGCGGCTGACGGGACGGAGAACCCTTTCGCCGCTGTTCGCCAGCCTGGCGCGGACGGCGGGCGGGGACGCGCTGGAGCTGGCGCGCGCGGCGGCGGCCTGGCGGCAGGGCGGACCCTCGGGGCTGACCGTGCTGGAAACCGTCTGGGACCCGCCGGCCGGCGACTTCGACCGGGGCCGCAGCGCCCTCGCGACCCTGGGCATCACGATGACGATTCATCACAACCGTCTCACCCACCCGACGCGCCCCGTCCAGTTGCGTTACGGCAAGGACGGGCGCTGGTATCCGTACCGGGGCGAACCCGTCGCCCCCGCAGCCACCGCGGCCACTGCCGGCCCGGCCCAGCCCGGGAGCCGGGCCGGGAGCGGGGGCCGGGGTGACGGCGTCGACCGGGACGGCGACGGGGCCGGGCCCGGAGTCGAGTGGTGGCCCGAGGGCCCTGCCGCCGCCGATCCGATCCGCGCGCTCGCCGGCTTGCGCGACCACAGCTGACCCGCGGCACGCCGGCCCTCGGAGCGCGGTATGCCCGGGGGCACGGCTGCCCCGCGAGCACGCCTGGGCCGGAACCATGGCCGCTCGGGACCACGGCTGCCCCGCGAACACGCTGACCCCCGGAACAAGTTCGGCGGGGGTCCGGCCTGCTCGGGGCCATGACCGCCCCGAGCACGCACGGCCGGGCCCGTGGTTGCCCCGCGAACACACCGGCCCCGAAACATGCTCGGCTCGGAAGCCCAGCTGACCCGCGACCCCAGCTGACCCGTGACCAGAGCTGACCCGCGAGCACGCTCGCCCCGGGAACCACAGCCGGCCCCCGGATCACGCTCGGCCCGGGAACCACAGCTGACCCGGAACTGGAGCTGCCCCCGAGCGTGGGCGGGGTCAGCCCTCCCGCCTCCTTGCGCGCAGTACGGCGTCGCACAGCTCCGCCCCACTTCCGTCCGGGCCGGTGACGGTGCGGGTACGGGTTTCCGCGACGAGTACGTCCCACGTGCCGGGGTCGAGGACGGCGGCGATGTCCTCGGCCGTGACGTACGCGTCCGCCCCCGGGCCCTGTGCGGCCGTGTGCCGGTCCGCCGGGTCGTGCCCGACGATCAGCAGCGTGCCGCCCGGTGCGACCGCTGCCGCCAGCCGGCGGAAGAACGTCTCGCGGGGTCCGGGCAGATGCACGTACTGGCTGGTGACGAGGTCGAAGCGGTGTTCGGGTGTCCAGTGGAGGAGGTCGGCCTGCTGCCAGTCGATCCGCTCGGCCGCGGCGGGGCCGCCCGACGCCAGGGCGTGCTGCTGCGCCCGGTGCAGCGCTGTGGCCGCGACGTCCACCGCCGTGACCCGCCAGCCGAGGGCGGCGAGCCAGCGGGCGTCGGCGCCCTCACCGCAGCCCGCGTCCAGTGCGGTGCCCGGCTCCAGCGCGGCGACTTCCGCGACCAGTTGCGGGCTGGGTGCGTGGGGGCGGGACGTGCCGTGGTGGTGGCGGTAGCGCTGCTCCCAGTACCCCGCGCCGAACTCCTCGGGCGCGGGTTCCGCCGCCGTCATGCGGCCCGCTCTTCCGTACCGGCGGCTGCCTGCCCGTCCGCTCCGGCCGCCACCTGGCCGTCCGCCACGGCTGCCGTCTGCCCGTCCGTGCCGTCTGCCGTCTGCCCGTCCGAGACCCCGTCCGCGTCGGCCGGCGCGGGGCCGTCGCGGTGGCTGGCGGGGTGACCGCCGCGTCGGCTTTCGCGGTGGGCGGCGACGGCCCGGTCGGTGTCCTCGGCCGCCAGATCGGCGTTGATCTGGGCGCCGGCGGTGGTGCCCGCCGCGCCGGCGGCGCCGACCTGGGCCATCGGGTCGGTGACGTTCCCGGCGACCCAGACGCCGGGGACGTCGGTGCGGCCCGTCGTATCGGCGGGGACGTACGTGCCCATCGGGTGCTCGGCGGTGTGCAGGCCGAGCGAGTCCAGGAAGGCGGCCCGCGCCTCCAGCCGGGTGGCGACGGCCAGGGCCTGGCGGGGCACGACCGTGCCGTCGTCGAGGCGGATCCCCGAGAGCCGGTCGTCGGTGGTCTCGACGCCGGTCACGGTGCCGGGCACCACACGGACACCGCGTGCGGCCAGCCGTTCCGCGTCCGTCTCGTCGAGCGGCGGCTGGGTGTGGGTGAAGAGCGTCACATCGTCGGTGAGCTGGCGGAACAGAAGCACCTGGTGCATGGCCGTCGGCCCGGTCGCCAGCACCCCGATGGCCTGGCCGCGGACCTCGTAGCCGTGGCAGTAGGGGCAGTGGAGTACGTCGCGGCCCCACCGTTCGCGCAGCCCGGGGATGTCGGGCAGCCGGTCCACCAGCCCGGTGGTCACCAGCAGGCGGCGGGCGTGGGCGGAGCGGCCGTCGGTGAGGGTCACCTCGAATCCGTCCCCGGCGCGGACCGCCGTGGCGACCTCGCCGGGCACGACGTGGCCGCCGTACCTGCGCACCTCGGCCCGGCCCCGGCCGAGCAGT
This sequence comes from Streptomyces albus subsp. albus, assembly GCF_000725885.1. Taxonomy (GTDB): domain Bacteria; phylum Actinomycetota; class Actinomycetes; order Streptomycetales; family Streptomycetaceae; genus Streptomyces; species Streptomyces albus. Next base: position 154,778 of record NZ_JODR01000012.1, on the reverse strand, counting down.
TCGTCGGGGCGCATCCCGTCCCGGGCCAGCAGGCCGTGCACGCCTTCGGCGGGGGCGTTGCGCGGGGCACCCGCGTCGATCACCGCCACCGAGCGCAGCGACCTGGCCAGGGTCAGGGCCCCGCTCAGCCCGGCAGCGCCGCCGCCGATCACCAGCACCTCGTAGTTGTCGTCCAGTTGTCCGGTCACCTCGACCACCTCCTTGGCCGTCAGAGTGGGGCATCACTCGCGGAGGTGGCAAATAAAGTTGCTGATATGGCAAGCTGGGGGCCATGGACAGTGAAGACGAGCTCGGTCAGGCTCTCGACGCGGTGGGGCCCCGGCTGCGCGCCCTGCGCAAGCAGCGCGAGACCACACTCGCGGAACTGTCCGGTGCCACCGGCATCTCCGTGAGCACCCTCTCGCGTCTGGAGTCCGGCGCCCGCCGCCCGACCCTGGAACTGCTGCTCCCCCTCGCCCGCGCCCACGGCGTGACCCTCGACGAACTCGTCGGCGCCCCGCCCACCGGCGACCCGCGCATCCATCTGCGTCCGGTCACCTTCAACGGCATGACGATGCTGCCGCTCACCCGGCGGGCCGGCGGTATCCAGGCGTACAAAATGATCCTGCCCGGGGTCAGCACCCCGAACGAGCCCGACCCGCAGGTCCACGAGGGCTACGAATGGATCTACATCCTCAACGGGCGGCTGCGGCTCGTCCTGGGCGAGCACGATCTGGAACTCGCGCCCGGCGAGGCGGCGGAGTTCGACACCCGGGTGCCGCACTGGTTCGACGCGGCCGGGCCCGAGACGGTGGAGTTCCTGAGCCTCTTCGGCAGGCAGGGTCAGCGCGCCCATCTGCGGGCCCGCTCCACGGGGTCGGACCGGCGGGAGGAGCCGGGGGACTGACCCGGCGGGCGGCCGGCCCGGTCGGCCGACGGAGGTGTGGGCGGCGCCTCAGTCGGCGGGTACATGGGCGGCGCTCAGCAGCCGTCCGGTCATCCCGAGCCGCCGGTAGGTCCGCAGGGCCGGCTCGTTGTCGGCGTCCACCATCAGTCCCGCCCGGCCGTACCGTTCGACCAGGGAGTTCACGACGAAGCCGCAGACCGCCGCGGCCAGTCCCCGCCCTCGTGCGGCCGGGGCGGTGAGCACCCCGGCCAGCAGTCCGCAGCCCGTCGCCGGCCATGCTTCGGCGGCCACCGCGAGCGGCGTGGCACCGGCCCCGTCGTCCGCCTCCTCGTCCGTCTCCTTCCCGTCGAGCACGCCCGCCCAGCGGCGGACGCCCGAGCGTCCCGGCTGGGCGTGTGAACGGGGGAAGTGGGCGTCGAAGAGCGCCGCCGACCGTTGGGCGGCCGAGGCGTCCAGCCATGTCACCGCGGGACGTTCGCCGTCCTCGTCCGCCGGCGGCGGTGCGGGGGAGTCGGTTTCCATCCACTGGAAGACGTGCAGCCCCACCATGCCCGGTACGCGCTGGGTCACGGCCCGAACGAGCCGGTCCTCACCGAACAGCCGGTAGGAGGTGCCCACTTCGGCCAGTGCGCGCCGGACCGCGTACGCCGCGTCGTCGATGTGGCCGCCCTCGCGCAGCTTGACGGCCATCCTGTCGCGGCCCGAGAGGCCGGGTGCGGCCACGACCACCGCCGACCCGTACCGCCACGCGCGCACCCCCGGGCCGAGCAGACCGTCCCCCTGTCCCTGTGCCGCCCATATGAGTTGCGTGTCACCGTCCGAGACGCGTTCGACCTCGCCTGCCTTGACCAATTCCTTCACTCTTCGTGCATATCAGGCGGTGGGTGATCACCACTGTGACCACCGTCACCGGTGCCGGGCGGCGGCCGGCCGGCTGCCCGGTCACCTGCCGGGCCGGTCGTGGGGGCGCGTGCCGTGGTGGTTCGCCGCTCTTCGCCTCAACAGCCCCACCGGGTAAGGGAGATGACGGCGGCCACGCGGAACGGCGGTGCCGTCGCGGGTGCGGGCTGTTCCGTGCCCGCGCCGTCCCCGCCCGCTCCGGAACGTTCCGCTCCCGGTCCGCGGGGCGCCCCTCCCGCCCCCGGAACGTTCCCTTCCGGCTCCCCGGGACGGGCCGTTGTCGGATACGGCGAGTACTCTGCGCCGAACGTAAGGACACGCCGTCCACCCACGGCGCACGGATCGAGGAGCGGTCGATGGCCCTTCGCAAGTCGACGATGAAGAAACAGGTGGCCGAGGCCATAGCCCAACAGGCGCCCGGCGACCGGCCGTTGGTGTCGGTCGGTGCGGTCGCCGGCCCGACGCCGTGGCTGAGTGTCGGCTTCCTCGGCCTGATCGGGCAGTTCCTGATCAAGTACTACTTCATCACGGTCACCGAGCAGGCTCTGCTGCTGCACCGGATGTCCCGTTTCTCGCAGCGCCCCAAGGAGATCGTCCACGCGATCCCCCGCGACCAGGCCCGCACCGTCTTCGGCGAGATCCAGCTCAACCCGCTGTGGAGCTTCTACCACATGGCCCTTCCGGGTGAGGCCAAGCCGGTGCGGATCAACGTGCACCGCATGTGGCGCAACGAACTGGAGGAGCTGCTGGCCGTCGTCAACAACGGCCCGGCGCCCCAGGGGCAGGCCCCCGGCGGTCTCCCCCCGCAGGGCTACCCCTCCCAGCCCGCGCCGGGGCAGCCGCAGCCGCAGCAGCCCGGCCCGCAGCACCAGCCGTACGCCCAGCCCCAGCAGGGCCAGCCGTACCCGCAGCCCCAGCAGCAGGGCCAGCCGTACGCCCAGCCGCAACAAGGCCAGCCCCAGCAGGGCCAGCCCTACGCTCAGCCACAGGCTCCGCAGCCGCACCAGCCGTACGCTCAGCCCCAGGCACCCCAGGCACCCCAGGCACCCAACCCCTACCAGCAGCCCCAGGCGCCCCAGGCGCCCCAGGGGCCCCCGCAGCCCAACCCCTACCAGCAGCAGCCGCAGGCACCCCAGCAGCCCGGCCCCTACGGTGGCCAGGGCGGGCAGCAGGGCGGCGCACCGGTCGACCCGCGCACCAACCCGTACGGCTGACGGCCGTCCCTCTCCGGCACCTCCGTCACCGCCCCGGGGCGCACCGCCCCCCGGGGCCTTCGTACTCGGCCGTCGGACGGACCCGGCCCCGACGATGGACCCACATGCCCCGTCAGGGGGAACAGGGGTACACGACGGGCGCGTTGCTGCCCATGACCGGCGCCACGGGCGCGCGCGAAGGAGAGGAAGCAACCGATGACGGCCACTGCACAGACCGCGGACGAAGGCGGCACGGCTCCCCGGCTCGCCCCGATGCCCCAGGAGTGGACCCGGGCCCTGGCGGTCGTCGCCCACCCGGACGACCTGGAGTACGGTGCCTCGTCCGCCGTCGCCGAGTGGACGGCGGACGGCAAGGAGGTCGTCTACGTCCTGGCCACCCGGGGCGAGGCGGGCATCGACACCATGGAGCCGGGCGAAGCGGCCCGCGTGCGCGAGGCCGAGCAGCGGGCGAGCGCCGCCGCCGTCGGCGTCTCCGAGGTGGAGTTCCTGGGCCACCGCGACGGCGTGCTGGAAGAGGGCCCGGCCCTGCGCCGCGACATCGCGGCGGCCATCCGCCGGCACCGCCCGGAGCTGGTCGTCACCATCAACCACCGGGAGACCTGGGGCGATGCGCCGGGCAGCCCCTGGAACACCCCCGACCACCGCGTACTGGGCCGCTCCGTCCTCGACGCGGTCGGCGACGCGGGCAACCGGTGGATCTTCACCGACCAGCTCGAACAGGACGGTGTCCTGCCCTGGGACGGGGCCCGCTGGGTGGCTGTCGCCGCCTCCCCGGCCGTCACCCACGCCGTCGAGGTGGGGGAGGAGGCCGTCCGCAAGGGTCTCGCCTCGCTGCTGGAGCACCGCGCCTACATCGAGGCCCTCACGGACGAGGACCCCGAGACGTACGCCCGCGGGATCGTCCTGGGCGGGCTGGACCGGTACGCGCGGCTGAACGGCGGGCGGCGGTCCGTGGCCTTCGAACTGTTCCCCTGCTGACCGCCCGTTCCCCCGCGGTGTTCAGGTCCGTCGCCGGGTGACGACCGGCAGCGCCAGCGCGGCGGGGGGGACGAGCAGTGCCGCGGCGAGCAGATTGAGCCAGCCGTACCCGGCCTGGGCCACGACCAGGCCGGAGAGCGCACCGCCCACGCCCGCGGCAGCGTTCATGTCGGAGAGGCCCTGGACGGCGGCGCGGGACTGCTGCGGAACGGCGTCGGTCAGCAGCGCGGAGCCGGCCACCAGCCCCGCCGACCAGCCCAGGCCGAGAACGAACAGACCGGCGGCGGACTGCGCGTGGTGACCGTTCGCCGTTCCGGCCAGTGCCGTGGCGCACGCCAGCAGGGCGACCCCGACCAGGATGACGCTGACCCGGCCGATCCGGTCCGCCAGCCACCCCATCACCGGGGAAAACGCGTACATGCCGGTGATGTGACCGCTGATCACCAGCCCGATCAGTTCCACCCCCGCCCCGTGACTGCCCAGGTCGACCGGGGTCATCACCATCACCGAGACCATGACGGTGTGGGAGCCGGCGACGGCCGCGAGTGCGGCCCGCGCCCGGGGCGAGGCGGCCACGGCGGACAGCCCGGCCCGCAGCGACCGCTCGTCGGCCCCGTCGGCCCTGTCCACGTCGGCCCCGCCCCCGCCGGTCCCGGCCCGCTCGGCGCGGGACAGCGCGCGGGCCGTCAGCAGCGGGTCCGGCCGCAGCAGCAGCTGCAGCAGCAGCCCGGCCACCACGAAGACGGCCGTGCCCCACAAGAAGGGCCCCGCCGTCCGGGGGACGCCGAGCGGGGCGACGCTGCTCCCGGCCGGCGCGGCGATGTTCGGGCCCAGTACGGCGCCGATCGTCGTCGCCCACACCACGACCGAGATCGCCCGGGCCCGCTTCAGCGGCTCGGCCAGATCGGCCGCCGCGAACCGCGCCTGGAGACCGGCCACGTTCCCGGCGCCGAAGGCGGCCATGCCCACCAGCAGCAGCGGGAAGTTCCGTACGGTCGCGGCCACCACCACGACGAGCCCGCCCACGGCGGCCACCGCGTACGCCGAGGTCAGCCCGACCCGCCGGCCGCGCCTGGCCATCAGCGCGGCGAACGGCAGCGACAGAAGCGCCGTCCCGATCACCGAGGACGTGGAGGCCAGGCCCGCCACGGCCTCCGAGCCCCCGATGTCCTGCGCCAGCACGGCGGCCAGCGCCACGGCCGTGGAGACCCCCAGCCCGCCGAGGATCTGGCTGACGACCAGAGCCCACTGCACCCGCCGCCGGACGGCCGGCAACGAGGCCCCGCCGAGCACGTCCGTCCCCGGCGCGGGGACCGCCGCTATGTCACCCGCCGTGTCATCACCGTTCGCCGTGTCACGAATGTCAGTCACGCCGCGCAGTCTGACAGCACCATGACACCCCTCACCATGGAGTTACCGGCCCGTTCCGCCCGCCGGCCGGTGCGGCGCTCAGAACAGCGGCTGGGGGAGTACGCCCTCCATGGCGAGCAGGGCGCGTTTGGTCTCCAGGCCGCCGCTGAAGCCGCCGATCGCCCCGGAGCTCTCCAGCACCCGGTGGCAGGGCACCACGACGGGGAGCGGGTTGGCCCCCATGGCGGCCCCGACCGCGCGGGCGGCGCCCGGATCGCCGGCCCGGACGGCCAGGTCCTGGTAGCCGACGGTCGTTCCGTACGGCACGTGGCGGGCCAGCTCGCGCAGGACCCGTTCGGCGAAGCCGCCGGTCAGCGACCAGTCCAGCGCGACGGTGAAGGGCGAGCGGACCCCCGCGAAGTAGCGGTCCAGCTCGTCGGCGGCCCGGGCGAGGTGGCCGTCGGCCGCGGCTGCCCGTCCGTCCGGGGCCGGCCCGCCGCCGAGCCGTTCCGCGACCCGGGCCAGCGCGCGGTCCGCCGTGCGGCCCCGGGCGTGGAAGGCGACGGTGACCAGCCCGGCGTCGGTGGCCGCCAGCAGCAGCGGCCCCACGGGCGTGTCCCGTACGGTCCACTTCCAGGTGCGGGGTGCGGCGGCGGCCCGCGCTCCGGGCTCCCCCTGTGTGTCGGTCATGGCGGCACTCTAAGGTCCGGCACCGACATCGCGAGGTCCCGCACCGGAGGCCCGGTACGACGGGGCCCGGCACGACGGAGGCCCGGGCCGGGGCCCGGGCCGGTGAGAGAGACCCCGGGGCCCGAGGCGGGCCCGGGGGCGGGGACGCGGACCCGGCCCCACGTGGGGCCGGCAGGCCGGTACGTCCTGCGCCGGTACGCCGCTGCTCCGCAACCGGTATGCGGCGCGGCCGACGACGGGTACGCGGCACTGCCGGCACCGTGGGGCCGGCCCGGCTCAGTTGGTGGTGGGCGAGGACTTGCTGACGGCGTCGCTGACGATGTCGGGCTTGTTGGAGATGATGCCGTCCACCCCGGCGTCGGCGACCTTACGGGCGTTCGCCGCGTCGTTCACGGTCCAGGTGAAGACCTCCAGACGCTTGTGGTGGGGGCCCTTGAGGGCGTGGACGGCGTCCACGTACTCCTTGGTGGCGTCGGTGTGGGTGGGGTTGATCTGGTCGGTGAAGCGGGCGTACTCCTGCAGGTCGCCGATCTTGGGCGTGCCCAGGAAGCCGGTCTTGACGCCGGGCTTGCGCCGGTGCACCTCGGCGACCGCGTTCTTGTTGAAGCTCTGGATGATCAGCCTGCTCTTCAGGTGGCGGCGGTCCAGCCACCCCTTGTGCCGCAGTTCGCCGAGGGTCTCGCCCTCGATGCCCGGGTAGAGCTCGGGGGACTTGAGCTCCAGCAGCAGGTCCTGGCCGTTGCGCGTGATGCGGTCCAGGTACTCGCCCAGGGTCGGAATCCGCTCATCCGCGAACTCCTTGCCGAACCAGCTTCCGGCGTCGAGTGACTTGATCTCGTCCAGAGTGAAGTCGGAGACCTTCCAGGGACTGCGGTCGGGGAAGCGTTCCTCCACGTCCGTCGTGCGGGAGAGCGTCGTGTCGTGGATGACGATCAGCTCCCCGTCCTTCGTGCGCTGCACGTCGTTCTCGACCCAGTCGATGCCGAGCTCGTGCGCCTTGTCGACGGCGGCGAGAGTGTTCTCCGGCGCGTAACCGGACGCACCCCTGTGCGCCACCGTCAGCGGCGGACGGTGGGGTTTTCTGGCCTGCGACTGCGACGAGGGAGCGGCGGAGTCTACGACAGGCTCCGGCGTCTGTCTCGCCGGCCGCTCCGTGGCCGTCGCGGGCGGAGCGGCGGTGAGGAAGAGCGCGCTCATACCCAGCAGCGCGCCTGCGGTGGCAGCGGTCAGCGGGCGTATAGACATGCGGGACTCCTCGCTTGTGCCTGCACGGACTGCGAAGACAGTTCCCGATGCGCAATACAAACAAGCGGGGACAAAGTGGCGGAGAGCTGAACGGGCGGTATCCAAGCCTGTGACCTGCGACGGAACAAATTGGCAGCTATCTGCCAGTGGGGGGTAGTTTGCGCGCCCGGTCCGGTTGTCAGTGCCGAGTCGTACGGTTGTGAGCATGCGGCCCAACACCCAGATCGAACGCAAGGTGGCGCCCTTCGAGGTCGTCAGTCCCTATCAGCCCAGCGGCGACCAGCCGACCGCCATCGCGGAGCTCGCACAGCGGGTGACCGCGGGTGAGAAGGACGTCGTGCTGCTGGGTGCGACGGGTACCGGCAAGTCGGCCACCACCGCGTGGATGATCGAGAAGCTCCAGCGGCCGACGCTGGTGATGGCGCCGAACAAGACGCTGGCCGCACAGCTCGCCAACGAGTTCCGCGAGCTGCTGCCGAACAACGCGGTCGAGTACTTCGTCTCGTACTACGACTACTACCAGCCGGAGGCGTACGTCCCGCAGACGGACACCTACATCGAGAAGGACTCCTCGATCAACGAGGAGGTCGAACGGCTCCGGCACAGCGCGACGAACTCACTGCTCACCCGCCGTGACGTGGTCGTCGTCGCCTCCGTCTCCTGCATCTACGGTCTGGGCACCCCGCAGGAGTACGTGGACCGCATGGTGCCGCTCAAGGTCGGCGAGGAGATCGACCGGGACGAGCTGCTGCGCCGCTTCGTGGACGTGCAGTACACGCGCAACGACATGGCGTTCACCCGGGGCACCTTCCGGGTGCGCGGCGACACCATCGAGATCTTCCCGGTCTACGAGGAGCTGGCCGTCCGCATCGAGATGTTCGGTGACGAGATCGAGGCCCTCTCCACGCTCCACCCGATCACCGGCGAGGTGATCTCGGACGACCAGGAGCTGTACGTCTTCCCGGCCTCGCACTACGTGGCCGGTCCCGAGCGCATGGAGCGCGCCATCTCGGCCATCGAGGCGGAGCTGGCCGAGACGCTGGAGTCGCTGGAGAAGCAGGGCAAGCTGCTGGAGGCCCAGCGGCTGCGGATGCGCACCACGTACGACATCGAGATGATGCGCCAGATCGGCACCTGCTCCGGCATCGAGAACTACTCGCGGCACATCGACGGCCGTGACCCCGGCACGGCGCCGCACACCCTGCTGGACTACTTCCCCGACGACTTCCTGCTGGTCATCGATGAGTCGCACCAGACGGTCCCGCAGATCGGCGCCATGTACGAGGGCGACGCCGCCCGTAAGCGCACGCTGATCGACCACGGCTTCCGGCTGCCCTCCGCGCTGGACAACCGCCCGCTCAAGTGGGAGGAGTTCCTGGAGCGCATCGGCCAGACGGTGTATCTGTCCGCCACCCCGGGTCCCTACGAGCTGGCCCGTGCCGACGGCTACGTCGAGCAGGTCATCCGCCCCACCGGCCTGGTGGACCCGCAGGTCATCGTCAAGCCGACCGAGGGCCAGATCGACGACCTCGTGCACGAGATCCGGCTGCGCGAGGAGCGGGACGAGCGGGTGCTCGTCACCACGCTCACCAAGAAGATGGCCGAGGACCTGACGGACTACTTCGTGGAGCTGGGCATCCAGGTCCGCTATCTGCACAGCGACGTGGACACCCTGCGCCGCATCGAACTGCTGCGCGAGTTGCGGTCCGGTGAGTTCGACGTCCTGGTCGGCATCAACCTGCTGCGTGAGGGGCTCGACCTCCCCGAGGTCTCCCTGGTGGCCATCCTCGACGCCGACAAGGAGGGCTTCCTGCGCTCCGGCACCTCGCTCATCCAGACGATCGGCCGCGCCGCCCGCAACGTCTCGGGCGAGGTGCACATGTACGCCGACAAGATCACCCCGGGCATGCAGCGGGCCATCGACGAGACCAACCGGCGCCGCGAGAAGCAGATCGCCTACAACGAGGAGCACGGCATCGACCCCGAGCCGCTCCGCAAGAAGATCGGCGACATCGTCGCGGACATCGCCCGCGAGGAGATCGACACCGAGGCCCTGCTGGAGACCGGCTACCGCAAGCGGGACGAGACGGGCAAGGGCGGCAAGGCCGCCAAGGGCAAGGCGCCCAAGCCGGCCAAGAGCAAGCGCGCCAAGGAGGCCGAGCTGACCGACCGTCCGGCCGCGGAGCTCGCCGAGACCATCGAGGAGCTGACCGAACGGATGCGGGCCGCCGCGGCCGAGCTCCAGTTCGAGGTGGCCGCGCGGCTGCGGGACGAGGTGAGCGAGCTCAAGAAGGAGCTGCGCCAGATGAAGGAAGTGGGGCTCAAGTAACCCCTGGGCCGGCCCCGCGCGGGCCGGCCCCGCCGGAGTGTTGCAAGAACGCCACAAGTCACGGGCGGCCTCTCCGCCTGTCAGTGACCTTGCGTAGGGTTCTGTGCCGGGTGGCCGCCGCCGGTTCGGGCGGGCGGCCCCTGATCACAGTAGGGCAGAGAGGGGACGCACGTGTCGGTCAACTTGTCCAAGGGACAGGCCATCAGCCTGGAGAAGAGCGACGGGGGCACGCTCACGGCCGTGCGCATGGGGCTGGGCTGGAAGGCCGCGCAGCGCCGTGGTTTCTTCGGCAAGCGCACCAAGGAGATCGACCTGGACGCCTCCGCGGTCCTCTTCGCCGACAAGCAGCCCGTCGACGTGGTCTTCTTCCGGCATCTGGTCAGTGACGACGGCTCCGTCAAGCACACCGGCGACAACCTGGTGGGCGGTGCCGGGCAGGGCGGCGACGACGAGGCCATCATGGTGGACCTCCAGCGCGTGCCCGTCCACATCGACCAGATCGTCTTCACCGTCAACTCGTTCACCGGCCAGACCTTCGCCGAGGTGGAGAACGCCTTCTGCCGGATCGTCGACGAGAGCACCGGCGAGGAGATGGCCCGCTACACCCTCACCGGCGGCGGCCAGTACACCGCGCAGATCATGGCCAAGGTGCACCGCCACGGCAGCGGCTGGCAGATGACCGCCATCGGCGAACCGACCAACGGCCGCACCTTCCAGGACCTGATGCCGGCGATCCTGCCGAAGCTGTGACCAGAGGCCGGCCCGTCCGCTCGGACGACGGGCCGGCCGGACGACGGGCCCACGGGGGAGAGGCACGTGATGACGGCCGAGCTGGTGCGGGGACAGAACCATCCGCTGCCCGGCACACGAGTGGAGATACGCGTCTCGGCGGGCAGCCCCGTCATCGCCGGAGTGACCCTGGGTGATGCGCGGGGACGGCTGCGGGACGCCGGACGGGTCGCCCACCCGGCCGCACCCCGCCTCCCGGGAGTCGAGGTGTCCCGCCAGGCTGCCGCCGTGCACCGCCTGGCGGTCGATCCGGCGGCACTGCCACCGGATGTGCACCGGGTCAACGTCCTGCTCGCCCTCCCCGCCGGTGCGGACGGCCCGGTGAGCTTCGCGGGGCTGCCCGCCCCGTTCGTCGCCGTCACCGGACCGGACGGCGACACCCTCGCCGACTACACGGTGACCGGACTGGACGCGGAGTCCGCCGTGGTCGCCCTGGAGCTGTATCTGCGCCAGGGGGTCTGGAAGGTGCGGGCGGTCGGCCAGGGCTACGCCCAGGGGCTCGCCGCCCTGTTCGCCGACCAGGGTCTGACCGAGGCCGCCGCCCTGGCCGCCACCGTCGAGGAAGCCGTCGCCGCCGGCCGGGCCCGCGCGGTGTCGCCCCCACCGCACGCGCCCACCCGCTGCCCCGCCACCATCGCGCCCCCGGCGGACACCGGGGCCGCACCTGCCGCCACCACCACGGGCAGCGCCACGACAGCGGGCGCGGGCACCACACCGTCCGGCACCGGCGGAGCCCAGACCTCCGCGCGGGGGGACACCTCCGTACCGGGGGACACCTCCGTACCGGGAGAGAGCCCCGCACCAGGAGACACCTCCGTACCGGGGGAGAGCCCCGCACCACGAGACACCTCCGTGCCGGGAGGCGCACCCGTACCAGGAGGCGCACCCGTACCGGGGGACGGTGACGGCGCGGCGGCTGCCACCGGGGATGCGCGTACCACCGGCACGGGTCAGGGCCACGGCGGACCGGGTGCCGCTGGAGCCGCCGTCGGCGCGGCATCGGACGGCGCGCGCCCCGCCACGCCGTCGTCGCCCCGGGCGGCGGGCCCCGGCACCGGCGGTGGCCGGATCGACTACCGCCACCCCCGGCGGCGCCCGGCCACCCCGCCCCGCACTGCCCCGGACCAGGCGTCCGCCCCGGATCGGGAGTCCGCCCCGGACCAGGCGTCGGCCGCCCCTGCACCCGCGCATGGGCCGTCCACCCCGGCGTCCGCCCCCGGCCCGTCCCGGGGCGGCGGCGCCCCGCAGGACGTGCCCGGCCGCGCCCCGCAGCCGGTGGCGGGGGACGCCCCTGGGTGGTCCATGGAGGAGCGGCTCCACAACCAGGTGTGGGGCATGTTCGAGGATCTGGCCCGCACCGTGGCGGCGTACCGGTCGGCGGTGGACTTCGCCGACGCGCGGCAGGAGCGCGAACTGGACGGGGTGCTCGCCGACCCGCGTACCCGCATCGGGCCGGCCGCCGACGCGGCGCGTGCCGCGGCGCGGGCCAAGCATGACGCGCTGGTAGGTCAGGCCGAGGCGGCGCTGGAGCGGGACCTGGCCCAGCTGGAGGCGGAGGCGGCGGTGGTCGAGCCGGCGCTGCCGCCCGCGCTGGCCGGCTGGGACAGCCCCGTCTGGCGTACGTACGAGCCGCCCGCCGAGCGCCCGATGTCGCTGCGCGTGGGGGAGTTGAGCCTGCCCGAACGGGTGGGGCTGCGCATCCCGATGCTGGTGCGGCTGCCGCTGGAGCGGGGGCTGTGGATCGACAGCGGACACCTGACCGGCAGTGTGTCGCCGCCGGCGGACGCGGACGAGATGCGGCGGCTGGCCGCGCTGACCGCCACGGACCTGGCGGCCCGTCTCCTCGCCGTTCATCCCGCCGGAGAGCTGACGGTGCACGTCATCGACCCGGCGGGCGAGGCGGCCACCGCGCTGCTGCCGTTGGTCGAAGCGGGCGTGCTGGGCGGCCCGCCCGCCGCGGGCGCCTCCGGGGTGGCGCGCACCCTGGAGCGGCTGACGCGCCGGGTGGACCTCGTCCAGATGGCCGTCCGCAGCGGGGCCGCCGACGCGCTGCCGCCGGATCTCGACCTGGCGGACCAGCTGCTGGTCGTCCACGACTTCCCGCACGGCTTCGACGACCGTGCCGTCAACCAGTTGCGCTACCTCGCCGACGAGGGGCCCTCGGTGGGCGTCGGTCTGATGATGGTCGCCGACCGGGAGCAGGCGCGCGGCTACGGCCCGGTGCTCGATCCGCTGTGGCGGGCGCTGCTGCGGCTGAGCCCCGTCCCCGACGATCACCTCGCCGACCCGTGGGTCGGTCACGCCTGGACGTTCACCCCGTCTCGGGCGCCCGCGGGCAGCGGGACCGTGGCGCGGGTGCTGCGCGAGGTGGCCGCGGCCCGCCGGGCGGCGGGCGGCTGACCGGCGAATGACCGTTTCTTTGCCCAGTCCTTTACCTTTTCATGGGATTGCTTTACTCTCATTGCCACGGAGGGGAGTATTCCCAGCCACGCGGTGACCCCGTCAGTACGGACCGGCCGAGGACGGTCCCGGGGCACCGGCCCGGTGCGCTGTGGGCGGCGCGACGGGTGGAAGAGACCTCCGGCCCATGCTCGAATGCAAGCCGGAGGATCTTTCATGGACGTATCCATGGGCGTCTGGGTGCTGACCATCGTCGGTCTGTGCGCTCTGATCGCCGTCGACTTCTTCATCGGCGGACGCAAGCCGCATGACGTCTCGCTCAAGGAAGCCGGTATCTGGACCACGGTCTGGATCGTGCTCGCCGCACTGTTCGGTCTCGGCATCTTCCTGTTCGGGGGCGGCCAGGCGTCGGGCGAGTTCTTCGCGGGCTTCATCACGGAGAAGTCGCTCAGCGTCGACAACCTCTTCGTCTTCGTCCTGATCATGGCGAAGTTCGCGGTGCCGTCCATCTACCAGCAGCGCGTGCTGATGGTCGGTGTCCTGATCGCGCTGGTGCTGCGCGGTGCCTTCATCGCCGCCGGCGCGGCGATCATCTCGACCTTCTCGTGGGTGTTCTTCATCTTCGGCGCCTTCCTCGTCTGGACGGCCTGGAAGCTCATCCAGGAGGCGCGCTCCGGCGAGGAGGACGAGGAGTTCGAGGAGAACCGGCTGCTGAAGTCCATCGAGCGCCGTTTCCCCTCCACCGACACCTACCACGGCACCAAGCTGACGATCGTCGAGAACGGCAAGCGGCTGATGACGCCGATGCTGATCGTGATGCTGGCGATCGGCACCACCGACGTCCTCTTCGCCCTGGACTCCATCCCCGCGATCTTCGGCCTGACCCAGGACCCGTACATCGTCTTCACCGCCAACGCCTTCGCCCTGATGGGGCTGCGGCAGCTGTACTTCCTGATCGGCGGGCTGCTCAAGAAGCTGGTGCACCTGTCCTACGGGCTCTCGGTGATCCTCGGCTTCATCGGGGTGAAGCTGGTGCTGCACGCCCTGCACGAGACGGGGGTGCACGTGCCGGAGATCAGCATCCCGGTGTCGCTGGGCGTCATCTGCGCCGTGCTGATCGTCACGACGATCACCTCCCTGATGGCGTCCAGGAAGCAGGCCAGGGCCGAGGCCGAGAGCGCCGAGCGCGCCGAGGAGAGCGACGACGCCGGGCGCAAGGCCGGGATCGACTCCTGACACCGACCTCCCGGCCCCGCCCACCTCACTCCTTCCGGTAGGGGCGGGGCCGGGAGTCCGCAGTATCCCGGCCCCGCCCGCGCGGTTCCGCCCCGCGGGCGGGGCGTCAGCGGGCGACCGTCACCTTCTGCTCGGCACGCGTCCCGTTGACGAGCACCGCAAGAGTGACGGTGCCCGGTCTCCGGGCCGTCAGGGTGCCGTGCGCCGGGTCGAAGCTCACCACGCACCGGCCCCGTGGCACCCCGCCCTTGACGCAGACACCCGGTGTGCTCGGCCAGTCGGCGCTCACCGGCCAGCCGACCGGCACCCGCCGCGCGGTGGTGCCGCTGCCCTGCTCGGCGGTGGCCGACACCCGGGCCGTACCGCCCACGGCCAGCCGTTCCGGCGCGTCCAGCGTCAACGCGTCCACATGCGCCCGGGTCTGCACCGAGACCCAGTCGCCGCCGTGCGCCGCCGGCCGGCCCCGGTCCACGCCCAGCAGCGACCAGCCGGTGAAACCGCCCTCGGCCGGGGGAGCGGCGGGTGCCTTGCCCGCGTTGCCGTTGACCAGGTACGGCACGCCGTCCACCCGCGAGGCGTCGAACGCCCCGACGTGTCCGGCCACCAGCACGGCGCCCTTTCCGGAGCGGGCACGGAAGGCGGCCAGCCAGTCCTCCAGCAGATCGGCCTCCATCCTGTCGGTGAGCCGGCTGGCCCGCTGCGGTGTCGGATCGCGCGGCGGCACGTGCTGGACGACGGCGACGGAGGTGATCCGAGGGTCCCGGGCCGCGTCGTCCAACTGCCGCCGCAGCTCCTGGAACTGGGCGTAACCGCCGCCGCGCACCGTGAGGGAGGAGGTGTCCAGGGTGATGAAGCGGGTCCCCTTGTGGTCGAAGGTGCGCTGTGCGGGGCCGAACTCCTTGACGAAGTTGGCGATCGAGCCGCCCATCACCTCATGGTTGCCGGGCACGTAGTACCAGTCGACGGCGTCGCCCAGCTCCTCGTGCAGCACCTTGCGGGCGAAGGCGAGATCCTCGGGCGCCCCCTCGTCCACCAGGTCGCCGTTGACGAGGACGAAGTCCGGCCGGGCCGCGCGGATCTCCCGCAGGGTGCGGCGTGCCTGCCGTACCGCTTCGCTGTCGGGGGCGCGGGCCACGAACTGGGCGTCGGACATCACCGCGAACCGCCAGTCGCGGCCCGCCACCTCGGCGGCCGTGGAGATCAGCGGATCGTGCGGGCGGCCGGCCGGTGGCAGGTCCACATCGGGCGGGGTGCGGGCCACCAGCTCGTCCAGCACCACCTGGCCCTTGTACTGGGCTGCCGGACGGGTCTCGGCCAGGTAGAAGCGGTGCAGCCGCAGCGGGTACGCCACTCCTTCGGGTACCTCGAAGGTGATCCGGCGCCAGTCACGCCAGTCCACCAGCGGGCCGCGCAGCACCTGGTCGGTTCCCGTGGCGTCCTTGAGGTGCAGCGAGGGCCAGGCGCCCGAACCGTCGCCCTTGAGCCACAGGGTGAAGCTGCGCGGCTGTCCGGGCACCGCACGGCCGGCGGGCGGATTGGCGTAGGCGGCGCGGGTGGCGGTCGACTGGGTGAAGTCGTAGCTCAGCCGGAGCCCGCCGCCCTCCTTGCCCGCGGGCTCCGGGGCCACGGAGCCGGTGGCGCGTGCCGCGCTGAACGTCCACGCCGAGGCGTCGTCGAAGTCGGCGACCTTCTGCTCGCGCAGTCCGACGGTGACGGCCAGCCGCGTCGTGTGCCCCCGCACGGTGGCGGTCACCGTCCCGGACGCCGACTGATGACCGGGCCGGGCCCTGACCGTGAACGCACCGGTCGCGGAGTCCTCGTCCGGGGTGACGGAGAAGAGCGAACGGTCGAACGAGAGCCGTACGTCGGACGGTTCGACGGGGGCGCTGTTGCCGTCCGCGTCGTGGCCGACCAGCCCGAACGTGCCCGTGGCGGCGCCGTCCGCCAGTCCCACACGGTCGGTGGTGGGCCGGATCCGTTCCAGGGGGCCCAGCACGCGCAGCGTCGTGGACCCCTTCGCCGTGCCGCTGCGCGCGGTCACCCGGGTGGTGCCGCCCCGGCGGGCGTGGAAGACGCCCCGCGCATCGACGCGGCCCACCTGGGGGCGCGCCGTGTGCCAGGCCGCCGGACGGGGCGAGCCGGTCGCGGGCCCGTACGTCTCGTCGTACCCGGCGGCGGTCAGCTTGCGGGTCAGCCCGGGGAAGACACGGTCCGGGTGGCTGCCGGGCACGGTGTCGGTCCCGGGGGCCTGCTGCGGATCGGTGGCCGTCTTCACCCAGAAGCCCCGCAGCGTGCCCGAGCCCTCCGGTGCGGTGAGCGCCAGCCCGTTGGGCACTTCGCGTTCCTCGCCGTCGGAGGGCGCGTTCTCCAGCCGCAGGGCGGTGGACCCTGGTTCGCGGGCCACCAGGGTGGAGGAGCCGCCGCCGTCCAGGTTGAGGGCGTTGTAGGCGCCGAGCTGCTTCATCATCACCGCGAGTTCGGTGAGGGTCGCACCGCCGGACGCGGCCTGGCGGCCGTCCACCGTCAGCACGTGCATGGTGCCGCCGTCCTTGGAGAAGCCGACCGCTGTGCGCGGCGCCGCCGTGTTGTTGGGGCGGCCCTCCCAGTCCTGCGGCTTGCCGTCCTCGACCAGTACGCCCCGTCCGCCGACCGCCGTGCGGGGCAGCGGTGAGCCGTCGTCCGTGCGCATCCGGTAGGAGACACCGACCGGGTCGCCGGGGTGCAGCTCGGACAGCTTCTCCGCGCCGTCGTCCCGGCCGAGGAGAACGGTCACCCCGTCGGGGATCTCCTCCTTGCCCGGCTTGTCCGTGACGGAGATGACCTTGCCGTCCTCGACGGTCACCTCGGTGGCCCCGGGTGACTGATCGACCGTCAGGGCCCGGTCGGCCCCGCCCCACTGGGAGTCGTAGACGCCGATCCCGTCCTCGGGCACGTTCGCGGCGTTGCGGCCGGCGAGCGGGGTGGTCCCGTCCGGCAGGGTCAGGGTGCCCTCGAAATAGAGGTCGAGGATGCGGCCGGCCGCCTGCGGGCCGATGCCGACGGCCTCTCCGGCGCCGGGGGCGGGGGAGTGGGTGGGGGCGCCGTCGCGCAGACCGGGGCCGAGCGGGGCCCCCGTCTCGTTGATGTCGAAGAAGTCCGCGTTGATCGCGGCGACGGTGCGGCGCCCCTTGCCCGGGTCGTGGGCCGCGGCCAGCTCGCTGACGGTGCGGCGCTGCGAGACCTTCCCGGTGGACAGGTAGTCGGCGCTGGTGCCGTTCTTCGCGCCGCCGAGCCGCACCGAGAGGGCGTCGGCCCGCAGCCACTTGGCAGGCTCCAGCCGGGAGAACGAGGTGAGCCGGGTGCCGGGCGCCAGCGGGCGGCTGGTGCGGGACAGTTCCATCCCCTCCCCGGTGCCGGGGGCGGGGGAGCGCGGGGCGGCGGACAGGGCGGGCGCGTGGGGCGGAGGTGCCGGTGCGGTGGCCAGCGCGGCGCCGGCCGGCAGCAGACCGGCGGTCAGCGCGGCCACCACCGCTGCGGGCAGCAGCGGGCTGCGGGCGTGCCCTCGTCGGCTCCCCCGGGGTTCGGTCCGGCTCGTTCCGCGGGCCCGGGACCGGCTCGCGCGTGCGTGGAGCTGTCTCACAACGTCCCCCACAAAGACCAGTTTTCTCGGCACTTTCTGAGCACAGTGCCCGCAGCGTCCCAATGTGGACCGGCCCGCACCAGAGGGCGGGAGCGAAGTCGGGGGAAACATCAGCCGCGCGGCGGTGCATGCGGCGTAACGGCCGGGGAACACCGGCCGGCGCCGGGAAGAGCACCGGGGACGGTGCGGAGAAGCGCTGTGGAGCGTCGGGAAGGGCACCGTGCGCCGTACGGAAAGGCACGGTGGCCGCGCGGGAAGAGCACCCGGGTTCCGCGCTCTTCTCCAGCCGGTCGACGGGCGAGCGCCCGACCGGTCGAAGGTGAGCGCCCGTCCGGTCGGAAGGGCGGAGCCCCGGGCGAAGGGGCGCAGCCCCGGTCGAAAGGGTGAGCGTCGCTCAGGGATTCGCCGCCCGTCCGGCGGGGGTTGTTGACAACTGCGCGAAACCGGCGGGAATCTTGCAGAAGCGCGCAAGCGACGTCGGCCGGACGGCGTACCCAGCACCCGTCGAAGGACCGCACCATGGCACCACCGACACGACCGAGCACCGCCCCGACCCCGCCCGCCCCCAGCCTCCGCACCGGCCGCATGATCGCTCTCACCGGCGCGGTCGTGGGTGTGGTCTACGGCTACGACACCGGTTCCATCTCCGGCGCCCTGGTCTTCCTCAGCGAGGACTTCGGCCTGAGCGCCGGCCAGGCCGGATTCGTCAACAGCATCCTGGTCCTCGGCAACATCCTGGGCGCCCTGATCGCCGGACGGCTCACCGACGCACTCGGCCGCAAACCCACCATGGTGCTCGTCGCCGCCGCCTACGCCGTCTTCTCGGCCCTCTCCGCGCTCTCGCCCACCGTCCTCGTCCTCGACGTGGTGCGCTTCCTGCTCGGCGTCACCATCGGCATCTCGATCGTGGCCGCGCCCCTGTTCATCGCCGAATCCACCCCCGCCCGGCTGCGGGGAGCCGCGGTCGCCGGCTATCAGGTCGCCTGCGTCGCCGGCATCACCCTGACCTACTTCGTCAACTGGGGCCTCTCCGGCGGCGGCCACTGGCGGATCATGCTCGGCCTGGCCGCGATCCCCTCCGCCCTCGTCGTCGTGCCCCTGCTGCGGCTGCCCGACAGCCCCCGGTGGTACCTGCTCAAGGGACGGACGGAGGACGCCCGCCGGGTGATGGCATCGACCGACCCCGATGTGGACCCGGACGCCGAGAGCGCCGCCATCCAGCGGGAACTGCGCGCCGAACGCACCGGCCGCGGCGGCTCGCTCGGCCAGATGGTCCGCCGCCCCTTCCTGCGGGCGACCGTCTTCGTGCTCGGCATGGGCTTCTTCTGCCAGATCACCGGCATCAACGCCGTCACCTACTACAGCCCGCAGATCTTCGAGACCCTCGGCTTCCACGGCAACGGCCAGAACTTCCTGCTGCCCGCCGTCGTCGAGCTCATCTCGCTGCTGGCCACCGTCGCCGCGCTCTTCGTCGTGGACCGGCTCGGCCGCCGCGTCGTCCTGCTCAGCGGCATCGGCACCATGCTGGTGATGCTCGTCGTACTGACCGTGCTCTTCGGCACCCGCACGCTCAGCGGAGCCGGGATCTGGGCGGGCTTCGCCGCCATCGCCCTGTTCACCGCGGCGTTCAACTTCGGCTTCGGATCACTCATCTGGGTGTACGCCTCCGAAGCGTTCCCCGCGCGGCTGCGCTCGCTCGGCGCCTCCGTGATGCTCACGGCCAACCTCGTGGCGAACTTCATGGTCGCCCAGTTCTTCCCCTCCGTCCTGGAGGGGCTCGGCGCCACCTGGGCCTTCGGCGGGTTCGCGGCGCTGGTGCTGGTCGCGCTCGTCTTCATGGTCCGGATGGCGCCCGAGACCAGGGGCAGGCAACTGGAGGAGATCCGCGCCTACTGGATGAACGGCGGACGCTGGCCCGACACCCTGCCGGACGGCACCACGGAGGGCGGCCTGGCCCCCGGCACGGGCACCGCACTGGGGCCAGGCGTCGCCACTTCGCGAGGGCACCCGCCCACCTGACGACTCCGGGGCCGGGCCCTCGACGGTGCCTCGCACCCCGGCGCCCGCACATGGCCCGCCGTTTTCTTCTGGTGCGGGGTTCGTACGCGGCCCGCCGTTCCCGTCCGGCGGCGCGGGGCTCGCACATGGCCCGCCGTTTTCTTCTGGCGCGGGGCTCGCACGCGGCCCGCCCTTCCCGTCCAGCGGCGCGGGGCCCGCGCACGGCCCGCCGTTTCCTCCCGGCGCGGCGCCCGCACATGGCCCGCCGTTCCCGCCCGGCCCGGCGCCCGCACGCGGTCCACCGTTCCCGCCCGGCGGCGCGGGGCCCGCGACAGGAGCCCGGCGTTACTTGTCGGGGCCCGCGATCAGTTTGCCGCCGCGGACCTTCACCGGCACGGACGGCAGCGGCTTGGTGGCGGGCCCTTGGGCGACCTTGCCGGAGTCCACCTGGAAGCGGCTGCCGTGCAGGGGGCAGACCGCCACGTCCCCGTCCACCTTGCCCAGCACACTGCCCTGGTGGGTGCAGATCGCGCTGAACGCCTTGAACTCGCCCTCGGCCGGCTGCGACACCAGTACCTTCTGCTCCGCGTACAGCTTGGCGCCGCCCACCGGGACGGCCGCCGCCTCGCCGAGCTCCACCGGCTTGTCCGGTCCCGAGGAGTCCCCGGAGCCCTCTTTGCCGCACGCCGCCGCCGTCAGTCCCAGTGCCGCCAGCGCGGCACCGCACAGCACGGTGCGGCGCGTCGCTGGCGTCTCCTTGCTCGTCGTCACGCGCCGCACTCTACGTCCTGCTCTGTCCCTTCCGCCCACCTGGCCCCCGCCCGTGGGGCACCCGCCCGCGCGGGGGTGGCCCGTACCCGCGGCCCGGAACGCCGAGGGGCCGGGACCACGTGGTCCCGGCCCCTCATGGCCGTCGGCCGGGCCGCGCGGATCGGACCGCAGCCGTGGCTGCCGTCCCGCCACCGGCCCCTTCGCGGGCTCAGCGCTTGCGGGCGGACGCCGTCTTCTTGGCGGGCGCCTTCGCCGTCTTCTTGGCCGCGGACTTCTTGGCGGAGGCCCGCTTCCGCGCGGCCGGCCGCGTCGTGGCCGCGTCGCTGACGCGGTCCCCCAGCATCTCGCGGAGGAACTTGCCGGTGTGGCTGGCGGGCTCGGCGGCGACCTGCTCGGGAGTGCCCTCGGCGACCACCATACCGCCGCCGTTGCCGCCCTCCGGGCCGAGGTCCACGACCCAGTCGGCCGTCTTGATCACGTCGAGGTTGTGCTCGATGACCATGACCGAGTTGCCCTTGTCGACCAGGCCCTCCAGCACGCTGATCAGCTTCCGGATGTCCTCGAAGTGCAGACCCGTGGTCGGCTCGTCCAGCACGTAGACGGTCCGGCCGGTCGAGCGCCGCTGGAGCTCGCTCGCCAGCTTCACCCGCTGCGCCTCACCACCCGAAAGAGTGGGTGCGGACTGGCCGAGCCGCACATAGCCCAGCCCGACGTCGTTGAGCGTCTTGAGGTGGCGGGCGATGGCCGGCACCGCCTCGAAGAAGTCCAGGGCCTGCTCGATCGGCATGTCCAGGACTTCGGCGATGTTCTTGCCCTTGTAGTGGACCTCCAGGGTCTCCCGGTTGTAGCGCGCCCCGTGGCAGACCTCGCAGGGCACGTACACGTCGGGCAGGAAGTTCATCTCGATCTTGATGGTGCCGTCGCCGGCGCAGTTCTCGCAGCGCCCGCCCTTGACGTTGAAGGAGAAGCGGCCCTGCTGGTAGCCGCGGACCTTCGCCTCCGTCGTCTCGGCGAACAGCTTGCGGATGTGGTCGAACACCCCGGTGTAGGTGGCCGGGTTGGAGCGCGGGGTGCGGCCGATGGGCGACTGGTCGACATGCACGACCTTGTCGACCAGATCGTCGCCCTCGACCCGCGTGTGCCGTCCCGGCACCGTCCGGGCGCCGTGCAGCTCGCGCGCCAGGTGCGTGTAGAGGATGTCGTTGACCAGCGTCGACTTGCCGGACCCGGACACGCCGGTGACCGCGGTGAAGACGCCCAGCGGGAAGGAGACGTCGATGTCGCGCAGATTGTTCTCGCGCGCGCCCCGCACCGTCAGCTGCCGCGCCGGATCGATGGGCCGGCGTACCTCGGGCACCGGGATCTGCCGCTTGCCGGACAGGTAGTCGCCCGTGACCGACTCGCTGTTGGCCAGCAGCTCCTTCAACGGGCCGCTGTGCACGACCTTGCCGCCGTGTTCGCCGGCGCCCGGGCCGATGTCGACGACCCAGTCGGACGCCTTGATGGTGTCCTCGTCGTGCTCCACGACGATCAGCGTGTTGCCCAGGTCCCGCAGCCGTACCAGGGTCTCGATCAGCCGGTGGTTGTCGCGCTGGTGCAGGCCGATGGACGGTTCGTCCAGCACGTACAGCACACCGACCAGGCCGGAACCGATCTGGGTGGCCAGCCGGATGCGCTGCGCCTCGCCGCCGGAGAGGGTGCCCGCCGCGCGGTTGAGCGTCAGATAGTCCAGGCCGACGTCGACCAGGAAGCGCAGCCGCTCGTTGACCTCCTTGAGGACCCGTTCGGCGATCTGCTTGTCCCGCCCGGTCAGCTCCAGGTCGCGCAGGAAGTCCGCGCATTCGGTGATGGACATCGCGGAGACCTCCGCGATGGACTTGCCCTGCACGGTGACGGCCAGCACCAGCGGCTTGAGGCGGGTGCCCTCGCAGGCCGGGCAGTTCACCTCGCGCATGTAGCCCTCGAAGCGTTCCCGGCTGCTGTCGGTCTCGGCCTCCGAGTGCCGCCGCTTGACGAACGGGACGACGCCCTCGAACGCGGTGGTGTACGCGCGCTCCCGCCCGTACCGGTTGCGGTAGCGGACCTCGACCTGTGTCTTGTGGCCGTACAGCAGTGCCTTCTTGGCGCGGGCGGGCAGGCCCGCCCAGGGGATGTCGGTGCGGAAGCCGAGCGCGTCGGCCAGCGCGCCGATCAGCCGCCCGAAGTACTCCCTGGTGTGCCCGTGCGACCAGGGGTGCAGGGCGCCCTCGTCGAGGGACTTCTCCTCGTCGGGGACGATCAGCTCCGGGTCGACCTCCATCTGGGTGCCGATGCCGGTGCACACCTGGCAGGCGCCGAAGGGCGAGTTGAAGGAGAAGGAGCGCGGCTCCAGCTCCTCGAAGGAGAGGTCGTCGTAGGGGCAGTACAGGTGCTCGGAGTACATCCGCTCGCGCTGCGGGTCGTCCGGCTCCAGGTCGACGAAGTCGAGGACGACCATGCCGCCCGACAGCCCGAGGGCCGTCTCCACCGAGTCCGTCAGCCGCCGCTTGGCGCTGCTCTTGACCGTGAGGCGGTCCACGACCACCTCGATGGTGTGCTTCTCCTGCTTCTTGAGCTTCGGCGGCTCGGAGAGCTGGACGGTCTGCCCGTCCACGCGGGCGCGGCTGTAGCCCTTGGTCTGGAGTTCGTTGAAGAGGTCCACGAACTCGCCCTTGCGCTGGCGCACCAGCGGAGAGAGCACCTGGAAGCGGCTGCCCTCCTCCAGGCCGAGCACCTTGTCCACGATCGCCTGCGGCGACTGGCGGGCGATGGGCCGGCCGCAGACGGGGCAGTGGGGCTTGCCGATCCGGGCGTAGAGCAGCCGGAGGTAGTCGTAGACCTCGGTGATCGTGCCGACCGTCGAGCGCGGGTTGCGCGAGGTGGACTTCTGGTCGATGGAGACTGCCGGGGACAGTCCCTCGATGAAGTCGACGTCGGGCTTGTCCATCTGCCCGAGGAACTGCCGCGCGTAGGCGGACAGCGACTCGACGTAGCGCCGCTGGCCCTCGGCGAAGATCGTGTCGAAGGCCAGCGAGGACTTGCCTGATCCCGACAGCCCCGTGAAGACGATGAGCGAGTCACGGGGGAGGTCTATCGAGACGTTCTTGAGGTTGTGCTCGCGAGCGCCACGGACGAGAAGACGGTCGGCCACGCCTGTCGGCACCTTTCGTGTGGGATGCGGGAGCCCGCGTCCAGCGGTAGCCCCCGACCAAGAGTAGGACGGCGCCGCCCGGAGTGTCGTTCGCTTCGGGTTCCGGAGCCTCACGGTCGAGCCTATAGCACGTGCTTTCGAATTACGGTCGGCCTCGCCGTCTTCCACACGAACGAGTGGCCCCGTAGCTTTGGATCATGACCACGCCTGCGCACGACGCCGAACTCGTACGGACCGCGACCGGTCGCCTGCTCAGCGCCACCGTCAAACTGGAGAGC
Source organism: Streptomyces albus subsp. albus (assembly GCF_000725885.1). Lineage (GTDB taxonomy): Bacteria > Actinomycetota > Actinomycetes > Streptomycetales > Streptomycetaceae > Streptomyces > Streptomyces albus. The sequence goes on along the minus strand of NZ_JODR01000012.1, from coordinate 130,926 downwards.
GCCGAGGTGGCCGAGCCCTCCCAGCTCCCCGGCTGGAGCCGGGCGCATGTGCTCACCCACCTCGCCCGCAACGCCGACGCCCTCGTCAACGTGCTCGCGGGCAAACCCATGTACGCCAGTGCCGAGGCGCGCGAGGCGGACATCGAGGAGGGCGCCCGCCGCTCCCTCGACGAACTGGTCGACGACGTGCGTGTCAGCTCCTCCCGGCTGGAGAGCGCCTTCGCCTCGCTCGGCGACGAGGACTGGAACCGTACCGTCACCTTGCGCAACGGTGTGACGGATCTCGCCTCCGCGCTCCCCTTCCGCCGCTGGATCGAGATCGAGCTGCACCACGTCGATCTCGGTATCGGCTACACGCTCGAAGACCTGCCCGGCACCTTCGTGGACCGGGAGCTGACGAACATGGCCCGGCGCTTTTCCGGCCACCCGGACATCCCCGTGGCCCTGGAGCTGCGCGCCGAGGACGGCCGCACCTGGCGCACCGGCGCCGAGCAGGCCGGTCCGGAGGGCCCGCTGGTGGTGGCCGGCAGTTCCGTCGCCCTGGTCGGCTGGCTGACCGGCCGCACAGGCGGCAGCGGACTGTCGGCGAGGGGATCCCTGCCCGCGTTGCCCGCACTCTAGGGTGAGCCCATGCCATACAGCGGAAACGTGACGGTCGGCGGCCCCGCGGACGTGCACGAACTGCGCGACCTGATGATCTCCAAGGTCGCCGTCGGCCCCATGGACAACAACGCGTACCTGCTGCGCTGCCGGGCCACCGGCGAGCAGCTGCTGATCGACGCGGCGAACGACGCCGGGACCCTGCTGGAGCTCATCGGTGACGACGGCATCGCCTCCGTCGTCACCACCCACCGGCACGGCGACCACTGGCAGGCGCTCGCGGAGGTGGTGGAGGCCACCGGAGCCCGCACCCACGCCGGACGGTACGACGCCGAGGGCATCCCGGTGCCCACCGACGTGCTGGTCGAGGACGGCGACACCCTGCGCGTCGGCGAGGTCGAGCTGACCGCCCGGCACCTGACCGGGCACACCCCGGGCTCCATCGCGCTGGTCTACGACGACCCGCACGGCCACCCGCACCTGTTCACCGGGGACTGCCTCTTCCCCGGCGGCGTGGGCAACACCTTCGGCAGTGCGGAGAACTTCGTGACTCTCATCGACGACGTCGAGACGAAGCTGTTCGGACAACTCCCCGACGAGACCTGGGTGTACCCCGGCCACGGCGCCGACACCACGCTCGGGGCGGAGCGCCCGCATCTGTCGGAGTGGCGCGAGCGCGGCTGGTAGCCGACCGCGCACGCGCCCCCGGGCGCGCGGCCCCGGGCCGCGCGCCCGATGATCGCTGTCACCCCTCCCCAGTAGGGTGTGACGTATGGCAGACCCCTCCACCTACCGTCCGAAACCGGGAGAGATCCCCGACTCGCCCGGGGTCTACCGCTTCCGCGACGAACACCGCAGGGTGATCTACGTCGGCAAGGCCAAGAGCCTCCGCCAGCGGCTCAACAACTACTTCCAGGACTTGGCCGGCCTGCACCCGCGCACCCGCACGATGGTGACCACCGCCGCCTCCGTCGAGTGGACCGTCGTGGGCACCGAGGTGGAGGCGCTCCAGCTCGAATACACCTGGATCCAGGAGTACGCGCCCCGCTTCAACGTCAAGTACCGCGACGACAAGAGCTATCCGTCCCTCGCGGTGACAATGAACGAGGAGTTCCCCCGCGTCCAGGTGATGCGCGGCCCCAAGAAGAAGGGCGTGCGCTACTTCGGCCCGTACGGACAGGCCTGGGCCATCCGCGAGACGGTGGACCTGATGCTGCGGGTCTTCCCCGTGCGCACCTGCTCCGCGGGCGTCTTCAAGCGCTCCGCGCAGATCGGCCGCCCCTGTCTGCTCGGCTACATCGGCAAGTGCTCGGCCCCCTGCGTGGGCCGGATCTCCCCCGAGGACCACCGCCGACTGGCCGAGGAGTTCTGCGACTTCATGGCCGGGCACACCGGCTCGCACCTGCGCCGCCTGGAGCGCGAGATGCAGCAGGCCGCCGAGGAGCTGGAGTACGAGCGGGCCGCCCGGCTGCGGGACGACATCGACGCGCTCAAGCGCGCCATGGAGAAGAACGCGGTGGTGCTCGCCGACGCCACCGACGCCGACCTGATCGCGGTGGCCGAGGACGAGCTGGAGGCGGCCGTCCAGATCTTCCACGTCCGCGGCGGCCGGGTGCGCGGACAGCGCGGCTGGGTCACCGACAAGGTGGAGGCCGTCGGCACACCGGAGCTGGTCGAGCACGCGCTGCAACAGCTCTACGGCGCCGAGGAGGGCGACGCGGCCACCGGCGGCGGCAGCGGCGGGGTGCCCAAGGAAGTGCTCGTCCCGGCCCTGCCCGAGCCGTCCGAGCCGATAGCCCAGTGGCTGTCCGAGCGCCGCGGCGCCCAGGTGAGCCTGCGCATCCCGCAGCGCGGCGACAAGCGCGCCCTGATGGAGACGGTCAGGCGGAACGCCGAGCACGCCCTGGTGCTGCACAAGACCAAGCGCGCCTCCGACCTGACGACCCGCTCCCGCGCCCTGGAGGAGATCGCCGAGGCCCTGGACCTGGACTCCGCGCCGCTGCGCATCGAGTGCTTCGACATCTCCCACCTCCAGGGCGACGACGTGGTGGCCTCCATGGTCGTCTTCGAGGACGGGCTGGCCCGCAAGAGCGAGTACCGCCGCTTCCAGATCAAGTCCTTCGCAGGCCAGGACGACGTCCGTGCCATGCACGAGGTCATCAGCCGCCGCTTCCGCCGCTACCTGGTGGACAAGCAGCGCACCGGCGAGTGGCCGGAGGAGGAGCTGGGCGGCGAGCTGGAGGCGGGACCGGCGGGCCCGAGCCCGGCCCCGCGCCCGGCCGGGGACGGGGGGAGCGCGGCCGACGGGGCCGGCGCGCAGCCCGCACAGGGCGCCGTCCGGGACGAGGAGGGGCGCCCCAAGAAGTTCGCCTACCCGCCGCAGCTGGTGGTCGTGGACGGCGGTCAGCCGCAGGTGGCGGCGGCGCAGGCCGCACTGGAGGAGCTGGGCATCGACGACGTGGCGGTGTGCGGGCTGGCCAAACGCCTGGAAGAGGTGTGGCTGCCCGGCGAGAGCGACCCGGTGGTGCTGCCCCGCTCCAGCGAGGGCCTCTACATGCTCCAGCGCGTCCGTGACGAGGCCCACCGCTTCGCCATCCGCTACCAGCGCGGCAAGCGCGGCAAACGGCTGCGCAGCAGCCCCCTGGACGACGTACAGGGCCTGGGGGAGACCCGCAAGAAGGCGCTGCTCAAGCACTTCGGGTCCATGAAGAAGCTGCGGGCCGCCTCGATCGAGGAGGTCTCCCAGGTGCCGGGCATCGGCCGCAAGACCGCCGAGACGGTCGTCGCCGCCCTGGCCGGGGCCACGCCCTCCGGCCCGGCGGTGAATACGGCGACGGGTGAGATCGTTGAAGAAGAGTGACCGAACGGCACGAAGACCGACATACGTGTGCAGGGCCTCGGCCCGCGCACGAGCGCAGGGCGAAGACCGGAACACCGGGGGATGACAGGATGAGCGCGGAACGCGAGCAGCAGCGCGGAGACGGAGCAGTGGTGAGTACGCTCAAGCCGGCCCAGCCGGAGGAGGCGGCGAACACGACGATTCCGGAGCTGGTGATCATCTCCGGGATGTCGGGCGCGGGACGCAGCACCGCGGCGAAGTGCCTGGAGGACCTGGGCTGGTTCGTCGTGGACAACCTGCCGCCCGAGCTGATCCCCACCATGGTCGAGCTCGGCGCCCGCTCGCAGGGGAACGTCGCCCGGATCGCGGTCGTCGTGGACGTACGCGGCCGTAACTTCTTCGACAACCTCAAGGGCGCCCTCGCCGACCTCGCGGCCTACAACGTCGCCCGCCGCATCGTGTTCCTGGAGGCGTCCGACGAGGCGCTGGTGCGCCGTTTCGAATCCGTGCGCCGCCCGCACCCCCTCCAGGGCGACGGCCGCATCGTGGACGGCATCGCCGCCGAACGCGATCTGCTGCGCGAGCTGCGCGGCGACGCCGACCTGGTCATCGACACCTCCAGCCTCAACGTGCACGAGCTGCGGGCCAAGCTCGACGCCCAGTTCGCCGGTGACGAGGAGCCCGAACTGCGGGCCACCGTCATGTCGTTCGGCTACAAGTACGGCCTGCCCGTGGACGCCGACCTGGTGGTCGACTGCCGCTTCCTGCCCAACCCGCACTGGGTGCCCGAGCTGCGCCCCTACACCGGGACCAGCGAGGAGGTCTCCAACTACGTCTTCAACCAGCCCGGTGCCAAGGAGTTCCTGGACCGCTACACGGAGTTGCTGCAGCTGATCGCCGCCGGCTACCGCCGGGAGGGCAAGCGCTATGTGACCGTCGCCGTCGGCTGCACCGGCGGCAAGCACCGCAGCGTCGCCATGTCGGAGAAGCTGGCCCGCCGGCTGTCCGACGGCGGGGTGGAGACGGTGATCGTCCACCGTGACATGGGACGTGAGTGACGCCCATGGCCCGTAGGAGCCTGCGGCATCTGGCCGGACCGCGCGGCGCACTGCGCGGTCTCACCTCCAAGCAGCCCAAGGTGGTGGCGCTCGGCGGTGGCATGGGGCTGTCGGCCTCGCTGACGGCGCTGCGCCGCATCACCGGGGACCTCACCGCCGTGGTGACCGTCGCCGACGACGGCGGCTCCAGCGGGCGGCTCCGCGACGAGCTGGGGGTGCTGCCCCCGGGCGACCTGCGCAAGGCGCTGGCCGCGCTGTGCGGGGACGACGAGTGGGGCCGCACCTGGGCCGAGGTCATCCAGCACCGGTTCGAGAGCCAGGGCGATCTGCACGAACACGCGGTCGGCAATCTGCTGATCGTCGCCCTGTGGGAACAGCTCGGCGATCATGTGCAGGCGCTCGATCTGGTCGGCAAGCTGCTGGGCGCGCACGGCCGGGTGCTGCCGATGTCGGCCGTGCCGCTGGAACTGCGGGCCCGGGTGCGCGGCCACGACCCGGCGCGCCCGGACGAGATCTCCACGGTCCGTGGTCAGGCGACGGTCGCACTCACCCCCGGTGAGGTGCAGGAGGTCCATCTGGTCCCCACCGACCCGCCCGCCGTCCCGGAGGCGGTGCGCGCGGTGCTGGACGCCGACTGGGTGGTGCTGGGGCCGGGCTCCTGGTTCTCCTCCGTCATCCCGCATCTGCTGGTCCCCGAGCTGCTCCAGGCCCTCACCGAGACCAAGGCCCGCAAGGTGCTCTCCCTCAATCTGGCTCCGCAGCCGGGTGAGACGGACGGTTTTTCCCCGCAGCGTCATTTGGAGGTTTTGGCCCGACACGCCCCTAAACTCACCTTCGACGTGGTGCTGGCCGACCAGGATGCCGTGCCCGACCAGGACTCCCTGAGCGAGGCCGCCGAGCAGCTCGGCGGGAAGGTCGAGCTGGCGCCCGTGGCGGCATCCGGGGGCGCCGGCGGGACGGAGTCCCGGGGCGCCGCCCCGCGGCACGACCGGCACGATCCGGAACTGCTGGCCGCCGCGTACGACCGTATTTTTCGGATGCATGGAAGGATCGGCCCATGGCGATGACGCCTGCGGTGAAGGACGAGATCTCCCGGCTTCCCGTCACCCGCACCTGCTGCCGGAAGTCAGAGGTCTCGTCGATCCTGCGCTTCGCGGGTGGGCTGCACCTGGTGAGCGGGCGGATCGTGATCGAGGCGGAGCTGGACACGGGCATCGCCGCCCGGCGGCTGCGCAAGGACATCCTGGAGATCTTCGGCCACTCCTCCGATCTGGTGGTGATGGCGCCCAGCGGACTGCGGCGCAACAGCCGGTACGTCGTCCGGGTGGTCGCCGGCGGTGACCAGCTCGCCCGGCAGACGGGCCTGGTCGACGGCCGTGGCCGTCCCATCCGGGGGCTGCCCCCGCAGGTGGTCTCGGGGGCCACCTGCGACGCCGAGGCCGCGTGGCGGGGTGCCTTCCTCGCCCACGGCTCGCTCACCGAGCCCGGCCGCAGCTCCTCGCTGGAGGTCACCTGCCCCGGACCGGAGGCCGCGCTCGCCCTCGTGGGGGCGGCGCGCCGGCTCCAGATCGCCGCCAAGGCGCGTGAGGTGCGGGGCGTGGACCGCGTCGTCGTCCGGGACGGGGATGCCATCGGCGCCCTGCTGACCCGGCTGGGGGCGCACGAGTCGGTGCTGGCCTGGGAGGAGCGGCGGATGCGCCGCGAGGTGCGGGCCACCGCCAACCGGCTCGCCAACTTCGACGACGCGAACCTGCGCCGCTCGGCGCGGGCCGCCGTCGCGGCCGGGGCCCGGGTGCAGCGCGCCCTGGAGATCCTCGGGGACGAGGTGCCCGAGCACCTGGCCGCCGCCGGGCGGCTGCGGATGGAGCACAAGCAGGCGTCGCTGGAGGAGCTGGGGGCACTCGCCGATCCGCCGCTCACCAAGGACGCGGTGGCGGGCCGGATCCGGCGGCTGCTGGCAATGGCGGACAAGCGTGCGCAGGATCTCGGAATTCCGGGTACCGAGTCCAATCTGACCGAGGAAATGGTCGGCTGATGAGCGGCGGGAATGCTCGTCCGACGAGCAGGGGAACGCTCATTTGATGAGCGGGGAAATGCTCGGTCGGCGAGTGCGGAATTACTCGTCCGACGAGCAGTAAAACGCTCGCCTGAGCGGTGAGTTCGGGCGGCTGCCACGCCCGCCCGGCCGATGTGGGCCCCACCTCGATGGAGAGGTAGGGTCGGACTCGGTCGGGGACATCCCAAACAGCACTCGCCGGTGTCCTTACCGGCGTACCTAGCGAGGAGATCGGTTCGTGACGATCCGCGTAGGCATCAACGGCTTTGGCCGTATCGGTCGTAACTACTTCCGCGCGCTGCTGAACCAGGGTGCGGACATCGAGATCGTCGGTGTCAACGACCTGACCGACAACGCCACCCTTGTGCACCTGCTGAAATACGACAGCGTCCTGGGGCGCCTCCCGTACGAGGTGAGCCACACCGAGGACACCATCACCGTCGGCAAGCAGACCTTCAAGACGATGGCGGAGAAGGACCCGGCCAAGCTCCCGTGGGGTGACCTGGGCGCCGACATCGTCGTCGAGTCCACCGGCATCTTCACCAAGCGCCAGGACGCGGCCAAGCACCTGGAGGCCGGCGCGAAGAAGGTCCTCATCTCGGCTCCGGCCAAGGAGGAGGACATCACGGTGGTGATGGGCGTCAACCAGGACAAGTACGACGCCGCCAACCACAACGTGATCTCCAACGCCTCCTGCACCACCAACTGTGTGGCGCCGATGGCGAAGATCATGGACGAGACCTTCGGCATCGAGCGCGGTCTGATGACCACCGTGCACGCCTACACCAACGACCAGCGCATCCTGGACTTCCCGCACAAGGACCTGCGCCGCGCCCGGGCCGCCGCCGAGAACATCATCCCGACCACCACCGGTGCCGCCAAGGCCACCGCGCTGGTCCTCCCGCAGCTCAAGGGCCGGCTGGACGGCATCGCCATGCGCGTCCCGGTCCCCACCGGCTCGGTCACCGACCTGGTGCTGGAGCTCAAGCGCGAGACCACCAAGGACGAGGTCAACGCCGCCTTCAAGAAGGCCGCCGAGGGCCAGCTGAAGGGCATCGTCGAGTACACCGAGGACGCGATCGTCTCCTCGGACATCGTCAACCAGCCCCCGTCCTGCACCTTCGACGCCTCCCTCACGATGGTCGACGGCAACCAGGCCAAGATCATCGGCTGGTACGACAACGAGTGGGGCTACTCGAACCGTCTCGTGGACCTGACCAGCTACGTCGGCTCCCAGCTCTGAGACCGGGCGGCCCGCAGATGTGACGACAGGGCCCGTGCACCCCGCACGGGCCCTGTCCCGTGCACTGTCCATCCGGGTGTCCGGGCGGGACACGCCCCCGGACCCCTTCACAGGAGCCATCCATGAAGACGATCGACGAACTCGTCACCGAGGGCGTCTTTGGCAAGCGGGTCTTCGTCCGCGCGGACCTCAACGTCCCGCTCGACGGCGACACCATCACCGACGACGGCCGCATCCGCGCCGCCGTCCCCACGATCGAGAAGCTCGCCGGCGCCGGCGCGCGCGTGGTCGTGGCCTCCCACCTGGGCCGCCCCAAGGGTGCCCCGGACCCGCAGTTCTCGCTCGCACCGGTCGCCAGGCGGCTCGGTGAACTCCTCGGCACCCAGGTCGCGTTCGCGGCCGACACGGTGGGGGACAGCGCGAAGGCCACCGTCGGCGGGCTCGCCGACGGCGAGGTCACGCTGCTGGAGAACCTCCGCTTCAACGCCGGTGAGACCAGCAAGGACGACGGCGAGCGCGGCGCCTTCGCCGACCAGCTCGCCGCCCTCGCCGACGCCTACGTGGGCGACGGCTTCGGCGCGGTGCACCGCAAGCACGCCTCGGTCTACGACCTGCCGGCCCGGCTGCCGCACGCCGCCGGCTATCTGATCGCCACCGAGGTCGGCGTCCTCAAGAAGCTCACCGAGGACGTCAAGCGGCCCTACGCCGTCGTGCTCGGCGGCGCCAAGGTGTCGGACAAGCTGGGTGTCATCGACCATCTGCTGGGCAAGGCCGACCGGCTGCTGATCGGCGGCGGCATGGCCTACACCTTCCTCGCGGCCCAGGGCCACGAGGTGGGCAAGTCGCTCCTCCAGGAGGACCAGATCCCGGCCGTCAAGGGCTACATGGAGCGCGCCGAGCAGCTCGGTGTCGAGTTCGTGCTGCCGATCGACGTGGTCGCCGCGGCGGACTTCCCCGACCTGAAGACCAAGGCGCCGGCGAACCCGACGGTGGTGGCCGCGGACGCGATCCCGGCCGATCTGGAGGGCCTGGACATCGGGCCCGAGAGCCGTAAGCTCTACGCCGCGAAGCTCGCCGACGCCGCCACGGTCTTCTGGAACGGTCCGATGGGTGTCTTCGAGCACCCGGACTTCGCCGAGGGGACCAAGGCCGTCGCCCAGGGCCTGCTCGACAGCCCGGCCTTCACCGTCGTCGGCGGCGGTGACAGCGCGGCGGCGGTCCGGCAGCTCGGCTTCGACGAGAACGCGTTCGGACACATCTCGACCGGCGGCGGCGCCAGCCTCGAATACCTCGAGGGCAAGACGCTGCCTGGCCTGGCCGCACTGGAGGACTGAGCCCCACATGGCTACCCGTACCCCGCTGATGGCGGGCAACTGGAAGATGAACCTCAACCATCTCGAGGCCATCGCACACGTCCAGAAGCTCGCCTTCGCGCTCACGGACAAGGACTACGAGGCCGTGGAGGTCGCGGTCCTGCCGCCGTTCACCGATCTGCGTTCCGTGCAGACGCTGATCGACGGCGACAAGCTGCGGATCAAGTACGGCGCCCAGGACGTGTCCGCGCACGACTCCGGCGCCTACACCGGGGAGATCTCCGGTGCGATGCTGGCGAAGCTCAGCTGCACCTACGTCACCATCGGTCACTCCGAGCGCCGCCAGTACCACGGCGAGGACGAGGCCGTCGTCAACGCCAAGGTGAAGGCGGCCCTCAAGCACGGGCTGACCCCGATCGTGTGCGTCGGCGAGGAGCTGTCCGTCCGCGAGGCCGGCAACCACGTGAGCCACACCCTCGCCCAGGTGGACGGCGGTCTGGCGGACGTGCCGGCCGAGTCCGTCGCCGGGCTGGTCATCGCCTACGAGCCGGTCTGGGCCATCGGCACCGGCAAGGTCTGCGGCGAGGAGGACGCGCAGGAGGTCTGCGGCGCGATCCGGCAGCGGATCGGCGAGCTGTACGACGAGGAGACGGCCCAGTCCGTCCGCATCCAGTACGGCGGCTCCGTCAAGGCCGGCAACGTCGCCAAGATCATGGCGCAGCCGGACATCGACGGCGCCCTGGTCGGCGGGGCCTCGCTCGACGCGGAGGAGTTCGTCAAGATCGTCCGCTTCCGCGACCAGTGAGCCGACGACGTGTGACGAGGGCCTGTCCCGCGTCGTAGGCTTACGGGGCCGGGGCGCGCCCCCGGCCCCGTAAACATTCGGTGACCGTGCGTGTCACTGGCAAACCGTAAGTGTCCAGCCACGATCCGAGAGAGTTGGTCCAGCCGTGGTCATGGGGTTCTCTATCGCCCTCATCGTCTTCAGCGCACTGCTGATGCTGCTGGTGCTGATGCACAAGGGCAAGGGTGGCGGCCTCTCCGACATGTTCGGCGGCGGCATGCAGTCCTCCGTCGGCGGCTCCTCGGTCGCCGAGCGCAACCTCGACCGGATCACGGTCGTCGTGGGCATCGTGTGGTTCGCCTGCATCGTCGTGCTCGGTCTGCTGATGAAGTTCGGCGACTGAGCGCCGCCCCCTTCCGTCAACTGACGGACCACAGCCGCACATTCGTCCGCCCGACGCCTGCACGAGAGCTGACAGGGCGTCGTGTCGCCTGCCTATCATGAGGGCTCGCGTCCGGTACCGACGCAGTAACTCCGGTCACCGGGCGCGCGTTGGGCCCTACGTACACTAGGGCGCCCGCAGCGGAGCGCGCATGTGCCGATGCTCCGTAGCACCGTGAGGCAGGGAGTTACGACCGTGGCAAGTGGCAACGCGATCCGGGGCAGCCGGGTCGGAGCGGGGCCGATGGGCGAGGCCGAGCGAGGCGAGTCCGCGCCCCGCCTCCGCATCTCCTTCTGGTGCTCCAACGGGCACGAGACCCAGCCGAGCTTCGCCAGCGACGCGCAGATCCCCGACACCTGGGACTGTCCGCGCTGCGGCTTCCCGGCGGGCAAGGACCGGGACAACCCGCCGGACCCGCCGCGGATGGAACCGTACAAGACGCATCTGGCCTACGTACGCGAGAGGCGTAGCGACGCCGACGGCGAGGCCATCCTCGCCGAGGCGCTCGCCAAACTGCGCGGCGAGATCTGATCCCCCTCTCGTACCACCGCCGCCCCGGGGCACCGAACGACGGACGGCTCGGCCGGGTGGCGCCCCTGCGCTGCGCGGCCGGGGTGTCCATCGTCTAGGTTGGAGACGGCGGGGATCAATACGAGAGGAATGGGCTGATTTCGCTGATGAACGCTGAAGGCCGCACCCGGCTCGACCAGATGCCCGAATGGCAGGCGCTCGCCGAGCACCGCGAGGAATTCGGCCGGACCCATCTGCGGCGGCTGTTCGCCGACGACCCCGAGCGTGCCGAGCGCTACACCCTGCAGGTCGGTGACCTGAGCATCGACTACTCCAAGAACCTCGTCACCGACGAGACGCTGCGTCTGCTGCGGCAGCTCGCGGAGGCGGCCGGGGTGGCCCGGCTGCGGGACGCGATGTTCGACGGCGAGAAGATCAACGTCACCGAGGACCGGGCCGTCCTCCACACGGCGCTGCGCACCCCCGAGTCGGCCACCGTGCGGGTGGACGGCGAGAACGTGATGCCCAAGGTGCACCAAGTCCTCATCCGCATGGGTACGTTCGCCACCAAGGTGCGCGAGGGGCACTGGGTCGGTCACACCGGCAAGCGCATCAAGAACGTCGTCAACATCGGGATCGGCGGCTCGGACCTGGGCCCCAAGATGGCCTACGAGGCGCTGCGCACCTACGCCCGCCGCGACATGGTCTTCCGCTTCGTCTCCAACGTGGACGGCTCCGATCTGCACGAGTCGGTGCGCGACCTCGACCCGGCCGAGACCCTGTTCATCGTCGCCTCCAAGACCTTCACCACGATCGAGACGATCACCAACGCCAAGGCCGCCCGCGCCTGGCTGCTGGGCGCCTTCGACGGGGACACCTCCGCGGTGGCCAAGCACTTCGTCGCCGTCTCCACCAACGCGGAGAAGGTCGCCGAGTTCGGCATCAACACCGACAACATGTTCGAGTTCTGGGACTGGGTCGGCGGGCGCTACTCGTACGACTCGGCCATCGGACTGTCCCTCATGGTGGCCATCGGCCCCGAGTGCTTCGGCGACATGCTCGCGGGCTTCCACCTCATGGACGAGCACTTCCGCACCGCGCCGTTCGAGTCGAACGCGCCGCTGCTGCTGGGGATGCTGGGCATCTGGTACGGCAACTTCCACGACGCGCAGTCGCACGCCGTGCTGCCCTACAGCCACTACCTGTCCCAGTTCACCGCCTACCTCCAGCAGCTCGACATGGAGTCCAACGGCAAGTCCACCACCCGCGGTGGCCAGGCCGTCGGCTGGCAGACGGGACCGGTGGTCTGGGGCACTCCCGGCACCAACGGGCAGCACGCCTACTACCAGCTGCTGCACCAGGGCACCAAGATGATCCCCGCCGATCTGATCGGCTTCGCCGAGCCCCTCGCGGAACTCGGCGAACTGCGCGACCAGCACGACCTGCTGATGGCCAATCTGTTCGCCCAGGGGCAGGCCCTCGCCTTCGGGAAGACCGCCGAGGAGGTCCGCGCCGAGGGTGTGCCCGAGGCCCAGGTGCCGCACCGCACCTTCCCCGGCAACCGCCCCACCACCACCATCCTGGCCTCTTCCCTCACCCCGTCGGTCCTCGGCCAGCTCGTCGCCCTCTACGAGCACAAGGTGTTCGTCCAGGGCGCCGTCTGGGACATCGACTCCTTCGACCAGTGGGGTGTAGAGCTGGGCAAGATCCTGGCCAAGCGGCTGGAGCCGGCGCTCACGGAGGGTGCCGAGGTGGCGGGTCTCGACGCCTCGACGGCTGCGCTGGTCGGGCGCTACCGCTCGCTGCGGGGCCGTACGGCGTGACGGCGCCGGGCGCGTCCGCGTGACCGTGGGGCGGGCTGCCACCCCACGCCATGAGGAAGGGGCAGGGTCCGCGGACCCTGCCCCTTCCTCATGCCCTTTTGGGCCCGTCACGCCCTCACGGGCGGTCGGCCGGCGGGCTACTCCTGCTCCGGCAGCCGGGAGGCCGCCGCCGCGTCGAGGAGCCACAGTGTGCGGGAGCGCCCGTACACGGCGGCGGCCGGTGCCTGGAGCTCGCCCGGCCCCGAGAGGGCCATGGCGACGGCCTCGGCCTTGTCGTCACCGGCGGCCAGCAGCCACACCTCCTGCGCCGCCCGGATGGCGGGCAGCGTCAGCGACAGCCGGGTCGGCGGCGGCTTGGGGGCGCCGTGCACCCCCACCACCGTCCGCTCCGTCTCCCGCAGCGCCGGGTGCTCGGGGAAGAGCGAGGCCACATGGGTGTCGGGCCCCACGCCGAGCAGCAGCACGTCGAAGGCCGGCACCTTCGCGGGGGCGCCGGGCCCGGCCGCGGCGGCCAGTTCCGTGGCGTACGCCTCCGCCGCGGCTTCCGCGTCACCGGCGTACCGGCCGTCGGAGGGCGGCATCACATGGATGTGCGCGGGCTCCAGCGGAACGGCGTCCAGCAGGGCCTCGCGGGCCTGGGTGTGGTTGCGCTCCGGGTCCCCGTCGGGGAGGAACCGCTCGTCGCCCCACCACAGCTCCAGCCGCGACCAGTCGATCCGGTCCCGCTCGGCGGAGGAGGCCAGCGCGGCCAGCAGCGCGTTGCCGTTGCGGCCACCGGTCAGTACGACCGAGGCGGTGCCGCGTGCGGCCTGCGCCTCGGTGATCCGGGAGACGAGCCTGGCCGCCGTCTGCCGGGCGAGCGCGTCCTTGTCCGGGTGGACCAGCACCTCGCGGGCCGCCGTGCTCACTTGGCCGCCTTCTTCGACGAGCGGGCCTTGGCGGTCTTCTTGGCCGCTCCCGGCTTCGCGCCGGCGTCCTTGCCGCCGTCCGCCCCGGTGTCCTCGCCGGCCGCTGGTCCGGCGTCCGTGCCGGTCTGCCCGCCGGCCTCCTGCCCGCCGTCCGGGATGCCCGACGCCTCTGCGGGAGCCGGAGCCGGGGCCGCCGGTGTCGGGTGTGCCGGGTCCGGGCCGGAGATCTTGTTGACGCCGAACCGCACCGCCTCGGCGTACGCCTCGTCCGGGTCCAGCCGGCGCAGCTCCTCCGCCAGCAGTTCGGCGGTGGTACGCCGCTGGAGGGCGACGTGGCGGTCGGGCTGGCCCGGGACGGCCAGCTCGGCGAGGGCGCCGTCCGCGCGGTCCAGGCAGATCTGGCCGTCGGCGGTCTCCAGCCGGACGGCGGTGATGCCCGGACCGTCGGAGATCCGGCGCTCCACCGGGACCCGCAGCCGTTCGGCGAGCCAGAGGGAGAGCAGTTCGCTGGAGGGGTTGTACTCCTCGCCCTCGACCACCGCGGAGGTGATCGCCGTCTGCTTCTGGTCCAGCGAGGCGGCCAGCATGCTGCGCCAGGGGGTGATCCGGGTCCAGGACAGGTCGGTGTCGCCGGGCGCGTAGGTGGAGGCCCGCAGGCTCAGCGCACCGACCGGGTCCTCGGTGGCCGCCGCGTCGGTGATGCGCCGCTGCGCCAGCTTGCCCAGGGCGTCCTCGGCCGGGTTCTCCGGCGCGTCCTCGGGCCACCACACCACCACGGGGGCGTCCGGCAGCAGCAGCGGCAGGACGACGCTGTGGGAGTGCAGGGCGAGTTCGCCGTGCAGCCGCAGGATGACCGTCTCGCCGGAGCCGGCCTCGCCCACGCCGGAGCCGACGCGGACCTCCGCGTCGAGCCGGTGCTGTGCCCGGTCGCGGGGGGAGCGGCCGGGGCGCCGGACGACGACGAGGATCCTGGAGGGGTGTTCCTTGGAGGCTCCGCTGGCGGCCTTGAGGGCGTCGTAGTGATTGCCTTCGTCGGTGACGATGACCAGCGTCAGCACCATGCCCATGGCAGGCGAGCCGAGTGACCGGCGGGCCTTGACCAGTTCGGCGTTGATGCGGCTGGACGTGGTGTCCGTCAGGTCGATGTTCATGGCCGCCGCCAAATCCGTCCGTCGCGTGCGAGCATCTCGTCGGCCGCCTGGGGTCCCCAGGTGCCGGCGGGATACTGCTCGGGCTTGCCGTGGTTCTCCCAGTACTCCTCGACCGGGTCGAGGATCTCCCAGGAGCGTTCGACCTCCTGGTGGCGGGGGAAGAGGTTCGCGTCACCCAGCAGGACGTCGAGGATGAGGCGCTCGTACGCCTCCGGGCTGGACTCGGTGAAGGACTCGCCGTAGGCGAAGTCCATCGTCACGTCCCGGATCTCCATCTGGGTGCCGGGGACCTTCGAGCCGAACCTGATGGTGACGCCCTCGTCCGGCTGGACGCGGATGACCAGCGCGTTCTGCCCCAGCTCCTGGGTGTCGGTGGCGTCGAAGGGGGAGTGGGGAGCGCGCTGGAAGACGACCGCGATCTCGGTGACGCGGCGGCCCAGGCGCTTGCCGGTGCGCAGATAGAAGGGGACACCGGCCCAGCGCCGGTTGTCGATCTCCAGCTTGATCGCCGCGTAGGTGTCGGTCTTCGAGTTGGGGTCGATGCCCTCCTCGTCGAGGTAGCCGGGCACCTTCTCGCCGCCCTGCCAGCCGGCCGCGTACTGGCCGCGCACCGTGTACTTGCCCAGGTCCTTCGGCAGCCGTACGGCGTTGAGGACCTTGAGCTTCTCGGTCACCAGGGCCTTGGCGTCGAAGGAGGTGGGTTCCTCCATCGCGGTGAGGGCCAGGAGCTGGAGGAGGTGGTTCTGGATGACGTCACGGGCGGAGCCGATGCCGTCGTAGTAGCCGGCCCGTCCGCCGATGCCGATGTCCTCGGCCATGGTGATCTGCACGTGGTCGACGTAGCTGCGGTTCCACAGCGGTTCGAACATCGTGTTGGCGAACCGGATGGCCAGGATGTTCTGGACCGTCTCCTTGCCCAGGTAGTGGTCGATCCGGAAGACCTCGCTGGCCCGGAAGACCTCGTGGATGACGGCGTTCAGCTCCTGTGCCGACTTCAGGTCGTGCCCGAAGGGCTTCTCGATGACGGCGCGGCGCCACGAGCCGGGGGCCGCGTCCGACAGACCGTGCTTCTTGAGCTGGGAGACGACGGTGGGGAAGAACTTGGGCGGTACGGAGAGGTAGAAGGCGAAGTTGCCGCCCGTGCCGCGGGACTTGTCCAGCTCCTCGATGGTGCTCCGCAGCGTCTCGAACGCCTCGTCGTCGTGGAACTCGCCGGGGACGAAGCGCATGCCCTGGGCGAGCTGCTGCCAGACCTCCTCGCGGAACGGGGTCCGCGCGTGCTCCTTGACCGCGTCGTGCACGACCTGGGCGAAGTCCTCGTTCTCCCAGGCCCGGCGGGCGAAGCCGACCAGGGAGAAGCCCGGGGGGAGAAGACCGCGGTTGGCGAGGTCGTACACCGCGGGCATCAGCTTTTTCCGTGACAAATCGCCCGTGACGCCGAAGATGACCAGGCCCGACGGCCCCGCGATACGCGGGAGCCGCCGGTCCTGAGCGTCACGGAGCGGGTTGGCTGTGCCGCTCACGCTGCTCAATCGGGTCACGCCTCCTTCGGGGCGAGGCGCTCGAGCTCGGCCTTGGTGGACTCCAGCAGGGCGTTCCAGGAGTCCTCGAACTTCTGTACGCCTTCGTCCTCCAGCACCTTGACGACGTCGTCGTAGGAGATGCCCAGCTTGGCGATGGCGTCCAGGACGCCCTGGGCCTCCTCGTAGGTGCCGCGCACCGCGTCGCCCTTGATCTCGCCGTGGTCGCCCACGGCCTGGAGGGTGGCCTCCGGCATGGTGTTGACCGTGTTGGGGGCCACCAGCTCCGACACGTACAGCGTGTCGGGCAGCTCCGGGTCCTTCACACCGGTCGACGCCCACAGCGGGCGCTGCTGGTTGGCGCCGGCCTTCTCCAGGGCCTGCCAGCGGTCGGAGGCGATGACCTGCTCGTACTCGCGGTAGGCGAGCCGGGCGTTGGCCAGCGCGGCCTTGCTCTTGAGGGCCTTGGCCTCGTCGGTGCCCACCGCGGCGAGCCGCTTGTCGATCTCGGTGTCCACGCGGGAGACGAAGAACGAGGCGACCGAGTGGATCTGGGACAGGTCGATGCCCAGGCCCTTGGCCTTCTCCAGACCGGCCATGTACGCGTCCATGACCGCCCGGTAACGCTCCAGCGAGAAGATCAGCGTCACGTTGACGCTGATGCCCTTGCCGATCGTCTCGGTGATCGCCGGAAGGCCGGCCTCGGTGGCCGGGATCTTGATGAAGGTGTTGGGGCGGTCCACCAGCCAGGCGAGCTGGCGGGCCTCGGCGACCGTCGCCTTGGTGTTGTGCGCCAGGCGCGGGTCCACCTCGATGGAGACCCGGCCGTCCTTGCCGTCGGTGGCGTCGTAGACCGGGCGCAGCACATCGGCGGCGTCCCGGACGTCCGCCGTGGTGATCATCCGGAGGGCCTCCTCCACGGAGACCCGGCGGGCGGCCAGGTCGGAGACCTGCTGCTCGTAGCCGTCGCCCGCCGAGATCGCCTTCTGGAAGATCGTCGGGTTGGTCGTCACACCGACGACGTGGTGCTCGTCCCTCAGCTCGCCGAGGTTGCCCGACGTGATGCGCTTGCGCGACAGGTCGTCCAGCCAGATCGCGACGCCTTCGTCGGAGAGGCGCTTGAGTGCGTCTGTCATGGGATTCGCATCTCCTGTGCTTGTTGGCTTCTTGTTGTGTCGGGGCACACCGGGCGGCCGGCTGCAGGGCCCGCCGCCCGGCGACCTCGGCCTGGTCAGCGGCCCGCCGCCTCCAGCGACTCCTTGGCCGCCAGCTGCACGGCCTCCGCGGTGAGACCGAACTCCTTGAAGAGGACCTTGCCGTCGGCCGAGGCACCGAAGTGCTCCAGCGACACGACGCGGCCTGCCTCGCCCACGTAGCGGTGCCACGTCAGGGCCACGCCCGCCTCCACGGCGACCCGGGCCTTGACGTCGGGCGGCAGCACGCTGTCGCGGTAGGACTGCTCCTGCTCCTCGAACCACTCCACACACGGCATCGAGACCACCCGGGTCGGGATGCCCTGCGCCTGGAGCCGCTCCCGCGCCTCCACGGCGAGCTGCACCTCGGAGCCGGTACCGATCAGCACCACCTGCGGGTGGCCGCCCTCCGCCTCGAACAGCACGTAACCGCCCTTGGCGGCGTCCTGGTTGGCCTCGTAGGTCGGCACACCCTGCCGGGTCAGCGCGAGACCGTGCGGCGCGGGCTTGCTGCTGTGCCGGCGCATGATCTCTGCCCACGCCTGCGCCGTCTCGTTGGCGTCCGCCGGACGGACGACGTTCAGACCGGGGATGGCGCGCAGTGCGGACAGGTGCTCGACCGGCTGGTGCGTCGGGCCGTCCTCGCCCAGACCGATGGAGTCGTGCGTCCACACGTAGGTGACCGGCGCCTTCATCAGCGCGGCGAGCCGGACGGCCGGCCGCATGTAGTCGGAGAAGACCAGGAAGGTACCGCCGTAGACCCGTGTGTTGCCGTGCAGCGCGATGCCGTTCATCGTCGAACCCATCGCGTGCTCGCGGATGCCCCAGTGCACCGTACGCCCGTACGGGTCGGCGCCCGCCAGCGGGTTGCCCTCGGGCAGGAACGAGGTCTTGGCGAACGTGGTGTTGTTCGAGCCGGCCAGGTCGGCGGAGCCGCCCCACAGCTCGGGGATGACCGGGCCCAGCGCCTTCAGGACGCTCCCGGACGCCTTGCGGGTCGCCACCGACTCGCCGGCCGGGAAGACGGGCAGCGCCTTCTCCCAGCCGTCGGGCAGCCGGCCCTCACGGATGCGGTCGAACTCGGCGGCGCGCTCCGGGTTGGCCTCGCGCCACTGGGCCAGCCGCTTGTTCCACTCGGCCTGCATCGCCCGGCCGCGGTCGCTGGCCTTGCGGACGTGGGTGAAGACCTCGTCCGAGATGTGGAAGTGCTTGTCCGGGTCGAAGCCCAGCACCCGCTTGGTGGCGGCCACCTCTTCCTCGCCCAGGGCCGAGCCGTGCGCGGCCTCGGTGTTCTGGGCGTTGGGGGCGGGCCAGGCGATGATCGAGCGCATCGCGATGAAGGAGGGCCGCTCGGTCTCGGCCTGCGCGGCCTTGAGCGCCTTGTACAGCGCCTTCGGGTCGAGGTCGCCGTCCTCCTGCTGGTCCACGCGCTGCACGTGCCAGCCGTACGCCTCGTACCGCTTGAGGGTGTCCTCGGAGAAGGCGGTCGCGGTGTCACCCTCGATGGAGATGTGGTTGTCGTCCCACAGGACGATCAGGTTGCCCAGCTTCTGGTGGCCGGCCAGCGAGGAGGCCTCGGCCGAGACACCCTCCTCCAGGTCGCCGTCGCTGGCGATCACCCAGATGGTGTGGTCGAACGGGGACTCGCCCGCGGGGGCGTCCGGGTCGAAGAGGCCGCGCTCGTAGCGGGCGGCCATGGCCATGCCGACGGCGTTGGAGATGCCCTGGCCCAGCGGGCCGGTCGTGGTCTCCACACCCGCGGTGTGGCCGTGCTCCGGGTGGCCGGGAGTGCGGCTGCCCCAGGTGCGGAACGCCTTGAGGTCGTCCATCTCCAGGCCGTAGCCGGCCAGGTAGAGCTGGATGTACTGCGTCAGGCTGGAGTGACCCGCGGAGAGGACGAAGCGGTCGCGACCCGTCCAGTCCGGATCGGTCGGGTCGTGGCGCATCAGCTTCTGGTAGAGCAGGTACGCGACGGGGGCCAGGCTCATGGCCGTACCGGGATGGCCGTTACCGACCTTCTGCACGGCATCCATCGCCAGGACGCGGACCGTGTCCACGGCCTGCTGGTCCAGGTCGGTCCACTCAAGATCTGTGGTGGTCGGCTTGGTGCTCACCCTGCGTCAGGGCTCCTCTCCACATGTTCGATGGCCGGTGTGTGCGCTCACCGGGCGGTGTCGAGCGTACCGCTGCGGGGACGTGCGGCTTTTCGACAGGTCACTTCGTGGCCACCGCCCCGTCTCCGCCGACATTCACCGGAACGCGGGAAGAGATATGTGCTATTCCCACCGATTGGCGGCGTCGCCGTCGCGGTACCACTCCCAGGGTCACGTCTGTTCCCCTTATTCGCCCGCCGACACGGCTCATCCGCCGCCCCGTCCGCCCACCGGAGCGGCACTCGGCCCCGCGGCCTTCCCCGCGACCTTTCCCCGTCCGACGGCCGTCGTCCCGCCCGGTGGCGCCCCCGCCGGACGGGGCCAACACGGGCGACCCCCATGACGGGCGAGGTATCGCCAACGTCTAAAGTGGCGTGGTACGCGCGAGCTTGGCCCGGGCCTGCACCTTTTTCCTGCGTGCACCCGTGATGCCGGCTCGCTGGTTCCTAATGAGGCGATCAGGGGTGTCCGTGACGGCCGTCGAATCCCGTCCCGCGGGGGCGGTGGAGCCCAGCGGCCATCGGCCGCTCGGTGCCCGTGTGAAGGCGTTCATCGAGCTGACCAAGCCGCGGGTCGTCGAACTGCTCCTCATGACCACCATCCCGGTCATGTTCCTGGCGGCCCAGGGCGTGCCGAATCTGAAGCTCGTGGTGGTCACCTGCGTCGGCGGCTATCTGTCCGCGGGCGGTGCCGCCGCGCTGAACATGTACATCGACCGCGACATCGACGCGCTGATGCACCGCACCGAGCGCCGGCCGCTGGTCACCGGCATGGTCCGGCCCTGGGAGTGCCTGGTCTTCGGCATCACCCTCGCCGTGGTCTCGACCCTGCTGTTCGGCCTGCTGGTCAACTGGCTGTCCGCCGCACTGTCGTTGGGCGCGCTGCTGTTCTACGTCGTCGTCTACACGATGATCCTCAAGCGGCGTACGTCGCAGAACATCGTGTGGGGCGGCATCGCCGGCTGCATGCCCGTCTTCATCGGCTGGTCCGCCGTCAAGAACGAGGTCAGCTGGGCCGCCCTCATCCTTTTCCTGGTGATCTTCTTCTGGACGCCGCCGCACTACTGGCCGCTGTCCATGAAGGTCAAGGAGGACTACCAGCGGGCCGGCGTGCCGATGCTCCCGGCGATCGCCAACAACATCACCGTCGCCAACCAGATCGTCGTCTACAGCTGGGCGATGGTCGTGGTCTCCCTGCTGCTGTGGCCCCTCGGATACGTCGGCTGGTTCTACCCGCTGGTCGCCGTGCTGGCGGGCGGCCTGTGGCTGTGGGAGGCCCACGCCCTGCGGGCCCGCGCCCGCGCGGGGCTCACCGGCGCCAAGCTCAAGGAGATGCGGCTCTTCCACTGGTCGATCACCTACGTCTCCCTGCTGTTCGCCGCGGTCGCCATCGACCCGTTCCTGCACTGAGACCCGCGGCTCCTGCACTGAGACCCGCAGTCGTACGGGGCTTCCGGCCCTGGTACGGCGCACGAAGGGGCCCCTCCCGGCACTCGTCCGGGAGGGGCCCTTCCGCTGTTTCACCCTGGTGCGCCTGCCCCGTCCGTCAGCGGTTGGCGGGGCCGCCCACCTGGATGCCCGCCATCCGGGACCACTCGTACGGCCCCGTCCGCATGTGCTCGGCCATCTCGCCGTCGAAGCTCTCCTTGAGGGTGATCCCCGCCCGCTCGGCGGCCGTCCGCGCCGTCTCCTCGGAGGGCGCCATCAGATCGCCCCAGGTGCCGTCGCCAGCGACCAGGGAGAGGCGGAAGCCCATCTGGCCCACGTAGGCGATCTGTCCCTCGGCGCTGCCGCCGTGCCGCCGCGCGAAGGCGCCGATCCGCTTGGCGAGCCGGTCCGCCTGCTTGCTGCTGTCTGCTGCTGCCATGCGGCAGATGCTACCGATGGGTAGCCCATCGGGCGAGAGGGGGCGGAGCACTCCCGGCGGGAGAACGGCGAAGGCGCCGCCACCCCCGCGAGGGGACGACGGCGCCTTCGTGCCGCTGGGCGGACGTGCGGGCGGACGCGCTGTGCGGACTCAGCCGGCGACGGGGGCGGCCGGCGCGTCCGCGCCGTCCGGCGACGAACGGTCCGGGCCCGCCCCGGCCTGCGTGGGACGGACCCCGTCCTGCGGCGACGGCGCCGGGAGCGCGGCACGCTCCCGCGTGGACAGCAGCACCCGCAGCACACCGATCCACACCAGCGTCGAGCCCAGCAGGTGTGCGCCCACCAGGAGCTCCGGCATGTCGTTGAAGTACTGCACGTACCCGATGAGGCCCTGCGCGAGCAGGACGAGGATCAGGTTCCGCGCGGTGCGCCGCGGTCCCACGGGCGCGTCCATCACGCGCAGACCGGCGTACAGCAGCAGCGCCAGGACCACCACGATCCAGGCGAACACCGCGTGCGTCTGCGCGGCCAGCTCCACACTGACCGGCATCCGCTTCACATCGCTGCTGTCGCCCGCGTGCGGGCCCGCACCCGTCACGACGGTGCCGACGATCATGAGGCACCCCGCGAAGAAGGTGAGCACCCCCGCCAGCTTGCGGACGGGGCCGCCCACCAGCGGGCGGGGCGGTGCGTCGCCCTCCCGTACGCGCAGCCAGGTCAGCGTGGTCACCGTCAGCAGTGCCGAGGCAGCCAGGAAGTGACCGGCGACCACGAACGGGTTGAGCTTCACCCACACCGTGATGCCGCCGACCACGGCGTTGGACATCACGACCCAGAACTGGGACCAGGCCAGCCGGCTGACCCCCTTGCGGGCCGGCTTCACCGACCGTACGGCGATGATCGTCCAGCCGACCGCCGCGGACAGCACCCAGGTCAGCATCCGGTTGCCGAACTCGATGGCGCCGTGGACACCCATCTCCGACGTGGCGGTGAGGCTGTCGTCGCTGCACTTGGGCCAGGTGTCGCAGCCCAGGCCCGACCCGGTGAGCCGCACCGCGCCGCCGGTCACCACGATGAGGATGCTCATCAGCAGCGCGGCGAGGGCGGCCCGCTCCACGGTGCGGGGGGAGGGGGTCCAGCGCGCGGCGATGTACGCGATCGGGTTACGTACGAATTCGAGCAGTTTCGGCACGGAGCCATGGTAGGGCGCCGCTTGTGCGCGCTTTCACGAGGGGCCCGGCAAGGCATCCGCCCGGGGCGGGGCGTCACCGCGCCGCGGTCACTCCCATTTGAAGAACCGCGCCGCCGCGCCCAGCCCGAGCACCGCCCACACGGCGAGTGAGGCCACATCGCCCCAGGGCAGCCCCGCGCCGTGCTGGAGCACCTCGCGCAGTCCGTCCGAGAGGGCGGAGATCGGCAGCAGCTGGAGCACGCTGTGGGCGGCGGCCGGGAACTTGTCCAGCGGCACGATCACACCCCCGCCGACCAGCAGCAGGATGAAGACGAGGTTGGCGCCCGCCAGCGTCGCCTCCGCCCTGAGCGTCCCGGCCATCAGCAGCCCCAGCCCGGAGAAGGCGGCGGTGCCCAGCAGCAGGAGGAGCGCCACGGCGGCCGGGTTGCCGTGCGGCGACCAGCCCAGGGCGAGCGCCACCACGCTCAGCAGCAGCACCTGGAGGGCTTCGATGACCAGCACCGAACAGGTCTTCGCCGTCATCAGGCCCCAGCGCGGCAGCGGTGAGGCGCCCAGCCGTTTGAGGACGCCGTAACGGCGCTCGAACCCGGTGGCGATGGCCTGCCCCGTGAAGGCCGTCGAGAGCATCGCCAGCGCGAGGATGCCCGGGGCCAGGAAGTCGACGCGCGAGCCCTCGCCGGTGTCCACGATGTCCACGGCGCTGAAGAGCACCAGCAGCAGCGTGGGGATGATGACGGTGAGCAGCAGCTGCTCGCCGTTGCGCAACTGGGTCCGCGTCTCCAGCAGCGCCTGGGCCCGCACCATGCGCGGCAGCGGCGCGGCCCCCGGTCGCGGGGTGTGGGTCCCCGGGGATGCGGCCGTCACGAGCGCAGCTCCTTCCCGGTCATTTCGAGGAAGACGTCCTCCAGCGTGCGGCGCTCCACCGAGATGCGGTCCGGCATGACGCCGTGCTGGGCGCACCAGGAGGTGACGGTGGCCAGCAGCTGGGGGTCGACCGTGCCGGTCAGGCGGTAGCTGCCGGGGCTCAGCTCCGTCGCGGCGGTGTCCGGCGGCAGCGCCTTGAGTAGGGATTCCAGGTCCAGTCCGGGGCGTCCGGTGAAGCGCAGGGTGTTCTCGGCGCCGCCTTTGCACAGCACGTCGGGGGCGCCCTGCGCGATGACCTTGCCGCCGTCGACGATGGCCACGTCGTCGGACAGTTCCTCGGCCTCGTCCATGTAGTGCGTCGTCAGGACGACCGTCACCCCGTCGGCGCGCAGGTCGCGCACCAGTTCCCAGGTGGCGTGGCGGGCCTGCGGGTCCAGTCCGGCGGTGGGCTCGTCGAGGAAGACCAGTTCGGGGCGGCCGACCAGGGCGAGGGCGAGCGCCAGCCGCTGCTGCTGGCCGCCGGAGAGCCGGCGGTAGGGGGTGCGTCCGCAGCTGCCCAGGCCGAGGCGTTCGACGAGCGCCGGCACGTCCAGCGGATGGGCGTGGAGGGTGGCCATGTGGCGCAGGGTCTCCTCGGCGCGTGCCGTGGGGTAGATCCCGCCGCTCTGGAGCATCACCCCGATCCGGGGCCGCAGCTCGGCACCTTGGGTGACGGGGTCCAGACCGAGGACCCGCACGGTGCCCTCGTCCGGACGGCGGTATCCCTCGCAGGTTTCGACGGTGGTCGTCTTGCCCGCGCCGTTGGGGCCCAGGACGGCGGTGACGGTGCCTTGCGCGACGGTCAGGTCGAGTCCGTCGACCGCGGTCTTGTCGCCGTACCTCTTCACCAGCCCCGCGACTTCCACGGCCGCTGAACTTCGCATGGGAGGCAGTCTAAGGAGGCGTGCCCCGGCCTCCCCGCGCGGGCTGCGCCGGTTAGGCACGCCTTACGTGACGCACCCCATCACGGCTGGTCACGGGCGGCGCTTGCCCGGCTCGGACGAATTAAGCAACAATGACGTTGTGAAAAAGAGGGAGAAGGCTCGGGAGGACCGACCGATGGCCCGGCGGGCCACCGGCGGAGCCGCCGCGTCCGGCACCTCGGCAGCACAGACCCAAACCACCCAGGATGAACAGCACGGCACGCGGAACAAGGTCGCGCGCTCCATCCTCGACCACGGCCCGTCCACCGCGGCCGAGCTGGCGCAGCGCCTGGAGCTGACCCAGGCCGCCGTCCGCCGGCACCTCGACGCGCTCGTCGCCGAGGGCGTCGTGGAGGCCCGGGACAAGCGGGTCTACGGCTCACGCGGCCGGGGACGTCCCGCCAAGGTGTTCGCCCTCACCGACTGCGGACGGGACGCCTTCGACCAGGCGTACGACCAGCTCGCGGCCGACGCCCTGCGCTGGATCGCCCAGCAGGCCGGCGGCGGCCGGCTCGGGGACGCGGCGGTCGCGGCGTTCGCCCGTGCCCGCGTCGAGGCGCAGGCCGAGAAGTACCACGCGGCACTCGCCGGCGTGCCCCCCGAGGACCGTGCCCGGGCGCTGGCCCGGGCCCTGTCGGAGGACGGGTACGCTGCCACGGCGCGGGAAGCGCCCGCGCAGGCGGGTGAACAGCTCTGCCAGCACCACTGCCCGGTGGCCCACACGGCGGAGCAGTTCCCCCAGCTGTGCGAGGCGGAGACGGAGGTCTTCTCCCGCCTGCTCGGCACGCACGTCCAGCGTCTGGCGACCATCGCGCACGGCGACGGGGTGTGTACGACCTTCATCCCCGGGGGACAGCCGAAGACCTCGGCGCAGCCGCCCGCGTCACGGCCGCGGGCCACGGCGCCGCCCGCGACCAGTACCGCCAGCAGCACCATCCAAGCCAGCAAAGCCAGCAAAGCCAGCACCAGCACCGCCACCAACGCGCAACAGGCCGGGAGGAACCCCGCATGACCGCTCCTACGGACACTGCCCACCCCGAGCTCGAGGGGCTGGGCAAGTACGAGTACGGCTGGGCCGACCCGGACGCCGCGGGCGCAGCCGCCAAGCGCGGCCTCTCCGAAGAGGTCGTCCGCGACATCTCCGCCAAGAAGAACGAGCCCGAGTGGATGCTCAAGCTCCGGCTCAAGGGGCACAAGCTCTTCGAGAAGAAGCCGATGCCGAACTGGGGCTCGGACCTGTCGGGCATCGACTTCGACAACATCAAGTACTTCGTCCGCTCCACCGAGAAGCAGGCCCAGACCTGGGACGACCTGCCCGAGGACATCAAGAACACCTACGACAAGCTCGGCATCCCGGAGGCGGAGAAGCAGCGCCTGGTCGCCGGTGTCGCCGCGCAGTACGAGTCGGAGGTCGTCTACCACCAGATCCGCGAGGACCTGGAGAAGCAGGGCGTCATCTTCCTGGACACGGACACCGCGCTGCGCGAGCACCCGGAGCTGTTCCAGGAGCACTTCGGCACCGTCATCCCGGCCGGTGACAACAAGTTCGCCGCGCTGAACACGGCGGTGTGGTCGGGCGGTTCCTTCATCTACGTGCCGAAGGGCGTGCACGTGGACATCCCGCTCCAGGCCTACTTCCGGATCAACACCGAGAACATGGGCCAGTTCGAGCGGACGCTGATCATCGTCGATGAGGACGCCTACGTCCACTACGTCGAGGGCTGCACGGCGCCGATCTACAACTCGGACTCGCTGCACTCGGCCGTCGTGGAGATCATCGTCAAGAAGGGCGGCCGGTGCCGCTACACGACGATCCAGAACTGGTCGAACAACGTCTACAACCTGGTCACCAAGCGCGCCGTGGCCTACGAGGGCGCGACCATGGAGTGGGTCGACGGCAACCTCGGCTCCAAGGTGACGATGAAGTACCCGGCGGTCTACCTCATGGGTGAGCACGCCAAGGGCGAGACGCTGTCCGTCGCCTTCGCCGGCGAGGGCCAGCACCAGGACGCGGGCGCCAAGATGGTCCACATGGCCCCCCGCACCTCCTCCAACATCGTCTCCAAGTCGGTGGCCCGCGGCGGTGGCCGCACCTCCTACCGCGGTCTCATCGAGATCGGCGAGGGCGCCGAGGGCTCCAAGTCCAACGTGCTGTGCGACGCGCTGCTGGTGGACACCGTCTCGCGCTCGGACACCTACCCCTACGTCGACGTCCGCGAGGACGACGTGACGATGGGCCACGAGGCGACCGTCTCCAAGGTCAGCGACGACCAGCTCTTCTACCTGATGAGCCGCGGTCTGGCCGAGGACGAGGCCATGGCGATGATCGTGCGCGGCTTCGTCGAGCCGATCGCCAAGGAGCTGCCCATGGAGTACGCGCTGGAGCTGAACCGGCTGATCGAGCTGCAGATGGAGGGCGCGGTCGGCTGACGCCGGCCCTCCCGGCGGGTCGCCGGCGGTCCCGCACGGCCGTCGGCGCCCCGCCGGGGCCGCTCCTCGACCGGCTGTCGGCCGGCAGGCGCCCCCAGGTTGGCCGCCGTCGCGGCGGAAGAAGAATGAGACCCCCAGGAAGCGAGCAGTACGGATCCCATGGCTGAGGCCCAGAACATTCCGGCTGGTTCCAGCACCGCCGGAGCCATCGCGGTGGCCGCAGAGTCCACCACCGCCACGAGGATGAGCGCCCCGCCGTCCTTCGACGTGGCGGACTTCCCGGTGCCGCACGGCCGCGAGGAGGAGTGGCGCTTCACTCCGCTCGACCGGCTCAAGGGCCTGCACGACGGCACCGCGCAGGCGACCGGGAGCATCAAGGTCGACGTGTCGGTGCCCGACGGTGTCACTGTCGAGTCCGTCTCCCGCGACGACGCCCGTATCGGCCGCGCCGGCAAGCCGGTGGACCGGGTGGCGGCCCAGGCCTTCTCCTCCTTCGAGAAGGCGTCCGTCATCACGGTGCCCAAGGACGCGGTGCTGACCGAGCCGGTGCGGGTGAGCCTGCACGGCGAGGGCGGCGTCACCTACGGGCACACCGTCTTCGACGTGGGCGCCTTCGCCGAGGCCGTCATCGTCATCGACCACACCGGTGACGCGGTCCGCTCGGCGAACGTGGAGTTCGTCGTCGGCGACGGCGCCAAGGTCACCGTCGTCTCCGTCCAGGACTGGGACGACACCGCCGTGCACTGTTCGCAGCACAACGCGCTGGTGGGCCGCGACGCGACGTTCAAGTCCGTGGTGGTCACCTTCGGCGGCGACCTGGTGCGGCTCAACCCGCGCGTCAGCTACGGCGGCCCCGGCGGCGAGGCCGAGCTGTACGGGCTGTACTTCACCGACGCCGGCCAGCACCAGGAGCACCGTCTCCTGGTCGACCACGACACCCCCAACTGCCGCAGCAACGTCGCCTACAAGGGCGCGCTCCAGGGCGACGACGCGCACGCGGTGTGGATCGGGGATGTGCTCATCCAGGCCGAGGCCACCGGGACCGACACCTACGAGCTGAACCGGAACCTGGTGCTCACCGACGGCTCGCGGGTCGACTCGGTGCCGAACCTGGAGATCGAGACCGGCGAGATCGTCGGCGCCGGCCACGCCTCGGCCACCGGCCGCTTCGAGGACGAGCAGCTGTTCTACCTGATGGCGCGCGGCATCTCCGAGCGCGAGGCGCGCCGGCTGGTGGTGCGCGGCTTCTTCGCCGAGCTGGTCCAGCACGTGGGCCTGCCCGACCTGGAGGAGCGGCTGCTCGCCAAGATCGACGCCGAGCTGGAGGCGTCCGTCTCATGAGCGAGGAAGGCTTCGAACGCGTCGCGTCGCTCAGCGAGCTGGAGGACGACACCCCGCTGCGGGTGGAGCTGGACGGGGTCCCGGTCTCGGTGGTCCGCACCGAGGGCGAGGTCTTCGCCATCAACGACATCTGCTCGCACGCGAACGTGTCGCTCTCGGAGGGCGACGTGGAGGACTGCACCATCGAGTGCTGGCTGCACGGTTCGCGCTTCGACCTGCGGACCGGGAAGCCCTCCGGACTGCCCGCCACCCGCCCCGTCCCCGTGTACCCCGTAAAGATCGAAGGGGACGATGTGCTCGTCTCCGTCACACAGGAGTCCTGAAGTCCCCATGGCAACGCTTGAGATCAACGACCTGCACGTCTCCGTCGAGACCGAGGGTGGCCCGAACGAGATTCTGCGCGGCGTCGACCTGACCGTGAAGCAGGGCGAGACGCACGCGATCATGGGCCCGAACGGCTCCGGCAAGTCGACGCTGGCCTACTCGCTGGCCGGCCACCCCAAGTACACCGTCACCGGCGGCTCGGTGAAGCTCGACGGCGAGGACGTCCTGGAGATGTCCGTCGACGAGCGCGCCCGCGCCGGTGTCTTCCTCGCCATGCAGTACCCGGTCGAGGTCCCCGGTGTCTCCGTCTCCAACTTCCTGCGCACCTCCGCCACCGCCATCCGCGGCGAGGCCCCCAAGCTGCGGACCTGGGTCAAGGAGGTCAAGGAGGCCATGGAGCGGCTCTCCATCGACCCGAAGTTCGCCGAGCGCAACGTGAACGAGGGCTTCTCCGGCGGTGAGAAGAAGCGCCACGAGATCCTCCAGCTGGAGCTGCTCAAGCCGAAGATCGCGATCCTGGACGAGACCGACTCGGGTCTGGACGTCGACGCGCTGCGTGTCGTCTCCGAGGGCGTCAACCGGGTCCGCGAGACGGGCGAGGTCGGCACCCTGCTGATCACCCACTACACCCGCATCCTCCGCTACATCAAGCCCGACCACGTGCACGTGTTCGCCAAGGGCCGCATCGTCGAGTCCGGCGGCGCCGAGCTGGCCGACAAGCTGGAGGAAGAGGGCTACGAGCAGTACGTGAAGGGTGGTGCCACTGCGTGACACAGCTGCCGGGCCTGCTGGACACCGAGGCCATCCGCAAGGACTTCCCCGTCCTGGACCGCCAGGTGCACGACGGGCGCAAGCTCGTCTACCTGGACAATGCCGCGACCTCGCAGAAGCCGACCCAGGTGCTGGACGCGCTGGCCGACTACTACGAGAAGCACAACGCCAACGTCCACCGCGGCGTGCATGTGCTGGCCGAGGAGGCCACGGCGCTGTACGAGGGCGCGCGCGACAAGGTCGCCGCGTTCATCAACGCTCCCAGCCGTGACGAGGTGATCTTCACCAAGAACGCCTCCGAGTCGCTGAACCTGGTGGCGAACATGCTCGGCTGGGCCGACGAGCCCTACCGCGTCGAGCGGGACACCGAGATCGTCATCACGGAGATGGAGCACCACTCCAACATCGTTCCCTGGCAGCTGCTGTCGCAGCGCACGGGCGCGAAGCTGAAGTGGTTCGGCCTCACCGACGAGGGCCGGCTGGACCTGGCCGGGATCGAGGAGCTGATCACGGAGCGCACCAAGGTGGTCGCGCTCACCCTCGTCTCCAACATCATGGGCACCTTCAACCCCGTCGAGGACATCGTGCGGCGGGCGCAGGAGGTGGGCGCGCTGGTGGTGGTGGACGCCTCCCAGGCGGCGCCGCACATGCCGCTGGACGTGCAGGCCCTCCAGGCCGACTTCGTGGCCTTCACCGGGCACAAGATGTGCGGCCCCACCGGCATCGGTGTGCTGTGGGGGCGCCAGGAGCTGCTCAACGACCTGCCGCCGTTCCTCGGCGGCGGGGAGATGATCGAGACCGTCACGATGCACTCGTCGACGTACGCTCCGGCCCCGCACAAGTTCGAGGCCGGCACCCCGCCGATCGCCCAGGCGGTCGGGCTGGGTGCCGCGGTGGACTACCTGACGTCGATCGGCATGGAGCGGATCCAGCAGCACGAGCACGCGCTGACGGAGTACGCCGTGCGCCGGCTGAAGGACATCCCGGACCTGCGGATCATCGGCCCCACCACGGCCGAGGACCGCGGCGCGACGATCTCCTTCACGCTCGGTGACATCCACCCGCACGACGTGGGGCAGGTGCTGGACGAACAGGGCATCGCGGTCCGCGTGGGCCACCACTGCGCCCGTCCCGTCTGCCTGCGGTACGGAATTCCCGCGACGACGCGAGCGTCGTTCTATCTGTACTCCACGCCCGCCGAGGTGGATGCCCTGGCGGACGGCCTGGAGCACGTTCGGAATTTCTTCGCATAGGGGCTGTCGGTGAAGCTGGACTCGATGTACCAGGACGTCATCCTGGATCACTACAAGAACCCGCACGGGCGTGGACTGCGCGAGGGCGATGCCGAGGTGCACCACGTCAACCCGACGTGCGGTGACGAGATCACCCTGCGGGTGCGGTACGACGGCGAACGGATCGAGGACGTCTCGTACGAGGGCCAGGGCTGTTCCATCAGCCAGGCCAGCGCCTCGGTGCTCAACGAGCTGCTCGTCGGCAAGGAGCTGTCCGAGGCCCGCAGGATCCAGGAGACCTTCCTGGAGCTGATGCAGTCCAAGGGCCAGCTGGAGCCGGACGACAGCATGGAGGACCTGCTGGAGGACGCCGTGGCGTTCGCCGGGGTCTCGAAGTACCCGGCGCGGGTGAAGTGCGCCCTTCTGAGCTGGATGGCGTGGAAGGACGCGACGGCACAGGCGCTGGGGACCGCAGCCGACTCGGCCAAGGAGAAGACCGCATGACCGAGATGACCACCAAGCCCGCGAGCGAGGACGAGGTCCGCGAGGCGATGATGGACGTCGTCGACCCCGAGCTGGGGATCGACGTCGTCAACCTCGGCCTGGTCTACGGCATCCACATCGACGACTCGAACGTGGCGACCATCGACATGACGCTCACGTCGGCGGCCTGCCCGCTGACCGACGTCATCGAGGACCAGGCCCGTTCGGCCACCGAGGGGATCGTCAACGAGCTGAGGATCAACTGGGTCTGGATGCCGCCGTGGGGCCCCGACAAGATCACCGACGACGGCCGCGAGCAGCTGCGGGCGCTGGGCTTCAACGTCTGAGCGACCCGCCCGGGCCTTCGTGGACGGCCGCGCACCCGCTGGGTGCGCGGCCGTTCGTCTGTCCACCAGCTTTTGCGTACACCCGTACGCATCGTTGTGTACGCTCGTACGTATGGTGTATGTGACGCTGGCGGGCGCGATCCTCGCCGAGGTGCTGGGAACGACGGCGATGAAGTACAGCGACGGCTTCAGCAAGCTGGTGCCCTCGCTGGTGACGGCCGCCGGATACGTCGTGGCGTTCGTACTGCTCGCCCACACCCTCAAGACCATGTCCGTGGGCACCGCCTACGCCATCTGGTCCGGCGCGGGGACGGCGGCCATCGCCCTGATCGGCATGGTCTTCATCGGGGAGGCCGTCACCGCCGCGAAGATCCTCGGGCTGCTCCTGGTGATCTGCGGGGTCGTCGTCCTCAACCTGGACGGCACCCACTGATGGTCCGGCGGTACGACCCCGAGCGGCGCCAGCGGATCATCGACGCGGCCATCCGCATCGTGGAGCTGAAGGGCATCGCCGCCCTCAGTCACCGTGCCGTCGCCGCCGAGGCGAACGTCCCCCTCGGCTCCACCACCTACCACTTCGCGAGCCTCGACGAACTGCTGCTCGCCGCCCTGGAACAGGTCAACTCCGAGCCGCAGACCACCATCGAGAGCTGGGGCAGCCGGCTCTCGAAGGACGTTCCCCTCGCCGACGGGCTGACTGCCGTGCTGGAGGACTACGCCTCCGAAGGGCGCGGACGGATCCGGCTGGAGTACGAGCTGTACCTGGCCGCGCTGCGCCGCCCTCTGCTCCAGCCCGTCGCCGCCGCCTGGCTGGACGACATGGTGACCGTGCTGGCCCGGCACACCCCCGATCTGCCCACCGCCCGCGCCCTGGTCGCGATCATCGACGGCCTGCTGCTCCAGTACCTGCTCACCGACCGGCCCTTCGACCGGGCGGAGGTGCGCGCCGCGCTCGCCCGCGTCCTGGGGGAGCAGGGTGACGCCCCGTGACCGGTCGGTGGACCGGTTCGTCATCCTCCGCCGAATCCGGATAGCGTTCGAGATATGACCGAAGCACCCAACCCCAGCACCACCGGAGCCGTCGCCGCCGGCCTGGCCACCATCGCGGCCGACGGCACCGTCCTGGACACCTGGTTCCCGCAGCCCGAGCTGGCCGCCGAGCCCGGCCCGGCCGGTACGGAACGGCTGAGCGCCGAGCGCGCCGCCGAGCTGCTCGGCGGGGAGGCGCCGCAGGCCCTGGGCGAGGACCCCCGCCGCGGGGTCGAGATCGTGGCCGTCCGCACGGTCATCGCCGCCCTGGACGACAAGCCGCTGGACGCCCACGACGTCTATCTGCGGCTGCACCTGCTCAGCCACCGGCTGGTCAAGCCGCACGGCGTCAGCCTGGAGGGGCAGTTCGCCCACCTGGCCAATGTCGCCTGGACCAACATCGGCCCCGTCCCGGTGGACAAGGTCGAAGAGGTACGGCTCGCCGCCCGGGCCTCCGGCACCTATCTGACCGTCACCAGCGTCGACAAGTTCCCGCGGATGACGGACTACGTCGTCCCCAAGGGTGTGCGCATCGGCGACGCCGACCGGGTCCGCCTGGGCGCCCACCTGGCCGAGGGCACCACCGTCATGCACGAGGGCTTCTGCAACTTCAACGCCGGCACGCTGGGCACCTCCATGGTGGAGGGCCGCATCAGCGCGGGCGTCGTCCTCGGGGACGGCACCGACCTGGGCGGCGGCGCCTCGATCATGGGCACCCTCTCCGGCGGCGGCAAGCAGGTCGTCTCCGTGGGCGCGCGCTGCCTGATCGGTGCCGAGGCGGGCCTCGGCATCCCGCTGGGCGACGACTGCGTGGTCGAGGCGGGGCTCTACGTCACCGCCGGCACCCGTATCACCCTGCCCGACGGCCAGATCGTCAAGGCCCTGGAGCTGGCCGGCGCCGACAACCTGCTCTTCCGCCGCAACTCGGTGACCGGCACCGTCGAGGCCCTGCCGCGCAGCGGCTCGTGGGGCGGCCTCAACGAGGCGCTGCACAGTCACAACTGAGCACCGATCGCGAAGGCCGCGTAACAGCTTGAGCATGCGCATGCCCGCAAGCCATAGGCTTGCGGGCATGCGTGATCTTGGGGCTGGACTGCGGTACTTGGGACAAGGCCAGCGTTGGGTGCTCACCCACGGCAGATGGTTCGGGTTCGGGCTGCTGCCCGCGCTGGTCACCCTCGTCCTCTACGCCGCCGCGCTGACCGGTCTGGCCTTCTGGGCCGACGACATCGCCGCCTGGGCGACCCCCTTCGCCGACGACTGGGGCTCGCCCTGGCAGACGGTGCTGCGTACCGTCTTCGCCGTACTGCTGTGGATCGCCGTACTGATGCTGGCGGTGCTCAGCTTCGCCGCCGTCTCGCTGCTGGTCGGTGAACTGTTCTACGACAAGCTCTCGGAGAAGGTGGAGGAGGACGCCGGAGGGCTGCCCGAGGGCGTCGTGGAACTGTCCCTGTGGCGCGAGCTGTGGCTCGGACTCACCGACAGCCTGTACGTGCTGTGGCGCACCCTGCGCTGGACGGTGCCGCTGTTCCTCCTCGGTTTCGTGCCCGTCGTCGGCCAGACGGTCATCCCCGTGCTCGGCTTCTGCGTCACCGGCTTCTTCCTCACCCTGGAACTGGCGTCCGTCGCCATGCAGCGCAGGGGCATCCCCGTACGGGAACGGCTGGCGATGCTGCGCACCCGGCGGGGGCTCGCCCTCGGCTTCGGGGTACCGCTCGCCCTGCTGTTCCTCGTCCCCCTGGTGGCCGTCTTCCTGATGCCGGGCGCCGTCGCCGGGGCCGCGCTGCTGGTGCGGGACCTGACGGGGACGGACGGGAGGGGGCCGGACTCCCGTGCGCCGGGCCAGCCCCAGCCCCAGCCGCAGCCGCACCTGCAGACGCAGCCGTATCCGCAGGCACACCCGTATCCGCAGGCGCAGGCCGGGCCGCCGCCCTCCCCGGCGCCGGGCGGCTCCGTTCCCCCGCACCAGCGGTAGGCGCCGCGCCCGCGCCGCCCCGGCCGGCGGCGGCGCGGGCCGGCCTGCTCAGCGTCGGCGGATCCGTACGACCGACGGGTCGTGGTCGCTGGTCTGGTCGGCGAACTCGGCGTTGATGTGGACGATGTCGTACTCGGGACGGCCCGCGCCCGGGCTGGTCAGCAGATGGTCCAGCGTCTGCGAGTTGCCGTTGAAGACGTAGCCGTACCGCTCGTTCGCGGGCAGCCGCTCCAGCGGGCTGGTCAGCGCCTTCCCGGAACGCAGCGCGTCCAGCGTGGGCGAGAAGGAGAAGTCGTTGAAATCGCCGCCCGCGACGACGAGGGCGTCCGGGTCCAGTGCCCGGATGTCCCGGACGAAGGCGTTCAGCAGCTTGCCCTGCTCGATGCGCTGCGGCTCCGAGTGCCGGGCGGGCGGCTGGAAGCGGCCCTCCAGCGGCTGATCCCCGTCCAGGTCGCCACCGCCCTTCGAGCTGAAGTGGTTGGCGATCACGAAGACCGTACGGCCGCGGAAGCGGAACTCGCCCGCCAGGGGCTTGCGGCTGGCCCGCCACGCCTCGTCCTGCGGGGCGATCCGGCCGGGCGAGGCCGACAGTGCGGGCCTGCCGTTCTCCTCGACGACCTTCACCGGTGTCGTCGCGTCCCCGCCGGGCCGGTCCACGAACGAGACCCGCTTCGGGTTGTAGAGGAGCGCGACCCGGATGTTGCCGCCGGGCTGGCCGCCGTCCGCCTTGTCGACCGGGTCGATCTGGCGCCACGCGTAGGAGGGGCCGCCCGCCTTCTCGACAGCTTCGGTGAGCAGGGTCATGGTCTCCTCCGCCCCGACCGTGCCGTCGTCCTGCGGCCCGGTGTCGTCCTGCACCTCCTCCACGGTCACGATGTCCGGCGAGGACAGATGGGTGACCAGGCCCTCCGCGAGCCGCCGGAACTTCGCGGGCTCGGAGGCGGGGGAGAGGTTCTCCACGTTGTAGGTGGCCACCGCCAGTTCGTCCGCGCGCTGCTTGCGGGTGCGCTCGCGCTCCAGCTGGTTGTCGCGGTGCGTGCCCAGGGTGGTGGCGCGCAGCGTGTAGCCGCCGAACTGCTCGTAGTCGAGCGGGCCTTCGGTGGTGCCGCGCAGCTCATCGCCCACGTTCGCCCGGGGGAAGGGGCGGGCGTCCAGCGGCAGCAGCGAGGAGACCTTCACCCGGGCGCCGTTCTGGTCGTCGTACGAGCCGTACAGGGTGCCGCCGCGCGGGGTCGGGTTCTGGTGCCGGTCGGTGGTGACCCACAGGTCGTGGTAGCGGCTGGTGGGCCCGGTGACGCGGACATCGCGGACGGCGACCCGCATGCCCTCCAGTGATTCGTACCGGTCCAGCGCGTACCGGCCGGGCCGCAGCGCGAGATCCTCGATGCTGCCGCCACCGGCCCGGGGCGCGTAGGGCTTCGGCACGGAACGCGGGGTGAGCCGGAAGGCACGCGGGAGGGGGCGGCCCGTCCCGACGGTCCGCCAGTCGGCCCGGGTGAGCTCCGTGAGCGACTGGCCGCCTGCCTGCTCGCCGCCCGGGTAGTACTCGCTGACCTGGCCGGAGACCCGCAGGGCGTCGCCGATCGCCACGCCGGGGCTCTCCCGGCCGGTGAAGACGAAGATCCCCTCACTGGTGGCCGGATCACGGTCCGGACGGGGGTCCTGGAGCCAGAACCCGCGGGACGAGCCGAAGTCCCGCACCCCGGTGACGACGCCGGGCACCTCGCTCACGTGCTGCCCCGCGAGGGGGGAGATCCGGGTGGTGCCCTGGATGTCGTGGATGCGCGGGTGCGCCGCGGCGGCGGCCGGTGCCGGGGCGGTGGCCGCCGAGGCGGACAGGGCCGGCAGCGTGGCGCATACGGCGGCGGCGGTCAGTGCCGCGGCCATCCGCAGCCGGGCGGCGCGGCGGCCGGGACCGGACGGGGACGGGACGGACGCCGCCGACGGCGGTGGGGAAGAGGGTGCGGTGCGGGACGGCACGGGTTCCTCCGGGGTGCTGGCGGATGTGAGCGGACACGGGCGGAAGCGAGCGGGTGTGAAGGGGTGCGGAAGGAGCGGACGGGACCGGCGGAGCGGGGTCGGTGAGGCACGGGATGGGCGCGGGACGTCAGCGGCTCGGGGACATGCGTCCGGGCACGGATGCGGCCGGACGCGGGCAGTGTCAACGCGCGTAAAGCATGGCGGGCGAACAGCAGTTGTCAAGGTCGTGACAGAAGGCTGACGGTCCGGGCCGCCGGGACGTCACAGTGACCGTGCACGATTCGGGCGGCGGTGGACACAAGCCGTCTACGCTGGTCCCCGCACCGTCCGGCTCCGCCGTAGGACCCCTAGGAGATGAACCCGCACATGACCGGTGACGACCGTCCCACCCTGCCGCCCGTACGGCTGCCCTCCGATGCCGAACTGGCACGGGACGCGCTGGCCGCACCGCTGCTCGCCCGCGCCGTCGAACTCACCCGCTGGGCGCGGCAGGCCGCGGCGGACGGGGTCCCGGTCGGGGCGGGCGGCGAACTGCTGTCCGAGCAGCTCAAGGACGCCGCCGCACATCTGGGACTGACCGGTGACGAGGACGCCCCGGCGCTCGCCGCGGACGCCTGGGACTTCGCCGTGGACACCGGTCTGCTGCTGGTGGAGGAGGAGATGTCCGAGGCCGGCGGCGGCGAACCGGGGACGGGCGAACCGGGCGGGGACGAGGTCTTCGGACTGGCGACGCCCGACGCCGACCTCGGCGGACTGACCGGTGCCCCCGACGCGGCCGTGCCCGCCCCCGCCGAGATCCTCGACCTGTGGCGCAGCGGCCTGGAGACGGTCCTGGCCGACGCCGCCACGCCCAGCTTCGAAGAGCTGCTCGGCGGCGTCGAGGGCGCGATCGGCGAGGACGGCGAGATCGACCCGGACGCCATCGACCCGGACGCACTCGACTGGGACATGGACGAGGAGAGCGAGGCACTCGACGGCGCCCTGGGCAACCTCTACCTGCTCACGGCCACCGACCCGGCCGTCGGCGCCGGCGCGATGGTGCCGCTGCCCGTGCTGGCCGCCTCCATGATCGTCCCCGAGGGGATGGACGAGCCCACCGACGAGGTGCTGGAAGAGGTCTCCTCGGCGATGATGCGGCTGGACGAACAGTTCCGCATGCTGGCGCCGACCGGGCTGGTGGAGTACCGGCCGGTGGACGAGGCCCTCACCCAGGAGGCGGGCGAGGGCGAGGAGGTCCCCGAGTTCGGCGAACTGGGGGAGGAGGACGTCTCCCGCTACGGCATGGTGCGGCTCACCCCACTGGGGCTGTACGGCGTACGGGAGCGGATGCGGGAGGCGGGCCTCGACGTCCCCGCCGTCGGCGACCTCGCCCACGCCGGGGCCGACCGGCTGCTGGCGGCCCTCCCCGTCTACACCGAGGAGAACGCGCGGCGCGAGATCGAGCTGTGGTTCGCCGCGCGCACCGGGACGGAGGCCGACGCGTCCCAGGATGCGGACGGTGCCGAACGGGATGCGGACGAAGCCCCCGCCCCGGTGGGCACCCTGGGCGCCGCCCGCGAACTGCTGGCGGCGGCACGCGGCACCGACGAGGGAGCACCGGTACGCCGGCTCGCCTGCCAGCAGGCCCTCTCCCTGGCGGGGCACGAGGCCGAACCCGCACTGCGCGAGGTGCTGGACGACCGGCAACTGGGCGGACTGGCCCGCGTCTGGCTCGCCGAGCACGCCACGGGAGAGGTGCCGCAGCCGGACGAGGAGATGGTCTTCTGGCTGACCATCGACACCATCGCCGCCCAGGTCGCCACCACCGGCGAGCCCGAGGAACTGCGCGAGCTGGTGCGGGACCTGGTCGACCAGCACACCGGGTTCTTCGACAAGGCGTGGCGGGTGGACCACCCGGCGACCGCCGATGTGCTGGAGACGATGGGACGGGTGCACCCGGACAAGCACGTCGCCAAGACGGCCCGCAAGGCAGCCTTCAAGGCCCGCTCCCGCTGAATCGGAGCGTGGCTATGCGTTGAACCGGGGCGGCTTCGCGTTGAACCGGGTGCTGGTTTCCCGCTGTGGCGGGGTGCGTCTCCGGGTGGGCCGGGTGCGGTTTTCCCGCTGTGGCGGGGCACGTCTCCCGGCGCGCCGGGTGCACCGGTCCGTATCGCCCGCGACCCGGCGCGCGGGTGGGAGGGCCTGCCCGGTGACGACCACGGCCCCGGCGCGGCGGGGCCACCGGGCTGGGGCCGTCTCGTTGTCGGCGCGGTGTGTCCGTCGCGCCGGGGCTGTCTCGTTGTCGGCGCGGTGTGGATCCGCCGCGCCGGCGACGGCACGGCCGGGTGGGCCGTCTTGCTGCCGATGCCGCCGCGCTGCCGACGCGGCCGTATGCAGGCTGCCGGGCTGGGGGCGTCGTGCCGCCGGTGCGGCCGTGCCGGAACCGCCGCGCTGCCGGTGGGGCTGGGTGGGGGCCGCCGGGCTGGTGTCGTCGTGGTGCCGGTACGGCCGCGCCGGTTTCGTCGCGCTGGCCGGAACGGCCGGGGGAAGTCCGCGCCGTGCCGGGCTGTCGTGCTGTCGGCGGTGCCGGGGCGGGCCGTCGTCGGTGTGGGCCGGTACGGCGGGGGAGCGTCGGCCGCCCTGCCGGAAGAGGGGGCGGCCCTTCGTCGTCCGTTCTGTCTCACATCTCGTCTCGCAGCGCGAGACGAGGGGGTG
Source organism: Streptomyces albus subsp. albus (assembly GCF_000725885.1). Lineage (GTDB taxonomy): Bacteria > Actinomycetota > Actinomycetes > Streptomycetales > Streptomycetaceae > Streptomyces > Streptomyces albus. The sequence continues at coordinate 91,844 of NZ_JODR01000012.1, read as the reverse complement.
CGGAATCGGCCATGTCGATTACCGTTGCCCGCATGTCCGGACCCGCGTGCCTGCTGGCGCTCGAACTCACGCTCTTCGCGGCCACCGCGTGGAGCGTGGACGACGCGCTCTGTCGCCGTCCCCACCACTGACGGCGCCCCGCAGGTCGGCACGCCTCTGTGCGTCCATGACCCGTCTCGCTGAGCGAGACGGTCTCTCGGTGCCGTCACCGCTGTCCGTCCCGCCCGCCTCCCGCTCGCACGGAGACCCAGTGACGACCGCTCCCTCTCCCGCACGTACCAGCACGCTGCTGGCCCCCGCTCCCACCCGGCTGCCCGCTCCCGAGGCGCCCGCCGCACCCGCCGTACGCCGGGTGCCGCTCGTCGTCTCCCTGGTGATCGGGCTGGCGCTGACCGGCTACGTCTGGTCGGCGCACGGCACCAAGCCGGGCATTCTGCTGCTGCTCGGCATCGCCCTGGGCGTCGGGCTCTTCCACTCGCGCTTCGGCTTCACCTCGGCCTGGCGGCAGCTGATCGCCGTCGGCAACGGCACCGGGCTGCGCGCGCATGCCCTGCTGCTCGGTACGACCGCCACCCTCTTCGCCCTGGTCATCGGCACCGGGACCGGGTTGTTCGGGGCGGCGCCCGCACCGAGTGCCGGGCCGATCGGTGTCGCCCTGCTGGTGGGCGCCTTCCTCTTCGCCGTCGGTATGCAGCTGGGCGGGGCCTGCGCCTCCGGGACGCTGTTCGCCGTCGGCTCGGGGCAGAGCACCATCGTGCTGACCCTGGGCGGCTTCGTCGTCGGGTCCACCCTCGCCGCCTGGCAGTACGGCCTGTGGAGCGATCTGCCCGCCGTCGACCCGGTGCTCTTCTCCGACCACCTGGGCTGGGCCGGCTCGCTCGCGGTGACGCTGGTGCTGCTGGCGCTCGTCGTGCTGGTCTCGCGCCGGGTGCAGGCGCGGCGCAACCCGCCGCCCATCGGTGTGCCCCCGTCCGCACGAGGCGCGTTGGCGCGGATCGTGCGCGGTTCGTGGCCGCTGGCCGCCGGCGCGTTGGTGCTCGCGGTGCTGGGCGCGGCCGTGCTGCTGGTCTCGGGCGGCGCATGGGGTGTGACCAGCGCGTTCGCACTGTGGGGCTCGAAGCTGGTGGGCGTACTCGGCGGCTCGCCCGAGCACTGGGCGTACTGGCGGCAGCCGGGGCAGGCCCAGGCGCTGTCCGGTCCCGTGCTGGCCGACAAGACCAGCCTCACGGACCTCGGCATCATGATCGGTGCGGCGGTCGCCGCTGCTGCCGGCGGGGTGTGGACCCTGCACAAGGGCGTGGCCTGGCGTACGGCGGGCGCGGCCGTGCTCGGCGGCATCCTGATGGGCGTCGGGGCCCGGCTGGCGGGCGGCTGCAACATCGGCGCGTACCTGGCCGGTATCGCATCAGGTAGCCTGCACGGTTGGATCTGGGGCGCTGTCGCGCTGGTCGGCACCTGGGTCGGTCTGCGACTGCGTCCGCTGGTCGGTCTGGCCAACCCGAAGCCCGGCGACGGCGTCTGCTGAGCCGCCCGGCCCCCCCCGGGGTCCTCGGGCTGCGTCACCCCTGGTCAACTCGGCGTCTGTGTGGCTGTCACGTGTGTGACGCGGCGAGTCCGGCAACCCGGTTCCGGGATCCGCTCGGCCCTTTCCGTACGATCGAGCAGATCCAGCCTTTCGGCCATACGGAACAAAGGGTGTGAATGCCGACGTGACAGAGAGCCCCAAGCGACAACCGGGGGGCAAGGCGGCGGCGGCCCGGCACGTACCGCACGCGGTCGCCGAGCTGCCCCGTCAGGTGCGCGACGAGCTGGTGCGCAGGATGCGGCGCAAGGGCAGGCCGTTCACCAAGGACGACGTGCAGGTCGTCGAAGCGCCCATGCTCAAGCGGGCGGTGTCCGCCTCGGCGCTCGGCAACTGCATGGAGTGGTTCGACTTCGGCGTCTACAGCTACCTGGCCGCCACCATCGGCAAGGTCTTCTACCCCGGAGCCTCCGACGCCGCCCAGCTGCTCGCCTCGTTCGCGACCTTCGCCGCCGCCTTCGTCGTCCGGCCGCTCGGTGGCCTCTTCTTCGGCCCGCTCGGTGACAAACTGGGCCGGCAGAAGGTGCTCGCCGCCACGATGATCCTGATGGCGTTCGGCACCTTCCTGATCGGTTTCATCCCCAGCTACGCCACCATCGGGATCGCCGCGCCCATCCTGCTGCTGGTCGCCCGTATGCTGCAGGGCTTCTCCACCGGCGGTGAGTACGGCGGCGCCACCACCTTCATCGCGGAGTTCTCCCCCGACCGGCGGCGCGGCTTCCTCGGCAGCTGGCTCGACTTCGGCACGTTCGTCGGGTACGCGCTCGGTTCGCTCCTGGTCACGGTGCTCAACCTGGCGCTGACCGACGATCAGATGCTCTCCTGGGGCTGGCGCATCCCGTTCCTGATCGCCGGACCGCTGGGCCTCATCGGTCTGTACATGCGGCTCAAACTGGAGGAGTCCCCCGCCTTCCAGCAGCAGTTGGACGAGCACGACCAGAAGCTCGCGGAGCGGGAGACCAACCGGCACGAGTTCCGCACCATCCTGCGCAGGCACTGGCAGCCGCTGCTCATCTGCATCGGTCTCGTGCTGCTGTACAACGTGACGAACTACATGGTCACCGGCTATCTGCCGACCTATCAGACCGAGGTGCTGGGCAGGGGCGGCACGACCTCCGACATCCTCGTACTGGTCGGCATGGTGTGGGTGGTCGTCCTGATCACCTTCATCGGACGGCTGAGCGACCGGGTGGGCCGGCGTCCCGTCTACCGCTGGGCGGCCGTGGGCCAGATCGTGCTGGCCGTCCCCGCCTTCCTGCTGATCCGCGCCGACGGCTGGCTGCTGCCCGCCCTCGGGGTGCTGATCCTGGCCACGCTGCTGGCCGGGTTCGCCGCGCCCTCGGCCGCCACACTGCCCGCGCTCTTCCCCACGAGCGTGCGCTACGCCGCCATGGGCATCGGCTTCAACTTCTCCGTCGCCGCGTTCGGCGGTACGACGCCGCTGATCACCGAGGGACTGGTCAGTGCGACCGGCAACGACCTGGTGCCGGGCGCCTATCTGATCGTCAGCGGTCTGATCGGTCTGCTCGCCGTACGGTTCATGCCGGAGAGCGCCGGCGTCCCGCTGCACGGTTCGCAGCCCATGGTGAGCACCGAGCAGGAGGCCAAGGACCTGATCTCGACCAGCCAGCAGTTGCAGACGCTCAGCCGGAAGTAGGCGGTCCGCCGCGGCGCCCCGCGGCCGGTGCCGCCCGGTCCCGGAGAGCCGTCAGCAGGACGGCGCCGACACCCACCGCCATCGGCGCCAGCACCAGGACGAGGAGCTGGGACGTCGCGGTCTCGTGCTGCGGGTCGGTGCTCCACATGGCGGTGCAGGCACCGGCCATCGTCAGCCCCACGCAGAAGGCGAGGAAGAGCTGGGCCCGGGCGAGCCTCCGCGCTCCCGCCCGGGTCGCCGGCCGGTTGACGAAGGGCGAGACGGAACGTCCGGGCGGCAGCTCGGAGCCGGGTGTCATCCGCAGCGTCGCGTACGCGGTGCCAGCCATCACCACGAGCATCCCGGCCGGGACGAGGACGGGGAGGAAGACGCTGAACACCGACTTGTCGGCGTACTGGTCCACTCCGTCGCTGCCGAAGTGCTGCGGCACCCGGTCGGGCAGATCGGGGTAGACGACGATCCCCCACACCACCAGGCCGAGCACCACCAGGAACCCCGGCAGCAGCCACAGCCAGGGGAAACGGGTGTCCTCCGCCTTCTGCTGTCCCTCCCGGTGCATGCCGCCCCTCCCCTTGCCGCGTCGGCGCGTCCCCCGCGCCCGGCGGTCCTCCTAGTCGGCTTCGCGGCCCCAGACGAGATGGTTGCCGCCCTGCCATTCGATCACTGATTCGTCGTACAGATCGACAGTAGCGACATCGAGGCCGGCCCGGCTGAGGTATTCGATCAGATCGGTCAGACCGTAGGCGGTGCCCAGCGGCTCGCCGTGTGCGGTGACGTGCCGGCCGCCGCCGGGCAGGGGCGGGTGGACCACTATGACCGAGCTCATGCCTTCCAGGTTGCGCCCCTCCTGGCCACGCTGCACCTCGGCCGCGCCGTCCCCCGCCCCTGGCCGGCCGGGCGTGGGGCGGCAACGGGTGGTGAGGGCCCGGACCGCCCGGCCGCTGGCCGGGCGCGCGCCGTCACCCGTACGGCCGTGACCGAACGGTGTCTCGGCAAAGGAACCGCAAAGCGCGGCTGGTCGTTACCTTCGGCATGACCGCAATGACTCCCGGCTCCAATCTGCCGCTGACCGCGCAGCGCGTGGCGGTGGACGTGACCGCACCCACCAAGCTCGACGTCTCGGCCCTGCTGCTGAGCCCGCAGGGCAAGGTGCGTTCGGACGACGACTTCGTCTTCTACAACCAGCCGACCGCGCCCGGCGTGACCCACAGCAGCGGCGCCGCCGACACCATCACGGTGGAGACCGGAGCCGTTCCCGCCGAGATCGAGAAGGTCGTCGTCACCGCGAGCCTGGACACGCCCGGTGCCACCTTCGCGGGCACGGAGCCCACCGCCACCATCCGGGACGCGGCCGGCGGCACGGTGCTCGCCACCTTCACCCCGCCGCAGCTCGGCTCCGAGACGGCGCTGCTGGTCGTGGAGCTGTACCGCAGGAACGGCGCCTGGAAGGTGCGTGCCGTAGGCCAGGGCTACGCCGACGGGCTGGGCGGGATCGCCACCGACTTCGGGGTGAACGTGGAGGAGCCCGCGGCCCCGGCCGCCGCGCCCGCCGCACCGGCGCCCGCCCCGGCCGCTGCCGCCGCCCCGGCACCGGCCGCTCCCACCGCTCCCGCCGCGCCGGCCTCGGCGCCCGCGGCGCCGGGGAAGATCAACCTGGACAAGGGGCGGGTCAGCCTCCAGAAGAACCAGACGGTCTCGCTGGTCAAGGGCGGCCGGCCGCTGCTCACCTCGGTGCGGATGGGGCTCGGCTGGGAGCCGGTCTTCCGGGCCGGGCGCCGCGCCAAGGACATCGACCTCGACGCCTCGGTGATCGCCTACGACGCCAACCGCAAGAAGATCGACGCCTGCTACTTCGGCAAGCTCGCCATCCTCGGCGGCGTCATCCAGCACTCCGGGGACAACCTCACCGGTGACGGCGCCGGGGACGACGAGGTCATCACTGTCCACCTCGGCGATCTGCCGCCCGAGGTGACGGGGCTGGTCTTCACCGTCAACTCCTTCTCCGGGCAGAAGTTCACCGACGTCGCCAAGGCGTACTGCCGGCTGCTGGACGCCGGCGGCGGGGAGCTGGTGCGGTTCGATCTGACGCACTCCGAGCCGCGGACCGGTGTGCTCATGGCGAAGTTCATCCGGCAGTTCTCCGGGGAGTGGGAGATGACGGCCCTGGGCGAGTTCGTCGACTCGCGCACGGTCCGCGGCATGGTCAAGCCGGGGGCCGCCGCACTGTAGGCGGACGCGCACGAGCGAGCACGGGGGCGGGCCCGGGTGGGGCCCGCCCCCGGCGCGTGGGGCCGCCCGGCCTCCTGCGGTGTGCTGCGGTGACGCGGGGCGGGCGTCAGAAGGCGAAGAGAGGGCCGGTCGCCCGCTGCATCGCGCACGCGTTCGGGTAGGTCTTCCGCCACGAGACGTGCTTCCCCCGGTGGGTGCCCTCGGCGGTGACGGTCACCGGGGCGAACCGCAGGGTGCAGAAGCCGGGTGCGGCGCGCAGTGCGGCCGGGTCGCCGCCTGCCCTGTCGAGTGCCGCGCACGCCTCGGCCGCCCTCGGGTGGCGGCCGTGCGGTACGGGCTCGCACAGCAGACGGACACCGCGGACAAGGGTGTGCCGGGCGTCGGAGACGGTCAGCAGGAGACCGGGCCGCACGGTGGGCTCCGGGACGGGTCTGCCCGTGCCGGGGGCGAGCGGGTGCGCGGCGGCGCTCTGGGCGGTCAGCAGGGGGAGGGCCGCGACGGCGGCGACAACGGTGCCGGCGAGACGCCGGGAGAACGTTCGAGTGTGCATACCCGCACAACGAGGCGGGCCGGGCCGGGGGTACGGCGCCAACTGCGCGTAGGTTGACCCGCGTTGGTCCTGGGGGTTCCCCGCGTGCGGGGCCGCCGCACGCGGGGAACCTTGCTCAGGACTGGGGCCGACGGCCGTGGTTGGCCGCGTTCTTACGGCGGGCCCTCTTCTTGCGCCGACGCTTGGACGACATGGCGACTCCTTTCCGCGGGGCGGTGGGTTTCCTCCGCGTTTCTACCACTTCGTGCGCTCCCTGTCAGACGGCGGCCCCTCTTCGCACCGCCCGCCGGACCGCCGTGCGGCCTCAGCCCAGCGCGGCCCGCATCATCTTCTTCGCGATGGGTGCCGCCAGACCGTTGCCGCTGACCTCGGCTCGGGCCGCGTCGGAGTCCTCCACCACGACGGCCACCGCGACCTGCTTGCCGTCGGCGTTCTGTGCGTAGGAGGTGAACCACGCATACGGGGTGCCGCTGTTGTCCACACCGTGCTGCGCCGTACCCGTCTTGCCGCCGACCGTCATGCCGTCGATCTGCGCGTTGCTGCCGGTGCCCTTCTCGACCACCGTCCGCATCGCGGACCGCAGCTGTGACGCGGTGTCCTGGCTCATCACCCGGTGGCTGTCCGGGTCCTCGAACGACTCCAGTGTGTGCCCGGAGGAGTCCTGCACCCGGGAGACCATGTGCGGATCGACGAGTTCGCCGCCGTTCGCGATGGCCTGGGAGACCATCGCCATCTGGAGCGGCGTCGCGGTGACCTCGAACTGGCCGATGCCGGACAGCCCCGTCTGGGCGGCGTCCATTTTCTTGGGGAAGTTGGAGGTGGCGGCGCGGACCGGGACATCCTGCTTCTCGTCGTCGAAGCCGAACTTCTCGGCCTGCTTCCGCACCTTCCCGGCGCCCAGGTCCGTGGCCAGCTTGGCGAAGACGTTGTTGCACGAGTAGCGCAGCGCGGTCCGCAGGCTGGCGTTCTCGCACGGCGCGGCCTTGTTCTCGTTCTCCAGCGGCGTCGAGGTGCCCTTGAGGGTGTACGGGTCCGGGCTGCGGGTCGGTTCGTCCACGGACGAGTACAGCCCGTCCTCCAGCGCGGCGGCGGCCACGACCAGCTTGAAGGTGGAACCGGGCGGCACCGCCTGGCGCAGCGCGCGGTTGAGCGTCGGCTTGTCGTCGTCCTTGTCGTTGCCGTCCCGCGCGGTCAGCTTCCGCCAGGCCGCGTCGTCGTCCTTGCCGCTGCCGCTGATGGTGGACGGGTCGAAGGAAGGGGTGCTGACGACGCCGAGCAGTTCGCCGCTCTTGGGGTCGACCGCCACGGCGGCGCCCTTCTTGCCACCGAGCGCCTCGAAACCGGCACGCTGCACCTTCGGGTCGATGGTGGTCAGCACATCTCCCGGCTTCGCGGAGTCGCCCGTCAGCAGGTCCAGCGGGCTCTTGAGGCGGTCGTCGCTGCCGTTGAGCACGTCCTGGTAGATGCCCTCCAGCTGGGTCGCGCCGCGCACCTGCGAGGAGAAGCCGGTGACCGGGGCGTAGAGCGCGCCGTCGGTGTACGTGCGCTCGTAGCGCATGTCGCCGCCGTGCGCGGAGCGCTGTGAGCCGGTGACGGGTCTGCCGCCCACGATGATGTCCCCGAACGGCTGTGCGTACTCCTGGATCATGTTCCGTCGGTTCTGTTCGTCGTCCGCGAGCGCGTCGCCCTGCACCATCTGCACCCAGGTGACCCGCACCAGCAGGGCCAGCACCAGGAACAGCGTGACGAGGCCCGCACGCCTGATTGTCCTGTTCATCCCGCAGGAGAACGCGAACGGGCCGGGCGCGGGTTCCTGCGCCGGACGCTTCTCAGGACTTTCTCATCCCGGCTGGTCACCGCCGCCCGGACCGGAGCCGTCGCGCGGGGCGTCCCCGGACCCGTCCCGCGGGGCGTCGCGGGAGCCGCCGTGCGGGGTGCTTCCGGGTCTCTCGCGCCGCGCGCCGTCCCCGGAACCGTCGTGCGGGGCTCTTCCGCTGTCCGCCGCGGTGCGGGCCGAGGCGTCGGCGGTGGCGACGTCACGCGGATAGGTGCGCAGCGCGGGCAGCCCGAGCAGGCTGGCGGCCAGCAGCGGGAGGAGGGCCAGCAGCAGGGTGTACTCCAGGGCGTGCCGTCCGGCGAAGACGTGGTCCGCGACGAAGCCGAACAGTGTCGGGGCCATCGCCTCGCTCAGCGTCCGCAGCACGGTGCGGGTGCCCTCCGCGGTGCCCCACAGCAGGGGCGGCACGATGTCCAGCCGCGCCGCGTCCAGCGGCGGATTCACCGCACCCAGCAGCGCCGTGCCGCCCACCAGCAGCGGCAGCGCCACCGCCAGCGACGTGGTGTGCAGGGCCGGCGCCACCAGCAGCGGCACGCCCAGCAGACAGACGACCGGCACCAGGATCCGGGCATTGAGGTACCCGCTCTCCAGCAGCCGGTCGGCGAACCGTCCGCCCAGCAGCACCCCCGCCACCCCGCCGGCCCCCACCACCAGCACCAGCGACCCGGCGACCGACGTGCTGACGCCGTACTGGTCGGTGGTGAAGACCGTCGCGAAGGCCCGCAGTCCCGCGAAGAAGAAGTAACCGAGCGCCGAGGCGACGATCAGCACCACATTGGTGGGGATGCGGACCACGTACAGCACCAGACGCCAGGGCGGCAGCGTCCGCGGGTCGGTTCGCAGCACCAGCCGCTCGTCGGGTGCCACATCGGCCCGCGCCCTGGCCTGCCGGGCCGGACCGGTGGGCCCCTCGTCATCGGGTGCGCCGGAGTGCCCCGAGAGGCCCTGCTGGCCGCCGCGGGCCGGCTCGGGCAGCCGAACCAGCGCCCAGACCAGGGCGACGGTGGGCAGCACCAGCCACCAGAACGCGTACCGCCAGCCCAGTGTGCTGCCGACCACCCCCGAGATCGCGAACCCCAGCGCCGTGCCGAACAGCTCCCCGCCGACGACGAAACCCAGCATCCGGGCGCGCCGCCGGGCGGGGAAGAAGTCCCCGACCAGCGAGTTGACGGCCGGGCCCGAGCTGGCCGTGACCGCGCCGAGGAACGCCCGCGAGACCAGCAGCCACCCGTAGGAGACCGCCGCACCCGAGGCGAGCATCGCCAGCCCCCACAGCGTCGCGGTGACGGCCAGCAGACGGGTGCGCGGCACCCGGTCGGCCAGCAGCCCGAACGGCACCGTGCAGGCCGCCCCGACGAAGGCGACCACTGACACCAGCAGCCCGATCGCGGCGTACCCGATGCCGAAGGCGTCCTGGAGCGGGCCCGCCATCGCCGAGACGGTTCCCTTGTCGGCGCCGTCCAGCGCGAGCACCGAGGCCATCGTCAGCACGCTGCGGGCCGCGGCACGGTCACCGAAGAGGCGTTCCGTCCGCTTCCGGAGACTGCCGCTCACAAAAGGCACGTGTCTCCTATGTCACCCCCGGCACCCGCGTAAAACAGCGGGCCGCCGGCATCGGGGCGGGGCGGCGTGGCAGGAGTCCCGGCGGACCGCTCCGCTGGGATAATGACCAGCCCCTGAGGGAGGTGCGGGCGTGTCAGGTCGGTGGCCGGCCTTGAAACAGCGTGCGGAGCGGTCCCTGGGCGGACGCCTGTGGCGGCACGGCACCGATTTCGAGCTGATGCGCCGTGCCATGGCCTTCGGCACCCTCGGCTTCGTCTCGATGGTCCCGCTGCTGATCGTGGTCGCCGCCCTCGACCCGGTCCACCACGCGGGGTTCGAGGAGTGGATCGTCAACGGGATGGGGCTGGAGAACCGGTCGGCCTCCCGCGCCGTGCACCGGCTCTTCTCCGCCCCGCAGCAGGTCATCAGCACCACCAGCGTGCTCAGTGCCGTCCTGCTGGGGGTGTTCGGACTGAGCTTCGCGGCCAGTGTGCAGAGCAGCTACGAACTGATCTGGGCGCTGCCGCCCGGCCGCTGGCACAAACTGTGGCGGCAGGGCGTATGGCTCGCCGCGCTGACCGCCTTCCTCTTCGCCGAGGTGGAGAGCGAGGCGGTCCTGCGCAACGGTACCGCCGAGATCGTCACACGGGTGGCGCTGACCGTCGTCTTCGGGGTGCTGTTCTTCTGGTGGGGGCAGTACCTGCTGCTCGGCGGCCGGGTGCGGTGGTCGGCGCTCTTCCCGGGCGCGGTGGCCACCATGGTGGGCCTCGCCGGGCTGCGGGTCTTCTCCTACCTCGTCTTCTCGCCGCTCATCATCAGCAGCACCAAGACCAACGGCCCCGCCGGGACGCTGCTGATCGTCCAGTCCTGGCTGATCGGTGTCGGCTTCGTCGTCCTGGGCGGCCCGCTGGCCGGCCACAACTTCCACATGTGGCGCGTCCACCACCGGGACCGGCAGCGCAAGGCCGCCGGCCGGGCCCGGCGCTAGAGCGGACCAGGGCCCGGCGCACCCCCGTCAGGCGCCGGCGCCGCCGTCGACCGGCAGGATCGCGCCGGTCACGTACGAGGCCCGGTCGCTGAGCAGCCATGCCGCCGCCTCGGCGATCTGCCGGGGCTCGGCCATCCGGCCCAGCGGGATCGCCGCGGTCATCCGCTCGACGATGCCGGGAGTCGCCGCCTCCCAGGTGTCGATCATCTCCGTGGAGGTGCCGCCCGGGGTGATGCCGTTGACCCGGACGCGGTCACCGGCCCAGTTGACCGCCGCGGTTTCGGTGAGGCTGTTGAGCGCGCGCTTCATGGCCCCGTAGGCGGGCAGGGCGGGGTTCGCGCGGCGGCTGCCGATGCTCGACGTGTTGACGATCGCCCCGCCGCCGCCCCGCCGCATGAGTGCCGCCTCGGCGGTCATGGCGGTCCACTGCGCACGGAAGTTCACGGCGAACTGCTCGTCGATGTCCTCGTCGGCGGTGGTCTCGACCGGACCGAACCGCCGCTGGGGCACCGCGCCGTTGTTGAAGGCGCCGTCCAGCCGTCCGTGCAGCTCCTCGACGCGGTCGACGGCGGCGCGGACGCTCGCGGAGTCGGCGAGGTCCATGGTGACGGCGTCGGCCGCCCCGCCGTCCGTACGGACCTCCTCCACGATGCGGCCGAGGGCGCCGGTGCTGCGGGCGGCGAGCACGACGGCGGCGCCCTCGGAGGCGAAGAGCCGGGCCGCGGCGGCCCCGATGCCGCGGCTGGCTCCGGTGATGAACAGGACCTTGCCGGTGAGCAGGCCGATGGGTGCGCTGTCGGCGGTGTTCGTGCGGTTCGTCATGGCAGCAGCCTCCGGCGGGCCGCCGGCCGGATGCAGGCACAGGCTGTACCAGGATCCGGCGCCGGACCGCGCGCACACTTGCCGTATGGACAAGCAGGAGCTCGGGACGTTTCTCCGCAGCCGCCGCGAGCGGCTGCGCCCGCAGGACGTCGGCCTTCCCTCCGGCCCCAGGCGCCGCACCCCGGGCCTCCGCCGCGAGGAGGTGGCGGTTCTCGCGCACATCTCCACGGAGTACTACGTCCGGCTCGAGCAGGGCAGGGCGCCACGTCCCTCGGGTGACGTCCTGGCCGCGCTCGCGGGAGCGTTGCGGCTCACCGAGGCGGAATCCGGCCACCTCCACCTTCTCGCGGGCACCGCGCCGAACCGTACCGGGCTGCACCGGCGTGACGTCCGCCCCAGCATCCTGACGCTCCTGGAGCGGCTGCCGCAGACGGCCGGCTTCGTGATGTCCGCCGTGTTCGAGGTCCTCGCCTGGAACGACCTCGCAGCCGCGCTCATGGAGGACTTCGCCCCGCTCGCCCCCGAGGACCGCAACCTCGCCCGCCGGGCCTTCCTCGGGCACACCGATGCGGCGCTCTACGGGGTCTCCGACGCCGCCGACTTCCGGCTGGGCGTCGTGGCGCAGCTCCGCGCCGCCCTCGCCCGTTATCCCGCCGATCCCGCGGTGACCGGCCTCGTGGGCGAACTGGCCGAGAGCAGTGGTGACTTCACCCGGCTGTGGGAACGGCAGGACGTGGAGGCCGCACCGGCGCTCACCAAGACCTTCCGTAACCCGGCCGTGGGGGAGGTCACCGTCGCCTGCGACACGCTCGGCCTCGTCGACCGTGACCAGTACCTCGTCCTGTTCAGCGCGCCGCCGGGGTCCCCCGACGCCGATGCCCTTGCTCTGCTGAACGTCCTGGGAGCACAGGCCGGCCACGGCCTGCGGTAGCGCCGCAGCGGGCCGGGGTGTGCCGATCCGCGGCCGGTCGGCGCTACCAGGTGCGTGCGGTGCGGCGCAGGTCCTCGAAGCTGGCGCGCAGGTGGTGCGCGAGCGTGCCCTCCTCCGGGTCGGCCAGCCACCGGGCCGCGCCGAGTTGGTGCGCGGCGGCACAGACGGAGGCGGTCAGCGTGGCCGCCGGGTCGGGCAGACCGCGTGCGCGCAGTGCGCCGGCGATCGCCTCGCCCAGGGCCGCCACCTTCGCCCGTTCGCGTTCCCGCAGATCGGCATGTGCGTCGAGGAGCTGCCTGCGGCGCTGTGCCGCCTCCCGGTGCCGGTCGAACCAGTCGCTGCCGGCGGTGAAGGCCGCGAGGACCGCGTCGAGCGGGGACTTCTCCTCGGGTGCGGCGGTCACCGCTTCGCGGATCCCGGCGATGAACGCGTCCTGACCGGGGAAGAGCACTTCGCGTTTGTCGGCGAAGTGGTTGTAGAAGGTGCGCTCGGTCAGTCCGGCCCGCGTCGCGATCTCGGCGACTGTCGTGCGTTCGTAGCCGCGCTCGGTGAACAACTCGATCGCGGCTTCCTGGAGCCGTTCCTGCGTGCCGCCCGGCCATCGTCCCATGACACGCAGAGTAGTGATTTCAGGTTCTGCAATCAACGTGTACGGTGATTTCAGAATCTGCAATCAATCTGGTGCTGCGGGACAGGGCCGCCCGCCGGGCGGCGGCACACCTCGCGGACCGGAACCGGACGGAGGAGTTCGTGATGGACGCTGCCGGACAGCGGGCGGGAGTGTTCCTGGGAGGCGCGTTCGCGCAGGCCCCCGGAACGGTCAACCTCGTGGACAGCGCTGTGGACCTCGCGCACGAGGTCGCCGACGCGGGCGTGCGCACCGTGTGGTTCGGGCAGGCGTCGGACTACGACGCGCCCCAACTCGCGGCGCTGGTGGGGCGGGCGGAGCCCCGGGTGCACGTGGGCACGTCGGTCGTGCCGATGTACCCCCGCCATCCCCTGCTGCTCGCGTCGGCGGCGAAGACGGCGCAGGCAGCCACCGCCGGGCGGTTCCGGCTCGGCGTCGGACTCGGGGCACGCAATGTGCTGGAACCGCAGTTCGGCCTGGCGTATCCGCCGCAGATCCGGCACCTGCGCGAGTACCTCACCGCGCTGCGCCCGCTGCTGGACGGCGAGGACACCGTCTTCGAAGGGGAGACGCTGACGTCCCGTCCGGTCGGCTCGACGGCGGTGGCCGGGGCCTCCCCGGCGATCCCGGTCCTGGTGGCGGCGATGGGGCCGCGGGCCCTCGCGGCTGCGGGCGAGCTGGCCGACGGGACGCTGCCGTTCCTGGCCGGGCCGCGCACGCTCGCCGAACGGATCGTGCCGGCCGTCACCGAGGCCGCCGCCGCGGCCGGGCGGCCGGCCCCGCAGATCGTGGCCGGGGTGCCCGCGGTGGTCACCGACGATGTCGCGACGGCCCGCGACCGGGTGTCGGCCGCCCTCGGCTTCTACGACAGCATCCCGTCCTACCGGAAGGTCGTCGCCGCCGAGGGCCTGTCGCAGGCGGCGGACCTGCTGGTCGCCGGCGACGAGGAGACCGTCACCACCGGGCTGCGCCGCTATCTCGACGCCGGGGCCACCGAGATCATGCTCACCCACACCGACCTCTTCGGGCAGGAGGAACGCGTACGGACCTGGAACGTCGCCCGGCGCCTGTGAGCCGGGCCCGGACCGGTCACCCGGGCTTGGCCGCCCGGTGAGGCGCTAGCCGGGGGCGACGACCCCGTGCTCGTAGGCGAGGATCACCGCCTGGGTGCGGTCGCGGGCGCCCAGCTTCCCCAGGACGGCGGCCACATGCGTCTTGGCCGTCGCCGTGCTGACGCCGCAGCGGTCCGCGATCTCGGCGTTCGTCAAACCGCGCGCCATCAGCCGCAGCACCGCCACCTCCCGCCCGGTCAGCCGCGCGGTGAGCTCACGGGCGCGCCGGCCGCCGGCGTGGCGGGCCGCCAGGGCACGTACCGCGGAGGGGAACAGCAGCGAGTCACCCCGCGCCACCACCCGTACGCCCGCGATCAGTTCGTCGGCCGTGGCGCGTTTCAGGAGGAATCCGTGGGCGCCGGCCCGCAGCGCGTCGTAGACGTAGGCGTCGTTCTCGAAGGTCGTCAGGATCAGGATGCGCGGGGCCGCCTCGCCCTGTGCGGCCAGCAGGTGCTCCGTTGCGCGGATGCCGTCCACGCGCGGCATCCGCACGTCCATCAGCACCACGTCGGGGCGCAGCCGGCGCACCACGGAGACCGCCTCGTCGCCGTCGGCAGCCTCGCCCGCCACCTCGATGTCCGGCTCGCCGGCCAGGATCGCCCGCAGCGCGGTGCGCACCATCTGTTCGTCGTCCGCGAGCACCACCCGCAGTGCCGGTGTCATGCTGTGGCCCCTCTCGTCTTCCTCGCCTTTGCCCGCACGGGCGGGGCGCCGGGCAGCGGCAGGCGGGCCGACAGCCGCCACAGCCCGCCCGCGCGTCCCGCGGAGGCGGTTCCGCCCAGCAGCGCCGCTCGCTCGGTGATCCCGGCCAGCCCCCGCCCGCCCGCATCGCGGACCGGGCCGGGACCGGGGACGGCGTTGTCCACCGTGTTCTGAACCGTCACGCGCAGCGCCCGCCCCTCCGGGCCCCGCTCCTCGGCCAGGTCGAGCCGCACGGTGGCGCCCGGGGCGTGCCGCAGGGCGTTGTGCAGGCCCTCCTGGACGATGCGGAACGCCTCGGCCGAGACCCGCCCGTCCAGCGCCTCGAGCGGGCCCAGCGCCGGGTCCGTCCGCGCCACCACCTCGGTTCCGGTCGCGCGGGTGCGGGCCAGCAGCGCCTCCAGGCCGGTCGCCAGGGTGGGCCCGGCGTGCCGGTCGTCCCCGTCCGACCGCAGCAGGCCCAGCACCGCGTCCAGTTCGGCCACCGCACCGCGGCCCGTCTCCTCGATCGCGGCCAGGGCCTGCCGCACGAACGCCGGGTCCGACTCCAGTACCCGGCGGGCGGCACCCGCCTGGAGGGCCACCGCGCTGAGCGCGTGCCCCACCGAGTCGTGCAGCTCCCTGGCCAGCCGGTTGCGGTTCGCCAGATCGGCGGCCCGGCGCTCGGCGGCGGCCAGCCGGTCCGCGGGGGTCGGCCCCAGCAGCAGGGGGGCGCAGCGGGCCAGCAGGGTCCCCGCCCCGTGGACGGCCGCCGCCAGCAGGACCAGCAGCGCGGCCCCGGCGACCGGTGCCGTCCACACCGCGTCGCCCGCGTGGTCCCACGGCCATGCCCAGTTGCCCGTCCGCAGGGCCGGGGCGAAGGGCAGCACCAGCAGGACGACGGCCATCGGCGGTACCGCCAGCGACGCGCCGCTCACCACGGCGCCCAGGCCCACGTGGAGCGTGAACCACGCGGCCGAACGTCGCCGGGCCGCCCAGGAGCGGGCCGGACCGACGGCCGGCCAGTGCGCGCGTGGCCCCGGCAGGCCGCACAGGGTGCGGGCAGCCGTCGACTCCAGTGACCGTACGAGCGGCAGCAGTCCGAAGACCGCCGCCGGCGGCAGCGACAGCGCGTACGCGAGTATCTGGGGGAGCGGCCGTGTCACCACGGCCCGTCCCAGGTCCGGCCGGACGACGCCGAGGGCCACCACGGCCAGCAGGAAGAACGGCATCAGCTGGGCGCCGCCCTGCAACAGGTGCACCCACCGCAGCCCCAGCGTCCGCAACCGGCTGCCGTCGCCTCGGTGTTCCGTCCGGACGGCTCCAGCGTCCATCTGCCCGGCTTCCCCCGTCCTGCCCAGCGACCGGTCCGTCATCGCGCCCGCCCGAAGCCTAGCGGCGCGATGCCGGGGTGCCGCCGGGCTGGGGGCCGCCGCCGGCTCCGCCCGCCCGGCCGGCGGCGGCCCGGGGAGTGGTGGCGGCCTGCGCCGTGCCGGCCCGGGGAGCGTCGGCCTGGTGGGTGGGGGCCGGGGGAGTGGCGGCCCGGTGTGTGGCGGCCTCGGGGACACCGGCCTGGCGCGTGACCGGCCGCGGACTGCCGGTCCGGCCGGTGGCCGGACGGGGAGCGTCGGCCCGGTGCACGACAGCCCGGGAAGCGGCAGCCCGCAGCCTGGCTGACCGGACCGCCGCCCGGCGGCGGAGGGCGCGGGCCAGCAGTGCGGTGAACAGCAGCCCGGCCAGCAGTTGCGCGGCGTACGTCCATTCCGCCGCCCGGTCGTCGTGCTGGCCCACCGTCCGGCCGCCGCCCGACAGGGAGCCCAGCAGCAGCCAGCCGCCCCAGCAGGCCAGCACGGCGGAGGCCGTCCCGGCGGTGATCAGCGTCGGCCACAGCCGGGCGCGGGAGCGGCGGGGCGTACCGCCGTGCAGCAGCCGCGCCGTGCCGAGCACGGCCAGCACCGTGTACGCGGCGAAGGTGGCCTCCACGATCCGTCTGTCGCCCGCGCCACCGCTGTCGAGCGCGAAGTCCGTGTGCGAGACCGCGGCGGGCAGCACCGCGAGGACGGCGACGGCGAAGGCGGCCCAGGCGGCGGCGCCCTCGGTGGCGCCCGTGCGCAGCGGGGAGCGCAGCAGTGCGCCCCAGCGCCGGCGCACGTACAGCGCGAACAGTCCGCCCAAGGCGAGGGCTTGCAGGGTGAAGCCCGTGTAGACCAGCGTCCACACCCACCCCTCCAGCAGCCGGCCGGGGTCGCCGTCGCCGGAGCCGCCGCCCGAGCGGAGCACACCGGTGACCGCCTGGAGGGGGAAGGCCACGGCGATGGGCCCCAGCAGTCCGGCGGCACCCCACAGCGGCAGCGCGAGCAGCAACCCGGGGAGCCGCTGTCCGAAGGGGCGGACCAGTGCGAGGACCAGCAGCAGGACGGTGGCGTCCATGGCGACGGTCAGCGCGTTGACGCTCCACAGGGCGGCGCCGCCGTCCCGCAGGGGGCTGCCCTCGGGGATGCCGAGGTGGCCGCCGGCCAGCCAGTTCAGCTTCAGCGTCAGATAGGGGAGGCAGGCGGTCACGGCTCCCGCGGCGAGCGCGGCTCTTGCTCTGTCCATGTCGTCCATGTCGTCCATGTCCTCCACGCTGCCGGGGCGCCGGGCGCGGGACATCGTGCCGGCCGCCGAACGTGCTCGGCCGCGCGGGCGAGGGGGTCCTCCTCGGGGCGGGCGACGGCCCGGGGCGGGCGACGGCCCGGCGCGCACCGCGGCCGGGGATTTCACAGGGCGCGGGTGGCGTGGGCCAGCCGGTCGCGGGCGTCGAACAGGGCCGTCTTGATGCGCTGTTCGTGCGCGGGGGTCAGCCGGGCCGCCGGCACCGAGCAGCTGATCGCGTCGCGGGCCGGGGTGCGGTAGGGGAGCGCGATGCCGAAGCAGCGCAGGCCCAGGGTGTTCTCCTCGCGGTCCACCGCGTACCCCTGTTCCCGCACCAGGTGCAGCTCCTCGATGAGTGCTTCCCGGTCGGTGAGGGTGTTGTCCGTGACGCGCGCCGGGTGCGGCGGCAGCATGGCGCGGACCTCTTCGTCGCTGCGGGCGGCCAGCAGCGCCTTGCCCAGGGACGTGGAGTGGGCGGGCAGCCGCCGCCCCACGCGGGCGAAGGGCCGCAGATAGTGCTGCGACTGGCGGGTGGCGAGGTAGACGACGTCGGTGCCGTCGAGCCGGGCGAGGTGGATCGTCTCGGTGGTCTCCTCCGCGAGCCGGTCGAGGACGGGCCGGGCGGCGGTGACCACCTCGTCGCTGTCGATGTACGAGGAGCCCACCAGCAGGGCGCGTACGCCGATCCCGTACCGGGTGCCGGTCGCGTCCGTCTCCACCCAGCCGAGGTCGGTCAGTGTGCGCAGCAGCATGTAGAGGCTCGACTTGGGGTAGCCGACGGCCTCCTGGACGCCGGCGAGGGTGTGCATGCCGGGCCGGTGTGCGAAGAACTCCAGCAACTCCACTGTCCGCACGGCCGATTTGACCTGCGCGCCCTGCGCCTCCGTACCGGACATCTCCCCTGAACCCCTTGTGTTCGCGTCTGTCCGCGCAGCCCCGCGGCCCGGAAGCGGTCAACCACCAAGATGCCGTTCAGACTACCGACCTGGCCTGCCCGCGCACCGGCCCGGACCCCTCGCGGCCGGCGGTCGGGGGCCGTGGCACCGGCCCGGTGTCCACCCACGGGAACTCGGTGGACGGGCGGCGCACCCCCCGGCGAGACTGAGCGGATGGGTCATCGTCTGCTCGCTGCCGAGTTCACCCCAGAGGTCTGCTACCTCAACACCGCCTCCCACGGACTGCTGCCCGCCCGCACGGTGGCCGCGGTCACCCAGGCCGCGACCGAGATGGCCGCGGGCCACATCGACCAGGTCGCGTACTACGCGGCGGTGGACGCGGCGCGGGCCGCCTTCGCCCGCATCGTGGGTACGACGCCGGACCGCGTGGCCGCGGGCAGCGCCGTCTCCGTCCACATCGGTCTGATCGCCGCCTCGCTCCCGGCCGGCGCCACGGTGCTGGCTCCCGAGGGGGAGTTCAGCTCCGTCGTCAACCCGTTCACCGTCCGCGACGATCTGACGCTGCGCACCGTGCCGCTGGACGAGCTGGCCGGGGCCGTCGACGAGACGACCGCCCTGGTGGCGGTCAGCGCGGTGCAGTCCCGGGACGGGCGCATCGCCGATCTGGCCGCTGTCCGTGAGGCCGCGCGGGCGGTCGGCGCCCGGACGCTGGTGGACGTGACGCAGTCGGCGGGCTGGCTGCCCTTCAGCGCGGACGAGCACGACTACGTCGTGTGCGGCGCCTACAAGTGGCTGCTGTGCCCGCGCGGTACGTCGTTCCTGGTCGTCTCCGGCGAGGCGCAGGAGGCGGGGGCGCTGCGTCCGCTGCACGCCGGCTGGGTCGCGGGCGCCTCCCCGTGGGACGACTGCTACGGGCCCATCGCCCGGCTCGACCCCGACGCGCGGGCCTTCGAACAGCCGGCGCCGTTCCTGCCGTACCTGGGCGCCGCGCAGTCGCTCGCCCTCATCGAGGAACTGGGCGGCCCCGAGACGATCGGCGCGCACGACCGGGCGCTGGCGGCCCGGTTCCGCAAGGGCGTCACCGAACTGGGCCTGGGCCATGAGCCGGTGCCGGGCGACTCGGCGATCGTCGCCGTGCCCGGCCTGGGTGAGCTGTCGGAACGGCTGACGGCCGGCGGTGTGTCCCTCTCCGTCCGCGACGGCAATCTGCGCGCCGCCTTCCACCTGTACAACACTGAGGAGGACGTCGACCTGCTCCTCAGCCTCCTGGAGGGCTGACCCCGGACAGCAGGACCCGGACAGCAGTCCCGGTCAGCAGAACCCGGACAGCAGTCCCGGACAGCAGTCCCGGACAGCAGAACCCGGACAGCAGTCCCGGACAGCGGCTCCGGGCAGCAGTTCCGGACAGGACGAAGGGGCGGGACCGCGTACGGTCCCGCCCCCGCCGTCAGTGGGCCGCCGGCCGGATCACTTCACCGGAGTGAAGTCCCGCGCCCCGATGAACTCGGGACGGCGGACCGGCGCCGCGAAGGGCTCCACCGCCTCGTTCTCCACGCTGTTGAAGACGATGAACACGTTGCTCCGCGGGTACGGAGTGATGTTGTCGCCGCTGCCGTGCATGCAGTTGCAGTCGAACCACGTCGCCGAACCCGGCTTGCCGGTGAACAGCTTGATGCCGTGCGCGTCGGCGAACTTGGTCAGCGCCTCGTCCGACGGCGTGCCCGCGTCCTGCATCTGGAGCGACTTCTTGTAGTTGTCCTTCGGCGTCTCGCCCGCGCAGCCGAGGAAGGTCTTGTGCGACCCCGGCATGATCATCAGGCCGCCGTTGGTCTCGTAGTTCTCCGTCAGCGCGATCGAGACCGACACGGTCCGCATCCGCGGCAGACCGTCCTCCGCGTGCCAGGTCTCGAAGTCGGAGTGCCAGTAGAAGCCCGTGGCGCCGAAGCCCGGCTTGACGTTGATCCGGGACTGGTGCACGTACACGTCCGAGCCCAGGATCTGCCGCGCCCTGCCCACGATGCGCGGGTCACGCACCAGTCCGGCGAAGACCTCGCTGATCTTGTGCACCTCGAACACGGACCGGATCTCCTGCGACTTCGGCTCGACGATCGAGCGTTCGTCGGCACGGATGACCGGATCCGAGGTGAGCCGGTTCAGTTCCGCCCGCAGCTTGTCGACCTCGTCCGGGCCGATCAGCTGGTCGATGGCGAGGAACCCGTCCCGCTCGTAGGCCGCCAGGTCCGGGGCCTCGATCGGCCCCGGAGCACCCGGCTCGGACCACACCACGGGGTCCATCCGCGGCGTCGCCACCTCGGTGGTGCCACGGGTCGGGTACAGGTCGGCGGTGCGCTCGGGTGCGGTGGTCATGGAAGTGCCTTCCTCTCCTCTCGTACGGCCCTGTTCAGTCGGCGGAACGGCCGCGCCGGCGAGACGACGCCCACGCGGCCCGACGGACCGGGAACCGGTCCGGGACGACGCCGGGGGACTGTGGCTCAGTCCTCGTCCGGCTCCGTGAGCAGCGGGTAGACACCGTTCTCGTCGTGGTCCTCCCGGCCGGTGACCGGCGGGTTGAAGACGCACACGCACCGGAAGTCGGTCTTCGGGCGCATCGTGTGCTTCTCGTGCCCGTCGAGGAGGTACATCGTGCCGGGAGTGATCCAGTGCTTCTCGCCGGTCTCGTCGTTGGTCAGTTCCGCCTCGCCCTCGACGCAGAGAACGGCCTCGATGTGGTTGGCGTACCACATCGACGTCTCCGTCCCCGCGTAGAGGATCGTCTCGTGCAGGGAGAAGCCCACCTTCTCCTTCGCCAGGACGATGCGCTTGCTCTCCCATGTGCCCGACTTCGCCTTGATGTGGCGGTCGGTGTTCTCGATGTCCTTGAAGGAACGGACTATCACTGTCTGATGGTGCCTTTCTCTGTGTGTATCACGGAAGAGGCCCGCCCCGGCGTCAGCCAGGACGGGCCGCGTCACGGGGGTCAGGCGGTCTCGCGCACGGCGCGCGCCAGGATGCGCAGCCCCTCGTCCAGCTCGTCGGGCGTGGTGGTCAGCGCGGGCAGCAGCTTGACGACCTCGCTCTCCGGGCCGGAAGTCTCGATGAGCAGCCCCAGTTCGAAGGCGCGGCGGGCCACGGCGTTGGCCCGGTTCTTGTTGTGGAACTCCAGGCCCCACACCAGGCCGCGGCCCCGGTAGTCGGCGACCTCGTCGGCGTGCTCCTCCGCGATGGCCTTGAGCGCCGCCTCCACCTGCTCACCGCGGGAGAGGATCTGCTTCTCCATCTGGCCGTCCGCCCAGTACGTCTGGAGCGCGGCCGTCGCGGTGACGAACGCCGGGTTGTTGCCGCGGAAGGTGCCGTTGTGCTCGCCCGGCTCCCAGATGTCCAGCTCCGGCTTGAAGAGGGTGAGCGCCAGCGGCAGCCCGTAGCCGCCGATCGACTTCGACAGGGTGATGATGTCCGGCTTGATGCCCGCCTCCTCGAAGGAGAAGAAGGCGCCGGTACGGCCGCAGCCCATCTGGATGTCGTCGACGATCAGCAGCATGTCGTGCCGCTTGCACAGGTCCGCCAGGGCCCGCAGCCACTCGGCACGCGCGACGTTGATGCCGCCCTCGCCCTGCACCGTCTCCACGATGACCGCCGCGGGCTTGTTGAGCCCGGAGCCCTGGTCGACCAGCAGCCGCTCGAACCAGACGAAGTCCTCGGTGGCGCCGTTGAGGTAGTCGTCGAACGGCATCGGCGTGCCGTGCACCAGGGGGATGCCGGCGCCCGCCCGCTTGAAGGCGTTGCCGGTCACGGCCAGGGAGCCCAGCGACATGCCGTGGAAGGCGTTGGTGAACGAGACGATCGACTCGCGGCCCTTGACCTTGCGGGCCAGCTTGAGCGCCGCCTCCACCGCGTTGGTGCCGGTCGGGCCGGGGAACATCACCTTGTGGTCCAGACCGCGCGGGGCCAGCACCAGCTCCTGGAACGTCTCCAGGAACGAGCGTTTGGCCACGGTGGACATGTCCAGGCCGTGCGTGACGCCGTCCCGCTCCAGGTAGTCCAGGAGGGCCCGCTTGAGGACCGGGTTGTTGTGGCCGTAGTTGAGGGTGCCCGCTCCGGCGAAGAAGTCGAGGTAGGTGTGGCCGTCCTCGTCGTACATGTGCGCGCCCTGCGCCCGGTCGAAGACGGTAGGCCAGCCACGGCAGTAGCTGCGCACCTCCGACTCCACGGTTTCGAAGACACTGAGGTCCGGCTGGGTGATGGTCACAGCTTGCTCCTGGGAGTGAGTCGCGTGAGGAGAGAAGTCCGCTGGGAGGGCCGGCGACGGGCCTACCCGTGGTGGTTCGGCCGTATACGTCAGCGCTTCGATGCGCCGGGAAACACGACCGGGCCGATCCGGTAGAGCACCTCCGGCAGGTGGCCGTCCTCGGGGAAGAGGCCGGCGTCGAACAGCACGTCCTTGGCGACCGCTGCCGAGTGGCGCTGCGCGTAGGAGGCGAACAACCGGTTCGAGGGGGTGTTGTCCGGGGTGACCGTGGTCTCGATGCTGTCGATGCCGTGCTCCTCGGCGACACGGAGTGTCAGCCCGTCCAGCATCGCCGCCGCGAGTCCGCGGCCCCGGGCCGCCTCGTCGACGGCCACCTGCCACACCAGCAGGGTGCGGGGCCGCTCGGGGCGCAGGTAGCCGGTGATGAAACCGACCGGTTCACCGGACCCGTCCCGGGCGACGACCGAGGTGGCGGCGAAGTCGCGACACCACAGCAGGTAGCTGTAGGAGGAGTTGAGATCGAGGGTCTTGGAGTCGCGGGCGATGCGCCAGATCGCGGCCCCGTCGTCCACACGAGGTGTGTCGAGCTTCAGTCCCTCCGGCATTTCCAGAAAGTCTCTGTGGGCACGTGCATGGTCTGCTTGTGCGGCGGTCATGCGAATTCAATTTACCCAGGAGAATCTGAAAGCGCACGGGGGTGAGGGGTTACGCCAGAAGGGCTGTTTGTGTTATCGCGCGCGGGCGAACGGGCGCACGAGCCCCCGGGAAACCGCCCCCTTTCGCACGATTATGTCCGTATATTGCGGACGCGCTGTGGAGTATGTCACAGTGCGATAACGGCCGTGCGAGGGGTCCGGAATATGCGGTTCACGCGCTAGCGAAATCTTTGCGTTTGAGATGCAGGAAAGCGGGCAGAAGAAGACGGGAACCTGCGCCGGAAAACCTGTGAGGAATACATCGTAAACCCGGGGGTAAACGCATGTCCCGGTTTTCCGTGAGTATGCCTGCGCTTCTCCTCGGGTACCCCCGGGCGCCACTTTTCCGGGGCGCCCGCGCCGCTTCTCCGCCATGCCTGACGCATCCGGCCGGCGGCGCCCCGCCGCCTGTCGCTCCCGCTCGCGCCGGGCGCTGTCCCGCCGGGTGCCGCTCCCGCTCGTGCCGGGCGCTGTCCCACCCCGCACCCCGGCCGCCGGGTGCCGTCCCGTCCCACCCCGCACCCTGGACGGCGCCGTACCCGGCACTCGTACAGTGCGGCCATGAGTGAGCGCGCGAGTCTGCACATCAAGGGGCGGGTACTGGTCGGACCCGAGGAGGTCAGGGACGAACTGTGGGTGGTGGACGGCCGCGTCACCTACCAGCCGCCCCGCTCACCCGCCGTCCACGCCGACCCCCCGACACTGGAGGGCTGGGTACTGCCCGGACTGGTCGACGCGCACTGCCACGTCGGCCTCGACGCCCACGGCCCGGTCGACGCCGGCACCAGCGAGAAACAGGCGCTCACCGACCGGGACGCCGGCGCACTGCTGCTGCGCGACGCGGGCTCCCCCTCCGACACCCGCTGGATCGACGACCGCGACGACCTGCCCCGCATCATCCGCGCGGGCCGCCACATCGCGCGCACCCGCCGCTACATCCGCAACTACGCGCACGAGATCGAACCCGGCGACCTCGCCGCCTACGTGCGCCGCGAAGCCCGCCGCGGCGACGGCTGGGTCAAACTCGTCGGCGACTGGATCGACCGCGCCGAAGGCGACCTCAGCCCCTGCTGGCCCCGCTGGGCCATCGAGGAGGCCATCACCGCCGCCCACGAGGAAGGCGCCCGCGTCACCGCGCACTGCTTCGCCGAGAACTCCCTGCGCGACCTGGTCGAAGCGGGCATCGACTGCATCGAGCACGCCACCGGGCTCACCGAGGAGACCATCCCCCTGTTCGCCGAGCGCGGCGTCGCCATCGTCCCCACCCTGGTCAACATCGCCACCTTCCCCACCCTGGCCGCGGGCGGCGAGAAGAAGTACCCCCGCTGGGCCGCCCACATGCGCGACCTGCACGCCCGCCGCTACGACACCGTGCGGGCCGCGTGGGAGGCGGGCATCCCCGTCTTCACCGGCACCGACGCGGGCGGCTCCCTCGCCCACGGGCTCGTCGGCCAGGAAGTCGCCGAACTGGCCGCCGCCGGCATCCCCGCGCGGGACGCGCTCTCGGCAGCCGTATGGCACGCCCGCGACTGGCTCGGCCGTCCCGGCCTCACCGAGGGCGCCCCCGCCGACCTCGTCGTCTACGCCGCGGACCCCCGCGACGACCTGCGCGTCCTCACCGCGCCCCGGCACGTCGTGCTGCGCGGCCAGGTCGTCCGCTGACGACTCGCCGCCGGACCCCCGCCGTCCTCGCTCCCGGCCGGGAAGGAGCCGGGCCCGGCGGCCGGAGCGGGTGACATGCGGCACCCGGTGCCGCAGGCTGGAGGCATGACACCCACGGGACCCGACGGCGCGAGAGGGGACGGCGGCGGTCGGTCTACGGCCTCGGCACGGGACGTGCTCGCCCAGGTCGCCGACCACTTCCGGGAGTTCGAGACCGGCCCGCCCGCCACGCCCGAACCACCCGACGGACCGCTGGGCTGGCCCGGCTACAACGCAGCGCGGGCCCGCGCCCGGGAACGCACCGGCGAACAGGAGTCCGTGGTGTGCGGCACCGGGCGGATCGGCGCCCGCGAAGCGGTGCTGCTCTCCTTCGAGTTCGGCTTCCTCGGCGGCTCCCTCGGGGCCCGCACCGGTGACCTCGTCGAGACCGCGCACGAGCAGGCCCGCCGGCTGCGGCTGCCCGTCGTCACCCTCGTGGCCACCGGCGGCAGCCGCATGCAGGAGGGCATGCGCGCCCTCAGCCAGCTCCAGCGCGTCGCCCGGCAGACCGCGCTGACCCGCGCGGCGGGGCTGCCGCAGCTCGCCGTCGTCCGCGACCCGACCACGGGCGGCGGATGGGCCACCCTCGCCGCCGGTGCGGACATCGTGCTGGGGCTGCCCGGCGCACAGGTCGCGTTCGCCGGCTCCCGGGTCCGGCCGCCCGACGCGGACCCGGCCGCCTACACGGCGGAGGCCCAGTACGCGGCCGGCCACCTCGACCAACTGGTACCCGCCCACGAGCTGGCCCGGACCCTCGCCCACTGGCTCACCCTCCTGACCGCCGGCCCCCGCCACGCCCCGGACGGCACCCCCGCACCACCCGAACCCGCACCGGTACCGCACGCGCTGACGCGGGGGCGGCACCTCGGGGAGGAGTCGGGGCCGCACCTTGGGGAAGAGGGGGCGGAGGCGCCGCCGCGTCGGCGGGGGGAGCGGGCGGAGGCGCTGCCGTCTGGTGCCGGGGCGCACACCGTGGGGCCCGCGCCCGTTCCTGGGGCTCCCACGGCCGCTCCGCCGTCCGGCGCCGGGGCGCACACGGTGGGGCCCGCACCCGTGTCCGGGACCCCCACCACCGCCCCGCCGTCCGGCGCCGGGACACCTGCTGGCGCCGCACCGCCGCCCGGGCCCGGCGTACGTGCCACGGCCTCGCCACCGGGGGCCGAGGGGTCCGCCGGAGAGGGGCCGCCCGGGCCGGCGGGCGAGCACCCCGCACCCGAGGTGCGGGCCACGGCTTCGCCGCCGGGGTCGGGGCCGTCTGCCCCCGACGCACCCGCCGGAACGGACCGGGCCGCCGCCGAGCCGCAAACGGGCGACGGGCCGCACGCCTCGGTGGAAGGGACCTACGCTGCCGTGGCGCCCGGCAGCGGCATGGCCGCCGTGGCGCGGGCAAGGGCCGCCGGACGGCCCCGCGCCGCCGCCTACCTGGACGCGTACTTCGACAGCCGTGAGGAGATCAACGGCGACCGCTGCGGCGGGACCGACCCGGGCATGCGGTGCGGCTTCGGACTGCGGGACGGGCGGACCGTCGCCTTCGCCGCCCAGTGCGGCACCCCCACCCGGCCCGCCGGATACCGCACCGCCACCCGCCTGCTGCGCCTGGCCGCCCGGCTCGGCATCCCCGTCCTCACCCTCATCGACACGCCCGGCGCCGCCAACGGGCCCGACGCGGAGGCGGCCGGTGCCGGTCCCGCCATCGCAGAGACGTTCGCCGCCGTCGCGGAGTCACCGGTGCCCGTCACCTCGCTGCTGATCGGCGAGGGCGGCTCCGGCGGCGCCCTCGCCCTGGCCGCGCCCGGCCGGCTGTGGGTCACCCCGGACAGCTACTTCTCCGTCATCGCGCCGGAGTCGGCCGCCGCCATCCTCAAACGCGACTCCGGCCGTGTCGCGGAGACGGCCGACGCGCTGCGGCTGCGCCCCCAGGACGTCGTCGCCCTCGGCGTGGCCCGCGGCATCGTCCCGCCGGCACACCACTCTCAGTGACCGTCGGGGTGGCGCCGCATGAGGACGTTGCAGTCGGCGACGGTCGTCCAGTCACCACCCGCCCGGGCGCGGTTCCCGCAGGCTGCCAGCTCCCGGTAATCGGCGACACCGCGTCAGTCCGCGTACGTGAACGGGTATCCACCCAGCAGGCGGAAAGATGGCTGAGCAACGCGGATCTCACCCCGCACGCGAGGAACCGAGCGGACGCCTGTCGAGCGCTGGGAGTGGATGAGGACATGCTTTGGCCAAAGGTTGTGCAGGAGCGCGTCAAGGCAGGCCACGACCGGGAGCTGGTCCACAGCTACCCGTACCGTTCCGCGTGCCCGTCCACGGTCTGGTCCGAACTGGTCGAAGCGGCGAGCGGAGAGGTGTTCCTCGCCGGTTACACGAACTATTTCTTCTGGACCCAGGTCCCGCACTTCGCCGACACGGTCAGGCGCAAGGCGCATGCCGGATGCCGCGTCCGCTTCCTGCTCGGGGACCCGGACGGAGAGGTGACCAGGCAGCGCGAGGAGATCGAGGACGTGGCGCTGTCCGTGTCCACGCGCATTCGCATCACGCTGGAACATCTCGACCGTCTCGGTTCGCTGCCCGGTGTGGAGACGCGGGTCTCCGCCCCGCCGGACGCGGTCAACCACGTGAGCCTGTCCGTGTTCCGGTTCGACAACGAGGCACTGGTCACGCCCCACCTCGCGCGTCTCGTCGGCCACGACTCCCCGCTGCTGCACCTCCGCCGACAGGGCGCCGGGGGAATGTTCGACCGCTTCGCGGAACACGCCGAAGAACTGTGGAGCCGTGCGCTTCCCTGCGACCCAGCGGCCAGCAATGAGAGCAGGTGACGGTGACGGCATCTCGACGCCGAAGCGTGGTCACAGGCTGGAACGCTCCGTTTTCGGACCGCACAAGTGCGGAATAGGCACCGGGCGTCCGCTGTTCCCCCGCGTATGCGTGTGGAGATCTGGGCGGACATCGCCTGTCCGTGGTGTTACATCGGCAAGGCCCGGTTCGAGAAGGGGCTGGCGGCCTTCGCTCACCGGGACGAGGTCGAGGTGGTGCACCGTTCCTTCGAGCTGGACCCGAACGCGGACGGTCCCGGCGGTGAGCCGGTCGTGCGGCACCTGGCGGACAAGTACGGCTTGAGCCCCCAGGAGGCTCAGGCCGCCGAGGCGCGGGTCGCCGAGGCCGCGCACGGCGAGGGGCTGGGCTATGAGCTGGGCCGGCTGACGGCGGGCTCCACCTTCGGGCTGCATCGCCTGCTGCACCATGCCAAGGAGCAGGGGACGGCCGTGCACAGCGCCTTGCTGGACGCTTTCTACCGGGCGAACTTCGCCGATCTGCTGCCGCTGGGGGACGCGGAGACCGTGGTCGCCGTCGCCACCGGGGCCGGGCTGGACGAGGCGGAGGTGCGGCGGGTGCTGGCCGACCCGGACGCGTACGCCGCCCAGGTGCGGGCCGACGAGCGGGAGGCGGCCTCCCTGGGTGCCACCGGCGTACCGTTCTTCGTGCTGGACCGCCGCTTCGGGGTTTCCGGGGGCCAGCCCGCCGAGGTCTTCACCCGGGCTCTGGAGCAGGCGTACGCGGCGGCGGGCGGCCTCGTCCAGGTGGCCGGGGCGACGGCCGGGCACGAGGACGCACCCGTGTGTGCGGACGGTTCGTGCGAGGTGCCCGCGCACCGGCACTGACCCGCGCCGCCGTGCGCGGACCCGAGGTGAAGGGAACGGGGATGACGGAACGCAAGCCCCCGGGCGTCGGCTTCGAGACGTGGGCCGACCGGCAGATCCGGGAGGCCGAGGAGCGCGGCGAGTTCGCGAACCTGCCCGGTGCGGGCAAGCCGCTGCCGGATCTGGACGCTCCGTACACCGAGCAGTGGTGGGTGGAGCGCAAGATGCGCGACGAGAACTTGTCGTACCTGCCGCCGTCGCTGGTGCTGCGCAAGGACGCGCAGGAGGCGGAGGAGCGAGCTGCCCGGGCGCGTTCCGAGGCGGAGGTCCGGGCGATCCTGACGGACATCAACGTCCGGATCGAGGAGGCCGTGCGCACGCCGCCGGAGGGGCCGCCGCACCGGCTGGTCCCGTTCGACGTGGAGCGTGCCGTGCGGCGGTGGCGCGCGGAGCGATCGCACAGGGATTCGCGTTAATCGTTGGTGCCTGTTCGGACGGATGTGCTTTCTTTGCGCATGTGCCCGGAAGATCCGTGCGTCTTCCCGCATCTTCCGGCGAATCATCCGTCTGTAGAGAGGACAGTCCCATGGCCTCCCCTTCCCACCCCCGTGTCGCCGTCGTCGGAGCCGGTCTCGGGGGTCTCGTCTGTGCCCGTGTCCTGCAACGCCACGGCCGGCCCGTCACCGTCTTCGAACGGGACGTGTCCGCCGGTGCCCGGCCCCAGGGCGGCAGTCTCGACATCCACGCGGGCACCGGGCAGGCGGCGCTGCGCGCAACGGGTCTGCTCGACCGGTTCCGCGCCGTCTCGCGTCCCGAGAGCCAGGGATGGCGGCTGCTCGACCCGGTGACGGCGGCGGTGCTGCCCGTCGCGGGGCCCCCGGCGCACGACGACGACAGCCCGGAGATCGACCGCGGCCAGTTGCGCGGCCTGCTCCTGGACTCCCTCGCCGAGGGCACCGTCCGGTGGGGCAGCGCCGTGGCGGGCGTCACCCCGCTGCCGGACGGCACGTGGCGGCTCCTGCTGGACGACGGGAGCTGCGAGGAGGCCGATCTGGTGGTCGGCGCCGACGGTGCCTGGTCGCGGGTCCGCCCGGCCCTGTCGGACGCCACGCCCGACTACGCCGGGGTCACCTTCGTCGAGGCCGGCTTCGAGGACTGCGAGGCCCGTCACCCCGAGGTCGCCGAACTCGTCGGCGAGGGCACCATGCTGGCGGGCAGCGGCGGCAAGGCGCTGCTGGCCCAGCGCAACAGCAAGGGGCACGTCCGCGTCTACGCCGCCTTCCGGGCCCCGCACGACTGGCACGTGGCCGCCGGCGTGGACGTCGGGGACACGGCTGCTGTCCGCGCGCACCTGCTTGGGGTGTTCGAGGGGTGGCACGAGAGCCTGCTCGGCCTCGTACGGGGCAACGACGGCGGGTTCGTGAGCCGGCCCGTGTTCGTGCTGCCCGTCCCGCACGTGTGGGAGCACCGGTCCGGCATCACGCTGCTGGGTGACGCCGCGCATCTGATGCCCCCGGTGGGGCTCGGCGCGAATCTCGCCATGCTCGACGGTGCCGAACTTGCCGAGGCCCTCGTCGCCGGGTCCACCGTGGAGGACGCCGTGCGCGCCTACGAGGAAGTGATGCTGTCCCGTTCGGCACAGGCCGCCCGGGACTGCGCCGCGCTCCTCGACGATCTCCTCCCGTCCGACGCGGCCTGAGCCCGCGTCGCGGCCAGTCGGCCCGCGCCGGGGCGGGGCTCGGGCTGCCGGGGGCGGTCACAGGTCGATGTCGGTGTCCTCCGCCGGTACGGCCACGCACAGCAGCGCCGTACCGGGGTCGGGCGGCAGCGCGGGCGGCGTGGGGTAGACGACCCGGCCGCCGCGCAGCGGCCTGGCGCAGCTCCGGCAGGCCCCGGCACGGCAGCCGGACGGGACGGTGAGGCCCTGGGCCTCGGCCAGCTCCGAGAGGCTGCCGTCCGCGGGCTGCCAGCGTGCGACCCGGCCCGAGGTGGAGAAGGAGACCTTGAAGGGGCCCTCCGGGGGCTCCTGCGGGGTGATGCCGGACGATCCGGGGGAGACGAACACCTCCTGGTGGACGCGTTCTGCGGGGATTCCGGCGGTGGTGAGCGCGCGGCGGGCGGTCTCCAGGAAGGACGGGGGCCCGCACAGGAAGGCGGTGGCCGCCGGGTCCGCGTCGTCGAGCACCGGGCGACCCCGCTCCGCGTGCCACTCGGCGGCTTCCCGGTCGCCGGTCCTGGTCAGGTGGAGCCGGGTGCGGGCGTGCGGCAGCCGTTCGGCGAGTGCCAGCACCTCCGGCCACAGCGCCAGGTCGTCGGGGCGGCGCGCGGTGTGGACCACCTCGACGCGGCGGGCGGGCTGTTCGGCCGCGCAGCCGCGCAGCAGGGCGACGGTCTGGGTGATGCCGATGCCGGCCGAGGCCAGCAGCAGCGGCCGGCCGGGCTCGTCGTCCAGGACGGTGCCGCCGTGCGGCCCGGAGAGGGTCAGCAGGGTGCCCGGGCGGGCGTGGCTGTGCAGATAGGACGACATGCGCCCGGAGGGCTCCCGCTTGACGGTGATGCGCAGCCTGTCCGCGTCGTGTGCCGAGACGGTGTAGGCCCGCCACAGCGGACCGTCGGGTGTGTGGGCGGTGACCACAACGTGCTGGCCGGGGCGCGGGGCGTCGCGCTCGCCGGCCAGCGGGTCCGTCAGCCACAGGCTGACCGCACCGTCGCCGTGCCGGACGCGTTCGTCCACCCGGGCGCGGCGCGGCCAGGAGCGGGGTCCGGGGCCGCCGTGCAGCGGTGTCGGCCGTCCCCGTCCCGTCAGTTCCACCGGGTCGCCGCCGCGTACCGTGCCGGCCCGCACCACCCGGGCCCGCAGCCCGCAGTACAGGTGCCCGAACCGGGTGGCCAGCTCCGCCGGGACGTTGAGGTCCCGGTGCGCGCGGCCGGGCACCACGCTCGTGGCGGCGCACCGGTTGATCGGGTGGAGCACTTCCAGTTCGGCGTCGCCGACGGTCAGGCGGGCCCCGGGAAGGTCCAGCTCGGCCCAGGCGGGCAGGCCGGCCAGCAGCAGGTTGGCGCGGAACCTGAGCGGGTCGACGGGGCGGCCGACCGTCTCGGCGAGGGCTTCGACGGAGGCGAGGTTGACCAGGGAGACGGTGCCCCGGTCGTCGCAGTAGCCCTCCCGGGCGCGGTGCAGCTCCGCCCCGCCGAACCAGTCGGTGTCGGCCACCTTGCCGGGGGAGGGCGGGTCCAGCGGGACGGTGAGGCCGGACCAGACGGGGTGCGTCAGGGTGGCCTCCCGGGCGTCCTCGTCGATCCGGACCCGGCCGTCCGCGGGATCGGGCGCGGCGCAGAGGGTGTGGAAGTGTCTGGTGGACGCCCAGCCGCCGCCTGCCGGGACGGGGCGCCGGGCGAAGGCGAACACGCGGTCGCCGGGGACGCCCCGGCCCGGGGACAGCCGGGCCCGGTCGAGGTCGTGGCCCGGCAGTCCTTTGACGGGGTGCCTGACGATGCGGGCGATGCGGGCGAGTTGCGGCACGGTCTGCACTCCCTCGGGTCGTGGGGAGGACCGGGTGCCCATCGCGGGAGCCCGTCCACACCGGTACCAGGGGGAATTCCGCACCCGGTGGTGCGGCATCACCGCGACTCGCCCGGCTGCCGTACGCACCGTCCGCCGTCCGGCTGGCCGGGCCCGGGCCCGGCTTGCGGCCCGGCCCCGGCAGTGTTCCCGCCGTGTTCCGGCAGGTTTCCGGCAGCGCTCTGGCGGTGTGCTGACTCGCACGCCGGGGCCCCGTGTCCGGTTCGCCAGCGGCGTCGGGGGCGCCGGCGTGTGCTCAGGCCGCGCCGGCGCCGCCGCTCACACCTCGCCCCGCGCCACTCCGATCAGCCGTTCGAGGACGGCGCCGCGGCTGACGCGGAGCGCGTCGTGCTCCCACTCGTTGGTGATCCAGGTGCGGACGCCGGGCACGGCGCGTGCGGTGGCCAGCGAGTGGTCGCGGTCGACGTACATGTCGTCGTGGTAGACGGCCGCGTACACCGGCACCTCGTTGGCCGCCAGCCGCTCCGTGTCGTACAGGTCGGGCCAGTCGCCCCGCTCGGCCAGCAGATGTGCGGCCTCGCGCAGCGGCACCAGCGCCGGGTCGAGGTCGAACATCCACGGGTAGATCATCTCGCCGGTGAACAGCACCGGCCCGTCCCCCTCCAGCGCCCGCGCGGCGTCGAAGGCGGGGAACTCCCCGCGCACGCGCTGCGCCGCCCAGCGGGTGCCCTCGCCGCTGACCGAACGCTGGGCGTAGATCGGCTCGTGCAGCGCGGCAAACAGCGGGTTGGCCGCCAGCGACACCTGGGCCCGTACGCCTTCGAGGAAGGTGTCGGAGAGCCGGGGGCCCTGCGGGGTGCGCACGAACGGGTCCTCCAGCAGATAGTGGAGGGTGTGCGAGCCGGAGCCCTGGCCCAGCAGCATCCCGAGGAACTGGAAGCGCTCCACCGTCAGCCGGCTGCCGTCCGGGAGCCGTACGTCGTGCTCGGCCAGGTGCTCGGCGATCCGGCGCACCGTCCCGACATCCTGCGCGTAGCGCTCGTAGTGCGCCGCGTTCTTGGCCGCCACCCGCGGATAGGCGGCGCGGTAGACCTCGTCCGCGCTCACCCGCAGCCCCGGCAGCCCGCCCGTCACGAACGCCTCCCGCAGGTGTCCGGGGGCGAGGGAGAGGTAGGCCAGGGTGCAGAACCCGCCGAAGCTCTGGCCGAGGGTGGACCAGCAGCCGTCCTCGCCCAGCAGCCGCTCGCGCACCAGTTCGGCGTCGCGGACGATGGCGTCGGCGCGGAAGTGCGCCAGATAGGCGGCCTGCTGCTCGGGTGTGCCGCGCGCCGCGAGCGTCTGCCGGTTCGCCGGGGTGGAGCGGCCGGTGCCGCGCTGGTCGAGCAGGAGAACCCGGTAGTGGCGCAGCGCCACCTCCAGCCAGTCGGAGCGGCCCACCGGCCGGGGCCCGCCGGAGCCGGGGCCGCCCTGGAGGAACAGCAGCCACGGAAGCCGGTCGTCCTCGTGCCCGGCGGCCACCACCTCGCGCGCGTACACCTCGATCTGTTCGCCGTCCGGCCGGTCGTGGTCGAGGGGGACGGCGAAGACGTGGTCTCTCAGCACGGTGCCGGGGTGCCGCAGGGTGGCGGGCATGTTCTGCTCCTCCGAAGGTCGGTGCGGGGGTGGCCGGTCCCATTCGATCAGGTGACCGCAACTGTCCGGGAGCGGGCCGACAGCGGGCGTCAGCCGGCCGCGAGGGAGTCAGGAGGCGTCGGGCAGCGAGGCGAGCGCGCTTTCGAGTGCCGCCGCGAAGCGGTCGCTCGTCGCCGGGTCCCGCACCGCCATGCGGAACCACTCCGTGCCCAGGCCGGGAAAGGTGTCCCCGCGCCGTACCGCGAACCCCAGTTCGCGCAGCCGCTCCCGTACCGCCGCGCCCCGCGGGTGCCGCACCAGCAGGAACGGCCCCTGCGGGCAGGGCGTGGCCTCGCCGATCCCCGCCTCGCGCAGCCCGGCCAGACGGGCGCGCAGATGGTCGCGGTCCCGGGCGAAACGCCGGGCGGCCTCCTCGGCCTCGGCCAGCGCACCGGGGGTGCTGCACGCCTCGGCGGCCGTCAGCGCGGGCGCCGAGACGGGCCACAGCGGCTGGTGGCGGGCCAGCGTGCGGACGGTCTCCGGGTCGCTGAGCACATAGCCGACACGCAGCCCGGCGAGCCCCCACGTCTTGGTGAGGCTGCGCAGCACCACGGTGCGCCCCGGCAGGGTGCCCAGCAGCGGTACGAGGGACTCGCGTTCGCCCGGCACCGCGTCCACGAAGGCCTCGTCGACGACGAGCGTGCGCCCCTCGCGGGCCAGCCGCGCCAGACCGGCGGCCGGGTGCAGCACGGAGGTCGGGTTGGTGGGGTTGCCGACCACCACCAGGTCCGCCGCGTCCGGCACCGCCGCCGGGTCGAGCCGGAAGGCGTCCTGGGGGCGCAGCAGCACCCGCCGCACCCGGTGCCCGGCGTCGCGCAGCGCGGCCTCCGGCTCGGTGAACTGCGGGTGCACCACCACCGGGCAGCGGGCCGGCAGCGCGCGGGCCAGCAGGACGAACGCCTCCGCCGCGCCGGCCGTCAGCAGCACCTGGTCGTCGGCCAGCCCGTGCCGGACGGCGACCGCGTGACGGGCCGGTGCGCCGTCCGGGTAGGCGGCCAGCGTCTCCAGCGAGGCGGCCAGCCGCTGCCGCAGCCAGGCCGGGGGCGTGCCGGTGCGCACGTTGACGGCCAGGTCGGTCAGCCCGGCGCCGGCGCCGCGCACCTCCGCGTCGCCGTGGTGGCGCAGCCCGGTGTCGGCGAAGGTGGTCATGTGTCGCTCCCGGGGACGGTGAGGGCGGCCACGGCCGCGGTGGCCCGTGCGGGCACGCCGTCGCCGGGCCGCGAGGTGGTCTTGGGCACCAGCAGCGCGGGGGCGCCGCCCTGGACGAGTGAGCCGGGGCCGCCGCCGCCCGCCAGCAGGGCAGCCGCCTCGGCGACGGAGGGGGTGCCCACCGCGGTCCGGGCGAAGCCCGAGGGGTGCGGTACCCGGACGCGGGCCAGCGCCCGCGCGTCGTAGGCCAGCAGCGGCAGCGCCAGGCGCCGCGAGACGGCCAGCAGGCCGGGCTCCGCGGCACGGGCCAGGACGGTCGCCAGTGCCGTGACGTCCCCGGGGGCGAGGCCGGCGGTCGCCAGCACGGCGGTGACCAGGCCGTGCACCTCCTCGGCCGTCACCCCGGCGCAGCTGCCGATGCCGACGGTGACGAGACGGGGGCCGGGTCGGGGGCCGGGGTGGGTGCCGTCCGGCCTCACGCCGTGCTCCTCGTACTGCCGACGCCCTCCCCGGTGCCGCCCGCCTTCGCGACGTCGGCGGCCTTCCCGGTGCCGCCCGCCTCCCCCGTCCCGGCGGCTTCCCCGGTACCGCCCGCCTCCCACCGCCGGGCGCACCCGGCCACGAAGCGGGCGGCCATCGCCGGGGCAGCCGCCCAGTGGACGTGCAGGTAGGAGGCGTGCACCTGGTGCTGCGCGAAGCCCTCGGCGCGCCGCTCGGGCGCCACCAGTCCCCAGGCGGGTTCCGGGCCGGCGCCGGGCACCAGTTCGGTGCGGTGGAACTCGTGGCCGCGCACCCGGGTGCCGGCCGGGGCGAGCACGTTGTCGGTGACGGCCACGGCCTCCCGGTATCCGAGGGTCAGCCGCTCCGCCATCCGTGCGCGGGCGTCGAGCACCCCGCACATGGGGGCGCCGTCGAGTTCGCGTGCGAGGTACAGCAGTCCGGCGCACTCGGCGGCGACCGGCCCGCCGAACGCCGCGATCTGCTGCCGCAGGGGTCGATTTTCGGACAGTTCCGGGGCGTACACCTCGGGGAAGCCGCCGCCCACGACGAGACCCGCCGTGCCGTGCGGCAGCGCCTCGTCCCGCAGCGGGTCGAACGGCACCACCTCGGCCCCCGCCGCCCGCAGCAGCTCGGTGTGCTCGGCGTAGGAGAAGGTGAACGCCGCGCCGCCCGCCACCGCCACCCGGGGCCTGCGCCCCACCGGCTCGGCCGCCAGCTCGCGGACGGCGTCCCACGGCTCGTCCGGCAGCGGCGGCGCCGACCGCGCAAGAGCCAGCAGCGCGTCCAGGTCGCAGCCCTCACGCACCCGTCCGGCGAGCGCGGCCACCGACTCGACGGCCTCCGCACGCCGTTCGGCGACCGGCACCAGGCCCAGGTGCCGGGAGGGCGCGCGCACCACCTTCGTGCGCCGCAGGACGCCCAGCACCGGCACCCCCGAGCCTTCCAGCGCCTCCCGCAGCAGCTCCTCGTGCCGGTCGGAGCCCACCTTGTTGAGGATCACCCCCGCCACCCGCACGCCCGGGTCCCAGGCGGCGAAGCCGTGCACGAGGGCCGCCACCGACCGGGACTGCGAGGAGGCGTCCACCACCAGCACCACCGGGGCCCGCAGCAGTTTGGCCACGTGCGCGGTGGAGGCCAGTTCGCCCTGGCCCGCGGCACCGTCGTAGAGCCCCATCACCCCCTCGACCACGGCCAGGTCGGCACCCGCCGCGCCGTGCCCGAACAGCGGTGCGATCCGCTCGGGTCCGCACAGATAGGCGTCCAGGTTGCGGCCCGGACGCCCGGTGGCCAGCGCGTGATAACCGGGGTCGATGTAGTCGGGGCCCACCTTGTGGGGGGAGACGGCCAGGCCCCGCCCGGCGAACGCCGCCATCAGCCCGGTCGCCACCGTCGTCTTGCCGCTCCCGGAGGAGGGCGCCGCGACGACCAGGCGCGGTACCCGGATCACGCGGCGCCCCCGCCCCTCGGTGCCGCACTCACCATTCGATGCCCTTCTGGCCCTTCTGGCCCGCGTCCATGGGGTGCTTGACCTTCGAGAAGTCGGTGACCAGGTCGGCCGCGTCGATCAGCTCCTGCGGCGCGTTGCGGCCGGTGACGACCACGTGCTGGGTGCCGGGCCGCTCCCGCAGCACCTCGACCACCTCGGCGACGTCCACCCAGCCCCAGTGCAGCGGATAGGCGAACTCGTCCAGCACCAGCAGCCGGTACGTCTCGGCGGCAAGGTCCCGCTTGACCTGCTCCCAGCCCTCCCGGGCCGCCGCCTCGTTGCTCAGCTCCGCGTCCTGCACGTTGCGCTTGAGCCACGACCAGCCCTCGCCCATCTTGTGCCAGGTCACGGTGCCGCCCTCGCCCGTGTCGCCGAGCACTTTGAGGGCCCGCTCCTCGCCGACCTTCCACTTGGCGGACTTGACGAACTGGAAGACCCCGACCGGCCAGCCCTGGTTCCAGGCGCGCAGCGCCATCCCGAACGCGGCCGTCGACTTCCCCTTCCCGGTCCCCGTGTGCACCGCGACCAGCGGCCGGTTGCGGCGCTGACGGGTGGTCAAGCCGTCCTGCGGCACGACACTCGGCTGTCCCTTCGGCATTACGCGGCCCTCCCTGCGATACGTGCGTCCTGTGCGCCGGTCGTACGGCGGACGAGTGCGGTCACCGCGTCCGCGCGCAGTTCGTCGAGCGTGACGGCCTCGCCGCCCAGGTACTGCGCCAGCTCCCGGGCCAGCCCCAGCCGCACGTGCCCCTGCTCGCAGTCCACGACCACCGAGGCGACCCCGTCGGCCGCCAGCAGCCCCGCAGCCTGCCGGGCCCGCACCAGCGGCTCCGGCCCCCCGGTGGCCCGCCCGTCGGTGACCGTCACCAGCAGCGCACGCCGCGCCGGGTCCCGCAGCCGCTCCACCCGCAGCACCTCGCGGGCCCGCAGCAGCCCCGCCGCCAGCGGGGTGCGGCCACCGGTCGGCAGCGTCTCCAGCCGGGCCGCCGCCGCGTCCACCGACGAGGTCGGCGGCAGCGTCACCTCGGCGTCACCGCGCCGGAAGGTCACCATGCCGACCTTGTCCCGCCGCTGGTAGGCGTCCAGCAGCAGCGACAGCACCGCGCCCTTGACCGCGCTCATCCGCTGCCGCGCCGCCATCGAACCCGAGGCGTCCACCACGAACAGCACGAGGTTGCCCTCGCGCCCCTCGCGGACCGCCTCGCGCAGATCGTCCCGGCGCACCACCAGACCGCTGCCGCGGCGCCCGCGCGCCTGCTGGTGCGGCGCCGCCGCCTGCACGGTGGCCGCCAGATGCAGCTTGCCGAGCGCCCCCTGCGGGCGGCGCGCCCCCGTGGTGCGGCCGTGCGCCGTACGGGCCCGCGAGCGCCGGCCCGCCGCGCCCTCGCCGAGACCGGGAACGGTCAGCGCACGCGCCTTGAACGGCTCACCCGCGGGAGCCGCGGGCTGCGGCGCCGCCGGGGCCTGGGCGCCCGTCCCCGTGCCGGAGGGCTCCTGGGCCGCCGGGCCGGCCTGCTCGGGCAGCGAGGGCCGATCCGCCGGCCCGCCCTCGTCCCGCGGGGCCTGCCCGGACTGCGACGGCGCGTCCTGCGGCGGCACTCCGCCCCCGCCGCCGGGCCCGCCGTCGGGTCCGTCACCGGGACCGCCGTCCGGCCCGTCGCCGGGGCCGCCGTCCGGGGGCTCGGGCCCCTCGTCCTCCTGCGGGGCGTGCTCCTCCAGCGTCCGGTCCAGCATCTCCTCGTCGAGCCCCGGCGCGTCGAACGGGTTGCGCCGCCGCCGGTGCGGGAGGGCCAGCAGCGCGGCCTGCCGCACGTCGGCCTGCTCGACCTGATCGCGCCCCGCCCAGGCGGCCAGCGCCGTCGCCGTACGGGCCATCACCAGATCGGCGCGCATGCCGTCCACCTCGAACGCCGCGCAGGTCGCCGCGATCTGCCGCAGCGCCGCATCCCCGAGCCGCACCCGCGGCAGCAGCGCGCGGGCCGCCGCGATGCGCTCCCGCAGCCGCTGCTCCTCGTCGGCCCAGCGCGCCGCGAACGCTTCCGGGTCGTCGTCGTGGGCCAGCCGCCGCCTGACGACCTCCACCCGCTGCTCCGGCTCCCGGGAGGCGGCCACCTCCACCGTGAGCCCGAACCGGTCCAGCAGCTGCGGGCGCAGCTCGCCCTCCTCCGGGTTCATGGTGCCCACCAGCAGGAAACGGGCGGCGTGCCGTACGGAGACGCCTTCCCGCTCCACGTAGGAGGAGCCCATGGCGGCGGCGTCCAGCAGCAGGTCCACCAGATGGTCGTGGAGCAGGTTCACCTCGTCCACGTAGAGGATGCCCCGGTGCGCGTCCGCCAGCAGGCCGGGCTCGAACGCCTTCACACCCTCGGACAGGGCCCGTTCGATGTCGAGCGCGCCCACCAGCCGGTCCTCGGAGGCGCCCACCGGCAGCTCCACCATGCGGGCCGGGCGCGTCTCACCGGTGCCCGCTCCGACGGCGTGCGGGCCGTCCGGGCAGCCGGGGTCGGGCGAGGCGGGGTCGCAGGAGAAGCGGCAGCCGGCGACGACCTCGACCGGGGGCAGCAGCGCGGT
This sequence comes from Streptomyces albus subsp. albus, assembly GCF_000725885.1. Taxonomy (GTDB): domain Bacteria; phylum Actinomycetota; class Actinomycetes; order Streptomycetales; family Streptomycetaceae; genus Streptomyces; species Streptomyces albus. Next base: position 52,574 of record NZ_JODR01000012.1, on the reverse strand, counting down.
CAGCGCCCGGACGGCGGTGGACTTCGCGGTCCCCTTCTCGCCGCGCACCAGGACGCCGCCGATCGCGGGGGAGACGGCGTTCAGCAGAAGGGAGAGCTGCAAGTCCTCCTGGCCGACGAGGGCGGGGAAGGGATAGGGGATCACGCGTCACTCCTTCGAGCGGCTTCGGTCGGACACGTCGCGCTCAGCGGAACGCGACAGCACAAGTCGGTGGGGGCGCCTCGGCCCCGCGCGGTCGGCGCGGGGCCTGGCGGCAGCGCACGCCGGCCGCCCCGGCGTGCGGCGCGTGGCGGGCGGGCGCCGGGCGGAGCGACGGTCACGGCGCTCCCGGGGCGACGAACGGCAGACCCGTCGGTACGCCCTCCTCGATGAGCCGGAGCAGGGCCGCCGTGTCCGCGTGCTCCTCGATCAGGTCGCCGAGCCGGTCGAGCTGTTCCTCGCGCAGCGCGGCGAACCGGGTGTCGGGCGCGGGCACGAAGGCGCGGCCCGCGTCGGCGGCGACCCGGCGCAGGAAGGCGCGGCGGAAGCCGTCCGACTCCAGCGAGCCGTGCCAGTGGGTGCCCCACACGGTGCCGGCCCGGCAGCCGTCCAGCGCCCGGCCGTCCGCACCGGTCAAGAACGCCTCGCCGCCCAGCACCTCGGCCACCCCGTGGTGGATCTCGTAACCGTCCACCGGTTCGCCCAGGGCGGTGCCGTGCGGCCGGGCGAGGGTCTTGTCCCGGGCGAACCGCACCCGCACCGGCAGCAGTCCCAGCCCCTCGACGACGCCCGCGCGGGACTCCACCTCGTCCTCGATGCGCTCGCCCAGCAGTTGGTAGCCGCCGCAGATGCCCAGCACGGGCCGGCCCTCGGCGGCCCGCCGCGCCAGTGCCGCGGCCAGCCCCCGGTCACGCAGCCACGCCAGTGCCCGCACCGTCCCGCGGGTGCCGGGGACGACGACCAGATCGGCGTCGGCCAGCTCTTCCGGGCGGTCGCAGAAGCGCACGACGACACCCGGTTCGGCCGCCAGCGCGTCCACGTCGGTGAAGTTCGACATCAGCGGCACCGGCAGCACCGCGACCCGGAGCACGTCGGCACCGTGGGGCGCGGCGACGGCGGACTCGCGCACGGTGCCCCGCAGCGAGACCCGCAGCCCGTCCTCCTCGTCGATGCCCAGCCCGTGCCGGTGCGGCAGCACCCCCAGGGTGGGCCGGCCCGTCAGCCCGCGCAGCATCTCCAGGCCGGGCTCCAGCAGGGAGACGTCACCCCGGAACTTGTTGACCAGATAGCCGGCCACCAGTTCCTGGTCCTCCCGGGACAGCAGCGCCGTCGTCCCGAACAGCGAGGCGAACACCCCGCCGCGGTCGATGTCGCCGACCACCACCACCGGCAGCCGGCAGGCCCGCGCCAGCCCCATGTTGACGATGTCGCTGCGGCGCAGATTGATCTCCGCGGGGCTGCCGGCCCCCTCGCAGATCACCGCGTCGTGGGTGCGCCGCAGCTCCTCCAGGCAGCCCACCACGGTCTCCAGCAGCTCCTCGCGCCGCCCGTACCGCACGCCGCCCGCCTCGCCGGTACGGCGCCCGAAGTAGCCGCGGGCCGACATCTCGCCCACCGGCTTGCCCAGCAGCACCACCTGGCTGGTGCGGTCGCCGCCCGGTTTGAGCAGCACCGGGTTCATCAGCGCGCTCGGCTCGGTGCGGGCCGCCGCCGCCTGCATGGCCTGCGCACGGCCGATCTCGGCGCCCTGCCGCGTCACGTACGAGTTGAGCGACATGTTCTGCGCCTTGAACGGCGCCACCCGCAGGCCCTTGCGGGCCAGCCAGCGGCAGATGCCCGCCGTCACCACGCTCTTGCCGGCGTCCGACGTGGTCCCCGCCACCAGCAGTCCGCCCCCGGTCACCGTGCTCCCCTCTCGTCAGTGACGCGCCGGGCCCGCCGCAGGGCCCCGCCCAGCGCGCAGCCGGCCGCCAGCGCGAGCATGCCCACCCGGCGGGAGAGCCGCACCGCACGCTCGATGTCGGCGGAACGCACCGCGCGTCCCGCGCTGTTGAGGACGGGCCGGTGCTCGGTGCGGCCCCCGTAGGACAGCGTCCCGCCCAGCCGTACGCCCAGCGCGCCCGCGAACGCGGCCTCGACGGGGCCCGCGTTGGGGCTCGGATGGCGGTGCGCGTCCGTACGCCAGGCCCGTACGGCACCCCGCGGATCGGGCCCGGCAGCGGCGGCGAGGGCGGCCGTCAGCCGGGCGCCGGGCCGGCCCGCGGCGTCGTCCAGCCGCGCCGACGCCCAGCCGAACCTGCGGTGGCGCGGGGAGCGGTGCCCCACCATCGCGTCCAGGGTGTTGACCGCGCGGAACCCCAGCAGCCCCGGCACGCCCGCCAGCGCGCCCCACACCAGGGCGCCCACGACGGCGTCCGAGGTGTTCTCCGCGACCGACTCGACCACCGCGCGGGCGATCTCCTGCCCGTCCAGGTGCTGCGGGTCGCGCCCGCACAGTGCGGGCAGCCTCTCGCGGGCCGCGGCCAGGTCCCCGGCCTCCAGCAGGGCACCGACGGCCCGCGCCTCCCGGGTCAGCGACGTACCGCCCAGCACCGCCCAGGTGGCGGCGGCGGTCACGGCGATCCCGGGCAGCGGGGGGCGGCCCAGGGCGCGCGCACCCCTGTCCAGCGCGCCCCCGACGGCGACGGCGCCGCCCGCGCACAGCACGGTGTACAGCGCGCCCACCCCCCGGTGGTCGCGCCACATCCGGCGCTCCAGCGCCGCGGCGGCCCGCCCGAAGAGGGCGACGGGGTGGCCGCGTACGGGGTCGCCCAGCAGCGCGTCGGCGGCGTATCCCAGCACGGCGCCGGCCGCCCAGCAGCCGGGGCGGGGTCCGCCCGTCCGCGCACCGGTGAGGGGGCCGCTGCCGCGGCGGTCACCGGCCCGCATCACGCCGCGCGCCGGGCGCGGGCACCCGCTGCGGGGAGCGGAAGGCAGGCCGGAACGGCAGCAGATGCCGGGAACGACGGGGACGACGGGGATATGGCGGCGCAGCCACGCATGACGGTGTCCTCACTCAGGGTCCTCGCCCTGGCTCGACTCGACCGGCGGCGAGAGTCTCCTGGCTCCCGGATCCGCGCCGCTCCCGCCTTCCAGCCGCGTGGGCCGTGGCTCGCTGGGTGACGCTCCCCGGTGACAGTGGCGGGACCGCGCCGGATTCGCACCGGCTTCCTCTCCGTGCCGCCGTTGGGCACCGGAAGTCCACCACGCCCGACTGACCCCGTCAACTCGCCCTTGACCTGCGACGGGGGAGTGTGAGCAGACACACCGCGAGGGGGTGCGGGAGACATCCCGCACCCCCTCGCGTGCCGCGCCGGCCGCCGGGACGGCTAGGCGGCGATGAGGTAGATGCCGTACGCGACCGCCGCCAGGCACACCGCGTAGCAGACGTAGGAGCCGGTACGGCCCAGCGCCGAGGGAGCGGCGCCCGAGGCCCGGGGGGAGCCGGCGACGATGCCGACGGTGAAGACGCCGACGAGTCCCACGGTCGCCAGCAGACTGACCCCGAAGACCTGGCCGAGAGCGGCCCAGTCGATGTTCATGCGGTCATCCCTTCCGAAGGTGCGACGGGGTCAGGAGAGGCTGCCCGCGGAGGCGGGCCGGCTCGGCGCGGACGGGGTCTCCTCCTGGGCCGCTCCCTCGGCCCCGAGGGCCACTCCCGCCGGGGGCGGCGGCGGGGCGACGGCCCGCATGGCGGTGGTGACCACTCCGGCCGGCTCGGGCTCTCCCACCGCCGGGGAGGCGGCGGCGGGCGCCGGCACGGGAGCCTCGGCGGGCTGCGTCCCGGCCGTCTCCTCGACGTCGTTGACGTTGGTGTGGTCCACCGGGGTGCGGCGCGAGCGGAGCCAGATGGCGCCGCAGGCCGCCACGGTCAGCACGGCGACGGTCGCCACGCCCCAGTCGCCCTGCTCGGCCAGCAGCGCGGCGCCCGCGGCGACGGCACCGGCGGCCGGCAGGGTCAGCGCCCAGCCGATGACCATGCGTCCCGCCGTCGACCACCGCACGACGCTGCCCTTGCGGCCGAGGCCGGAGCCCATCACCGCGCCGGAGCACACGTGCGTGGTGGACAGCGAGAAGCCGATGTGCGAGGAGGCCAGGATGGTGGCCGCCGCACTGGTCTGGGCGGCGAAGCCCTGCGGGGGCTGGATGTCGGTGATGCCCTTGCCCATGGTGCGGATGATGCGCCAGCCGCCCAGGTAGGTGCCCAGCGCGATGGCCAGGCCCGCCGAGGCGATGACCCACACCGGCGGGTCGGAGTCGGGCGCCAGCACACCGCCGGTGACCAGGGCCAGGGTGATGACACCCATGGTCTTCTGCGCGTCGTTGGTGCCGTGCGCGAGGGAGACCAGCGCGGCCGAGGTGATCTGGCCGGCGCGGTAGCCCTTGGCGGTGCGCCCCTCGTCGGCGTCGCGGGCGACCCGGTAGGTGAGCCGGGTGGCGCACAGCGAGGCGATGCCGGCGACCAGCGGCGCGGCGAGCGCGGGGATGAGGACCTTCATGACGACGACATCACCGTTGACCGCGCCGGTGCCGACCGCGGCGATCGTCGCCCCGATCAGGCCGCCCATCAGGGCGTGCGAGGAGCTGGAGGGCAGCCCGGCGAGCCAGGTCAGCAGGTTCCAGATGATCGCGCCCACCAGCCCGGCGAAGATCACTTCGGGCTGGACGCCGGAGCCTTCGTCGATGATCCCGGAGGAGATGGTCTTGGCCACCTCGACGGACAGGAACGCGCCGAGGAGGTTGAGGACCGCGGACATCGCCACCGCCGCCCGCGGAGCCAGTGCCCCCGTGGAGATGGTGGTGGCCATGGCGTTGGCCGTGTCGTGGAAGCCGTTCGTGAAGTCGAACACCAAGGCCGTGACGATCACGATCCCGATGAGAAGCGTGATGTGTTCCATTCACCAGGCACAATCAGTTCGAGGGGCATTTGACGCCGTGAACGTAAGTACGGCGAGTGAACAGCAGGTGAACTGGGGCAGGCGTCGAGGTGTCACCCCCCGGCGTCTGTTGTGTGGGACAGATCACACTACGCCGACGGGCCGTTCCAGCGCCGACACCGCAGGCCGGCACGGGCCCGGCGCGCCGCCCGGCACCGGCCCGCCCCGCGGTGCCGCACACCCCGGCCGGATGTCACTCCGCCGCCGCATCCCGGTGGTTTGGAGCCGCCGCGCGCGTCAACACTGGAGGGGATGCGTCTGCGAACCGCGGCACTGGCCGCCACCTGCGTGCTCGGTACCGGCGCCGCCACCCTGGCGGCCGGCCGGTACGCCGCCGGTGTGGCGCTCCGCCCGCCACGCCCCCGCACCGACGGCGGCAGCAGACCCACCGCCGGATTCGAGGGCACCCGGCTGACCGTCCACACGCACGAGGACGGCCGTGTCGCCGTGACCCGCTCGCTCGCCGCCCGCCTCCCCGGCGTCTACGGGCTGACCGGCCGGGGCGTGCACGCGGTCGTCGGCCCCGTTGTCGAGGACGAGACCGCCGCGCAGCCCCGCCCGCACGCGGTCGTCCGCGAACTGCGCCGGGTCAGCCGCGGCCGGCTGAGCACCGGCGCCACCGTACGCCTGACCCCGCAGGTGCACGCCGGCGACCCCGGCGAGGCCCTCGGCCTGGACTACGCCGACGTGGAGATCCCCGGCGAACTCGGCCCGCTGCCCGCCTGGTTCGTGTCCGGCGACCGCGCCGCCTGGGTCATCACCGTGCACGGCCTGGGCGCCACCCGCGAGCACCCCATGACGCTGCTCCCCTTCTACGTGAGCCGCCGCCTCCCGGTGCTCGACGTCAGCTACCGCGGCGACCCCGGCGCGCCCCCGCCCCCGGACGGCATCGGCCACCTGGGCAACTCCGAATGGCGCGACCTGGACGCCGCCATCCGGTACGCCGTCGGCAACGGCGCCCGCCGCGTCATCCTGCACGGCTGGTCCGCCGGCGCCACCATGGCGCTCCAGGCCGCCGCCAACTCCCCGCTGCGCGAGCACGTCGTCGGGCTCGTCCTGGACTCCCCGGTCCTCGACTGGCAGCGCACCGTCCGCGCCCTGGCCGCCTCCCGCGGCACCCCCGCGGCACTGCTGCCGCTCGTCGTCCGCGCCGTGCAGGGCAGAGCGGGGCTGCCCGCCGCGGCGCAGACCGTCCCCGGCGGCCCCACCGTCCCCACGCTGATCTTCCACGGCCCCGCCGACACCATCGCCCCCTGGGACGGCTCCCGCGTCCTGGCCGCGCGCAACGACCCGCTGGTCACCCTCCACCGGGTGCCGCACGCCCCGCACGCCGCCATGTGGAACGCGGACCCGCACGCCTACGAGGAGAAGCTCCGCCGCTTCCTGACGCCCCTCATGTGAGACCGCGTCACGCTGAGGGGCATTCAGCAGACGGCGCCCGCCCGGCCGCAGCCGCCGGCCCCTCCGGGAGACGGAGCGCGCGCCGCCGACGACCGGATATGGCACCCCAGGTTTGGGTTTCGACGGCGCAGCATGAAGACTGCTCCTGTGACGACGTCCCGTACTCCGCGAGACAACCGGCTCCGCCTCGTCCCCCGACAACCCGTCGCGGCTGCCCGGCGCACCGTGACGACCAGGCGTTCCGCACGGACGCCGCGGCAGCCGGACGGTATGCCGCCCCGCGACCAGCTCGCCCGGCAGGCCCGCGCCTGCCTCGCCGACGCCGTCCGCCTCGCCCACTGGGCGGCCCGCACCGGCCGGTCCCCGCACGCGGGCGACGAGGCCCGGCAGGCCGGCGAGGACCTGCGGATGACCGTCCGGCAGGTGCGCGCCCACTGGGACCGGGCCAAGCTGGCCGGGCTGATCGAACTCCACGACGGGACGGCGCGCGCCGGCTGGCGGCTGCGCGCCTGGGACCGCGACGACAGCGCCGTACTGCGCGGCTGGGTCGCCCTCTTCGACGCCTGGTCGCTGGCCCACCCGGGTCCCCTGGCGCACGACCAGGGCCTGGTCGCCGAGGTCGTGGAGGCCGTGCCCCAGTTCCTGTCGGTCATGCACCTGTCCGGCGGGCCCGTCACCTTCGAGATGCTGCACGACCTGCTGGCGCAGCGCATCGCCGAGCTGCGCGCCGAACGGGACACCGGCCAGGAGGCGGGCCGCGCCGTGGTCGGGGTCGCCCTGCCGGGGCTGCTCGACTGGGCGCTGGACGGGCTGTCCGCCGTCGGCGCCCTCACCCGCTGCCCCGACGAGGAGGCCGCCGAGGAGACCGGGCTGCGGCACGGCTCCGCCGTCCTGACCCCGCTCGGCCACTGGGCGGTGTGGACGAAGCTGGAGCAGATCTGCATCGCGGCGCAGAGCCCCGCCGGCAACATCGAGCAGTCCGCCGAGGAGATGCTGCGCGGCTGCGCCCGGATGACGCCCGGCCCGGCCCGCGACGAGTACCGCGCCTGGCTCGCCGCACGGCCCACCGGGCACGCCGTCACCGAGCTGCTGGAGGCCGCGCGCGGCGACGACGCGCTGATCAGGGGCCTGGCCTTCGAAGCGCTGCGGGTGGTGGGCGCACCCGCCGAGGAGGCCGTGCAGGAGGCCGCCGCCGAGCCGGTGCTGCGGCCCTACGCGCTGCTGTGGCTCGCCGAGCAGGCCGGCACCGATCCCGAGGACCTGGCGGGCGGTGCCCCCGGTGTGCTCACCCGCGAGGAGGCGACGTGGCTGTGGGTGGACACCGCGGCGGCCGTCACCGACCACGGCGAGGCCCAGCTGCTCGTCGACCACCTGGGCACCGCCGTCCAGGGCTCGGTCCCCCGGCTGCTGGAGGACGTACGGGCCACCGGGCACCCGCGCACCGTCCAGGTGCTGGTGGCGCTGGCCGCGGCGCATCCGGACCCGGCGCTGGCCAAGGCCGTGCGCCGGGCCGCGTTCCAGGTCCACACCGGCGGCGAGTGAACCCCGCGCCCGGCGGCGCCGGGCCGTCGCGTCCGTGACGGTCCGGCCGGCCGCCGACAGCCCGGCCGGCGCCCCGCGGGGGGGCGCGGACGCCGTCGGGACCACCGTCGCGCGGGCGCTCGTGCGGCGGAAAACTGTTTGCCCCGCGCCGGTAGACTGGGCCCATGCCTCATCTCCTCGTGCATTAGGCGTGCGTACGCCGCTTCCGACGCACTGATCCGTACGCACGTCCACAGTCCTGCCTTGGAGTCCCCCAGTGATCACCGCCTCCGGCCTTGAGCTGCGCGCCGGCGCCCGCGTCCTCATCGAGTCCGCCACCTTCCGCGTCGCCAAGGGCGACCGCATCGGCTTGGTGGGCCGCAACGGCGCCGGCAAGACCACCCTCACCAAGTGCCTGGCCGGCGAGGGCCAGCCCACCGCGGGCACCATCACCCGCAGCGGTGAGGTCGGCTACCTCCCGCAGGACCCGCGCACCGGCGACCTCGACGTGCTCGCCCGCGACCGCATCCTGTCCGCGCGCGGCCTGGACGTCGTACTCCGCAAGATGCAGGAGAACGAGCAGCGCATCGCCAACGGCCAGGGCGCCACGCGCGAGAAGGCGATGAAGAAGTACGAGCGGCTGGAGACGGAGTTCCTCACCAAGGGCGGTTACGCGGCCGAGGCGGAGGCCGCCACCATCGCCGCCAGCCTCGGACTGCCCGACCGGGTCCTCGGCCAGCCGCTGCACACCCTCTCCGGCGGTCAGCGCCGCCGCGTGGAGCTGGCCCGCATCCTCTTCTCGGACGCGGACATCCTGCTGCTCGACGAGCCGACCAACCACCTGGACGCCGACTCCATCGTCTGGCTGCGCGACTTCCTCAAGACCTACCGCGGCGGCCTCATCGTCATCTCCCACGACGTGGACCTCGTCGAGACGGTCGTCAACAAGGTCTTCTACCTGGACGCCAACCGCTCGGCCCTCGACATCTACAACATGGGCTGGAAGCAGTACCTCACCCAGCGCGAGGACGACGAGAAGCGGCGCAGGCGGGAGCGGGCCAACGCCGAGAAGAAGGCCGCCGCCCTCAACGCCCAGGCCGACAAGATGCGGGCCAAGGCGACCAAGGCCGTCGCCGCCAAGAACATGGCACGCCGCGCGGAGAAGATGCTCGCCGGGCTGGAGGGCGAGCGCCAGTCCGACAAGGTCGCCAAGCTGCGCTTCCCCGACCCCGCCCCGTGCGGCAGGACGCCGCTGATGGCGGAGGACCTGTCCAAGTCGTACGGCTCGCTGGAGATCTTCACGGGCGTGGACCTGGCCATCGACAAGGGCTCCCGCGTGGTCATCCTCGGCCTCAACGGCGCCGGCAAGACGACGCTGCTGCGGCTGCTGGCCGGTGTCGAGACGCCGGACACCGGCAAGGTCGTCCCCGGTCACGGGCTCAAGCTCGGCTACTACGCGCAGGAGCACGAGACGCTGGACGCGGACCGCACGGTCCTGGAGAACATGCGCTCGGCCGCGCCCGACATGGATCTCGTGGACATCCGCAAGACGCTGGGCTCCTTCCTCTTCTCCGGCGACGACGTGGACAAGCCGGCCGGGGTGCTCTCCGGCGGGGAGAAGACCCGGCTCGCCCTGGCGACGCTGGTCGTCTCCTCCGCGAACGTGCTCCTGCTGGACGAGCCGACCAACAACCTCGACCCGGCCAGCCGCGAGGAGATCCTCGGGGCGCTGCGCACCTTCACCGGCGCCGTCGTGCTGGTCACCCACGACGAGGGCGCGGTGGACGCCCTCCAGCCGGAGCGCATCATCATGCTCCCCGACGGGGTCGAGGACCTGTGGAGCGAGGAGTACGCGGACCTCGTCGCCCTTGCTTGATCCATCCCTTATGGATCATTCGGCCGACGGTTGATCCTTCATCTGAGTGAGGACGGCTCATACCCCCGGCGCGCCCCGCGCCGGGGGTACGTCTTCGTGCCAGCAGCGCCGCCCCGGGCGTGACTGTCCGCGCGGCGAGCCGCTGACCTGCCCATTCTTCCCGTGTACCCGCCATGGGCCGATGTGCACGTGCATCTGCATGAGGCCGGAATCTCCTCCTCCAGGAGATTCATGCTGTGCACAAGCGCCCAAGCCGCCCGCGAAGACCTTGCCGAATGGGTGGCCAGATGCGGGAGGAGGGGTGATCATGAGAGTCACAGAGCGCACTTCCCATGAGGAGGCACGGGTGGCCGAGACTCTGAAGAAGGGCAGCCGGGTGACCGGCGCCGCGCGCGAAAAGCTCGCGGCAGACCTGAAGAGAAAATACGACGCCGGAGCGAGCATCCGGGCGCTGGCCGAAGAAACGGGCCGTTCCTACGGGTTTGTGCACCGGATGCTCAGCGAGTCCGGGGTGACGCTGCGTGGTCGCGGCGGAGCGACCCGCGGCAAGAAGACATCCTCCTCCTGAGGGCGCCTTCACCCGTCGGCATGGCTTTCGGGCGTTCACTCCGGTGGTTACTCTTCGGTTAACCGAACTGCTGGGTAACCACCGGAGGAACCTCGATGACCCTGCTCGACAAGGACGGCGTGCACGTCACCGCCGAGGGCGAGGTGGCCACGGTCACCCTCACCAACCCGGCCAGGCGCAATGCGCAGACGCCCGCGACCTGGCGGGCGCTGGCCGAGGCGGGACGCGTGCTGCCGGGCTCGATACGGGTCGTCGTCCTGCGCGCCGAGGGCAAGTCCTTCTCCGCCGGGCTCGACCGCCGCGCGTTCGAACCGGAAGGCATCGAGGGCGAACTGTCGTTCCTCGACCTGGCACGCCGTACCGACGCGGAACTGGACGCCGCCGTCGCCGAGTACCAGCAGGCGTTCACCTGGTGGCGCCGCCCCGACCTCGTCAGCATCGCCGCGGTCCAGGGCCACGCCATCGGCGCCGGGTTCCAGCTCGCACTCGCCTGCGACCTGCGGGTGTGCGCCCACGACGTGCAGTTCGCCATGCGCGAGACCAGCCTCGGGCTGGTGCCCGACCTGGCGGGCACCCATCCGCTGGTCGGCCTCGTCGGCTACGCGCGTGCCCTGGAGATCTGCGCCACCGGCCGCTTCGTCCACGCCGACGAGGCCGAACGCGTGGGCCTGGCCAATCTGGTCGTCGACGCCGCCCAGTTGGAGGGCGCCGTCACCGATCTGGCCGCGGCCCTGCTCGCCGCGCCCCGCGACGCCGTGATCGAGACGAAGGCCCTGCTCGCCGGGGCGGGTACACGCTCCTACGACGAACAGCGCGCCGCCGAACGGGCCGCCCAGGCACGCCGTCTGCGCGACCTGGCCGGGCTGGGCGAGTAGCCGCCTCACCCCGACGGAGGAGCACCGCGCGCCCGGGCGGTTCCCGGCATGCCCCTCGCCGCTGCCGCACCGGGGAACGGACCGGGCCGGTGCCCCTACCGGCGGGCGGTCGGCGGCGGGTCCACGGCGGTGACCAGCACCGCCACGGTGACCCGGGGCGCCGCTTTCGCCCGGCCGGTGCCCGCCAGCACGTCGTGGGCCGCCGTACGCGCCGCCCGCGCGGCGTCCAGCGCCCGTACGCCCGGCGACAGCGCGACCTCCACCAGCACATGCCGCCGCTCCCCGGACGCGCCGGTGACCTGCACCGCGGAGGCCGCCGGGCCCGCCGCCACCCGGGAGAGGGCGGGGCCCACCACGGGAGCCAGCCGGGCCACCCCGTCCACGGCCAGCACCGCACGTGCGACCCGCCCGGCCTCGTCCCGGCCGCCCGCCTCGGTCCCGGAGCCGCCGGTGCCGGACCCCGCGGAGGACCCGCCCCGGCCACCGGCCTCGGGAGCGGCCGGGGCGTCCAGCAGCTCCGTCACCCGCAGATCGGCCGCCGTCAGCGGCAGCCCGAGCCCCCGGTCGGCGCAGTCCAGCAGTGCGCCGCGTACGGCGTCCACGGCGGCGGGCACGGTCGGATCGGCGTACACGGCCAGATCCGCCGTCAGCCGCAGCGGGCCGGGCGGCAGCGCGCTCGGCGGAGGCGGCACGGCGGGTCCGTCCGTCGCCGGGCCGGCGGGCCCGATCCGCACCCCGCTCAGCCGGGCGCCGCCCGCCGCGCGGCACAGCACCCCCACCGCCGCCTCCTCCGCGATCCACGCGCCGTCCGCCGCCCGCCCCAGCGGCAGCAGCCGCCCCAGACCGAGCTGTCGGCGCACCATGTGCGTCAGCCGTTCCGCCGGCATGGCCCTCACGTCCTTTCCGCGCCCGCGGCCCGCGGCGACCGCGCGATGCCGCGCCACGAGCCTGCCGCGCCGGGCCGCACCGTGCCCGCCCGTCCGCGCGCATCCGGTACCCCGCTCACCCGGTCGGCCCCGGCCCGCCCGCTGTGCGCGAGCGGTGCGCGTCCGTACGCGCCTAGTGTGAACAAGCGGGGCGGCAGGCCGCTCCGAACCTCCGAAAGGGGCGCGAGATGTCCGAGTCCAGTACGTCCAACCGCTCCGAGAACCGCGGCGCCTCCCAGGCGGCGGACGACAAGAGCGGCGGCCGGTCCGAGCCGACGCGGCGCGGGGGAGGCGGGCCGGCGGGCTCCAGGGGCCGAACGACCATCGCCGACGGGGTGGTCGAGAAGATCGCCGGCATGGCGGCCCGTGACGTGGTGGGGGTGCACGCGATGGGCGGCGGCATGTCCCGCACGTTCGGCGCGGTCCGCGACCGGGTGCCCGGCGGCGGCAAGTCCGTGACCCGCGGCGTCAAGGCCGAGGTCGGCGAGGTGCAGACGGCACTGGACCTGGAGATCGTCATCGACTACGGCGTCTCCATCGCCGATGTGGCCCGCTCCGTCAGGGAGAACGTCGTCTCCGCCGTGGAGCGGATGACCGGCCTGGAGGTCGTCGAGGTCAACATCGCGGTCAGCGACGTCAAGCTGCCCGACGAGGAGGACGAGGACGAAGAGGACCAGGACCGTCCCCGGTTGCAGTAGGGGCGTGGCCGCCGGGGTGAGCGCGCGCCGCGCACTGTGCCGCGGTGCCGAGCGAAGGAGCACATGATGAACATGGCCCTTGTCGGCTTGATCGCCGGCCTGGCGCTGGGATTCGCCGGGTACTTCGGCGGCTTCGGGGCCTTCCTGCTGGTCGCGGCGCTGGGCGCCGTCGGGTTCCTGGTGGGCAGGTTCGTCGACGGGGACCTGGACGCCGGGGACTTCTTCCGCGGTCGCGGCGACGAACGCCGCAGGTGACCGCGATGAGCGACACGAAGGCTCCGACCCCCTCACGGGCTCCGCTGCCCGGCTCCGAACGGGTCGCCGCCGCCGAGCGCGGCCAGACCCGGATCGCGGACCGGGTGGTCGCCAAGGTCGCGGCGCAGGCGGCACGCGAGGCCCTGCGCGGCTACCGCGCCGGCTCGGCGGCCGGCACCGGCACCGGCCAGGAGGAGGCCGACGCCCGGGCCCGCCGCCCGGCGGCTGGCCCGCCCGTACCGCAGCCCGTCGGCCGGACGACCGTCACCGTACGGGAGCGCACCGCCCGGATCCGGGTGTCGCTGGAGCTGGGCTACCCCTCCGACATCGGCGCCCAGTGCGGCGCGGTGCGGCGCCGGGTCGTCACCCGGGTGAGGGAACTGGTCGGCATGGAGGTGCCGGAGGTGGCGCTCGACATCGAGCGGCTGCACTCGGCGCACCTGCGGGGCGACAGCGCCAGGAGGGTGACGTGAGCGGCACGGAAGACACGAACCCGCAACCGGACGCCGGCGGCGGCCCCGCGCCGGGCACCACGCTGGAGAAGGAACCCGCCTCCGCCGGACCCGGCGGCCCGGGCCCCGGCCCCGACTACGCACCCGCCGGTCCGCGCGAGGGCAAGGCGGGCCGCTTCTGGGCGACACGCCGCGCCCCCGCCGCCGTCACGGCGCTGCTCCTGCTCGCCGGACTCGGATTCCTGCTGTACGACGTCGCCTCGGTGCGGGCGGGCCGCCCCGGCATGGCCTGGCGCCGCACCCTCGCCGACGAACTGGCCACCCGGCGCCTGGACGACGTCTTCGTCATGGCGGGCGCGGCCGTGGCCGCCGCGCTGGGACTGTGGCTGCTGGTGCTGGCCCTCACCCCCGGCCGCCGCTCACTGCTGACCATGCGGCCCGAGCTTCCGCAGGTCCGCGCCGGCCTCGAACGGTCCGCCGCCGCGCTGGTGCTGCGGGACCGCGCCATGGAGGTGCCGGGGGTGCAGGCCGTACGGGTGAAGGTCTCGCGCCGCAAGGTCCGCGCCCGGGCCCTGGCGCACTTCCGGGACCTGGAAGAGGTCCGCTCCGACCTCGGCGGTGCCCTCGGCGACGGCATCGACCAACTGGGCCTGGCCCGCAGGCCCGGCCTTTCCGTGCGCGTACGACGACCGGGCAAGTGACGGGAGACGAGAGCCATGCTGCGGACCGTCAACCGGGTGCTGACCGCACTGATCGGGCTGGTGCTGCTCGCACTCGGCCTGGCCGTGCTCTTCGCCGCCGCCGGACTGCCACGCCGCTGGGACCTTTCCATGCCGTCCGGCTGGCCCTGGACCCGCCCCGGCGACGTGGTGCTCACCGACGCCGACCGCACCCGCTGGACCGGGGAGGGCTGGTGGTGGCCGGTCGTCATCGCCGCCCTCGCCGTTCTGGCCCTGCTCAGCCTGTGGTGGCTGCTGGCACAACTGCGACGGCACCGGCTGGGCGAGGTGCTGGTCGACAGCGGCGACGGGGAGGGGGCGCGGCTGCGCGGCGGTGCGCTGGAGGACGTGGTGGAGGCCGAGGCGGAGGCCCAGCCGGGGGTGGACCGGGCCCGGGTGACGCTGACCGGACGGCGCCGCTCACCCCGGGCCCGGGTCGGGCTGGTGCTGGCCCCGCACGCCCAGCCGGGGCCGGTGGCGCACCGGCTGCGCGGCGAGGCCCTGCACCACGCGGCGACCTCGGCGGGGCTGGACGCCCTCCCCGCGGAGGTGCGCATGCGCGCGGCCCGCCACCGCGCCGAGCGCGTCAGCTGACCCGCCGGGCCCGCGCGGTGCCGGGCGCGGCTCAGAAACCGTGCAGGGCCCCGCCGTCCACGGGCACCATCACGCCCGTCAGATAGGAGGCCGCGGGGGAGAGCAGGAAGGCGGCGGTACGGCCGAACTCCTCGGGCGTGCCGTAGCGGCGCAGCGGGATCGCCTCGCAGTTGCGCTCCCGGGCGGCGTCCCCGTCCCCGGTCAGCGAGTCGAGGTACTGCATCCGCTCCGTCCCGATCCGCCCGGGCATCAGCCCCAGGACGCGGATGCCGCGCGGACCCAGCTCGTTGGCCAGGGTCTTGGCGAAGCCGGCCAGGCCCGGGCGCAGCCCGTTGGAGAGGGTCAGTCCGGGGATCGGTTCGTGCACCGAGGCGGACAGCACGAAACCGATCACGCCGCCCTCGCCCAGTTCCCCGGCCGCCGTGCGGGCCAGCCGGACGGCACCGAGGAAGACGCTGTCGAAGGCCGAGCGCCAGTGTTCGTCGGTGAGCTGGTCGGCGGGTACACCCGCCGGGGGACCGCCGACGCTGACCAGGAGGCCGTCGAACCGGCCGAAGCGTTCGCGGGCCGCGGCCACGACCTGCTGCGGGGTGTCCGGGGCGGCGTTGTCCGCGGCGATCCCCACCGCCCGGCCCTCGGCCCCGGACGCCTCGACGCCCAGTCGGGCCGCCGCCTCCTCGGCCGCCTTCTGGGAGCGGCCGGTGATGACGACGCGGGCGCCCTCGGCGAGCAACTGCGCGGCGGTGGCGAACCCGAGCCCGCGGGTTCCTCCGGTGACGACGTAGACGCGCTGAGAAAGTCCAAGATCCATGGTGAGCAGTGTGCCGCACACCGGCCGCCGGGCCACCGGTCAGGTGGTGACCTTCTCCGGCTCATCCGGCTTGCCGGGCTCCTTCTCCGCGTCCGGCTCCTCGTCCCCGGGCTGCTCCCCGGCCGCCGCCGTCTCCCCGGCCGCCGCCCGCTCGCGGCGCTCCTTCGCCTCCCGGCGCACCAGGACGACCCAGCCCACCGGTACCGCGCCGGTGAACAGCCACCACTGGATGGCGTACGCCATGTGCGGGCCGATGCCGCTGTGGTCGGGCTCCGGCAGCACCTCGGGCTGCTTGCCGTTCGGCTGCGGCTTCGTCTCCATGAGCTGGACGAAGCCGCCCAGCATCGGCCGGCCCACGTCCCCGGCCTGCTTCTTGCTGTTGATCAGCATGACCTGGCGGTCCGGCAGGCCCTTGGTGTCCTTGATGCCGCTGGCCTCGGTGGTCTCGTCGGGCATCATCCGCCCGGTGACGGTGACCTCGCCCCGCGGCGGCTCGGGAACCTTCGGGAAGCTGGTGAGATCGCCTTCCGAGCGGATCCAGCCCCGGTTGACGAGGATCGCCTTGCCGTCGTCGAGGACCAGCGGGGTGACGACGAAGTAGCCGATGGTGTCGCCGTCGGCCGCCGTACGGTGCCGTACGACGACCTCGTGCTCCGTGTCGTACCTGCCGTGCGCGGTGACCGTGCGGAACTTCTCGGCGGCGGCGGGCTCGCGGCCCACGCCCGTCAGCTCGGTGACCGGCACCGTGGGGGCGGCGAGGCTGGCGGCCACCTCCTCGTTGCGGGCCACCCGGCTCTCGTGGCGGTGCAGCTGCCAGAAGCCCAGCTTGATCATGACGGGGATCAGCACGAGACCGAGCAGGGTGAGGATCACCCACTGCCGGGACAACAGGAAGCGGTACACGCCTACTGACGGTACCCCTTCGGCCCTCCGCGCCCGGGCGCGGGCCCCGGGTCGCCCGAGTCGCGGCGGGGCGGGCCCGGGCGCGGCTCGCGCGCTCGGCTTCCGGGCTCCAGCTCCCGGGCCTCAGCTTCCTGCCTCAGCTCGCGGGGGCCGGGGCGACGTCCTGGAGGAGCTGGGTGAAGGCCGCCTCGTCGATGACGGGCGTGCCGAAGGAGCGGGCCTTGACGAGCTTGGAGGTGGCCGCGTCCGGGTCGTTGGTGACCAGCAGGCTGGTGAGCCGCGACACGCTGGTGGCGATGTGCAGTCCCGCCTCGATCGCGCGGTCCTCCAGCAGTTCGCGGTCCACGGAGGTGTCGCCGGAGATGGCCACCCGCATCCCCTGCACCAGCCGCCCTCCCGGTTCGTACCGCCCCGGGTTCGGGTAGGGGCAGGCGGGCCGTTTGCGGGAGGGCCGCCAGCTTCCGTAGGAGCGGTGGCCGCCGGCCGCCGGGCCGCCGCCGCGCCGCACCACCGACTCGGACCACTCGCTCAGCGGTTTGCACGCCAGCAGCGGCAGCCGTACCTGGTGCCGGGCCGCCAGATGCAGGCTGGGCCGGAAGACCTCGGCCAGTACGCGCGCGTCGTCCAGCGCGTGGTGCGCCCGCTGCTGGACGACGCCGTAGTGGGCGGCGAGCGATTCCAGCTTGTGGTTGGGCAGGGGCAGGGAGAGTTCCTTGGAGAGGGCGATGGTGCACAGCCGCTGGCGTACGGGTGCCTCGCGCCGGGCGCGGGCGTACTCCCGCGCGATCATCGACCAGTCGAAGATGGCGTTGTGCGCGACCAGGACCCGTCCGGCGAGCCGGGCGGCGAACTCGTCGGCGATCTGGGCGAAGAGCGGCGCCTCGGCCAGCGCCTCGGCCGTCAGCCCGTGGATCCAGGTGGGCCCCGGGTCCCGCTGCGGGTTGACGAGGGTGTACCAGTGGTCCTCGACCTCGCCGCGCGCGTCCAGGCGGTAGACGGCCGCCGACACTATCCGGTCGTCGCGCGCCAGCCCCGTCGTCTCGACGTCCACCACCGCGTAGCCGTCCGGGTATCCGGACGGCCAGTCGAGGGGTGGCCGGGCGTCGGCGGCGGGCTGCGCGGGGATGCGCTCGGACATCCCCTCGGTGCGTGCCGTCTGGTCTTCGAGCATGGTTCCAGAGAATACGGGGCGGTACTGACAGCGGTGTCAGGCACGCCTGCCGCGCGAGGTGCGCGGCGGCGCCGTGCGGTCTGCCGTGCGGGCGGACTGACGAGGCGTCGGAAGGGGCGAATCGGATATCGGGAGCAAACCGTCGACCAGTGCCCGTATCGTCGCCGTGAACACCTTCTCGGGGTCGGGAGGGGCGGCCAGGGCGCGGACGAGGGCGGGGTCGGTGTCCGCCGGGTCGTGCTCCCACCATCCGGGTTCGGCGGGACGCTGTTGGGGTGAGCGCTCCCGGTTGCGCTCGATCAGCACCTGACCGATGACCGAGAACTGCACGGCGCGTACCGCCTCGGCCGCGCGCGCCCCGCGCAGTCCGGCGGCGTGCGCCTCCCGGGCGAGCGCCTGCTGGGCGGCGTGGAACATCCGCTCCGTCAGGCCCCGTTCGTGCACCATCGCGACCAGATGCGGGCGGGCCAGCAACTCACGCCGCAGCGCGCGGGCCACCGAGACGATGCGGGCCCGCGGTGTGGTGCCGCGCGGCCGGATGTCGCCCAACTCCCGCACCGTGCGCTCGACGAGGGCCTCCAGCAGCGACTCGCGGTTGCCCACGTGCCAGTAGATGGAGGTGACGGCGGTGCGCAGTTCGGCGGCCAGCCTGCGCATCGTCAGTGCCTGCGGGCCGTGCTGCCGCACCAGGGCCGCGGCGGCGTCGATCACCTCGTCACGGGTGAGCGGGGCACGCTGCGGGGCGGACCGTGCGGGGTGGCGCTGCGGAGTCGGCATGATCCCCCATTCTCACCGCTGCGCGGGTCTTCACCCTTCGCGGAGATGGTTGTAACGGTGTTACAGCGTCGCGTTGGTGCGGCGCCGTCCCCGGGAGGTGTCGCGGATGGCACGAGTCAGGTACGGGCCGCGCGGGCAGGAAGCGGCCGAACGGGCACGGCGGGCGAGCGCCCGGCTCCCCGACATCTGGTCCACCGGCCTGCAGGCCGTCTGGGAGACCGACCCCGAGGTGGTGGCCGCCGTGCTGCCGCCGCCGCTCCAACCCGCCGCCCGCCCCCTCGTCCGCACCGCCGTCAGCCAGGTGGACCTGCCCGGCTACCCGCTCGGCGCCGGCTCCGTGGCCGTGGCCGCCCGGCACGCGGACGCCGACGGCTGGTACCCGCTGGTGATGCCGATGACCCACGAACGCGCCCTCATCGGCGGCCGGGAGGTGTTCGGCGAGCCCAAGAAGCTCGGCGAGGTCGGCGTCGAACGCGGGCCCGACGGCACGGTACGGGCCAAGCTGGCGCGGCACGGCATCACCTTCGTCGAGGTCACCGGCACGGTCGGCGGTGCGCTGCCGCTGCCGGAGCCCACCGCCAAGCTCGACTTCTACTTCAAGTTCCTGCCCGGCGTGGCCGGCAGCGGCTTCGACGGCGAACCGGTGCTGGTGCACTGCCTGCGCCACGAGAAGGTGCGCCGGCTCGAATCGGTCACCGGCACGGTCACCCTGCGCGACTCGCCCTACGACCCCGTGGCGGATCTGCCGGTACGCCGTCTGGTGGAGATCACCCTCGGCGAGAAGACCAGCGACCAGCGGGGCCGGGTCGCCGCCCGCGTCCGGCCCGAGGAACTGCTCCCGTACGTGCACCAGCGGTACGACGACGCGGCCCAGGTGCTCGACGGGCCTCCGCCGGGCGCGGACGGCACCGCGGGGGAGGGGAGCGTCTGATGCGGCTGGAAGCGGGACAGACCGCCGTCGTCACCGGTGCGGCCGGCGGCATCGGCCTGGCCATGGCCCGCCGCTTCGCCGCCGAAGGGCTCTCGGTCGTCCTCGCCGACGTGGAGCGTGCCCCGCTGGAGCGGGCCGCGGACGAACTGCGCGCCGCCGGCGCACGCGTTCTGGCGCGCGAGACGGACGTGAGCGACCCCGGCTCCGTCGAGGAGCTGGCCGAGGCGGTGCACGACACCTTCGGCGCCGTCCACGTCCTGTGCAACAACGCGGGCGTCGGCTCGGGCGCCGAAGGACGGATGTGGGAGCACGAACTCAACGACTGGAAATGGGCGTTCGCCGTGAACGTCTGGGGCGTCTTCCACGGCATCCGCGCCTTCGTGCCCCGCATGCTGGCCTCCGGCGAGCCCGGGCACGTCGTCAACACCTCCTCCGGCGACGGCGGTATCGCACCGCTGCCCACCGCCTCGGTGTACGCGGTGACCAAGTCGGCCGTCGTCACCATGACCGAATCCCTGTACGCGCACCTGCGGGCCGAGGGAGCGCGGGTCGGCGCCTCGGTGCTCTTCCCGGGCCCGCACATGCTGCGCACCGGCCTGTGGGAGTCGTACCGCAACCGGCCCGCCCGCTACGCCAAGACCCGCCCCCGCAAGACGCCCTACCGCAGCCTCGACCAGTGGGAGGCCGCCATGCGCGAGGCCGGGCACGAGGTGCGGTTCACCCCCGTCGAGGAGGTCGCCGGCCTCGTCGTCGAGGGCATCCGGGACGACAGGTTCTGGATGCTGCCGCCCAGCGAGCACAGCGACGCACAGATCAGGGCCCGCGCCCGCTCGATGCTGGAGCGGGCCGACCCGGACTACCTGGAGAGTTTCATCCTCGGTTAGGAGGGCCCGCCATGCAGGCGCCCCACGACGACCCGTACCTGATCATCTCCTCCGACTGCCACGCCGGGCTGCCCACCGAGCAGTACCGGCCCTATCTGGAGGCCGCCCACCACCGGGACTTCGACGAATTCCTCGCCCAGCGGCAGGCGCGCATCGAGGAGTCCACCCGGCTCGGCATCCGCAACGAGGCCTTCGCCCGCAAATGGTTCGAGGAGCACGAGGAAGGGCTGCGCGGCGGCTGGGACGCGGCCCAGCGCGTCAAGGAACTCGACGGCGACGGCGTGGCCGGCGAAGTCGTCTTCCCCGACGCCGACGCCGTGGACAGCGGCACCGCGGCCCCCTTCGGCGTCGGCCTCGGCCTGTCCGGCGACCACGACCCCGAACTGGGCATGGCCGGCGCCCGCGCCCACAACCGCTGGCTGGCCGACTTCTGCTCCGCCCACCCCGAGCGGCACTGCGGCGTCGCCCTGCTGCCCGTCACCGCCGAGCCGGACACCGTCGTCGCCGAGATCCACCGCGCCAAGGAGTCCGGTCTCGGCGCGCTGATGATCCCCGCCATGTGGGTGGACAAGGCGCCCTACCACGACCGCCGCTACGACCCGGTATGGGCCGCCGCCGCGGAGACCGGCATGCCCGTCGTCACCCACTCGGGTGCGGCGCCCCGCCACGAGTACGGCGATCACCTGGGCATCTACGTCAGCGAGGTCACCTGGTGGCCCGCGCGTCCGCTGTGGTTCCTGCTGTGGTCCGGTGCCTTCGAGCGGCACCCCGGGCTGCGGTTCGGCATCGCCGAGTCCGGCTGCTGGTGGCTGCCGAACCTGCTGTGGTTCATGGACCGGCTCTACCTGGGCGCGCACGGCGGCAAGAAGCTCTCGCCGTTCGCGGGGCTCTCCCGTCCGCCGCACGAGTACCTCGACCGCCAGGTCTTCGTCTGCGCCACCAACACCAAACGCCGCGAACTGGCCCAGCGCTACGAGATCGGCGTCGACAACATCCTGTGGGGCAGCGACTTCCCGCACCCCGAGGGCACCTGGCCGAACACCCGCGGCTGGCTGCGCGACACCTTCCACGACATCCCCGTCACCGAGACCCGCCGGATGCTGGGCGAGTCAGCCGCCGAGATCTTCGGCTTCGACACCGCAGCCCTGGCACCGCTCGCCCGCCGGATCGGCCCCACCCCCGCCGACCTGGGCCAGCCCGCCGACCAGCGGCCCGTCGAGGAGTCCTGGCGCCGCGCCCGTACGACAGGGCGGCACTGGCTGACCGGCGGCGACTTCCCGTTCGTGGGGAGGGACACATGACCGGCCCGGCACACCGCTACACCGTCATCTCCGCCGACTGCCACGCCGGCGCCGACCTGCCGGACTACAAGCCCTATCTGGGCAAGCGCTGGCACGACGAGTTCGACGCCTGGGCGGCCACCTACGTCAACCCGTACGAGGACCTGCTCGCCGACACCGCCGACCGCAACTGGAACTCCGGGCGGCGGCTGGCCGAGCTGGAGGCGGACGGCATCGTCGCCGAGGTCGTCTACCCCAACACCATCCCGCCGTTCTTCCCCTCCGCGTCGCTCATGGCCCCCGTGCCCGGCAGCGCCGAACTGGAGCGGCGGTGGGCCGGACTGCGCGCCCACAACCGGTGGCTGGCCGACTTCTGCGCCGCCGCGCCGGGGCGGCGGGCCGGGGTCGCGCAGATCCTCCTCAACGACGTCGAGCAGGCTGCGGCGGAGGTGCGGTGGGCCCGCGCGAACGGGCTGAGCGGCGGTGTGCTGCTGCCCGGCGTCCCCCCGGGCTCCGGCATCCCCGAGCTGTACTCACAGGCCTACGACCCGCTGTGGGCCGTCTGCGCCGAACTGGACGTCCCGGTCAACCACCACGGCGGCTCCGCCTCGCCCCAGCTGGGCGACGAGCCCGCCGCCCGCGCCGTCTTCATGGTCGAGACCACCTGGTTCTCGCACCGCGCCCTGTGGCACCTGACCTTCGGCGGTGCCTTCCGGCGCCACCCCGGGCTGCGGCTGGTGCTGACCGAGCAGGGCTCCGGATGGATACCCGGCGTGCTGGAGATGCTCGACTACTACCACGGCCGCCTGGCCGCCGCCGCGGGCCGCACGGCCACCGCCGAGGCGAAGTTCGGCGCCGGACTGGCCGCCGCGATGGGCGCCCGCCCCAGCGAGGTGTGGCACGACAACTGCTACGTCGGGGCCAGCTTCATGCGGCCCCACGAGGTGCCGCTGCGTTCCCGCATCGGACAGGACAAGATCATGTGGGGCAGCGACTATCCGCACGACGAGGGCACCCACCCCTACTCACGGGAGGGGCTGCGCATCGCGTTCGCGGGGCTGCCCCCGCAGGAGGTCGCCGCCATGGTGGGCGGCAACGCGGCACGGGTGTACGGCTTCGACCTGGCGCTGCTCGACCCCATCGCGGCCCGGGTCGGCCCCACGGTCGAGGAGATCGCCGAGCCGCTGACGGAGATCCCGGCCGAGGCGACCAGCCCGGCGTTCGCCCCCGAGGGAAGGGTCCGCGTCTGGTGACGCGGAGCCGCCGTGGCAGCGGCACCTCGGCCGCCGCTGCCACGGCGTTGCGGGCCGGCCCGCACCACCGGGACCCGCCGCCTCGACGGCCTCCGCACCGGCGCGGCGGCCTCCGCACCGGCGCGGCGCCTGCTCGCGCCGGCGCGGCGCGCGCCTGCCGGCTTCCCGGATCGTCCGTGAGGCGGGCGTCTGCTCTCGGTGTCTGTGAGGCGCCCGGCTGCTCTCCGAGTCCGCGAGGTGGGCGCCCTTCGTGCCCGGTGAGTGCCCGTCGCCCCCGCCCGCGAGGCGCGCCCGCCGCCCTCGGCGCCCGTCCTCCGCGTCGCCCGCCCGCTCTCCGGGTCCGCGAGGTGAGCGTCGGTTCTCGACGCCCGTGAGGTGCGCCCCCCGACGCCCGGGTGAGCGCCCGCCCTCACCAGAGTGGGGCGGCGCCCCGTCCCTCCTCGCCCGCGCGGCGTGCCCACCATCGCCCCTCCGTGAAGCGCCCGCCCTCCGTACCGGCGCGGCGCCCCGCCTGCTCTCCCAATGCCCGTGAGGCGGGCGCCCGTTCCCGCGTGTTGTTGACGGTTTTTCGCATACGCACGAGTAACAACCCCTGGCGGGACCGCGCCCGGCACCCTTACCTTCCTGACATGCCGTCCAACTTGCCCGACGTCGTGCTGTGGTCCGTCCCTGCCTTCGTCCTGCTCACCGTCGTCGAGATGGTCAGCTACCGCCTGCACCCGGACGAGAAAGCCGCCGGATACGCGGCCAAGGATGCCGCGACCAGCATCACCATGGGGCTCGGCAGCCTGGTCTTCGACGCGCTGTGGAAGATACCCATCGTGGCCGTCTACGCGGCGGTCTACGAACTGACGCCCCTGCGCGTACCGCTCCACTGGTGGACGCTCGTGCCGATGCTGCTCGCGCAGGACTTCTGCTACTACTGGTCCCACCGCGGACACCACGTCATCCGCATCCTGTGGGCCTGCCACGTCGTGCACCACTCCAGTCGCAAGTTCAACTTGACGACCGCCCTGCGCCAGCCGTGGACCACCTGGACGGTCTGGCCGTTCTACCTGCCGCTGATCGCCCTGGGCGTGCACCCGGCCGCCCTCGCGTTCTGCTCCTCGGCCAACCTGGTCTACCAGTTCTGGATCCACACCGAACGCATCGGCAAGCTGCCCCGCCCCGTCGAGTTCGCCTTCAACACGCCCTCGCACCACCGGGTCCACCACGCCTCGCAGGGCTCCTACCTGGACCGCAACTTCGGCGGCATCCTCATCGTCTGGGACCGGCTCTTCGGCTCCTTCGTCCCCGAGACCGACCGGTGTGTCTTCGGGCTGACCAAGAACATCGACACCTACAACCCGCTGCGCGTGGCCACCCACGAATACGTGGCCATCGCCCGGGACCTACGCCGCGCCCGCAGCTGGCGCGAGCGGGGCGGACGCATCTTCCGCGGCCCCGGCTGGCAGCCGGCCGACCGGCCGCAGGGCGGCCGACAGCCGGGCGACGACCGGCTGCGGGGCGGAGAGCCGGTCTCCGCGCTGTCTCCCTCCAGCGGTCCGGCCGGCCCGCCCGCCTGACACCGATCCGCCGATCCGCCGTCCCCTTGCCGGCGCAGCCGGACATTCGGGGCCGGACATACGGCGCCGGACATACGGAGGCCCCGCGCACGGAGGCACAGACGCACGGGGGCCGGGCCGCTCGGAAGCGGCCCGGCCCCGGCTTCTCCCCGCCGGCCCCGCACCGGGCGCGTCGCACCCGGCCCGGGACCCGTCAGAGGGTGAGCGTCACTTCGTGACGGCCGCCAGCGCGTCCACCAGTCCGTGACCGTAGAAGCTGTTGTTGCCCTTCACACCGGTGCACTTGGCCGCGTAGGTGCCCTTGCCGTCCGGGTCGTAGCTCGCCGGGCACGGCAGGGTCTGCGCCTGGGCCTTCAGCAGCCAGGAAATCTCCTGGGCGCTCGACTTGGGGTGGGTGCTCTTGAGCAGCGCAGCCACGCCCGCGACCTGCGGGCCCGCCATCGAGGTGCCCTGGAGGTAGGCGTACTCGCCGTTCGGCATGGTGGACAGCACGCCGCCGTCCTTGGCCGGCTCGTCCGGGGTCTGGAAGGCCCGGTCACCGCCCGGGGCCGTCACGTCGATCTGGTTGCGGCCGTAGTTGGAGTAGTACGACTTGAGGTTCTCCGGGCCCGTCGCCGAGACGGAGGTCGCGCCCTCCAGCATCGTGGGCACGTCCGGGCAGGACGCCGGGTTGATGGTGCGCTTGACCGGCGTGCTGTCGTTCGGGCTGGAGTCGTCGACGATCTGCGCCGCCGCGTGGTCGTGCGAGGAGTTGCCCGCGGAGGTGACCGTGGTGACGCCCTTGCGCTGCGCGTACTTGACGGAACGCTGCACCGCGTCGGCGATCGCCTTCTGGTCGGCCTGGTCGTCGCAGTTGTACAGCCACGGGTCGACGTAGTAGCTGTTGTTGGTGACCGAGACGCCGTGGTCCGCGGCGAAGACCATCGCGCAGACGACCGCCTCGCCGTAGAACAGCGAGGTCTCCGGCTCGCTCACCTTGATGGACGAGACCTTGACGCCGGGCGCGGTGCCCGCGATGCCGACGCCGTTGCGGTCGGCCGCGATGATGCCCGCCACGTGGGTGCCGTGGTAGTCCTCGTCCGGGTTGTACGGGCGCCAGGCGCCGCGCGAGGTGTCGGCCTTGCCGCCGACGCAGTTGGCGGACTGCTTCGCGGAGAAGTTGGCCTTCAGATCCGGGTGGGTGTCGTCCACGCCGGTGTCGATGACTCCGACGGTGACCTTCTTGCTGCCCTCGTTGACCAGGGCGGCCTTGTCGGCCTTGATGGCCCGCTTGTCCCACTGGAGGGACTCCAGCGGCTCCTGGCCGTTGGCCTGCGCCTTCGCCAGCGTGGACGCCTTCTTCGGCTCCTTGACGAAGACCGGCTTGCCCACCTCGGTGGTGGTCGCGGCCTGGAGCGGGGCGGTACGCGTGGCGCCCGCGGAGTCGACTCCCTTGACCGCGCGGAGGGTCTGGCCGAACTCCGGGTTGGCGGAGTGCGCGACGATGACGCCTATCTTCTTGTACGTCGCGACGACCTTGCCGTCAGCTTCGCGTATCTCCTTCTTGACACGTTCGACGGTACCGCCGTCGGTCGCCGTGTTGACGACGTAGCTGAGCTTCTCGCCCGCCTTCGCCTTCGGCGCAGCGGTGTCCGTGGTGCTCTGCGCATTCGCCGCGGCGGCGCCCGCCAGGCCCAGCGAAGCGGTCAGCACCAGTCCCAGCGGCACCGCGAGAGCACGCCGCCGCTTGGAAGGTCTCGGATCCATGGGGTCTCCATGTCGTCTGAAGTTGTCCACGAATGACGGAAGTTATCCCTGAGCGGCAGGTGACTGCAATGGATTGATGGAGAAAGTCCGAAGGCGTTGCGGAGCGAAGATCGGCTTTGACTGTTTCCTCAGCCGCCCCCTGTCGTCACGACCGGGCTCGCCTTACGATGCGCGCACCATGCGCCACTTGAGACGTGGATCACACTCTTCCGTTCGTACCGTCCCCTCGCGAACCGACTGGAGTCATCGTGGACACCGCCCCTGAGCACGCGCCCTCCGGCCCACCGGACGGCCGGGACTACACGGACGTGCAGAACAGCGCCGAATTCGGCGAACTGCGGAGCCGCTACCGCACGTTCGTCTTTCCGCTCACCGTCGCGTTCATCGTCTGGTACCTGCTCTATGTGCTGCTCTCCAACTACGCGGGCGGCTTCATGGGCACCAAGGTCGCGGGCAACCTCAACGTCGCCTTCGTCCTCGGCCTCGCCCAGTTCGTCACCACGTTCCTGATCGCCTGGTGGTACTCGCGCTTCGCCGCCGCCAAGCTCGATCCGAAGGCGCACGCACTCAAGACGCGGCTGGAGGCCGAGGACCTGAGCCGGACAACCGGAGCCGGCATCGGCCACCAGGCCGACCCCCGCGACGAGGACAAGGGCGAACTCGCCGGTCAGGAGGACGACGCATGAGCGCCACCACCCACGCACTCGCGGCCCCCACCGCTCAACTGGCCGCCGAGGGGGCGAGCGAGCACCGCCCGCTGATCATCACCCTGTTCTCCCTCTTCGTCGTCATCACCCTCGCCGTCACCGTCTGGGCGGGCCGCCGCACCAAGGACGCCACCGACTTCTACGCGGGCGGCCGGCAGTTCAGCGGCTTCCAGAACGGCCTGGCCATCTCCGGCGACTACATGTCCGCCGCGTCCTTCCTGGGCATCGCCGGCGCCATCGCCCTGTCCGGGTACGACGGCTTCCTGTACTCCATCGGCTTCCTCGTCGCCTGGCTCGTGGCCCTGCTGCTGGTCGCCGAGCCCCTGCGCAACTCCGGCCGCTACACCATGGGCGACGTCCTCGCCTACCGGATGCGCCAGCGGCCCGTCCGTACGGCCGCCGGGGTCTCCACCATCATCGTGTCGATCTTCTACCTGCTCGCCCAGATGGTCGGCGCCGGCGCGCTCGTCGCCCTGCTGCTGGGCATCACCGGCGAAACCGGCAAGAACCTGATCGTCGTCTTCGTCGGCATCATCATGATCCTCTACGTGACGATCGGCGGGATGAAGGGCACCACCTGGGTCCAGATGATCAAGGCGTGCCTGCTGATCGGCGGCACCGTCATCATCACCGTCCTGGTGTTCCACAAGTTCAACTGGAACCTCTCCACCCTGCTCGGCGCCGCCGCCGAGAACAGCGGCAAGGGTGCCGCGTTCCTGGAACCCGGACTCAAGTACGGCGCCACCGCCACCTCGAAGATCGACTTCCTGTCGCTCGGCATCGCCCTCGTCCTGGGCACCGCGGGGCTGCCGCACATCCTCATCCGCTTCTACACCGTGCCCACCGCCAAGGCCGCCCGGAAGTCCGTCAACTGGGCCATCGGCATCATCGGCGTCTTCTACCTGATGACCATCGCCCTCGGCTTCGGCGCCGCCGCCCTGCTCACCCCCAAGACGATCACCGACTCCAACGCCGCGGGCAACACCGCAGCGCCCCTCCTCGCACAGGAGATCGGCGGCGGAGCGGACTCCACCGGCGGGGCCGTACTGCTCGCGATGATCTCCGCGGTGGCCTTCGCCACCATCCTCGCCGTCGTCGCCGGCCTGACCCTGGCGTCCTCCTCGTCCTTCGCGCACGACCTGTACGCCAACGTCATCCGCAAGGGCCAGGCCACCGAGAAGGAGGAGGTCAAGGCCGCCCGCGTCTCCGCCGTCATCATCGGTGCCGTCGCCATCGGGCTGGGCATCTTCGCCGGCAAGCTCAATGTCGCCGGTCTGGTGGCGCTCGCGTTCGCCGTCGCGGCGTCCGCGAACCTGCCCACCTTGCTCTACAGCCTCTTCTGGAAGAGGTTCACCACGACGGGCGCGCTGTGGTCCATCTACGGAGGGCTCGTCTCCTCCGTCCTGCTGGTGTTCTTCTCACCGGTCGTCACCGGCAAGGAGACCTCGATGTTCCCCGGCGTCGACTTCGCCTGGTTCCCGCTGGAGAACCCCGGGCTCATCTCCATTCCGCTGGGCTTCCTGCTCGGCTGGGTCGGCTCCCTGCTGTCGCGGGACGAGGCTGCGGGCGGCAAGAAGTACGCCGAACTGGAAATCCGCTCCATGACGGGCCTGGGCGCCCACTGAGCCCGCAGCCGTCGGGCCGGGGCGTCCCGCCCTGTGGCGGACCCCGGCCCGACGGCGAATCGCGAAGCCCCCCGCTGGTGCGACCCCCGCGAGGGGGTGGCCCTCGCACCTGCGAGCCCCCATCGGCCCAAGCTGTCGGATCCCACAACAGTGACTTACGCTGCGAAGCAGATCACGCACATGGGAGGCCCTCAGCATGCTGCTGGACACCTACGGCCGGGTCGCCACGGACCTACGCGTCTCGCTGACCGACCGCTGCAACCTGCGCTGCACCTACTGCATGCCGGAAGAGGGCCTGCAGTGGCTGGCGAAGCCCGACCTCCTGACGGACGACGAGATCGTCCGGCTCATCCGGATCGCCACCTCGCAGCTCGGCGTCGAGGAGGTCCGCTTCACCGGTGGTGAACCGTTGCTGCGTCCGGGACTGACGGGCATCGTGGCGCGCTGCGGCGAGCTGGAGCACCGTCCCAGGATGTCGTTGACGACGAACGGTATCGGTCTGGACCGGACGGCCGAGGCGCTCCGCGAGGCCGGTCTGGACCGGGTGAACGTTTCGCTGGACACCCTGGACCCGGACACCTTCCAGCGCATGACGCGCCGCAAGCGTCACGCGGACGTGCTGCGGGGCCTGGCCGCGGCGCGCGCGGCGGGCCTGACACCGGTGAAGGTGAACGCCGTGCTGATGCCCGGCCTCAACGACCAGGAGGCTCCCGACCTGCTGGAGTGGGCGCTGGAGGAGGGCTACGAGCTGCGGTTCATCGAGCAGATGCCGCTGGACGCCCAGCACGGCTGGCAGCGGGAGGGGATGATCACGGCGGGGGACATCCTGGCGGCGCTGCGTGAGCGCTTCACCCTGACGCCCGAGGGCGAGGGGGAGCGGGGTTCCGCGCCGGCGGAGCGCTGGCTGGTGGACGGCGGCCCGGCGCGGGTGGGGGTCATCGCGTCGGTGACCCGCCCGTTCTGCCGGGCCTGCGACCGTACGCGGCTGACGGCGGACGGGCAGGTGCGTACGTGTCTGTTCGCCACCGAGGAGTCGGATCTGCGGGGCGCGCTGCGGTCCGGCGCGGACGACGCGCGGATCGCCGAGCTGTGGCGCAAGGCGATGTGGGGCAAGAAGGCGGGGGCAGGGATCGACGATCCGTCGTTCGTGCAGCCGCAGCGACCGATGTCGGCGATCGGCGGCTGAGGGGGCGGACGCCCCCGTCGCGCCGAGGGCCCGCACGCATGGAGCCCTCCGGCGGCGAGGAGGGCGGCTCCTACCGCCGGTGCTCTTCCCCGGTGCCGGCCGGCTCCCATTCGGCCAGCGGCACGGTGTCCTTGAGGAAGCCGCGGACACCGAGGAACGTGGCGAGGTGCTCACGGTGTTCCTCGCACGCCAGCCACGTCTTGCGGCGGTCGGGCGTGTGCAGCTTCGGGTTGTTCCAGGCCAGCACCCAGACGGCCGCCGCGCGGCAGCCCTTGGCGGAACAGATGGGGGTCTCGGGCCCCTCGCTGGGGGAGGTGGGGGAAGGGATCACCCTTCCATCCTCTCTCAGGGGCCGGACACCTTCTCCAAGGGTCCGGACAACAAGCGACGCCGGGCAGCCACGGGGGGAGCCGCCCGGCGTCGGTCCATCGCTCCGACGGGGGATGCGGAGCGCACATGAAGTATGGCATGCGGGAGCGTCCCCGGTGCACGGAACCGCAGGATTGAACCGAGCTTTTCTTGTGCTTTGCGTGAACGACAAACTCAACTGCGGTCGGACGTGGGCTGGTTCGGGCGCCCTTCGGCCTCTTCCGGACGGGCCCGGCCTTCCGCTTTCGTCACGTCGGAGCCCTCCAGCACGCGGCGGGGGGAGTCCAGCAGATAGGCGGAGGGCATCGAGGGGGCGTTCTCGCGGCCCGCGTTGGCGATCACCACCGCGACGTAGGGCAGGATCGCGCCGAGTACCAGGGTGGCGATGGCCAGCGGCCGTTCGACGTTCCACAGCACCACGGTCAGCAGGACGGCGACCGTGCGGACCAGCATCGAGATCACATAGCGGCGCTGCCGTCCGCGAACGTCTTCCTGGAGACCCTGCCGGGCCCCGGTGATCCGGAAAACCTCCGGCTGGTGCTGCTTCCGCATCCCGCTCCACCACCTGCTCAGCTGCCGTCCTCCGCGGCCGTACCGGGAGATCCGGACCCCTTCCACGGTACGCCCCGCGTGCGTCGGGAACGAGACCGGGGCACCGCGCGGACGCGACCGGTCGCCCTGCGTACGGCGTGGTGCGGGCCGCTCCGGCGGGCGGCGTAGCCCCTCCCGGCGCCCGGCCCGCGTCCGCCCGGCCGCGGGTGCCCGCACGGGCCGCGGGTCCTCACCGGCCCGGCAGCAGGCCGGCGCGGTGGCGGGCCCGCGCGGGGCCCGCCACCCGGGTCACAGGCCGCGGATCTCGGCGACCTTGCGGCCCGCCTTGAGGTACACGGCGTCGGCGGCGCCGTCCGCGTGGGCGGCGACGGCCTCACGGGCCACCTCGGCCAGCGGGCGCAGCGCCTCCGTCTCGGACAGCACGACGGCCTGCTGGTCGCGGCCGGTCTTCTCCACGATCAGCCGCAGCCCGTTCTGCTTCGCGATCCGCCGGGCGGCCGAGGCGCTGGGCGTGAACTCCAGCACCTTCGTCAGCACGGCCGCGACGCCTTCCTCGCCGTGCTCGGCCACCTCCACGGCGGGCAGGGTCCCGGCGTCGGAGAAGGACTTCTTGGAGAACTGCGCGACGAAGTGCGCCCGGGCCGCCATCGCCGCCGGTACGCCGTGCAGTGCGGCGACGACCTCGCCCGCGAGGATCTTCTTGAGGTCCATCGGGTGCAGCGAGCCGGCCTCGATCCGGGCGGTCGCCTGTTCGATCTCCGCGTCCGTCCACTCCGTCCAGGCCCGCAGGTAGGGCACCATGAGCCGGTCGGGGATGGACATGATCTTGCCGAAGACCTCGTCGGGCGAGCCCGACAGCCCCACGTAGTTGCCCTTGGACTTGGACATCTTCGCGCCGGAGCCGTCGGTGCCCTCGACCAGCGGCATGGTGACGACGAGCTGCGGCTGCTGCCCGTGCGCCTCCATCACCCGGCGGCCCATCTGGAGGTTGAGCAGCTGGTCGACGCCGCCCAGCTCCACGTCGCAGGCCAGCTCGACCGAGTCGAGGGCCTGTGCGACCGGGTAGAGCAGCTCCGACATGGTCAGCCCGGAGCCCTCCGCCAGCCGGTTGCGGAAGTCCTCGCGCTGGAGCAGCGAGGAGACCGGGACCTGGGCCAGCAGTCCCAGCAGCTTCGGCAGCGTGTAGGGGGCGAGCCACTGGCTGTTGTGGGCGAAGCGCACCTTCTCGAAGTCGAAGAAGGGCCGCACCTGCTCCTGGTAGCCGGACAGGTTGCGGGCGATGTCCTCGTCCGTCAGCGGCGGGCGTTCGGCGGTACGGCCCGAGGGGTCGCCGATCTTCGCGGTGAAGTCCCCGATGATGAGCGTGATGTCGTGGCCCATCCGCTGGAAGCGGCTGAGCACGATGATCGGCACCGCGTGGCCCAGGTGCACATCGGCCGCCGTCGGGTCGATGCCCAGCTTGATGTGGAGGCTCTTGCCCTGCGCGGCCCGCTCCTCGATGCGTTCGGCCAGCTTCTCCACCGAGGGCAGCAGCTCCACCGCCCGCGCCCCGATCAGTTCGGCCTGTTCCCTGGCCGGCAGATCGCTCAGGTCCAGATAGCGGCGGGCCCCGGTCTCCTCGAGCAGCCGCTCGACGTTGGCGTCGGTGGAGAGGTCCTGGGCCAGCAGCTCACTGGCGCGCTGTACGGAGTCGCCGAGGCGTGTCACGTCACTGTCCTGGTGTGGTGGTCGAAAAGGGTCACGTGAAGTCTATGCGCCGCCACCGGCGTCGCCGCCCGCGGCTGCCGGGTGCCGCGGGGGTTCTGTAGGGACTCCACAGGAGCCCGGCGGGGCCCCTGTCCGTGCCCGAGTGCTCGTGACCCCGCGGTGACCGGATAGGTTCTCCGTGGGACAGAACGCGACAGCAGAAGCAAGGAAGGGTGGTCACACAGTGAGCCGCTCAGTGCTCGTGACCGGGGGAAACCGCGGCATCGGCCTCGCCATCGCCCGGGCCTTCGCCGAGGGGGGCGACAACGTCGCCGTCACCTACCGCTCCGGAGAGCCGCCGGAGGGCTTCCTCGGCGTCAAGTGCGACATCACCGAGCCGGAGCAGGTGGAGCAGGCGTACAAGGAGGTCGAGGAGAAGCAGGGCCCCGTCGAGGTCCTCGTCGCCAACGCGGGCATCACCCGTGACCAGCTTCTGCTGCGGATGTCCGAGGAGGACTTCACCTCGGTCATCGACACCAACCTCACCGGCGCCTACCGCGTGGTCAAGCGTGCCTCCCGCGGCATGCTGCGCGCGCGCAAGGGCCGTATCGTGCTGATCTCCTCGGTCGTGGGCCTGCTGGGCCAGGCGGGGCAGGTCAACTACGCCGCCTCCAAGGCCGGTCTGGTGGGCTTCGCCCGCTCGCTCTCCCGCGAGCTGGGCTCCCGCAACATCACCTGCAACGTGGTCGCACCCGGCTTCGTGGACACCGACATGACGCGCGCGCTGAGCGAGGAACAGCGCGCCGAGTTCGTCAAGCAGGTGCCGCTGGGCCGCTACGCCGAGGCGGCGGAGGTCGCCTCCGCGGTCCGCTTCCTGGCGTCGGACGAAGCGGCGTACATCACCGGAGCCGTCATTCCCGTGGACGGCGGATTGGGCATGGGTCACTGAACATGAGCGGAATTCTCGCCGGCAAGCGCGTCCTGATCACCGGCGTGCTGACCGAATCCTCGATCGCCTTCCACGCGGCCAAGGTCGCCCAGGAGGAGGGCGCCGAGGTGCTGCTGACCGGCTTCGGGCGGCTCTCCCTGGTGGAGCGCATCGCCAAGCGGCTGCCCAAGGAGGCGCCGGTCATCGAGCTGGACGTGACGAACAAGGAGCACCTCGACGGGCTGGCGGCGAAGGTCGCCGAGCACTTCGGCGACGACGCCTCGCTGGACGGTGTGGTGCACTCCATCGCCTTCGCGCCGCAGGACGCGCTGGGCGGCAACTTCCTCAACACCGAGTGGGAGTCGGTCGCCACGGCCGTCGAGGTCTCGGCGTACTCGCTCAAGTCGCTGACGATGGCGCTGCTTCCGCTGCTGGAGAAGCGCGGCGCCTCCGTCGTCGGCATGGACTTCGACGCGCAGCTGGCCTGGCCGAAGTACGACTGGATGGGTGTCGCCAAGGCGGCGCTGGAGTCGACCTCGCGCTACCTCGCCCGCGACCTGGGGCACAAGAACATCCGCTGCAACCTGGTCTCCGCCGGGCCGATCAAGTCGATGGCCGCCAAGTCCATCCCGGGCTTCGAGGAGCTGTCGGACGTGTGGAACACCCGCGCGCCCATCGGCTGGGACCTGGCCGACCCGGAGCCGGCCGGCCGCAGCATCGTCGCCCTGCTGTCGGACTTCTTCCCGAAGACCACGGGCGAGATCGTCCACGTCGACGGCGGCGTGCACATGATGGGTGCCTGACGGGCGCCCGCCTCACCGGGGACCGGCGCCCCGGGGGCCGCGGGGGTGCTCACTGCACCCCGTGGCCCCATTCCGCCGTGTGGGAGGCCGCCTCTTCGGAGGCGGCCTCCACGTTCTGCTCGCGGACGGCCGTCAGCAGCCGTGAGTGGTCCATGTAGTCCTCCGGGCGCAGCTCGTCGCCGACGTCCTTGCGCAGGAAGGCGCGCAGCAACTCGCCGAGGTCCGCGTAGACGGCGGTCAGCACCTCGTTGTGCGACGCGGCGACCACGCCCATGTGGAGCCCTCTGTCCGCGTCGATGAACCGTTCGACGTCGCCCGACTCCCACGCCGCCTCCCGGCGCTCCAGCAGCCTGTCGAGCTGTGCGAGGTCCTCCTCCGTACGCCGCCGGGCGGCCAGCCGTGCCCCGGCGGTCTCCAGCGCGGAGCGCAGTTCCGCGACGTGCCGCAGGTCGGCTCCCTCGAAGCGGCGGTGCATCACCCCGGCCATCTCGCTGGTGGCCACCACGTAGGTGCCCGAGCCCTGCCGGATGTCGAGCAGCCCGTTGTGCGCGAGTGCCCGTACGGCCTCCCGCACCGTGTTGCGGGCCACGCCCAGCTGTTCGACCAGCTCGGGTTCGGTGGGGATGCGGCAGCCCACGGGCCACAGTCCGGAGGTGATCTGCTGCCGGAGTGTGGCGATCACCTGGTCGACGAGGCGGGCGCGCTGCGGGGCGCACAGCGGGGGCACAGCCGGCGGGGACGGTGCGGTCGCCGCGGACGGTGGCGGGGGAAGCGAGTGGCCGCGATTCATCCCATCATTCTATGATGTGCCGCATGGCCATGGCAGACGACGACCCCAGGAATTCCGCACCGGCGACAGATGTGACCACCCACCCGGGTGCCGGCACCCGCACCGCAGCCGCGCGCCCCGACACCACCCCCGCGGTCCCCCCGGAACCGGGCGGTACCGCTCCCGTCGCCCGCCGCTGGGTGCTCCGCACGGTCGCCGTCGGGCTCGTCCTCGCCGCGCTCAACCTGCGCCCCGCCATCTCCGGGCTCGGGCCCCTCCTGGAGGAGGTCCGCGACGGACTGCACATGAACGGCACCGTCGCCGGGCTGCTCACCTCCGTGCCGCCGCTGTGCTTCGCGCTCTTCGGCGGACTCGCCCCCCGGCTGGCCCGTCGCCGCGGCCCGGCCACCGTGGTGCTGGCCGGCATGGTGGCCGTCACCCTCGGGCTGGTGCTGCGGCCCTTCGCCGGCGGCACCGCCACCTTCCTCGCCGCCACCGCGCTGGCCCTGGCCGGTATCGCGGTCAGCAACGTGCTGATGCCCGTCGTGGTCAAGCACTGGTTCCCCGACCGGGTCGGCACCATGACCGGGCTCTACTCGATGGCGCTGGCCATGGGCACCTCGGCAGCCGCCGCCGTCGCCGTGCCGCTGACCGGCGCACTCGGCGGCAGCTGGCGCCTCGGCCTCGGCGCCTGGGCCGTGCTCGGCGTACTGGCCGTCATACCGTGGGCCGTCATCTCCCGGGACCGCTCCGCCCGTGCCCCGGAGCCCGAGGCCGCGCAGGAGGCCGTCCCGGAGGAGACGGCCGAGGGCGAGGCCCGTACGGAGGCCCGCGACAAGAGCGCCGGGCAGGCGCGGGGTGCGGCCCCGCTGCGCATCGTCAAGTCGCCGACCGCCTGGTGGCTGGGGGTCTTCTTCGGTCTCCAGGCGTCCGCCGCCTACATCACGATGGGCTGGCTGCCGCAGATCTTCCGGGACGCCGGCGTCTCCGCCTCGGCCGCCGGCGTGATGCTCGCGGTGACGATGGGCATGGGCATCCCCCTCTCCTTCGTCCTGCCGAAGGTGGCCGCCCGGATGCGGCACCAGGGTCCGCTGGTGCTCGCCCTCGGCGTCTGCGGCCTGGTCGCCTACACCGGACTGTGGTTCGCGCCCGCCTCCGGCGCCTGGGTGTGGGCGGTCGTGCTGGGTGTCTCCAACTGCGCGTTCCCGCTGGCTCTCACCATGATCGGCATGCGGTCACGGTCCAGCGCCGGCGTGGTAAAGCTGTCGGCCTTCGCCCAGAGCACCGGCTATCTGCTCTCCATCCCCGGCCCGCTGCTGGTCGGCGCCCTGCACGATGCGAGCGGCGGCTGGCACGTGCCGATCCTGCTGATGGCGGGGCTGATGGTCGCGCAGATGGCGTCCGGTCTGCTGGCGGGCCGGGACCGGGTCATCGAGGACGGGCGCTGAGTGCGACACTGGCACACATGCCAGTCCTCGAACCGAACCCGCCCAAACCGCAGAAGAAGCTGCTCATGATCTTCGGCGCGATGATGGCCGTGACCCTCGTCATCGGGGTGATCGCCAGCATCGCCGCCCCCTGACCCGGCGCCCCCGCGCCCACGGTGGGGCGGGCCCGCCCCACCGTGGTGGGGCCGGCCCCACCGTCCCCTAGGGGGCCAGTGTCAGGGGTAAGTGGGTGGCTCACCGGATGGGACACCGCCCGCCCGGTCCGTACCGTCGAAGCCCGAGCGACGACGAGCACGGAACCCGGAGGCGAGCAGGATGACGGCCCCCGTGCGCCCCACGCCCGAGCACGACCCGGCCGGCGGCGCCGGACGCGGCACCGCCGTACAGACACGGCTGCCCTGGTGGGGGGTGCTGCTCCCGGCCGTGGGCTTCGTGCTGCTGCTCGTCCTCCTGCTGGACGGGGGCCCGGCGCACGCCGCCCAGCACACCACCGGCAGCCCGCTGACGTCCTTGCTCATGCGGCTGTGGGAGATCTTCGGCGGCTGACCGGAGCAGACCGCCCAACACCCCGCGCCCGGCACCGCGTTTCGTGCGAAGCTGGGAAACATGAGCGTCGATGTGCCCCGCAATATCGTCCTTCTCCGGCACGCCAAGGCGGACTGGCCCCAGGTCGCGGACCACGAGCGGCCCCTCTCCGAGCGCGGCCGGCTGGAAGCCCCCGCGGCGGGCGAATGGCTCGCCAAGCAGGGCATCACCCCGCAGCTGACCCTCTGCTCCACGGCGACCCGCACCCGTGAGACCTGGAAACTGGCCGCCCCGCACCTGCCGAGACGGCCCAGGACGGTGTACGAGGAGCGGCTCTACGAGGCACCGCCCGGCCTGATCATCGAGATCGTCAACGAAGTGGCGGACGAGGTGCGGGACTTGCTGGTGATCGGCCACAACCCGGGCATGCAGTCGGTCGCCGACGTGCTCGCGGGGGAGGCCGACGGTGATGCGCGGGAGCGGCTGGCACGCGGTTTCCCCACCGGCTCCGTCGCCGTGCTGCGGCACACCGGCTCCTGGAAGGCCCTGGAGGCGGGCCGCGCCCATCTGACGCACTTCTGGTCGCCGCACGAGTGACACCCGTACGCCTGCCGGCCGCGGTGGTGCGGCAACGGGACGCATGCCGTCGCCGGGTGCCCGCAGGCGTACGCCCGTACGAGTGAGGACCGGGGCCGCGGGGGAGGGGCGGGCCGGTGCGGGGATCAGTCCTCGGCGCCGGCCGTCCCGTCCGCGGCCTCGACCTCTTCCCGGGTGATGCCCAGCAGGTAGAGCACGGTGTCCAGGAACGGCACGTTCACCGCCGTGTGGACCTTCTCCTGCACCAGCGGCTTGGCGTTGAAGGCCACCCCGAGGCCGGCGGTGTTGAGCATGTCGAGATCGTTGGCGCCGTCCCCGATGGCGACGGTCTGCGCCAGCGGCACCCCCGCCTCGGCGGCGAACCGCCGCAGCAGCCGGGCCTTGCCCGCGCGGTCCACGATCTCACCGGTGACCCGGCCGGTCAGCCTGCCGTCGACGATCTCCAGGGTGTTGGCCGAGGCGAAATCGAGGCCCAGCTCCTCCTGGAGGGCGTCGGTCACCTGGGTGAAGCCGCCCGAGACGACGCCCACCTGGTAGCCGAGCCGTTTGAGCGTGCGCACCAGGGTGCGGGCGCCGGGGGTGAGCCGTACCTGGGCGCGCACCTTCTCGACCACGGACTCGTCCAGCCCGGCCAGCAGCGCCACCCGCTCGTGCAGGGACTGCTCGAAGTCCAGCTCCCCGCGCATCGCCCGGGCCGTCACCTCGGCGACCTCGGCCTCGCAGCCGGCGTGGGCCGCGAACAGTTCGATCACCTCGTCCTGGATGAGGGTGGAGTCCACATCCATGACGACCAGCCGCTGCGCCCGCCGCTGGAGCCCCGAGGCGACGACGGCCACGTCCACCCCGTACTTCTTCGCCTCCAGCGCCAGCGAGGTGCGCAGCAGCGCCGTCTGGGCGCCGGAGACGTCGAACTCGACCGCCAGCACCGGGTACTTGGCCAGCCGGAAGATCCGGTCGATGTTGCCGCCGGTGGAGGTGATGCTGGCCGCTATGGCGGCGGTCGACTCGGCGGTCAGCGGATGTCCCAGCACGGTGACGTGCGAACGGCCGGTGCCGCGCGGCCGGTTGTCGCCGACACCGGAGATGATCTCGGCCTGCATGCCCACGGACTCGGCCCAGCTGTGCACCGTGGCGCGCAGCTCCCCTTCGGTGCCGGTTCCGGTACCGGGCGCGGTCACCAGGGCGCACAGCGTGATGCGGCCCCGGGTGACGAGCTGCTCGATGTCGACGACCTCGACGGCGTAGGCCGCCAGGGTGTCGAAGAGACCGGCCGTGATACCGGGCCGGTCCTTGCCGAAGATCTTGACGAGAA
Source organism: Streptomyces albus subsp. albus (assembly GCF_000725885.1). GTDB lineage: Bacteria > Actinomycetota > Actinomycetes > Streptomycetales > Streptomycetaceae > Streptomyces > Streptomyces albus. Next base: position 13,906 of record NZ_JODR01000012.1, on the reverse strand, counting down.
GAGTCGGGGTGTCCGCGTAGGACGGCGGGGCCACATCTGCGCTCATGGTGCTCTCACAGTACCGCCGTCCGTCCCGGCACCCCGCCCCGGCCCGGTGCCGTCCGACGGGGAGTGACCGTATGTTCGCGGCGGGTCCACCCGGGGGACGCCGCAGGTCCACCGGGCGGCCGGACCGGGCCCGCCCGCCACCCGGCGGAGGCTTGTCCGGATCAGTCGTGATCAGTACCGACGGGGGCGGATGGGTGGTGATCGGTACGGGCATCCGCACCCGGGTCCGGTTGCGTCGGTGACCTGCGCGTACCGCGAGCGGCATTCCGGCGCCGGAACGGTCACAGCCTGGTCCCTACGCGCTGGCCCGGCTTCCTGTCGGGGTGCCGTGCCTGGAATAGTTCCCCACGATGTTCGCCATCCCTAGACTCCCTCTCTGCAGGGGGTACCTCGGGGGACAACTTTGTGGGGCATGGAGTGCCGGAACTCGTACTGGAATTGAACGGACAGACCTGGACGCTCGACCCGTCCAGGGCGTACACCCTCGGCCGCGATCCGCAGGGGGACGTGGTGATCGAGGACGCCAGGGTTTCCTGGCGGCACGCCACGGTGCGCTGGGGAGGGCGCGCCTGGGTCATCGAGGACCACGGCAGCACCAACGGCACGTACGTGCAAGGGCGGCGGCTCCAGCAGTTGGAGCTGGCGCCCGGCATGAGCGTCCATCTGGGCAACGCGACCGACGGTCCGAAGCTCACCTTCTCCGGCGGTGGCACACCGGCCCCCGGGGGGTACGCCCAGGGCGTGCCGCAGCAGCAGGGGCAGCCCCAGGCGGCGCAGGCCGTGGCCGCGCACGACGCGCCCACCCAGCAGCCGCAGGTCGGCGGTCCGGCCGGCCAGAACTGGGGCGGGCAGCCGCAGCAGCCGCACCCGGGCTGGCAGCAGCAGGCCCCGCAGGCGGCGGCGCCGCAGATGCAGCAGCCGTACGCGCCCCCGCAGCAGTACGCCCAGCAGCCGCAGCACCAGCAGCCGCCGCACCAGATGCCGCAACAGCCGCAGATGCAGCAGCAGATGGCGCCGCAGGGCGTCCCCACCCCGCACGGTGCCCCGGCCGCGCACGGCGGACGCGGTCCGCAGGGCACCGGCGGTCCCGCGGGCGGCCCGGCCGGCGGCGGTGACCGCAGCCCGACGACGTTCCACCAGCTGGCCCTCGGCCGGGTGATGCGCATCGGCCGTGCCCTGGAGAACGACCTGGTCGTCTCCGACCTCCAGGTCTCCCGGCACCACGCCGAGTTCCACGCCTCGCCCGACGGCCGCTGCGAGATCCGCGACCTGGGAAGCCACAACGGCACCTACGTCAACGGCCAGCCGATCCCCAAGTCCGGCACCGTCTCCATCGGGCCGCAGGACATCGTCGGTATCGGCCACTCCACCTTCCGGCTGGTGGGGGACCGGCTGGAGGAGTTCGTCGACACCGGTGAGGTGTCCTTCTCGGCCCGCCATCTGACGGTGAAGGTGGACGGCGGCAAGGTCATCCTCAACAACGTCACCTTCGGTGTCCCGGAGAAGTCCCTCATAGGCGTCATCGGCCCCTCCGGCTCCGGGAAGTCCACGCTGCTGCGTGCGCTGACCGGCTACCGGCCGGCCGACTCCGGCGAGGTCCTCTACGACAACCGGAACCTCTACAAGCAGTTCGCCGAACTGCGGCAGCGCATCGGCCTCGTCCCGCAGGACGACATCCTCCACAAGGAGCTGAAGGTCCGTACCGCGCTGCGCTACGCCGCCAAGCTCCGCTTCCCCGGCGACGTCGCCGAGGCCGAGCGCAACGCGCGCGTCGAGGAGGTGCTGGCCGAGCTCAAGCTGGACATCCACGCCGACAAGCGCGTCACCTCCCTGTCCGGCGGCCAGCGCAAGCGCGTCTCGGTCGCCCTGGAGCTGCTCACCAAGCCGTCGTTGATCTTCCTGGACGAGCCCACCTCCGGCCTCGACCCGGGCATGGACCGCGATGTGATGCAGCTGCTGCGCGGACTGGCCGACGACGGCCGCACCGTGCTCGTCGTCACCCACTCGGTGGCCGAGCTCCAGCTGTGCGACAAGCTGCTGGTGATGGCGCCCGGCGGCGGCGTGGCCTACTTCGGCCCGCCCGAGGAGGCGCTCAACTTCTTCGGCTACGACTCGTGGGCGGACGTCTTCTCCGCGTTCGAGAACTACCGCGACTACGACTGGATGGGCCGCTGGCAGGGCTCCCAGCACTACCAGATGTACGCGGCCGACATCGACGCGCAGCTGCCGCAGCAGGACCCCTACGCGGCGCAGCACCAGGCGATGCAGCCGACGAAGCTCCAGAAGCCGCAGAGCTGGGGCAGCCAGCTGTGGACCCTGATGAGACGCTACATCTCGGTGATCGCCTCGGACCGCTCCTTCCTGGTGCTGTCCTTCGTCACCCCGCTGATCCTCGGCTTCGTCAGCACCCTGATGCCCTCCGACTACGGGCTGACCGCACCGCCGATGAAGACCAACGGCGACGCGGGCCCCATCCTGCTGATCCTCGCCATCGGCGCCTGCTTCTCCGGCGCGGCCAACTCGGTACGCGAGCTGATCAAGGAACGCGTCATCTACGAACGGGAACGGGCCACGGGCCTGTCCCGGTCGGCGTACCTGATGTCCAAGGTCATCGTCCTGGCCGTGGTCGCCGCCATCCAGGGCGTGCTGATGTGCGTCGTCGGCTTCATCCCGCGTGACCTGCCCGAAGAGGGCCTGCTGATGAACAACCCGGCCATCGAGATGGCGCTCGTGATGATCGCGCTGGGCGGCACGTCGATGATGTTCGGCCTGATCATCTCCTCGCTGGTGAAGACCTCCGAGAAGACGATGATCCTGCTGGTGCTCTTCGCCGTGGTGCAGGTCGTCTTCACCGGCATCCTCTTCAAGCTGTACGACAGCCCGGGCGTCGAGCAGTTCGCCTGGCTGATGCCGTCCCGCTGGGCCATCGCCGGGCTGGGCACCACCGTCGAGCTGGGCCGGCTGATGCCGCAGGACAAGAAGGACCCGACCAACACCGACCCGCTGTGGGACCACTCCCTCGACCAGTGGGCGATGGACGTCGGCATCCTGCTCCTGATGGGCGTCCTGTGCTACTTCGTCGTGATCCGGCTGCTGCGCCGCCACGAGCCGGAGATCATGCGCGAGTGAGCGCCGGCTGACACCCGCCCCAGGGGCCCCCTCGCCGAGGGGGCCCCTTCGCGTCCGGGCCCCTCCCCGCCCGGGGCGCGCCGCCCCGTCCCGGCCGGGACCCGGGTCCTAGGACCACCGGCCGGGTGCGTACCTGCCGCCGGCCGGTCCCGGCCGCCCCGGGGCCGCGAGTACCGTGAGCGGCATGGTCCCCCGCTCAGGGCTCGCCGCCATCAGCGCGGCGCTGCTCGCCATGAACAGACAGCTGGAGGTGCGCGACGTCCTCCAGACCATCGTCGCCTCCGCCCGCGACCTGCTCGGCGCCGAGTACGCCGCCCTCGGGGTCCCCGACGACCAGGGCGGCTTCGCCCAGTTCGTCGTCGCCGGAGTCGACGAGGACAAATGGGAGGAGATCGGCCCGCTGCCGCGCCAGCACGGCATCCTCGCCGCGATGCTGCACGAGGCCACCCCGCAGCGCCTCGCCGACGTCCGCAAGGACCCCCGCTTCGGCGGCTGGCCCGCGGCACACCCCGTACTGGCCGACTTCCTCGGCATGCCCATCGCCGACGGCGAGCAGGTCCTCGGGGCGCTCTTCCTCGCCAACAAACCCTGCGGCCCCGAGGCGCGTACCGGCCGGCGCGCCTGGCAGGAGCGGCCCTGCGCCTTCACCGAGGACGACGAGGACCTGCTGCGGCTGCTCGCCCAGCACGCCGCCATCGCGCTCACCAACGCCCGCCTCTACGAGCGCAGCCGCGAGCTGACCATCGCCGAGGAGCGCACCCGCATCGGCCACGAGCTGCACGACGCGGTGGCGCAGAAACTCTTCTCCCTGCGGCTGACCGCCCAGGCGGCCACCGCCCTGATCGACCGGGACCCCGCCCGCGCCAAGGCGGAGCTGGCCGAGGTGGCCCGGCTCTCCGCGGAGGCGGCCGACGAACTGCGGGCCGCCGTCGTCGAGCTGCGCCCGGCCGCGCTGGACGAGGACGGCCTGGTGGCCACCCTCCGCACCCAGGCGCAGGTCCTCGACCGTGCCCACAGCGCGCATGTCGACTTCGTCTGCGAGGGGGTGCGGGCGCTGCCGTCCGCGCAGGAGGAGGCCCTGCTGCGGGTCGCCCAGGAAGCCCTGCACAACGCCCTGCGCCACGCCGGCGCCGAGCACGTCCGCGTCACCCTCGCCCGCCGCGGCCCGTCCGTCGTGCTGACCGTCACCGACGACGGCACCGGCTTCGACCCGGGCGCGGTCCGCTCCGCCGGCCGCCACCTGGGCCTGGTCTCCATGCGGGACCGGGCCGCCGGGGTCGGCGGCAGCCTGACCGTCCACTCGGAGCCCGGCAAGGGCACCGTCGTCGCAATGGAGGTGCCCGGTGGCTGACCGGATCCGTGTACTGCTCGTGGACGACCACCAGGTGGTACGGCGCGGCCTGCGCACCTTCCTGGAGGTGCAGGACGACATCGAGGTGGTCGGAGAGGCCGCCGACGGCGACGAGGGCGTGGCCCGCGCCGAGGAGCTGCGGCCCGACGTCGTCCTGATGGACGTCAAGATGCCCGGCACCGACGGTGTCGAGTCCCTGCGGCTGCTGCGGGAGCGCGGCAACCAGGCGCGGGTCCTGATCGTCACCAGCTTCACCGAGCAGCGCACCGTGGTGCCCGCCCTGCGCGCCGGCGCGGCCGGCTACGTCTACAAGGACGTGGACCCCGACGCGCTGGCCGGCGCCATCCGCTCCGTGCACGCCGGGCACGTGCTGCTCCAGCCCGAGGTCGCCGGGGCGCTGCTCAGCGACGACCAGGGCGGTGCCGGCCGCGGCCCCGCGCTGACCGAACGGGAGCGCGAGGTGCTGGGGCTGATAGCGGACGGACGCTCCAACCGCGAGATCGCCAGGGCGCTGGTGCTGTCGGAGAAGACGGTCAAGACCCACGTCTCCAACATCCTGATGAAGCTGGACGTGGCCGACCGCACCCAGGCGGCCCTGTGGGCGGTACGGCACGGCCTGACACGGTAGGGCGGACGTCGGCCCGCACCGCCGGCCGGGACACCGCAAAGGGCACTGCTGTTCGCATCAGGGCGGTGATTCATACCGTCGTGTGGTCGTCATCTTTTCTCCGCATCCTCCCCGGCCGTCACCCGTTTGCCATGACGTGCCCGCGGCGGCCGGCCGCGCGGCGCTCAGCTGATTCCACAGGGTTCGACAGGGAGAACACCCCATGAACACCGCCAAGAAGGCCGCCCTCGTCCTCGCCGCCGCCGGTGTCGCGGCCGGTGCCACCGCCGGCTCCGCGTTCGCCACCGGGCACGGCGCCGGTGCCCAGGGCTCGGCCACCAAGTCGCCGGGCGTCGGCTCGGGCAACCTCGTGCAGGCCCCGATCCACATCCCGGCGAACGTCTCCGGCAACTCGGTGAACGTCGTGGGCGTCCTCAACCCCGCCTTCGGCAACCTCGCCGTCAACCGCTGACGCACCCGGCGGCGGGAGGGCGCGGGCGGTCCCCGCACAACCCCCCGGCGGACCGTCCCGCACCGGGCGCCCCGGCGTCAGGGGCGCCCGCCCTCCCGCCGCCGCTCCAGCTCCTCCGCGTACGCGTTGTACGCCGCGACCTGCGCCCGCCGCGCCGTCCGCTCCACCGGACGCAGCGCCGCGGCCCGCGCCGCGATCTCCGAAGCGCTCACCGCACCCCCGTGCTCCCTCCCGTCACCGGCACCGCCGCCGTACGCGATCGACACCAGCGCCCCCACCCGCTGGGCCAGCTCCAGCACCCGCACGGCCCGCGGCGGATAACCGGGCGCCAGCAGCTGCCTGCCCGCCTCCATCCGGGCCCGGTACGCCTCCAGCGCGGCGTCGGCCACCGGACCGGAACCGGCCACATCCAGCCGTGTCAGCACCTCCGTCGCCTCCCGCAGCGCCTCGGCCAGCTCCCGCTCGGCCTCCGCCAGCGACGGCACGTCCGCCGGCGGCGCCTCCCGCACCGGCAGGCACTCCCACAGCACCTCGGTGTGCACGTCCTCCGGCCCCGCACCCTCGGGCCCCGCCTCGTGCACCACCGGGACCAGGCCCAGCGCGGTGCCGTGCACCAGCACCGCCTCCTCGGCCTCCAGGGCCCGCGCGTTGAACTCGGGCGGCCCGCTCAGCCCCAGCGGATGGCCGGGCACCGGCAGCGCGACCCGCAGCCCCACCGCGCCCAGCGCCCGCAGCCGCCCCAGCGCCAGGGTGAGCCCCACCGGTCCGCCCGGCTCCCCGGACAGCGCGACGCGGTGCCGCCCGTCGTCGTCGGCGATGCGCTCGGCCGCCTCGTCGGGCGAGACGAGACCGGCCAGCAGCGCGTTTCCCCAGGCGGCCAGCCGCCCCGAGCGAGGTTCTGTGAGCATGAACCCAGCCTAAGGAACGGCTTTCGCACACGGTGGCGTAGGTTTTCCCCTGGGGAATGTGCCCACAGGCACTCAAACGCGACTGCAATAGGAGACAACGCGCTCATGAGCGAAGTTCTGGAGCTGGTGGACGTATCCGTGGTCCGCGACGGGCGTGCTCTGGTGGAAGATGTCTCCTGGTCGGTCAAGGAAGGCGAACGCTGGGTGATCCTCGGCCCCAACGGCGCCGGCAAGACCACACTCCTCAACATCGCCTCCAGCTACCTGTTCCCGACCTCCGGCAAGGCCAGCATCCTCGGCGAACGCCTCGGCAGCGTCGACGTGTTCGAACTGCGTCCCCGCGTGGGCATGGCAAGCATCGCCATGGCCGAGAAGCTGCCCCGCCGTCAGACCGTGCTGGAGACCGTGCTGACCGCCGCCTGGGGCATGACGGCACACTGGCAGGAGAGCTACGAGAAGGTCGACGAGGACCGCGCCCTGGCCTTCCTCGACCGGCTGGGCATGTCCGAGTACCTCGACCGCAAGTTCGGCACCCTCTCCGAGGGCGAGCGCAAGCGCACCATGATCGCCCGCGCCATGATGACCGACCCCGAACTGCTGCTCCTCGACGAGCCCGCCGCCGGCCTCGACCTGGGCGGCCGTGAGGACCTGGTGCGCCGCCTCGGCCGGCTCGCACGGGACTCCTACGCCCCCTCCATGCTGATGGTCACCCACCACGTCGAGGAGATCCCGCCCGGCTTCACCCACGTCCTGATGCTCCGCCAGGGACGCGTACTGGCCGCCGGCCCGCTGGAGACCGAACTGACCTCCCGCAACCTGTCGTTGTGCTTCGGGCTCCCGCTCGTCGTCGAGACGCAGAACGGCCGCTGGACCGCCCAGGGGCTGCCCCTGCGCTGATCCGGCGCCTACCGCGGCATCACCTACGCGCCTACCATGGCCGTGTGGACGCATGGGTCTGGTGGCTCGTAGCCGCCGCAGCGCTGGGAATCCCGCTCATCATCACGGCCATGCCCGAATTCGGCATGCTGGGGGTGGGCGCGGTCGCGGCTGCCGGTACGGCCGGGATCGGCGGGGGACCTGTCGCCCAGGTCGTCGTCTTCGCACTCGTCTCCGTCGCACTGATCCTGGTCGTCCGGCCCCTGGCACGCCGCACCCGCACCCAGCGCCCCGCCCTGGCGAGCGGCGTCGAAGCCCTCAAGGGCCGGCAGGCCGTGGTGCTGGAGAGGGTCGACGGACAGGGCGGACGCATCAAGCTCGCCGGTGAGATCTGGTCGGCCCGCGCCCTCGACTCGTCCGAAAGCTATGAGCCGGGAAGGCAGGTGGACGTGGTCGAGATCGACGGGGCAACCGCTGTCGTGATGTGATGGCGTGAGCAACCGCACACGATCGGCAATTCTTCGACATCAGCAGGGGGCAAGGCCGTGGACGCCATCATCATCGTCCTGATCATCCTGGTGGTGCTTGTCTTCATCGCGCTCATCAAGACGATCCAGGTCATCCCACAGGCCAGTGCGGCGATCGTAGAGCGCTTCGGACGGTACACCCGCACCCTCAACGCGGGCCTCAACATCGTCGTACCGTTCATCGACACCATCCGCAACCGCGTGGACCTGCGCGAACAGGTCGTTCCCTTCCCCCCGCAGCCGGTGATCACCCAGGACAACCTGGTCGTGAACATCGACACGGTCATCTACTACCAGGTGACCGACGCCCGGGCCGCCACCTACGAGGTCGCCAGCTACATCCAGGCGATCGAGCAGCTCACCGTCACGACACTGCGCAACATCATCGGTGGCATGGACCTGGAGCGGACCCTCACCTCCCGCGAGGAGATCAACGCGGCCCTGCGCGGCGTCCTCGACGAGGCCACCGGCAAGTGGGGCATCCGCGTCAACCGCGTCGAACTGAAGGCCATCGAACCGCCGACCTCCATCCAGGACTCGATGGAGAAGCAGATGCGCGCCGACCGCGACAAGCGTGCCGCCATCCTCCAGGCCGAAGGTGTCCGCCAGTCCGCGATCCTCACCGCCGAGGGCGAGAAGCAGTCGGCGATCCTCCGCGCCGAAGGTGAGTCCCGCTCCGCCGCGCTGCGCGCCGAAGGTGAGGCCCAGGCCATCCGCACCGTCTTCGAGTCCATCCACGCCGGCGACCCGGACCAGAAGCTGCTCTCCTACCAGTACCTCCAGATGCTCCCGAAGATCGCCGAGGGCGACGCCAACAAGCTCTGGATCGTCCCCAGCGAGATCGGCGACGCCCTCAAGGGCCTCGGTGGCGCACTCGACAACTTCCGCCCCGACAACGGCAACAGCAGCCGCGGCAACGGCGGCGGCACCCCCACCCCGCCCAGCGTCCCCAAGCCCCCGCGCGAGCAGCCCCCGCTCGACTCCTGACAGACCCCCGGCCACCGGACCGGAACCGTCCCGGCAGCCGGAACCCCGCGCACGACGACAGCCCCTTCGGGCATGATCAGTGGCACCGACACCGATCACCGGAGGGGCTGACGCGTGACCGTATGGGAGGCAATGGCCGTCTGCGCCGCCGGAATCGCGGCCGGCGGCATCAACACCATCGTCGGCTCCGGCACCCTCATCACCTTCCCCGTACTGCTCGCCGTCGGGCTGCCGCCCGTGACCGCGAACGTCTCCAACTCCCTCGGCCTCGTCCCCGGCTCGGTCAGCGGCGCCATCGGCTACCGCCGCGAGCTGCGCGGCCAGCGCGACCGCGTCCTGCGCCTCGGCGCCGCGGCCCTCGTCGGCGGCCTGACGGGGGCCGTACTGCTGCTCACCCTCCCCAGCAGCGCCTTCGACATGATCGTCCCGGTGCTGATCGCGCTCGCCCTCGTGCTCGTCGTCCTCCAGCCCAGGCTGGCCGCCGCCGTCCGGCGCCGCCGCGAGCGCGACGAGCGGTCCGGCCATCCGCACGGCGGAGCGCCCCTCCAGGGCGGCATCGCGCTCGCCGGCGCGTACGGCGGCTACTTCGGCGCCGCCCAGGGCGTCGTCTACCTCGCCCTCATGGGCCTGCTGATCCACGACGACCTGCAACGCATCAACGCCGTCAAGAACGTGCTCGGTGCCGTCGTCAACGGCACCGCCGCCGTCTTCTTCCTCTTCGTCGCCGACTTCGACTGGACCGCCGTCCTCCTGATCGCCTGCGGATCGGCGGCAGGGGGACAGATCGGCGCCCGCATCGGACGCAGACTGTCCCCCTCCGTACTCCGCGGCGTCATCGTGGCCGTCGGCCTCGCCGCCATCGCACAACTCCTGCTGCGCTAGGCGCCCCGCGGGCCGGTACGGTCACGCCGTCGCCGGCAGCGACAGCCACTCCGGAAGGGTGTCGCCCTCCTTGAGCCCGAGCGCCAGCAGCAGCGCATCGGCCGGGGTCGGCTCGAACGGTTTGACCAGCAGCGTCATCCCCGCCTGGGCCGGCGTCCGGTCCGCCTTGCGGTGATTGTCCGCCGCGCAGGCCGCGACCGTGTTCAGCCAGGTGTCACCGCCCCCGTGCGAGCGCGGCACGATGTGGTCGACCGTGGTCGCCCGGCGTCCGCAGTACGCGCACCGGTGCCGGTCCCGCACCAGGACGCCCCGCCGCGACCACGGCGCCCGTTGTCGGAAGGGCACTCTCACGTACCGGCACAGCCTGATCACCTGCGGGACCGGTATCTCCAGCTGCGCCGCGCGGACCTTCAGCCCGGGGTGCGACTGCTCGACGACGGCCTTCTCCCGCATCACGAGCACCACCGCGCGCCGCAGCGAGACCGTCGACAACGGCTCGAAACTCGCGTTGAGTACCAGCGTCTCCCGCATCCCGGACCGCCTCCCCTTCTTCCGGGTTTCCCCGGAATTCCTCCCGTTGCTCCCCGTACGCCCCGCGCCGGGGTGGCTCCACTGTGCCGCTGCCCCTGCGGGCCGACAACGCAATTTCCCTACCCCCACCGGGAGATGAAACGCCCGCGAACACCACGGAACGCGTCAGGGAAAAGGAAGGAGAAGGCAAAGCGGTCGGGGAGAGGCGGCCCCAAGGAAGGGAAGCGCCCGGGAGGGAAGACCTCAGGAGCCGGAGACGGGCCGGTCCGGAGACGAGCGGGAGACGGAGGCTCTGCAGGCGGCCGGGCCCGAAGGCGACACCGGAACCGGGACCGGAAGGCGCGCGGGAAGAGTCGAAGGCAGCCGGCGCGGTCGTCCGGCCCCCGGCCGGACTCCGGCAGACGGCGGCGCCGATGTGCGCCTGCCGCCCCCGCTCGCGGTGCTCGACCGCGGCACGGTGCCGACTGCCCCTCCATACGTTGCGCCGCGCACGGAGCGCGGCGCAACGGAGTTTTCCTCAGACGAACGACGAAGGCAGCTTTTCGGACAACCTGACGGTCAGCCTTCCGCGGGCACCTCGTACTCGGCGATCAGCTGACCCCGCCCCAGCGTGTGGAAGCGCAGGTTGAACCCCACGACCGCGGGCGAAGCGTCGGCGTCCGGACCGAGCTTCTCGGTGTCCACCGCGTAGACGGTGAACACATACCGGTGCGGGCCGTCCCCGGGCGGCGGCGCGGCCCCGCCGAAGTCACGGGTCCCGAAGTCGTTGCGCACGTGGACGGCGCCCTCGGGCAGCCCCTCCATCCCGCCAGTACCGGCGCCCGTCGGCAACTCGGTCACGGAGGCGGGGATGTCGAAGACGGACCAGTGCCAGAACCCGCTGCCGGTCGGCGCGTCCGGGTCGAAGCACGTCACCGCGAAACTCTTCGTCCCCTCCGGGAACCCCTCCCAGCGCAGATGCGGCGAGGTGTTCCCCTCCGCGTACACCTGTGCGGAACCCAGATGGCCGCCGTCCGCCAGATCGTCGCTCATCACCCGAATCGACGGCACCGGAGGGTGGAAGTCATGGGGGAGCGGGCGCCGTTGCTGGTCGGTCACGTCGGAACCTCCTCGTCACGCGAATCGCTGTTCCGGCCAGCCTAACGATCGCGACAGCCACTCTTTGCCACCATGGCGGGGTGCGACAGCACGCCCCGTACATCCCCGCCCCATGCCCGCAGCCGTCAACGCCGTCAGGTGAGTGACCACGACGAGAACCCGAAGCGGTGGTGCGACATGACCAGCCCCGTGGAACTGCCCGAGCTCCCCCCGGCCGACCTCCCCGGCCTCTTCGACGCCTCGGTGCCCCCCGGCGTCTACCGGTTCCCCTCGGTGGGACCCGACGCCCTCATGCAGGCGGACGCGGCAGGCTGGTTCGACGCGGTCGTGGACCTGACCGGCGTCACCAACAAGGCCGACTTCATGGAACGTTGCGCCACCGGGCTGGAACTCCCCGACTACTTCGGCCGCAACTGGGACGCCCTCGCCGACCTCCTGACCGACCTGTCCTGGTGGGGGAAGAGCCGCGGCTACCTGGTGCTCGCCACCGGCTGGACCGAGTTCGAGCAGGCCGACCCCCAGGACGCGGCCGAGGCCGCGAACGTCTTCTCCGCCGCGGTCGGCTTCTGGTCGGTACGCGAGACCCCGCTCAGCATCCTGCTGGGCTGAGCGGGGCCCCACGCGTCCGGCCGCCGGCCGGCGTCGGCTCAGAACCAGTTGCGCTTGCCGCCCACCTCGGCCAGCCACTGGTGGAGGTACGCCGCCCAGTCCGTCTGCTGGTACGTACCGAAATCGACCGGGAAAGCCCGGTAGGTGTCGCTGCCCTCCGAGAAGAGCCCACCCTTCTTGTCCATCTCCAGCACCACGTCCATCCCCTGCGCGTCGGCGACGAACGACAGCTCCACCTGGTTGAGCCCCCGGTACTGCTCGGGCGCGTGGAACTCGATCTCCTGGTAGAAGGGCAGCTTCTGCCGCGTACCGCGAATGTGCCCCTTCTCCATGTCCGCCGACTTGAAGCGGAAGCCCAGCTGCCCGAACGCGTCCAGAATCGCCTGCTGCGCCGGCAGCGGGTGGATGTCCACCGGGTCGAGATCGGTCGAGTCCACCGCACGGGCGATGGCCAGCTCCGTGCACACCCCGATCTGCATACCGCGCAGCTTCTGCCCCAGGAACATCGTCACCGGCGTCTCCCAGGGCACCTCCAGACCGAACGGCACCACGTGGGAGGCGCCCTCGTACAGGGTCACCGCCCCGCCGAGCTGCTGAGTCCCGAAGACGATGTTCTGACGGGTCTCACCGTCGCTCGTCTCGACCTCGACCAGGGCCTGGAGCCCGACCGACAGCGACTGGATCTCCTGCTGCACCGAGCCGCCCTCGATCCGCACCTCGCCCTGCACCACACCGCCGGGCACGGCGTGCGGCTCGTTCAGCACGGTGTCGACCGAGGCGCTGCCCATCCCCAGGCTCGCGAACAGCTTCTTGAAACCCATCCTTCGTCCTCCCCTTCGCAGCCCCCGCGACACGGGAGCGGCCGTTTCTCATACGCGGTTCTTGTACGCTCGGAGGGCATGATCGCAGGCCGAGACCGCAAGCCCAGCACGAGCAGCGGCCACTCCTACCTCCCCCGTTCCTTCTTCGACCGTCCCGTCCTGGATGTCGCACCGGACCTTCTCGGACGCGTACTGGTACGCACGACGCCGGAAGGCCGGATGCGGTTGCGGATCACCGAGGTCGAGGCCTACGCGGGCGAGGCGGACCCCGGCTCCCACGCCTACCGGGGCAGGACCGAACGCAACGCCTCGATGTTCGGCCCGCCAGGTCACGCGTACGTCTACTTCATCTATGGAATGTGGTACAGCCTCAACCTGGTCTGCGGCCCCGAGGGCCAGGCCAGCGGTGTACTGATCCGGGCCGGCGAGGTCCTGGAGGGCGTGGAGCAGGCCAGGCGCCGCCGCCCCAAGGCCCGCAAGGACGCCGAGCTCGCCAAGGGCCCGGCCCGCCTCGCGACGGCGCTCGCCGTGGACCGCGAACTGAACGGCGCCGACGTCTGCTCCCACGACGACACCGCGCCCCTGGGCGTCCTCGAGGGTCGGCCGCAGAAGCACGACGCCATACGGAGCGGCCCCCGCACCGGCGTCGGAGGCGAGGGCGCCCACCACCCGTGGCGCTTCTGGCTCGCCGACGATCCGACGGTCAGCCCCTACCGGCCGCACAAACCGAGGAACCGCCGCCCGGCGCTTGACGCAGGCCGTACGACCCCCTAATGTGGACCGAGCCGCTGAACGCGGGACAGCTTGTCATGGGCGTCCAGCCCGGAGCGTCACCCGCAAAACCTTCGGCGGCGATTCACTACCTACGACGTACCCCCAGATCGGGGTCGCTTTCGGCACGCCGAAAAACGATCCCGAAACACTCGATTAGGAGTTCCGGGGAAAACGCGCTAACGTAGTGGACACCGAAAGGGCAAACGTCCGGAGAGACCGGTGAAACGGTTTCGAAGGAAGCGTCCGTTCCTTGAGAACTCAACAGCGTGCCAAAAGTCAACGCCAG
>NZ_JODR01000011.1 GCF_000725885.1 Streptomyces albus subsp. albus | reverse complement strand
GCACGCTGTTGAGTTCTCAAGGAACGGACGCTTCCTTCGAAACCGTTTCACCGGTCTCTCCGGACGTTTGCCCTTTCGGTGTCTCCGACTCTATCAGATGGAATCTGACCGGGGTTTCGGAGTGCTTCTTGCGGTGAATTCCGTGACCGGATTTCCTCGTTCGAAGCGGTGAAGAAACTAACTGTTGCCTTCGAGTTTGTCCAACTCGGGGCAACCGTTCGAATCCCCTGCCCACGATGCTCCGTGTCAACGGATTTCTCGGGGGCGGAGAGGACAGTAGCAGGTCCGCGCCCGGCCGCGCACATCACGCCGCTGTGGGCAGCTCCACCGGGCGATCGGATGCCGCAATGTCACCGGTTTCGCCCGACTTGGCCGCTCGTCGTCCGATCACATAGACGTAGCCGAGGAAGGCCAGTTCGGCTCCGACGCCGATGAGAATGCGTGCCCAGGTGGGAAGCCCCGAAGGGGTGACGAAGGCTTCGATGACGCCGGAGACGAGGAGCACGGCCGCGAGGCCGATCGCCATGCCGATGGCGGAACGCCCCTCTTCGGCGAGAGCAGTTCGTCTGCTGCGCGGGCCGGGGTCGATGACCGTCCAGCCAAGACGCAACCCCGTCCCCGCCGCCACGAAGACCGCCGTCAGTTCCAGCAGTCCGTGCGGGAGCAGGAGCCCGAGGAAGGTGTCCAGGCGGCCGGCCGACTGCATCAGTCCGATGCCGATGCCGATGTTGACGACGTTCTGGAACAGCACCCACAGCACGGGCAGTCCGAGGAAAACGCCGAGGACGAGACAGACCGCGGCGGCCTGCGCGTTGTTCGTCCACACCTGGGCGGCGAAGGACGTGGCGGGGTGGCTCGAGTAGTACGCCTCGTACTGGCCGCCCGGCCGGGTCATCTCCCGCAGCTCCTGCGGGGCGGCGATGGTGGCTCGCACGTCCGCATGAACGCCGACCCACCATCCGACCAGCGCGGTCAGCACGACGGACAGCAGGGCGGTCGGAACCCACCAGTGGCGTGCGCGGTAGACAGCCGCGGGGAAGCCCGTGGTGAAGAACCGTGCGGCGTCCCTCCAGGACGCGGTGCGTGCGCCGGTCACCGCACTGCGCGCCCGTGCGACGAGACGCGTGAGCCGATCGGTGACGGCCGGGTCGGGCGCGCTCGACCGGACCTGGGACAGATGTGTGGCAGCTCGTTGGTAGAGCGTCACCAGTTCGTCCGCCTCCGCACCGGACAGTCGGCGGTGGCGGCGCAGCAGGGCGTCCAAGCGGTCCCATTCCGCGCGGTGGGCCGCAACGAAGACATCCAGGTCCATGGAAAGAGCTTGGCAGATCGTCGTACTGCGACACTGTTTGCGAGTGGCGTCGGCTGTACGTGCGGGGTGCACGGGAGGAGTACGCGGTGAGTGAGCTGGTCACGGGTGACGCTGTCGTGCTCGGGCTGCGTCCTGCCCGGCTGCCGAGCAGAGCGCTGGCCGTCTGCCTGGACCTGCTGCTTGCCTGGGGCGTGTATCTGGCGATCAGTCTGGCGCTGCTCACGGCGACGGCTTCCTTGGACATGGCGGCCCTCGCCGCCGTACAGGTGGCGCTTTTCCTGCTGGTGCTCGTAGGGGTGCCGATCGCCGTCGAGACGCTCTCCGGTGGCCGCTCAGTGGGCAAACTGGCGGCCGGACTGCGCGTCGTCCGGGAGGACGGTGGTCCCATACGGTTCCGGCACGCGCTCGTGCGCGGGGCGATCGGTGTGGTGGAGATCCAGCTGCTGTTCGGACTCATCGCCTGCGTGGCGTCCCTGGTGTCCGCGCGGGGACGCCGGCTCGGTGACGTGTTCGCGGGCACTTTGGTGGTGCGGGAACGCGTGCCCGTACCGAAGGGGATGACCGTGCCGCCCCCGCCCCCGTGGCTCGCGCAGCAGTTCGCGGAACTGGATCTGTCGCGGGTGCCGGACTCCCTGTGGCTGGCGGCACGGCAGTACCTGATGCGGGCCGGTCAGCTCGATCCCGCAGCAGGCCGGTCGCTCGCCGAACGGCTGGCCGATGACATGCGGGCGTGGATCGCCGCCCCCGTACCGCCGGGCATGTCCGCCGCCACGTTCCTCGCCGGAGTGGTCGCCGAGCGGCAGCGACGAGAAGCGCTCCGGTTCGCGGGTTCCGCCACTTCGCCGAGTGATCCGGCCGCCGCCCACGCGATTGGCGCGACGGTGCCGGCCTCGCCGTCCGGTGAGCCGGGTCGGCCTGCCGACGGCGTCAGCGATGTCTCGGAGAGCCCGGCAGCCGGATCGGAGAGCCCGGAGGCTGCGGGCGGCGCCGCCGGCCGTGAGGGCGAGGGGCCGGCCGGGCCATCGCCGTCGGCCACTGGTTTCGTGCCGCCTTCGTAAGCGCGGCTTCCTTCTCGCGGCGGTCCTGGACCTGGTTCTGGTTCTGGTTCTCGACATGCTGCTGTGCAGAGCCGGCCGTCCCCGTGCACCGGCGAAGACACCGTGCGTCAGGTGAAGGTAGAAGGCGGGGATTCGAGGTCTTCCAGCTCGATGCCGGGGGCTGCCAGCACCACGTCCCCGGCCAGGTGCACGGCGTGCTGCTCCCCCGTCTCCAGGTCGTTGACCTGGTAGTTCTCCACGACGAGCGGGCCGTTGTCAGTGGCGTGTGCTTCGCTGTCCAGGAGCGCCCAGGACTGGTCGAGAGTACGGGGAGCGAGGACGGGGGGTGTGAAGGCGACGAGGCGTACGCGGGTGGCCCGGTCACCGGGGGCCGGCCGCAGCAGCCGCGCCGTCGCGACGAGAAATGCGGGGGATGCCCCGGTGAAGGAATGAGCGGGGACGTTGCCCTCCTGTGCCTGCTCACCCGCGGGGTCGGAGCGCACCCAGGTGACGCCTTCCAGCGCCGCGCCGCGGATCCGCCAGCCGCCGGCGTGGAGTTCGAGCCGGAGTGGCCGGCCCAGTGCGTCCAGTGTCAGATCGACGGAACCCGCGTGTTCGCCTGCGGGGGTGGTGAGTTGCGAGACGTAGCGCCAGCCGGAGGGGCCGGTGGCGCAGTGGAAGTGTTCTTCGCCGAGGAAGGTGTGGTCGTGCGGATCGTGCAGCGAATATCGGCCGCGGGGCATGGGCGGTGTCCGGTGTCGGTGTGGTGACGGGCGGCAGCCCCGCCTGACGAGGGGGCACCGCGCCTTCGGGTACGTCCACCATCCTGCCCGGTGGGGGCGGCGGCGCTGCGCCGGGTGCCGGAGGGGCTTCTCCTGCCCCGGTCCATAGCGCCTCGCTCCGTTCGCGGCTGTGACGGCTCTTCCGGCGGCGCCGGGGCCGGGACAGCCCCGGATCCCGCCGTCGGCGGCGAGGGGCGGTGCGCGGGGTGCCGGTCCACGCCAGTTGCGGCGTGGACCGGCACCTCGCGGCAGTCACCACTGGTGCGTGCGGCCCGAAGGGCACGAGTGCTCATGGGCGCGCGTCCCTCGGGCCCGGGCCTCAGTAGCGGTAGTGGTCCGGCTTGTAGGGACCCTCGACCGGGACGCCGATGTACGCCGCCTGCTCCGGGCGGAGCGTGGTCAGCTTGGCGCCGAGGGCGTCGAGGTGGAGGCGGGCGACCTTCTCGTCGAGGTGCTTGGGCAGCACGTAGACGTCGGTTGGGTACGACTCCGGCTTGGTGAACAGTTCGATCTGGGCGATCGTCTGGTTCGCGAAGCTGTTCGACATCACGAACGAGGGGTGCCCGGTGGCGTTGCCCAGGTTCAGCAGGCGGCCCTCGGACAGGACGATGATGCTCTTGCCGTCCGGCCAGGTCCAGGTGTGGACCTGCGGCTTGACCTCGTCCTTGACGATGCCGTCGATGGCGGCGAGACCGGCCATGTCGATCTCGTTGTCGAAGTGGCCGATGTTGCCGACGATGGCCTGGTGCTTCATCTTGGCCATGTCCGAGGCCATGATGATGTCCTTGTTGCCCGTGGTGGTGATGAAGATGTCGGCGGTCTCGACGACATCGTCCAGCCGCACCACCTGGTAGCCGTCCATCGCCGCCTGGAGGGCGCAGATCGGGTCGATCTCGGTGATCATGACCCGGGCGCCCTGGCCGCGCAGGGACTCGGCGCAGCCCTTGCCGACGTCGCCGTAGCCGCAGACGACGGCGGTCTTGCCGCCGATGAGGACGTCGGTGGCGCGGTTGATGCCGTCGATCAGGGAGTGGCGGCAGCCGTACTTGTTGTCGAACTTCGACTTGGTGACGGCGTCGTTGACGTTGATCGCCGGGAAGAGCAGCGTGCCGGCCTGCTGCATCTCGTAGAGGCGGTGGACGCCAGTGGTGGTCTCCTCGGTGACGCCGCGGATCTCCGACGCGAGCTGCGTCCACTTCTGCGGGCTCTCGGCGAGGGTGCGGTTGAGGAGCTGGAGGATGACGCGGTGCTCGTCGTTCTCGGCGGTGTCGACCGAGGGGGCGGCACCGGCCTTCTCGTACTCGACGCCCTTGTGGACGAGGAGGGTGGCGTCACCACCGTCGTCGAGGATCATGTTGGGGCCGCCGGTGGGCGTGTTCGGCCAGGTGAGGGCCTGTTCCGTGCACCACCAGTACTCCTCCAGGGTCTCGCCCTTCCAGGCGAAGACCGGGACGCCCCGCGGGTTGTCCGGGGTGCCGTCGGGGCCGACGGCGATCGCCGCGGCGGCGTGGTCCTGGGTCGAGAAGATGTTGCAGGAGGCCCAGCGGACCTCGGCGCCGAGGGCGACGAGGGTTTCGATGAGCACGGCCGTCTGCACCGTCATGTGCAGGGAGCCCGTGATGCGCGCTCCGGCCAGCGGCTTCTCCGCGGAGTACTCCTTGCGGATCGCCATCAGGCCGGGCATCTCGTGCTCGGCCAGCGTGATCTCCTTGCGGCCGAAAGCGGCCAGAGAGAGGTCCGCGACCTTGAAGTCATGGCCGGTCGTGGAGGTCGTCGTCATGTGCGAGCTGCTCCTCGATTGTCGAGATATGAGGCTGGCTGGTCCGTGCTGCGGCGCGGGACGGTGTGGTGCCGGTCGCGCGTGGCGCACATCGTCGCCGGGCACACTCGTCCCCTGCTCGCAGCTCAGTCCGTCGGAGGCCCTCTCTCCCTCGGTGGCCCGCCGTGCGGGCTCTCCCGACCGCCATCAGCAGCGACGTCTGACCCTACGAATTTACACCGCCCGTCCAGGGGACCGGATCAGCGCCTGGGACAGCAAGAGCGGCTCGGGGTCGGTTTTCGGCCGCCCGCGTTTCCGCCGTCCCGGCTGATTCTGTGCGCGGTGCGCCGCTGTCACCGTGATGGTGGCGACGGACGTCACACCCCACGCATATCGGTCCACCAGGAGATCCCACGTGACCACTCCCGCCGATCGCCGCGACGAAGCAGCCCCCTGGCCGTGACGGCGTCGTCCTTGCCTGCGGTGACCGCTTGTCCCACCGGTACCGCGCGCACCTATACGGCAGCCGAGGAGCTGGCCCTGGCTGCGGAGCCCCGGGTATCGCCGTGAAGGCGGAGGCACGGGGCTTCATCGGGGCCGAGAACGTTCTGTGTGATGGCGATGTCGACAGGGCGGACGGGATCGTCGCCGACGCCACCGACGACGACAAGGATGTGGGCCTCAGCCGGGTCGGCGGCAAGCGCGTTCCGCTCGTCGGTGTCGCGGAGAGCATCAGCGACCCGACGGCCGGCTCGGTCAGCGATCCCAACGGCCGGCTCGGCCGGGTATTCCGCCGTTGCCGGCCGCCGACGGGGCCAGGGCCCTGCTGCCGTCCTCACGCAGCTGCGGATGTCTCTCATGCCTACCGCTCACGTAGCATCCGCCACTGCAGTATCCGGATCTCAGCGAGCACGCCCTTCTGCAGCGCCGCCCGCTGCGGCGTCGGCCGGACTCACAGGGTCTTGTCGAGCGCCTCACCGGGTTGCGAGCTCCGGGGCGCCGGCGCCGCCCTCAGACCGCCTGCCCCAGTGCCCTGTCGGCGTCACAACAAGGCCGAGCACGACCGGGTTGCGCTCCGTGCTCGGAGTGCTTCTGTCGCCGCCAAAGCCAGGATGACGTCATCGTGCAGCGTCCTCTTCGAGATCCTCGGACGGGTCGGTGCTGCGGCCCAGGCGTCACCGGGTTCGCGTCATCGGCGAGGAGCGCGCGGACGTACACCTGCTGCTCGCCGCGAAAGCGACCACAGTGCAGCTCCGGCAGGCGCCAGCGAAGCGGCGAGCCGGGCGAGTGCCTCTTCGCGTCCGGGGCACGGCGAGATGGCGGGGCTGCCGGGATGCGGTGCCGGTCAGCCCCGTCCATGTTCCGTTGGCCGCGGTGGGCAGTGGCGGAGGTCACCAGCCTCCGGGAGAAGGGCGTCGGCGCTGGTCAGGAGTGGACCGGCCCATATGCTGTCGCCCTCTCTCGCTCATGCGCCGTCATCCGGATTCCTGTGGGGCTGGCCATCGCGGCGAGCGCTTCGCGGGGTGCGTAGCCGGCGGCGGGCCGGAGCTGCCACCGCGGCAGGAGCGTCGCCAGGGTGATCAACGACTCGGTCCAGGAGAAGTCGTTGCCGATGCACTTCCGGTTGCCGGCGCCGAACGGGAGATAGTTGCCGTGGGTGCGCATGCGGTCCGGGTCGAATTCGGCGGCATCGGACCCGAACACTGCGCCGTCGCGGTGCAGTGCGTAGAGGCTGAGTGCGATCTCCGTACCGGCGGGAATCTCGGCCCCGCCGAGGTTGACGGGTTCCACCGTCCGTCGCATGAGCAGGGTGACCCCGTGCAGCCGCAGTGTCTCCTCCAGCACACTGCGCAGATACGGCATCTTCTTCGTGTCCTCGAAGGTGACCGGCCGCGGCCCGCCGAGGACGGCGTCCAGCTCCTCCAGGGCCTGCTGCTCCGCTTCGGGGTGCGTGGCCAGTTCGTGCAGTGCCCACGCCAGTGTGGAGGCGGTGGTCTCCGTGCCCGCGAACAACATGGTGGCCAGCTCGTCGCGGACCTCGCTGTCGCTCAGACGGTCACCCGTTTCACGGTCACGTGCGGCCAGGAGCGTGGCAACGAGGTCGGTGCGCTCGGCCAGGTCCGAACGCGGCGTGTCCGCGATCACGCCCTCGATGACCTCGCGTATGCGCCGGGAGGCGGCGAGGAACCTGCGGTTGGGCGGGATGGGGAGCCGGTCGGCCCAGGGCGGCATGACAGCTCGTTTGAGCATCGTGTCGAGGATGACGCGCACGGACTCCCTGACCGTCGTGACGGCCTGCGGATCCAGGTCGGCGGCGAACATCGTGGCGGTGAGGGTGTTGATGGAGTAGTCACTCATCACCCTTTCCACCGACAGTTCCTGGCCCGCCCACAGGGAGTCGGCCAGGTGCACGGCCTGTTTCGTCATCGTCTCGGCGTACCGGGCCAAATGCTGCTCGGCGAAGAGCGGCTGGATGATGCGCCGGTGTACGCGATGGGTCTCCCGGTCCGCGGTGGCGAGCCCGCAGCCGACCAGGGCCTCCATGTTGTCGAAGAGCCGGCCCTTGGTCATCTTCGGGGCGTGCCGGGTGAAAACCTCCTTGGTCAGCTCCATGTCGGTCACGAAGAGCACGCTGAGTCCGCCGAGGTCGACCCGCGCCAGGGGCCCCGTCTTCGAGAGGGAGCGGACGAAATCCAGCGGCTGACGCATCAGCGGCACAGCGTGGCCCAACAGCGGCCATCGTCCCGGCGCGCTCGGCACCTCCTGTGTCCACCCCACGGCAAGCCCTCCTGTCTCCCATTGCACTCTGGTCGCAGCACTCGCACGATGATCACACCATGAACATGCCCCCTGGCGGAATGGGGCCGTCAGCGGAGATGGGGTGACAACGCGCGGACAACCGGCCGCCCGTGGTGCGAACGAGGCGCCGGAAAGGGTCACTTGCCCCTCGTCGGGCCGACCGCGGCGGAGAGCTGTTACGCGTCCGCGACCGTGGTGCACAGGAGACGCGGGGAACGGCGGTACACCGGGTCCTCGTCGTGCAGGAGGGGGCGAAGTCGGCCCGAGCGGCTGGACGGCGCCGGCCGGTTGGCCTCGAACGTCAACGCCGTCGAGCCCGGGATGTGGCTGTCCACCGACACCGAGAGCCAGGGCGGGGCCAGTGGACACGCACGTCGATCCGTCTCCCGGAGGAGTGGCCGCAGGGGGGCGGGACGAAAGTCGTCCGCCTCCTGGGCGCGGCCGTCGGCACGGGCCCTAGCTGATCCGCACCTCGGGGATGGCCGACTTCGCTGTGGTCGGAGACGGCACCCGGATGCGCTCCCCGGCCACCAGGCCGTCGGCTTCGCGCTTCCTCAGCACAACCAGCGCTCCGTCACGGTCCCAGGTGAAGGGCATTTCGAGGAACTGCCAGATCATCAGGGTCGCCTTACGGGGCAGCTCTTCCGGCTTGGCAGCCAGTCGCACACTGGGCAACCGGTACATCAGCCGGTCGAGGAAGGTCTCGACGATGCCACGGCCCATGGTCTCGCCGGGGCATGCGTGCGGCCCGTGCGAGAACGCGAGGCTGGCCCGGTTGTTCTGCAGGTCGTCCCCCGTCGCCCGGGCAGCGGGGTCGTGGTTGGCCGCACCGATGCCCAGCAGGAGCATGTCTCCCTCCTCGATCCGCCGGCCGGCCAACTTCGTGGTGCCCGTCGCCCACCTGCCGATGTTCGTGATCATCGGGGGCCGGTCCCACAGCACCCTGGCGACCGCCGCTGCCACGGTGGTCGAAGCACCGCGCAGCTCGCGGAGCGACTTGGGGTCTCCGAGGTAGTAGGCGAACGTTTCCAGCATCAGCTGTGCTGTCGGTTCGTTCGCTGCGGCAGTGATCACCCGCAGCGTCTCACGCACCACTTCGTCGTCCATCCCGTGTGCGAGCAGGATGGAGGGCAGGTCGTGCCCCGGCGACTGCTTCCTCTGCTCCACGACGTCTTGGAAGGTCGCGGTCACCCGCGCACCCGCCGCCGCGGCCCCGGTGCCGCCGGAGATCATCTCGTGCATGTCGGCGGAGAGCGCGTCGAAGTAGTCGTCCATCCCGAAGAGCGACAGCACGACTTTCAGTGAGACGCGGTTGGCCAGCCCCACGAGATCAGCGCGCGGTTCACCGTGGCCGACGCCGGCCACCAGCTCGTCGATCGCCTCATCGGTGTGCTGGACGACGAGACGCCTCACCCCTCGCTGTTCGAACTTCTTCAGGCTCTCGATGACGGCGTCCCGCATCCACCTGTGCTCCAGGCCGTCCACGAACACCAGGAGCCGCTGCCACCGCGTCACGGGGGCCAACGGGTGGTCGTGCGTGATCAGGCCGTCCTTCATCGCCTTCCAGTTGCGGGGGTCACGCGAGAAGACGGACGCGTTGCCCGCGACAAGGCCGTTCTCACGGTGACCCAGCACCAGCCATGCGTGGACGTCACCGGGCAGCAGCACGGGAGCCAACGCGCCGTACTCGGCCCTCAGTTTCTCGAAGACGGCCATCGGGTCCGCCTCCCATTCCGGGCCGTAGAGACGGTGCAGTCCGTCCGGTCCGATGGGGTCTATGGCCGGTGGATAGGTGGGCGGCTGTCCAGACACAGGATCCTCCGATAGACGTGCCATGTTCCGGCCCGGCCGCAGGAGGCCCGCGGTCAGGCCAGGACCGCAGCCTAGCCGCCGATCGGAGGAGTCAACTCGGGAGCCCGCACCCCAGGTTGGCCGACAGGCTGGAACGGCGGCTCAGGAGGACGACCGGAAGTGTGGCCGGGCCGTCGGAGATGCGGGTGTCCGGCTCCGTCAGGCCTCCGGCCGGCGGCAAGGCCAAGTGGAGGCCGGGCAACGGCCGAAGAGGGCAGGGAGTGCTGTCGTGGTGTTGAGCGTGGCGAGGGTCTGCCCTTGGCACGTGGGGACCGTAGCCGCAGCTCAGGTGAAGAAGGCTGTCGCCCGCCTGCCGTGAGAGGTGACAACGGACTGGTCTCCGCCGGCGCCGAGGCGACAGCCGTACGCACCGCGGCCGTCCCGGCGGTGGCAGCGGTTCCGGCGGTTCCGGGCGGGCGTGGCGGGGTGCGACCGGCCGCACGATGCCGTCGAGTGCCCGCAGGACGGCAGGCCCGCGCGCAGCGGTCAGCAGCCGCTCCTGGAGTGCCGCCGGAACCCTCACTCCCCGTCCGCGCCGCTCGCCGGCAGCCCACACGGGCGCTGCGGGCTTCGGGAACCACCGTCCAGGCGGTCATCACTCCGGTCATCGCCGCACCGGCGGGGCGGCCAGTGGTGCGCGGTGGCCCCTGACGCGCGGGGCGGCGACGAACCGTCCGGACAGCAAGGCGTTGCCTGCCGTCTGCCCGGACGAGGTGACCCGCGTGCTCTCCGTCCGCTCCGGGCAAGCGGCGAGGCCCGCGCCGCGTGTGCGGTGCGGGCCTCGTGGCCTTGCGGTGTTCCGTGCCGGCCGGCGTCAGGCGGTGGGGCCTGTGGCGTCGGCGGGCTCGGCGGTGGGTTCGGACTCGGCGCCGGGGGCGCGGTAGATGTCGGGTTCGAGGTAGATGACGCGGGCGATCGGGACCGCCTCGCGGATGCGCTGTTCGGCCGCGTCGATGGCCCGGGCGACGCGGACGGCCGTGTCGTCGTGCTGGACCGCGATTTTGGCGGCGACGAGCAGTTCCTCGGGACCCAGGTGCAGGGTGCGCATGTGGATGACGCGGGTGACGGTCTCCCCGTCGACGAGTGCCGTGCGGATCTTGTCGCGTTCGGCAGGGTCCGCGGATTCACCCAGCAGCAGTGACTTCGTCTCCACGGCGAGCACCAGAGCGATGACGACAAGGAGCGCGCCGATGCACATGGTGCCGACGCCGTCCCAGACGCCGTTGCCGGTCAGCAGGGCCAGGCCGACGCCGCCGAGGGCGAGGACGAGACCGACCAGGGCGCCGAAGTCCTCCAGCAGGACGACGGGCAGTTCGGGTGCCTTGGCGCGGCGGATGAACTGCGTCCAGGTGAACGCGCCCCGCAGCTCGTTCGACTCCTTGATGGCTGTCCGGAAGGAGAACCCTTCCGCGACGATGGCGAACACGAGAACACCCACCGGCCAGTACCAGTGCTCGACTTCGTGTGGGTGAACAATCTTCTCGTAGCCCTCGTACAGCGCGAAGACGCCGCCGATGGTGAACAGCACGATGGAGACCAGGAAGCCGTAGATGTAACGCTCCCGGCCGTAGCCGAAGGGGTGTTCCTCGCTGGCTGCCTTCTTGGCCTTCTTGCCGCCCAGCAGCAGGAGCGCCTGGTTCCCGGAGTCGGCGACGGAGTGGACGCCTTCCGCCAGCATCGAGGCCGATCCGCTGAACGCCGCCGCCACGAACTTGGCCGTGGCGATGGCCAGGTTGGCGCCCAGCGCGGCGACGATCGCCTTCGTTCCGCCTGATGCACTCACGTCTTCCGGATCCCTTCCTGCTGCGGTGCGGCCGGCTGTCAGACGGCCACGGTGGCGCGGAAGAGCGTACCGTCACCCGAGACGTGGACTTCCTCGTCCGCCGGAACGTACGCGGAGCGCCCGGGGGCGAGGGTGAGTTCGCGGGTGCCGTCCTCTCCGCCCCGTGCGACGGCCGTCCCCGCTGTGCACAGCAGGATCTGCGCTGCGGGTGCCCGCAGGGAGTGCGGCGCGGCACCGGGTACGAGGGTGTAGCGGGAGAGCCGGAACTCCCCTGCGGGGGTGTCGTAGATCTCCTCACCGGTCACCGGGTCCGCCTCGGGGCGCAGCACCCCGGGGTCGGTCGGTGCGAACCGGACGATGCGCAGCAGTTCGGGCACGTCCACGTGCTTGGGGGTCAGACCGCACCGCAGCACGTTGTCGGAGTTGGCCATGACCTCCACTCCCAGGCCGTTGAGGTAGGCGTGGGGGACGCCCGCGGCGAGGAACAGTGCCTCTCCGGGGCGCAGCACCACGTGGTTGAGGAGCATGGCGGCCAGCACGCCCGGGTCGCCCGGGTAGTGCTGCGCGATGTCCGCGTAGACGGCGTACTCGGGGCGCCCCGCCGCCGCTTCGGCGGCCTCGGCGACCGTGGCGGCCATCTCGTCCTTGTCGGCCGTCAGAACGGCGGTGAGGACCTCGCGCAGGGCGTCGGTCTCCGGGCGGGCGCGCAGGATGTCGGCGTACGGCTTGAGGCCGTCCACGCCGAGTCCCTCCAGCAGGGCGGCGGCCTCCCGCGGGTGCCGGAAGCCGCACAGTCCCTCGAACGGCGTGAGAGCGCATACCAGTTCGGGCTTGTGGCTGGCGTCCTTGTAGTTGCGGTGCGGAGCGTCCAGGGGGACTCCGCGTGCCTCCTCGTCGGCGTACCCGGCTGCCGCCTGGTCGTTGTCCGGGTGCACCTGGAGGGACAGCGGCGCCCCTGCGGCGAGCAGTTTGAGCAGGAACGGCAGCCGGGGCCCGTACGCACGGACGCTGGGGGCGCCGAGTTCGCCCTCAGGGTCGTCCGCGATGACGTCCGACAGCGGCCGGGGCCCGGCTCCCCTGTCGATCCGGGACGGCGCCCCTGGATGGGCACCCATCCACAGTTCGGCCTGGGGCTCGCCGGTGGGCGTCTCGCCGAGCAGTTCGGGCAGGGCGGTGGTGGACCCCCAGGCGTAGGGCCTGACGGTGTTGTCCAGACGGTCCATGAGGAGTGCGTTCCTGTCGTGCTGTGGTGCTGCGTGCTGCCGTGCTGTCGGCGGGCTGCTGCTCGTGGGCTGCTGCCGGGGCGGTCACGCCGCTGGGGGCTGTCACGCCACTGGGGCGTCCTGGGTCATGTCCAAGGTGAGTCGGTGTCGGCGAGGGTCAGGTAAACGGAACAGAAATCGGCGGTGGCGATCAGTTCCGCCGCGGCCTGGAGGGGGCTGCTGCCTTCGGCGGGTTCGAGTTCGCTCAGCGGGGTCTCCTGCGCGTAGGTCAAGTCGCGGGCCTGCACCGTGGCCGAGTCGTTGCCGGGCGGGCCCTCGCGGAGCAGGACGACGCGGGGGCGCATCGCCTCGGGCTCTTCCACGCGGTCGCGGAAGAAGTCGTCGGAACCCGTACCGGGGGCGAACGGGCCGGCCAGCAGCGCACCGTGCGCGGCCATGGCCTCGGGCAGCTCCGC
The DNA here is from genome assembly GCF_000725885.1 of Streptomyces albus subsp. albus. Lineage (GTDB taxonomy): Bacteria > Actinomycetota > Actinomycetes > Streptomycetales > Streptomycetaceae > Streptomyces > Streptomyces albus. The sequence goes on along the minus strand of NZ_JODR01000011.1, from coordinate 192,750 downwards.
GGCGAGTGCGGGCCTGCCGGGCAGGGTGGCGCACACGGCCGCCCAGTGGCGTGCGGCGGCGCCTGCGACGGCGCCCTCGCTCCACAGCAGCGGAAGCGCGCCGGACAGTTCCGCGGCCAGGGTCTTGCCCGGGTTGCTGTAGAGGGCCACGGCGGGGCCGCAGCGTTCGGCGACCTCGTCGAGGCGGTCGGCGAGTGCGGCGAGGGCCTGCGGCCCCGACCGGGTCAGTCCGAGCCGGTCGGTGAGCACCAGCAGCGGCGTGAGCAGCGCCCAGAAGGTGCCGGGCGCGCCGAGGGGCTGCCCGGCGAGCGTGGCGGGCCCCGGCCGCGCCTCCTGCCCGGGCGGGGAGGCGGGGGCGGGCGGGCCGTCGTGCCAGACCGGCTCGGCGGGGCCGGGAGCTATCGGTACGGCCAGGCCCCGGCTCTCCCCCAGGGCGTCCGCCAGGGGCGTCCCCTGCGGGGTGACGGCGACGACGGTGCAGCCCCGCCGGTACGCCTGGTCCACCAGGGCGGTGAGGCCGCCTTCCGTACCGTCCGGGGTGACGAGCAGCAGCAGGTCGACCGGCCCGGCCCAGCCCGGCAGCGACCAGCGCAGCGCTCCGGTGGCGGCGTGGTTTCCGGTGGGGCCCAGCCTGGTGACGGGTACGGCGCCGTTGGTGAAGGCGGCGAGCAGGTCGGCGACGCAGGCGGTCGCGGGGCCGGGGCCGGCCACCAGGAGGGCACGGGGGCGCCCTTCCGGCCGGAGCGCGTCCAGACCGGCCTCGGTGGCGTGCCGCAGGCCCGTACGGACCCGGGCCCCCGCCTGTGCCGCTCCGCGCAGCAGTCCGCGCACGTCGGCGCGGGCGAGGTCCTCGGGGGCGTCGAGGAGTGTCTCGTCGAGCATCTTCCGTAGCCTCCGATCGGCTTCGGGTGCGAGCGTCCGTCCACGGGCCGGGGGGGGCGCCGGCGTGCGGCGGACCGTCCGTCCGAGCCCGTCCGGACGGAGCCTCCGACGGAACCGCCCGGTGGGAGCCCGCACGGCACTCCGCCGCTTCCGGTCCGGTACGGCAGCCGGCCTGCGGGGCGGCTGGTCTCCCGTGCGGCCTCGGCCCCGCACAGCGAGCGGTTTCGGCGCGGGCCGGCACCGTGCCGCACGCAACCGTGCACAGGGCCGGGGCAGGTCCCGTCATGCGGTGACGGGCCGGCCGCCCCCGGCCGTACCGGGCGGACGCCGTCCGCTCGTACGGGGTCAGGAGGGGCGGCGGGCCTCGTCCACCAGGAGGACGGGGATGCCGTCCCGTACCGGATAGACCAGGCCGCACTCCGCGTCCCCCGTGCAGTGCAGCTCGTCACCTTCCTCGCGCAGCGGCGCGTGGCAGGCCGGACAGGCGAGGATCTCCAGGAGTCCGGCTTCGAGCGGCATGTGTTCCTCCAGGTGCGGGGCGCGGCGGCTGTGTCTGACTGTGCCGTCAGGGTACCGCCGTGCCGGCGGGGAGCGGCGGGGCGTCCGTCAGGCCTCGGTGTCCCGCTCGCTCTCGGCGCGCACGATGGACAGCACTTCGTCGCGGATCCGCTCGACCGACGCGGTGTCGCACCCCTCGACGTTCAGCCGGAGCAGCGGTTCGGTGTTGGAGGGCCGCAGGTTGAACCACCAGTTGACGCCGGTGACGCTCAGCCCGTCCAGCTCCTCGATCGTCACGCCCTCCCGGCCGGCGTAGTGGGCCTTGACGGCGTTCGTGCGGTTGAACTGGTCCTCCACCGTGCTGTTGATCTCGCCGGAGGACGGATAGCGGTCGTAGTGGGCGACGAGCTGCGAGAGGGGGCCCTCCTGGCCGCCGAGCGCCGCCAGCACGTGCAGGGCCGCCAGCATGCCGGTGTCGGCGTTCCAGAAGTCCCGGAAGTAGTAGTGGGCCGAGTGCTCACCGCCGAAGATGGCACCCGTCCTGGCCATCTCCTGCTTGATGAACGAGTGGCCGACCCGGGTGCGGACGGGGGCGCCGCCGCACTCCTTGACGACCTCCGGGACGGCCCGCGAGGTGATCAGATTGTGGATGACCGTGGCGCCGGGCTCCTTGGCCAGCTCACGGGCCGCGACCAGCGCGGTGATCGCGGACGGCGAGACGGGTTCGCCCCGCTCGTCGACGACGAAACAGCGGTCCGCGTCGCCGTCGAAGGCCAGCCCGATGTCGGCGCCGGTCTCCACCACGCGGTTCCGCAGGTCGACGATGTTCTTGGGGTCGAGCGGGTTGGCCTCGTGGTTGGGGAAGGTGCCGTCCAGCTCGAAGTAGAGCGGGTCCAGGTCGATGGGCAGACCGGCGAACACGGTGGGCACGGTGTGGCCGCCCATGCCGTTTCCTGCGTCCACCACCACCTTCAGCGGCCGGATGCCCGACAGGTCCACGAGGGAGCGCAGGTGCGCGGCGTAGTCCTCCAGCATGTCCCGCTGGCGGATGGTTCCTTGGGGCTGGCCGTTGGACGGGGCGCCGCCGGCGTCCAGCCACCGTTCGACCAGGACGCGGATGTCGGCGAGTCCGGTGTCCTCGCCCACGGGGGCGGCACCGGCACGGCACATCTTGATGCCGTTGTACTGCGCGGGGTTGTGGCTGGCGGTGAACATGGCGCCGGGCAGCGCGAGTTTGCCGCTGGCGAAGTACAGCAGGTCGGTCGAGCAGAGCCCGACCTCGATGACGTCGGCGCCCTGCGAGGCGGCGCCCCGGGCGAAGGCCCGCGCGAGCCCCGGCGACGAGGGACGCATGTCGTGCCCGACGACGGCGGCCGAGGCGTCGGTGACACGGGCGAAAGCCGCACCGAACAGCTCGGCGGTCGTCTCGTCCCACTGGTCCGGAACCACACCGCGCACGTCGTACGCCTTCACGATCTGAGACAGATCAGCCACGGCCAGCCTCTCCTGGGTCGTCGGTCGGCTACGTCACAAATCTACCCGCGGAGGTGACATGCGCCGCGCGGCAGCACGGTGACCTATGTTTCCGGGGAACGCAGGACCCTCAGATGGCCGCGCCGGGCGACCTCCATCGGGTCGGCGTCACGGCCGTCGCCGCCGCGGAGCCCGCCGGGCGGCGTGGGGTCCTGGGGGCCGGGCCGCGGGGTGCGGGCGGCCTCCCGGACGGCGTTGGCGAGCGCTTCGAGGTCGTCGCTGCTGGGCTGCGCCGCGGCGGTGTCCACGGCGAGTCTGACGACCTCCCAGCCGCGGGGTGCGGTGAGCCGCTCGGAGTGTTCGGCGCACAGGTCGTAGCAGTGCGGCTCGGCGTATGTGGCGAGCGGTCCGAGGACGGCGGTGGAGTCCGCATAGACGTACGTCAGCGTCGCGACGGCGGGTCGGCCGCAAGCGGTGCGCGAACAGCGACGTACAGGGCTCACGACGTTGGACCGTACCGCACTCTTGAGCGGGCCGCGACGACTCTCCCCGACGTCACCCTGCCGTGTCGTCCGCCTTCGCCGGAAACGCCTGATCTGCTGAAAGGCGTGCGGGACACGAGGAACGGCACCGGCGAACGAGGGTTCTCCGGCAGGAACAGGGCCCGCCAACGGACATTTTTCACCTGATTACGGTCATTCTCCGTGCGCTGTTCGGGCTGGAAGAGGGTGAAAGAGACAGAAAACAAGGCGGACACGAAGACGCAACCCGAGACCGAAACGAGACCCCACAACAGCGCCGTCCGCAGCGTCGCCGCCGGCCCGGGAACCGCCGCCGGTCCGGGAAACCGTACGGCGACGCACACGGGCGGCCGGGCGGCGGCCGACAGGGGGCGCGTGGCCCGCCGCCCACCCTGTGCATGACGGATCGGCCGGCCGGTGCGTGACGGATCAGCCCTCCGGATCGACCGTCCGGTGCGTCACGGATCGGACCTCCGGTCCGGCCTGCCCGGCCGGCCGCGGGAACAGGGCCGGACACCGCCTCCGGCAGGGCCCGCCGGAGGCGGGTGGCGGGCTACGCTCGGGGGTGATGGACAGTCCCGTACCGCCGCGCCGGCCCACTGCCCGGCCGCACAGCCGAGACCGCCACGGCCGCGGCATGCGCGGCCCCATCGCGCCGCCCCAGGTGCCGCTCGCCATCAGCCGCGCCGAGGCGTTCGACGACCTGGTGCGGGATTCGGTGACCCGCCTGGAGCGGAACTGGCCCCAGCTGGCCCGCGTCGAGTTCGCCGTCCAGGAGGTGCCCCGGTCGGACAACGGCGAGGTACGGGAGGGCGACGACGCTGTGCCGCTCGGGCGGGTCGCGGAGGGCGGCGCCGACCGGCCGGACCGCGTGATCGTCTACCGGCGCCCGGTGGAGATCCGCAGCCGCACCCGGGACGAACGGGCCCTGCTCGTGCACGAGGTCGTGGTGGAACAGGTGGCGGAACTCCTCGGTCTCGCCCCCGAGTCGGTGGACCCCCGGTACGGCCAGGACTGACGGCCCGCCCCGCACACCCACCCGACAGCCGCACGGCCGACAGCCGCGCAGTCGGCGCTTTCGTGCAGCGCAGGCCGACCGCACAGTCGGCGATTTCGCCCATAGTCCCACCGTGGGCACCGGCCCCACGGCCCGCACCGGCCCCGCAGCCGGTAATCGCGCACAGCGTGTGCAGCCGAACAGTCGGCGATTTCCCGGCTCCCACACGGCCGTGACGGTGTGGGACCGGAAAACAGCGGGGGCGGCACGACGCGTTTCCCGGCGTGCCGCCCCCGGGGGTGTCCCAGCGGGTGTCCCAGCGGTGAGCTAGTCGTCGTTGAGTACCGACAGGTCCTGCGACGACCCGGGGACCGCCACCGTGCTCCCGTCGTCCGGGAGCGTCTGAATGGTGAACGCCGGGAGCCCGGACTGCTCGCGCTCCAGCATCCGCGCGGCGTACACCGGGCCGCCCGAAAGGTGCTCGACGGTGACCGCGTAGGTGCCCTTGCCGCCGCTGGGGCCAGGCGGGGTGAACGCCTTGGTGGTGCGGCCCTTCACGGTGACCGTGGTGCTCTTGGGGCTGCCGCCGCCGCTGCCCGCGGACGCCGTCACCCGCACAGTGGCCCCCGCCTCGGGTGCGGTCAGCGACAGGGTGGAGCCGGAGGATCCGTTGTCCGCCGCCGTCGCCTGCTTCCGCACCGCAGCCGTCGCCGGTACGAAAGCGCTCTCCTGCTTGCCGCCCTTGCCGCGCAGCACGCGGGCGGCGGCCACGATCCCCGGTGCCTTCCCGCCGCCCTCCGCGGGGGACAGCACGAGGGAGCCCGCCTCGCCCCGGGTGAGGTCCTTGAGGTCCACCGTGGTCACCATGCCCGCCTTGACGTGGAGCGTCTCGTGTCCGGCGGGGCTGATCAGCCCGGAGCGGCCGGCGAGCTTCACCTTGAGGTCGGCGTCGTGGCCGCCCGGCGCCAAAACGGCCAGCCGTACGGACGTCGCGTCCTTCGGGATGCCCGGCAGGACGACACCCGGCGTGGGGGCGGCGGCCGGCGGCAGCCAGTCGCCGCCCAATTCGGTGTCGGAGGCGTGCACTTGCGCACCGACCCGGCCGGACCTCGCGGTCACGTGCAGCGTCACATTGGTGACCGGTTCGGAGGTGAGGGTGGACAGCAGGACGGGGACGGTGGAGTGCGCCGGGACGGTGATGCCCTCGCCGCTGCCCTGGCCCGACTTGAGCTTGCCGTCCTTGCCGTACAGCTCCAGGTCGACGACGGCGCTGTCGCTGTCCGGGTTGGTCAGGTGGACGTAGTCCTGCCTGTCGGCCGCCGTGCTGGCGCCGGGGAACCAGAAGGACGTGTCCGGAGCGGTGCAGGACGTGCCGTGCAGTCCGCGTCCGGCGCCCGCACCGATGGTGGTCGTCTGCTGCACCGTCCAGCCGGGGGCGAACGGGCCGTCGGCGGTGCCGGTCAGCGCGGGTGCCTTCGGGTCGCTGGTGTCGTCGGTGACCGGCGTGCCCGGAGTGCTCAGCGGCAGGAACGGCTTGCCCGCGGCGCCGCCGTCCTGCTGCTCACCGCCCGCCCCGCTGTCGCCGTTCTTGCCGCCCTTACCGCCCTTGTCACCCTTGCTGTCCTTGTCACCCTTGTCATCCTTGTCACCCTTGCTGCCCTCGCCGGCTCCGGAGCCCTGCTGCTCGGGGTCGACGAGTGCGGCCGGACGGAGGGAGGCGCTGCCCTTCTTGCCGGGGCCGCCCTTGGGGGTGACCGCGGTGTAGGTGGTCTCGGCGACGTCGGAGGTGCTCGGCTGCGGGCACACCAGCGTGGTGCGTTCCACGGGCTTGTACGCGGCCTTCGTGGCGCCGCCGCTGCTCTGCGCCGCCTCGCCGGGCGCCCACAGGGTGGCCAGGCCCGTGACGGCGGCGAGGGCGACGACCGTACCGCCGAGGCCGAGGACTGTGCGGTTCACTGCTGCTCGCTCCCGTTGCCGTACCTGCTGTCGTAGCCGCCGTGTGCCTCCGGCTGCTGGTGGCCGGGCTGGTAGCCGTAGGGGTCGATGCCCTGCTGGGGCGCGTACTGCTGCGCCTGCCAGTCGTCGTAGCCGTACTGCTGGTCGTACGGCTGCTGCTGCGGAACCTGGCCGTAGGAGGGCTGGCCGTAGGCGTCGTAGGTCACCTGCTCGTACGGTGCCGCCTGTCCGTATCCCTGCTGTGCGTCGTAGACGGGCTCCTGGGCGCCGTAGGGATCCTGCTGCGGCACATAGGGCTGCTGGTGCGCGTAGGGGTCGTACTCCGGCTGCACCGGCATCTCGGGCGCCGCCTGCGGCATCGCCGGGACGGATTCCGCCGGGGCCGGTTCCGCCTCCGGCATGCCGGGCGGCGCGGGCGGCTGCGGCTCCCCGGCGGGGCCGGCCTGGGCGGCGGACGCCTCCGCCGCCGCCCGCAGCCTGCGGGCCCTGCGGCCCTCCCCGTCCGCGGTCTGGGGCGCGAGCCCTTCCTCGGGGATGTCGTCGTCCACGTCGCGCTTGCGGCCCGGCAGGGCGAGGACGAGGACGACGAGCAGCAGGAAGCCCTGCCCCCATGTCCACAGGGTGTGGGTGAGCGGCGTGTCGTACGTGAGGGACAGCTTGCCGCCGTTCGCGGGCAGTTCGAAGCCCTGTGCCCAGCCGTCGACGGTGACGCTCTTGAGCGGGCTGCCGTCGAGGGTGGCCTGCCAGCCGCTGTCCGCCTTGTCGGCGATCCGCAGCACCCGGCCGGACGGGCCGGACGGGAGGGTGGCGTGGGACTCGACGGGACCGGCGGCCACCGCCACCGGGGCGGTCACCGCGCCGCCGCCCGTGCTGTCGCCCGTGCCGCCGGGGACGATCGAGACGCGGGAGACCTGCCGGTCGACGCGCCACAGTGCGCTGCCGTCCTCCTGGCTGAGCCGGGTGAGGCCGGGCGTCGCGTCCAGGACTCGGCTCGCCTCGCGGGAGGCGCCGTCGCGCAGCAGGACGTAGCGGACGGCGTAGCCGCCCAGCTGGCTGGTCTGGTCGGCACCCGAACCGGCCACCAGGTTGGCGACCACCTTGTCCAGCCGCGCGTCGTCGCCGCCGACGGCCGCCAGGTCGGCGTCGCCCAGACGGGCACCGGAGCCGCGCACCAGTGTGTAGCCCACCTGCGCGGTGCCCTCCGGCTGGTCGAGGACGAGGGTGCGGGGCTGGTCGCTGGTGGAGCTCTCCTCGGCGACGAAGGCGGGCACCTGCACCGGGTCGCGCCGCGTGAGCGGGCCGTCGGCGCCGCCCACCATCCAGCCGACGGCGGCGCACAGCGGGGCGAAGACGGCCGCGGCGGCCACGAGGGCGGCCACCGGCTGGCGCCAGCCGAAGCTCTGTGCGGCGACGCGTTCCTTGGCGCCCTCGGCACCGATCGCGGCGGCGCACAGCACGGCCAGTCCGTAGCACAGGGTGGCGGGTCCGGCCCAGGCCGAACCGTTGGACAGCGCGGCGAGGGCGAGGGCGGCCAGTGCGGCGGCCCATGCGGCCAGGACGGCCGACTGGCGTTCCGCGCGCAGCAGTGCGGCGAGCCCGGCCAGTACCAGTCCGACGAGGAGCAACCCGTCGGTGGTGCCGGGGCCGCCCGGCGACAGGGTCAGCAGGTCGATCGCGGAGGCGGCGCCGGTGCCGTACTCCATGCCGACCTCGCGCAGGAGCTTTGCGGGGTCGGTGAACAGGGTCAGCGACCAGGGCGCGAGCAGAACGACGGGCGTGACCAGCGCGGTGGCCAGCCGGGCCGCCCGCGCGCCGAGGGAGCCGCTCTGCCGGCCGGCCAGGGCGAGCGCCAGGACGGCCAGTACGGCCGCCAGCGGCCACACCACGGGGGTGAAGGCCGTCGTGAGGGTGAGCAGCAGGGCGTACGTCCAGGCGGCGCGCCAGCCGCCCTTGCCGTGCAGTCCGCAGGCCGAGACGGCGGCACGGGCCAGCAGGGGGAGCAGGATGGCGAGTACCGCGGTGCCGATCCGGCCCTGTGCGAGGGCTCCGGTGGCGGCGGGCAGGAAGGCGTAGGCGACGCTTCCCCAGGCGCGCACCAGCCGGGAGCCGACCAGGGGGCGGGAGGCGAAGTACGCGGTGATGCCGGCCAGCGGCACCGAGCACACCAGCAGCAGGGTCAGGGCCAGGCTGGTGCTGCCGAAGAGGAGCGTCGCGAAGGTGGCCAGCAGCGCCAGGTAGGGCGGGGCCGACTGGGTGCCGCCGGTGCCGACGGGGTGCCAGGCGTCCAGGGAGCGCGACCACAGCTCCGACAGGTGGTCGGGCACGGGCAGCAGGGCGCCGCCGGCCAGTGCGCCGGAGCCGAACAGTGCGCGGCAGGCGACGAGGGAGACGACGAGCAGTACGGCGAACAGGACGGGGCCGGGTTTGTGCGCGAGCCGTTTGAGCCGCGCGAACTGTTCGACTTCGAGGAAGTCGGCGTCCTCGTCGGAAGGGCCGGACTCGACGGCGCCGTGCCGTCCGCCCGCCGTCAGTTCGGGTTCGGAGCGGCCGGTGAGGTTGCTGGTGAGCTGTTCGACGGTGGCGCGCAGGGTGGCGCCCGGCGGCGGGAAGAGGGGCCGCAGTTCCTTGTGGGACACGGCGGGCCTGCCGCGCCTGCGCCGTGCCGCCAGCACCCGCCCGGGGCGCAGCAGCGTGCCGGACAGTCCTCTGATTTCGTCGAGGGCCTGTCCGGGCACCTTGCCGACGAGGTAGCCGAGGGTGCGCACCAGTGTGCCGATCACGAGCCGTAGCAGGACCCACGGCAGCAGCGCGGAGGGCATGTTGGCCAGCAACGTGTAGACAGCACCGGCCTTGTCCACGCGGTGCGGCCCGGCGCCGCGGCCGGCCCTGCCGACGCAGTCGACGGGACGGCGCTCGCGGGAGGCAGCCTCGGCGTGCCGCATGGCCGCGTCGGGAGCGACGAGCACCCGGTGGCCGGCGGACTGGGCGCGCCAGCACAGGTCCACGTCGTCACGCATCAGGGGCAGGGCGCGGTCGAATCCGCCGAGCTGGTCGAAGACGTCGCGCCGCACGAGCATGCCGGCGGTGGAGACGGCGAGGACGGGCCGCACCTGGTCGTGCTGGCCCTGGTCCTGTTCGCGGCGTTCGATGCCCGTCCAGCGCCGGCCGCTGTGGGCGATGGTCACGCCCGTCTCCAGCAGCTGCCTGCCGTCGTACCAGCTGCGCAGTTTGGGCCCGGTGATGGCCACGGACGGGTCGGCGTCGACGACGCGCAGCAGTTCGGTGAGGGTGTCCGGTTCGGGCGCGCAGTCGTCGTGCAGCAGCCACAGCCACTCCACGGGCTCGCCGTACGGCAGTTCCGGCATGTCGTAGGCGTCGTCGCGCCAGGTGCGGTTGACCGGGTCCCAGCCGCTGGGCCGCTTCAGGTAGGGCAGGTCGTCCGGGGTGAGCCGGCGGGCCGCCCGGTGGGCCTCTTCGACGGCGGCGCCGAATCCGGTGCGGCGTGCCAGGTGCAGCACGCGTTCGGGGCCGAGGGCCTCGGTCAGCAGCCGGGCGGAGTCGTCCGCGCTGCCGGTGTCGGCCGCGATGACGTTCTGCACGGGGCGGTTCTGCTCCAGCAGCCCGCCGAGCGCGTCGGGAAGCCAGCGCTCGCCGTCGTGCGCGACGATGACGGCGGTGACGACGTGCCGGGGGAACTCGGGCGGCTCCACGGTGGCCAACCCTGCGGTGGCCGCCTCGTAATGGGCCGCCATATGGCTGTGCACGGACATCGAGGTAGGGGCCCTCCCCGGGGTGCCGGGGCCTCGCGGCGGTGCCGCGCTGTGGCTGCAAGCCCCCGGAAGACGCGTATCGGAGCGGTGAACACACCCCCTGTGCCAGGGCGGTGCGTCGCGGACGGCCCCACACTAACGGCTCGCACACGCGCGTCCGGCGCCTCGGTGCAACTGCCCCGGGCGGGCTCCTGGTTACCCGGGTGGCACGGCGTTTGTCGGATGAACCGGCCGGTGGAATGCCTAGGTCAGACGGCGGCCTTCTTCAAACGGCGGCGTTCGCGTTCCGACAGGCCGCCCCAAATACCGAATCGCTCGTCATTGGCCAGGGCGTATTCGAGGCATTCCGAACGGACTTCACACGCGAGGCAGACCTTTTTCGCCTCGCGGGTTGAACCGCCCTTCTCGGGGAAGAACGACTCCGGGTCGGTCTGGGCGCACAAGGCGCGCTCCTGCCAGCCCAGCTCCTCGTCCGCCTCTTCGACCAGCAGTTGTTGGAACAGCTCGGTCATGTGCGCCCCTCGATCCGTCTCTTCGACCCCGTGATGCTGTCGTTATCGAACCCTCTTGAACGACACGAGTGAAATTACAAGTGTGCCGATCCGGGGCAGTCAAGCCGAGATCTGCTATTGAGCCCGTTATTCACCCGGCGGAACCAAGCGTTCGCCGTAAGTGTGCAAATCAGCACGAAGTATGACACTCGTATCCAGGGGCCGGGCGATTTGTCCGGCCCCTGTTTGCAGAACGCGGTGACCTGCGCTCACGTTCCGCACCGCCCCCCGGATGGCCCTGATCACACTCCGGTCACGGATGTGCAACGGCCGCCGGGGTTCGGCTGCTGCCCCGTTTCTCCCGAACACCGGCGCACAAACCTTTCAGCAGACAGGGCGACCGGAAGCGGTGAAACATCGGTCACAAACCCGGCTCCGAGTTGACACCCGACGCGCCGGGGCGCTGTTCTTGAGCGCATGTCAGCGACCTCTGAGACCCGCACGGTCCGCGGCGCCCTCGCCCCGCGGCCTGCCGGGAGCGCCCGGGCGCTCCCCCGTGCCGCCTCTCACGTCCTGGAAGCCCACCGCTGTCGCTGTCCCCACGGCTGTCCGGCGCACTGTCGCTGAGACGGCTCGCCGTCCCGGCCCGGCCCCGGTGATCCCGTCTCAGGCCGGCCGACGGCCACGCCGCCCGCCGGGCCGGCCCCTTTCGCGTCCGCCGTTGCGCTGACGCCCCCGGCCGCCGTCCCCGCCGTCCCACGCCTGGCCCTCCGTCCCACACGGCCCGGCCGCCCGGCGCACCGCTCCCGTCGTGAGCCGCACTCCGCTCCTCCTCGCCCGCCCGCCCGCTCCGCCGGGCCGGGGCCGGAGGCGGCGGCCCCTGTGCGGCGCCGGAAGCGGTGCGACCGTCCCTCCCCACCCGAATTCCTTCCAGAAAAGGCACCTCCGCACGTGAACAGCGACGTCGAAATCGCGGGCGATCTGCTCGCCGTACCGCATCTCCTCCCGCCCGCTCCTGAGCACCCCGGCACCGTCGCCGGGTACGCCGGGCTCGTCCGGGCGCTCGCCGCCGACCGCTCCGCCTGGGCGCCGCTCGTGCGCTACGACCCGACGCTGCGCTGGTACCACCGGCTGCGCACCGGCCCCGGGTACGAGGTGTGGCTGCTGAGCTGGCTGCCGGGACAGGGCAGCGGCCGGCACGACCACGGGCCCTCCAGCGGTGTCTTCGGGGTGCTCGCGGGAGAGTTGACCGAGCACGGGAACGGCTCACGTGTCCTGCGCCCCGGCACAGTGCGTGTTTTTGCCCCCGGCTATGTGCACGAAGTGGTCAACGACGGACTGGAACCGGTCGTCAGCGTGCACGTCTACGCACCCGGCCTGACGGAGATGCCCATGCACTGCTCCGTCGGCCCCGCAGCCGCACGGGACGCCCGGCGCACAGCGATCTGACGCCCGCCCGGCGGGGGCGTACGGCACCCCCTGGGGCGCCCCCGGCGCCCGGCCAGGTGCCGGGCGCCGGGGGCGGGCTGCGAGACTGGTGCCCATGCAGCGCATTGTGGTTCTGGCCGGGGGCATCGGCGGTGCCCGCTTCCTGCGCGGGCTGAGGTCCGCGGTGCCCGAGGCGGAGATCACCGTCGTCGGCAACACCGGTGACGACATCCATCTGTTCGGGCTCAAGGTCTGCCCCGACCTCGACACGGTGATGTACACCCTGGGCGGCGGCATCCACGAGGAACAGGGATGGGGCCGGGCCGACGAGACCTTCGCGGTGAAGGAGGAGCTGGCCGCCTACGGCGTGGGCCCCGAGTGGTTCGGGCTGGGCGACCGCGACTTCGCCACACACATCGTCCGCACCCAGATGCTCGGCGCCGGGTACCCGCTCAGCGCCGTCACCGAGGCGCTGTGCGCCCGCTGGCAGCCGGGGGTGCGGCTGCTGCCGATGACGGACGACCGGGTGGAGACGCACGTACTGATCGACGACCCGGACGGCTCGGGCGGCCGGAAGGCCGTGCACTTCCAGGAGTACTGGGTGCGGCTGCGGGCCTCTGTGGACGCGCACGCCGTGGTCCCGGTCGGCGCGGAGCAGGCCAAGCCCGCACCCGGAGTGCTGGAGGCCATCGCCGGGGCCGACGTGATCCTCTTCCCGCCGTCCAACCCGGTCGTCAGCGTCGGCACGATCCTCGCGGTGCCCGGCATCCGGGAGGCCATCGCGGACGCGGGCGTGCCCGTCGTCGGGCTCTCCCCCATCGTCGGCGACGCGCCGGTGCGCGGCATGGCCGACAAGGTGCTGGCGGCCGTCGGCGTGGAGTCCACCGCCGCCGCCGTGGCCGCGCACTACGGCTCGGGGCTGCTGGACGGCTGGCTGGTGGACACCATCGACGCCGGCGCGGTGCCGGCCGTCGAGGAGGCGGGCATCCGGTGCCGGGCCGTGCCGCTGATGATGACCGACGAACAGGCCACCGCGCAGATGGCCACCGAGGCGCTGCGGCTGGCCGGGGAGGTACGGGCATGACGGCGACGACACAGACCACGGACGGGGCCGTCCCCGCCGCGGCGGCCCCCGGGCACACCCCGGCGGCGACGGACCGGGCCGCGTACGAGGTGTGGCCCCTGCCCGGCATCCCCGAGGTGCGGTCCGGCGACGATCTGGTGGCGCTCATCGTGGACGCCGTCGAGGCGGCACGCGCCGCGGACGGCCGCGGCCTGGCGGACGGCGACATCCTCATCGTCACCTCCAAGATCGTCAGCAAGGCCGAGGGACGCGTCGTGGAGGCCGACGACCGGGAGGCCGCCATCGACGCCGAGACGGTCCGCGTGGTGGCACGCCGCGGCGCCGCCCGGATCGTGGAGTCCCGGCACGGCTTCGTGATGGCCGCCGCCGGGGTGGACGCCTCCAACACGCCCAAGGGCACCGTGCTGCTGCTGCCCGAGGACCCCGACGCGGCGGCCCGCACCATCCGCGACGGGGTGCGCGAAGCACTCGGCGTCACCGTCGGCGTCGTGGTCACCGACACCTTCGGGCGGCCCTGGCGCGAGGGCCAGACCGATGTCGCCATCGGCGCCGCCGGGGTGCGCGTCCTGGACGACCTGCGCGGCAGCGTGGACATGTACGGCAACCCGCTGGGCGTCACCGTCACCGCTGTGGGCGACGAACTGGCCGCCGCCGGGGAACTGGTCAAGGGCAAGGCCAGCGGGCTGCCCGTCGCGGTGGTGCGCGGACTGTCCCGGCACGTGCTGCCCGCGCCGGGCGAAGACGGGGATGCCGCCTCGGAGTCCACCGCCCGCGCGCTGGTGCGCGATGCCGCCAACGACATGTTCCGGCTCGGCACCTCCGAGGCCGTACGCGAGGCGGTGACGCTGCGGCGGACCGTCAGGGAGTTCACCGACGACCCCGTGGACGGCGAGGCCGTACGCCGCGCCGTCGCCGCCGCCGTGACCGCCCCGGCGCCGCACCACACCACCCCATGGCGGTTCGTGCTGCTGGAGAGCGAGGAGTCGCGGCTGCGGCTGCTGGACGCGATGCGCGACGCCTGGATCGCCGACCTGCGCGCCGACGGCAAGAGCGAGCAGAGCATCGCCAAGCGGGTCAAGCGCGGCGACGTGCTGCGCAACGCGCCCTACCTGGCGGTGCCCTGCCTGGTGATGGACGGCTCGCACACCTACCCGGACGCGCGGCGCAACGCCGCCGAACGGGAGATGTTCGTGGTGGCGACCGGCGCCGGTATCCAGAACTTCCTCGTCGCGCTCGCCGGGGAGCGGCTGGGCTCCGCCTGGATCTCCTCCACCATGTTCTGCCGTGACGTCGTCCGCGATGTCCTCGATCTGCCCGACGGCTGGGACCCGATGGGCGCCGTCGCCATCGGCCGCCCCGCCGCCCCGCCCCGGGAGCGCCCGGCCCGCAGCGCACAGGACTTCGTGGTCGAGCGCTGAGCCGGCCGGCGTCCGCAGCCCGCGAACCGTCCGGCGCGCAACCGTCCGGCCCGCACGGCGGACGGCTCACCAGCGCGCGATGTTCCCCACCGGGAAACGCGGCTGACGGCGCGGCATTCGCGGGCCGCCCAGCAGGATGAGACGGGTGGCACGGTGCCGCTGCCCCGCGTAGGGGGCCAGCAGCTCCAGCATGCCCGCGTCGTCGGTGCCCCGCAGACCGGTCAGCGCGTACCCCACCTGTCCGGGCAGGTGCAGATCGCCGACCGTGACCGCGTCCGGCTCGCCGTTGGACCGCTGCAGCGCCTCGGCCGCCGTCCACGGGCCGATGCCGGGTATCGCCTGGAGACGGGCCAGCGCCTCCTCCAAGCCCAGGTGCGCGGCCTCCTCCATCCGGCTCGCCCGCTGGAGGGCGCGCAGGATGGCCGAGGAGCGCTTCTGGTCCACTCCCGCGCGGTGCCACTCCCAGGAGGGGATGCGCAGCCAGTCGCGCGGGTGGGGCATCACCCACAGGTCGGGGTGCGGTCCGGGAGCGCGCTCGCCGAAGCGCCGCACCAGCAGCCGCCAGGCGCGGTACGCCTCCTCGGCGGTGATCTTCTGCTCCAGCACGGAGGGGATCAGGGACTCCAGGACCCGCCCGGTGCGGATCAGCCGCAGTCCCGGGTGGCGGCGGTGCGCCTGCCGGGTCACCTCGTGGTGCGGGACGAAGGCGTCCGGGTCGTCCTCGGCGCCGAGCAGCGCGGGCAGGCCCTCCAGGAGCCATGCGGCGCCCGGCCCCCACGCCTGGGCGTGCACCTCGCCGTGACTGCCGCCCGTCCGCAGAGTGAGACGGAGCGCCGCCGGGCCGTGGGGCGTACGCGTGCCCCGCCACACCGCGCCGCCGGCGCCGCCCTCGGTGCGGTACGTCGGGTCGTAGGGACCGCGACGCAGCACACGGAGGCTGCCGTGCAGGTCGTAGGGGCCCGGCGGGGCCCAGGTGCGGGTGAGGGACACGGGCAGCAAGCGTAGGACCCGCCACTGACAGCCGGAGGCCGCGGCCCCGTGGAGGCCCCTCGCACCGGCGGGGCGGCGCTGCCCGGAGCAGGCGGTTACTGGTCCGAGGAGAAGCGGACCGCGCCCGCCGGTATGCGGGCGTCGCACCATACGCGGATGCCGCCGCGCAGCTCGTTGCCCTCGCCGATGACGGCTCCGTCACCGATCACGGCGCCGTCCAGCACGGTGCCGGCGCCGATGCGGGCGCCCGCGCCGATCAGGGAGTCCCGGATGCGGGCGCCGGGTGCCACCACCGCGCCGTCCAGCAGGGCGCTGCCGTCGATCCGGGCGCCGGAGCCCACCTCGGCGTGCGCCCCGGCGACGGTGCCGCCGGTCAGTTTGGCGTCCCCGGCGACCTCGGCGGTCTCCAGTATCAGCCGCTCGCCGCACCGTCCGGGGACGGCGGGCGAGGGGGCCCGGCCCAGCACGAGGTCGGCCGAGCCGCGCACGAACGACTCGGGGGTGCCCAGGTCCAGCCAGTAGGTGGAATCCACCATGCCGTGCAGGTGTGCGCCGGCGGCGAGGAGCCCGGGGAAGGTCTCGCGTTCGACCGACACGGGCCGCCCGGCGGGGATGGTGTCGATCACCGACCGGGTGAAGACGTAGGCACCCGCGTTGATCTGGTCGGTGACGATCTCCTCCGGTGTCTGCGGTTTCTCCAGGAACGCCGTGACCCGCCCGGTGGCGTCGGTGGGCACCAGCCCGAAGGCCCGCGGATCGCCGACCCGGGTCAGGTGCAGCGAGACATCGGCACCCGCGCGGGTGTGCTGGTCCACCAGGGCGCGGATGTCGAGCCCGGAGAGGATGTCGCCGTTGAAGACCAGGACGGGCTCGTCGGGGCGCGAGTACAGCCGGGAGGCGACGTTGCGGATGGCGCCGCCGGTGCCCAGCGGTTCCTCCTCGGTGACGTACTCCAGGTGCAGCCCGAGCTGGGAGCCGTCGCCGAAGTACGGCTCGAAGACCTCGGCGAGGTAGGAGGTGGCCATCACCACGTGGTCGACGCCCGCCGCACGGGCGCGCGCCAGCTGGTGGGTGAGGAAGGGCACTCCCGCGGCGGGGACCATCGGCTTGGGGGTGTTCACCGTGAGCGGTCGCAGCCGGGTGCCCTTGCCCCCGACCAGAAGGATCGCCTCTGTCACCTGTTTTCTCTGCTTCCTGCCGGGGTCCGCCGACCGCCCTTCGGGTGGCCGCCGGACAGTGTATGCAGACCTACGGACGCGCAAGAGGGCCCGTGTGCCTGTGCCCGGCGGCGGTCCCGACGGCGGTTTACGCGGGGCGGAACCGGCTGTGCCCTCAGCGGCCCTGGAGGCGTGCGGCGGTGGAGCGGATGGTGCCGAGCTTGCCGTAGAGGCGGGCGCCCGGGCACTCGGTCACATACCCGTCCTTGTGCCCGGAGACGGTGTGGAAGCGGATCTTCCTGCCCTTCTTGTACTTGCCGCCCCCGGACTTGAGCCAGGTGCGGGCGGCCGGGTTCACACCGGAGATGCCCAGCTTCCAGGCGGCCAGCCGGGACAGCGCGGTGACAGCGGCCCTGGACGGCCGGCTTCTGTCGTACGAGCCGAGAACGGCGACCCCCATGGTGTTGGTGTTGAACCCGTACGTGTGAGCGCCCATCACGGGCTTGGCGACTCCCCCGGCGCGGCCCTCGTAGACGGTGCCGCACTTGTCGACCAGGAAGTTGTAGCCGATGTCGCGCCACTTCATGCTCTTGACGTGGTAGCGGTACATCGCCCTGATCATGGCCGGTGCCCGCTTGCAGCTGTAACGGTTCGTCATGGCGGTGTGGTGCACGAAGACCGCTTTGACCTTCTTGGTGTAGGCCAGGCGGGACTCGCGCAGTTTCTCGTTGGCGCCCCATCCCTTCCGGGTGACGATGCGGGGCCTGGGGCCGATGTGCGGCTTGGTGCCCGGCCGTGCCGACGCCACCGGGTACGCCGCTTCGGTCGCTTCCCTGCTGAGCGCGGGCAGCACGCTCACGCCGGCGCCCTCCGCCGCCGTGCCGGCCCCCTTGCCCGCTCCCGTACCCGCCTCCTGGCCGGCGCCGTCGCCCGTGCCGGCCGCCTCCGATCCGGCGTCGCCGGAGCCGGTGCCGGTGCCGTCGGAACCGGGGCCTTGAGCGCCTGAGCCCTCCGCGCCGGTACCGTCGGAGCCGGTGCCTCCGGGTTCCGCGTTCTGGGGGCCCGTACCGTCCGGGCTGCCGTTCTCGTCTCGCGGACCGGTGCTGTCCGGCGCACTCTCCCCCGTGCTCCCGGAGTTTCCAGCGTTCCCCGCCTTCCCGGGCTTCCCCGATTCCGGGCGCGTGCTGCCCGGGCCGGCCGGCGCTCCGCGGCCGGGTGCGGGGCGGGCCGGGTCGGGGCCCGGGTCGACGAGTTCGAGCCGGAAGCCGTCCGGCAGCCCCAACCGCGCCGTCGTGGTGCCGTCCGGCAGCACGCGGGCCTCGACCCCGTCGGCGAGGCCGACCCAGAGCGGGGCGGTGGCGCCGCGTTCGGGGCCGTCGGTGTCGTCCTGGCGGCTCTCGTCCCCGTGGGCGGTCAGTTCGCGCCAGTCGGACCAGCGTTTCGTCTCCGCGTCCCGGGTGCGGACCTGGAGGCGTCCGCGCAGTGTCTCGTCCGCGTGCTCCCACACGGCGCCGAGCAGCGCGTAACGGTGCACCGTCCGGGCGGGGATGCGCACCGCCGAGCCGGCCCCTGCGGAGCCGTGGCGGGTGGCCGCGCCGGACGCGGCCTTGGGGAAGGCCAGCGACTGGGTGCTGCCGGCGGCCCGGTCGGCGGCGCGTTCCGCGCGGGGCGCAGGGCGCGCGGCCCCGGCCCCGGGGGACGACGGTGACCCGGGGGCCGGGGGTGAGGCGGAGGACGGGGAGGACCCGGTCGGCGCCGGCGCCGCGGCCGGCTCGACGGAAGGGGCGGCCGAGGCGAGGGGGGCGAGCGGGAGCAGAAGAGCCGCCGCGCTCACGACACCGAGAGAATGAGCACATTTCGCACGCATGCCAATGATCCTGTGCATATCGGATCATCGGTGTCCAATACCGCACCGCCAGGCGGACGCAGGCGTACGCTGACCCGGATGAACGCCACTGACCGCACCCTGGCCGGCCTGCTGTCGGCCGCCCTGTCCGACGACCCGTCACGTCCGCTGGTGACGTACTACGACGACGCCACGGGCGAACGGGTCGAACTGTCCGTCACGACCTTCGACAACTGGGTGGCGAAGACGGCGAACCTGCTCCAGGACGAGCTGTCGGCCGAACCGGGCGACCGGCTCGCGCTGCTGCTGCCCGCCCACTGGCAGACCGCCGTCTGGGTGCTGGCCTGCGCATCGGTGGGCGTCGTCACCGACCTGACGGGTGATCCGTCCGCCGCCGACTTGGTGGTCAGCGGTCCCGACACGCTCGACGCCGCGCGGTCCTGCCCCGGGGAGCGGGTCGCACTGAGCCTGCGACCGCTGGGCGGGCGCTTCCCGCAGCCGCCGGAGGGGTTCACGGACTACGCGGTCGAGGTGCCCGGACAGGGCGACCGCTTCGTCCCGTACGCGCCCGTCGACCCGGACGCACCGGCCCTCGCCCTGCCGGACGGCAGCGAGCTGACGGGAGCGCAGGCGGTGGAGCGGACCCGCCAGGACGCGGCGGCACGGGGGCTGGAGCCCGGCTCGCGGCTGCTGTCCGCGCTGCCCTACGACGGCTGGGAGGGGCTCAGCGCCGGGCTGCTGGCCCCGCTGGCGGCCGGCGGCTCGGTGGTGCTGGCGCCGCGGCTGGAGCGGCTGGACGCCGCCTCCCTCGAACAGCGCGTGGAGAACGAACGGGTGACCCACACGGCCGCCTGACTCCCTCGCGCCCGGCCGATGGGGGCGGCCCACCGGCCGGGCGGTCCGCCCAAGCAGGCTCCTGCCCGAGGACAGCGGCTGCGGCCCTGCCGCAAGCACATCCGTCCCTCTCGTACTCGCGTACAACCATGGGCCGGTTTCGTTCGTCTGTTCTCGTGACCGGCGCGCCCGTACGTGTGTACGGCCTGACGCCAAGGGACGCGAGGGATGACCAGCCGTGACCGATCCGGACCGCAAAAAGACCGCCTCCGGCGCACCCACCACGGCATCCGTCCGCCCTCGGCGGCGCCGCTGGCTGCGCTGGGCCGCACTGGCCGCCTCCGGCCTCGTCCTGGCCGTGGCGGCCACCGGCTGGACCCTCTACCAGCGGCTGGAGGGCAACATCCGCACCGACTCGGGCGCCGCGCACGCGCTGGCGCCGTACGAGAAGGAACGGCCCGCCCCCGCGAAGGAGGCGGGTGAGGCGGAGAACATCCTGCTGCTGGGCAGCGACAACCGGGGCGACGGCAACGGCGCGTACGGCAGGGACGAGGGTTCCGAGCGGTCGGACACGGCGATCCTGCTGCACATAGCGGCCGACCGGGACAGCGCGACGGCGATGTCGATACCCCGCGATCTGATGGTGGACATCCCCGGCTGTCGGCAGCCCGACGGTTCCACGAGTCCGGCGCGGTTCGCGCAGTTCAACTGGGCGTTCCAGACCGGCGGTGCGGCCTGTGCGATCCGCACGGTGGAGAAGATGACGGACATCCGCGTCGACCACCATCTCGTCGTGGACTTCCGGGGCTTCAAGAAGATGGTCGACGCGGTCGGCGGGGTGGAGGTCTGCCTGTCGAAGCCGGTGCACGACCGGGAGGCGAAGCTCGACCTTCCGGCCGGGCGGCAGACGCTGCACGGGGAGGACGCCCTCGGATACGTGCGCGCCCGGCACGGTTTGGGTAACGGAAGCGATACTCAACGCATCGAACGTCAGCAGCGCTTTCTGGGATCTCTCGTGAAGAAGGTGCGCAGTGACGGTGTACTGCTGAATCCGACCCGTGCCTATCCGGTGCTGGATGCGGCGACCTCGTCACTCACTGCGGATTCCGGGCTGGATTCCCTCTCCGAGCTGTACGAACTCGCACAGAGTGTGCGGGATATCCCACAGGATCACATCCGATTTCTTACGGTGCCCAGACAACCGTACGAACCGGACATCAATCGCGATGAGCTGGTACGCCCCGCCGCAGAGGCGCTGTTCACCAAGCTCCGCACCGACCAGCCGGTATCCGTGAACGAGAAGAGGAAGACCGGGAAAGAGAAGAACGGAGTGGCGGATGAGGGGGCGGACGGGACAGACGTCCCCTATCAGGGAACAACGGCCGACGCGGCGATCTGCACGAACGAATGACGCTGAGAATGAGGCGAATTGACCGTTTCTGGCCGCAAGGAATTTGTCACCGGCGTCGCTAGCCGCCGAACCTGCCGGATAGTGTGAGCGCTCCGGCCGGCCCCGGGGCGGCTATCAGCAGCCGGTTCTATGGAGGACTTACGCAATCGTGGACGCGCAAGGCCGTGGGCACGCGGGAGATGTCGATCCCGCGGATCAGTGGGTGTTCAACCCGAACACCGGCAGCTACGAGCTGCGACTGAACCCCGTCGCCGACGACTCCCCCAGTCAGTACGGCAACCGCCGCACCTCCGCCCCGCGTCAGAGACGATCCTCCCCCGACGAGGACGCCGCCACACCTTCCGAGGCCGGTACGTCCGAGGAGGCCGCCTCGGCGGGCCGGCGGTCCGGCTCGGGGGGCCGCTCCGGCGGGCGGAGCCGCTCCGGCGACCGGGCCGGCTCCCGCTCCGCCCGGCGTGCGGAGGCCAAGCTGCCGGCGCAGCGCCGCGCCCGTGCCTCCGAGCGCTCCGCGGCCGACGGCCGGGGCAGCGGCGGACGCGGCCGGCGGAAGGCCAAGCGGCGGCTGTCGAAGAAGCAGAAGACGCTGCGGATCGGCGGTGGCGTCGTCGGCTTCCTCCTGGTGGCGGGCTGTGTCGGCGGCGTCGTGGTCTACCAGCGGCTCAACGGCAACATCAACAAGGTGGACGTCGGCGAGGAGAACCCCGCGGTCAAGAACGGCCCGGTCAACATCCTCGTGATCGGCACCGACGCCCGTGAGGGCAAGGGCAACACCGGTTACGGCGACGCCGGCAGCGTCGGCCACGCGGACACCACGTTCCTCTTCCACGTCTCCGAGGACCGCACCAACGCCACCGCGCTGTCCATTCCGCGCGACATGATCACCGACATCCCCGAGTGCGAGACCACGGACGAGAAGGGCACCAAGCGGGTGGTGCCCGCCGAGCAGGGGGTACGGTTCAACACCAGTCTGGGCCAGGAGAACCGGGACCCCGGCTGCACCTGGCGCACCGTGGAGAAGCTGACCGGTGTGGAGATCGACCACTTCATGATGGCCGACTTCAACGCGGTCAAGGAGCTGTCCACCGCGGTGGGCGGTGTCGAGGTGTGCGCGGGCAAGGACATCAACGACCCCAAGTCGCATCTGAAGCTGAAGGCGGGGCGGCACACGGTCAAGGGCGAGCAGGCGCTCGCGTTCGTCCGTACCCGGCACTCGGTGGGCTTCGGCAGCGACCTGAGCCGGATCAAGCTCCAGCAGCAGTTCCTCTCGTCGATGATCCGCAAGATGAAGTCCGGGGACACGCTCACCAACCCCTCGAAGCTGTTCAAGCTGAGCGACGCGGCCACCAAGGCGCTGACGGTGGACACCGGCATCGGCAGCGTCAAGAAGCTGATGGACCTGGCCAACGACCTCAAGCGGGTCAACACCGACAAGATCACCTTCACCACGGTGCCCGTCGTGGACAACCCGCAGGACCCCGCGACCGTCGTACTGAACAGGGCGAAGGCGGAGCCGTTGTTCGAGATGGTCCGGGAGGACAAGTCCCTGACCAAGACGGACAAGGGCAAGAAGAAGAAATCGGCGAAACCGAAGGGCGAGATGGCGCCCGCCTCCGAGGTGGATGTCTCCGTGCGCAACGGCGGCGGCCCCGCCCAGGCCGCCGCGGCGACGGCCCAGTGGCTGCTGGACGAGGGTGCGGGCAACGCGGCCTCCGGCGGCAACGCACCCGCCCAGGACCGGACGACGTTGCAGTACACCTCCGGCCAGGAAGAGCAGGCGAACCGGCTCGCGCACATGCTGAAGCTGTCGGCGTCGGCGCTCAAGAAGACGGCCGGCACCGGATCGGGAACGAGCATGACGCTGACACTCGGCAAGGACTTCACCGCACCCGGCGAGCCGGTCGACGGTTCCGACAAGGCGCCGCCCGGGGTCGAGAAGGTCAACGCCGGCGACAAGAACGTATGCGCGAAGTGACGTCCACCCCGCCGGCGCGTCCCGCCGGGTGCCGGCCACAGCACGACGTGAGTACCCCGGGGAGGTCCCGTGCGGCAGTACCGTACCGACGGCAGTGAGGGGGCACGGGACGGCGCCCCCAGCGCCGCCGACCGCGGCTGGGACGAGAGCCTGTACGAGGACCGCTCCGACGCGTCGGGGGCGCCCGGCGGCCGGCACGCCGATCCGGCCCGCAGGGGCCACCGTGCCGCGGAACCGGCGAAGCCCGCGCCGTCGTCCTCCGCCCGCACCGCCGAGGCCGCGGGGTCCGGTGGCGCCGGCACACGCGGTGCGCCGCGGGCGAAGCGGCGGCGGCGCGTCCTGCGCTGGTCGGCCACCGTGCTGGCGGTGCTCATACTCGGCACCGCGGGAGCGGGCTATCTCTACTACCAGCACCTGAACGGCAACCTGGACAAGGACGACCTCAACCTCGGCGACAGCAAGCTCGACAAGGCGGACCCCAACGCCGACGGCCAGACGCCGCTGAACATCCTGCTGCTGGGCTCCGACTCGCGCGCGTCCAAGGAGAACATCCGGCTGGGCGGCTCCCGCGCCGACCGGGACCGGCCGCCGCTGGCCGATGTGCAGATGCTGCTGCACGTCTCGGCCGACCGCAGCAACATGTCGGTCCTGTCGATCCCGCGTGACACACGGACGACGATCCCCAAGTGCACCGACCCGGAGGACGGGAAGGTCTATCCGGAGACGGTCGACAAGATCAACACCAGCCTCCAGCACGGCGGTCCGGGCTGCACCGTGGCCACCTGGGAGGAGTTGACGGGCATCCCCGTCGACCACTTCATGATGATCGACTTCTCGGGTGTCGTCTCCATGGCCGACGCGGTGGGCGGCGTCCCCGTGTGCGTGAACCAGAACGTGCACGACCCGAAGTCCAAATTGAAACTCAAGAAGGGCGAATCCGTCATCAAGGGCGAGCAGGCACTCAGCTGGCTGCGGACCCGGCACGGATTCGGGGACGGCACCGACATAGGCCGCGCCAAGGCGCAGCACATGTACATGAACTCGATGGTCCGCCAGCTGAAGGCGGGCACCAAGCTCACGGACCCGGGAAAGCTGCGCCAGCTGGCGGAGGCGGCGACCGAGGCCCTCACGGTGGACAAGGGCATCGGCTCCGTCAAGAAGCTCTACGACCTGGGCAACGACCTCAAGCGCGTCCCGACCAAGCGCATCACCATGGCCACCATGCCCTGGACGTACGGCCCCGGCGGCAGTTACGTGGTGCCGAAGGAGGGTGACGCGCAGCAGATCTTCTCCCTGATGCGCAACGACGTGGCCCTCGACGGCAAGGACAAGAAGAAGGCCGAGGCGAGCAAGTCGGCCCAGCCGACGGAGCCGTCCCGGCCGAAGGCCGAGATCCCCGTGAGCGTGATGAACGGCACCGGCACCGCGCTCCAGCGGCCGGTGACGGGCCGGGCGAGCGTCGTGGCGGGCGAACTGGCCCGCAAGGGCTTCAGCCAGGCGGTGGCCGACCAGACGCCCCAGTCGCAGGCGGACACCACCATCCGCTACGCCCAGGCCGAACAGCGGGGCGACGCACTGGCCGTCGCCAAGGCGCTGGGCATCCCCGAGCGGCTCGTCAAGCACTCCTCGGGCGTCCAGAGGGTGACCCTGGTGATCGGTGCCGACTGGCGGGAGGGCAACGCCTACCCCGCGTCCGGCGGGGGCACGGAGAAAGACGGCGACAAGGAGAGCCACAAGGCGCCGGACAGCGCGGACGCACTGCGGGGCGACGACAAGAAGGCCTGCATGGAGATCAATCCGAACTACACCTGGTGAACAGCCGCCCGGACGGCACAGGGCGGCGGTCACGTTCGTCGGGCCCACCCGGTGACGCGGCCGTGCCGTGCCGGTGACGAGGCCGGACCGTGCCCGGTGACCTCCGGACCCCGCCGGCGGCGGCCGGGAAACGGCCCCGCAAGGTGAGCGGCCACATGTAAGGGGCGCCCTCCCTGGGAGAGGGCGCCCCTTACATGTGGCCGGACGCGGGTCGCCCGCGCGGGGTCACTGTGCCTGTTGCGCGGTCAGTACCGGCTCACGGCGGCTGGCGATGACCTTGCGGGCCAGCTTCTTCGGGCTGGTCAGAAAACCCCAGCCCCAGGACATGTGCATGGTGGCCAGCGCCAGGGGGATCTGCGCCCGGGCCTTGAGCGGCAGCCCCTTGCCGGCGGGCAGCGACCCGGCGACGATCGCCGCCAGATAACCGCCGGGCACCACCAGCCCCCACGGGGTGACGGCCGCCCCCACCACGAGGCCCGCCGCGATGGCGCACACGGCGACCGGCGGCGCCAGGTAGCGCAGATTGATGGAACCGGAGTGGTAGCGGGCCACCACGTGCCGCCAACGTCCGTAGTTCTTGTACTGCTTGGCCAGGGCGCGCACGCTGGGCCGGGGACGGTAGGAGACCCGCAGCTCGGGCGAGAACCAGATGAGCCCGCCCGCCTCGCGGATGCGGTAGTTCAGCTCCCAGTCCTGGGCCCGGATGAACTCCTCGTTGTAGCCGCCCTGTTGTTCCAGCACCTCGCGGCGGAAGACGCCCAGGTACACCGTTTCGGCCTGGCCGGCGGCGCCGCCGGTGTGGAAGGCGGCGTTGCCCACGCCGATCCTGGACGTCATCGCCGCGGCGACCGCGTCCTCCCAGGCGTTCTCCCCCTCCGCGTGCATGATGCCGCCCACGTTGGCCGCGCCGGTCTCCTCCAGGAGCCGCACCGCGGTGGCGATGTAGTCGGCCGAGAGCATGCCGTGCCCGTCCACCCGGACCACCACCGGGTGCCGGGACGCCTTGATCGCGGCGTTCAGTCCGGCCGGGGTGCGGCCCGTGGGGTTGGGCACCGTGTGCACGCGCGGGTCCTCGGCGACCAGCTCGGCGGCGATCTCGTCCGTGCGGTCCGTGGAGGGCCCCAGTGCGATGACGACCTCCAGCTCACCGTCGTACCGCTGCTGGAGGATGTGGTGCACCGCGTTGCGCAAGTGCCGCTCCTCGTTCAGCACCGGCATGATCACGGAAACGGGAGGCGGGGCCGCGCCCGCGGGGGTGTCCGGGGTGGCAGGGTTCTCGCGAGTCACGGCGCTCACGTTACCGCGATCGGGGGAACGGTCCGCACGCCCGCGCCTCAGCGGGCTCCGCCGCGGGAAGGGACGGCGTGTACGCACGATCCGGAGATCGTACCGGCATACAGTGTGGGGACTCTCCGTTGCTCACGCGTCACCGACAGTACCTCTCCTGTTCATTTCTCTCTGCGGAAGGTGGCCACCTTGCCTCGAAGCGCCCCCTCCCCCAGCAAGGGCAGGCCCCGGTGGGGCCTGCGGATCGCCACGGCCACCTCGGTGCTGCTGCTGGCCGCGGGCGGTGTCGGACACGCGATGGTCACGGGGCTGAGCGCGGACGTACGCCGGGTGGACCCCTTCGGAGGGCTGACGGAGCGGCCCGGGGGCGACAACGGCGTCAACTTCCTCGTCGTGGGGACCGACCGCCGCGACGGGCTCTCCAAGGAGCAGAAGAAGCGGTACAACCTGGGCGGCACCGCCTGCGACTGCACCGACACGATGCTGCTCGTCCACCTGTCGGCCGACCGCGACCGGGCCACCGTCGTCAGTCTGCCCCGCGACACGTACACCGAGCTGCCGCCCCACAAGGACCGCGCCACCGGCAAACGGGTACCGGGCCGGCCGGCGAAGCTGAACGCGGCGTACACCGCCGGCGGCCCCGGGCTGACCGTACGCACCGTCGAATCCCTCACCGATGTGCACGTGGACCACTATCTGGAGATCGACTTCACGACCTTCATGAACACCGTCGACGTGCTCGGCGGCGTCCCCGTGTGCACGGAGGAACCGCTCAAGGACAGCTACTCCGGTCTCGACCTGCCCAAGGGCACCACCAAGCTCGACGGCGGCCAGGCCCTCCAGTACGTCCGGGCCCGGCACCTGGACGGCGGCTCCGACCTGAGCCGGATGAAGCGGCAGCAGCGGTTCCTCGCCTCGGTGATCAACCGGGCCACCGACACCGGGGTGCTGATGAACCCGGTGCGCTTCAACAAGGTGGCCTCCACCCTGCTGGAGTCCGTCCGTGCCGACCGGGGCTTCGGCACGGAGCAGATGATGGATCTCGGGAAGGCCATGCGCGGGTTCGAGCCGGCCTCCTCGGAGTTCGCCTCCGTCCCGCTGGCCGACACCGACCACCGGGTGCCGGGCCTCGGCTCGACCGTCACCTGGGACCGCCCCAGGGCCCGGAAGCTCTTCGCGTCGCTCCGCGAGGACCGGCCGCTGTCCGGGCCCGCGGAGCCCTCCAAGGGCGGCCCGCCACAGGTGGAGGTCGATCCGCGGTCCGTCCGGGTGGAGGTCGCCAACGCCACCGGACGCCAGGGGCTGGGCGCCCGTGTCGACCGGGACCTGCACAAGACCGGCTTCGCCACCACCGGCACCGCCCGCAACGCGCCGCACCGCGACGACGGCCGCACCACCGTCACCTACGACCCCGGCTGGGACCGGTCGGCCCGCTCACTGGCCGCCGCCCTGCCCGGCGCCCGCCTGGTGAAGAAGGCCGACCACGGCCCCCGGATGACGGTCACGATCGGCGACCCCGACCAGAAGGTGCGCAAGGTCCTCGCCCCCGACCCGGACAGCCCCACCGAGGCGCCCCTGCGCGGCGACGAGGCCGACTGCGGCTGACCCCGCCGGGGCCGCCGCCGTGCCGGGACAGTGCGCGGGGCAGTCGCTCCCGCAGGGCCGTCACCGCGCGACGCGGCTGGCCCGCAGGTCCCTGATGGCGCGGCGGCGGGCCAGCCGGTGGGTGCGGCGGATCTGCGCCTCCTGGTAGCGGCGCCGGTCCTGCTCCGTCTCCGGTATCACCGGCGGCACCGGCCGGGGCTTGCCGCTCTCGTCGATCGCGGCGAAGACGAGGTACGCCGAGCCGACGTGGGTGGCCGGCGTCGACTCGTTCCAGCGCTCGGCCAGCACTCGGACGCCGATCTCCATGGAGGTCCGCCCCGTCCAGTTGACCTGGGCCTTCACATGAACGAGGTCGCCCACCCTGACCGGCTCCAGGAAGACCATCTCGTCCATGGAGGCGGTCACCGCCGGGCCGCCCGAATGGCGCCCGGCCACGGCGCCCGCCGCGTCGTCGGCCAGTTTCATGATCACGCCGCCGTGCACGGTCCCGTACAGATTCGTCTCGCTCCCCGTCATGATGTGGGACAGGGTCGTGCGGGAGGCGGACGTCGGCTTGCCCGGAAGCTCACTGTGCGCCGTCTGCGGCTGATCGGTCATGCGCCCCACCATATGCGTCAGGGAGAACCCGCTCAGAGCGCGGCATTCTGCATCAGAATCGCTACAGGAAGACCCCGAAGTGGTACCCGCCCTGTGTTCCTCCACCCGAGTGCAGGCACACTGCGATGCATGAATCAGTGGCCCGACGGTTGGACCGACAGCTCGCGGGGCCGGGAGGGTCGTGGCCGCGGCGCGCCCCGCCCCGACCCCACCCGTGTCATGCCGCACACCTCGGCCCCCGGCGTACCCCCGCAGACGCGGGGCCCGGGCCAGGGTTCGCAGCACGGCAGCAACTACGACCCCGGATACGGACGCGGCCAGGGCCGGGACGGTTACGACGCCGGTCACGGACAGCCGCCCGGCGGTTACGACTCCGGCTACAGCGAGGGCCAGGTCTACGGCGGCGGCCGGGGCGGCACCGGTGCCCCGCAGCGCGGCGCGGGGCCGCGCCCGGACTGGCGGCGCCGGTTCAAATGGGGGCTGATCACCCTTGTGGTGGTCGTTCTGGCGTGGTCGGTCGGCACCTATTTCTGGGCCGACTCCAAGCTGCGCCGGGAGGTGGACCTCAGCATCGTCGAGGACCGCCCGGAGGGCGGGGACGGCACCAATTATCTGATCGTCGGCTCGGACAGCCGTGAGGGCATGACCGCCGAGGACCGGAAGGAACTGCACACGGGCGGCCCCACCGATCAGGGCCGGACCGACTCGATCATGATCCTGCACGTCGGCGACAACGGGAACACGATGATCTCCCTGCCGCGCGACTCGGACGTCGAGGTTCCTTCCTACACCGGTTCGGAGTCCGGCAAGCACTACCCGGCCCAGGGCCGCCGTACGAAGATCAACGCGACCTACGCCGAGGACGGTCCCGCGCTGCTCGTCCGCACGGTCGAGCACAACACCGGCCTCAAGATCGACCACTACGCGGAGATCGGCTTCGGCGGCTTCGCGAAGATCGTGGACGCGGTCGGCGGTGTCGAGATGGACATCCCGCGCGACATCAAGGACAACAAGTCCGGCGCCGACTTCAAGAAGGGCAAGCAGACGCTCGACGGCCGCCAGGCCCTCGCCTTCGTCCGCACCCGCTACGCACTGCCCGGCAGCGACCTGGACCGCACCAAGAACCAGCAGAAGTTCCTGTCCGCGCTGGCCAACCAGGCCGCCACCCCCAGCACCGTCCTCAACCCGTTCAAGCTCTACCCGACGATGGGCGCCGGCCTGGACACCCTCAAGGTCGACAAGGACATGAGCCTGTGGAACGTCGCCTCGATGTTCTGGGCCATGAAGGGCGTCTCCGGCGGTGACGGCAAGTCCATGAACATGCCCATCGCCGGCACTGCGCCCAACGGGAACCTCCAGTGGGACAAGGCCAAGGTCAAGCAGCTCGTCGACCAGCTCAACAACGACGAGAAGGTGACCGTCACCTCGGACCGCTGAGGCAGCCGCCGCCCGAGCACCCGCCGTCAGCCACTGTGGCCGGACCCGTCACGGGTCCGGCCACAGGCGTTTGCCCACCCCGCCGGGGCGTCGCTGAGCTCAGCGGTCCACCAGGCACAGACAGAACGGATGGCCCGCCGGGTCGGCGTAGACGCGGAAGCTGCGAGCACCGTCGCCGTCGTCCTGCACCAGGCGCGCGCCCAGCTCCAGCACCTCGCGCTCCGCCTCCTCGATGCGGGCCGGCGGCACGTCCAGGTCCAGATGGAACTGCTGCGAGTGCTCCGCGCTGGGCCACTCGGGCGGTACGAAACCGGGCGCCTCCTGGAAGGCCAGCCGCCGGCGCCCCTCCTCGTCCACCACCTCCGTCCACGAGCTGTCGCTCCTCGCCTCGTCGATCTTCCAGCCGAGCATGCGGGCGTAGAAGTCGGCGAGACGCCGGGTGTCCGGGCAGTCGAGTACGACCACGCCCATCGTGGGGACGGCCATCGTGCATCCTCTCGTCGCGCGTGCGTTACCTCTTGCGAGCGGTAACCGGTAACCGCGTCGGTTACCTCATGATGCGGGTCCGCCGGTAACGTGGCAACAGTGGGAGACAGAAAGGCACCGGAATCACTCCTTCTGGTGCAGGAGTTGGCCAACACCCTGGACATCGAGTCCGGCACCGACCGCCTGCGCACGGCGGACGACCTGGAGCGTTTCAGCCACGACCACGGGTTGACCGCGCTACGGCTCGACAAACACGACCTGGCGGGCCTGCGGGAGCTGCGGGAGGCGCTGCGGGCCGCGTGCCTCGCCCACACGGGTGCACCGGTACCGCCCGAGGCGGCCGAGGCCCTAGCCCGGCACCTGGGCGAAGCGCCGCTCACCTTGCGGATCGGCCCACAGGGCGAGGCCGGGCTGCACCCCGCTCCCGGGCTCACCGGGCTGCCGGCCCTCACCGCCCGGCTCGCCGCGGGTGTCGCAGCCGCGGCGGCCGACGGCACCTGGCAGCGTCTCAAGGCGTGCGAGGCCCACACCTGCCAGTGGGTCTACTACGACCGCAGCCCGGCCGGCCGCAGCCGCTGGTGCAGCATGGCCGTCTGCGGCAGCCGGGCGAAAATGCGCACCTACCGGGCCCGTCGCGCCCCCTGAGCCGGGCCTCCGGGGCGGCGGACGAGTGCAGCAGACGGGGGGCGCCGGACGGTCGGCGCCCGGGCGACGTACCCCGAACGGCCGACGGCGGACGGTAGCCCCCGTACGACGTACGCCGGGCGGCCGGCGCCGGGCGGTTCAGAACACCGGACGGTTCAGAGCGTGGGGCGCCCCAGCGCGCGGAAGGTCCAGCCGGCCTTCCGCCACGGCACCGGGTCCAGCGTGTTGCGCCCGTCCAGGATGTGCCGGGAGGACGCGACGTCACCGAGGGCGGCGGGGTCCAGTTCCTTGAACTCCGCCCACTCCGTCAGGTGCAGCACGACATCGGCGCCGCGGACGGCGTCCAGGGCCGAGTCGGCGTAACCGAGAGTGGGGAAGACGGCACGGGCGTTCTCCATGCCCTTGGGGTCGTACACCGTCACCTGCGCACCCTGGAGGTGCAGCTGGCCGGCGACGTTGAGCGCGGGCGAGTCCCGTACGTCGTCGGAGTCCGGCTTGAACGTGGCGCCCAGCACGGCGATGCGCTTGCCCAGCAGTGCGCCGCCCAGCGCCTCACGCGCCATCTCGACCATCTGCGCGCGCCGCCGCATGTTGATGGAGTCGATCTCCCGCAGGAACGTCAGCGCCTCGGAGGCGCCGAGCTCGCCCGCGCGGGCCATGAACGCGCGCAGGTCCTTGGGCAGGCAGCCACCGCCGAACCCGATCCCGGCGCGGAGGAACTTGCGGCCGATGCGGTCGTCGTGCCCGATGGCCTCGGCGAGCTTCACGACGTCACCGTCGGCGGCCTCGCAGATCTCGGCCATGGCGTTGATGAACGAGATCTTGGTGGCGAGGAAGGAGTTGGCCGCGGTCTTGACCAGTTCCGCCGTGGGGAAGTCCGTGACCAGGAAGGGCGTGCCCTCCGCGACGGGCGTCGCGTACACCTCGCGCAGCAGTGCCTCGCCGCGCGGCCCGGCGACGCCCACCACGATGCGGTCCGGGTGCAGCGTGTCCTGCACCGCGAAGCCCTCACGCAGGAACTCGGGGTTCCACGCCAGTTCGGCCTCGGCACCGGCGGGGGCCAGCTCCGCGATGCGGGCGGCGAGCCGTGCGGCGCTGCCGACGGGGACGGTGGACTTGCCCACCACGAGAGCGGGTCCGTGCAGGTGCGGGGCGAGGGATTCGACGGCACTGTCGACATAGCTCATGTCGCAGCCGTACTCCCCGTGCTTCTGTGGGGTGTTGACGCACACGAAGTGCACGTCACCGAAGGCGCCGATCTCCTCCCAGGAGTCGGTGAAGCGCAGCCGCCCGGAGGAGCCCTCGACGCCGGCGACGTGGGAGCGCAGCAGCTCTTCGAGCCCGGGCTCGAACATGGGGGCGTGGCCCTGTTCCAGCTTGCGCATCTTCTCCGGGACGACGTCCAGCCCCAGCACCTCGAAGCCGAGCTCGGCCATGGCGGCGGCGTGGGTGGCGCCGAGGTAGCCGAGACCGATCACGGTGATCTTGGGCGAGGCCATAGAGGTGCTCCTTGTGACGGCTGAACGCTGCCCGCGAGCATAACGGGGACGCCTTTGTCGTGAACCTCACGTACCCCGGCGGAGGTCGCGGCCACTAAAATTCGGGTTACTTAACGGTAATTAGCAGTGCCCCGGCAGGCTCTCAAAGGAGTGAGACACCTTGGCGTCTGATTTCGACCTCTACCGGCCGTCCGAGGAGCACGAGATGCTCCGCGACTCGGTGCGCGCGCTCGCCGAGGCGAAGATCGCTCCGCATGCCGCAGCGGTGGACGAGGAGTCCCGCTTCCCGCAGGAGGCACTGGACGCGCTCGTCGCCAACGACCTGCACGCCGTGCACGTACCGGAGCAGTACGGCGGCGCGGGCGCCGACGCGCTGGCCACCGTCATCGTCATCGAGGAGGTCGCCCGGGTGTGCGGCTCCTCCTCCCTCATCCCGGCGGTCAACAAACTGGGCTCCCTGCCGGTGATGCTCTCAGGCTCCGAGGAGCTCAAGAAGCGCTACCTGGGCCCGCTGGCCAAGGGCGACGCGATGTTCTCCTACTGCCTGTCCGAGCCGGACGCCGGCTCCGACGCGGGCGGCATGAAGACCCGGGCGGTACGCGACGGCGACCACTGGGTGCTCAACGGCGTCAAGCGCTGGATCACCAACGCCGGGGTCTCGGAGTACTACACGGTGATGGCCGTCACCGACCCCGACAAGCGCACCAAGGGCATCTCCGCGTTCGTCGTGGAGAAGGGCGACGAGGGAGTCTCCTTCGGCGCCCCCGAGAAGAAGCTCGGCATCAAGGGCTCGCCCACCCGCGAGGTGTACCTCGACAACGTGCGCATCCCCGCCGACCGCATGATCGGCGCGGAGGGCACCGGATTCGCCACCGCGATGAAGACCCTCGACCACACCCGCATCACCATCGCGGCCCAGGCCCTCGGCATCGCCCAGGGCGCGCTCGACTACGCCAAGGGCTACGTGGCCGAACGCAAGCAGTTCGGCAAGCCGATCGGCGACTTCCAGGGCGTCCAGTTCATGCTCGCCGACATGGCCATGAAGATCGAGGCCGCCCGCCAGCTCACCTACGCGGCAGCCGCCCGCTCCGAGCGCGTCTTCGAGGGCGGCGACGGCGCCAAGGAGGACCTGACCTTCTTCGGCGCCGCCGCGAAGTGCTACGCCTCCGACGCCGCCATGGAGATCACCACCGACGCGGTGCAACTCCTGGGCGGCTACGGCTACACCCGCGACTACCCGGTGGAACGGATGATGCGCGACGCGAAGATCACCCAGATCTACGAGGGCACGAACCAGGTCCAGCGCATCGTGATGGCACGGAACCTGCCGTAGCAGGGTTTTCGCAGCTCAGCGGCTGGCTCGGGCGGCCATGGGTGCTGTGGCCGGCTTCCGGTCCGTTCGCGGCCGTCCCGTCCCGGGGTGCTCCGAAGTGTTCCCGGGCACCTGCTGGGGAGCCCCTGGGGTGACACTCGACCGGGCACGGCACCGCACTGTCACCTGACCCGCACAAGCACAGCAGCCCCCGGCATCGCGCCGGGGGCTGCTCGCGTGGGTCGGATCAGGCGGCTTCGGCCCGCTCCGTGGGTCCGCCGGTCACCTCTTCAGGTCGATCCACCACTCGTCGTTCTCGTCCAGCCAGCAGGAGTAGCCGGCGTACTCCTTGCCCGGCCCGGAGATGGCCGCGCCGATCTGCTTGCACATCTCCAGGGTGCCGACCTTGTAGGTGTCGTAGTTGTCGTTGGCCGCCTGCGTCGTCGCGGACGAGGCGGTCACCTGCGACACCGTCGTCGCGGCCGTGGCCGCGGTGGTGCCGAGGCCGGCGAAGGCCACGACTCCGGCCACGACGACTGCCGCATTCGAAAACTTCTTGCGCATACAAGTCTCCTCAATGGCGCGGAACACGCACCTGTCACTGAACGGGGCGGAAGGGGCTTCTTCTCGCCGTTGCGCCGGAGTGAGATGCCGGTACCGGCCAGCGAGTTCACGGGCCGTTGCCCCCGAGACCGAACCGTGATCTTCCGGGGCGGTCCGTCAGCCGCTTCTCAGCCTCCTGGAGTTCGCCGGTGCGCCCGCATGGTGGTCCCCTTCACGGTCAGTGGCGCCACGCGTATTTCATCTCCTTGACGGGTCACCGCCCGGCCGAGCCGGGAGAGAGCCGTCCGGCCCCGGGGTCCGGGCACGCAAGTCCCTTCTGTCTCAGTCGCTGGAGGGCGGCCAGGGCGCGGAACTGCCGGTGTTCGTACGCGGTGGCGGGGCGCAGGCGGGTTCGCTCGGCCGTCCAGGACATGCCGCTGGGGCGGCGCAACTTCACCCGGAACCCCTCGACTTCCTCAACGACGGCGATCATCTCCGGCTTGGGGTCGTGGACGAGGACCCCAGGTCGCAGCCATGTGCGGCGCGGCTGACCGCTGTACCGGCGTTCAGGGCGCAATGAAGCCACACCCACTTCCCTCCTGTCGTGAGCGTGTAGCCGATGTCGAAGGCCAGCTCCCGCAACAGCCACAGGCCGCGGCCCGACTCCGCGAGGTGGTCCGGGGTCGTCACACGCGGCGCCTCGTGCGACCGGTCGAAGAGCCGTACGCACAGCACCTCGCCCTCCACCGCGACGACGAGCTGACATTGAGGCTCCGCCACGTGCTTGCACACGTTGCCGAGCAGTTCTGTCACGCCGAGGCGTGCCACATGGACAGCGTCGTGGTCAGCCCCGAGAGCCCGGGCAGCTATGCCGACCTTGTGCCGCCACTCACCGATGTCGTGGCGGGCCGCCAGTAACGGCCATGAGTGTTGGTAGTCGGTACGTGGGGGCTGAGCTGCGACGTTCATGCCTGGAACCTCCAGAGCTGGTCGGCGCACGCTCGGTCGCGCATGCCGAGTGGACCGCGAGTCACGCCTTGAGCGCGCTGCGTCACAGTCGGCATCATTCGGCTCCGCCGGTTCTCCCGTCAAGCCACTGCATGGCAATCTGCCAAACTTCCGCTCGGCAGGGTTACGGCATCCGTGCAACAGGAGAGCTTGAACCCGTCGGCCTGTACTCTCGACCGGGCGGAGAGAGGGGAGTTGGGAACGTGTCCGTCGTCCAAAGCGGTAGTCCGCTCGCGGCCCGACGCAGGCTCGGACAAGAGCTGCGGCTTCTTCGTGACAACGCAGGGAAGACCACCGAAGAGGTTGGTGCGCATCTCAACTGCCACAACTCGAAGATCAGTCGGCTGGAGCTGGGCAAGCGGGCCTGCACCGAGCGGGACTTCGAGGCCCTGATGGACTTCTTCGATGTCGACCGGGAGAAGTACCACGAACTCCGCGAGCTGATGGTCCGAGGCAGGCAGCGCGTACCTCCGTGGTGGCACGCCTACAACGATGTGATCTCTGCGAACTACGCCGAGTTCCTGGCGTACGAGGCGGAAGCAGCGAGCTGCTTCGAGTACCAGCCCATCTTGATCCCGGGCCTGTTGCAGACCGCGGAGTACGCCCACGCTGTGACGGGCGTGAGCTTCACAGCACTCGGTCCGGATCAGGTTGAAGGTCTGGTCGAAGTTCGGATGGGGCGCCAAGCGCGACTTCGTGATGACGCCCCGCTGAACCTCGAAGCCATGGTCACCGAGGCAGCGCTGCGCTTCAACGTCGGTGGTGACGACGTGATGCGGGCGCAGCTGCGCAGGTTGAAGGAAGTTGCCGAGCTGGACAACGTCTCCTTGCGAGTCCTCCCGTTCAGCGCAGGGGAGAAGGCCGCTACCACCGGCGCGTTCACTCTATTCAGCAGCGGGAAGGATGCGGACATAGACGCCGCCTTCACCGAGTCCGCTGACAACACGTCCCATTTTCGGGACGACAAGCTCGCGTTGAGGCAGCTCAGTCGCCTCTTCCGAAACCTGACGAGCGCAGCGATGACCGAAGAGGCTAGCATCGAGTTGGTTGACCGTATCGAGAAAGAGCGGGATTGAAATGAGCATCATGACCGACCTGTACGCGGCCGACCTCTCCGGCGCGACGTGGCGCAAGAGCAGCTACACAGCCGGCAACGGCCAGTGCGTCGAGGTCGCCGACATCCCGAACACGGACGGCACCGCTGTCCGCGACTCCAAGAACCCTCACCTCCCCGCCGCGCGGGTCTCTCGCGCAGCCTGGCAGCTCTTCGTGTCCGCCGCAGCCCGGGGCGAGTTCGAATCCTGATGGAAGCACGCCAGAAGGCTGACCTGTACGGACTCGACCTCAGCAACGTCGTCTGGAAGAGCGCGCCGGGCAGCGATCCGGACAACCGGATCGAGGTGGCCGATCTCCCGGGCGGCGCGAAGGCGCTGCGGAACCCCTCAGACCCCGAGGGGACCGTACTGCGGTACACGGCGGCCGAATGGCAGGCGTTCGTCAACGGAGCCCGAGACGGCGAGTTCGACCGATAAGCCCGGCAACCAGGCAGACCCCGCCGGGTCATCACCTCGAAGGCTCGGCGGGTTTCCCCCTGTCCCGCCGCCGGAGCCGAACGGTGATCATTCCGGCCCGTCCGGGGCCGCCCCGGGCCGTTCGTCCAGGTCGGGGCGGAAGATTTCAGCCAAGGAGCGCCCCTGCCCCTTCCGGCAGGGGCGTTCCTCCGTCTGCGGGACTCACACGAGGCTGACCCCGGCCTGGGCCTTGATGGTGCTGACGGCCTCTTCGGTGAGCCACCGCAGGGGGACCACGGTCCACCGCTTGCCCTTGCGCATGACCACGGCGTTGCCGTCCCTGGTGCGTCCGACGTGGACGAAACCGTGATCACGCCGCAGGTCCTTCGCCAGGTTCTCACCGTGGATCACGGGCTTTACTTCCCTTCGCGGTCCTCGTCGTCCGCCATGCTGCTGTGGACGTCCCCGTTCTGAGAGACACGAGTGTCGGGATCAGTCACCTGGTCCTGATTGGCGTACGGGTCCCACTCGTCCTCGTTCTTCTTACCCATTCTCACGCGCTCCTTCCGGTTGAGCACCGAGACGGCACGGATGCAACCCGCGCCGTCGACAACCACCCCGGCCGCCCGCCCTTCTTGTGCTGAGCGGCCGGGACCTGCGGCTTCCCATCAACTCGGCAGCTGGCACGCCGGGACACTCAAGCCCGCGTCACCGACTCCGCCGGCACCACCCATTTCCTCCGCCGTGCTCGGGCCGGGCCAACACGGTCGGACAAAGACGTTGCAGTCAGTCACGCTGGGCCAGTCACCGCCCACCCGCGCCGATTCCGCACGTTTGCCAGCTCCGCGCACCCCGCGCGACCGGGAACCGGCGCCGGTTCACGGTCCGTGCTCAGCGGTAGCCCTACGGACCCACCCGGACAGGTACTCGGCTCGCTCATGCCGACGCACCCTTCGAGAGCGGCGTACGGCGGGAGCGCCCAGGCGCCTTTCTGCCGAACTCGGACCGTTCATCATTCCGACTGCCTCCCCGCGATCCTTCGGATTCGATGCTGCCCCGGGGCAGGGCAGGACCCTCCCATTATCAGCGTTGTCGGGTAAGTGATCAGGCGCGGCAGTCTGCGGCCCACTCTGCGAGTAGCGCTCTCATTTCATCGCCGAAAAATGCATGGCTCTCGTACGCGCAGAACACTTCAAGATGCTCAGCGATATCTATGGCGTCCTGAAAAACGATACGCCCGGTAAACGTCTCGACGGTTGCCAATCGCTGGTCGTACACGGTGAAAGTGTTCATCGGACCACGACTGACAACCGTTCCTGTCGGGATGACCCCGATACGCACATTGGGCAGGTGGGAGATCGAGGCGATCCGATCCATCTGGACGGCCATCGCCGCGCGCGGGACCACGGCCCACCTGACAGCTTGTTCCGTCAGCAGGAACGTGAAGTGTTTAGCGCTGTCGTAGAGGACTGCTTGTCGCTCCAGCTTCCTTGCGACCGTCTTGCTGGTGTCCACCGGGGAGTGACTGAGGCCGGCCCT
The DNA here is from genome assembly GCF_000725885.1 of Streptomyces albus subsp. albus. GTDB lineage: Bacteria > Actinomycetota > Actinomycetes > Streptomycetales > Streptomycetaceae > Streptomyces > Streptomyces albus. The sequence goes on along the minus strand of NZ_JODR01000011.1, from coordinate 154,738 downwards.
GATGTATTCAGGCGTGGCCAGCAGCCCCGTCACCATCGCCGGCAGGAAGTAGCGAAGTGTGGTGGCTTCCCGTTCGAGACCGGCCAGCTCTGCTTGCCGTTTCTCCAGCCCCCTGCGCCAAGACGCACGCTTGCCTTGCCACTCCGTACTTGCTAGGCGCGCGAGGGCGGCGACTTGTGTGGCGAGTTCCGGAGGCGCGTCGAGAGCCTTGAGGATCAACTCGACGTCAACAAGACCGGGGGTGACTCGCCCGGTCTCGATGTTGCTCAGCTTGGTCTGGGAAATATTGCAGCGAAGAGCGAGCCAGACCTGAGTCCGCCCGGCTCGCCGACGCATGCTGCGGAGCGTTTCTGCCAGGTCGGCCTTCGCCTGACCCAGCCGGCCGGGGTCAAGCGTCAAGGGCCTTCACGTACTCCTCGAAAGGCACTGCGTGCTCCAGAGCGAGCCGCTTCCACTCCCGATACGGCGCGGTATCCCCTTCATACGATTCACGATTGATCTGGGTTCCATCCGGACGGAAGTTCAGGTGCGCGATGCGGGAGTCGTCGAACATCCACCAGTCGCGGCCCGAAAGCGGCAATCCGAAGGTGTCTCGCGTCACATCCAGGATCCTGATGTCTTCCCCTGCCGCGATGTTTCCTGGGATTCCCCAGGCGAATTGGTACCGCTGATAGTCGGTAAGGGGTCGGCGCACGATGCGGACACGGCCGATGCGCTTTCCGGACTCGACGTATCCGCGAACGCGTTCATGCCAAAGGGCATTGTGGTCGGCAGGCTTGTCCTCACCACGCAGGAACCGGGCCACATTGGCCTGCTCCTTGGGAATGGTGTACGTGGGCTGCGTCTCGAACCGCCATGCTTCATGCTCGAAGGCGTCGAAGAACCGGCGCCATTCCTCACCATCCAAGAGCACGAATGGCCTCCCTCAGAACGTGCTCGGGAATCTCCACCAATCCTTCCCCGGCGGGTGGGGCGAACGCGTCGGACACGCTGCCCTGGAAGACGAACGAACCGCTCGCGGTCCGGTAGACATTCGGGCAATCGTCGTCGTCACAGTCAGGACCACCGACGTTGCCGGTAAGGCGAGTCAGTTCCTCACGCGCCATGGTTCCCCCTCGGCCGCAGAGACGATCCCTGCCACAGTGAGGACGGTAGGACGATCCCGGGCTCCGGTCCATGGCACATCGCCCATATTCGCGTTGTCGGGTAGGCGATCACGGAAGGTACACCGCGAAGAGTGTCCGGCCCATCGTGATGGCGCGGAACCTGCCGCAGCGAGGCCTTTCCAGGGCTCGGTCCATGTGGCCGGCGTGGTGACAGCGGCGGTCCCCGCCCGTGCAGTGCGCACTGTCTTTCACCGCGCGGGGGGCCAGCGGCCCCAAGGGGCCGGCACCCCGGAAAGGTGGCGGCCCCTTGGTGGGTCAGTGGCCCAGGTCGCAGCAGCCGTCGCGGCGTTGCTGGCGGCTGACGTGGTGCCAGTGGGCGGCGGCGCCCTGGGGGTGGGACTGCGTGCCGGACCAGGCGTCCAGCAGGTCGCGCTGCTCGTACGGTACGCCGCCGCGGATGGTGGTGACCGTGTTGACGAGGGTGTCGAAGTCGCTCAGCGGGTCGCCGTCCACCAGGGTGAGGTCGGCCAGCTTGCCCTCTTCGACGGTGCCGAGCTGTTTGTCCAGGCCGAAGACGCGGGCGGGCAGCAGCGTCGCCGTGCGCAGCGCCTCGTGCGGGGCGAGGCCGGCCCGGTGGAGGGCCCGCAGCGCCAGGTGGAGGTGGAGGCCGACGGGTACCAGGGGCTGGTCGGTGCCCAGGGCGACGGTGCCGCCTGCGGCGAGGACCCGGCGGTAGACGGCCGTCTCGGTGTCGAGTGTGGCCAGTTCGTCGTCGGTGGGCGGGCGGGCGGCCAGTTCGCGGACGGCCTGGACGTCCCACGGCGGCATCAGCCGCCGCACCCGTTCGTCGTCGGCCAGCCCAGGGTCGGCGCCCAGCAGCGGGGAGGCGGGGAAGGGGGTGGCCACCAGGTGGAAGTCGCCCGGGGTGGTGTAGATGCCGATGACGTCCTCGTAGGCGTGCCCGGTGGCGGTGGTGGCGTGGCCGAACTCCAGCCGCTGGGTGGCCTGGAGGTGGGTCGTCAGGTCCTGGCCGATCTGGATGCCGGGGGTGCACAGGTGGCTGCCGGAGCGGACGCCCAGTTTCTCGTGGGCGTAGGCGGCGGCCTCGCGCATGGCGTCCGCCGGGGCCCTCACGTATGTCTTGACGAAGTCCCAGTCGAGGGCGCCGCCGCGCTCCAGTGAGCGGCGCAGGCCCTTCCGGGTGCGGTGGGCCCTGCCCATGCTGTAGGCGACGCGGGAGCCGTCGAGCAGTTCGCCGGTGGCCAGCAGCCGGGGGCCGGCCAGGGCTCCGGAGGCCACGGCCTCGCGCAGCCGGGCCTGTTCGTATGCGAAGCCGCCGAAGGAGACGGCGGTGGTGATGCCGTAGGCGAGCTGGGTGACGGTCTGCCGGCCGCCGTAGGTGGTCTGCCAGGGGTGGGTGTGGGTGTCCCACAGGCCGGGCAGCACCGTCAGCCCGGAGGCGTCGACGCGGCGCTGGGCACGGCGCCCGCCGCGGTGCGGGGCGATCTCGGTGATGCGCCCGTCGCGCAGCACGATGTCCACGTCCTCGCGGACGCCGGGTCCGGTGCCGTCCCACAGCCGTCCGGCGTGGACGACGGTCTCCTTGGGGGCGGGCCGCCGCCAGGACAGCTCCAGGCGTACGGTGCGGGGCTTCCCCCCGGTGACGGGCACGCGCCGCAGGGTGCCGGCGGACAGGTACAGCAGGGTGCGCGAGTCGCCGGACCAGGAGGGGTGGTCGGCGCTCTCGTCGGTGAGCCTGCGAGCCTTGCCCGCGGGGCTGCCGTCCTCGGCGACGGGCAGGACCCACAGCGCCGATTCGCAGACGGCCGCCATCCAGCGGCCGTCGGGTGACCAGACGGGCCCGGAGGCGTAGCGGTCGGCGAGGGAGGCGTGTTCGGCGAGCGGGTGCAGGGCGTCCTCGCCGCTGTCGGCGTCGACGACGCGGATGAGGTTGTAGCCCTCGCGGAACCGCTGGTTGAGCCGGTTGCGGTCGCACAGGGCGATGCGGCTGCCGTCGGGTGACCAGCTGGGCGGGCCGGGGATGCCGCCACCGCCCATGGGCGCGGCCAGGACACGTTCACGGCCGCCGGCGAGGTCCTTGACGACCAGGTTGCCGGCCATGTCGAGGCAGGCGAGCCGGCTGCCGTCGGGTGAGAGGGTGCCGAAGACCCGGCCGCCGTCGGCCAGTTGCCGGTCCTTGCCGGTGGACAGCTCGTGTCTGCGGACGGCCAGCAGCCCGTCCCGGTCGTCGCTGTAGAGCAGCGCTTTGCCGTCCCGGGTGAAGGAGGGCGCGCACACGTAGCGGGTCGCGCGGGCCCGTACGAGCGGGCGGGGCCGGCCGTGGCCGTCGGTGCGGGCCAGCCAGAGGGTGTTGAGGGCGACGAAGGCGACGTGTTCGCCGTCCGGGGAGAGGACGGGCTGCTGCACGCCGCGCACCCGGTGGCGTCCGGGGGCCTCGAAGCCGTAGTCCTTGACGTGGTAGCGGGGCCGGGTGGTGGCCAGTTCGGCGGTGAACGGGATGCGTTCGGTGGTCTGGGGCCGGTTCGGGCGCAGCAGCCGGAAGGTGCCGGAGATGTTCAGCAGCAGGGTCTCGCGGTCCGCCCAGCGGGGCGGCACCGGCGCCAGATCGCCTTCGACGGGCACGGCCTCGCCGTCCACGACCAGGGTGCAGGACGCCGCGGGTGCCGGGGTGGTGCGCAGGTAGGCGATCTTCCCGGACGGGGAGACGGCGGGCGTCATCAAGGAGACGCCCTTGGTCTTGTCCTCGTGTTCGGTCCGTACGTCGCCGCTGCCGTCGGCGGCGACGGACACGAGGGTGCGGGAGACGAGGGTGGGGCCGCTCTCCCCCTTGACGACGCCGCCGCGTACGCACAGCACGCGCTCGCCGTCGACGGACCAGGCGGGGTCGAAGTCCTCCCAGGCGCCGTCCTGGAGGGGGCCGTCCTGGTCGTCGTTCCCGGTCAGCCGCATCAGCTTGCCGGTGCGCAGGTCGAGCACCCAGATGCGGTAGGGGCTGCCGGCCACCGGGTCGCCGCGGCGTTCGGAGGCGAAGGCGATCCGGGTGCCGTCGGGCGACCAGGCGGGGCCGCGGTCGTCCCACGGCCCGTCGGTGCGCTGGGTGAGCGCGGAACCGTCGGGGCGCAGCGTCCAGATGTGGAAGCCGCCGCCGTGGTAGGCGCACACGGCCAGCGTCTTGCCGTCGGGGGCGAGGACGGGCCGGGTGGGCTCCAGTCCGGGGACGCTGAGGGGGCGGGCCTTGCCCCCGTTGCGGGGGATGGACCAGAGGGTGTTCTGCATCTCCGCGATGAGCCGGCGTGCGCCGGGCACGAGGGTGGCTGCGCCGTTGGTGGCGGCGGAGAAGGTGACGGTGCGCGAGCGGGCTGCGGCCTGTGCCGCTCCGGGTGCGGCGGCCGGTGCGGGGGCCGCCGTGGCGGGCGCGGCCGGGGCGGCGGCGCCGACGGGGAGGGCGCCGCCCGCCGCGGCCGAGACCTGGAGGAGGGTGCGCCGGGCGAGGCTGCCGCGCTCGGCTTCGGAGACGGTGGGGGTGTCGGGGGCGGAAGCGGTGGGCGAGCCGGACGGTTCCGAGGTGGCCAACGGTCCTCCCTGGACGCAAGGAGTGGGCCCGCTGATGCTCGCGGGCCCCCAGGGGCGACGTCAAGGAGGCGGTGACCGCCACGCCGTCCGGGGGCCCGCTGCCCGAGTTCCGCCGTAAGCCGGAAGGTTGACTTCGCGTCAGTCGTCGAGCCGGAGCGTGGTGACGCGTCAGCCGTCGAGCTGGTCGATGGTGGCGATCGAGGGGCCGCGCCGCAGCTGGAGGGTGCGGGCCACCTCCTCGGCCTCGCGCAGCACGCGGACCGCGTTGGACCAGGTGAGCTTCGCCAGGTCCGCCTCCGACCACTTGCGGTCGAGCAGTTCGGCGACCAGGTGGGGGTAGCCGGCGACGTCCTCCAGCTGGGCCGGGGTGAAGGGGGTGCCGTCGTAGTCGCCGCCGAGGCCGATGTGGTCGATGCCCGCGACCTCGCGCATATGGTCGAGGTGGTCGGCGACCGTACCGGCGTCGGGGACGGGCCGCGGGTTGGCCGCCTCGAACTCGCGCTGCACCCGCCGGGCCTCCTCGCCCAGATCCAGGGGGTCGAGCCCGTGTTCGCGCATGTTCTCGTCGGCCGCCCGGGTCCAGGCCACCGCCTCGGGCAGGATGAACTTCGGGACGAAGGTGGCCATGGCCACGCCCCCGTTGGCGGGGAGCTGGGCGAGCACGTCGTCGGGGATGTTGCGCGGGTGGTCGCACACGGCGCGGGCCGAGGAGTGCGAGAAGATCACAGGCGCCTCGGTGACGCGCAGCGCGTCCCGCATCGTCTCGGCCGCGACGTGCGAGAGGTCCACGAGCATGCCCAGCCGGTTCATCTCGCGGACGACTTCCTCACCGAAGCGGGACAGCCCGCCGGCGCGCGGCTCGTCGGTGGCCGAGTCCGCCCAGTCGAGGGAGTTGTTGTGGGTGAGCGTCATGTAGCGCACGCCGAGGCGGTACAGGGCGCGCAGCGTGGCGAGGGAGTTGTCGATGGAGTGGCCGCCCTCGGCACCCATCAGCGAGGCGATCCGCCGCTGGGCGTGCGCGGCCTCCACGTCCTGCGCGGTGAACGCGAGCTGGAGGTCGTCGGGGTACCGCTCGGCCAGCAGCCGGACGGCGTCGATCTGCTCCAGGGTGGCGCTCACCGCGGCGTCGCCGGTCAGCTCGCCGGAGACGTAGACGGACCAGAACTGGGCGCCGACGCCGCCGGCCCGCAGCCGGGCCAGGTCGGTGTGGAGGGTGGCGCTCTGGTCCCGGGCGATGTCGAGCTTGTCGAGGTCGTAGCGGGCCTGTTCGCGCAGCGCCCACGGCAGGTCGTTGTGGCCGTCCACGACGGGGTGTTCGACCAGCAGGGCACGGGCCCGCTCCAGATTCGGGCTGGTCTTCCGCGTCATCGTCCGCCTCCCGCCTGGCCGCCGAAGCCGAACCCGGTCTCGCCGGCCGCCTTGGCGCGCAGCCGCTTGCCCTTCTCGGTGGCCTGCGCGTTCAGCTCCTGCTGGAAGTCGCGCATCCGGGCGCGCAGCTCGTCGTCGTGGGCGGCGAGCATCCGGGCGGCCAGCAGTCCGGCGTTGCGGGCGCCGCCGACGGACACGGTGGCCACGGGAACCCCCGCGGGCATCTGCACGATGGACAGCAGCGAGTCCATGCCGTCCAGGTACTTGAGCGGCACGGGCACCCCGATGACGGGCAGCGGGGTGACCGAGGCGAGCATGCCCGGCAGGTGGGCGGCGCCGCCCGCGCCCGCGATGATCGCCTTGAGGCCGCGGTCGGCGGCGTCCTCGCCGTAGGCGAGCATCTCGCGGGGCATCCGGTGCGCGGAGACGACATCGACCTCGTAGGGCACCTCGAACTCGGCGAGCACCTTGGCCGCCTCCTCCATGACGGGCCAGTCCGAGTCGGACCCCATGACGATCCCCACCTGGGGGGTGACAGTGCTCAATGCGGCTCCTTGGTTGTGGGGCTCTCGGTTCCCGGGGCCGTACTCACTCCGCGGCTCCCGTACGGCACCCGGCCTTCCGCACGGGCTGCCCCCGTACGGGAGGCGGGGTCACTCGGTGATGGTGCCGCGCAGATACCCGGCGGCGTGCGCGGCCCGCTCCCGTACGTCGGCGAGATCGTCACCGCAGACGTTGACGTGCCCCACCTTGCGGCCGGGCTTCACCGTCTTGCCGTACATGTGGATCTTCAGCTGGGGGTCGCGGGCCATGCAGTGCAGATAGGCGGAGTACATGTCGGGGTAGTCGCCGCCCAGCACGTTGCCCATCACCGTCCACGGCGCCCGGCAGCGCGGGTCGCCCAGCGGCAGGTCGAGGACGGCCCGCAGGTGGTTGGCGAACTGGGAGGTGACCGCGCCGTCCTGCGTCCAGTGGCCGGAGTTGTGGGGGCGCATGGCCAGTTCGTTGACCAGCACCTCGCCGTCCCGGGTCTCGAACAGCTCGACCGCCAGATGGCCGACGACGCCCAGTTCGTGCGCGATCCGCAGCGCGAGTTCCTGGGCATGCACGGCGGCGTCCTCGGCGAGCCCGGGCGCGGGGGCGATCACGGTGTCGCAGACGCCGTCCACCTGGACGGACTCCACGACGGGGTAGGCGACGGCCTGGCCGTGCGGGGACCGTACGACGTTGGCGGCCAGCTCGCGGGCGAAGTCCACCTTCTCCTCGGCGAGCACGGGCACGCCCGCCTTGAAGGGTTCGGCGGCGGCCGGGTCGTCGGCGCCGCGCACCACCCACACGCCCTTGCCGTCGTAGCCGCCGCGCACGGTCTTGAGGACGACGGGGAATCCGTCACCGTCGCCGGCCGCGGGGCCCTCGGCCGCGAAGGCGGCGACGTCGGCCGGTGAGCTGACGATGCGGTTGCGCGGCGCGGGGATGCCCAGCTCGCCCAGCCGGGCCCGCATGACGCCCTTGTCCTGCGCGTGCACGAGCGCGTCCGGACCGGGGCGCACCGGGATGCCGTCCGCTTCGAGCGCACGAAGGTGCTCGGTCGGGACGTGCTCGTGATCGAAGGTGATCACATCGCAGCCCTGCGCGAAGCGCCGCAGCGTGTCCAGATCGCGATAGTCGCCGACGACGACGTCGTTGACGACCTGTGCGGCCGAGTCCTGCGGAGTATCGGAAAGGAGCTTGAACTTGATGCCGAGCGGGATGCCCGCCTCGTGGGTCATACGAGCGAGCTGGCCCCCGCCGACCATGCCGACTACCGGGAACGTCACGCCACCAGGGTACGGGGCGCGTCACGGGCCCCCGCCCGCCCCTGCCGCCCCGGCCCGGCCCCGGCATCCTCCGCGCCCGGCTCGCCCGGCTCGCCCGGCTCGCCCCGGTTGGGCCGTGCGCCGGGGGTGGCCACCGCGCTCCGGAGCGCGGGAGCGGCGCCTTGCGGTCTGTCGTCGATGTCACGTCCCGCCCCGCCACCGGGCCGACCAGCGGACTTCCCGCCGCCCGCGTACCGGACCGCCGCCCTCGGGTGTGCGAAGTCCCCGCGGCGGTGAGACGATGCGAAGCCGGCCCCGAGCCGCGGCCCTGCCGTTCGCGCCCGGGGCCCCCCATGAGGCTGGTTAGCATGGGGCAGCCTCTGACGCCGACCGGAACGGGGCCGAAGCATCACTATGGGTGAGAGGCGCGCTATGCGCCCGAGACTGGAACGCCTGGTGGGCGAGCTGGTGAAGTTCGGCGCGGTCGGCGCGCTGGGCTTCCTCGTCAATGTGGCGATCTTCAACCTGTGCATCCACAGCTTCCAGCTCGCGCCCATCCGCTCCGGCGTGATCTCCCAGGTCGTCGCCATCGGCACCAACTACCTGGGCAACCGTTACTGGACCTACCGGCACATCGACAAGAACCGCATCCACCGCGAGACGATGCTGTTCTTCTTCTTCAGCGGTATCGGCCTGGTCCTGGAGAACGGCATCCTCGCCCTGTCCCACTACGGCCTCGGCTACACCTCGCCGCTCGCCGACAACGTCGCCAAGAACGTCATCGGCCTGTGCCTGGGCACCCTCTTCCGCTTCTGGGCGTACCGCACGTGGGTCTTCCGCGTGGGACAGCAGCAGGACGAGCGGACGGAGCGTGCGCCGCGGCGGGACGAGGCGGACGACGCGGACGGGGACGGCGCCGGCCCGGGCGCCGAGGGCCCCCTCCCGGGCAGCGTCTCAGGCGGTGTCTCGGGCAGCGTCTCAGGCGGTGTCTCAGGCAGTGGTGCCGGCCGCGTCGAGGTCGGCGGCGTCGCGGCTGAGGAACAGCGCGAAGACCGGCGGCAACTGCTGAAGTAGCTCCAGCCGGCCACCGTCCGCCTCCGCCAGATCCCGGGCGACGGCCAGCCCGAGCCCGGTGGAGTTGTGGCCGCTGACCGTCCGCTCGAACACCCGGGAGCCCAGCGCCTCGTCCACACCCGGCCCCTCGTCGGTGACCTCCACCACGACCTGGTTGCCGGTGACCCGGGTACGCAGCGCGACCGTGCCGTCGCCGTGCATCAGCGAGTTCTCGATCAAGGTGGCCAGCACCTGCGCCACCGCCCCCGGGGTGCCCACGGCGCGGAGTCCCGTCTTGCCCGAGCGGACCAGGGCCCGTCCCGCGCTGCGGTAGGCGGGCTTCCACTCCTCGATCTGCTGTTTGACGACCTCGTCCAGATCGAAGCCGACGGCCGAGCCCGTCCGCGGGTCGCGGGAATTGGTCAGCAGCCGCTGCACCACGTCGGTCAGCCGCTCGACCTGGGCGAGCGCGATGGTGGCCTCCTCCTTGACCACGGCCCGGTCCTCCGGCGCCTCGCCCTCGGAGGTCGCGATGATCTCCTCCAGCCGCATGGACAGCGCGGTCAGCGGGGTGCGCAGCTGGTGCGAGGCGTCGGCCGCCAGTCGCCGCTCGGCGGTGAGCATCCGCCCGATGCGGTCCGCGCTGGCGTCCAGCACATCGGCGACCCGGTCCAGCTCGGGCACCCCGTAGCGGCGGTGCCGCGGGCGCGGATCGCCCGAACCGAGGCGCTCGGCGGTCTCGGCGAGGTCCGTCAGCGGTGCGGCCAGCCGGTGCGCCTGGCGGACGGCGAGCGCGGCTGCGGCGATCACCGCGAGCAGCGCCACCGCCATGATGATCAGCAGGGTGCGGCCGACCTCCGCGCGCACCTCCGAGCGGGACGCCTGGACGGTGACGCGTTCGCCGTGCGCCCCGGTCTGCCGGGACTCCACGACCTCGCCGGCGGGCCGTCTGCCGACCTCGATGGTCTTGCGGTCGGGCATCTCGACCCGGATGTAGCGCACGTACCGGTCCTTGGAGGCGGTGACCCCGATCGACGCCTTGGTCACCCGCTCCCCCGCCATCAGCCGGCTCTCGACGGTGGACACGAGCCGGGTCGCCTCGGCCCGGACGTTGTCCCGGGTGCTGTTCTCGATGGTGCGGGACTCGACGATCACCAGGGAGATGCCGAAGACCGCGACGACGACGAGGACGACGGCGAGCGTGGACAGGATGAGCCGACGGCGCACGCGCGGGGGTCTTCCTAGCTCTTCTCGAAGCGGAACCCGACACCGCGCACGGTGGCGATGTAGCGCGGGTTGGCCGCGTCGTCGCCGAGCTTCTTGCGCAGCCAGGAGATGTGCATGTCGAGCGTCTTGGTGGACGACCACCAGGTGGTGTCCCACACCTCGCGCATCAGCTGGTCGCGGGTGACCACCCGGCCCGCGTCCCGCACCAGCACCCGCAGCAGGTCGAACTCCTTGGCGGTCAGCTGGAGCTCCTCGTCGCCCATCCAGGCGCGGTGGGACTCGACGTCGATGCGCACCCCGTGGGTGGCCGGGGGCTGGGCCGGCTCGGCGGGAGTGCCGCGGCGCAGCAGCGCCCGCACCCGGGCCAGCAGCTCGGCGAGGCGGAACGGCTTGGTGACGTAGTCGTCGGCGCCCGCGTCCAGCCCGACGACGGTGTCCACCTCGTCGGCACGCGCGGTCAGCACCAGGACGGGGAAGGTGTGGCCCTCGTTGCGCAGCCGCCGGCACACCTCCAGGCCGTCCATGCCGGGCAGCCCGAGATCCAGCACCACCAGGTCGATGCCCTCGCGCAGTGCGGCGTCGAGCGCGGTGGGGCCGTCCTCGCGGACCTCGACCTCGTATCCCTCCCGGCGCAGGGCACGGGCCAGGGGCTCCGAGATCGATGCGTCATCCTCGGCGAGCAGTACACGGGTCATGCACCGATGGTAGTCCGCGTGGCGGAACGCCAGGGGAAGACGGTGTGCTCCCGGGACGGCATTGACGATCTACAGGTGAAGTGGACACGCCACCAAGGAAAGGCGTGGAAGGTTCCCTGTTTCACCTGCGAGGTATGTCACAAGCCCTTCCCTGCTCCCCGCGCCGGTGACTTATGGTGAATGCACTCATGTAGTGAACGTCAAGGACTCCTGGCGCCACAGCAACATCGGCCGGGGGTCCTTTTCCGTGTACGGGATGGTCCGCCCCGCAAGCAGCGCCGCTGGAGAGTGCGGCCCCCGTAGCGCAACGGCAAGGAACACGCATATGGCGCCCAGCCTGACGAAGGACGCCCCCGGTACCACCGGTGGCAAGACCTTCTTCGGCCACCCACGAGGTCTGGCCACACTCTTCCTGACGGAGATGTGGGAGCGGTTCAGCTTCTACGGCCTTCGCGCCCTGCTTGTCGTCTACCTCGTGGCCGGCGGCCCCGACGCGGGCGAGGGCGGTGCGGGCGGCCAGGGCGGCGGTCTCGCCATGAACCTGGCCACCGCCACGGCGATCTACTCCGTCTACAACGCCATGGTCTACCTGCTGACCATGCCGGGCGGCTGGTTCGGCGACCGGCTGTGGGGCCCCCGCAAGACCGTCGCCATCGGCGCCGGGATCATCATGCTCGGCCACCTCACGCTCGCCCTGCCCGGCGAGGGGCCGTTCTTCATCGGTCTGGCGCTGGTCGCCACCGGGTCCGGCCTGCTCAAGGCCAACATCTCCAAGATGGTCGGCGACCTGTACAACGGGCCCGACGACCCGCGCCGTGACGGCGGCTTCACCGTCTTCTACATGGGCATCAACGCCGGCTCGTTCGTGGCGCCGTTCATCATCGGCACCGTCGGCCAGACCTACAACTGGCACCTGGGCTTCGCGCTGGCCGCCGTCGGCATGGCCCTCGGCCTGATCCAGTTCCTGCTCGGCTCGCGCCACCTGGACCCCAGGAGCAGCCAGATCCCCTCGCCGCTGTCGGCGCAGGAGAAGTCGGCCATGCTGCGCAAGTCGCTGCTGTGGCTGGTCGTCGCCGTGGTCTTCTACGGCGTCGTCGTCGCCACCGGCACCTTCACCCTCAACTGGGCGATGGTTCCGCTCACCGTGCTGGGCCTGATCATCCCGATCGGGATGCTGGTGCGGATCAAGCGCGACAAGGAGCTGAGCCGCGCCGAGCAGGGCCGGATGACCGGCTACATCTGGTTCTTCGCCGCCGCCGCGATCTTCTGGATGATCTACGACCAGGGCGCCTCGACGGTGCAGGCCTTCGGCGACGCCAAGACCTCCACGTCGATCATGGGCTGGCACTTCCCCTCGACCTGGTTCCAGTCGATCAACCCGCTGTTCATCATCCTGCTCGCCCCGGTCTTCGCCTCCCTGTGGCTGGCGCTCAACCGGCGCGGCAAGGAGCCGACGACCACCGGGAAGTTCGCCTTCGCGCTGGTGATGACGGGCGCCTCCTTCTTCGTCTTCATCCTGCCGATGAGCATGGCCTCGGACGGTACGAAGGTGAGCCCGCTGTGGCTGGTGCTGATCTTCCTGATGCACACCGTCGCCGAGCTGTGCCTCTCGCCGGTGGGCCTGTCGGTCACCACGAAACTGGCCCCCGCCAAGTACGCCAGCCAGCTGATGGGCGTCTGGTTCCTGGCCGTCACCGCGGGTGACAGCATCACCGGCCTGCTGTCCATCGGCGGCGCCGACCTGAGCACCACCGGGGTCGTCGCCGTGGAGGCCGCCTTGGCCGTGCTCGCGGGCTTCGCGGTCTTCATGTACCGCCGCCAGATCACCTCGACCATGAGCGAGGTGCAGTAGCCCGCCGCGCACTCACCCGGCCCCCTTCCGCCCCCTCGCGGGACGGAAGGGGGCCGTCGCGTTCCCGCCGCGCGGTGCGGCGCCGGTGGTCCCGACGCCGCCGCCGCGCGGTTCCGTCTTGGTGGCCCCGGCCCGCCGTTCGGCCTTGGCGGCCCCGGCCCGGCGCTCGGCCTTGACGGCCCCGGCCCGGCGTCGGGTCTTGGCGGTCCGGCCTTGCCGTTCGGTCTCGTGGTCCGGTCCCGCCGCTCGGCCTTGACGGTCCCGCCCCGCCGTTCGGCCACGACGGCCCCGCCGCGCCGTTCGGCCTCCTGGTCCGGTCCCGACGTCCCGCCTTGACGGCCCCGCCCCGACGTTCGGCCTCGTGATCCGGTCCCGACGTTCGGCCCTGACGGCCCCGGCCCGACGTTCGGCCCTGGCGGCCCCGGCCCGACGCTCGGCCTTGACGGCCCCGGCCCGACGACCCGTCTTGGTGGTCCCGCCGCGCCGTTCGGCCCTGACGGCCCCGCCGCGCCGTTCGGCCACGACGGCCCCAGCCCGACGACCCGTCTTGGTGGTCCCGCCGCGCCGTTCGGCCTTGGCGGCCCCGCCCCGACGTCAGGTCTTGGCGGTCCGGTCCCGACGTTCGGCCTTCGTGGTCCGGCCGCGCCTTCCCGGTCGCCCGGGGCCGTCCGGCGTTCCGGAGCCGTCTTCCGCCGTCCCGGGGCTGTCCGGTGGGACGGGGCGCAGGCGGTTGACGAGCAGCATGCCCAGCCGGAAGATCCCCGCCGGCACCACCACGCACAGCAGGATCCAGAAGAGGGTGACCCCCCAGGGCCGGCCCACGTCCCAGGGCTGCTCCGTCAGGGTGCGCCGGTCCAGCCGGGCCGCCACCGCGTAGTCACCGTGCGCACCGGCCGCCAGCTCGACATCCAGCTCGATCCGCCGCTTCTGGCCCGGATCGACGGTGCCGCGCCACTGCTGCCGCTCCCACTCGGGCGCCAGGACGCCGTGCGAGGTGCCCACCTCGAAGACCGGGTTCCTGGCCCGCTCGGAGCCCAGGTTGCCGACGGTCAGCACCAGCGTCCGCTGTTGCGGGGCACCGAACCAGTTGAGCACCCCGCTCTCCCCCTCCAGCCGCGCCGCCAGCACGGCCAGCCGGCCCCCGGAACGCCGTTCGGGCAGCGGGGCGACGGGATGGCCCGCGACCTTGAAGCCCGCGTCGGCCGCCGCGTAGTCGCCGGTCACCGTGGCGGCGCGCACCACGCACGGGCACGGCTTGGGCGGCTCCGCGACCGGCAGCTTGCCGGTGAAGCGGCCCTCACCGTCCGTGGTGACGGCACGTCCCTCCGCGTTGGCGCAGCTGTTGGTGCCGCCGATCGCGTTCTGGCCGCACAGCAGCAGGGTGAGCAGGGTGCCGGGCCGCCAGCCGCTGCCGCGCACCGTGACGGTGGCCCCGGCCCCGGCCTCGTCCTGGGAGAGGGTCAGCCGCGGCTTGCGCGCGGTCTCCGCCGGGGCGGGGCCGCCGCCCGCCGCCGAGGCGGAGGCCGCCGCCGGCAGCAGCAGCCCCGCGAGGGCCGCCACGAGACACACGGTCCGTCGGACGCTGGTCGTCACTTCGCCGCTCCCGTCAACTCGTGCTGTCCGCCGCTGCCGTCCCCGCGCTCCCCCGCCTCGTCACCGTCCGCCCCGCCGTCGTGGCCGCTCCGGCCGGCTCCCCGGCCGCCGCGCCCGCCGCCGGTGCGGCCCTCGGAGGGGCCGTCGCGGGCCGGGTCCGGGCCGCCGCCCGCACGCCGTCTGCCGCGCAGGTACCAGCCCGCGCCGCCCGCCCCGAGCGCCAGCAGCAGTCCGCCGGCCCAGCCCCAGGGCACGGCCGTGTACGAGGTGGTGGCCACGTCCCGGGCGCCGCCGTCCGCCGTGACGGTGAGCCGTACGTCGGCCACGTCCAGCCGGGGCGGATCACTCCAGCGCTCGTGGCGGGTGACCCGCTGGCCGGGCAGCAGCTCGACCGGCAGCGGACGGGACGCGTGCCGTGTCAGCGGCCCGAACAGCCCGTCCACGCGCACCGCCAGCCGGGGCCGCAACGCGGTGTTGCCCCGGTTGACCAGCGTGTAGCTGATCCGGGCCGTACCGTCGTCCCGACCCGTGACGGAGACGTCCTCGACGCCGAGCGCGGCCAGTGTCGGGCCGCTCACCCGCAGGTGGACGCGGACACCGGCGGTGCGCTCGCCGTCGCTGACGACGACCGCCGCGGGATGGTCCCCCGGCACGGCCTCGCGGGGCACCGTCACGCTGAGCGGCACCTGGGCGCGGGTGCGCGGCGGCACCTCGACGGTGTCCCGGGCGAGCGCCAGCCACTTCCCGGCCCCCTCGCTGCGGCCCTCCTCCCGGACGGCGAAGTCGCCGCCGCCCCGGTTGTAGGCGTCGGCACCGCGCAGCCGGAACGTACGGGGGCGGTCACCGGGGTTGGTCAGGGCCAGCACATCGGTGAGCACGGTGCCGGGCGGTCCCTCCAGATAGAAGAAGGACCGCGCGTCCGCCGTGGGCGCCCCCTCCGGTGGCTGCGGCGCCGCCGTCCAGGAGTCGCCGTCCCGGTCCGCCCCGGCGCCCACGCCGCTCGCCGCCCCGCACACCCACAGCAGGGCGAGCAACAGTCCTAGCAGCCCCCGCGCCACCGTCCGCCCGGCGCCGGGGTGCGGGGCCGGCGTGGCACGGGGACGCGGGGGTGCGGCTCGCATCGGCACGGGTCAGGGCCGGACCGCGGCCCTGCGCCGGGTGACCCACAGGGCGCCTCCGACGCCGGCCAGGAGCACGGTCCCGCCGAGGGTGCCCAGGGCCACCGCCGAGTCGGTGGGTCCGGTCTTGGGCAGCTCGCCGCCGCCGGAGGCGCCCCCTGACGTGGAGGCCGACCCGCCGCCGGCCGTGGCGCCGCCCGTACCGCCGTCCGAGCCGCCGCCCGTCGCCCCGCCGGAACCGCCCGACCCGCCGTCCGAGCCGCCGCCGCCCGCCGCGGTCACGTCCAGGGTGAGGGAGGGCTTGGGGTTGTTCTTGGGCTCACAGGTGGTGGTGGTGCCCAGCGCCTTGATGGTGAGGGTGCTCGCGGTGAAGGTGACCTTGCCGGTCTTCTTCGGCGTGTAGGTGCCGGACAGGTCCGGGATCTTGATGGGTGTGTTGGCGGGGATCTTCTCCTCGTTGGGCGGGCCGCTCACGGAGACGGTGCCGGTCTCCGCACCGCCCAGCTTGATCTTGGCGCTGGGGTTCATGGCGCCCTTGCCCAGCTCGATGGGGCTGGAGGAGACGCCCTTCTCGAAGGACATGGTGAGCTTGTAGCCGCTGCCGCTCTTGACGCCCTTGATGTCGATGGGCGAGACGGCGCCCTTGTCACCGATGGGCGTCTTGCACTGGTAGTCCACGTCGACGGTCGTGGCGCTCGCGGCCGGGGCCGTCAGCAGCACGGCTGATCCGGCGACGAGGGCCGCCACCGCCGTGGCGGCGACCGTGCGGGCGGAGTGTGGCTTGCTGTGGGACACGGGGGTTCCCCCTTCATCCGGACTCGCAAGTTACTGACGACACATCAGATTCGGCTGCCGACAGTAGCCCCGCCCCCTTGCCGAGGGAAGAGAGTTCGCACCGCGTGCGCGAAAACGTCAGGGCCCGGTGGCCACTGTGGCCACCGGGCCCTCGTCGTACGCAGGGGCTCCGCGGTACGCGTCAGCTGGGCGCCGCCAGCTCCGCCCACACGGTCTTGCCCGGTCCGTCCGGATTGCGCACCACACCCCAGTCCAGACACAGCCGCTGGACGATGAACATGCCGTGCCCGCCGGGCCGCCCGGCCCGGTGCGGGGTGCGCGGGGCGGGGGAACCGCTGCCCAGATCGACGATCTCCAGCCGGAGCACCTTGGAGTCGGCGCCGACGCGCAGCTCCTCGGGCCCGTTGGCGTGCAGACAGGCGTTGGTCACCAGCTCCGAGACGACGAGCAGCACATCCTCGGCCGCGGCCCGCTGATCGGCCGTGGCCGCGGGCAGCCAGCCCCAGTCGTGCAGGGCCTGGCGGGTGAAGTCCCGCGCGCGGGGCACGGCACCACTCGCTCCGACCAGCCGCAGCCTGCGTACCTGCCGCATCGGCCGGCTCGGCTGGCGTGCGGCTCCGGCGGCGGCCGAGGCCGCACTCTCCGC
Source organism: Streptomyces albus subsp. albus (assembly GCF_000725885.1). Lineage (GTDB taxonomy): Bacteria > Actinomycetota > Actinomycetes > Streptomycetales > Streptomycetaceae > Streptomyces > Streptomyces albus. The sequence goes on along the minus strand of NZ_JODR01000011.1, from coordinate 137,895 downwards.
AGCGGTCCCCATGGCGCCTTTCCCCCCTTCGGGTTCGGGTGCGGACGTGGAAGCAGCCGCGGAATTCAAGACTCCGGAGATCGGCCCACGCCCAGTATCCGTACCGGCCCGCACCTGCGCGTCAGCGGCCCCCGCCTCGACGGAAGGGCCCCCGTCGGACGGCACCGCGACCGGGCCGGCCCCCGCCTCGGCGGGCCGCTCCCCCGCGGTCCGAGCCCGCGCGTCCCCGGCCGCGCCGCACCCCGGGCCCGCGGTCGCCGGAGTGCCATCCGGCTCCGGACCGCGGTCGCCCGCCGGTTGCGGCCGGGTGGTGCTCATCAGTGGTTCACCTCACCGATCACCGGTTCACGATTCGCCGTCCCACGTCGGCCCGCCACCGGCGGACCCTTGACGCGCTGTACACGAATGACTGACAGATTCGTTGGACTCCTGCCCGGACGCACCGTGAGAACACTTACGGATTGAGCCGGACCTGTGTGATGCGTGCAACGCGCTGGTCACGCGTCGGGCTGGGGTGACGCGCCCGACGGGTGCCGGAGCGCCGACGCGAGATCCTCGTGCACGGTGAAGACCGCGTTGGCCCCCGTGATCTCGAAGACCCGCGCGACCACCGGCTGCATCGCCGCCAGGTGCACACCGCCCCCCGCGGCCTCCGCCTTCAGCCGGGCGCCGAGCAGTACGTTCAGCCCCGTGGAGTCGCAGAACTCCAGCCGCGAGCAGTCGACGACGAGACGGCTGTACCCGTCGTCGACGCTGCGCTCCAGAGGCTCGCGCAGCAGTTCCGCGGTGTGATGATCGAGCTCACCGTCCGGGGTCACCACGGCACTCTCTCCCTCGTGCCGTACGTCGACCGTCAGCCGGCCCCGGCTTGTGCTGCCGGGCATCCCGCGGTCCATGCACACCCCTTCTGATCGCGTGAGGGCCTTCACTGCTTCCCCCGTGAGGCGGTTCGAACCCTACGCCCTCGGCGGCGTTACCGGTAGCCGAACATTGCACGAAACCGGACGTCACGGGACGTAACGAACTTGCTCTGCCTGTGGAGAAACAGGTAGGTCTAGTACAGATACCGAACCAACGTCGGCCTTGGAGGCGCCGCACCCCGTAGTGCACGTCACGGCTTCGGCAGCCATATGCCGAGAAACCATGGAGGACAGCCATGTCACCCCGGCTCGCCAACGGGATATCCGACCCCGCCCAGACGCAGGTCGCGACCACTCCCGCCGTCCCGGAGCAGTTCAGCCCGGACCAACTGCCGGATCCCCAGTCCCTGCCCATCGACGTCCCCGACGGTGACCGGGCGAGCACGGAAGCGATCGCCGAGGCGGTGGAAGCCGACCTCTTCGACCAGCTCCAGCTCCCTGAGATCCCACCCTATGACGAGGTCGGCCCGCTGGACGCGCGGGCCCTGTCCAAGACGCTCTTCCGGCGCCTGGAGACCCTCGAAGAGGGCACCCACGAGTACGCGTACGTCCGCAACACGCTCGTCGAACTCAACCTCGCACTGGTGAAGTTCGCCGCCTCCCGGTTCCGCTCCCGCAGCGAGCCCATGGAGGACATCGTCCAGGTCGGCACCATCGGCCTGATCAAGGCGATCGACCGGTTCGAACTCGACCGCGGCGTCGAGTTCCCCACCTTCGCGATGCCGACCATCGTCGGCGAGATCAAGCGTTTCTTCCGCGACACGTCCTGGTCGGTGCGCGTACCCCGCCGCCTCCAGGAACTCCGGCTCGACCTGGCCAAGGCCGGCGACGAACTCGCCCAGACCCTCGACCGCGCACCGACCGTCGAGGAACTGGCCAAGCGGCTCGACATCTCCACCGAGGAAGTCGTCGAAGGCATGGCGGCGAGCAACGCCTACACCGCCAGCTCGCTCGACGCCCAGCCCGAGGAGGACGACAGCGAAGGGGCCCTGGCCGACCGCATCGGCTACGAGGACCACGGACTCGAAGGCATCGAGTACGTCGAATCCCTCAAACCCCTGATCGCCGAACTCCCCGCCCGCGACCGCAGAATCCTCTCCCTGCGTTTCGTGGCGAACATGACCCAGTCGGAGATCGGCGAGGAACTGGGCATCTCCCAGATGCACGTCTCCCGTCTCCTCTCGCGCACCCTGGGCAAGCTCCGCAAGGGGCTGTTGGTCGAGGAGTGACGCGGGGCGCCGCACACCTTCGGGTGTGCACGGCGACTCCGCGTGCCGAGGGCCCGGCCGGACCCGTCCCACGTCCGGCCGGGCCCTCGGCCTTTCCGCACGCCGGAACCTCGGCCTTTCCGCACACCGGGACCTCGGGCCCTTCGGCATGCCGGGACCTCGGTTTCCCGGGCGCCGGGACCTCGGTTTCCCGGGCGCCGGGACCTCTGCCCTCCGGCACGCGAAGTCCTGGGCTTTCCGGACGCCGGGCGCCCGGCCGTTCCGCACGCCCGGCCCTCGGCATTCCGGGCACCCGGCCCTCGGCCCTCCGGCACGCCCGGCGGCCACCCGGCGCCGGGCCGTGACCGTCCGGCGAGCGTGGGCCCATGCCACGTGTCCGCCGCTCAGTCCGGTGGGGGGCCGTGCAGCGCGTCGTCCAGGATGCGCTCCAGGGTGCTCAGATCGGCCTGGGGCAGACCCCGCAGCGCCGGCGGCGGGGTGTCGGTGATCCGCCTCATCTCGGCCACCGCGCGGGCCCCCGCCTCGGTGACCTCCACCAGCTTGGAGCGGCGGTCGGCCGGGTTCGGCTCCCGGGTGACGAGGCCGCGCCGCACCAGGTGGTCGACGGCCAGCGTGGTGTAGGGGGCGTCCGCGTACAGTGCCGCCGCCAGCGCGCTCAGGGTGAGGGGGCCCTTGTCGGCGATACGGCGCAGCGCCTTGGCCCGGAAGTAGCTCATGCCGAGTGTCTCCGTGACCTGTCTGCGCACATCGGCGGCCTCCAGCACGAGATGGCACAGCTCGCGCCAGACCCGGGCGGCGGTCTCCTCGGCCCCGCCCTCCTCCCGCGATGCCGCCGCCGCACTCTCTTCGCGGGCGCGGAGTGCTTCGCTCATCCCGCCGCCGCCTCGCTCCCGGCGCGGTCCGCCGCCCGCGGGGAAGGCGCCTGGGGGCTCTCGTCACCGAGCAGATGGGCGGTGCGCCGCGCGGTCCCGCGGGCCCACCGGCCGGTGGTCAGCGCGCCCAGCGCCAGCACGGAAAGGCCGCAGCCGGCCAGGATCCACCAGGCGGTGCGCTGCGCGTCCTGGAACCCGGCGGCATCGCCCAGGCCGCCGGCCCGGCCCGTGGTCGCCGCCGCCATCACCGCGCCGATGACGGCCACGCCCAGGGAGGAGCCGACCTGCCGGCTGGTGGAGGCCAGTGCGGCGGCGACCCCCGCCTGGGCGCGCGGCATCCCGGAGACGGCGGTGTTGGTGATCGGCGCGTTGACCAGGCCGAAGCCGATGCCGAACAGGACGTAGCCGACGAAGAGCACCCACAGCGGCAGGTCGGCCGAGGCGGTGCGGGCGAAGAGCAGTCCGCACGCCGTCATCCCGGCGCCGGCCGCCAGCAGCGGCAGCCGGGGGCCGCGGCTGCCCACCAGCCGGCCGGACAGCGGGGCGAAGACCAGCGTCATCACGGCCATCGGCAGAGTGCACAGCCCGGCGTGCAGTGCGCTCATCCCGCGTACCTCCTGGAGGTAGAGGGACGTCAGGAACAGGAAGCCGCCGAGAGCCGCGAACGCGCACACGGCCACCGCCGTGGCGCCCGCGAAGGGGACGCTGCGGAAGAAGCGGAAGTCGATCAGCGGCTCGGTGCGGCGCGACTCGTAGACCAGCAGACCCGCCAGGGAGAGCACGGCGGCTGCCGCGCAGCCCAGCACCAGCGGGGAGGCGGCCCCCTGGTGCGGGCTCTCGATGATGCCCCAGGTGAGGGCGCCCAGCAGGACGACCATCAGGAGCTGGCCCACCGGGTCGGGGCGGCGGGCGCGCGGCGCACGGGACTCGGGGACGTACCGCGTGGTCAGCAGCAGTGCGGCCAGGCCGACCGGGACGTTGACCCAGAAGATGGCCCGCCAGCCGCTCACCTCGACCAGGAGCCCGCCCAGGATGGGGCCGGCCGCCATGCTGATGCCGACGACGCCGCCCCACACGCCTATGGCGCGGGCCCGCTCACGGGGTTCGGTGAAGGTATTGGTGATGATCGACATGGCGACGGGGTTGAGCATCGAGCCGCCCACCGCCTGGAGCGCGCGGGCGGCCACCAGCCATCCGAGCCCCGGCGCCAGGCTGCACAGCAGCGAGCCGAGCACGAAGAGGCCCAGGCCCCAGCGGAAGACGCGGCGCCGCCCGATCCGGTCCGCCGTCGAACCGGCCAGCATCAGCAGGGCCGCCAGCACGAGGGTGTAGGCGTCCACCACCCACTGGAGCCCGGAGACCGAGGCGTGCAGATCGGCGCGGATGTCCGGCAGGGCCACGTTGAGGGCCGTGGTGTCCAGGCTGACGATCAGCAGCGACATGCAGCAGATCGCGAGCACCAACGCCCGGCGGCGCGGGCTGAGTTCGGTGTCGGTCAACGGGCCCCCCGTTTGCTTGTACTTCCACAACCTTTGTGAGTGTACAAGTACCCGCCGACAGCGGACACGGGTCCGTCAGACGGGCCGCCCGTCCGGCACCCGCTCTCCCCGGTGCCACACCTGGGCGACCAGCGGCACGCCCGGACGGTAGGAGAGGTGTACGTGCGAGGGGGCGTCCAGCAGCACGACGTCCGCCCGGCAGCCCGGTGCCAGCCGGCCCACGTCCGTACGCCGCAGCGCCCGCGCCCCGCCCGCCGTCGCGGACCACAGGGCCTCGTCCGGCGTCATGTTCATCTCCCGTACGGCGATCGCGATGCAGAACGGCATCGACGACGTGTACGAGGAGCCCGGGTTGCAGTCCGTGGACAGGGCGACCGTGGCACCGGCGTCGAGCAGGCGGCGCGCGTCGGGATAGACGGCCCGGGTGGAGAACTCGCAGCCGGGCAGCAGCGTCGCCACGGTGTCGCTGTGCGCGAGCGCGTCGATGTCCGCGTCGGTCAGGTGCGTGCAGTGGTCGGCCGACGCCGCCTCCAGCTCCACCGCCAACTGGACGCCGGGCCCGTAGGAGAGCTGGTTGGCGTGCACCCGGGGCGTGAGACCCGCGGCCTTGCCCGCCGTCAGGATGGCGCGGGACTGGTCGCCGTCGAAGGCGCCCTCCTCGCAGAAGACGTCCACCCAGCGCGCGTAGGGGGCGCAGGCCCGCAGCATCTGGTCGGCCACCAGCGCGGTGTACCCGTCCGGGTCGTCGGCGTACTCCGGCGGCACCACGTGGGCGCCCAGGTAGGTGACCTCGTCCACGCCCGCTTCGGCCGCCACGCGCAGCGCCCGGGCCTCGTGCTCGGGGGTCAGTCCGTAGCCCGATTTGGTCTCGACCGTGGTGGTGCCCTGGCGCCGCATCTCGGCGAGGTGGGCGGTGAGGGTCGCCGCGAGGGAGGCGTCCGACGCCTCGCGGGTCGCCTTGACGGTGGTGCGGATGCCGCCTGCGGTGTAGGGGCGGCCGGACATCCGGGCGTTGAACTCCTGGGTGCGGTCGCCCGCGTACAGCAGATGGGAGTGGCTGTCCACGAAGCCCGGGACGACCGCTCCGCCGCCGGCGTCGACGACCGTGTCGGCAGCCGGGGCCCGGTCGGCGGGGCCGGCCCAGGCGACCTTGTCGCCCTCCAGGACGAGGGCGGCGTTCTCGATCAGCCCCAGCGGGCTTCCGTCCCCCTGGGCGGGATCGTTGGTGACGAGCGAGGCGATATTGGTCAGGACCGTGCTGGTGTGCGGCATGGGGTGTCCTTGTGCGGCGGGTGGTCCCGGGCGCCCGTCCCCGCCCCCTCGCGGGGTTCCGCTTCCCGAGGGGGCGGGGCCGGGCCCGGGGTCAGGGGCGGAGGGCGGCGATGGCGTGGGCGAGGGCGCCGGGCACGTCGTCCACCAGGGTGTGGGCGCCGTCGCGCACGATGTGCCGGCCCCCCACCACGGTGTGCCGTACGTCGGCGGCCGTGGCGGCGAACACGGCCACCTCGGCGGCGAGCCGGGGGACGGGCCCGGCCGTGCGGACCGAGTCGAGTCCCACGGTGGTGAAGTCGGCCAGGGCGCCGGTCTCCAGCCGGCTCGACTCGGGCCAGCCCAGTGCGGTGTGCCCGCCCTCGGTCGCCGCGCGCAGCAGCTGCCCGGCGGTCCAGTGGCCGCGGGTGCGGCTGGCGAGGCGTTCGTCGAGCTCCAGCGCGCGGGCCTCTTCGAACAGGTCGATGACGGCGTGGCTGTCGCTGCCCAGCGACAGTGCGGCGCCCGCGCGGTCGAGCGCGGGGGCGGGGCCGATGCCGTCCGCCAGGTCGCGTTCGGTGGTGGGGCACATGCACACGCCGGTGCCCGACCGGCCGATCCGGCGGATGTCGTCCTTGTCGAGGTGGGTGGCGTGGACGGCGGTGGTGCGCGGTGTGAGCACGCCGTGCTCGGCCAGCAGCGCGGTCGGCGTCATGCCGTGCACGCCCAGACAGGCCTCGTTCTCGGCGGTCTGCTCGGACAGGTGGACGTGGAGGGGTGCGCCGCGCTCCTCGGCCCACTGCGCGACGGTGCCCAGCTCGCGGGCCGGGACGGCGCGTACGGAGTGCACGGCCGCCCCGGTGCGCACGTGGTCGCCCTGGGGCCGGAAGGCGGAGACGCGTTCGGCCCACGCCTGTGCGGTGCCGTCGCTGAAGCGCAGCTGCTGCCGCGTCGGCGCCTCGCCGCGTCCCTTGCGGCCGATGCCGGAGGCCAGGTAGGCGGTGTCCAGCAGGGTGATGCGGATGCCCGCGTCGGCCGCCGCGGCGACCAGGGCGTGGCTCATCGCGTTGGGGTCGTCGTACCGTTCCCCGCCCGGACCGTGGTGCAGATAGTGGAATTCACCCACACAGGTGATGCCGGCCAGTGCCATCTCGGCGTACACGGCGCGGGCCAGCGTGTAGTAGCTGTCCGGGGTGAGCCGGGCGGCGGTCTGGTACATGCTGTCGCGCCACGTCCAGAACGTCCCCGAGCCGACCTGGACGGTGCCGCGCAGGGCCCGGTGGAAGGCGTGCGAGTGCGCGTTGGCCAGGCCCGGCAGGGTGAGACCGCGCAGCACGGTGGCGCCGGGCGGGGGCGTCCCGACGGCCGTGCGGATGGCGCCGAGCCTGCCCTGTCCGGTCACCTCCAGCACGACCTGCGGTTCGACGGTGCCGTTGAGCCAGGCCAGTTCGCACCAGTAGACCTTCTCGGCCGGGGCGTCACCGGGGGCGGGCCCGGTGGCGTTGGGGTTCGTCCTCGTCCTCGTCGTCACACCAGGCCCTCCAGTACGTCGGCGAGCGCCACGACGCCCGCCGCACAGTCGTCCTCCTCGGCGAACTCGGCGGGTGAGTGCGAGACGCCGGTCGGGTTCCGGACGTACAGCATGGCCGTGGGCACCGAAGCGGACAAAATACCCGCGTCGTGTCCGGCGCCGGTCGGCAGCACCGGCACCTGTCCCCCGAGCAGTTCCACCAGCCGGTCGCGCAGCGCGTGGTCGAACTCGACCAGCGGGGTCGCCGACTCCCGTGTCACCTCGACGGCCACCCCGTCGCGCCCGCCGCGCTCGGCCGCCGCCGTCTCGATCTGCGCCACCACGGACGCCAGCGTCTCCTCGTCCGGAGCCCGCGAGTCGAGCCAGCCGCTGACCCGCGAGGGCACCGCGTTGACGCCGTTCGGCTCCACCGTCACCTTGCCGAACGTGGCCAGCGCACCCGCCAGCCGGGCCTTCTTGCGGGCGGCCAGCACCGTGTTCGCATAGGTGAGCATCGGGTCCCGGCGGTCCTCCAGCCGGGTGGTGCCCGCGTGGTTGGCCTCCCCGCGGAAGTCGAACCGCCAGCGGCCGTGCGGCCAGATCGCCGAGGCGACCGCGATCCGGTGGGAGCCGGCCGCCGCGCTGTCGGAGGCCGCCGCCAGGGTGCGGCCCTGCTCGATGTGGAGCTCCACGAACGCGCCGATGCGGGCCAGGCGTTCCGGTTCGGGGCCCAGGGCGCCCGGGTCGTGGCCGGCCGCCTCCATCGCCTGCGGTAGAGAGATCCCCTCCGCGTCCCGCAGCGCGTGGGCGCCCTCGCGGGTGAGGGAGCCCGTCAGCAGCCGGGAGCCCACGCAGGCGACGCCGAAGCGGGCGCCCTCCTCGTCGGCGAAGTTGACGACCGCGAAGGGCCGGCGGAAGGTGACGCCGCGGGCGCGCAGCTCGTCGTGCGCGGCGAACGCGGAGATGACGCCGAGCGGGCCGTCGAAGGCGCCGCCGTCGGGGACGGAGTCCAGGTGGGAGCCGGTCACCACGGCGTCGCCCGCGTCCTTGTCACCGGCCCACGCCCACTGGTTGCCGTTGGCGTCCACCTCGTAGGCCAGGCCGCGCGCCTCGGCCTGGGCGCGGAACCACGCCCGGCACTCGGCGTCGGGCCCCGTCCAGGCGAACCGCCGGTAGCCGCCGCTGCCCGCCCTGCCGATCGGCAGCAGCTCCTTCCACATGGCGTGGAAGCCGTCCCCTCGCGAGGAGGCCCGCCGGGCGGGCGCGGCGGTACCGGGCCGCTCCCTGTCGTGCGAGCTCACCGGTCGCCCTCCCGCATGGGGATGCGGACGCCGCGGGAGGCGGCGACGGCCTCGGCCTCGGGGTAGCCGGCGTCGACGTGGCGGATGACGCCCGTGCCGGGGTCGTTGGTCAGGACGCGGCGCAGCTTCTCACCGGCCAGGGCGCTGCCGTCGGCGACGGTGACCTGCCCGGCGTGCAGGGAGCGTCCCATGCCGACGCCGCCGCCGTGGTGGAGGGAGACCCAGGAGGCACCGGAGGCGACGTTGAGCATGGCGTTGAGCATGGGCCAGTCGGCGATGGCGTCGGAGCCGTCACGCATGGCCTCGGTCTCGCGGTAGGGGGAGGCGACGGAGCCGCAGTCGAGGTGGTCGCGGCCCAGCACCAGCGGGGCCGCGAGTTCACCCGAGGCGACCATGTCGTTGAAGCGCTCGCCGGCCGCGGCCCGTTCGCCGTAGCCGAGCCAGCAGATGCGCGCGGGCAGCCCCTGGTAGTGGACGCGTTCCCCGGCGAGCCGCAGCCAGCGGGCGAGGGACTCGTTCTCGGGGAACAGCTCCAGCAGGGCACGGTCGGTGGCGGCGATGTCGGCGGGGTCGCCGGAGAGCGCGGCCCAGCGGAAGGGGCCCTTGCCCTCGCAGAAGAGGGGGCGGATGTAGGCGGGGACGAAACCGGGGAAGTCGAACGCGCGCGCGTATCCGGCGAGCTGTGCCTCGCCGCGCAGGGAGTTGCCGTAGTCGAAGACCTCGGCGCCCGCGTCCTGGAAGCCGACCATGGCCTCGACGTGGGCGGCCATGGACTCGCGGGCGCGGCGGGTGAAGTCGGCGGGCTTCTCGGCGGCGTAGGCGGCCATGTCCGCGAAATCGACGCCGACCGGCAGGTAGGACAGCGGGTCGTGGGCGGAGGTCTGGTCGGTGACGATGTCGATGGGCGCGCCCTCGGCCAGCAGCCGGGGCAGGACCTCGGCGGCGTTGCCCAGCAGGCCGATGGACAGCGGCCGGCGGGCGTCGCGGGCCTCGACCGCCAGCCGCAGGGCCTCGGCGGTGTCCTCGGCGCGGACGTCGAGGTAGCCGTGGTCGATGCGGCGCTCGATGCGGGAGGGGTCGCACTCGACGACGATGGCCACGCCGTCGTTCATGGTGACGGCGAGGGGCTGGGCGCCGCCCATGCCGCCGAGTCCGGCCGTCAGGGTGATGGTCCCGGCCAGTGTTCCGCCGAACCTCTTCGCGGCGACGGCGGCGAACGTCTCGTAGGTGCCCTGGAGGATGCCCTGGGTGCCGATGTAGATCCACGAGCCGGCCGTCATCTGGCCGTACATCGTCAGACCGAGCTGTTCGAGGCGGCGGAACTCCTCCCAGTTGGCCCAGTCGCCGACGAGGTTGGAGTTGGCGATCAGTACGCGCGGGGCCCACTCGTGGGTGGTCATCACACCGACGGGCCGGCCGGACTGGACGAGCATCGTCTCGTCGCCGCGCAGGGTGCGCAGGGTGCGGACCATCGCGTCGAAGGAGGCCCAGTCGCGGGCGGCCTTGCCGGTGCCGCCGTAGACGACGAGTTTGTCGGGGTGCTCGGCGACCTCGGGGTCGAGGTTGTTCTGGAGCATCCGCAGTGCGGCCTCCTGCTGCCACCCGAGCGCGCTCAGCTCACTGCCGCGCGGTGCCCTGACCGGGCGCGGTCCCGCGGTGCTGGTCATATGACCCTGCCTCCTCGACTCCAGCCGTATCGGATCTATTCACCAACGATACGCAGTGAATAGATCTAGTCAACGGGTGCGCCGGACGGACATCCACCGGACATCCACCGGGCGGCCCCTCCCGGCCGGTGCCCGGGGGACCGGCACGTCCCGGTTCGCCGAAAAGCCCACCGGCGGTCCGGCATACGGATGGGACCCCCCGGGTACCGCACGTCAGCGCGCTCCCGCGCGGTACATCTCCCCCACACCCCCGCGAACCCGAAACCGCACATCCAGCCCCCACAGCCCGGAGAACGACATGTCGCAGATCCTTTTTGTGCTGACCGGCGCCCAGCACTGGACCCTCGCCGACGGCACCCAGCACCCCACCGGCTTCTGGGCCGACGAGGCGGTCACCCCCTACGAGGCGTTCAAGGCGGCAGGCCACCGGATCACGGTCGCCACCCCCGGCGGAGTGGTGCCCAGCGTCGACCAGGCCAGCCTCTCCGCGGAGGCGAACGGCTCCCAGGAGGCCGCCGACCGGGTGGCCCAGGGACTCGACGCCTTCGTCGAGCTGGGACAGCCGCTGAGCGTCGAGGACGTCCGCATCGACAGCGGCGGCGGCCCCGCCGGCTTCGACGCCGTCTTCTACCCGGGCGGCCACGGCCCCATGGAGGACCTGGCCACCGACAGCGACTCGGGCACCCTGCTGGTCCGCACCCTGGAGTCCGGCAGGCCGCTGGGCATCGTCTGCCACGGCCCCGCCGCGCTGCTGGCCGCCCACACCCAGCAGGGCGCCAGCGCGGTGCACGGCCGCCGGCTGACCGGCTTCACCAACGCCGAGGAACAGCAGACCGGCCTGGCCGCCAAGGCCAAATGGCTGCTCCAGGACCGGCTGGTGGAGGCGGGCGCCCACTTCGACGAGGGCGCCCCCTGGGAGCCGCACGTGGTGGTGGACGGCAACCTGGTCAGCGGCCAGAACCCGGCCTCCGCGGGCCCCGTGGCGGCGGAGGTCATCAAGATGCTTGGCTGAAAGCCCTACCGACCGTCACGACGAGGGGAACGTATTGATGACGACCCGCCCACCCTCCGACGACCGGCCCGCGGACGCCTCCGGCACCTTCCGCCTGGGCGGCGAACTGCCCGTCAACCGGCTCGGCTACGGCGCGATGCAGCTGACCGGACCCGGCGTCTGGGGTGAGCCGCGCGACCCCGGCGAGGCCGTCCGGGTACTGCGCCGCGCCGTCGACCTGGGCGTCGACTTCATCGACACGGCCGACTCCTACGGCCCGTTCGTGAGCGAACGCCTGATCCGCGAAGCCCTGCACCCCTACCCCGACGACCTGGTCATCGCCACCAAGGCCGGGCTGACCCGCGCGGGACCCGACGACTGGCGGCCGGTCGGACGCCCCGAATACCTGCGCCAGCAGTGCGAGCTGAGCCTGCGCCACCTGGGCCTGGAGCGCATCGACCTGTTCCAGCTGCACCGCATCGACCCCAAGGTGCCGGTCGCCGACCAGCTCGGCGAACTCTCCCTGCTCCAGCAGGAGGGCAAGATCCGCTTCATCGGGCTGTCCGAGGTCTCGGTCGCCCAGCTGGAGGAGGCCAGGAAACTGGCCACCGTCGTCTCCGTCCAGAACCTCTACAACCTCGCCGACCGCAGCGCCGAGGACGTACTGGAGTACGCGGAGCAGGAGACCGCGCGCGGGAACAGCCTCGCGTTCATCCCCTGGTTCCCCATCGCCACCGGCGAGCTGGCCCGCCCCGGCGGCCCGCTGGACGCCGCCGCCCGGCAGCACGAGGCCACCCCCTCACAGCTCGCCCTGGCCTGGCTGCTGCGCCGCTCCCCCGTGATGCTGCCCATCCCCGGCACCTCGCGGGTCGCCCATCTGGAGGAGAACACCGAGGCGGCCCGCATCCGGCTGACCGACGAGGAGTTCGCGGCGCTCTCCGACGCCGTCGTCGCGCCCCGCCAACCGGACAGCACCGGCTGACGGGGCGGAGGGCGGCCGGACGGGTCCCCGCCACCGGCCCGCGGACCGGGCGGCAGCGCGTACGAGGGGCACAGGACGCGCAGGTCCCCCGCCGGGCGGGACGGCGGCTCAGCCGTCCCGCTCCGGCCGCCCGTGCCAGTCCAGGCACATGACCAGCGCATCGTCCTCAAGCGGTCGCTCCGCGCGGTAGTCGGCCAGCTCCCGCAGTATCGCCACGGGAACCTGGCTGGCCGGCAGCAGCCGGTTGGCGGTCAGCGAGCGGGCCAGGGCACGCTCGCCGTACTTCTCGCCGCCCGCGCCCGGGGTCTCGTAGACGCCGTCGCTGCCCAGCAGCAGCCGGTCCCCGGGCAGCACCGTGAAGTGCTCCTCCCGGTAGACGGTGTCCTCGAACATGCCCAGCGGCAACTGGTGGTCGAAGTCGATCCGCTCGACCGTGCGCCCGCCCCGCAGCCGCCACATCTGCGGCGAACCCGCGTCCACCACCTCCACCTTGCCGGTGGCCAGCTCGACCCGCACCAGCAGTACCGACACATACGCCGACCCCTGGTGCTGCGCGTAGACGGCCTGATCGGCCAAGGTGGCCTGGCCGGCGAGGTCGAGCCCGGCCCGGCGGGCGTTGCGCAGCGCGCCGGCCGCCAGACTGGTCAGCAGGGCGGCGTCCATGCCCTCCCCCATGCCGTTGGTGACGCTCAGCGTCAGATAGCGGTCGGACGCCTCCCAGTCGAAGGTGTCGCCGAAGACGGCGTAGGCGGGCTCCAGATGGGCGCCGACCTCGAACTCGGGACGCACACAGGAGCGGCCCGGCAGCAGCTGCCACTGCATCTCCGCCGCCAGCGTGAGCCGGGTGACGCGGCGGGCCAGCAGGAACAGATCGGTGTCCCGTTCGGCGACGACGATCTCGTGCCCGAGCGCCTCGCACACCTCACGCAGCTTCGGCAGCAGCGGCCGGACCTCGGCACCGTCCGGCAGCTGAATCGACACGGTGCCCAGCCGGTCGCCGCGGATGGTCAGCGGCAGATGGACGACGACATTGCCGTCCACGTCACAGACCGGGTACGGCTCCTGCGCACCGAACGCCCGCCCCTGCGCACTGTCGTGCACCGGCACCGCGTCGCTCCCCGGTGCCTCGTTCTCCACCCGCTGGAGGGACGTCATGCCGTAGTCGATCATCCGGACCTCGACCCGGCCCGCGCCGTACCACGCGTGCAGGTGTTCGGCGGCCACGGAGACCAGGGCGTGCGGAGGCGCGGAGCGCAGCTCCTGCTGGAAGGCGGCGAATCTGTCCACGACGGTCCTGGTTCTGTGCGGGGCCCGCCGGCCGCCCCCGCCGGGGACCGCGCCGGCTCGGCCGGTTTCCGTGCCGCGTCCCCGGGGCGGAGCCCGCGTTCCGTCAGCCGGGATCCGGGTTCCGCGGGTGGTCACCGTACCGCAGGCCGGGCGGGGCGCCGGGTGTCCCGCATCACCCGTCCCCGGGAAAATCCGGACCGAGCGATGAGTTTCCGCGCCGCGGCCGGTCGGTCCTGTGAGTGCCGGTGCACAGGGCCCGGCGCCACCGGAGTGCGGGAGGCAGTACGTGATGACGGAGCGGAGGAACCCCCGGGTGGGCGGCATCGTGCTGGGGAGCACGGACCCCGAGCGGCTGCACGCGTGGTACCGGTCCGCGTTCGTCCCCGAGGAGACGGCGGACCAGGACGGGCCCGACGGCGGCCCGCTCTTCCTGGAACTGGGCGGCACCTATGTCATCTTCGAACGCCGCGACGACGTGGGCCGCAGGTCCGTGGAGCCCGGCCGTGTCCTGGTCAACTTCGAGGTCACCGGCATCCGCGACATGGAGAAGCGGCTCACCGAAGAGCTCAATCCGCGCTGGATCCGCCCGGTGGAGGCCGCCGACGAGAACGTCCTGCTGGGCACCCTGGAGGACCCGGACGGCAACTACGTCCAGCTCTTCGAGGCCACCGACGACGGCACCACCCCCTAGCGCCGTGCACCGGCAGGAGGAGGGCGGCAACCGGGAGCAGGGGCCTGGCCGGGAGGGGAGCCCTGGCCGGGGGGAGGGGCCCGTCCGGGAAGAGAGTCCCGTCCGGGGGAAGGGTCCTCTTCGGGAAGGGGGACCCGTCCGGGAAGGGGGAGCCGTCCGAGAGGAGGGTCCTGTCCGGGAAGGGCCCGTCCGAGGGGAGGGGCCCGTCCGGGAGGGACCTGTCACGGAGCCGGCCTCCGTCCGGGAGCGGGGGCCCTTCCAAGAGCGCGGCGGCGCCCGGGGCGGGCGTCCGGGGCGGGACGCGCCCTCGGGGCGAGGCGAACCTCCGGGGCGGGACGAGGGTGACGGCCGGGACGGGCATGCGGCGCGGGCCGCCGAGCTGCTGCGGCGCGCGGTCGCCTACGCGCTCGGCGCCGCCCAGACGGTGACCCCGGCCCTGCTGGCGCGGCCGACCCCGTGCGCCCAGTGGGATCTGGGCCGGCTGCTCGCCCACGCGGACGACTCTCTCGCGGCCCTCCACGAAGGCTTCACGGACGGCGCCGTCGCACTGTGTCCCCCGCCCCGCCCGGTCCCCGCACCCCGCGAAGCCACCCGGGACACAGCCATCTGCGGGGCGACCGCGTACGACCCCGCCGCCGCGTTCCGGCTGCGCGCGGCCCGCGCACTGGGCGTCCTCAGCGGTGTCCGCGCCGGCAGCGGCCCGCCCCGCCCGCAGCAGCCGGTCGTGGTGGCCGACGCCCCGCTGACCGCCACGGCCCTCGCGCTGGCCGGCGCGGTGGAACTGGCCGTGCACGGCTGGGACATCGCCCGCGCCGCCGGCCGCCCCGACCACGCCCTCCCGCTCCCGCTGGCGGCCCGTCTGCTGCCCGTCGCCCACCGGCTCGTCCCGCACGAGGGCGCCCGGCACCCGCTGTTCGGGCCGCCCGTCGCCCTGGGCCCCTCCGCGCCGCCGGACCACCGGCTGCTGGCCTTCCTCGGCCGGGACCCCCGCCCGACGGACACCGCCGCCAGGAGCAGCTAGCCCCGTGCCGGGCGGCGGCACCGGCGGTCACTCCGCGAACAGGCCCCGTTCGCTCGCCCTGGCGTCGAACTCCTCCAGCCGGGCCTGCGCGTCGGGCAGACCGTCGCACATGGCCTCCAGCAGCACCCGGCCCAGCATCATCGGGGAACAGGCGGTGTCGAAGGCGAGGGCGGTGCCGACGGCGGCGGGCAGCAGCAGATCGCCGGGGCGGGCGACGGGCGCGAAGGCGCTGTCCGCGACGGTGACGACCGTCAGCCCCGCCTCCCGGGCGTGGTCCAGCGCCTCCACCGTCTCGCGCGGGTGCCGGGGCAGGGCGAAGCACAGCAGCGCCGTTGCCCCTGCACGCACGCAGCCGTCGATGCGGTCCAGCAGCATGGAGCCGCCTTCGGTGAGCAGCCGCACGTCGGGGTGGACCTTGGCGGCGAAGTAGGCGAAACCGCCGGCCTGCGCCGCCGCGGCGCGCAGCCCCAGGACGGGCAACGGGCGGGAGGCGGCCAGCAGTGCACCGGCCCGTTCCACAGGTGCCGGGTCCGCCAGCAGTCCGGCCAGGTGCCGCAGGTTCTCGATCTCGGCGTGCACGGCCTGCTGGTACTCGTTGACGCCGTTCGCCGGGTCGCCGTCCGGTCCCGTCTCGGCGCCCTCGCCCGGTTCGGTCTCCCGCAGATGGCGGCGGAGCGCGGGGTAGCCGTCGAAACCGAGGGCCACCGCGAAGCGGGTGACCGACGGCTGGCTGACCCCTGCGAGATCGGCCAGTTCGACGCTGGAGAGGAACGGCGCGTCGTCGGCGCGGCGCACCATGCAGTGGGCGATGCGCCGCTGGGTGGGGGTCAGCCGGTGCCCCTCGAACAGCTTCAGCAACCGCGCGCTCGCGCTGCTCATCCCGCACCTCTCATACAGCCCGCTCCACCCTTGCATAACCCTATGCAGGGCCACACGGCTGCGGCAAGGCGGCCCACGGGGCGGAGCGGGAGGGCCCGGGCGGGCCACTCCACGCGGAATCGCCCCGGGACGGTCGTACGACTCCGGACCCGTACGAGACCCCCACCGGGCCGAACGGCACCGCCCCGAGCCGGAGCGCGAGCGTAGAGCGCATTCCACCGGACCGCGGTCGGCCCCGTCGGGCAACGGGCCACCACACCGCAGTCGGTCCCACCGGACGGCAGGCCGCCGCACCGCGGTCGGCCCCACGGGGCGGCGGGCCGCCGCAGAGCGGTCGGCCCCACCGGGCGGCAGCAGGCCACCGGCGGCGCTCCCCGGGTCAGCCCGCCTGGCCCTCCTCGAACCAGCGGGCCAGGTCCGGTGCGACGCGTTCCACCGTCACCGGACGGCCGCCGTCCCGGAGCGACTCGGTGGCCGCGACACCGGCCGCGACCGCCTCACGGGCGGCTACCGGGCTGGTGTCCGTCCGGCCGCCGGAGCGTACGAAGCGGAGGAACTCCGCGACCAGCAGCGGGTCGGAGCCGCCGTGTCCGCTCTCGTCGGGTGTCTCCAGCGGGACGACGAGGTCCGCGTCGGCGCGGTACCCGCTGCGGCGCTGCCACACCCGGACCTCGGCGCTGTCGCCGTGGTCCCCGAAGTTCTCCAGCCGGCCCTCGGTGCCGATGACGGTGTAGTTGCGCCAGTAGTCGGGGGTGTAGTGGCACTGCTGGTAGCTGGCGTGCACCCCGCCCTCCAGCCGCATCACCATCATGGACAGGTCCTCCACGTCGACCACCGGGTTGAGGCCGGTGTTGGACAGCGGCGGCCAGTTGTTCTCCGGGTCGAACCAGTCGGGCATCACCGCGCCGGGGGCCTGGCCGGAGCGGTCGGTGATGTCGCCGTAGACAGTTAGCCCGCCCAGCGCGGTGACCCGCTCGGTGTAGGCGCCGGCCAGCCAGTGGATGACGTCGAGGTCGTGGGCGCCCTTCTGGAGGAGCAGGCCGGTGGTGTAGCGACGGTCGGCGTGCCAGTCCTTGAAGTAGAAGTCGCCGCCGTGCCCCACGAAGTGCCGGCACCAGACGGCCTTGACCTCGCCGATCTCGCCACGCTGGATCAGCTCGCGCATGGTGCGCACCACCGGCATGTGGCGCATGTTGTGTCCGACGTACAGCCGGGCGCCGCTGGTGCGCGCCGCCTCCAGTACGCGGTCGCAGCCCTCGGTGGTGATGGCCAGCGGCTTCTCGACGAAGACGGCGACGCCGGCCTCCAGCAGCTCGACGGCGAGCTGTTCGTGGGTGTGGTCGGGGGTGATGACGAAGACGGCGTCCAGGTCCTCCGCGTCCAGCAGTTCGCGGTGACCGGTGTAGAGGTGTATGCCGTCGCCGAACCATTCGCGGGCGCGGGGGAACATCTCGGGCGCGAGATCGACGGCGGCCACCACCTGGGAGCCCTCGCCGGGACGGTGCGCCACCCGGGCGAGGGTGGCGCGCTGGCCGAGGCCGATGACGGCCAGCCGCAGATCGCGTTCGGGGGTGCGCGGGCCGCCGTCGGTCGCCGGGGCCGTGGTCGTGTCGGTCATGTGCAGCTCAGCCCTTCATGCCGGAGAAAGCGATGCCCTGAATGAACTGCCGCTGCATCGTCACGAAGACGAGGATCACCGGCAGGGTGGCCAGGACGGAGCCGGCCATCAGCACCGGGTACTCCGTCAGGTGGGCGCCCTGGAGGGAGGCCAGGCCGGCCGACAGCGGCATCTGCGCCGGGTCGGTGTTGACGACCAGCGGCCACATCAGGTCGTTCCAGGACCACAGGAAGGTGAGGATGCCCAGCGCCAGCAGTCCGGGCCGGGCCAGTGGCAGGGCGATCCGCCAGAAGACGGTGAACGGGTTGGCGCCGTCCAGCCGGGCCGCCTCCTCCAGTTCGGCGGGCAGCCCCAGGAAGAACTGCCGCAGCAGGAAGGTGCCGAACGCGCTGAACATGCCGGGCACCACCAGCGCCTGGAGGGAGTTGAGCCAGCCGAGGTCCTGCATGATCTGGTACTGCGGCAGCAGGAAGAGCTGGCCCGGCACCATCAGCACCGCCAGGAAGCCGAGGAAGATCGCACCGCGCCCGGGGAAGGGGATGCGCGCGAACGCGTACGCCGCCATGGAGCACAGCAGCAGCTGGGCGGCGGTGCGCAGCAGCGTCATCAGCACGGTGTTGAGGAGCTGGTCGGTGAAGGGGATGGAGGAGAAGACCGTCGCGTAGTTCGACCAGTCCCAGTGCTCGGGCAGGATCGTCGGCGGCACCCGGGTGGATTCGCCGAAGGTCTTGAACGAGGTCAGGACCTGCCACAGCAGCGGGAAGACGGTGACGACCGCGCCGACGGAGAGCACCAGGTGGGCCGGCCACAGGCGGCCCTCCCGGCGCGGGCGGCGGGCGGGACGCGGAGTGCGTGCTGTCGTCTCAGCCATAGTGGACCCACCTCTTCTGCAACCGGAACTGGAGGGCGGTGAGGGCCATGATCAGGACGAAGAGCACACACACGATGGCCGCGCCGTACGCGCGCTGGTTGTCGAAGAACGACTTCTGGAAGAAGAGCATCACGATCGTCTGGCCCTCGCTGTAGGCCGGGTTCGTGACGCCGACCGAGGTGTTGGCGCCCAGGATCATGTAGATGAGGTCGAACACCTGGAGCGACTGGATCACCGACAGGACCGTGGTGAAGAACAGGGTGGGGCTCAGCAGCGGCATGGTGACGGAGAAGAACTGCCGGACGCGCCCCGCGCCGTCCAGCGAAGCCGCCTCGTAGTAGTCCTGGGGTATGCCCTGGAGTCCGGCCAGCAGCAGGATCATGTTGTAGCCGACGGTCATCCACACCCCGACCGCCGCGACCGCGAACCGCACCACGCCCGGGTCGGAGACCCAGTAGGTGCCGTCGATGCCGAGCGCGGACAGGGCCTGGTTGAGGATGCCGACGTCGCCGTTGTAGAGCCACCGCCACACGACCGCGACCGCGGCGGGCATGGTGACGACGGGGAGGAAGTACAGGGTGCGGTAGAGGCCCGTGCAGCGCATGCCCTTGAGGTTGAGCAGCACCGCCAGCACCATCGACACGGGTATGCCCAGCAGCACCAGCGCCGTGTAGACGAGGCTGTTGAGGAGGGACTGCCACACCTCCGGGTCGTGCACCAGGGTGCGGTAGTTCTCCAGCCCGATCCATGTGGTGCCGCCGAAGGGCCCCCACTCGGTGAAGCTGTAGTACAGCGTCTGGAGCACCGGCCACAGATAGAAGACCGCCAGTCCCAGCCCCGCCGGGGCGATCAGCGCGTAGCCCCACCATTTGTCGCGGTACAGGAAGCGCCGCTCCCGCTTGCGCAGCGCCCGCTGGTCGGGGGCTGTGGCGCCGCCCCGCGCGGGCGGCGGCGCGTCACCCGTCACCGGTCGTGCCTCGGTCTCGACGCTCATGCCGCCCCCTCCTGGGCGAGCAGCCGGTTCATCGCCCCCGTGAGGGACCGCGAGACGTCGGCCAGGCTCTCGTTGCCGCTCCAGGCCCTGGACAGCAGCTGGAGTTCCTTGTGCGACCAGGCGGCGGTGTTGGTGGAGATCGGATACGGCACCGCGTACTCGACCGCGTCCAGATGCACCTTCAGGTCGAAGGTGGGCATCGCGTCGGCCCACGGCTGCTGGGTGCCGTTGCGCGCCGGGATGGCGGTGCCGTGCTCGGCCTGGATGAGCGCACCCTTCCGGCTCGACATGAACCGCACGAACTCCCGCGCCAGTCCGGGGTACCGGGTCCCGGCGTAGACGACGTTGGCCAGGCCGTGGATGACGCTGGCGCGCCGCCGCCCCTTGGGCAGCGGGGCCACCCCCACCTTGCGGCGCAGCGCGGGGTCGGCCCAGAACGTCGCCGCGTTGTACGAGCACTCGTACGTCATGGCCAGCTTGCCCGCCTGGAACATCTGGGTGGCGTCGGTGTCGGTGAGCTGCTGGAGGGTGGGCGAGGCCCGGTAGCGGTGGATCATGTCGATCCACAGCTTGAGCCCCTCCAGCGTCCGCGGGTCGGCGTAACCGGACTCGCGGCGGTCCTGGGAGATCACCCAGCCGCCGGCCTGCGGTATGGAGTTGTAGTAGTTCTCCTGGGCCCGCACCGGGGCGCCCACCCCGTAGACGCCGCGACGCCGGTCGGTGAGCCGCTGCGCGTTGTTGATCAGGTCCTGCCAGGTCCACGATCCGTCCGGGTGGTCCACTCCCGCCCGGTCGAACAGTTCCTTGTTGAACCACAGCGCGACCGTGTCGAAGTCCTTGGGAGCGCCGTACTGGGTGCCCTGCCAGCGGTAGAGCTCGACCAGGTCGGACGGGAAGGCCGCCGGGTCCACCACCGCGTCCGGTCCCTCGGTCTCCAGCGGCAGCAGCTGTCCGTTGGCCGCGTAGAGGCCGAAGTTGGGGCCGTTCATCCAGAAGACGTCGGGCGCCGACCCGCCCGAGCAGGCCGTGCGCAGCTTCGTCCAGTAGGTGGCGTTCGGCGTCAGTTGCACGTCCACCGTCACGCCCGGCCGGGTCCGCTCGAACTCCTTGGCGGCCTTCTTCATGGCGGGCAGCTGGTAGACGTCCCAGACGCCGTAGGTGATCTTTCCCCGCCGTGGGCCCGCGGCCACGGAGGAGGGTGTCGAGGGACTGCCGCAGCCTGCCGCGAGCGCTGTCGTACCGAACGTCGTCGCGGCGGCGCCGAGAAGGGAACGTCTGCGCACGCCGGGAGCCTTCCTTGGAGCCGGATGCCGGAAAGCTATGTGCTTGAAGATGACGCGTCAAGAGATCATTCGATCAGCTTCGCGCAAAATCGCCGCCGAGGACGGCGGTGAGCAGTGGTGCTAGCACCACTGCTCACCGCCGCCGCACCTCGTACTGTGAAGGCATGAGCGCACCCGACCCTGAGCTGAAGAGGGAACTCGACGCGACCCTCCAGACCCGCAAGGAGCTGGGACCCGAGTACGAGGACGAGCTGATCGACGGGTTCCTGGAGAAGGTGGAGCAGCGGCTCGACACGGTCGTCGAGAAGCGGGTGCGCCGCCAGCTCGCGGAGCAGCAGATGGTGCTGGCACGCGGCTCCGCCACGGGCCGCCCCGCATCGGCTTCGCCCGCCTACCCCGACGGCCTCGGCGCCCGGCTCGGCCTCGCCGTGGCCTCCCTCGTCCTGGCCATCCCGCTGTCCGCCATCGCCGTCGTCAACGCGGGGCTCACGGGCCTGTTCGTGTGCTGGGCCGGTGTCGTCGCGGTCAACGCCGTCCAGGCCAGCCGCACCTGGTTCGGCCCCGCCGACCGCCGCACGGACGACGGCTGACGGACGACGGCTGACGGCTGACGGACGACGGCTGACGGCTGACGGCTGACGGCTGACGGCTGACGGGGCAGCGGACCGTTGCCGGGGAGCTGCCGCGTGCGGGGAGTGGGGCAGCGGGCTCAGCCGGCCGTCTTGATCACCCGGGCGGGCACTCCGGCGACCACCGTGCCGGCCGGGACATCACGCGTGACCACCGCACCGGCGGCCACCACCGAACCGGCACCGATGGTCACCCCCTGCGTGACCACGGCCGCCGTCCCGATCCAGACGTCGTCCTCGATGACGACCGGGGCGAAGGAGAGGTACTCGCGGCGCTCGGCCAGGGGCAGTGGATGGCCTCCGGTGATGAGGCTGACCTTCGGGGCGATCATGACGCGGTCGCCGATACGGATGCCTCCCTTGTCCATGAAGGTGCATCCCTGGTTGACGAAGACTCTCTCGCCGAACGTCGTGTTCAGCCCGTACTCGGTGAAGAACGGCGGGTAGATCGTCACCGACTCCGGCAGCGGGCCGCCGAACACAACCGACAGTAGTTCCGCTCGGCCTTCGCTGTCGCTGAAGGGAAGCACGTTCAGCCGGGACGTCGCATCCGTCACCTCCGCGATCCGTTCCGCATGACGCGCGAACTCCGGCGTACGGACGTACATGACCTGCTCTGTTCGGGTGGACATGCGGTGATCCCACCACCGCCCCGAAGTGGCGATCAAACAACCGTGCCCCACGGCAGCCACAACTGACGGTTGTGGGAATACCCTGGCCGGCGTGGATGTGGAAGCACTGCGGACGTTCGTGGCCGTCGCCGGGAGCGGCCAGTTCCAGGCCGCGGCCGACGAGCTGGGGATCAGCCAGCAGGCGGTCTCCAAACGGATCGCGGCCCTGGAAAGGCAGCTGGGGGCCACACTCCTGGTACGGACTCCCCGGGGCTCCCGGCCGAGCACGGACGGACAGGTCCTCCTGCCGCACGCCAAGAGAGTGCTGGCGGCCGTCGAACAGGCCGAGCAGGCCGTACGCCCCGGCAGCCGCCCCTTGCGCGTCGATGTCCTCAACCGGCGCATCTCCCCCGCGCAGGCCGTCTACCGGTTCTACCGCTCCCGCCCCGGGACCGACCTGGACGCGGTCACGCTGAGCGAGGAGAACGCCGCCCAGGCCGCACAGGCGGTGCTCGAAGGGAGCGTCGACGCGTCCTTCCGCGCCCTGCCGGCGGACCAGGTACCGGCCGGGATCAGCACCGAACGGCTCCTGGACGCACCCCTGGAACTGCTGGTCGGCCCCGGCCACCCGCTGGCCGGCGCGCACCGGGCCACCCCGGCGGACCTGGCCGGTCACCGCATCTGGGTTCCCGGGATCAGGCCGGGCACGGAGTGGGCGGCGTTCTACCAGGCGCTCTCCGAGACCTTCGGCCTGAGCATCGACGCGCTCGGCCCCCACTTCGGTGACGAGGCCCTGATGGACGCGCTGGCCGACTCCGCCTCGCTGGCCACCCTCGTCGGCAGCGGGGACCGGTACCTGTGGCCGCAGGCCCACGATCTGCGGCGCATCCCCTTGCACGGCCCGACCCCGGTCTACCCGCACGTCCTGCTGTTCCGCAGCGGGGACCGGCACCCCGTGCTGACCGCACTGCGCGAGCATCTGCGCAGCACCCGCCCGCGCACCCCGCACGACGTGTGGGTGCCCGAGTGGGTGGCCCGCTGACCGGGCGCCCGGTCGGCGGACCCGCCCCGGCCCCTCCCGGCGGGGCCGGGGCGTCGGTGCGGGCACGGGGCCGCCCCGGGAGTCAACCACCAGGCGGCGAGGCGGAGTCGGGTGACGCCGGGGCAGCGGCAGCAAAAGCTGGGGAGTCGCCGCACCCCGCATGCTCGCGGCCGGCCGGGGTGCGCCCCCGCTGTGGGACCTGCCGGGCTGGCGGTCGCTGTGCCGGCAGCCCTCGCCGCGCTGCGGGGGCGCCCCGCCGGCCACCACGGGGCCGAGTCCCCCGGCAGGCCCGCCCGGCGGACGGACACCACGGGCTCCCGCTCCCGGGGACAGGAACCGGCAACGGTCAGCACCCCTCGGCGGTGCGGGCCGGAGGGGCGATCTCCCTTCCTCCGCACGGGGCCGTACCCAGCACCGCGCCCGGCGCCACTCCGAACAGTGATCTCCCTTCCTCCGCGCCGGGCCGCCCGGCGCGGAGGAAGGCGGTGTCCGGCCTCAGCGGCCGTCGCGGGCGAGGAACGCCAGGAGGTCCTGCCGGCTGACCACCCCGCTCGGCCGGCCGTCCGCGAGGACGACCGCCGCGTCCGCCCGCTCCAGCACGGCCATCAGTTCGCCCACGTCCTCCCCCGCCCCCACGTGCGGCAGAGGTGCGCTCATGTGCTTGTCGAGCGGGTCCCCCAGTGAGGCCCGCTGCGCGAACAGCGCGTCGAGCAGTTCCCGTTCCACGACGGAGCCGATGACCTCCGCGGCCATCACATCGGGGTGTCCCGCCCCGCGTTTGACGACGGGCATCTGCGAGACGCCGTACTCGCGCAGCACCTCGATGGCCTCGCCGACGGTCTCCTCCGGGTGCATGTGGACGAGGGAGGGCATGGGGCCGGCCTTGTGCCGCAGTACGTCACCGACCCGGGCGCCGGTGGTGCCGCCCTCCTCCAGGAAGCCGTAGTCGTTCATCCACTCGTCGTTGAAGATCTTGCTCAGATAGCCGCGTCCGCTGTCCGGCAGCAGGACGACCACCACGTCGTCGGGGCCGAGCGGGCGGGCGACCTCCAGCGCGGCGACGACGGCCATGCCGCAGGAGCCGCCGACCAGGAGCCCTTCCTCCTTGGCCAGGCGCCGCGTCATCTGAAAGGAGTCCTTGTCGGAGACGGCGACGATCTCGTCGGTGACGGAGCGGTCGTACGCGTCGGGCCAGAAGTCCTCGCCGACGCCCTCGACCAGATAGGGGCGGCCCGAGCCGCCGGAGTAGACGGAGCCCTCGGGGTCGGCGCCGATGATCCGTACGCGGCCTTCGCTGACCTCTTTCAGGTACCGTCCGGTGCCGCTGATGGTGCCACCGGTGCCGATGCCGGCGACGAAGTGGGTGATGCGCCCGTCGGTCTGCTCCCACAGCTCCGGCCCGGTGGTCTCGTAGTGGGAGCGGGGGTTGTCGGGGTTGCTGTACTGGTCGGGCTTCCAGGCGCCGGGGGTCTCGCGGACGAGCCGGTCGGACACGTTGTAGTACGAGTCGGGGTGCTCGGGGTCCACGGCGGTGGGGCAGACGACGACCTCGGCGCCGTACGCGCGCAGGACGTTGATCTTGTCGGTGGAGACCTTGTCGGGGCAGACGAAGAGGCAGCGGTAGCCCTTCTGCTGGGCCACGATGGCCAGGCCGACGCCGGTGTTGCCGGAGGTGGGCTCGACGATGACGCCGCCGGGCCGCAGCCGGCCCGACTGTTCGGCGGCCTCGATCATGCGCAGTGCGATCCGGTCCTTCACGGAGCCGCCCGGGTTGAAGTACTCCACCTTGGCCAGCACGGTGGCCTGGATGCCTTCCGTGACACTGTTGAGCTTGAGCAGCGGGGTGTTGCCGACAAGCTCGATCATCGACTCGTGATACTGCACCGTGGTCTCCGCGCGTAGTCGGGGTCGCGGGCCGCGGGGTCGCCGGCCCGTGCCGACACCATATTGGGCAACACGCGCACCCGGGGGGCGCGTTGCAGCATGGTCCGCACCGGGCAACACAGTCATAAGGGGTTCGAGCCCCGGCGCGCGAGGCGGAGTTCACCACTCCCCGTGACCGCAGAACGGAACCTGGATGACCCACGCACCCCATCCAACCGGCACACGCACCCCATCCAACCCATCCACCCCAGCACGAACATCCCGGGAGGCGGAAGAGCACAATGCCGATGTCGAAGGCGTCGAGCGCCAGAGTGGCCCGACGGATCGCTACCGCAGCGGCCTACGGAGGTGGTGGGCTCGGCCTTGTCGGCGGAGCGGCCGTCGGGCTGCTCTTCACCGAACTCCAGATGGCGAAACGTCACATCGGCGGCTCGGAGGACGAGCCGCCCAAGGCTGACGGTCTGTACGGCAGCGCCTTCGGCAGGCTGTACCCGGGACGTCCGCTGCGGCTCGCCTTCCTGGGCGACTCCACAGCGGCGGGGCAGGGCGTGCACCGGCCCCGCCAGACGCCCGGCGCCCTGCTGGCATCCGCGCTGGCGGCCGTCGCCGAACGCCCCGTGGAACTGCGCAATGTCGCTCTTTCGGGGGCCATGTCGGACGATCTGGAGCGGCAGGTCACCCTGTTGCTGAGCGAGCGGGAGCTGTCCGAGGCGCCGGACGTGTGCGTCATCATGATCGGCGCCAATGACGTCACGCACCGTATGCCCCCGGCGCGCTCGGTCCGCTATCTGTCGGACGCGGTGGCGCGGCTGCGCACGGCGGGCTGCGAAGTGGTCGTCGGCACCTGCCCCGACCTGGGCAGCGTCGAGCCCGTGGGACAGCCGTTGCGTTGGATCGCGCGGCGGCTGTCGCGTCAGCTGGCCGCGGCGCAGACCATCGCCGTGGTGGAGGAGGGCGGCCGTACGGTGTCGCTGGGCGATCTGCTCGGCCCCGAGTTCTCCGCGAACCCGCGCGAACTGTTCGGCCCGGACAACTACCACCCGTCCGCCGAGGGCTATGCGACGGCGGCGATGGCGGTGCTGCCGACCCTGTGCGCGGCCCTCGGGCTGTGGCCCACCGAGGACGAGCGGCCCGACAGCCGTCGCCGGGAGGGCGTGCTGCCGGTCGCGCGGGCCGCGGCGGAGGCGGCGGCCGAGGGCGGTACGGAGGTCACCGGGATGCGCGGCCCGTGGGCGCTGCTCAAACACCGGCGCCGCCGCCGGCTGCCGCCCCCGGAGGAGGCCACCCCGCAGCACGAACGTGAGGCCGAACGCAGGTGACGCCTCCAGGCCGGGCACGCAAGGTGAACGTCTCCGGACCCGAACGCAGGTGACGCACCCGGACCGGGCACGCAAGGTGAACGTCTCCGGGCCGGGAACGCAGGTGCCGCCTCCCGGCCGGACGGGAGCCGCATCCGGTGGGCGGACCGGCGCCTTGACCACCGGGCCGGTGGCAGCGAACCGTGGGAATCAGCGGGAAGAGGTCCGCATCACACCGTGCGGGCCGTGACCCGGACCCTACGGGCGGGTAGCTTCCGCTGCGTACGGCGCGGAACGGCTGCCGCGGCGAGCCGAGGAGCTTGTGCCGCAGCCGCCCGGAGCCGTCGTACCGCTGTCCACCGCCACCCGCCGACCCCCAGGAGCCCAGATGCCCGAAGCAGTGATCGTCTCCGCCGCCCGCTCCCCCATCGGCCGTGCCTTCAAGGGCTCCCTGAAGGACCTGCGCCCCGACGACCTGACGGCCGAGATCGTCAAGGCGGCCCTGGCCAAGGTGCCGGAACTGGACCCGGCCGACATCGACGACCTGATGCTGGGCTGCGGACTGCCCGGCGGCGAGCAGGGCCACAACCTGGGCCGGGTGGTCGCCGTGCAGATGGGCATGGACCACCTGCCGGGCTGCACCATCACCCGCTACTGCTCCTCGTCCCTCCAGACGACCCGGATGGCGCTGCACGCGATCAAGGCCGGTGAGGGCGACGTGTTCGTCTCCGCGGGTGTCGAGATGGTCTCCCGCTCGGTCAAGGGCACCTCCGACGGGCTGCCCGACACCCACAACCCGGTCTTCGCCGACGCCGAGGCCCGTACCGCGGCCCGCGCGGAGAAGGGCGGCGAGGGCTGGAGCGACCCGCGCGAGGACGGCCGGCTGCCGGACATCTACATCGCGATGGGCCAGACCGCCGAGAACCTCGCCCGGCACAAGGGCGTCACCCGCCGCGAGATGGACGAGTTCGGCGTGCGCTCGCAGAACCTGGCGGAGAAGGCCATCGCCGACGGCTTCTGGGAGCGCGAGATCACCCCCGTCACGACGCCGGACGGTACCGTCGTCAGCAAGGACGACGGCCCGCGGCCGGGCGTCACCCTCGAAGGGGTGGAGGCGCTCAAGCCCGTTTTCCGCCCGGACGGCCTGGTCACCGCGGGTAACTGCTGCCCGCTCAACGACGGCGCCGCGGCACTCGTGATCATGTCCGACACCAAGGCGCGTGAGCTGGGCGTCACCCCGCTGGCGCGGATCGTCTCCACCGGTGTCTCGGCGCTCTCCCCCGAGATCATGGGGTACGGCCCGGTGGAGGCCAGCAAGCAGGCGCTGGCCCGCGCGGGCATGTCGATCGGCGACATCGACCTGGTGGAGATCAACGAGGCGTTCGCGGCGCAGGTCATCCCCTCCTACCAGGACCTGGGCATCGACCTGGACCGGCTGAACGTCAACGGTGGGGCCATCGCCGTGGGTCACCCCTTCGGGATGACCGGGGCCCGCATCACCACCACGCTGCTCAACTCGCTCCAGTGGCACGACAAGCAGTTCGGACTGGAGACGATGTGCGTCGGCGGCGGCCAGGGCATGGCGATGGTGCTGGAACGGCTCAGCTGATCGTTCGAACCGCCTATACGCCGATGAGACAAAAGCGCCCCCAGGATGTGATATACACCCTGGGGGCGCGGCATTGCCGCAGGTCACAGCGGTGCGGTCGAGCGCGGCCCGACTCATGGCCTGTCCCTTTCGCCGGGATTTGCACTACGGTCGGAGAACCTTGGACTTCCTTCCCCGCAGCGCTGCTGTAGGAATTCAGGGACAACGACCGGGGGGACCGCGTCGGGGGGATCGAACCGGAACCGGGAGTCAAGTCAGTGAGCGCCATATCCCTCATCCTGCTGTGCGCGGCGGCCGTGGCCACCGCGTTGGGCGGTGCGGCACTGCACACGGCGCGCGGGCTGCGCCGGCAGCTGACGGCGCTGCGTGCACAGCTGGCGCCGGCCGAGGCGGAGGGCACCGGCACGGTACCGCCCGCCCGGACGGCCGCGAAGGCCGCACCGGGAGGGGACGAGGAGGCCGACAGCGCCTTCGCCCGGCAGATCCGCGCCGCCGTCGCCGCCGCGCTGGCCGACGAGCGGGAGCGCGAACTGGCCGAGGCACGTGCCTTCTGGGCCGCCCAGGAGGCGCGGGACGCGGCCCCCGGCTCCGGCGGGCTGCTGGCCGGCCACGGCACCGAGTACGAGATCGCCGAGATCGCCCCGGGCGACCTGAGTGACCACTTCCTCGACTGCGCCCGGGCCGCGGACGCCGCCGGACCGGCCGCGGAGACGGACGCGCTGCCGGGCTCCGGCCCGGTGGCGGGCGAACTGTTCATCCCGCGCCAGCCCGGCCCCGAGGACGGGGACCGCAACCCGGACGCCGGGACCGCCTGGGACGAGCACACCGGCCCCGGCGGTCTTCCGCCGATGGACGGCAGCCTGGAGGTGGACGTGGACGAGAACCTCCCGCAGCGTCCGGAAGCCGACCCGGCGTCCCGCACCCTGCGTGACGGCTCGCAGGACGATGCGTCCGGCGCGGGCCGTGGCGAGCGGTCCGGTGCCGCGGCCGAGGAGGAGCCTCCGGACCTGGCGGCGGCCCGCCGCCGCCACCCCTCCCAGCCCGACTACAACCTCAACGGGGAGCCGGTCGTGCCCGGCGCGGCGCCCTCCCCCGCGCCGACCGTCACCTACCACGAGCGCACCATCGAGCGGCTCGCCGGTCTGGCGGACGCACAGGTGCCGCTGGCCGACGTGAGGCCTGGTCCGCTGGGCACGCTCGACCTGTACGTGTTCGAGGACGGTACGACGGTCTGCCTCTCGCCGGGGCACCGCGCCACCAGCGAAGCGCTGGCCGACGCCGTGCGCCGGGGTGAGGCCCCGGTGCTGATGGGCGGCTCCGGCATCGCCGGCTCCTACGCGCTCACCTTCGGCTACCCGGACGGCAGTACGGCCTACCTGCTGGCCGACCGGGTCATCACACCCCTCTGACGGTCACGGTCACGGCCACGGCCGCGCGCCTGGCCGCTGCCGTCACACCCCGCCGACCGCCACCCTCACGCCGCGCTGACCGCTGCCGTCGCGGCCCGGACCGCCTCCGTCGCCTCGCGCAGCACGGGTTCGGCGGTCTTGGGCGGTGCCGCCTCCAAGGCGGCGGTCAGATCGTGCCCGGCGACGGCGAGTTGGTCGCCCACGGCGAAGATCCCGGCGTCGGGCATCGTCCGGGGCTGCCGGCCGGGGAACTCCAGGCGCTGCGCCAGCACGGCCAACTCGCGGGCCAGGGCGAGCCCGTGGGCCGCGGCCGAGCGGCGCAGGGTGCTCTGCGGCATGGCCCGCAACCGGTCGGCGAGCCGCTCGACGGCGGCGGTCAGGGGTCGGGTGTCAACGTGCGGCACCCGGTCACCCTATCCGGCCGGCCGTGCGGGCCGGGCGTTACCGCACTGTTGCCAATGCCCCAACACTCAGGCAACGTGGCGTCAAGGACTCGTTGCACGAGCGTCCGGAGGCGCCGATGTCCCAAGTCTTCTCCCAAGAGACCCACCGGAACATGCTGTCCCGCATCCCGCAGTGCACCGGCCGCGAGATCTCCGACTGGCTGCGCACCGTGGACGAAGGCCCCGCTCTCCTGCGCTTCGAGGAGAAGGTGAGCTGGCTGCGCGGAGCCCACAACCTCGCCTACGGGCACGCAAAGGCGATCATCCACGAGCACGATCTGCGGCGCGCGGCGCGCCACCGCTAGGCCCGGCCGACGTGGCGTTCGGGACCACGATGCGAAGACGTTGAGGACACCCCAGGAGGGGCGGAACCACTACGGCACAGCGCAGGCCACCCCGGCACAGCGCAGGGCCCCGGGAGGTGAACAACACCTTCCGGGGCCCTTTTCGCGTATCCGAGTGCTGTGCGCGCTCTTCCTGGCCGGCGGCCGGCCCGGCGCGCCCGGTGGGGTGCGCCGGACGACGGCCGGTCGTCAGTTGTCGCCCTGGAGAATGGCCACCAGGCGCAGGAACTCCAGGTAGATCCACACCAGGGTCAGCGTCAGCCCGAAGGCCGACAGCCACGCCTCCTCCTTGGGGGCGCCGTAGGCGATGCCGTCCTCGACCTGCTTGAAGTCCAGCGCGAGGAACAGCGCACCCAGCACGACGCCGATGACGCCGAAGAGGATGCCCAGGCCGCCGCTGCGGAAGCCGAGGCCGTCACCGCCGCCGAAGACGGCGAACAGCAGGTTGACCGCCATCAGCAGGACGAAGCCGATGGCCGCGGCCATCACGAAGCGGTAGAACCGCTGGGTGACGCGGATGATGCGGGTCTTGTAGAGCACCAGCACGGCGGTGAAGACCGCCATCGTCCCCAGCACGGCCTGCATGGCGGCGCCGTTGACCCACTGGTTGACGTAGTTGCTCAGCGCACCGAGGAAGAGACCTTCGAAGGCGGCGTACGCGAGGATCAGCGCGGGCGACGGCTTGCGCTTGAACGACTGCACGAACCCCAGCACCATCGCCACCAGGCCCGCGCCGACGGCGAGGCCGAGCGACAGTCCGGTGATCCAGGACACCGCGGCGGCGACGACGACGAGGCCGAGGGTCATACCCGTACGGGCGACCACGTCGTCCATCGTCATCCGTCCGGCGGACGGCGGGGCCGCCGGCGGCGCGTACGGCTGACCGGGTGCCTGCGGCTGCGGGGCGGCATAGGGGTTGGCCTGCTGGGCGTACGGATTCGTCGCGTAGGGGTTCCCGGCCTGCGGCGGCTGCTGCTGTGCGTTGAAGCCGGCGTAGCCGCCTGCGCGGCTGAAACCCCGTCGCGAGAAGACCGGGTTACTGCTCCTCATCTCACTCCTCCATGGCCACACGGCGCGGCCTCGCAGTCCAGCGTAATGCGTTAGTAAAAACAGCACGCTAGTGCAGAGTCAACAACGAAGAAAAGACGCCGATTGTTCCCTGTGCCACACAGGTGCCGCCGCCTCACCCGGCCGGGTCAGGACCGCAGCAGCAGGACGACGCCCGCGAGCACGGCACCGAGGAGCAGGGCGCCGGCGCCGTGCGCGAGCCGGTGCGGTCGCGGCAGCGGGAGCAGCGAGTCGGCCGCGAGCCGGCCGGGGCCGGTGAGGGTGAGCGCCATCGCGGCCACCACCAGCAGGAGTTCGTATTCGATGCCGGCGGGCGCGAAGAAGCCGCCGCCCCATTTGACGGCGAGCGCGTTGAGCATGGTGCCGAACACCGCGGCGCCCGCGAGCGGGGCGAGCAGGCCGAGGGCGAGACCGAGTCCGCCCAGCGTCTCGGTGAGCCCGGCGACGACGGCCATGGCCTTCGGGGAGGGGTAGCCGGCCTGGCCGAAGAACTGGGCGGTCCCGTCGATGCCACCGCCGCCGAAGGCGCCGAACAGTTTCTGGGAGCCGTGCGCCGCGACGGTCAGCCCGACCGCGAGGCGCAGCACGAGCAGTCCGACGTCGAGTCCCCGCTGTTCGGCGGGGCCCGCGTCGGCGTGGGCGGCCGGGGTGGGCGCGGTCTCGGTGAGGTGGGGGGACGGCATGGGGCCAGGCCTCCTGCTGCTGGGCGCGCGGACCGGGCGCGCGACGGTCGGTCGAGTTGTTCAAATTCGAATTGCGGGCCACCGACCGTAACAACTGAGTTCGAATTTGAACAACCTCTAGGATGGCCACATGGCGAAGACCCGGTGGCTCGACGAGCGAGAGATGGCGGCATGGCACGGCTTCCTTGAGGCGACCAGCCGGGTCTCGCGCCGCGTGGAGCAGCAGCTGAAGGAGGAAGCGGGGCTCTCCCATCCCCAGTACGAGATCCTCGTCCGGCTCGCGGAGGCACCCGGCGGCCGGATCCGTATGACGGAGCTGGCCGAGGGGCTGTTCACCTCGAAGAGCAATCTGACGTACCAGGTCGGCCAGCTGGAGAAGCAGGGACTGGTGCGGCGCCGCTCCTGCCCCACCGATGTGCGCGGCGTCCTCGCCGTCCTCACCGACGAGGGACGCGACACCCTGCGGGCCGCGGCTCCCGGCCACGTCACGGCCGTCCGCGCGGCACTGATCGACGCACTGGAGGACGAGGAGATCGACGTCCTCGCCCGCGCGCTGGGCCGGGTCGGCGCACAACTGCGCCCGGCACGCCGGCCCGACGGCGGCCCCGACGGCGGCAGCACCCCGGACAGCGGCACCCGGGGAAGCAGCGGCCCGGACGACGACAGGCCCGGCTCCTCCTCCTGACCGCAGCCGCGCCGGGGAGCGGGGCGGGACGGGACGGGGCGCGGGGTACGTCAGTCCGGCAGCGCGGCGTCGAGGGCGGCGCGCACCGTGCGGCGGGCGGTGCAGACGGGCACGGTCCCCAACAGCACGTGGTAGGCCAGCCCCTCCGCCTGGGCCACCAGAGTGACGGCCAGGGCCTCCGGTTCGCCGCCGTCGCGCAGCACCCCCGCCCTCAGCAGGCAGTCCGCCAGCCGGGTGCGCAGCTCGGCGTAGAGGCCGCGGACCCGTCCGGCGACGGCGTCGTCGGCGAGCGCACCGGCGTTGAAGGCGTGACGCACCCTCATGTGCGCCCGGGACGCGGCGTCGTGGGGGATCAGCTCGTCCAGCACCACGGCCAGCACCTCTCTCGGCGGCGCGTCCTCGGGGTCGGCGCCCAGACGGGAGCGGATGCGCTCCTCGCTGCGCCGGTTGCCCCGGTCGAACGCCGCCTCGATCAACTGCCGCTTCGCCGGAAAGTAGTGCTGGACCCGCCCGGGTGAGACACCCGCCTGTGCGGCGACCTCGGTCAGCGAGACGCCGGGCAGCCCGTGCTCGGCGACGACGGCGAGGACCGCGTCGGCGATCTCCGCGCGCCTGCGGTCGTGGTGCAGACCGGGCCCGCGACCGCGGGTGCGTGCGCTCGGCGGCATGCGCTTCTCCTTCTCCCCGGACCGGGCAGCCCTCGTCCGGCGCCCCCCGTCTCCGTATCCCAATGTTGCCACATTGAAAAACCCTCCAGGACGGCTTTACGGTGTGACCACATCGGAAAAGCCTGTCCGTGCGGGCCGGCGGGAGGGAAGGCCATGGCATCCAGGGCAGGAGCCGTGCTCGCACTGGTCTGCACGGCGCAGTTCATGGTCGTGCTGGACGTGTCCGTGCTGAACGTCGCGCTGCCCGCCGTCCGGGACGCGCTCGGTTTCGCACCGGGCGGCGAAGGTCTCTCCTGGGTCGTCACCGCCTACACACTCGCCTTCGCCGGCCTGCTGCTGCCCGGTGGACGGCTGGCCGATCTGTGCGGCCACCGGTTCGCCTTCACGGGCGGCCTGACGCTCTTCACGGCCGCCTGCCTGGCCGGCGGGCTCGCCACCACCCCCGGGTTCCTCATCGCCGCCCGGGCCGCCCAGGGAGTGGGCGCCGCCGTGCTGGCGCCCGCCACACTGACCGTGCTGACCACCGCCTTCCCGGAGGGACCGCGCCGCATCCGGGCACTGGCCGTCTGGACGGCCGTCTCCTCGGTCGGCGGCGCCGCCGGCAATCTGCTGGGCGGTCTGCTCACCGAAACGCTCTCCTGGCGCGCCGTCCTGCTCGTCAACGTCCCCGTGGGATGCGCCGCACTGCTGCCGGCCCTGCGCCTGCTGCCCGGGCCGCGTACCGCACCGGCCGCACCGGGGGGCGCGGGCATCACCGATGCCGCGAGCCGCACAGACGACGGGAGCGACAGGGACGACGGCGGTCGCGGGACCGGTGCGGCCGTCCCAGCCGGCGCCCGGCCCCGGCTGGACGTACCCGGCGCTCTCACCGTCACCGTGGCCATGGCGGCCCTCACCTACGGGGCCGGCCGCACCGGGGAGGGGTCCTGGCGGGATCCGGTCACTCTGTCCGCATTGGCGGCCGGGGCCCTGGCGCTGGGACTGTTCGCCCTGATCGAGGCCCGGTGGGCGCCCGCGCCGCTGATCCCGCCACGGCTGCTGCGGCGGCGTACGGTCGCCGTCGGCAACACGGTGGTGCTGCTGGCGGGGGCCTGCCTCCAGATCCCCGTCTGGTACTTCCTGACGTTCTTCATGCAGGACGCGCTCGGCTACTCGGCACTGCGCACCGGGCTCGGCTTCCTGCCCCACACCCTGGTGGGCGCCGCGGCGGGCGTCTGGGTGACGCCCCGTCTGATGCGCCGTTTCGCACACCGCACGCTCATCCTGTGGGGCGCTGCGCTGTGCGGGGCCGGATTCCTGTGGCAGAGCACCGTGACGGCCGGCGACGGCTACCTGGGCGGTGTACTCGGACCGGCCGTGGTCTTCTCCCTGGGCGGCGCCATATTCGTCACCCCGGCGACGGCCGTGGTGACCTCCGGGGTCGCCGCCGAGGACGCCGGTGCCGTCTCCGGACTGCTGAACACGGCCAAGCAGTTCGGAGGGGCGCTCGGGCTGGCCGCGCTGTCCGCGGTCGCGGGGCCGGAGGGGGACGCCTACGGACGGGTGTTCGCCGCCATGACGCTCACCCTCGCCGTCATCGCCGTCCTGGCCCTCGTCCTGCCCCGCCCCCGGCAGCCGCGTGCTCCGGCTGCCGGGGCGGTGTCCCGTTAGCGGGACGTGCGCAGCACACCGGCGAGGCGCCGCAGCCCCTCCCGGATCTCCTCGGGTGTGTGCGTGGTGAAGGACATCCGCAGCGTCGCCGGGTCGGGCGTCCCGGCGAAGAACGGCGCACCCGGCACGTACGCCACGTCCCTGGCGACGGCCTCCCGCAGCAGCGCGGTCGCGTCGTGCCCCTCCGGCAGCCGCGCCCAGACGAACATGCCGCCCTCCGGACGGTTCCAGGTGCTGCCGTCGGGCAGCGCGGCGGCCAGCCCGTCGACGAGGGCGTCACGGCGCGCCCGGTAGGCGTCGCGGACCCGCGCCAGATGGGCGTCCAGGTCGCTGTCCGCCAGATAGCGGGCGGCGGCGGCCTGGTCGACGGTCGAGCAGTGCAGGTCGAGGGACTGTTTGGCGATGACGCAGGCGCGGCGCAGCGCTGCGGGCGCCCGCAGCCAGCCGAGCCGCATCCCCGGGGCCATCACCTTGGAGAAGCTGCCCAGCAGTACCGTGCGGTCGGCCGCCTGCGGCAGCGAGGAAAGCCACGGCTGGTGCTCCCCCTCGAAGCGCAGTTCGCCGTACGGGTCGTCCTCCAGCACCCACAGGCCGTGCCGTGCCGCCACCTCGGCGACCGCCTGCCGGCGGGCGAGCGGCAGCGTGCGGCCGGTCGGGTTCTGGAAAGTGGGCACCAGGTAGAGCAGCTTGGGCCGCTCGCGCTCGACCACCTCGGCCAGCGCCTCCGGGTCGATCCCGTCCTCGTCCGAGGGGACGGGCACCACGCGGGCGCCGGCGAAACCGAAGCACTGGAGGGCCGCCAGATAGGTGGGGTTCTCCACCACCACCGTGTCGCCGGGTTCCAGCAGTGCGGTCGCCAGCAGGGTGAGGCCCTGCTGCGAGCCGGTGGTGACCAGCAGGGCGTCGGGACCAGTGGCCAGACCGCGCCCGGTCAGCCGCTCGGCGACGGCGTTCCGCAGGGCCGGATCGCCCTCGGTGGTCGAGTACTGGAGCACCCGGTGGGGCTCCTCGGCCAGCACCCGGTCGTAGGCGGCGCGTATGCCGTCGGCGTCGAACAGTTCCGGGGCCGGCAGACCGCCGGCGAAGGAGATCACCTCGGGGCGTTCGGTGAGCGCCAGGATCTCCCGTACGGGCGAGGCGCCGACGGAGGCGGCGCGGGCGGCGAGCGGGGGTGCGGGGGCTGCGGCCGGGGCGGGACCCATGAGCGTGCTGGGAGTCATTGGCGCAGCTTAGAGACGTGGGAGGGGCCGCACCCAGTGATATCCGGTATGTGGGCAGGGGCCCCGTGGCGCCCGCTCCGCCGCCCCCGCTCCTGTGCCCGCCCGGGGTGTGCGGCGCAGCGGTCACAGGGC
Organism: Streptomyces albus subsp. albus; assembly: GCF_000725885.1. Classification (GTDB taxonomy): domain Bacteria; phylum Actinomycetota; class Actinomycetes; order Streptomycetales; family Streptomycetaceae; genus Streptomyces; species Streptomyces albus. The sequence continues at coordinate 101,657 of NZ_JODR01000011.1, read as the reverse complement.
ATGGCCGCCGGCCACCTGGACGACCTGCCCGGTGATCCAGCGGGCCTGGTCGGAGGCGAAGAAGACCACCGCGTCGGCGATGTCCTCGGGCAGCCCCACCCGGCGCAGCGGGATGCGGGGCACCACCTCCTCGACCAGTTCCCGCGGCATCCAGCCGGTCTGCACGGGTCCCGGCGCCACGGCGTTGACCCGGATGCCGTGCGGCCCCAGATCGAGCGCCGCCGCCCGGGTGACGGCCTCCAGGGCCGCCTTCGAGGTGCCGTAGGCGGTCTGCCCGGGGAAGGCGCGGGCGGCGTCCGTGGAGATGTTGACGACGGCGGCGGGCCGCCCGCACCGGGCCAGTGCGGCGGTCAGCAGGGCGGGCGCGAAGGTGTTCACCCGGTAGCTGCGCTCCAGCCCGTCCAGCGTCAGGTCTCCGAAGCCGTCCGGGAGTTCGCAGTGCGCGGCGTTGTTCACGAGCACGTCGACGGGACCGACACGTGCACCGGCCGCCGCCAGCAGCGTCCGGACCGCGTCCCGGTCCGCGAGATCCGCCGGGATCAGGACGGCGTCCGGCGCCCCCTCCTCCCGCAGCTCCCCGACGAGCGCCTCGGCCTGCTCGCGGCCCGGCGAGGTGTGGGCGTACGACACCCCCGGCGGGCTCGCCGCGCCCGGGTGCCAGTGCACCGCCATACGCGCCCCCAGCCGGGCGAAAGCGCGGGCCGTCGCCTCCCCGATGCCGCCCACGGCGCCGGTCACCAGCACGGTGCGTCCACGGAGTCCCGGGTCGATCATGCGGTCACCCTGGCACCGGGCACGGAGGCCCTCAAGCGGATTCCGGGCCGGTGCGCGGGCGGGCCCGGAGCCCGTCGCGGGGCCGGTGCGCGGGGGCGGGTGCGGGCCTGTCCGCGTCCGGTCGCGTCAGCCGTGACGGTCGGGCCGGCGAATCGCCGGTTGGGATCACGCCGAACGGGTACCTGCGGGCCGATATTGGGCCTGGAGCGATTCGCGAGCCCGCGAGCCCATGACCAGCGAGCCGGCGAGAAGGCGAGAGAAGGAGGCCCGGAGATGACGGCGGAGATGTCCGAAGGGGAGATGGAGGTATCCGTGGAGCTCAGCGACTGTGCCTGCGAGGACGCCGAGGCGGTCTTCGGGGTGCTGAGCGGGATGTACCCCTCGGACTGGGGTGAGCTGCGCCCCGAAGGCCGCAAGGCGAACGTCTGGATGTCGCGGTTCGACGTCTCCGGCGACGGCGGCCGGCCGCAGTCGGTGCCGCTCGGTTCGCGGGTGACGGCCGAGTTGCAGGGATCGCCCTACGCGGTCGAGCGCCTGCACCGCGCACTGCTGGACGCCTTCGGCGTGGTGGAGGTGCTGGAGGTGGCCGGCGACCAGGAGAAGCAGCTGCGGCTCCGGCTGGAGACCCACGCCGGCTGAACGCGAGCCCCGCCCGGCGTGGCCGGCCGCCCCGCGGTACCCCGGGGCCCCGGGCTGTCCGGGCTGCCCGCCCTTCGGTGCCGTCAGCGGGGTCGTGCCGTCAACGCTGTCGTGCCGTCAGCGCTGCCCGGTCTTGCAGGCTTTCGGGCTTTCGGCTTCCGTGTTTCCGCGCTCCGGTGCCGGGTGACACGGCACAGCCCGGCGCCGGGCCGCCCGGCGAAGCCGCAGCGTACTGACCGGGGCCGGGGGCCGGCAGGGGCGCCCGGCGGGTCGGGCCGCACCCGTGCCGGCCGGGGTACGGAAACCGGGGCGGCGGCGTGCGGCGCGGCTCCGCAGCGGCTCCGGGTGGGGGCGGGGCGGCGCGTGGGGGCGGGCGCTGCCCGGAGGTGCGCCGTCCGTTTCGCGCCAAAGATGACCGTGCCACCGGGGAGGGTGACCCCATGGTCCGGTTGTCACTCAAAAGACTGTCGGACGCCGCCGGCGCCGCGTACGCCGTGCGGGACGGCGACGACTTCGGCGGCGTGCGCGGTGGATGCGCGCGGGCGGCGCGCGTGCCGCCGCAGGGGCCGGGGAGGGCGCCGTGCCGGGGAGGTGCGGCAGCCGTCCCAAGTCGGTTGGTGCCCGGAGCCGGACTCGAACCGGCACGGCCCTCAAGGCCAACGAGGTTTAAGCTCGTCGTGTCTGCATTCCACCATCCGGGCACCGGTCTCCGGGACCGCTTCGTGCACCGCCGGGCGCACCCGGCCCTCCCCAGGACGCGGGATGAGCCTATCCAGGGTCATCCCCCGAACAGCGGATCGACAGACCGATGTTGTCTTATTTTATTGGCAACTGACGGGGCATCAGCGTCACATGCGCCACTTCGCAGCGCTCTGACCCGTGGCCTGTGCGCGCCAGAAATGACGGAAACTCGACGTTCGACCGTTCGGTCACCAGCGCTCCAATCCGATGGCATATGCCACTGGCCTGAGCCGAGGGCCTGGTGAGCGCCCCCGCAGCCGACCGGCCCGCACTCCGCGAGGACACCCCCCCGGCACGCGATGCGCACCCCCTCCCGGCGGCCCGCGCGCACCCCTCCCGGCGGCCCCACCCGGCACCAGGCGCGCACCCCGGCCGGGCCCCGTACAAGCACCCTCGCACCCGTGGCCGCTCCTCGTCCCTCTCAGGGTCCGCCCTCATACCCAAGGATGACAACGCCGCCGCGAGCTACCTCCCAGGACTGCCCCGGAAACCGGAGCGGGGGCTGATCCGGTGACGCGGAGCGCACGGAACGATGGAGGTCAGTCGGAAGTTCCGACTTTCCGATTTCTTCCTCCGTCCACGTCCCGACAGGAGCACCGCGCCGTGACGACCAGCACCCGTCCGCACCACTCCGCGGGTGGCCCGCACTACGGAGCCCCCGCAGCCCACTCCAGCACCGGCGTCGCCGCGGCACGGGCCACGGACCTGTGCAAGGTCTACGGCCAGGGCGAGACCCAGGTGATCGCCCTCGACCATGTGTCGGTCGACTTCCGGCAGGCCGAGTTCACCGCCATCATGGGCCCCTCCGGGTCCGGCAAGTCCACCCTGATGCACTGCATGGCCGGCCTCGACTCGATCACCAGCGGCAGCGCCCGCATCGGCGACACCGAGCTGAACGGCCTCAAGGACAAGAAGCTGACCCGGCTGCGCCGCGACCGCATCGGCTTCATCTTCCAGGCGTTCAACCTGCTGCCGACGCTCACCGCGCTGGAGAACATCACGCTGCCCATGGACATCGCCGGCCGCAAGCCCGACAAGGCGTGGCTGGACCGGGTCATCCAGACCGTGGGCCTGGCCGACCGGCTCAAGCACCGGCCCAACCAGCTCTCGGGCGGCCAGCAGCAGCGCGTGGCGGTGGCCCGCGCGCTGGCCTCCAAGCCGGAGATCATCTTCGGTGACGAGCCGACCGGCAACCTCGACTCCCGGGCCGGCGCCGAGGTCCTGGGGTTCCTGCGCAACTCCGTCCGCGAGCTGGGGCAGACCGTCGTCATGGTCACCCACGACCCGGTGGCCGCCGCCTACGCGGACCGCGTCGTCTTCCTCGCCGACGGCCGCATCGTCGACGACATGACCGCTCCCACGGCCGAGAGCGTGCTGGAGCGGATGAAGTCCTTCGACGCCCGCGCCCGCCGGAGCTGACCGGGCTTTCCGGCACCGCGCCCCCTTCCAGGACCCACGCAGAAGGACCACCAGGACTTCCCCATGCTCCGTACCGCCTTGCGCAACGTGCTCGCGCACAAGGCCCGGCTGCTGATGACCATGCTCGCCGTACTGCTCGGCGTGGCGTTCGTCTCCGGCACCCTGGTCTTCACCTCGACCATCTCCGAGGCATTCCACAAGAGTTCCGAAAAGGGCTACTCCGACGTCGACGTCTCCATCCGCCAGGACAGCGGGGACGCACCGGAGGGCCGTGACACCGTCTCCCCGCTGAGCCAGCGCACCCTCGACGGGGCAGCCCGGCTGCCGGGCACCGAGTCGGCCACCGGTGTCGTCTCCGGTTTCGCCGCGCTGTCCGACAAGGACGGCAAGCTGGTCGGCGAGGGCTTCTCCTCCCAGGGCGCCAACTACTACGCGGGCGGCAACGGCAAGGGCACCGACGCGCGTTACCCGATGAAGGAGGGTGTGGCGCCCCGCGAGCGCGGCGAGATCGCGCTGGACGCCAAGACCGCCGAGCGCACCGGCTACAAGGTCGGTGACACCGCGCGGATGTCGGTCAACGGCCCCGTGCGCGAGGAGAAGATCACCGGCATCTTCCGCACCGACGACGGCAACGTGGCGGCCGGCGGCACCCTGGTGCTGTTCGACAACGCCACCGCCCAGCGGCTGTTCGCCAAGCCCGGCGAGTACACCGAGATCCAGCTGAAGGCCGAGCCCGGCGTCTCCCAGGCGGCGCTCAAGGAGCGGGCGGAGAAGATCCTGCCCGAGGGCGCCGAGGCCGTCACCGGCAAGCAGCTCGCCGACGACGAGTCGCGGATGATCGAGGACAGCATGTCCGGCATGAAGACCAGCCTGCTGGCCTTCGCGGGGATCGCCCTGTTCGTCGGCATCTTCATCATCGCCAACACCTTCACCATGCTGGTGGCCCAGCGCACCAAGGAGCTGGCACTGCTGCGCGCGGTGGGCGCCGGCCGCCGCCAGGTGACCCGCTCGGTGCTGATCGAGGCGCTGGTCGTGGGTGCCGTCGCGGGCCTGGCCGGGATGGCCGCGGGCGTCGGTATCGCCGCCGGGCTGCGAACCCTCGTCGGCAGCATGGGGAGCATGCCCGACGGGCCGCTGGTCATCGAGCCGAGCAGCGTCGTGATCTCCCTCCTGGTGGGTGTCGTCATCACCGTCCTGGCGGCCTGGCTGCCGGCCCGCCGTGCCGCCAAGATCCCGCCGGTGGCGGCCATGGGCGCCCTCCACGCCCCCGCCTCGACGCGTTCCCTGGTGGTGCGCAACACCATCGGTGCGCTGCTGTCCGCCGCGGGCGTCGTGCTGGTGCTGATGGGCACGAAGATGGACGGCGACTCCGGCAAGGCCCCGATGGGGCTGGGTGCCGCGCTGCTGCTGGTCGGTGTGTTCGTGCTGACGCCGCTGCTGTCCCGTCCGCTGATCGCGGCGGCTGCCCCGGTGCTGCGGCTGTTCAACGTGAGCGGCAAGCTGGCCCGCCAGAACGCGGTGCGCAACCCGCGCAGGACCGCGGCCACCGCCTCCGCGCTGATGGTCGGGCTGACGCTGATCACGGGTCTGACGGTGATCGCCAGCGGTGTGCAGAAGGGCATCGACAAGATGGCCTCCGCCTCGATCAAGGCCGACTACACCATCTCGATGGCCAACTACACCCCGCTCTCCCCCGCCGTGGAGAAGAAGCTGGCCCAGTCGGACCAGGTCACCGCGACCTCCCCGCTGCGCAACGCGGCGGCCGAGGTGGACGGCGACACCGAGTACCTCACCGGCGTCAACGGCGCCAGCATCGGCAAGCTCACCGCGCTGGAGTTCACCGCGGGCGGCTGGCAGGGCCTGGACGACGGCAAGCGGATCGTGGTGGACGACTCCACCGCGAAGGCGAAGGGCTGGAAGCTCGGCTCCTCCGTGCAGGTCGCCTACGACGACGGTGCCAAGGAGCGGCTGACGGTCGGCGGCCTCTACAAGGGCAACGAGATGATCAAGGGCATCCTCGTCGACAACAAGGCCGTCACGCCGCACATGGACAAGGTCGCGGACATGCAGGTCCTCGCCAAGACCAAGGACGGCGCCGGCGCAGAGGTCAAGGACGCCCTGACGAAGCAGCTCGGTGACAACCCGGCCATCCTCGTCCAGGACAAGAAGGACATCTCCGAGGGCGTCTCGCAGATGATCAGCATCCTGCTGAACATGCTGTACGGGCTGCTCGCGATGGCCGTCATCGTCGCCGTCCTCGGCGTCATCAACACCCTCGCGATGTCGGTCTTCGAGCGCGGCCAGGAGATCGGCATGCTGCGCGCCATCGGGCTCGACCGGCGCGGCGTCAAGCGGATGGTGCGGCTGGAGTCGCTGGTCATCTCGCTCTTCGGCGGGGTGCTGGGCATCGGCCTGGGCATCTTCTTCGGCTGGGCCGCCGGTGAGCTGATCGCCGGGTCCGGGCTGGACACCTACACCCTGGTGCTGCCGTGGGGCCGACTGGGCGTCTTCCTCGCACTGGCCGCCCTGGTGGGTGTGCTCGCCGCGCTGTGGCCGGCGCGGCGTGCGGCCCGGCTCAACATGCTGGCCGCCATCAAGACGGAGTGAGCCGTCCCCGGGGGCCGCTGCCCGCGCCCCCGTGAAACCCCCGTCGCACAGGCGCCGGGCGGGCCCTTCCCGGCCCGCCCGGCGCTTTTGCGTGGATGCTGCCCGGCGCTCCCCCTGCACGGCCGGACCGCCCGGCCCTAGGGCGTGCCGTCCTGCCCGGGGGCCGCTGTGTCCTCACCGTCCCCGCCGTTCTCGCCGACCCCGCCGTCCTCGTGCTGCGGCGAGGCCGTCGCGTCCGCGGTCCAGGTGCGGGTGCGCAACGGGAGGCCCGAGGCGCCGGACTCCGGCGTCCTGACGGCCAGCACCTGGTTGACGCCGATGCGGTTGTGCTCGAACGCGAGGGCGGAGGCGGCCATGTACAGCCGCCACACGCGGGCCCGTCCCGGGGTGGTCAGCCGGGCCGCACGGCCGAAGTCCGCCTCCAGATTGCGGACCCAGGCGCGCAGCGTCAGGGCGTAGTGCTCGCGCAGGGACTCCACGTCCCGCACCTCGAACCCGGCCCGCTCCAGCAGGCCGACGGTACGGCCGACCGGCGCCAGCTCCCCGTCGGGGAAGACGTAGGCGTCGATGAACTCGTCCACGGTGTAGGCCGCTTCGTCGGCCAGCGGGCGGCGGGCGATCTGGTGGTTGAGCAGACGCCCGCCGGGCTTGAGGAGGGCGTACAGGTCGTCGGCGTACTCGCGGTACCGGGCCGCGCCCACGTGTTCGGCCATGCCCACCGACGAGATCGCGTCGTAGGGACCGTCGTCGATCTCGCGGTAGTCCTGGACGCGGATCTCCACCCGGTCCGACAGCCCCTCCTCGGCGATGCGCTTGCGGCCGTAGACGGCCTGTTCGCGGGAGAGGGTGACGGCGACGGCCCGCACCCCGTACTCGCGGGCGGCGTGCAGTACGAGGGAACCCCAGCCGCCGCCGACGTCCAGCAGCCGCTGCCCCTCGCGGAGGGCGAGCTTGCGGCAGATCAGGTCGATCTTGTCGCGCTGGGCCTCCTCCAGGGTGCCGCCGGGCTGCCAGTAGGCGCAGGAGTAGACCATGCTGGGGCCGAGCACCAGTTCGTAGAAGTCGTTGCCGACGTCGTAGTGGTGGCTGATGGCCTTGCGGTCCCGGCCCAGCGTGTGGCGCAGCCCGGTGCGGCGCCGGGCCTCCTCGGCGGGCGGCGGGGGCGGCAGCGACGGCCCGGCCAGCGCGAGCAGTTCGCCCGCGGCGGCGCGGACGGCCGGATCACGGGCGAGGGACAGCGCGCTGCGCAGCCGGCCGGCGCCGCGCACGGGCGTGCCGCCCGGCTGCTGCCGACCAGGGGTCTCGTCCCGCTCCCAGATCAGTCCCGCGAGCACGTCGAGCGCCGCGTACAGATCCCCTTCGACGTCGATGTCCCCGGCGACCCAGGCCCGGGCCAGGCCCAGCTCGCCCGGCCGCCACAGCACCCGGCGCAGCGCCCTGCGGTTGCGGATGACCAGCACGGGAGCGCCGGGCGGCCCCGCCTCGCTGTGGTCCCACGCCCGCACCCGGACCGGGAGCGGGGCTCCCAGCACCTGCTGTGCGAGCGCGACGATCCGTTGGGCGGCACCGGCCATTGAGCACACCTCCGTGACAGGAAGGGGTGGATTCCCGTTACACGTAACACGATCGGGGGGTGTTGTATGCCCACTGTGCACGTAAATCCGGCCGTTGTCGTAAGGGCGGCGCCGTCCCGGCGCGGCGGGACGGCACGGGAGACGGCACCACGGGACGGCACCACGGGACGCACCACGGGACGGCACCAGCGGACGCACCACGGGACGGCGGACGGCACCGTGCGGCGGCGCCGGCTGGACGCCGCGGGGTAGCCCTGCAGCAAGGCAGCCCGCAGCGAAAGACGGCAACACCCGCACGCCGGACCCGCCGGGCGGCCCCTCCCCCTGCGCGGGCATGCCGAAGGGGCGTGAGCCCCACGGATGGCTCACGCCCCTTCGGCGTTCTCGGCTGTGTGTCCCGGCCGGGTCAGGAGGAGGCGGTCGCCTTCTCCCCCTTGCCGTCCACCGGGCTGTCCGCCCGGCTGTCGGCGGTGGCCTTCGAGGTGTCGGCGGACGCCTCGGACTTGGCGAGGGCCGCGGCCGTCACCGGTGCCGCCGCCTCGTAGAACTCGCCGCGCGGGTGCTCCATGGCGCCCAGCGAGACGACCTCGCGCTTGAGGAACATGCCCAGCGTCCAGTCGGCGAAGACCCGGATCTTGCGGTTCCAGGTCGGCACCGCCAGGCCGTGGTAGGCACGGTGGAAGTACCAGGCCAGCCGGCCGCGCAGCTTGATCTTCGTCTTGCCGAAGACGATCATCGCGACGCCCTTGTGCAGGCCCAGGCCCGCGACGGCGCCCTTGTTGTGGTGCTTGTACTTGCCCTGCGGGAAGCCGCGCATCCCGGAGATGACGTTGTCGCCGAGCACCTTCGCCTGGCGCAGCGCGTGCTGCGCGTTGGGCGGGCAGAACGCGTTCTCCTTGTCGGAGGCCAGGTCCGGGACCTGCGCGTTGTCACCGGCGGCCCAGGCGTAGTCCAGGCCCTTGACCTGCATGGTGGCGTCCACGTCCACGTGGCCCTTGGGACCGAGCGGCAGGCCGAAGCGGGAGAGCACCGGGTTGGGCTTGACGCCCGCGGTCCACACGATGGTGCTGGAGTCGACCTCCAGCCCGTTCTTGAGCACCACGTGGCCGTCCACGCAGGAGTCCATGGAGGTCTTGAGGTACACCTCGATGCCGCGCTTCTTGAGGTGTTCGAGGCCCCACTCGCCCAGCTTCGGGCCCACCTCGGGCAGGATGCCGGGGGCCGCGTCGACGAGGATGAAGCGCATGTCCTCGCGCTTCACGTTCGGGTAGTACTTGGCGGCGTCGCGCGCCATGTCCTCGACCTCGCCGATGGTCTCGGCGCCGGCGAAACCGCCGCCGATGAAGACGAAGGTGAGGGCCTTGCGGCGGGCCTCCTCGTCACGCGTGGAGTCGGCCTTGTCGAGCTGCTCGAGAACGTGGTTGCGCAGCCCGATGGCCTCCTCGACGCCCTTCATGCCGATGCCGTTCTCGGCCAGGCCGGGCACGGGGAAGGTGCGGGAGACGGCGCCCATGGCGACGACCAGGTAGTCGAAGGGCAGCTCGTAGGCGTCACCGACCAGCGGCGTGACGGAGGCGACCTTCCGGTCCTGGTCGATGGAGGTGACGCGACCGGTCAGGACCTCGGCCTTGGGAAGCACGCGTCGCAGGGGGACCACGACGTGGCGGGGGGAGATGCTGCCGGCTGCGGCTTCGGGAAGGAAGGGCTGGTACGTCATGTACGAGCGCGGGTCGACGACCGTGACGGTCGCCTCGCCGTAGCGCATCTTCTTCAGGATGCGCCGCGCTGTGTACAGACCGACGTACCCGCCACCCACTACGAGGATTCGGGGACGCTCCGTGGTGCTCATGAAATCGAGTATCCACCCAACGGCACGGGGCACTTCGTGAGGGTCTTCACAAGGATGCCCCCGCCCTCTGCTACACTTCGCCGCCCCGTGACCGAGCCCACAGGCCGGTTCCGGAACCACTCGCCCCGCCCGGCCGTTGACGCACCTTTTGAGCTGCACGGATCGACGGGAGCGGAAGTGGACCACGCATCGGCGCGGCTTCCCGTGAGCCGCCCCGCACTCGAACACCACCCGCACATTGCCGGGCCGTACCCCCCGGAACCCTTCGTTCCGGGGTGAAAACATGGCCTCACCGGGCACTTTTCCATGTGAAACATTTCACGAAAGTTCTCCGGCGACGGCTGCGCGGGACCCCGGGGAACAGCTTCCATCCCTATCAGGGGAGAACATCCCCGCTCAAGTGAGAGCGGCAGAGAACAGCGAGAACACCGTGACCGTGCGGGAAGCCCGCGCGCACCTCGCCGATCACATCAACCGGGCTGAAGAAGGCGTCCCGACTGTCATCACGCGTAACGGCGCCCCGGTGGCGGCCGTGGTCCCGATCTCTGACTTCGAAGCGCTGGAGGAAGCCGCCGACGTGATGCTGGCGCGCGAGGCCGAAGCCGTACTGGCCGAGGGCGGCACCACCGTGACGATGGCGGAACTGCTGGCGGATCTGTTCACCGAGCAGGACGACGAGGCGGCGTGAAGTACGCCTTCCGGTTCACCGCGGCGGCACAGCGCCGGCTTCGGGCGATCAGCCGGACCGACGCCATGCGCATCCTGACCGCGCTGACCGCACTTGGTGACGCCCCCTGCCGCCAGGATGCCGACGTCGAAAAGCTCACCGGACCCTCGGACCTCTACCGGCTCCGCGTCGGGAGCTACCGGGTCGCCTACCAGATCAACGATGGCGAACTCGTCGTCCTCGTGGTCAAGGTGGGCGACCGGCGGGACGTCCACCGCAACCTGTGACGCCCCGCCCGGGGACCGCGCACGTGCCTCTCCGTCAGGACGAGGCGCAGGCGAACGCGATCCCGTCGAGGATGTCGTGCTCGCTGACGACGACCTCCTCCACGGCGAGCCGTTCCATGATCGTCAGGAGGACCAGGGCGCCCGCGGTGATGACGTCCACGCGGCCCGGGTGCATCACCGGGATCGCGGCGCGTTCGTCGTGAGTGGCCGCCAGCAGGCGGGAGGTGATCTCGCGGACCCGGTCCAGCGACAGGCGGCTGTGGTGGATGCGGGACGGGTCGTAGGTGTCCAGCTCCAGTGCGACGCCGCCCAGCGTGGTGACCGTTCCGGCCAGGCCGACCAGGGTGCGGGTGCGCTCCAGCGGCACCACGCCGGCCACGTCGTCCAGCGCCGCGGACACATCGGCGCGTATGGCCGCCACCTGCTCGGGCGTCGGGGTCTCGGTCAGGCTGCCGTCGGGGCGGGCCAGATGGCGCTCGGTCAGCCGCACGCAGCCGATGTCCACGCTGCGGGCCGCCTCGGCCCGCTCGGTGCCCAGGACGAACTCGGTGGAGCCGCCGCCGATGTCCACCACCAGGTACGGCGGGGCGAAGGTGCCCGGCGCCAGCTCCTTGGTGGCGCCGGTGAAGGAGAACGCGGCCTCCTGGTCACCGGTGACGACCTCGGGTTCGACACCGAGGATGTCCACCACGCCGCGGACGAACTCGTCGCGGTTCTCGGCGTCCCGGGAGGCGGACGTCGCCACGAACCGGGTCCGCTCCGGCGGCACCCCGAAGGAGGCGACGACCTCCGCGTACCGGCGGCAGGCCGCGAACGTCCGCTCCAGCGCCTCGGGCGCCAGCCGCCCGGTGCGGTCCACGCCCTGGCCCAGCCGGACGATCTCCATGCGCCGGTCCAGTTCGGTGAAGGCCCCCGTCTCCGGGTCCAGCTCCGCCACCAGCAGACGGATCGAGTTGGTGCCGCAGTCGACGGCGGCGACCCGCTGCATCGTCATGCCTCATCGCCTTCCGGGGAGTCGGACGTTACCGGCACCGTCACGCACCGGCCCTTGCGCCACCACTCGGGCAGCATCGCCAGGGCCTCGTCGCCCAGCGGGTTGACGCCGGGGCCGGCCACCAGCGAGTGCGCCACCAGTACGTGCAGGCACTTGACCCGGTCGGGCATGCCGCCGGCGCTGGGGAAGCCCACCAGCTCCTCGATGGCGTCGCGGCGCGCGAGGTAGTCCTCGTGCGCGGCGCGGTAGGCGTCGGCCAGTTCGGCGTCCTCGCGCAGCCGGGCCGTCATCTCCTTCATCACACCGTCGGCCTCCAGCGTGCCGATGGCGGAGGCGGCCCGGGGGCAGGTCAGGTAGTACGTGGTGGGGAACGGGGAGCCGTCCTCCAGGCGGGGTGCGGTCTCCACCACGTCGGGCAGCCCGCAGGGGCAGCGGTGGGCGATGGCGCGCAGTCCGCGCGGCGGGCGGCCGAGCTGTTCGACGAAGGCGGCCACGTCCGCGTCGGTCGGCGGCGTCGGCTCGGTTCGGGGCGGTGGGGTGTCCATGGGTGTGGGTGCTCGTCGCTTCGTTCGCAGTTGACGGGTGGCGGGTGCGGGCCGGTGCGCTCGCGCGGGGTCAGCCCGCCTGGTCGGCGCGGTCCAGGCCGTCCCAGAGGTTCTCGTACCAGGGCCGGTCGGCGGGCCCGTGCTCGCGGGGCCGGCTCACGTCGGCGGTGCCGTCCCGCATGGTGTAGCCGGTCTCGCCGGGGCGTACGAAGTGCAGGTGTTCGCGGGCCTGGCGCTCCACGTAGGCGGGGTCCTGCCAGCGCGCCTTCTCCTGGCTCAGCTGCCGGACGGCGGCCCGGGCCCGCTCGGCCTGCTCGCGCTGGTCGGCGATCTGGGAGCGCTGGGTGACGTACTGCCGTGTCGGGTACGCCAGCGCGACGACGAGGGAACACAGCACGAGGGCGAGCAGTGCCGCCCTGCCGGTGAGCCGCCCCTTGCGCGGGGCGCGGATCCTCACCGGGCCCTGTGCCCGGTACACCCGCCCGGCGGCCTGGGCCCCGAGGGCGCGCAGGCGCGTCGCGGTGGAGAAACGGTCCCGGTCCGCTCCCATACCTCTCCCTGCTCCGTGTCCCGTGCGTGGCGGCTCCGCTGTCCCGCCGGGCGGGCCCACCGCTGCCCGCGGTGCCGGTCCGGTCCCGCGGCGGGTCCGGGCCGGCACCGGGGCGGTGCGGGTCAGCGCTTGTAGCGCGGGAACGCCGAGCGGCCGGCGTAGACGGCCGCGTCGTCCAGGATCTCCTCGATGCGCAGGAGCTGGTTGTACTTGGCGACGCGCTCCGAGCGGGCCGGGGCGCCGGACTTGATCTGGCCGCAGTTGACGGCGACGGCCAGGTCGGCGATGGTCACGTCCTCGGTCTCGCCCGAGCGGTGCGACATCATGCACTTGAAGCCGTTGCGCTGCGCCAGCTCGACGGCGTCCAGCGTCTCGGTCAGCGAACCGATCTGGTTGACCTTCACCAGCAGGGCGTTGGCGCAGCCCTCCTCGATGCCGCGTGCCAGGCGCTCGGGGTTGGTGACGAACAGGTCGTCACCGACCAGCTGCACCTTGTCGCCCAGCTTCTCGGTGATGGTCTTCCAGCCCGCCCAGTCGTCCTCGAACAGCGGGTCCTCGATGGAGACCAGCGGGTAGTCGGCGACCAGCTGCTCGTAGTACTCGGTCATCTCGGCGGCGGAGCGCTTCTGGCCCTCGAAGGCGTAGGTGCCGTCCTCGTAGAACTCGGAGGCGGCCACGTCCAGCGCCAGCGCGATGTCCTGGCCCGCGTTGTAGCCGGCCTTCTGGATGGCCTCGACAATCAGGTCGAGCGCCTCGCGGTTGGAGCCCAGGTTCGGCGCGAACCCGCCCTCGTCGCCCAGGCCGGTGGCCAGACCGCGCTCCTTGAGCACGCCCTTGAGGGCGTGGTAGACCTCCGCGCCCCAGCGCAGCGCCTCGGAGAACGACTCGGCGCCGATCGGCGCGATCATGAACTCCTGGATGTCCACGTTCGAGTCGGCGTGCGAGCCGCCGTTGAGGATGTTCATCATCGGCACCGGCAGCTGGTGCGCGTTCGGGCCGCCCAGGTAGCGGAAGAGCGGCAGGTCGGACGCCTCGGAGGCGGCGTGCGCGACGGCGAGCGAGACGCCCAGGATGGCGTTGGCGCCCAGGGACGACTTGTCGGCGGTCGCGTCCAGGTCGAACATCGCCTGGTCGATCAGGCGCTGCTCGGTGGCGTCGTAGCCGACCAGCTCCGGGCCGATCTGCTCGATGACGGCGAGGACGGCCTTCTCGACGCCCTTGCCGTTGTAGCGCGCGGTGTCACCGTCGCGCAGTTCGAGCGCCTCGAAGGCGCCGGTCGAGGCGCCGGACGGCACGGCAGCACGGCCGGTGCTGCCGTCGTCGAGGCCGACCTCGACCTCGACGGTGGGGTTGCCTCGCGAGTCGAGGATCTCGCGGGCTACGACGACGTCGATGGACGGCACGAGGTATCTCCTTCGTGTGGACGGACGGCTTTCTCCGACCCGAGCCTAACCGTCCCGCCCCCGAGTCCTTCGCCCCGCCGCACGATGCGGACGCCCTGCGCTGCGGGGCACGTGAGAGTGCGGCTCACTTGCGAACGAGGCGGCTCACACGCGCAGGTGCTGGCCCGGACGGATCAGGTCCGGGTCGTCGCCGATCACGCCCCGGTTGCCGTCGTACAGCTCCCGCCAGCCGCCCGGAACGTCCAGGTCCGCGGCGATCCCGGACAGGGAGTCACCCGGCTGGACGGTGACCCGGTGCCGGCCGCCGCCCTCGTGGAGCTTCTCCCTCGCGTCACCGCGTGAGGGCCGTCCGCTCCGGTCGTGCCGGCCGCCCTCCTCCTCGGCGGGCTTGCCGCGGTGCTTGCCGGTGCCCGGGGCCTCCAGCCCGCCCCCGCCGCCGGACGACGCCTTGAGCCGCTCGGGGCTCGACGGGCCCTGGCTCGTCCAGCCCCAGCTGTCGGAGGGGGCTGAATCGTCGGTGTCGTCGGTGCCGTCGTCCGGCCGTGCGGAGGGGTCCGTGGGGGCGGAGCCGCCCTTGTGTCCGTCGTGGGCCGGGCCGTCGGACGGTGCGGAATGCGATCCGTCCGCCTTGTCACTTCCGTCCGACTTGCCCTTGCCGTCGGACTTTTCCTTCCCGTCCGTCTTCTTGTGCCCGGTGTCGCCGTCGTTCCGGTCGGCCTCGCCCCGCTCACCGGAGGAACCGTGCTCACCGGAGGAAGGCCGCTCGCCGTCGTCACCCGTGGTGCCGCCGTGCGACGTCCCCTTGCCGGGCGCGGTCCGCTCCGGGGAGTGCTCGCCGGAGCCGGTGGAGTGGGAGGGCAGGTCCTCCCCCGGGTTCACCTCGGGGGCGTGGTCGGTGGTCAGACCGTCACCGCAGTGCGGGAAGGCCGCCGGGCCCTCCGCCTTGAGGATCTTCTCGGCGACGGCGATCTGCTGGCTGCGGCTGGCCAGGTCCGGGCGGGGCGCGTACGCCGTACCGCCGTACAGCTGCCAGGAGTCCAGGCTCAACTGGAGCCCGCCGTAGTACGGGTGGGCGTCGCCGGCGCTCCACACGCCGTTGCTCGCGCACTCGGCGACGCGGTCCCAGTCCGCCGCGTCGGCGGCGTGGGCGCCGGTGGCGCCGAGCAGCGGAAGGGCGATCCCGGCGCCCGTCACCCCGGCGGCGACGACGACGGCGGGGGCCTGGCGGGGGCGGCGGTGCCTACCGTTCCCGGAGCGCATGCGGAACCTCTCGTGTGTTGACGAACGTCACGACGATCGAAGTGCCCGAAGGCGGACGAAGTCGGCGACCGAACGTAGCCGCGATGGCCGGGAGTCACAAGCGAATGTCGCGGAGATCACGCCGCGGTCACACCCGCTGAGGGCCCGTCATCCGCCGTTCCGCAGCGGCTCGTGAACGCCACCGGGAGGGTGCGCAGGCCGCGCATGATCAGCCCGCCGCGCCAGCGCAGCTCGTCCGGGTCGGCGGCCAGCCGCAGATCGGGCAGCCGGCCCAGCAGGGCGGCCAGCGCGGTCCGGCCCTCCAGCCGGGCCAGCGGCGCCCCCAGGCAGTAGTGGATGCCGTGCCCGTAGCCCAGGTGCTGGTTGTCGCCGCGGGTCACATCCAGGGTGTCGGGCTCGGAGAACCTGGCCGGGTCCCGGTCGGCCGCCGCCAGCACCACCAGCACCGGTTCGCCCTCCCGCACCTGCCGGCCGCCGATGGTCAGATCGCAGGTGGCGAACCGCCAGGTGGCCAGCTCCACCGGCCCGTCGTAGCGGAGCAGTTCCTCCACGGCGGTGCCCAGCAGTTCCTCGTCCCCCTCCTCGACGGCGCGCTGGACGACGGCCCGCTGCGCGGGGTGGCGCAGCAGCGCGTAGGTGCCGTTGCCGATCAGGTTGACGGTCGTCTCGAAGCCGGCGAACAGGAGGATGAAGGCCATCGCGGCGGCCTCGTTCTCGGTGAGGTGCTCACCGTGGTCGGAGGCGCGGATCAGTCCGGAGATCAGATCGTCGGCGCCGCCGCTGTGCTCCAGCTCGGCCCGCTTGCGGTGGATCAGCTCCGCCAGGTAGCCGCGCATCTTCTTGACCGCACGGCCCACGCCACCGCGCGGGCTGCCCGGCTGATGGATCATCATGCCCGCCCAGGTCCGGAAGTCCTCCTGGTCCTGACGGGGGACACCGAGCATCTCGCAAATGGCGTAGATCGGCAGCGGGAACGCGTACTCATGGATCAGATCCGCCTCACCACGCGCCGCGAAACCGTCGATGAGGCCGTCCGCCAATTCCCTTACGCGGGGCGCGAAGGCCGCGACCCGGCGCGGGGTGAACGCCTTGGAGACCAGCCGGCGCAGCCGCGTGTGGTCCGGCGGGTCGATGTTGAGCAGATGCGTCATCAGATTGGCGCTGCGCTCACCCGGGATACCGACCTTGCCCTTGCCGTGGGCCCCCTGCTCCCCGTGGTGCCGCGGGTTCTTGCTCAGCCGCGGGTCCGCCAGCGCCTGCCGGGCGTCCGCGTACCGGGTCACCAGCCACGCCTCCACCCCGCTGGGCAGCCGGGTGCGGCGCACCGGCGCGTGCTCCCGCAGCCACGCGTACGCGGGGTACGGGTCGGCGGCGAACCGCCAGTCGAACAGCGGCGGCATGGGCGGCGGGCAGGAGGCGGGCTGCGTCGGGTCGTGCACGCCTACGACCGTAGACGGCGCCCGCACCTCTCCGGCCGTCCGGCCCCCGGCGGCTGCGGCGTCCGCTCCAGCCAGCCCTCCGCCAGCAGGTACTGGCCCAGCAGATAGCCCGCCATGATCAGCGTCTCCTGCGCCGGCACCCGGCGGCCCGCCTGCTGGAGGCCGATCAGCGCGTCCGAGGCGAGGAACGACAGCGCCCCCGCGGCCACCTTGCCCCCGACGCCGAGCGCCGCCGCCCCCATCGCGGCGAGCGCGAGGCTGTAGCCCGCCACCGGCAGGCGCAGCTCCCGGTCCAGCGCCGGGGCCAGCGCGGCGTTGACCGCGCCCCACGCGGCGAACGCGGCCACCGCGCGGCGCGGCCTGGCGCGCAGGCCCCGCACGGCGCCCAGCCGCGCGGTCAGACCGGCCGTGTAGCTGACCTGGGTGCCCAGGAAGGCGGCCATCCCGGTCAGCAGCGCGCGGCGGTTCCGGTCCCACAGCAGTGCCGTGTCCCCGACGGCGGCGCAGGCCAGGCCCGCCAGCAGTGCCCGGGGCGGTGCCGGTGACCGCTGGAGCACGTGTGCGGCCAGGACGGGCATCAGCAGCGGTTTGCCCGCGCGGGCCGGGCCCCGCGGGGACGTCGCCGTCGCGTACAGATCGGCCGCGGCCAGCCCCGCGAAAGCGGCCAGCGCGGGCGTGGGACGGTGGGCCCTCGTGATCGCCATCCGGGCAGTGTTACCGGGCGGTAAGGCAGCGTCAAGGGTGCCGCCGCACCCCGCCGGGGCGGGTACGGAACGGCGCCGGGTGCGGGCTCAGTCCCCGTCCCGGCCGGGTGCCTCCGCGGCGCGGATGCGGTCGCGGTACTCGCGCGCCGCGGCCCGCAACGCCGCCTCCGGGTCGATGCCCTCGCGCTCCGCCTCCACGGCGAGGGCGAGGAGGGCGTACCCGACCCCGGCCTCCGGAGCCGTGCCCCCGGCGTCCGGGGCGTCCACGGGGACTGTGAGCCCCGCGGTACGGGCCCGGCCGGCCAGCTTGGCGGCCAGCGCCAGCGCCGGCTGGCCGAGGGGCACGCCCTCGGTGACCGAGACGCGCTCGGTCTTCTCCAGCGCCTTGCGCCGCAGCCAGTGGGCCTTGACGTCCTCGGGGGTCTCGGCCACCTCGTCCCCGAAGACGTGCGGGTGCCGGTGCACCAGCTTCTCCACCAGGGTGGCGGCCACGTCGTCGATGCCGAACGGCTCCTCGGCATCGTCCTGGGCGATCCGAGCGTGGAAGATCACCTGGAGGAGGACGTCGCCGAGTTCCTCGCGCAACTCGGTGCGGTCGCCGCGCTCGACGGCGTCGATGAGCTCGTAGATCTCCTCGACGGCGTACTTGAGCAGGCCCTCGTGGGTGCGCTGCCCGCTCCACGGGCAGGAGCGGCGGATGCGGTCCATGACCTGGACGGCGTCCAGAAGGCGGGCACCGGGCAGATCGTAGGAGCCGGGCAGCAGTTCGAGTTCGGGCATGGCCTGGCGGCCCGAGCCGGCCAGCCGGGCGAGACCGTCGGTGAGGTCCGGCTCGCCCTCGGCGGTGGCGAGCACCACCAGGGGCCGGCCGCCACCCTCGGCGCACTCCTCCACCAGGGTGCGGGCATCGGGCACGGGACCCGTCTCCACCTCGACGCCGGCCTCCCGCAGGTACGGCAACTGGGGGTGCTCCGGGTCCGCGCACAGCACGCGGTCGGCACCCCGCAGGGCCTCCCAGGCGGGCCAGGACAGCAGGCCGGGCGCCACCCGGTGGGTGGTGGTCAGCAGGACGATACGGCCGGTCTCGGTGCTCTCGTTCACGCTACGAACGTAACCCGGACGGCGGCGGGACGGCCGACGGCCGACCGTCGGCCGGACGCAGGCCAGGACTCCACGGGGCCCGGCACCGCTCCCCCGCACCAAGGCGCCGCTCCACCGCCCCAGCGGGCGGCTCACGCGGCCAGGGCCAGGGCGCCGTCCGCCCTGCCGAGACGCCGTCCGCCCTGCCGAGGGCGCGGCCCGCCCGCCCGGGGCACCGGCCCCCGCCCCAGCGGGCGGCTCACCCACCGAGGGGACCGGTTCGCCCTCCCGGGGTCGCTCTCCGCCCGCGCAAGGGCGCGTCCGCCTGTCCCGTGCGCCGCTCCCCGCCCCCAGAAGACAGCTCATGCGGAACCGCCCTCCCGAGACGCCTCGCCCTTACGGGGGTGCCGTCCGCCCTGCCGAGGCACCATGCGCCCTCCAGGGCGCGGCCCGCCCGCCCGGGGCGCCGGTCCCGCCCCAGCAGGGGGCTCACACGCCAGGGGACCGGTTCGCCCTCCCGAGGCGCCGTCCGCCCGCCCAGGGCACCAGTCCTGCCCCGGAAGACAGCCCACGCCCCGGGGACACATCCGCCCTCCCGGGGCGCACCGGGAGGGGCAGGTCACATGCGCTGGGCCCGGTCGGCGGCCTGGCCCGTCAGGTCGCGCAGCCACGGGGTCTTCGCGCCGGCGAGGGTGGAGGTGCCGGCGTCCCAGGCGCCGTACCGCGGGTTGACGTCGATCTTCATGTCCCGGGACACCCGGGACAGCTCCTTGTTGAGCTGCTGGTTGCCCTGCGGGGAGGTCGGGTCGATGCCCTTGGCCGCGGCGATCTTCTCGACCCGCAGCTGCATCCGGATGCGGTCGTCGATCTCGTCGGGCGCGACGGCCTGCTGGCGCAGCAGCGTCGCCTCCAGCCGCTTCTTGCCGCCGGCCTGCGTCTCCAGCTGGGTGCGGACCTGCTGGACCTCGCGGCGGCTGACGCCCACCCCGGCGTCCTTCGCCGCCTGCGCGACGATGCGTTCGCGGATCATGCCGTCGAGCGTGGAGCGGGTCAGCTTGCCGCTCTGCTTGATCAGCTGCTCGCCCTGGGGTGCGGCACGCTGCGCGTCCCGTACGGCGCCGACGCGGGACTGGAGCTGCGCCATGCTGATCCGGTCGCCCTTGACCGTGGCCGCGGCCCCCGGGTGCGCTTCGTTGCCGCACGCGCTGAGCAGCGGTGCCGCGGTCAGGAGTGCCGCGGTGGTGGTCAGGGTGAGCGCGAACCTGCGGTGACGGCTTTCCATGGGGCCTCCCGGCGGCGGCGAGGGGTCGCGCCGGTGCGCGCGACCTGGCGGTGATCGATGGTAGGGAGTCGGACCGGTCCGTGACCACCGGTTCGACATCGAATCGACCAACGATTCGGGGCCCGTGGGGTCGCTGTTCCCCGGCCTCGACGCCACTTGTGCCACAGGAGTCACAGGCGTCACCGGCCCCGGCTGCCGGACGGGCCCGCGGGTGGTCAGCCGACGCGCAGATGCCCCAGCATCCCGCCCGCTGCCCCCGCGAGACCCGCTCGACGGCGTCCGGGCCCGCGGCGCCTGTGTGCTCACGGCCCGGGTCCGTGCCGTCCTCGCGGCCGTCAACAGGGCGCTGTAGCCGCCCGGCGCGCTCATGCCCCGCCCCGGCTCACCCGCCGCACTGGGTGAGCATCGTGCGCTTGTCCGGCGCGGTGACGGCCAGGTCGTACTTGAGGGCCACCTGGGCGAACCGCACGGAGTAGGCGCAGCGGATCCGCTTGTTGGGGGGCAGCCAGGAGGCGGGGCCCGAGTCGCGCTTGGCGTTGTTGGCGGGGCCGTCCACCGGCAGCAGGTTGAGGGGGTCGTTGGCGATACGGCGCCGCTTGGCGTCCGACCAGCCCGCGGCCCCCATCTGCCAGTCGTAGGAGAGCGGCATCACGTGGTCGATCTGCACCTCGGTGGCGCGGCGCTTGGTCCACTCCAGCCGCTTGCCGGTGTACGGGTCGTCCAGCGTCATGGACTCCACGACACAGTCGGACCCGGACCGGAAGCGCAGTTTGGCGCCGTCCCGTTTGAGCAGGTCGTTGCGGGTGTCGCAGCCGTTGCGGGCGAACGGGACGCCGTCGGCGGTGTCCATCCAGGCGTAGCCGAACTTGTCCCGTTCGTAGCCCGTCTTGGGCCCGCGGCCCTTGGTGCGCAGCTGCTCGATGACGCGGCGGGCCCGCGCCTTGTCGGCGTCCGAGGTCAGCGGGGCCAGTCCCGGCTTGGTGCCGTCCGGGTTGTCCAGGGGGCTGGTGGGTTTGCCGCCGCCCGGGGACGTACCGTCCGGGGCGGCGGTGCGGCCGGAGCCGTGGTCCGGGGAGCCCTTGGCGTCGTCGCGGCCCCCGGACGACCCCGTTCCGTCGCATCCGGCCACCAGGGTGCCGACGGCGACCACCGCCGCGACGGCGGCGGCGGCACGCCTGCGTGCGGAACGGGGCGCGGGTATCCGGGGGCGGGCGGGTCGGTGCTGGTCAGTGGCGTTGTCGATCACCGGGCGAGCATAGTGCGCGGCCTCGCGGGGACCCGGCCCGGATGGAACCTTCCCAGCCACGCCCCGGCACGGGGAGCACGTCACCCCGACGGCGCCCTCCACGTGGCAACGAGGGACAAAGCGGGCAGGGACGCAGGGTGCGCGATGTGACCGACCCCCTGCTCAACCTGGTCCGGCGGCACAGGGAACCCGAGTTCGCCCAGACGGCCCGGTCCACTGTCGCCGCCGTGATCAGCTACGTCGTCGCCCTCCAGCTCAGCAGCGAACAGGCGCCGCTGACCGCGCCGCTGACGGCCTTGCTGGTCACCCAGGTCACCCTCTTCACGACGCTGCGGACCGGCATCCGCCGCGTCAACGCCGTGGTCGCCGGCGTCCTGCTCTCCAGCGGATTCAGCGCCCTGGTCGGGCTCACCTGGTGGAGCCTGGGCGTGGTCATCCTCGCCGCCCTGATCGTCGGCCGGTTCGTGAAGGCCGGCGAATTCGTCCCCGAGACGGCGATCAGCGCCATGCTCGTCCTGGGGGTGACACAGGGACAGGTCGCGGCCATGGCCTGGGACCGGGTGCTGGAGACCCTGATCGGCGCCATCGTCGGACTGGCCTTCAACGTGCTGTTCGTCCCCCCGGTGTGGGTCCAGCCGGCGGGCGACGCCGTCATCGACCTCGCGGGCCGGATGAGCGGCCTGCTGAACGCGCTCGGCGAGGACGTGTGCGGCCACACCCCGGTCGGGAAGGCCGCCGACCGGCTGCACCAGGCGCGGCAGCTCGACCACGACATCGTCGAGGTGGACGTCGAACTGCGCCGGGCCGAGGACAGCCTCCGGCTCAACCCGCGGGTGCGCGAGGGGCTGCTCTCCCGGGTGGTGCTGCGCACCGGGCTGGACACCCTGGAGATCTGCGCCGTGGTGCTGCGCACCACCTGCCGGACCGTCACCGACCTGGCGAAGAAACGCACCGCCGAACCGCTGTTCCGCGACGACATCGCCGACAGCATGAACGCCCTCTTCCACCACATGGCCCAGGCGGTCGAGGCGTTCGCCGAGCTGATCACCACCCCCGTCAGCGCCAACGCGGAAGAGGCCGAGGCGCAGCTCGTACGGTCCCTGGAGGCCAGCCGCGCCAGCCGTGACACCGTCGCCTTCCAGCTCCTGGACACCGTGCGCGAGCACCCCCGCCAATGGCAGCTGCACGGCGCCCTGCTGGCCGAGGCCGACCGCATCCTGGACGAGCTGGACGTGGAGAAGCGGTCCGAACGCCTGTGGCAGGAGCTGGACCGCCAGTCCCGTGAGCAGCGCGAGAAGAACCCCTTCCTGCGCATCATGCGCCAGCTCCGCAGCAGGGAGCGCTCCCGCCGCCGCGCCCGCGAGGAGGAACGCGAACTGCAATGGGAGGAGGAGCAGTGAGCCGGCTGTGACGCCCTGTCAGTACGCGGACGGGGGCGGGGCCGGGGCGGGCGCCGAGATGTGGTGGCGGCACAGCGCCTCGTCCTGGAGGAGCTGCGCCACCGCCGGATCGCCCAGGCCGCGCTCGCGGACCGTGTCCCGGATGAGCAGCGCGAGCTGGGGCAGGGCCTCGGCGTACTGGCCGGTGTCCACCAGGACGGTGGCGTACTGCTTGCGCAGGGTGCGCACCACCGGGGAGCCCTCGCCGTAGGTCGCCTCCGCCGCCGGCAGGGCGCTGCCGAGGAGAGCGGCGACCTCGGTGTAGCGGCCGGCGCCCAGCAGGCGGCGGATGTCCTCCAGCGCGGCGTTCAGCTCGCCGCCGGCCACCGGCTGGGCGCCGCGCCGCGGCGGCCACGGCGCGGCCGGTGCCAGGAACGGCCGGGTGGGGTCCAGCGGCGGGCCCGGGGCCCGCTCGCCCGGGCGGGGCAGCAGCGGGGCGAGCTGGGCGTACACCTCGTGCGCGTCGGCGGGGCGGCCGGCCGGGTCGCGGTCCAGGAGGCGCCGCACGAGCGCCGGCAGCGGCGCGGGCACCCCGGGGGACACCAGCTCCAGCGGTTCGGGCTCCTCGTGGAGCTTCTTGTACAGCAGCCCGGCCGCCTCGGGGGCCTCGAACGGGACGCGGCGGGCCAGCAGCTCGTAGAGCACCACACCCAGTGCGTACAGATCCGCCGCGGGGCCGACCGCCGTACGGCCGGTCGCCTGTTCGGGCGCCATGTAGACGGGGGTGCCCACCAGCGCGCCCGTGCGGGTCAGCCGGGTGACGTCGGGGGCGCCGACCGAGGCGATGCCCAGGTCGAGGATGACGACCCGGCCGTCGGGGCGCACCATCACGTTGCCGGGCTTCAGATCGCGGTGGACGACACCGACCGCGTGCACGGCGGCGAGCGCCGCGCACAGCTGCGCCGCCACCGCGACGGCCCACTGCCACGGGTACGGCTCGTGCTCCGCCAGATGGTCGGCCAGGTCGCTGCCGTCGAGCCGCTGCATCACCAGGAACAGTTCGTCGCCGTCCTGGCCCGCGTCGTACACGGTCACCAGGCCGGGGTGGTCCAGTTGCGCGGTCACCCGGCACTCGCGGGCGAAGCGGCGCCGGATCTCCTGCGGGTCGGCGCTCTGCACGAGGGAGGCCATGCGGTCCGAGTGGGCCAGCTTGACGGCGACGGGCCGGCCGCCGAGCCCCGTGTCGAGCGCGCCCCACACCTGTCCCATACCGCCCTTGCCGAGCGGTTCGGACAGCTCGTAGCGGCCCGCGATCAGCCGTCCGGGCCTCATGCCGGGCCCCACTGTCCGGGCTGCCCGGGCCGGCTGGACTGTCCGGGCCGGCGGCGGGGGTCGTGCGGGGCCGCGTCCTGCCGGCCGTCGCCCTGGCGGCGCAGCGCCTCGCCGAGTTCGGCCAGCTCGGAGGCGACCTGCCGCATGCGCGGGGAGGCGGGCGGCGGCGCGGACCCGGCGGGGGCCGTCGGCGCGTACGGGCCGGGCGCACCGTAGGGGTCCGCGGACGGGACGGGGGCGGCGGGTCCGGTGGGGTTCATGGTGGGGGCGGGACCGCTGGGACCGGTGGGGCTCATCCCGGGTACGGGACCGACGGGGCCCATCGCGGGGGCGGGCCCCGCAGGCCGGCCCGGCGCCGGGCCGTGACCCGCGAGCTGACCCGGTGTCGGGGCGGGACCGGCCGGTCCCGGCGTGGCGGCGGGCGGCTGCGGCGGACCGTACGGGCCCGCGGCCGGGCCCGGCGCCGCGGTGTGGGCCGCGCCGCCCGGGTAGGGCACAGGACCGGGACCCGGCACAGGCCCGGCACCCGGCACAAGTCCAGCGCCCGGCATGGCCCCGGCACCCGGCACGGGCCCAGCGCCCGGCACGGGCCCCGGACCCGGTGCGGGCGCGCGGCGCGGGCGGTCGCCCAGGAGCGCGTGCACCACGGCGCCGCCGATCAGCAGGATGATGTAGATCCCCGCGGCAAGCTGCGCGTTGCCCTCCTCGCCCGGCTTCGTCTCGGGCACCTTGACCAGCAGCACGATGTACACCACGGTCAGCACGCACGCCAGGGCGAACACCGCCCAGTCGTACGGGCGCCGGCGCAGTACGGCGAACCGCAGCGAGGGCACCCACGAGAGCAGACCCAGCGACCAGAGCGGGAACGACGCGAAGGCGATCCGCGCCAGGAGGGCGCGGGTCGGCGTCGGCGTGGCCGGGCCGTACATCTTTCCTCCGGACGGGACAGGAGCGGACAAGGCAGGAGGTGAGCGTATACAGCGGGATGCGGCCACGGATACGTGACCGGGGAACCCGGCCCGACAAGAAGCGGAATCGTTGCAACCCGCGGGCGTCCGCGCCCGGTTCAGGAGGGCGGCACCGTGCCGTCGGCGAGCCCGTCGAACATCCCCTGGACGAACTCCCCGCCCAGCTCGCCCACCCGCCGCAGCGCGGCCTCGAACTCGGCGAGGCGGCGGAAGCGTTCGCCGTAGGCGCGCTGCCGCTCCAGCGGCAGCCGGGGCAGCCGCAGCCGGCGCACGTCGATCCGGGAGGCGCTGGAGGCGTAGCTGCTGGCCTGCCGGGTGTTGGCGGTGGAGCGCAGGAACCCGGCGACGAACCAGGCGTCCAGCGCGGCCGGGTCCACCCGCAGCAGACACAGCGGCTTGTCCAGCCGGGCGCCCTCCTCCCCCTCGGCCACCACATAGGCGGCGCCCCGCCCCTGGACCGGCACGACGACATCCCCCGGCGCCGTGGTGACCGGCTCGGCCGAGGCGGTGTGCACTTCGAGGGCGCCGGTGCGGGCCAGCTCGCCCACGGTCGCCTCGGGCAGTTCGCCGTCCGTCCCGTCCCGCCGTCCGTCCGCGGTTCCGGTCGCGTCACCGGCGGCCAGGTCGAGGGTGCGGCGCAGGGTGCGTTCCAGTTCGGCCCGTACGGCGGTGAGGGCGGCGGCGTCCGTCCGGGCGCCGCCGGGCAGCAGATGCCGGGCGGGGGTGAGGTCCACCTCGTCGTCGAGCAGGTCGATGACCGGCAGCGCGGCGCACACCCCGGGCCGTTCGGTGACGGTGCCGTCCGCGTCGAACGCCCGCCAGGCGGTCAGCACGGCCTCGGCGGTCTCCTCCCAGGGCGGCGCCGGTTCGCCCTCGGCCCGGCCGCCGGCCGCGTCCATCAGCAGCAGACGGGTGTGGGCGGCCGAGGCGCCTTCCGGCTTGCGCAGCACCCACAGGTGCAGCGGCAGGCTGTGCGGGGCCGCGGCCCCCGGGGGCAGTGCGAGGACGGCGCGCAGGGCGCCCTTGCGCAGCAGCGCGGCGCGCACCCGGCGGCCGGTGCGGCGGGCGGCGACGGCGGGCGGCAGCAGCAGGACGGCGGTGCCGCCGGGGCGCAGCCGGTACAGCGCGTGCTGCACCCAGGCCAGTTCGGACTCGGTGCGCGGCGGCAGCCCGTAGGCCCAGCGCGGGTCGTAGGCCAGCTCGTCGTGGCCCCAGTTGCGCTCGTTGAACGGCGGGTGGCACAGCACGGTGGCCACCGACGGGGCGGCGGCGGGCTCCTCGGTGCGCAGCGCGTCCTCGGCGCGGATGTCCACGGCGGTGTCCGGGGTGCGGGCGCGCGCGGCGTCCCCGGCAGGACGGGCGGCCCCGGCGCGCAGGGTGAGGCGGAGCGCGGCGAGGCGGGCCAGCAGCGGGTCGGTGTCCTGCCCGTGGAGGGTGCGCGGGGTGCCGGCACCGCCGGGTGACGGGGTGCCGGCCGTGCCCTCGGCGGTGAGGGCGGCGGCCAGGAGTTCGCCCGAGCCGCAGGCGGGGTCGAGGACGGAGTCGCCGGGTCCGGCGAGCCGGGCCATCAGCGCGGCCGTGCCGGGCGGGGTGAGGGTGTACTGGCGGGGGTTGGCGTCGAGGTAGTCGGCCAGCAGCTGGGCGAACGCCGTCTCGGTGCCCACCTCGCGGGCCAGCTGCTCCAGCTCGGAGCGGTCGGCCGGCTGCGCCGGCTCGCCGAGTCCGGCCAGGTGTTCGCCCGCGCGGACGAGGGCCGGCCCGTGTCCCTCCGGGTCGCTCTCCAGCCGGCGGCGTACCCGCTCCCGGGGCGGGGCCTCGGCGAGTTTGCCCTGGGCGCGCAGCCAGCTCTCCACCTCGGTCAGCGAGAAGGTGGGGCTGGTCTCGGTCCCGCCGACCGGGCGGGGGAAGTCGGGGTGGCGGCGGCGCCAGTTGCTGACCGCGGCCCTGCCGACTCCGGCGAGCCGGGCGATGGCCGCCGCCGTCACCTCGGTGCCGTCCGACGCCCCGTTCGCCCCGCTCATCGCCCGTTCCCTCCCGTATCGCCTCGTCCGCCGGGCCGGTCACGGCGGTGCGCACGAGCATACCCACCACCCTGTGAACTGCCTCCGTTCACGGCGTGAAGATTCCCGGATTCATGGATCGTGGTTGACTCGGTTCACAGACGATGGTCTTATTGACCCGTCGGTTCACAGTTCACCGCACCGGCTCGCTCACATCTGTCCGGAGGACGACCCATGCCCACCCGCGCCCAGCCCCGTACGCGCCCACTGCTCGCCACCGCCGCCGCCGTGCTCGCCCTCGGCGCGCTCGGCGCCTGCACACCGGAGGAGCCCACAACGGAGAAGCCCGCCGGCAAGGCGGCCGGCGCCGAGGACGGGCCGGGCAAGGGGAGCGGCAAGGGCCAGGACGGCAAAGACGGCGGGCAGGCCGCCGGGCCGCGGGCCGCCGGCGAGAGCGCCGTCTACCCGGGCAAGGGCCTCAAGGTCACCGTCTCGGCGCCGACCGCGTTCACCCCGTCCGCCTACGCGGCCGGGCACAAGAACGGACAGCAGGCCTGGAAACTGCGGGTCACGCTGGAGAACACCTCGGACCGCAAGATCGACACCACGCTCGTCACCGTCGGCGCCCGCCAGGGCGAGGACGGCGAGACGACCGAGGGCATCTTCGACGGCGAGACCGTCGGCAGCGGATTCACCGGCCGGCTGCTGCCCGGCAAACGGGCCACCGCCTTCTACGGCTTCGACGCCCCGCGCGGCGCCAAGACCCTCGACGTGGAGGTCAGCCTCAACGACTTCGAGACCGAACCGGCCCAGTGGAGCCTCACGCTCTGACCGCTCCGCACACCGGCCACACCACCGGCACCACTCACACCACCGGCGCCGGCCACCACTTCACCACGCAGACGCAAGAGGGCACACGCACAGCCCGTACCCACAGGGGGGATCCCATGTCGCACGCCTACGACGCCCACAGCCACACGCCCGCACCCGCCGCCGCGCCCCGCAACGGGCTCGGACTCACCGCACTCGTCCTCGGCCTGGTCGGCGTGGTGTGCGGGCTCGTCCCGATCCTCTTCTGGGCCTCCGGCACCCTGGGACTGATCGGCTTCGTCCTCGGCCTGGCCGGCCGCTCCCGCGCCAAGAAGGGCATCGCCACCAACCGCAAGGCCGCCCTCAGCGGCGTACTCCTGTCGCTGGCGGCCTTCGCCCTCGGCGTCTGGGGCCTGGTCACCGTCGTCACGGCGGTCGGCGACGCCGCGGAGGAGATCGACAAGGAGCTCAACAACGGCTCAGCCGCCGTCACCGCGCCCTACCTGGTACCGGCCCGGCACTGAGCCCGCGTGCCCCGCCCGTGGGCCACGGGCGGGGCACGGCGCGTTCGCGGATATGTGCTTCCGCGGACCTCGCTGCCGGGGCCCTCGCTGCCGGGCCCCTCGCTGTCAGGACCCGGGAACGGTGGTGAGGAACTCCCCCACCCAGGCCAGCAGTTCGCGGCCCGTCACCGGCTGTCCGCCGATGCCCGCCGGCTTGGGCCGGGGCACCAGGACCTGATGGCTGGCCGTCTTGACGACGGAACCGGGGTAGACCCGCTTGAGCCGCAGCTCCTGCGACTCGCGCAGCTCCACCGGGCTGAACCGGATCTTGTTGCCCTGGAGCGTGATGTCGGAGACCCCCACCGACCGGGCCAGCATCCGCAGCCCCGCCACCAGCAGCAGGTTCTCCACCGGTTCGGGCAGCGGCCCGTACCGGTCGGTCAGCTCCTCCCGGACGGAGGCGATGTCCTCCTCCGTCGCCGCCGCGGCGATCGACCGGTACGCCTGGAGCCGCAGCCGCTCGCCCGGCGCGTAGTCGTGCGGGACGTGCGCGTCGACCGGCAGCTCGATCTTGACCTCCGGCGGGGCCTCCTCCACCGGCCCGGCCCCACCGGACTCCAGCGCCGCCCGGTAGTCGGCCACCGCCTCCCCGACCATCCGTACGTACAGGTCGAAGCCGACGCCCGCGATGTGACCCGACTGCTCGCCGCCGAGCAGATTGCCCGCCCCGCGGATCTCCAGGTCCTTCATCGCCACGTACATGCCCGCACCCATCTCGGTGTGCTGGGCGATGGTGGCCAGCCGCTCGTGCGCCGTCTCCGTCAGCGGCTTCTCCGGCGGGTAGAGGAAATAGGCGTAACCGCGGTCGCGGCCCCGGCCCACCCGGCCCCGCAGCTGGTGCAGCTGCGACAGGCCGAAGGTGTCACCCCGCTCCACGATCAGGGTGTTGGCGTTGGAGATGTCGATGCCGTTCTCCACGATCGTGGTGGAGACCAGCACGTCGAACTTCTTCTCCCAGAAGTCCACGACGACCTGCTCCAGCGCCTGCTCCGTCATCTGCCCGTGCGCCGTGGCGACCCGGGCCTCCGGCACGATCTGGCGCAGCCGGGCCGCCGCCCGGTCGATGGACTCCACCCGGTTGTGGATGTAGAAGACCTGGCCCTCGCGCAGCAGCTCACGGCGGATCGCGGCACCGATCTGCTTGTCCTCGAACGGGCCGACGAACGTGAGCACCGGGTGCCGCTCCTCCGGCGGCGTGGTGATCGTGGACATCTCGCGGATGCCGGTCACCGCCATCTCCAGCGTGCGCGGGATCGGCGTCGCGGACATCGTCAGCACGTCCACGTTCGCCCGCAGCTTCTTCAGCTGCTCCTTGTGCTCGACGCCGAACCGCTGCTCCTCGTCCACGATGACCAGGCCCAGATCCTTGAACTTGGTCTCCGACGAGAACAGCCGGTGCGTACCGATCACCACGTCGACGGTGCCGTCCCGCAGCCCGTCCAGCGTCGCCCGCGCCTCGCTGTCGCTCTGGAACCGGGAGAGCGCCCGCACATTGACCGGGAACTGCCCGTACCGCTCCGTGAACGTGGAGAAGTGCTGCTGCACCAGCAGCGTCGTCGGCACCAGGACCGCGACCTGCTTGCCGTCCTGGACCGCCTTGAAGGCCGCCCGCACGGCGATCTCCGTCTTGCCGTAGCCGACGTCGCCGCAGATCAGCCGGTCCATCGGCACCGACTTCTCCATGTCCTCCTTGACCTCGCCGATCGTCGTCAGCTGGTCCGGGGTCTCGGCGTACGGGAACGCGTCCTCCAGCTCCCGCTGCCAGGGGGTGTCCGCGCCGAACGCGTGACCGGGCGCCGCCATCCGCGCGCTGTAGAGCTTGATCAGGTCGGCGGCGATCTCCTTGACCGCCTTCTTCGCCCGCGCCTTCGTCTTCGTCCAGTCCGCGCCGCCCAGCCGGTGCAAGGTGGGCTGCTCGCCGCCCACGTACTTGGTGATCTGCTCCAGCTGGTCGGTGGGCACGAACAGCCGGTCCCCGGGCTGGCCGCGCTTGGCCGGCGCGTACTCCACCAGCAGGTACTCGCGGGTCGCGCCCTGCACCGTGCGCTGCACCATCTCGATGTAGCGGCCCACACCGTGCTGCTCGTGGACGATGTAGTCGCCCGGCTGGAGCGTGAGCGGATCGATCTGCTTGCGGCGCCGCGCCGGCATCCGGGCCGTCTGGCTGCCCGCCGCCTTCTGGCCGGTCAGATCCGTCTCCGTCAGCACGGCCAGCTTCAGACCGGGGGCGAGGAAGCCCCGGTCGAGGGAGCCGCACGCCACGTGCACCAGATTCGCGTCGAGCGTCAGTTCGGGCCCGGCCAGCCGCGCCGGCACCCCCTCGCCGCCCAGCACCTCGACCGTGCGGGACGCCGGGCCGTGCCCCTCCGTGACGTACACACAGCGCCAGCCGTCGGCCAGCCAGCCCTTGGTGTCGGCCAGCGCCCGCGCGGTGTCGCCCCGGTAGGTCTCCGGGGCCTGCATGCCCAGCCGGAGGGTGTCCCCGTCCTCCTCGGCCTCCGTGTCGGCGGTGAACTGGCTCACCGTCCACCACATCATGCCCAGCTCACGCGCGTGCTCCCGCACCTCGGCGATACCGCGCAGCGAGGCCGCCCCCACGTCGATGGGGGCCTTGCCGCCCTCCCCGTCGCCGCTGCCGGCCGCCGCCGCCCACGACGCCTGGAGGAACTCCTGGCTGGTCGCCACCAGATCCGCGGCCCGCGTACGCACCCGCTCCGGGTCGCACACCACCGTCATGCTGCCCGCCGGCATCACATCCAGCAGCAGTTCCATCTCGTCCACCAGCACCGGCGCCAGGGACTCCATGCCCTCCACCGCGATGCCCTCGGCGATCTTGCCGAGCAGTTCGTGCAGCTCCGGATGGACCTCGGCCAGCTGGGCTGCCCGCTCCCGCACCTGGCGGGTCAGCAGCAGCTCCCGGCACGGCGGCGCCCACAGCCCGTGCTCCGCGATCTCCAGCGACCGCTGGTCGGCGACCTTGAAATAGCGGATCTCCTCGACCTCGTCGCCCCAGAACTCCACCCGGACCGGGTGCTCCTCCGTCGGCGGGAAGACGTCGAGGATGCCGCCGCGCACCGCGAAGTCGCCGCGCTTCTCCACCAGCTCGACCCGCGCGTACGCCGCGGCCGAGAGCGCGTCCACGACCTCTTCCAGATCCGCGCTCTGCCCCTGCCGCAGCGCGACCGGCACCAGGTCCCCCAGGCCCTTGACCTGCGGCTGGAGCACCGAGCGGATCGGCGCCACCACCACCGAGACCGGGCCCGCCTGCGGATCGTCCGCATCCGGGTGCGCGAGCCTGCGCAGCACCGCCAGCCGGCGGCCCACGGTGTCCGAGCGGGGGCTCAGCCTCTCGTGCGGCAGCGTCTCCCACGAGGGGTACTCCACGACGCCCTCCTCCGGGAGGAGGGAGCGCAGCGCCGCACCCAGGTCCTCGGCCTCGCGGCCGGTGGCCGTCACCGCCAGCACCGGGCGCTGCGCGGAACGGGCCAGGGCGGCCACCGCGAAGGGGCGGGCCGCCGCCGGGCCCACGATGTCCACATGGTGGCGATTGCCGTCGGCCGCGGCCTTGACGGCTTCCGCCAGCGCGGGGTCCTTGGTGACGGCGTCGAGCAGACCGTGCAGGCTCATGAAGGCTTCGCTTTCGGCTTTCCGTCCGGTGGGTCGGCGTGGCCGGCCACGCCGAAAAGCCCGACACGCGGCCGGGCCCCTTCCACCCTACGCCGACGCGCAGACACCCCGTCCCGGCTCACTGCCCACCGGACCCCCACGCCCGGCGGGCACCCGGGCCCGGTGCCGGACCCGCCCCGGCGCCGCGCCCTCGCCCCCCTCGGAGGCCCCCTCCCCGGAGGACCCGCCGGGGAGGAAAGGCCCGGGTGAAGTGCTCCCCGGGCGCACAACCCGACCGGCCCCCGGTGCAGGCGCGGCTTCTCCCGCGCACGGCCCGCACAGGGGCACCCGGGTGCGGCCTCCGGCCGGGTCTCAGTCCTGGGTGGAGGTGGACTGCTGGGCGGGGAGGGTGGGGGCCGCATCGGAGGTGCGGCCGGTCAGCGCGGCGAGGGAGGCCCGCACATGCGCCATGTGCTGCTTCAGTTCGTCGCCCTGCTCCGCGTGCTCCCGCAGCACCCGTTCGGTCTCCCGGGCGATGGCCTCTTCGCGGACCCGCGCCTGGGCGAGGAGTTCCTCCCCCTGCGCGACCGCGTCCTCGTGCCGGTGCCGGGCCCACTCCTCGGCCTCGGCGTGCTGCCGCCTGGCATCGGCGAGGACGTGCTGCCCGCGCTCGTCGAGGTCGGCGACGCGGGCGTCGCAGGCCGCCTCCTGTGCGGCGAGCTCCCGGTCGGTGGCGTCGGACTCGGCGGCCTGCTCCTTCTCCTGTTCGGCGAGGAGGGCGGCGCAGCGGCGGGACATCTCGCGGAGCGCCTCGGTGGCCTCCCGGACGACCTTGTCGGCCTGGGCGCGGGCCTGGGCGCGGAGTTCGTCGGCGTGGTCCTGCGCGGTCTCCACGGTGCGGGCGGCGGCGGCCTCGGCGTCGGCGCGGCGCCGGGCGGCGGCCTCGCGGGCGGTGTCGCGGAGGGTGCGGGCCTCCTCCTCGGCCTGTTCGGTGAGGGCCTGGGCCTCGGCCTCGGCGGCGGCCCGCAGGTCGGCGGCCTCGGCCTCGGCGGTGGCGAGGAGCCCTTGGGCGCGGGGCCCGAGGGCTTCGTAGGTCTGCGGGGGGAGGGCGGCGACGACGGCGTGGAGCCGTTCGATCTCCTCCGTCATCTCCTGGGCCTGCCGGGTGAGCTGTGCGGTGCGTTCCCGGGCGGCCTCGCGCTGGGCGTTCAGCTCGGTCATCCGGGCGTCGACCTGTTCGGGCCGGTACCCGCGGCCCCTGACGACAGTGAAGCCGTGCGGTGACGACGCACTCATATCGAGCCCCTTATCTCGGCTGTTCCGTCTCCTGATGCGATCCCGACGATCTTGGCGAGACCGGCCCGTTACCAGGATGCGTCACGTCACGGTGGTTGCCGTAATCGGCACATCACGGCGCAACTGATCAAAAAGCGCACGTGACCCGGATGGGTCCCACGCGACGACACTGCCCACACCAGGCACGCTGAGCCCGGGGTTCGCCACAGGAACGGTTGTTGTCCCTCCTTTCCCGTCCGTCAGCCCCCTGATCTCCCAGCCCATCCTTGTGAGTGACCCCACGGAGCCCATCCGGTCGACGGTGATCGCGTCGAGGACGGAGCCGGTGAACGCGTAGAAGCGGGGCGGGTCGGCCACCACCGAGGCCCCCGTGCCCTCCCGCACGAGAGCGCTCAGCAGCTGCCGCTGGCGTTTGACGCGGCCCAGATCGCCCTGCGGATCGCTGTAGCGGGCCCGGACGAAGGCCAGCGCCTGCTTGCCGTCGAGGATCTGGCAGCCCGCGTCCAGATCGGCGCCGGACTTCTTGTCGTGCAGCGGCGCCTTGAGGCAGATCCGCACCCCCTCCAACGCGTCGACCACATGAGTGAAGCCGAGGAAGTCGATCTCCGCGTAGTGGTCGAGGCGCAGTCCGGTGGCCTGTTCGACGGTGCGGGTGAGCAGTTCGGGGCCGCCCTGGGCGTACGCCGAGTTGATCTTCGCCTTGCCGTGGCCCGGCACGGGGACGTACGAGTCGCGCGGGAGGCTCACCAGATACGGGCCCGCCTCCCCGTAGTGCAGCAGCATCACCGTGTCGGTGTTGCGCTGTCCGCCGCCGCCCACATGGAGCTTCCGGCGCTGTTCGGGGGTCAGATCGGCACGGGTGTCCGAGCCGATGATCAGCCAGTTGGTGCCCTCACCGCGGGAGGGGCGGCCGGGGTAGTCGGCCAGCGCGTCGGTCTGCTTCAGCCGGGTGCCCGCCCACAGATAGGTCGCGGAGACGGCCGCGGCCACCACCAGGAAGAGCACCACGAGGGTCAGCACGGTGATCCTCGGCCACCGGCGTCTGTGGCGCGGGCGGCCCGCGCGGTGGAGGGTGCTGCTCTCCCCGTACATGGACCGAGCGTCTCGTGTACGGGGCGGGGCCGCGCGCGCTCGTGCTCCGTCCGGCGGAGAGGGCTCGCGCCTCACCCCGGCGCCGGCGGCCCGGTGCCGCCCCGCCCCGCCGGGGGCAGCGAGGGAGC
Organism: Streptomyces albus subsp. albus; assembly: GCF_000725885.1. Lineage (GTDB taxonomy): Bacteria > Actinomycetota > Actinomycetes > Streptomycetales > Streptomycetaceae > Streptomyces > Streptomyces albus. Next base: position 67,423 of record NZ_JODR01000011.1, on the reverse strand, counting down.
ACCGGGCCGGCCGGACGAGCGGGCGGTCCGACGGCCAGACGGTCAGGCAGTCAGACGGTCAGGCCGTCAGGCAGTCAGGCTGTCGCAGGGGGCGTCAGAACAGGCCGTCCCACATCTGTTCCAGCAGGACCGCCCACCAGTTCTCGGGGGAGCCGAGCGCCGCCGGGTCGAGCGCGGCGAGCTGCGCCTGGAAGTCGACGGTCCACCGTCCGGCCTGCTCGGGCGTCAGCCCGTACCGCAGCCGCCACATCCGGCCCAGCATGGCCATGCACCGTACGAACTCCGGCAGCCCGGTGTTGACGAACTGCGGCGCCGCCGCCGGCTGCCCGCCGGGCCCCGCCTCCAGCGGGACGGCGACGATGTGCGCCGTCCCGTACTGGACGCACAGCTGCCGGCCGAAGTCGGTGCCGACCACCAGGTACGACGCGGCGTCCGACGCGGGCTGCACCCCGCGTTCCTGGGCGAGCTCGGCCAGCGTCGGAATGGGCCTGCCCGGCTGCGCCTGGCCCCAGAAGAAGGGCCCCATGTCGAGGGGGACCCCGGCCCACACCAGGGTCTGCGCCACGATGTCGGGCACGCCCTGGCGGGAGACGGCCCGCTGGTCGAAGCGGAAGACGCCCTGCGGGCCGAACGCCTGCATCAGCTCCTGGCCGACGGCGTCGGGCGGCAGGGGCGGTGCGGGCGGGATCTGGCCGGGCGGCGGCAGCGGCACCGGGTTGGGCGCGGGCCGCGCGGGCGCGTCGGCGACCTGGTGCAGTTCGCCCTGGTGCTCGATCAGGTGGCGCATGCCCTGCTGCCGGGAGGCGTGGTCGGTGCCGTACGAGGCGGTGTGGCTGACCCGCACCTGCGGCCAGGTCTCCCGGATCATCCGGGCGCAGTAGCCGCCGGGCAGGTCGCACGGCTCCAGCTCGGTGTGCAGCTCCACCACCTGCTGCGGCGGCACGTTCATGGCCCGCAACTCGTGCAGCAGCTGCCATTCGGGGTGCGGGGTGCCCGGCGCGGAACGGCGGATGAGCTGCTGCTCGGAGCCGTCGTGCGCGCGGTAGCGCAGTACGGCCATGTAACCGGGGCCGACCGTCGGCAGACCGGACGGCGGCGGCTGTGCGGCGGCTCCCGGGGGCGGGGTGCCCATGCCGGGGGCACCGCCGGGGACCGCGCCGGGCGGCATGCCGACAGCGCCTGGCGGCGGGGTGCCGGGCGCGGCCGGGGGCGCCCCGGGTGGTGGGGGCGTGCCGGGGCCCACCGTCCCGGGACCGGCGAGCATCGTCGCGGCGTGGTGGACGTCACCGCCGGGAGCGGCGGGCGGTGGTGTGGCCGCGCCGCCGGGTGCGTCCGCGTCCGGCTTCGGGCCGCCGCCCTGGCCGACCTTCTCCGCGAGCTCGTCCGCCGAGACGAGCTGCGTGGGCACATAGCCGCCGCCCGCACCGCCGGACGAACCCTCGGTGCCGCCCGGGGCGCCGGGCGGGCCCGGCGGGGAGGGCGGCGGCGGGGTGGCGGAGCCGCCGGGGCGGGACCCGGCACCGGGGGTGCCGGGGGCGCCGGGCGGCGGGGGCACGGTGGGGCCGCCACCGCGGGCGGGCCGCGGCGTCCCGCGCGGGGCGCGGCCGGTGGCGGCGTCGGCGAGGTCACCGTCGCCGCCGGAGGCACCCGGCGCGGGGGGCGCACCGGGTGCGGGGGGCGCGGGGAAGCCGCCCTGGGAGGGGTCGGCGAGCATCGTGGCGGCATGGTGGACAGCACCACCGCCGGTACCGGTGCTGCCGCCCGCGCCGCCGTCACCCTTCGCGCTGTCGGCCTTCCCGCTGCCGCCCGTGCCGGTGTCGGCCGTCCCGGCGTCGCCCGTACCGCTACCGCCCGTGCCGGTGTCGTCGGCGTGGGGCGCGCCGTCCTGAGAGGGCCGGTCCGGTCCCGGGGCGGACGCGGCGGACTTCCCGGCCGCGTGATCCGGGGCGTCCGGATCGTCGAGCGCGGGAGCGATCGCCGTCGGCGGCAGCACACCGCCCTCGGGCAGCAGCGCCGTGCGGGCCTCGGAGCCGGGGGGCGGCGGGGTGTCGTCCTCGTCGCTGCCCATCAGCGGCGGCGCGAACACCGTCGCGGGGGGCTGCTGCGCCTCACCGCTGCCGAGCCCGCCGGTGTCCGCCCCGTCCCACGGGCTGGCCCCGGCGGTGGACCCCCCGGTGGGACCGGGGCCCGTACCGCCCGACGGTGTGGCACCGCCCGGTGCCTCGGGCCAGCTCGGCGCACCGGCACCACCCGTACCACTCGTATCGCCCGCACCGGCGTCGTCACCGGCCGGGCCCGACGAGGCGGTGCCGGAAAGGTCCCGGGACGGCGTGGAGCCCTGGGGCGGCGCGGAGGCCGGACCGGGGGCGGCGGAGGCACTGCCCGTGCCGGACGCGGACTCCGCACGCCGGTCGGGAATGCCCATCTTGTCGGCCGCTTCCTGAAGCCACTCGGGCGGTGTCAGCAGGAAGGACGTCGCCTCCAGATCGAGCCGCTGCTGCGGCGCGGCCGGAGGCGCGGCCGGCTCCTCCGCGCCGTACTCCTCCTCGTAGCGCCGGATGACCTCACCCACCGGCAGCGCGGGCCACAGCGTCGTCTCGCCGCTGTCACGGGCGATGACCAGGCGGGTGTTGCCGCCGTCCGAGACCGGGCCGCCCTCCCGGTCCTCGGCCCAGGCCACGAAGCCCAGGTCGAACTCGCGGACGCGCACCTCGCGGTGCTGGTACCCGGGTACGTCACCGTTGATCCAGTGCTCGGCACGCTCCTGGGCCTGCGCGAAGGTCACCATCGCGCTCTCACCTCTCCACAGGGACGGCGCGGGCGAAGCCGCCGTCCACCATCAGGTTCGCCACGGTCTCCAGCTCCGGCGGGTTGCCGGCCAGCCGCAGCAGGAACTCGTCGAAGTCGGTGCCGCACGGCCTCAGCAGACGCTCCACACGCTCCTGCACCTGCATGCCGTCGGCGTCCCGCGCGTCGTCGTACGCGCAGAACCACACCGAACCGGGCGCCTCCCCCTTCACCTTCACCGCGATCAGGCCGCCCTGGACGAAACCGACACCCAGATAGTCCTTGGTGAGGTGGTCGCGCAGGCACTTGTTGATGTAGACGAGGTCGTTGACGGCGGCGTCGTCGCGCACCGTGAAGAACGGCTGGTCCACCAGCAGGCCCAACTCCGCGTCCAGCGCGACCCCTTGCGGCGCGCAGCCTCCGGCGGCCTTGAGGAACGACCGGTAGGCGCCGGGCAGCCGGTAGCCGAGCCGCTCCTCGACGTCGGTGATCTGCCGCTCGGTGACGGCGGGCTCGGGACCGTGCGGCACGGCGAAGTGCGCGGGCCGGGTCTCCTGGAGCGGGCGGGTGCCGGTCTTCGTGTGGTCGACAGCCGCCGTGGCCAGCCCCCCGTGGTGCCGCAGCAGCGCCTTGACCTCGACGGGGATCAGTTCCATGCGGCGGCTGTGCGCCACGTGGTGCCAGGTCCAGCCGTGCGGGGTGGCGACCGGCGGCAGGTCCGACCAGAGTTCGTGCCCCTCGGCGTGCAGCGCGGCGTTGGCCGACACGTAGTCCGTCAGCCGCAGTTCGTCACCGCCGAAACCGTCCGGCGGCTCGGCGATCTCGGCCGCCGCACGGGCGTACGCGGAGAAGTCCGGGAACCCGTTGTGGTCGACCCGCACCCCGTGCGGATGGCGGGCGGCCCGGACGGGGTCCGGGAACTGCACGACCTGCCCGGCGTACGCCCGGTTCGGTGGCGCTGCGGCGTTTCCCTGGCCCTGGGGGCCGGGCGGTGCCCCCAGCCCAATCCGACCTGTCGTCATGGCGTTGGCCTTCTGCTGGTGCTGGCTGGTACCGAACAGCCTATGCGGTAGGACGATCGGCGGTCACCGCCCCCGCCCCCGGTGACCGGGGGCCCCGCCGCCGGCGCGGACACCCTGCGGCGGCCTCGCCACTCCCGCGCGGGAGGGCCCAACTCCCGCCGTACCGGCGCCGCTCGCCGGGCCCCTCCCGCAGGGCCGGCGGACGCCGCCCCTGCCGCGGGTCCCCCTTTCCGGCATCTTTCCGGCGCCCCTCCGGGCTCCCTTCCGGCGCCCCGCCCGGCTCCCTCCCGGCGTCCCCTCGCCTCCCGTCGGCGGCCGGTCGCGGCCCCGTCCCGGGTGCTCACCGGCAGCCCGTACGACGGGGGCGCGCGGGACGTCACCGGCCCTGTGCCGTGCGGTCCCGGCGCCGGGCGGCCGGAGCGACACCGGGGCATGACGCCACCGGGGGAATGATCGACTCGTGGGCCACACTGCATACTTGGGCGAGCCCCGGCACTTAAGGGGACACTCGGGGAGGAAGCTCCATTGCATATGGCACAACAGGCGCAGACACCACAGGCGCACATCGCGCCGCAGTCGCACACCGCCGCGTACGGCGGCGGTGACCCGCGCATCGGCTGGACGAACGCGGCCGACTCCCTCAGCGCGACCGCACCGGTACTCCGCCAGCGCCGCGACGGCATCCTTCCCGCCGTCGCCGCCGCGCTGTCCATCCGCGGCGAGACCCTCACCTGCACGGGCAGCAAGAGCGAACGCGCGCCCGTCCACCACCCCCTCGTCCAGGACTTCCTCGACACGCTGACCACCGAGCGGCGCTCCCGCAGCACCGGCCGCTGCCCCGAAGCGGTCCTGCTGTCCCGCTATCTGACTGCCACGGAGGCCGCCCGCGCCGACAAACGGGCCGGCCGCAAGCCCGGCAAGAACGGGAAGAACGGCCGCAGCGGCGCCGCGAAGGCCACCAAGGCGCCGCGTCCCGGCAAGCCGCCGAAACCGCTCACCCTCAGCGAGGCAAAACGTGCCCTCAAGCACGCCAAGCTGACCGCGCGCCGCATCAGGGAGGACGGGGACCCGCTGCACGGCAGCTACGTCCCGCCGTGCCGCTCCTGCGCCCCGCTGCTGGCCCACTTCGGCGTACGGGCCGTCGATCCCGCACAGGAGCGCGACCGATGACCACCCGTTTCCCCGTCGCCGTCGACGACCCGCTGCGCAACGCCGGGTGGCAGCCCGGACGGTGGGACATCCGGCAGGCCGAACAGTGGGCCGACACCCTGCGCGGCCATCTGTCACCCGGCGGGCACCGGCACGCGGTCTTCCCCGCCGCCGTCGAGGTCTGGGCGGAGTTCGGCGGACTGCACATCGTCCCCACCGGACCGGGACGGCACATCGCGCCCTCGGCCGTGCACATCGACCCGCTGAGCGGACTGCACGCGGCCCGTACGTTCAACGACCTCGGCCGCGCCCTGGGCACCCAGGTCTGCCCCATCGGCACGGAGGGCGAGTACACCGGACCGGGCGAGACCGCGGACGGGGACGACGGCGGGCACTACAGCGCGCTGCTGGCCATCGACGCCCAGCGCCGCGTCTACAGCCTCGACGCCACCGGCGACTGGTACCTGGGCATCGACTTCGACTCCGCGCTCTCCGCCCTGCTGATGGGGCACCTCCCCGCAAAGCTCAGCGCGGGCGCCCCGCCCGCCCCGCGTCCGGCCGACGACCTCACGCCGACGGACGCGGTCTGAAACTCCCGGCCAGGCCCCGACGGCAGGACCCGGCGGCAGGCCCCCCAGGTGACGCACCCGGCCACGACCGGCCCGCGACGGACACGGCCGAGAGTCACAGGGCACGGCTGACGGTCACAGGGCCAGCCGACGGGCACGAGCACAGCCGGACGGTCACGGGGCACGGCTGACGGTCACGAGCACAGCCGGACGGACACAGGGCACGGCCGACGGCCACGCGCGCAGCCGGACGGCCACAGGACCGGACGGACATCGCGCACGGTCGGGCGGTCACAGGGCGCGGCCGACGGACACAGACACGGCCGGGCGGTCACAGGGCACAGCCGGACGGCCACGCTCACAGCCGGACGGTCACGCCACAGCGGGACGGTCAGGAGCGCGCGTACGGGATGATCGCCGAGACCCGGAAGCCGCCCGCGTCCGTCGGGCCCGACACGAAGCCGCCGCCCAGCGCCGTGACCCGCTCGCGCATGCCCACCAGGCCGTTGCCCCCACTGGGCAGGCCCGCGTCGGCCGCGCCGTCCGCCGCCGGCTCGTTCTCCACCTGGAGCGCCACCTCCGCCTCGCGGTGCGCGACGCGTACCCGGGTGGCGGCCCCCGCCGCGTGCTTGTGGACGTTGGTCAGCGCCTCCTGCACCACCCGGTAGGCGGTCTGCTCCACCGTGGGCGGGCAGGCACCGTCCGGGGCGCCCTCGACGCTCAGCTCCACCGCCATGCCGGCCGCACGCGACTGGCCGACCAGCACCTCCAGCTGCGCCAGCGACGGCGCGTCCGGCGAGCCGGCCGGCCGATGCCCGCGGTGCGCGCCGCCGCCCGCACGGCCGTCCGCGGTGCCGTACGCGGAACCGTCCGCGGCGGCGCTGTTCCGGCCCCGGGCGTCCCCCGGCACCTCGCCGCGGCTGTCCTCGCGTTCTCCGGCCGCCCGGCCCGCGGCGGCCGGGGCGGCCGGGGCGAACGCGGCCGGGGCCGCCGTCGCCGCCGCGGGTCCGCCGCCGGAGGGGGCCGCGGGCGACGTGGAGCCGGCCGGGGCCGCCGCGGAGGGCGCGGGGGCGAGGGCGGCGGGCAGCGGCGATACCGCCGACGGGGCGCGGACGGCGTCCTTGCCCTGCCGGTCCGGGTCGCCGGACCGCAGCACGCCCAGCATCGTCCGCAGTTCGTCGAGGGCCTGGCGGCCCATGTCCCCCACCAGCGCGGCGTTCTTCGCCGCCTTCTGCGGGTCCTTGAGCGCCACCGCCTGGAGCGCCGCCGCGTGCACCACCATCAGACTGACCCGGTGCGCCACCACGTCGTGCATCTCGCGGGCTATCCGGGTGCGCTCCTCGTTGCGCGCCCACTCGGCGCGCTCCTCCGCCCGGTCGGCGAGCAGCGACAGTTCGCGCTCCAGACCGTCCGCGCGCTCCCGCAGCGACTCCACGAGCCGCCGCCTGGCCCCCACGTACAGGCCGAGCAGCACCGGCGGTGCGGTGACACCGATCGCCAGGGCGACGGCCACCAGGGGGACGAACCACCCTGGAGGATTGAAATCCGGTTCCTGTCCGACGCTCTGGTCCAGCCGGAAGGCCGCCATCGCCAGTATGCCGAGCGCCGCCATCGTGGCCAGCAGGCCGGTGATGCGCCGCGGCACCTCCGCCGCGGCGAGCGTGTAGAGGCCGACGACGCTCAGCACGGTGCCCATGTCGGCCGGTATCACGGCGATGGCCACCAGGACGACGGCTATCGGCCAGCGCCGGCGCAGCACCAGCGTCGCTCCCACGACGACGCCCAGCAGTGTCGCCAGTACGCCGGGCAGCCCCGTCTCGTCGGCGAAGCCCTGCCCCTGCAGCGCGCACTCCGCGGCGGAGACCGCCGCGAGAGTGACGTCGAGCACCGCACTCCGTGGCCGCTTCCACCACCACGGCCCGCCCCGCGTACGGTTTTCCCCCGTCTCGGTCATGCCGACCACCCTACGACCGGGCCCTGTCCCCTTTTCCGGCCGAGTCCCCGGAACGTCCCATTCCGCGCTTCCGTCCGCGATGGATGATTTAGCAGTCAATAACCCCTCCCCCGCGCACCCCTCGCACAGCCTCCACGCACACCTATACGAGGAACAGTTATTCCCCGTTCCATGAGGACGCGCGTACAGCAGAGCGCGGAGCCAGACCGTCGCATCGAAGGCCACCGGTACGGCATAGTGTGGGGAGCCGGTCCGGCACCCCGGAGAGGATGTCCGGATTGGCAGCATTGGCCATCCCCTGTGGTGTAATTGGCAACACTGCTCACTTTGGATGAGTTATTCCAGGTTCGAGTCCTGGCAGGGGAGCCCCTCCACTCCTCACGGCCCGCCCGGAGAGCCGCTTCACGCTCCCGACGGCCGGCCCCCGGGCCGCCGCCCCCTCTCCCGCGCGGCCCCTCCTCACACCGCCCGTCCCCTGCCTGCGGCGGACCCCCCGGTATCCTGCGGGGCAGCACCCACCCCCGAAGCCGAAGGGCACCCCCGTGAGCGTCACTCGCCCGGCAGCCGTCGTCGTTCTCGCAGCGGGTGAGGGCACCCGCATGAAGTCGGCGACGCCGAAGGTTCTGCACGAGATCTGCGGCCGTTCGCTGGTCGGCCACGTGGTGAGCGCCGCGCGGGCGCTGGACCCCGCACAGCTGGTCGTGGTCGTCGGGCACGCGCGGGAGAAGGTGACGGCCCACCTGGCCGGGCTGGACGCACAGATCCGCACGGCGGTGCAGCACGAGCAGAACGGCACCGGTCACGCGGTCCGGATGGCACTGGCCGAGCTGGCCGACGAGGACCTGTCCGGCACCGTGCTGGTGACCTGCGGCGACACCCCCCTGCTGCGGGGCTCCACACTCCAGCAGCTCGCGGACACGCACGCCGCGGACGGCAACGCGGTCACCGTGCTGACCGCCGAGGTCCCGGACGCGACCGGGTACGGCCGGATCGTGCGGGACGCGGCCGACGGCGCGGTGACGGCGATCGTGGAGCACAAGGACGCCACGGGCGAGCAGCGCGCGATCCGCGAGATCAACTCGGGTGTGTTCGCGTTCGACGGCCGGCTGCTGGCCGAGGCGCTGGGGAAGGTCCGCAGGGACAACAGCCAGGGCGAGGAGTACCTGACGGACGTGCTCGGCATCCTCCGCGAGGAGGGGCACCGGGTGGGCGCCTCCGTGGCGGCCGACCACCGGGAGATCGCGGGCATCAACAACCGGGTGCAGCTCGCCGAGGCCCGCCGGATGCTCAACGGCCGGCTGGTGGAGGACGCCATGCTGGCCGGGGTCACCGTGGTGGACCCGGCGACCACGTGGCTGGACGTGAGCGTGACGTACGAGCCGGACGCCGTGGTGCACCCGGGCACCCAGCTGCTGGGCGCCACGCATCTGGGCGCGGAGTGCGAGGTGGGCCCGAACTCGCGGCTGACGGACACCCGGGTGGGCGCGGGCGCGACGGTGAGCAACACGGTGGCGCAGGGCGCCGAGATCGGCGAGAGCGCGTCGGTCGGCCCGTACACGTATCTGCGCCCCGGTACGCGGCTGGGCCGCAAGGTGAAGGCCGGCAGCTACGTCGAGATGAAGAACGCCGTGCTGGGCGAGGGCACGAAGGTGCCGCACCTGTCCTACGTGGGCGACGCGGAGATCGGCGAGCACAGCAACATCGGTGCGGCGAGCGTCTTCGTCAACTACGACGGTGAGAGCAAGCACAAGACGACGGTGGGCTCGCACTGCCGGATGGGCGCCGACAACATGTATGTGGCACCTGTCACGGTGGGGGACGGCGCGTACAGCGCGGCCGGATCCGTGATCACCAAGGACGTACCGCCCGGCTCGCTGGCGGTGGCGCGGGGCCAGCAGCGGAACATCGAGGGCTGGGTCGCCCGCAAGCGCCCTGGTAGCGCGGCTGCGCTGGCCGCCGAGGCGGCGACGCGCGAGGCCGCGGACGGCGCGGCGCAGGCTGCGGACGAGCCCGCCGGAACGGCTGGAACGCCTCGTTCGGCGCAGGGTGCGGCCGGGCAGGTTCCGGCCGAGGAGGGTTAAGACCGGGTATCCGGTTGTATGACACGGGGCGTACGGTTATGGAGAGCCTGATTGGCCATGCGGCCGAAAACCGACGCCGCCCCCGCTAACCCGACGGCTAACCGACGCCGCCCCCCGCTGAGCCGCTGTGCGGCGCACCACACAGGGAGACAACAGCAGTGACCGGGATCAAGACGACCGGCGAGAAGAAACTCATGCTCTTCTCCGGCCGCGCCCACCCCGAACTCGCCGAGGAGGTCGCCAAGCAACTCGGCATCGGCGTGGTCCCGACCAAGGCTTTCGACTTCGCGAACGGTGAGATCTACGTCCGCTTCCAGGAGTCCGCGCGCGGTGCCGACTGCTTCTTGATGCAGAGCCACACGGCTCCCATCAACAAGTGGATCGTCGAGCAGCTCATCATGATCGATGCGCTCAAGCGGGCCTCGGCGCGGAGCATCACGGTGATCGTCCCGTTCTACGGCTACGCGCGGCAGGACAAGAAGCACCGGGGCCGCGAGCCCATCTCGGCCCGGCTGATGGCCGATCTGTTCCGTACGGCCGGCGCGGACCGCATCCTGACGGTCGACCTGCACACCGACCAGATCCAGGGCTTCTTCGACGGGCCGGTGGACCACCTGTTCGCGCTGCCGCTGCTGGCGGACTACGTGGCCGCCAAGGTGGACCGCAACAAGCTGACGGTGGTCTCCCCCGACGCCGGCCGGGTGCGGGTGGCCGACCGCTGGGCGGACCGGCTGGGCGCCCCGCTGGCGATCGTCCACAAGCGGCGCGACCCGGACGTGGCCAACCAGGTCACCGTGCACGAGGTGGTCGGTGACGTCGAGGGCCGGGTGTGCGTGCTGGTCGACGACATGATCGACACCGGTGGCACGATCTGCGCCGCCGCCGACGCGCTGTTCGCCAACGGCGCCGAGGACGTGATCGTGACGGCCACGCACGGCGTGCTGTCCGGCCCGGCCGCCGACCGGCTGAAGAACTCCAAGGTCAGCGAGTTCGTCTTCACCAACACGCTGCCCACCCCGGGCGAGCTGGAGCTGGACAAGATCACGGTGCTGTCCATGGCCCCGACCATCGCCCGCGCGGTGCGCGAGGTGTTCGAGGACGGCTCGGTGACCAGCCTCTTCGACGAGCAGGCGTGAGCGGGACGAGGCCTGGGCGCACCTTCCCGCACTGATCGATTTTCGACCGGCCTCCTTCGCCGCGTAGACTCTGCGAGTCGCTCGGCGAGGGAGGCCGGCGCCGTCTCGGCCCACAGTCTCCGTTATCGACGCGCGCTCTTCGTAGCAGGTCCGTCGGGACCGAGTGGCACCGCACTGTCCGACCCCTGTTGCACAAGAGGAGCGCAGCATGGCCGATGTGAACATCAACGCGACGATCCGCAAGGAATTCGGCAAGGGCGCCTCGCGCCGCCTGCGCCGCGAGGAGAAGATCCCCGCGGTCATCTACGGTCACGGGTCCGACCCCGTGCACGTGGAGCTGCCGAGCTACGACATGATGATGGCGCTCAAGACGCCGAACGTCCTGATCCACCTGGACGTCGACGGCGACAAGCAGCTGGTGATCCCGAAGGCCGTCCAGCGCGAGGCCATCCGCCAGTTCCTCGTCCACGTCGACCTGCTGGTCGTCAAGCAGGGCGAGAAGGTCCAGGTCGAGGTCCCGATCCACATCGAGGGCGAGCTGGCCCCGGGCCAGAACCTGCTGGAGCACGTCTACAACTCGCTGCCGGTGGAGGCCGAGGCCACCCACATCCCCGAGTCCGTGACCGTCTCCGTGGAGGGTCTGGGCGCCGGCGACTCGATCCTGGCCAAGGACGTCAAGCTGCCGGGCAACACCACCCTGGCCATCGACGGCGAGGAGACCGTCATCCAGGTGCTGGCCGCCCAGGCCGAGGAGCCGGCCGCCGAGGGTGCCGAGGGCGAGGCCGAGGGCGCCGAGTAAGAGCCGCCTTCCGACTCCGGGCCGGCGGGGCGGGTGCGCCCGCCCCGCCGGCCCGACCGGACCACATCACCGGAGGATCCACCGCATGGCGGCCACCAGCACCGACGCCTGGCTCATCGCCGGGCTGGGCAACCCCGGTCCCGAGTACGCCGGCAACCGCCACAACGTGGGCTTCATGGTGGCCGACCTGCTCGCGGACCGGATGGGCGCGAGGTTCAAGTCCCACAAGGCGGGCCGCGCGCACGCCGTGGAGGGCCGCCTGGGCGTGCCCGGCACCACCAGCACCCGGGTGGTGCTGGCCAAGCCCATGGCGTACATGAACGTCTCCGGCGGCCCCGTCAAGGCACTGCTGGACTTCTACGGCGTCCCCGCCTCGCGTCTGGTCGTCGTCCACGACGAGCTGGACATCGACTACGGCACCCTGCGGCTGAAGCTGGGCGGCGGCGACAACGGCCACAACGGGCTCAAGTCGCTCACCAAGGTGCTGGGCCGGGACTACTACCGCGTCCGGTTCGGCATCGGCCGCCCGCCGGGGCGCATGCCGGTCGCCGATTTCGTCCTCAAGGACTTCTCCTCGGCCGAGCGCAAGGAGCTCGACTACTTCGTCGACCGCGCCGCCGACGCCTGCGAGGCCCTCGTCACCGAGGGGCTGGAGCGGGCGCAGAGCACGTACAACAGCTGAGGCACCCGGCAGCGGCCCGTCCGGGCCGGGCCGGTCATCTCCGGTCGGTGCCGCGCAGCAGTTCCTCGATCGCGGTCAGACGCTGCGCCAGGCGGTCGATGTCGGCGCGGGTCGCCTGGGCGTTCGGCGGCTTGGGGACGATCAGCAGCCGACCGTCGGGTTCGAGGCTGCCGCGCTCGACCCCCTCCACGCCGCCGCCGGTCTGCACCCGTACGGCCTGCTGCAACTCCCCCGCGCGCAACCCGAGGCGCCGCATGGCGCGCCGCACGACCCGGCCGTCCTCGATGACGGTGGTCGGGTCGCCCTCCAGCACGCGCGCGGCCCGCCTGTCGGCGGCCAGCCAGCGGTTGACCAGCGCGTTGACGGCGACCAGCGTGGCGGCTCCGACGGCGCCGCCCAGCAGGCTGTAGTCGTTGCCGATGATGGCGTTCTGCACCACGTTGGACAGCAGGAAGACGACGACGAAGTCGAAGGTGTTCATCGACGCCAGCCCGCGTTTCCCCGACAGCCGGAACAGCACGATGATGACGGCGTAGACCAGTACGGTGCGCAGGATCTTCTCGACGACGGGGATCTCGATCGTCATCATGTCGTGCCACATGTGCTGCCCGGCCTCCCTGTCGGTGTCTGCGGTCGCCTCCCACAGTGCTGCCGGCCGGACCGCGGGGCGCGCTCCCACGCGCGGGCGGCGGGAAGACAGCGGGGCCGTGCCGGTCCCCTGCCCGTGCCGGGGGAGGAGCCACCTCACTCATCGGCGCGCGCCATCGCCCGAATTGCGCCGCTGCCGCCGGTACCCGAGTCTGAACGGGAGCAGCGACCGCACGGGGACGACACGGGAAGAAGGTGACCCCGATGCGCAAGGTGGCGGACTGCCGGGAACATCCGAGTGAGTCACAGTGCACGCTCACCATTTCGGGTGAGGAGGACGAGGTGGTGCGGGCGGCGGCCGAACACGCGGTCTCCGTCCACGGCCACACGGACTCGCCGGAGCTGCGGGAGCAGATCCGGTCGATGCTCAAGGACGAGAAGACGTGACGGGACGCGGGAGAACATCCCCGTAGGGAACCGGAGCGATGCCGCCCACAAGGGGGCGCAGGCGGCATAGGCGTCCCCTTGTGCACAAGCCCACCGCCGAGGTTGACCGGCCGCCACCGCGTAGGCAATGGTCGCGGCCATGTCATCCAGACCCGCCAAGAAGAAGACCAAGCGGAGCCGCGTGCGACGGCTCGGCGAGAGCGCCTTCGGGCCGCTGTTGCTGGCCCGCGCCGGGCTGATGGCACTGATCGCCCTCGTGCTCGTGGTGGCGGGCGCGTGGACCTCCTGGGACACCGCGTCCGTCGCCATGGCGGGCGACGAGCGCGGCACCGTGACGGTCGGCCCCTGCGGCGACGACGAGTGCACGGGCACGTTCCACGCCGAGGACACCGCGGAACAGCAGAAGGTGACCGTCTCGGAGTTCGCCTCCGGCGGGCGGGGACAGACGCTGGCCGTCGCGGTCAAGCCGGGCACCGACCACGTCGTGCGCACGGGCCCGGGCGGCATCCTCTACTCCTGGGTCCCGCTGGGCGGCGCGCTGCTGCTGGCGTCCCTGGTGATCGCCGGCGGGCTGCGGATGCGGAAGACCGCTTTCGTGACCGGCGCGTGCGGCGCCCTGATCATGGGCGGGGCCTGGGCCCTGCTCTCGTTCTGAGTCACCCGTACGAAGACGAACGGGTCACCCACACGAAGACGCAGGGCCCAGGCCCCGTCGGCGCCCCGCGGCCGTCAGCCGGTGTTCCGCAGGCCCGCGGCCACCCCGTTGACGGTCAGCAGCAGCGCGCGGCCCAGGTTCTCGTCCGGCTCCTTGCCCTCCGCCGCCGCCTGCCGCTGGCGGTGCAGCAACGACACCTGGAGGTAGGAGATCGGGTCGAGGTAGGCGTCACGGATCCTGAGCGTCTGCTTGAGCACCGGATCGGCCTCCAGCAGCTCGCTCTCACCCGTTATGCGCAGCACCTCCTCCACCGTGAGGGCGTGTTCGGCCTCGATGGTGGCGAAGACGTGCCGCAGCTCCTCGGGCACCAGCGTCTCGACGTAGTGCCGGGCGATCCGCAGATCCGTCTTGGCCAGCGTCATCTCGACGTTGGAGAGGAAGTTGCGGAAGAAGTGCCAGTGGGTGTGCGCCTCCTCCAGCACGCTGTCGAGCCCGGCCTCCCTCGCCGCCTTGAGCCCCGTGCCGACCCCGAACCATCCGGGGACGATCTGCCGCGACTGCGTCCAGCCGAACACCCACGGGATCGCCCGCAGCCCGTCCAGCCCGGCACCGGTGTCCGGGCGGCGGGAGGGACGGGAGCCCAGGTGCAGCTCGGCGAGCTGGTCAACCGGGGTGGAGGCGAAGAAGTACGCCGGCAGGTCCGGGTCCTCCACCAGCTTCCGGTACGCCCGGTGGGCGGCGTCCGAGACGGTGTCCATCGCCGCGTCCCAGCGGGCCAGCGCCTCGTCCGACTGGCGGGGCGCGGTGTGCAGCGCGGACGCCTGGAGGGTCGCCGAGACGGTCAGCTCCAGGTTCTCCCGCGCCAGGGACGGCACCAGGTACTTGTCGGAGATGACCTCGCCCTGCTCCGTCACCTTGATCTCGCCCTCCAGGGTGCCCCACGGCTGGGCGAGGATCGCGTCGTGGGTGGGGCCGCCGCCCCGGCCCACGGTGCCGCCCCGGCCGTGGAAGAGCCGCAGCCGCACCCCGTGCCGGTGGGCGACGTCCCGCAGCCGGCGCTGCGCGCGGTGGATCTCCCACTGGCTGGTGGTGATGCCGCCGAACTTGGAGGAGTCGCTGTAGCCGAGCATGACCTCCTGGAGGTCGCCGCGGAGCGACACCAGCTTGCGGTAGGAGGGGTCGGAGAGCATCGCGTCGAGCAGCTCGTCGGCGATCCTCAGCTCGTCCGTCGTCTCCAGCAGCGGGACGATGCCGATCTTGGCCCAGCCGCCGTGCAGATCGATCAGTCCGGCCTCGCGGGCGAGGACGGCGGCGGCGAACACGTCGTCGGCGCCCTGGCACATCGAGATGATGTACGACTCGATGACCTCCGGCCCGAACGTGTCCAGCGCCTTGCGGATCGTCTCGAAGACACCGAGCGTCCTGGCGCCGGCGGCGTCCAGCGGTGCGGGGCTGGGCGAGAGCGGACGCCGGGAGCGCAGCTCCTTGGCCAGCAGCCGCTGCCGGTAGTCGCGGGGCATGTCCGCGTACCGCCACGACTCCTCGCCGAGCCGGTCGAAGAGCTGGCCGAGCGCGTGGTGGTGGGCCTCGGCGTGCTCGCGCACGTCCATGGTGGCCAGCTGGAGGCCGAATGCCGCCATGGTGCGCAGCGCCCGCTCCACCCGGCCGTCGGCGATCAGGCCGCCGCGGTGCTCGCGCAGCGACTCCTGGACGAGGGCGAGGTCGTCGAGCAGTTCGCCGGTGCCCAGATAGTCCCAGCCGGGCTTGTGCGGCAGCTTCTCGGCGAGCCGGGTGCGGGTGTTGAGCAGCTTCTGCCGGATGCAGGTGGCCTTGAGCCGGTAGGGCTCCTCGGCGTTGAGCCGCTTGTAGCGGGGGCTGATCTCCGGCAGGCGGGCCAGGTCCGCCTCCAGCGAGTCCAGCAGCGGCCGGGTGGCGCCGCAGTTGCGGATGGAGTTGGACAGTGCCCCGCGCAGCTCGTCCACGTGGGCGAGCGCGTCCGTGATGCCGTGCTCGTGCTGGAGCAGCAGCACGTCCCAGGTGACCTCGGGGGTGACGTTGGGGTTGCCGTCCCGGTCGCCGCCGATCCAGGTGCCGAACGTCAGCGGCCGGGTGCCCGGCGGCAGCGGGGCACCGGCCCGCTCCAGCTCCGCCGCCAGGTCCTCCAGCACGTCACCGACGGCGCCCTGGTGCAGCTCGTCCAGGTAGTAGATGGCGTTGCGGGCCTCGTCGGCCGGCTCGGGGCGGGCGACCCGCAGCTCGTCCGTCTGCCAGATGAGATCGACGTTCTCGGCCAGCCGCAGATCCGTGCGGCGCCGCTCGGCGCCGCCCATCTCCTGGCCGGACTCCTCCAGCAGCTCCGCGATGCGGCGCAGCTTGGTCAGCACGGAGCGGCGGGCCGCCTCGGTGGGGTGGGCGGTGAAGACGGGCCGTACCGACAGATTGCGGGCGGTGTCCGCCAGGTGCGCCGGGTCGGCGTCCTTGAGCATGTCGGCGGTGCGGGCCAGCATCCCGCCGTCACCGATGCGGCGGGCGCGCAGTTCCCGGCCGCGGTGCACCTGCTCGGTGACGTTGGCCAGGTGGAAGTAGGTCGAGAAGGCCCGGACCAGCTTGGTGGCCGTCCCGATGTCCGTCTCGCTCAGCAGGGCGGCAGCCGCCTCCCCGTCGCTGCGGGTCAGTGCGCGCACCCGCTCGACCAGATCGAGGAGTTCCGGGCCCTCCTGCCGCACCAGCGTCTCGCCCAGCAGATCGCCGAGCCTTCGGATGTCGGCGCGCAGGGCTGCGGTGCCCGGGGCGGCGTCACCGAGCTCTCCGGGGGCGTCCGCTGTGGTGTCTTTCGGACGGTTCCCGGACGACGTGGATTCACTCGTTCCGGGGGTGTTCGGCGACGGTGTCGGGGCGGGCTGATGGCTGTCGGCGCTGCTCACAGGTGCTGCTCCCTTGGGGGTTCACGTCCCTTGCGGGGTGGCTTCGGGCAGGTGGCGGACCGCGCTGTCCGACGGGACAAGGATAGGTCGGCCCCAGCGTGGTACAGCACTTCTGTCCGAGAGGTGGGCACCGCGCGGCGGCCGGCCGCCCTGGTGCGCACCCCTCTTGTTCCGTGCCCGACGGCTGCCATACTTACGACGCCGTAGGTTACGGAACCGTAGCCAAGCCGAGGTCCAATGAGGGACATCTATGACGACTAGCCCGGACGTGCTCGACAGTTCGCCGAAGGCTGCCCCCACTGCCACCCCCGCCACCCCGGCCGCCGGTGCCGAAGCCGCCGACGCCCCCGCCACCCCGCTGCCCTCCGCGACGCTGGGCGGTGAACAGCGCCGCTCCGTGGAACAGCTCGCGCTGCTGGCCTTCATCACCGTCCCGTTCATCGCCCTGGTGGCCGCCGTGCCGCTCGCCTGGGGATGGGGGGTGAGCTGGCTCGATCTGGGACTGCTGGTCGCGATGTACTTCATCGGCTGCCACGGCATCACGATCGGCTTCCACCGCTACTTCACCCACGGCTCGTTCAAGGCCAAGCGCCCGCTGCGCATCGTGCTGGCGATCATGGGCTCGCTCGCCGTCGAAGGCCCCCTGGTGCGCTGGGTCGCCGACCACCGCAAGCACCACAAGTTCTCCGACGCCGAGGGCGACCCGCACTCCCCGTGGCGCTACGGGGAGACCATCCCCGCCCTGCTCAAGGGCCTGTGGTGGGCCCACATGGCGTGGATGTTCGACGAGGAGCAGACGCCGCAGCACAAATACGCACCCGACCTGATCAAGGACCCGGCGCTGCGCCTCATCTCCCGCCAGTTCGTGCTGTGGACGACGGTCTCGCTGCTGATCCCGCCGCTGGTGGGCGGCCTGGTCACCTGGTCGTGGCAGGGCGCGCTGACCGCGTTCTTCTGGGGCTCCCTGGTGCGGGTGGCGCTGCTGCACCACGTCACCTGGTCCATCAACTCCATCTGCCACGCCGTCGGCAAGCGCCCCTTCAAGTCCCGCGACCGCTCCGGCAACGTGTGGTGGCTGGCGATCCTGTCCTGCGGCGAGTCCTGGCACAACCTGCACCACGCGGACCCCACCTGCGCACGGCACGGCGTCGAGCGCGGGCAGATCGACTCCAGCGCCCGGCTCATCAGCTGGTTCGAGAAGGCCGGCTGGGCGTACGACGTGCGCTGGCCCAAGCAGGACCGGCTGGAGTCCAAGCGGCACCCCGACGGTTCGCGCCGGCGCCGCACCACGGCCGCCGAGAACGGTACGGACGGCGCCGGGCCGGTGGGCACCGCCGCCGCGTCGGAATCCCGGCGTGAGGAGCAGGCGGCCGGGGCGGCATGATGCTGTGCTGACCGACCCGGGGGTCCGGCCCCCGGGTCCCGAGGCAGCCAACGACAGGGAAGGCCCCACCCCGTGCCGACCGACGAGACGCCGCAGCCGTACAGCGGTGCGCCCACCCAGCCGTACGACGGCTTGACGCCCCCGTCCGGCGGCCCGAAACCCGCCAAGAGCCCCAAACGCGCCCGCCGCCGGATGACCGGCAAGGAGCGGCGCGAGCAGTTGCTGGACATCGGCCGCACCCTCTTCGCCGAACGCGGCTTCGAGGGCACGTCGGTGGAGGAGATCGCCCACAAGGCCGGTGTCTCCAAACCGGTCGTCTACGAGCACTTCGGCGGCAAGGAGGGCCTGTACGCGGTCGTCGTGGACCGTGAGATGCGGCGCCTGCTGGACATGGTGACCGGGGCGCTCACCGGCGGCCACCCGCGCGAGCTGCTGGAGCAGGCCGCGTTCGCCCTGCTCGACTACATCGACCACTTCACGGACGGCTTCCGCATCCTGGTGCGGGACTCGCCCCTCCCCCAGTCCACCGGCACCTTCGCCTCGCTCATCTCGGACATCGCCACCCAGGTCGAGGACATCCTCGGCCGCGAGTTCAAGTCCCGCGGGTTCGACGCCAAGCTCTCCCCGCTGTACGCCCAGGCCCTCGTCGGCATGGTCGCCCTCACCGGGCAGTGGTGGCTCAACGTCCGCAAGCCGAAGAAGGCGGAGGTCGCCGCCCACTTGGTGAACCTCGCCTGGCACGGCCTCGACGGACTGGAGCAGAAACCGAGGCTCATAGGCCACCGGCGGTCGTAGCGCGTGCCCGGCCGCCGGTGGCGGCGTGATGCCCCCGGCTCACCCGGCCTCGTGGACGACCCTGCCGTCCACAACCGTCATCCGCACAAGTATGTCCGCCAGTTCCGTCGCCGGTACGGTCAGCGGGTCGGCCGCGAAGACCGTCAGGTCCGCGCGGTGGCCCACGCGTACCCGGCCCGCACGGTCCCCCTCCCCCGCCACCTGCGCGGGTGCGACCGTCATCGCGTGCAGGGCCTCCGCCGCACCGAGCGCCTGCTCGGGGCGGACGGGAACGCGGCCGGGCTCGTGCGGCGGGCGCCGCAGCCGGGCGGAGGCCAGTACCTCGCGGGCGTCGAAGTGCGCGATGGGCCAGTCCGAGCCCAGCACCAGCAGCGCCCCGGCACGCAGCAGATCCCCGCAGCGGAAAGCGCGGTCGGCGCGCTCGTCACCGAGCCGGGTCGACCAGTTGTCGCTGTGGTCCGCCAGGGTGTACTGCGCGTGGCTGGGCTGCATGGAGGCGGCCACGCCCGAGGCGGCGAACTTCCGGATCAGCTCGTCGGGTGCCGTCTCTATGTGCTCGATCCGGTGCCGCGCCCCGGACGGTGTGGCCCCCAGCGGGGCGAGCTGGTCGAGCGCGTAGGAGACGGCCGCGTCACCGATGGCGTGCGTCGCCGTCGGCACCCCCGCCCCGGCCAGGGCCCGTACCGCACGCGCGTACTTCTCGGGCGGCAGCCAGAACGGGCGGGTGGACTCCCCGTGGCAGTCCGGCTCGTGCAGCCAGGCGGTGCCGTTGTCGATGGTGCCGTCCATGAACAGCTTGACGCCGTCCACCTTCCACAGCCGCCCGCCGGTGCCCTGGAGCGCCACCAGTTCGCGCAGGCCCTCCTCCCCGGTGCCCGGCTGGCACCAGGGGGCGAAGCGCAGCCGCATCGTCACCGCGTCCTGCTCCTCCAGGGCGCGCAGTGCCGGAAGTCCGCCGTCGCGCAGGTCCATGGCGTGCCCGCCGGTCAGGCCGGTGGCGTTCATCCGGGCCATCAGCGTGCGCAGCCCGGCGGCCAGCTCGTCCGCGTCCGGCTCCGGTACGGCCCGCTCCACCAGGGATTTGGCCGGTTCCTCCCGCAATTCGCCGGTGGGGTGCCCGTCCGGGTCGCAGACCACCTGTGCCGTGCTGTCGGGGAAGCCGACGGGGCCCGTCACCCCGGCCAGTTCGAGGGCCCGGGTGGAGGCGAGCGCGGCGTGTCCGTCGAAGAGCGTCAGCAGGGCGGGGGCGCCGTCGAGTACGTCGTCGATCAGGCGGCGGTGCGGTGCGCTGCCGCCCAGTGCGTTGGGGTCGAGGCCGAAGCCGAGGAGCCAGCCGTCGCGGGCCCGGCCGCCGCCGCTTAGGCGCTCCTCGGCCAGCGCGGCCCGCAGCTGCCCGGGCGTACGGCAGCCGGAGAGGTCCACCCCCTGCGTCATCATCATGCCGGTGACGGGGTGGATGTGGCCGTCCGTGAGCCCCGGGGTGACCACCGTGCCGGTCCCGTCCACGATCCGGGTGCGCGCGTCGCACATCGCGCGCACTTCCGCGTCGTCACCGACCGCGACGATCGTCCCGCCGCGCAGGGCGACGGCCGTCGCGCGGGGACGGTCCGCGTCGAGGGTGTGGACGGTGGCGCCGAGGACGGCGAGATCGGCGGAACGACGTGACACGGGTGACTCCTTCGGTACCGGACGGCGACGGCGCGGGCCGCCGTCCCGCCGGTGGGTGTGGTGCGGGTACTGAGCTGGGATACGGGGGCGCCGGCCGGTGCCGGCCGGGGTGCGGGGCTGCGGTTCAGGGTGCGGCGGGCGGTGCTCCTTCCGGTCCGGGCGCATCGGGGCGGGCGAGGCCCAGTGCGGACAGGTCCCGGCGGCCGGCGGGGCGGCGGGTGAAGCGGACGGCCGCCGCGAGGGCGAGCAGCAGGATCAGCCCGGTCCACAGCCAGTACAGGTTTCCGGGCGCGGGCTGGTCCGGGCGGACGTTGCCCCAGACGCCCCAGCCGATCACCACGAGCCCCACCAGGGGGATCACCAGGTGCGGGAGGGGACGCAGGGTGTGCCGCGCGGTACGCAGCAGATACACGGGGAGTCCCACCAGCCCCACGAACAGGCTGATCAGCAGCGGCACCGTCCCGATACCGGCCTCCCACGCGGAGACGGTCGTCGGCGCGGCGCCCAGCAGCGCGGTGGGCAGCACCACGCAGGCGCCGATCAGCACCAGCCACAGCACGGCGGCCCCCGTCGGCACCGCACGCCGTGCCGAGACGTGGCCGAGGGCGCGCGGCAGCATCCCGGCCCGCGCGGCGGTGAAGGTGATCCGCGACATGGCGGTGGTCGCGGCGATGAGGCAGGCGACGGAGCTGATGGCGCCGAACGCGGCGAGCACGGGGCGCGCCAGTGGCAGGTAGTGGTCGGCCAGTTCGAGGAAGGGGGCGCTGTTGGCCGGGTCGCCGAAGCGGCCGGTGCCCGCGGCCGGGCCCTGCCAGTGCGCGTAACCGGCGACACCGGCCCAGGTGGACAGCGCGTACACGCCGCCGGCCAGCGCCACGGCCGCCGCCAGGGTGACGGGCACGACGCGGCGCGGACGGCGGATCTCGGCCGCCATGCTCGCCGAGTTGTCCCAGCCGACCATTCCGGCGACGGCGAGCGGGAACGTCAGGCCGCTGAGCCCGGCGAGCCCTCCGGGGTCGCCGCCGGCCGCGTGCAGCGCGCCGCCGCGTCAGCCCCGGAACGCACCAGCAGCAGCACGGAGAAGCCGGCCAGAACGGCGAACTGGCCCGCGGCCAGCGCCATCGCGACCCGGCTCGACTCGACGATGCCGCGCAGCACGACCGCCCCGCCGAAGACGAGGACCGCGAGGGAGAGCGCCATCCACCACAGTCCGCCCAGGTGCAGCGAGGCGGCCATCCAGGTGCCGGCGAAGACGGCGACGCCGCCGATGGTCAACGGGCCGGAGAGCAGGGTGATGTAGAACATCGCGCTGGACAGCAGCACGCCGAGCCGTGAACTGAGGGGCGCATAGGCGTGGTAGGCGAAGGCCACCGGGCCGCCGGAGGAGACGATGCGGCGGGCGAACTGACCGAGCGTCAGTGCTGTGGCCAGCAGTCCGAGCGTGGTCAGCACGAACGCCCACGGCGCCTGGGTCCCCATGGCGGCGACGACGGCCGGCGCGGTCAGGAACGCCCCGTTGACCGGCGCCATGTTGGAGAGCGTGACCCCCAGCGCACCGGGCAGCCCGACGGCTCCCTCGCGGAGTTCCCCGTCCCGGGACGACACGGCCGGAGCCGAGGGGGACGAGGGGGACGAGGGGGACGGGGACGGGCCGGCGGAGGAACCGGCAGCGGCAGCGCGGGAGTCGGCAGGTGAACCGGCCAAGGAGCCGGCAGGGCAGTCGGTGGGGGATTCGACGGGGGGATCGGTGGGGGAATCGGTGGAACGCACTGGCACCCTCCAGGGTTCGGTCCCCGTGGGGGCCCGGAGCGGGTTTCTGAGCGGGGGCGGGTGGGAGCGGCACTCGGCGGGTGGCGTCGGCCGACGCCGCCGGCGCGCGCCGTGCGGCCTTGCGACCGCCGACGCGTGCCGTTCCGTCCGGGACGCGCGGACGGGGTGCGGGAGCCGGGTTCGCCGGTCCGTCCACGGGCCGGAACCCGGTTCGCGGGCGCCCGTGGACACGCCCCGGCAGCCCCACGACAGCGCGGACGGCGGTCACGGAAGGGGTCGGTGCGGCCGTTGCCGAACTGTTCGTGAAGCCAGTTAATGAATGGGGTTAACTTTCGCGGAGCAAGCTACCCCAGCCGGTGGCCGGCAGGGAAGAGCCCGACGGCAATCGATCCGCGCCCGCCCCGGGACCCCTCGTAGAATCTGCCGAAGCCCGCGGTGGCACTCCGCGACGGTCCACGGTCACGACGCTGCCGCTCCCCGACCCCTGGAGCCCGCCCCCATGCCCCGCCCGCCCCGGATCTCCCGCGCCGCAGTGCTCGACGAGGCGCTGCGCACCCTGGACGAGGAGGGCGTGGAGGGCCTGTCGATGCGCCGGCTCGCCCAGCGGCTCGGCGTCACCAGCCCGTCGCTGTACAAGTACGTACGGGACCGCGAGGGCGTCCACGAGGCCGTCGTGGACGCCATCGTCCGGGAGATCACCGGGGACTGGCACCCGTCGGGCGGCTGGCGCACCGAGCTGACCAGCCTGGCCCACCGGTACTTCCGCACCTTCCGCCGGCACCCCAACGCGGTGCCGCTCGTGATGCACCGGCCCACGCGCAACCCGCACTCGCTGGACGGTCTGGAAGGTGTCTTCGGCGCGCTCTCCCGGGACGGCTGGCCCCCGCAGGACGCGGCCCGCGCGGTGCTGCTGGTCGAGTCGTACGCGCTGGGCGCCACCCTGACCGCCGTCAGCCCCGGCATCCCGCCCAGCGAGGCGGACCTGGAGACGAGGCCGTCACTCGCGGCGGCGCTCACGGGGGAGCACCGCGCCTTCCGCCTCACCGAGGAGGACTTCCACCTCGGTCTGGCGATGGTGCTCGACGGGATCGCCCGGGACCTCGCCCCCGCGTCCGCTGCCGACGGCCACGACGCGACGCCGCCGACGGCGCGCCCCGGCGAGCCGGCACAGCCACGGCACTGACGGCGCAGCCACGGCATTGACGACACGGCCGCGGCATTGACGGCACGGCCCCGAACGGCGCCCGCCCGACGGGGAGTCCGGGCGGGGACGGGCACCACGCGGTGACATCCCGCGGCGCCGGAAAATCACCGGCCGACGCCGGACGCCTGTGCGAGGATCCGTCGCGGTGCGCACCGGTGCGCACCGGGCTGCGACCGTGGAGGCGACGATGTTCGCGATATCCCTGGGTGACGACGGCGCCGAGCTGCGCCCCCTCGAACCGTGGCAGGCGGAGGAGTTCCTGGCCCACATGGACCGGGGGCGGGAGTACATCGGGAAGTACATCGCCTTCCCGGACAAGTCGACGGATCTGGAATCGAGCCGCGCCTGTCTCCAGTCGTACGCGGACAAGGCGGCGGCGGACACCGGACGGATCTGGGGCATCTGGCTGGGCGGCAGCGGCGGGCGGGGCGGCACACTGGTCGGCGGGGTGCTCTTCCGGACGATGGACGCGCCGCAGGGCACCGCGGAGGCGGGCTGCTGGCTGGAGCCCTCCGCGGTCGGCAAGGGCCTGATCACGCGGGCGGCGCGGGTCGTCATCGACTGGGCGATCGAGGAGCGCGGCTTCCACCGGGTGGAGTGGCTGGTCTCCGACGAGAACGCGGCCAGCATCGCGGTGGCCCGCCGGCTGGGCATGACGAAGGAGGGCACCCTGCGCGAGAGCTATCTGTACCGCGGCAGGCGGACCTCGATGGAGGTCTGGTCGGTCCTCGCCCACGAGTGGCGGGCGGCCCGGGACGGCTGACGACCGCCGCGGAGCCCCGGCACCCGGCCGGTCACCGTCTGACGGCGATGACGAAGACCCGGCGGAACGGGAAGGCCGTCACCCCGTCCGGGCCGGGCGGATAGGCGTCGCGCAGGGCCGCGGCGTACTCGGCGAGGAAAGCGTCACGGGCGGCCGGATCGTCCTTGAGCCGGGCGAGGACGGGGCGGAGGGTGGAGCCCTTCGTCCAGTCGAGGACCGGATCGGGACCGGTGAGGCGGTGCAGATAGGTGGTCTCCCAGGCATCCACGCCGCAGCCGTGCGGGCCGAGCGGGGCCAGGAGCGCGGCGTAGCCGGCCGGGTCGAGGACGGGGCGGGTGCGGGCGGGTCCGCCGCCGAGGCGGGCGCGCCAGCGCGGGGAGCCGCGCAGTTCCGCCAGCAGGGTGTGGGTGGGGGCGTCGAAGTTGCCCGGCACCTGGAAGGCGAGGACACCGCCGGCGGGGAGGGCGCCGATCCAGTCGGCGAACGCCTCGGGGTGGCCGGGCACCCAGTGGAGCGCCGCGTTGGAGAAGAGCAGCCCGAAGCGCTCGCCCGGGTCGGGGCGCCAGTGGGCGAGGTCGGCGTGGGCGAAGTCGAGGCGGCCGGGACGGGTGTGGGCGGCGGCCTCGGCGAGCATCTGCGGGGAGCTGTCATAGCCGGTGATGTGGGCGCCGGGCCAGCGGGCGGCGAGGGCTTCGCTGGGGCCGCCGGGTCCGCAGCCGAGGTCGGCGATGCGGGGGCGGGGGCTGCCGGGGAGGTCGTCGGGGACATGGGCGAGGAGGTCCAGGAGGGGCCGCAGGCGCGGACCGGAGTGGCGGAGATACTGCTCGGGGTCCCACATGGCAGCAGCGTGCCGCTCAGGCTCTCTTGACGTCAAGAGACTTCACGTCGACACAACCTCTACACTGATCCCATGGAGGACGAGGTCGACCGTTTGGTGGCAGCTTGGCGCCGGGAGCGCCCTGACCTCGATGTCGAGCCGCTGGAGGTGCTCAGCCGGGTCAGCAGACTGGCACGGCACCTGGACCGCGCCCGCCGCATCGCGTTCTCCGAGCACAATCTGGAGCCCTGGGAGTTCGACGTGCTGACCGCGCTGCGCCGCGCCGGCACCCCCTACCAGCTCTCCCCCGGCCAGCTGCTCACCCAGACACTGGTGACGTCGGGGACGATGACCAACCGCATCGACCGCCTCGCCAAGAAGGGCCTGGTCGAGCGGCTACCCGACCCCAACGACCGGCGCGGCGTCCTGGTGCGGCTCACCACGGAGGGCCGGGACCGCGCCGACAGCGCCCTGGCCGGCCTGCTCGACCAGGAGCGCGCCATCCTCGCCGAACTGTCCGCCGGCCAGCGCGGCGAACTCGCCTCCCTGCTGCGCCGGCTGACGGCGCCCTTCGACAACATCCCCATCTGATCCCCGTCCCCTGCGGGACCGCCGGGACCGGTGTTCCGCAACGGCCTGTGCGCCCGCCCGGCAGGACCGTACGATCACGCTCATGGCCATGGCTGCACGGTTCGCGTCACGTACGGTCGTCATCAGCGGAGGCGGCTTCGGGATCGGCGCCGCGACGGCGCACCGGCTGGCGGACGAGGGGGCGGCCGTGGTCCTGCTCGACCAGGACGAGGCCGGGGCACGCCGTACCGCACGGGAGATCACCGTCTCGGGCGGCCGGGCGGCGTTCGTGCGCGGTGACGTGACGGACGAGCCGGCCTGGGCCCGCGCCGTGGCGACCGCCCGGGAGGGCTTCGGCCCCGTGGACGGGCTGGTGTGCAACGCGGCGACGATCCGCGGCGGCCCCGCCGACGCGATCACGCTCTCCGACTGGGAGGCGCAGCTGGGGGTCAATCTGACCGGGGCGTTCCTGGGCGTGCGGGCCTGTCTGGACGATCTGCACCGGCGGGCCGGCGCGATCGTGCTGACGTCCTGCGTCCAGGCCCTGGCCGGACTGCCGGGCCGGCCCGCGTACGCCGCGAGCAAGGCCGGTCTCACCGGGCTCGGACGCCAGCTCGCCGCGGAGTACGGCCCCCGGATACGGGTCAACTGCGTACTGCCCGGACCGGTCATGACACCCGCCTGGGACCGGGTGCCCGATGACGAGCGCCGGCAGGCGGCACACGAGACGGTCATCGGCCGGCACGGCCGCCCCGACGAGGTCGCGGCGGCCATAGCCTTTCTGCTCTCGGACGACGCCTCGTTCGTGACCGGCACCGAACTGGTGGTGGACGGCGGCTGGAGCGTCGGCCGGCACGGCGGGTGAACCACCCGGCAGCCCGGCTTTCCAGCCGGTTCTCAGTCCGCGATGTCCGCGTATGCGATCGCGTGTTCCACCCGGGCCCGCACCAGATACTCGCCGGGCACGGCGTTGCGGCTGCCGAACGCCTCGGCCTGCTCCTCGCCCATGTAGCGGCCCCCGATACGGGTGGCCCACTCGCGCAGCTCGTCGAGGTCCTCGACGAACTCCGCGGCCACGCATTCGAGCATCACGAAGCTGAACGGCGGCTCCTGGTCGTCCACGCAGAGCGCGAACCGCGGCTCGCGGCGCAGGACCTTGCACTTGAGGGAGTCGCTGCCCGTGGTGAACAGCAGATGCCCCTCGTCGTCCAGCAGGAACCAGACGGGGGTCACGTGCGGGCGGCCGTCCTTGCGGGTGATGGCCAGCTTCCCGGTCCGCGTCCCCGTCAGGACGAACTCCCGCCACTGCTGCTCGGTCATCTGCTGCATCGCCGCTCGCCTCCGCTGTCGCGCTCCGGATCCGGGGCGGCACAGCATAGGCAGTGGGCGGCGCGCACGGTGGGACCGAAGGGCGGGGGTGCCTCAGCGTGCCCCGGCCGGCTCCAGTTCCACGGGACCCACACCGGCCCGGCGGGCCAGCGCCACGGCGGCCAGCGTCGAGTGGACGCCCAGTTTGCCCAGGACGTTCTGCATGTGGGTGCGCACCGTGTGCGGCGACAGATACAGCCGCTCCGCGACGGCCTTGCGGCCCAGCCCGGCCACCATGCAGCGCAGCACCTCCCGCTCGCGCGGGGTGAGGGACTCCACCAGGCGTTCGCTCTCGGTGCGGTGCTTGCGGGTGGCCGTCAGTTCCTTGAGGACGCCGGTGAGCAGGGCGGGCGGCAGATGTGTCTCGTCCTTGAGGACGCCGCGGATGACCTGGAGCAGACGGGAGAGCGAGCAGTCCTTGGCGACCCAGCCGCCCGCGCCGGCCTGGAGCGCGGCGGCGGCGTGCCTGGGGTCGTCACGTTCGGCGAGGACCACGGTGCGCACGTGCGGGTAGTCGGCGCGGACCCGGGCCACCAGCGGTAAACCGCCCGGTGCCTCCGCCGTGCCCGCCACGGCGCCGACGGCGGTGCCCGACGGGTCCTCCAGCGCGGCCAGCGCTCTGCCGGGTGCGGGGCCCGGCCCGGCCGCCAGGGCAGCGGGTGCGGGCGGGGCGGACACCGGTTTCTCCCCGCCGGGGCGGGGCGGAGCCGCGCCCGGCTGCGCCGCTCCGTTCAGCGGGGCGCCCAGATTCGCGTCCACCAGGAGCACGTCGAAGCGGCGGCCCTCGGCCGCGGCGCGCTCCAGATGGCGCAGCGCCGCGGCGCCGCTGCCGGCCGCGCCGACTTCGACGTCCTGCTCGGCCGCGAGCGCGGCGGCCAAGGACTCGGCGAAGATCCGGTGGTCGTCGACCACCAGTACCCGAATGCGTTGCATGGCACCCCCTCGCAGTGCGGGTACGGCGCCCGTGCGCGGGGAGGCGTCGGCGGCACGGCCGCCGCCGTGTCGCACCGTCCATCCCGCCCCTGGGCGTCGTACCCGGCTGTCTCGCCCCCTGATCAGCACCGGCCCCCACCGGTGCCACCTGGCTTTCAGAGTACGGGCGGGCTGCGACAGTGGAAGGCCAATCACAAAAATCGTGCCACTCGTCACCCGGCCCAGGGGGTGTACGCGGCGCACTCACACCGCACGGAAGCACACTCAGCGCGCGGACACCCTCCGTGCGCCTCGCACCAGCCGGCCCGTGCGCCCCGTGCCGCGAACGCCGTGCGGCGGAACGGCCAGTCGCCCGCGCCAGCGGTTCACAGCCGCTGTGCGCCCGCGCTCGGCACCGCCTCGAACAGCTGCGGCGCCAGATGGCCGGCGGCCTCGAACGCCGAGGTCACCGCCGCGCCGACCTTCTCCGTCGCGGACTCCTCCACCAGCACGACGGCGGACCCTCCGAACCCGCCGCCGGTCATCCGCGCCCCCAGTGCGCCCGCGCCCAGGGCCGTGTCGACCACCAGGTCCAACTCGGCGCAGGAGACGCGGAAATCGTCACGCAGGGAGGCATGTCCCGCGCTCAGCAGCGGACCCACCGCACGGACCTCGCCCGCGTCGAGCAGCGCGACGACTTCTTCCACACGGCGGTTCTCCGTGACGACGTGCCGGACGCAGTCACGCACCTGCGGGTCGTCCAGACGGGCGTCCAGCCGGGAGAGGGCCGTATCCAGGTCCTCGTACGCCACCTGACGCAGGGACGGCACCCCGAGGGCCGCCGCGCCGGCCTCGCAGGCGCGGCGGCGTCCGGCGTACGCCCCGTCGGCCAGGGTGTGCTTGACGCGGGTGTCCACCACCAGCATCCGCAGGCCGGAGGCGGCCAGGTCGAAAGGGACCTGACGCCGCGTCAGGTCGCGGGCGTCCAGGTGCAGTACATGGCCCTCCGTGCAGCAGGCGGAGGCCATCTGGTCCATGATGCCGCAGGGCATGCCGACGAACTCGTTCTCCGCGCGCTGGCACAGCCGCGCCAGCCGGTCGCGCGGCAGGTCCAGCCCGTACAGCTCGGACAGCGCGAGCCCGGTGGCGACCTCCAGCGCCGCCGACGAGGACAGTCCGGCCCCCGTGGGCACCGTGCTGGTCACATGGATGTCCGCGCCGCCGACGGGGAGACCGGCCTCGCGCAGCGCCCAGACGACCCCCGCCGGGTAGGCCACCCAGCCGCCGTCCGCGCCCGGGGCGAGCGCGTCCAGGGGCAGCTGGTAGGCCGCGCCGGGCACGTCCCCCGAGTGCAGCCGAAGGACGCCGTCGGTGCGCCGGGCGGCAGCCGCGTGCACCGTGTGCGGGAGGGCGAAGGGCATCACGAACCCGTCGTTGTAGTCCGTGTGTTCGCCGATCAGGTTGACCCGCCCGGGGGCCGCCCACACGCCCTCCGGGTCGGCGCCGTAGACCGCGCGGAACCCCTCCCGCGCGTCGCCCGTCACGCCTGGCCCTCTTCCGCCGTCAGCCGGGCGAACCGCCAGGCGTCCTCGACGATCTGCGCCAGTCCGCTGCGTTCGGGGCGCCAGCCCAGCCGGGTGCGGGCGCGCTCGGCGGAGGCGACCAGGACGGCCGGGTCGCCGCCCCGGCGCCCGGCCACCACCTCCGGGATCTCGTGCCCGGTGACCTTGCGGACCGTCTCGACGACCTCGCGGACGGAGAAGCCGCTGCCGTTGCCCAGGTTGCAGATCAGGTGCTCGCCCGGCGCGGCGTGCTCCAGGGCCAGCAGATGGGCGCGGGCCAGGTCGGCGACGTGGATGTAGTCGCGCACACAGGTGCCGTCGGGGGTGGGGTAGTCGTCGCCGAAGACGGAGACGGCCTCCCGGCGGCCCTGCGCCACCTGGAGGACGAGCGGGATCAGATGCGACTCGGGGTCGTGCCGCTCGCCGAAGGCGGTGCCGTCCGCGGCGAAGTAGGCGCCCGCGACGTTGAAGTAGCGCAGGGAGACGGCGGCCATGCCGTGCGCCCGGCACTCCCCGCCGATCATGTGGTCCACGGCCAGTTTGGAGGCGCCGTAGGGGCTGGTGGGGGCCGCGGGGTCGGTCTCGGTGATGGGGGTGCGCCCGGGCTCGCCGTAGACGGCGGCGGTGGAGGAGAACACCAGCTTGCGCACTCCGGCCTGCCGCATGGCCGTCAGCAGTTCGACGGTGCCGCCGACGTTGTTGCGCCAGTACTTCTCCGGCTGCTCGACGGACTCGCCCACCCTGGAGTGCGCGGCGAAGTGCAGCACCCCGTCGTACGAGCCGTCCAGCACCCGTCCGGCGTCCTGGATGCGCCCCTCGACGAACGCGGCGCCCCGGGGAACCCCCTGGGGGAAACCGGTGTCCAGGTCGTCCAGCACGGTGACGGTGTGCCCCGCCTCCAGCAGGTGTGCCGCCACGACACTGCCGACGTACCCGGCCCCGCCGGTCACCAAATACTTAGCCATGGGTGGCCACCTCTCGCAGTCGTGCTGCCGCGGCCTCCGGCGGCACGTCGTTGATGAACACGTTCATGCCGGACTCGGAACCCGCGAGGAACTTCAGTTTGCCGGGAGCCCGGCGGATGGTGAAAAGCTCCAGATGGAGGGCGAACTCCTCGCGGGCCGCCCGCCGTGCCCCGTCGCCTTTCGCCAAGGGCGCCTGGTGCCAGGCGGAGATGTAGGGGGTGCGCGGCTCGTCCGGTCCGAAGATGCGGTCGAAACGGCGCAGCAGTTCCAGATATATCGCGGGGAACTCGGCGCGGGCGGCCTCGTCGAGCGCCGGCAGGTCGGGCACCCGCCGGACGGGGTGGAGGTGCACCTCGTAGGGCCAGTGGGCGGCGTAGGGGACGAACGCGGTCCAGTGCTCGCCCTGGAGGACGATCCGCTCGCCGGCGGCCCGTTCGGCCGCGACCAGGTCGTCGAAGAGGTTGCCGCCCGATGTCCGCTCCGCGTAGGCGGCCAGGGAGTCGAGCATCCGCGCGGTGCGCGGCGTGGTGAACGGATAGGCGTAGATCTGGCCGTGCGGGTGGGAGAGGGTCACCCCGATCTCCTCGCCGCGGTTCTCGAAGCAGTAGACCTGCTCGACACCCGGGGTGGCGGACAGTTCGGCGGTGCGGTCGGTCCACACGTCGAGGACGAGCCGGGCCTGTTCCTCGTCCAGATCGGCGAAGGAGGCCCGGTGGTCACCGGTGAAGGCGACGACCTCGCAGCGGCCGGCGCCCGGGGCGTGCCGGAAGAGCCCGGCGGGGTCCGCGTGCTGCACGGCGCCGGGCGCGCCGTGGAAGGAGGGGAACCGGTTCTCGAAGACGACGACGTCGTAGTCCGCCTCGGGGATCTCACTGTGGCGGCCGTCGCGGGAGGGGCACAGCGGGCACTCGTCGGCCGGCGGATGGTAGGTGCGCGCGTTGCGGTGGGCGGTGACGCCGACCCAGTCGTCCAGCAGCGGGTCGTGCCGGATCTCGGACCGCGCCTCCACGGGCGGCATCGGGC
The DNA here is from genome assembly GCF_000725885.1 of Streptomyces albus subsp. albus. Classification (GTDB taxonomy): domain Bacteria; phylum Actinomycetota; class Actinomycetes; order Streptomycetales; family Streptomycetaceae; genus Streptomyces; species Streptomyces albus. The sequence goes on along the minus strand of NZ_JODR01000011.1, from coordinate 35,829 downwards.
GCGGGTCGGCGGCGGTGCGGGTCACATCGTCACGCAGGTCGTAATAAACGATCTCGCGGCCGTCGGCAAGGCGGCCTGAGGTCTTCTTCACCGGGTGGCTCCTCGTTCCTTGACCTCAAACATAATCGCACACAAGGAACCATGAGCCAACAGAATGTTCAACGCGGGCGAGCTGCGCCGCACTCGGGGGCACACTCCGTCCCGGGGCGTGCCGCACGGCACCTCCTCCCGGATGCCAGGAGCGGGCAAAACAGGCGAACCACCCATAACGACACTCGACAATCATCACAATCAAACAAACCTGTGCAACACGTCCTTTCAAAAGTCGAAAACTTGTGGGTACGTTCGCGTCCGTTCCGATCGCGCAATGAAGCGAGTGACCCATGTTGCACCTGGCCGAAGGGCTACGGCTCCCCACCAACGGACTCGATTACACAATTCTCGGCATCTACTTCGCCGTCGTGCTCGGGATCGGCTTCGCCGCCCGCCGCAGCGTGAAGACCAGCCTGGACTTCTTCCTCTCCGGCCGGTCGCTGCCCGCGTGGATCACCGGTCTCGCCTTCGTGGCCGCCAACCTCGGCGCCACCGAGATCCTCGGCATGGCCGCCAACGGCGCCCAGTACGGCGTCTACACCGTGCACTGGTACTGGATCGGCGCCATCCCCGCCATGGTCTTCCTCGGCCTGGTGATGATGCCGTTCTACTACGGTTCCAAGGTCCGCTCCGTTCCCGAGTTCCTGCTGCACAGGTTCGGACCCTCCTCCCATCTGCTCAGCTCGGTGATCTTCGCCGTCTCCTCGGTGCTGATCGCCGGCGTCAACCTCTACGCACTGGCGCTCGTCCTCAAGGCACTGCTGGGCTGGGAGCTGTGGGTGTCCATCGTGGTCGCGGGCTTCTTCGTGCTCGCCTACATCACGCTGGGCGGACTCTCCTCGGCCATCTACACCGAGGTGCTCCAGTTCTTCGTCATCCTCGCGGCGCTGATCCCGCTGACCGTCGTCGGCCTCAAGCGGGTCGGCGGCTGGGACGGCATCACCGACACCCTCTCCGGGCGCAACGGCGACGCCTTCATGACCGCCTGGGACGGCACCGGCATCGGCTCGGCCAACCCGCTGGGCGCCAACTGGCTGACCATCGTGCTGGGCCTCGGCTTCGTGATGAGCTTCGGCTACTGGACGACCAACTTCGCCGAGGTGCAGCGGGCGCTGTCCGCCAAGAACCTGTCCGCCGCCCAGCGCACCCCGCTGATCGCGGCCTTCCCGAAGATCCTCATCCCGGCCGTCGTCGTCATCCCCGGACTGATCGCGCTCGTCATGGAGCCCACGCTGGGCAAGCACAAGGACGGCCTCCAGTACAACGACGCCATCCCGGTGCTGATGCGGGACCTGCTGCCCAACGGCGTGCTCGGCGTCGCGGTGACCGGTCTGCTGGCGGCGTTCATGGCGGGCATGGCGGCGAACATCTCATCGTTCAACACGGTGTTCACCAACGACATCTACGCGGCCTACCTCAAGAAGGACCGGCCCGACGAGCACTACGTGGCCACGGCACGCTGGGTCACCGTCGTCGGCGTCCTGGTCGGCATGGGGACGGCGTTCATCGCCTCCTCGTTCAGCAACATCATGAACTACCTCCAGACGCTGTTCTCCTTCTTCAACGTGCCGCTGTTCGTCGTCTTCATCATCGGCATGTTCTGGAAGAAGACCACGCCCGCGGCCGGCTTCTGGGGGCTGCTGACCGGCACCGTCGGTGCGATGGTGAACTACTTCTGGTTCTACAAGCAGGGCATCGTCGACATCCCCAGCGACCAGGGCGCCAACTTCGTCTCCTCCATCGTGGCCTTCGTCGTCGGCTCCGTGGTGATGGTCGTCGTCACGCTGTTCACCAAGCCCAAGCCGGCCGAACAGCTCGCGGGGCTCGTCTACGGCACCCGGTCGCCCGGCGAACCGGAACTGCCCGAGAAGGGCGACGACGCCTGGTACCGCAAGCCGGCGCTGCTGGGCTGGGGTGCCGTCGTCCTGGCCGCCCTGTGCTACATCCCCTTCTCCTTCTGAGCCCCGAGACGAAGGACACCGAACCCCAATGAGCGACAAGAGCAACACCCCCGCCGCCGCGCAGGCGGCCAAGGACGTCGAGGAGCTGGAGCGCCGCTCCCAGACCGCCGCCCGTCTCTTCGACGTACGGCGCATCATCGGCGGACTCTTCGTGGTCTACGGCGTGATCGTGACCCTCGCGGGCGTCTTCGCCTCCGACGAGGACCTCAAGAAGGCGCAGGACATCAACATCAACCTGTGGACCGGCATCGGCATGCTGATCCTCGGGCTGGCCTTCCTGCTGTGGCTCCGCCTCAGCCCGACGATCCCCCCGCCGGACGCCGGGCAGGAGAAGGAAGAGCGGTAACGCACCGCCCCCGGCCCGGTCGTGGGCACCGGTTCCGCCGCGCGCGGGACGGGTGTGCGCGACCGGGCCCCGCGCCCCGGCCGGCTCGGACGCAGCAGTCCAGGCCGGTTCAGGCGCCGGAGCCCTGGCCTGCCCGGTCCAGCAGTCCCGTACGGGCGGCCAGCGCGGCGGCCTCCAGCCGCGAGCCCACCCCCAGCTTCATCAGCACCCGCTGCACATGGGTGCGTGCGGTGGACGGCGCGATGCCCATGCCCGCGGCGATCAGCCGGGTGTCCTCGCCCTCGGCGACCCGCACCAGCACCTCCACCTCCCGCGGCGTGAGCATCTGCAACAGCCGCGCCCCCTCGTCGTCGGGCTCGGCGGCGGGGTTGAGCAGCTCCGCGAACGACTGCTGGAGCAGCTGCGGAGCGATCGCGGACTCACCGGCACGGGCCTTGACCATGGCGCGCTCGACGCCCTCGATCCGCTCGTCGTGCCGCACATAGCCGGACGCCCCCGCCGCGAAGGCGGAGGCGATACCGCGCGGGTTCGGCACCGGGCCGAGCACGACGACCGCGATCTGCGGTTTCTCCCTCTTGATGCGCACCACGGGATCGAAGACCCCCGGCTCGGCGGGCGTCGCCGTCCCCAGCAGGCACACCTCCGGGGCCCTGCTGATCACCAGTTCGGCCGCGCCCGCGCTGGGCGCCGCCGCCGCGAGCACCCGGTGCCCGCGCAGCTTGAGCGCCGAGGCCAGGGCCTCGGCGAGCAGGCGGTGGTCGTCGACCACCATGAGCCGTACGCTCATAAAGCTCGCTCCCCCACACACTGCTGCGACTGCAAAAGGCCCCGCACCCCCTGCGCAGCCCCTCCTCTTGTTCTCCGGGAAGCTACACGCTCACTCGCCGTTCCGCGCCCCTTACGTAACGAAATCCCGGAGCGAAGGCGGGAACCCGCCGGGCCTCGAGCAGCCCGCGAGGGCGTCGCACGACGGCGGCCGGCCCGCCACCGAGTACAGTGACGGGCCGGCCGCTGCCTGCTGCGGTGCTGTTCAGCCGCCCATGGGGGCGTATCCGACGGCGAGGCGCGGGGCCTCGTCGTCCAGGGACGAACGCTCCGAGATCATGTTGTCCTGAATGAAGAACCTGTTGTTCACGAAGATGAGCGGGGCGTCCACCGAGTAGGCGTCGACCGAGAACGCCTGCTCGCCCTGGCCGATGTCCGAGGCGGGCATCTTGAGCAGAGTGGTCTGCTTGCCCTTCTTCGGCTCCAGGGTGACGATCTCGCCGCCGTGGCCCAGACTCGGCGTCTTGTAGCCGAGGACGTTCTCGCCCTGCATCTTGAACGGGATGATCGTGCGGTCCTCGCCGGCACCGGACTTCCACTTGGCACGGCCGGTGGCGAAGTCGAAGGCCATGATCTCGTTCGTCTCGGACATGTCCGAGGAACCGTCGTGCTCGGTCGTGGACAGGTACACCGTGTCGGAGCCGACGGCCATCCCGTAGCAGCCGTTGACCTCCAGTTCGCAGGGCTTGTTGTAGCGCTTGCCCAGCGAGATCTTCGCCTTGAGCTTCTTGTCCTCGCCGATGGTCAGCACATCGCTGGCGAGTTCGTCACCGGCGCCGACCACCAGCACCATGGGGTCGGTTGAGGCCACGCGGACGTTCTTGACGCCCTTGGGGGGCTCGTACTTCCACTTGGCCTTGCCGGTGTCCGGGTCCAGCTTCTGGACGGAGACCTGCGGCCGGTCGAAGTCGTGACCGCACTCGACGACGGCCACGAGGGACTTGCCGCCCTGGTAGCCGACGTCACGGCAGTTGCTCGGCTTGGCCTCCCACAGCTTCTTCTTGGAGGAGATCTTGTAGCCGACCGAGCCGCCGATCCACGCGGAGGCCACCGTGTCACCGCTGATGGCCACGTTGTCCACGGAGCGGGTCTTCGCGTTGGGCATCGTCTCGTCCCAGGCGATCTTCTTCGCGTCCAGGTCGACGATGACCATACGGGTGCAGTCGGCGCTGTTGGAGATGGTCTCCTGGACGACGACGGCCACCTTGTGGTCCTTCGTCATCTCGTTGGAGGCCGCGCAGACGTTGCCCTTGAGCGGGATCTTCGTCTGCTTGCCGGACGCGAGGTCCTGGACGAGCATCTCGCGGACCGACGACTTGGCGAACACCTTGTCGGTGGCCCACGCCCCGGCGACGGTGGTGACGTCGTTGACCGTGGGCGCCTTCATGTCCACGACCTGCTCGGCCTGGGTGTTTCCGGGGGGCGAGTTGGGGTTCTCGCCGCCGGTCGCCGACGTGCCGCCCTTGCCCTTGGACTCGTCCTCCTTCTTGCCGTCGTCCTTGGTCAGGAAGAAGACACCGACGCCGGCCACGAGCACGACGGCGACGACCGCCGCCACGATCGCGACGACCTTGGAGTTCTTCCTGCCGCCGCCACCGCCGCCGGGCATCCCCGCGGCCGTGTTGGCGTACGGGTAACCACCGGGCGGCTGCGCATAGCCGCCGGGCGGCGGACCGGGCGGGCCGGGCGGCCCGGGGGGAGGCGAGGGCGGGCCCGGCGGAGGAGGCGTGACGGCGCCGAACGCGGCCTGCGTGGGGGCCGCGTGCGTCGGGGCCGCGTGCGTCCCCTGCGGATAGCCGTACCCCGGGGGCGTCCCCGGTGCCGGCGGCTGGTCCGGCTGCCCGCCGGGCCCCTGCGGGGACTGCGGAGGCTGCGGGGGCTGCTGCGGATAGCCGTAACCCGCCGGGCCGGACAGCTGGGTGGGCTGCTGGCCGGAATGCGACTGCTGCGGAGCGCCGTAGGGCGGCTGCCCCTGCGTGTTCTGCGGCGGTTCCTGCGGTGCGCCGAAGCCTCCTGATGGCGGCTGGCTAGGCGGCGGAGGCGGCTGCGACATGAACAATCCCTCGTTATGGGCAGACCGGCGCCGGACCTCTAACCCCCGTAGGGCCGAGCGAATCGGACATGTGGCCCACCAATGGCAGACATCTGAGCGGAAGTTCTTTCTACCATCGGACACGATCCGGCCACCGAGTCGGTTCCGGCCCCCCACCGCCGTGACACCGACTCGCAACACCCCCGGAACCGAGTCGGTACCCGCACCGCCCCCGAGGCCGCAACGGCGCCGCATCGGCGCCCCTCCGGAAGGCCCCCGGCGCGGCCCGGCGAGCCGGGACGCCAGGGGCCCGCGGTGGGCGTCAGGCCCCTTCGGACTCGGCCAGTTCCAGCCAGCGCATCTCCAGCTCGTCCCGCTTCTCGCGCACCTGGCGCAGCTGCGCGTCCAGCCCGGCCACCCGCTCGAAGTCGGTGGCGTGCTCGGCCATTTCCGCGTGCAGGGCCGCCTCCTCCTGCTCCGCCTTCTCCAGCTGACGCTCGATGCGCTGCATCTCCTTCTGCGCGGCACGGGAGAGCGCCGCCGGCTTCGCCGGTGCCTTCGCCTCCGGCCTGCCCGCCGTCGCGGCCGGCCTGCCCGCGGTCCGCTCCGCCGCGGCGCCGGCCGGTGCGGCGGCCCGCGCCTGGACGCGGGCGCGGCGCTCCAGGTACTCGTCGATGCCGCGCGGCAGCATCCGCAGCGTGGCGTCCCCCAGCAGCGCGAGGACCCGGTCCGTGGTCCGCTCGACGAAGTAGCGGTCGTGGGAGATGACCACCAGCGAGCCCGGCCAGCTGTCCAGCAGATCCTCCAGCTGGGTGAGGGTCTCGATGTCCAGGTCGTTGGTCGGCTCGTCCAGGAACAGCACGTTGGGCTCGTCCATCAGCAGCCGCAGGATCTGCAGCCGGCGCCGCTCACCGCCGGACAGGTCGCCCACCGGCGTCCACTGCTTCTCCTTGGCGAAGCCGAACCGCTCGCACAGCTGCGACGCCGTCATCTCACGGCCCTTGCCCAGATCGACCCGGGAGCGCACCGCCTCGACCGCCTCCAGCACCCGCAGGGCCGGGTCCAGCTCGGCCACCTCCTGCGAGAGGTAGGCCAGCTTCACGGTCTTGCCGACCTTGATCCGGCCACCGGTCACCAGCGGTGACTGGCGCTCACCACCAGTGGCGGCGGTCTCGGCCAGGGCCCGCAGCAGCGATGTCTTGCCCGCACCGTTCACGCCGACCAGACCGATGCGGTCGCCGGGGCCGAGCTGCCAGGTCAGATGCTTGAGCAGCACCTTCGGCCCGGCCTGCACCGTCACGTCCTCCAGGTCGAAGACGGTCTTGCCCAGCCGGGAGTTGGCGAACCGCATCAGTTCCTGGCTGTCGCGCGGCGGCGGCTCGCCCTCGATGAGCGCGTTGGCCGCCTCGATGCGGAACCGCGGCTTGCTCGTCCGGGCCGGGGCGCCGCGCCGCAGCCAGGCCAGCTCCTTGCGGACCAGGTTCTGCCGCTTGGCCTCCTCCTGCTGGGCGATCCGCTCCCGCTCGGCCCGCGCGAAGACGTAGTCCGAGTAACCGCCCTCGTACTCGTGGACCGCGCCCCGCTGCACGTCCCACATGCGGGTGGCGACCTGGTCGAGGAACCAGCGGTCGTGGGTGACGCACACCAGCGCCGAGCGGCGGGCGCGCAGATGGCCCGCCAGCCACGAGATGCCCTCGACGTCGAGGTGGTTGGTCGGCTCGTCCAGGACGATCAGGTCCTGCTCGGCGATCAGCAGCTTGGCCAGCGCGATCCGGCGGCGCTCACCGCCGGAGAGCGGACCGATGACCGTGTCCAGTCCCTGCGGGAAGCCCGGCAGGTCCAGGCCGCCGAACAGCCCGGTCAGTACGTCGCGGATCTTGGCGTCGCCCGCCCATTCGTGATCGGCCATGTCGCCGACCACCTCGTGGCGGACCGTCGCCGCCGGGTCGAGGGAGTCGTGCTGGGTGAGCACGCCCAGCCGCAGCCCTCCCGCGTGCGTGACCCGGCCCGCGTCCGGCTCCTCCTGCCGGGCCAGCACCTTGACCAGGGTCGTCTTGCCGTCGCCGTTGCGGCCGACCACACCGATCTTGTCGGACTCGTTGACGCCCAGGGAGACGGCGTCGAGGAGGGTACGGGTGCCGTGCACCTTGTCGACGGCTTCGAGGTTGACGAGATTGACAGCCATCTCTCTCCTGTCGGGGACCAGCCCCCAAGGGTAGCCCCGGTGCAGGGTGCGCCTGCCGGCCGCGGTGCCGCAGGCCGGTGCGGCACCGCGCCCGGGTCAGGTGCCGTGCAGCATGAGGGCGATACCGCCCACCATCAGGACGCTCGCGGCGGTGCGCGGCCAGCCGAAGCGCTCCTTGAAGAACAGCGCCCCGATGGCGGCGCCCGCGATGATCGAGGACTCGCGCAGTGCCGCCACCGGCGCCAGCGGTGCCCGGGTCTGCGCCCACAGCACCAGCCCGTAGGCGGCCACCGACAGCACGCCGCCCAGCAGCCCGCGCAGCGCGATCGGCCGCAGCCGGGCCACCAGGGCGCCGCGCCACCTGGCCAGGGCCCACAGCGGGATCGCCAGGCCCTCCAGCAGCATCAGCCAGGCGATGTAGCCCAGCGAGGTGCCGGAGGCGCGCACGCCGATCCCGTCCACGACGGTGTACGAGGCGATGGCCAGGCCGGTGCCGACGGCGGCGGCCAGCGCGGGCCACTGCGGTGTGCCGCCGCCCCGGCCGCCCTCGTCGGCCCCGGCGGACTCGGCGGATGTGTCGGCCTCGGTGGCCCCGGCGGCTCCGGTGGCCCCGGCGTCCGCGTGTCCCGCCGGCTTCTTCCTCCGAAGGCCCCACAGGGCGACGCCCACCAGCCCCGCCGAGGCCAGCAGGACCCCCGCGAGCTGCCAGGCGTCCGGTAGCTCGTGCACGAAGACGGCGGCCAGCACCGTCACCACCAGGGGTGCGGTGCCCCGCGCGATGGGGTACATCTGCCCGAACTCGCCCATCTGGAAGGAGCGCATCAGCAGGAGCTGGTACACCACGTGCAGGAGGGCGGAGACGAGCAGCGGGGGCCAGGCTCCGGCGGCGGGCAGCGGTGCGAAGCAGGCCAGCACGGCACCGCAGAGCGAGCCGCCGCCCCCGACCAGGGTGAAGGCGAGCAGCTGGTCCCTGATGCCGTGGGCCAGCGCGTTCCAGCTGGCGTGGGTCAGCGCCGCGAGCAGGACCGCGGCGACGACTATCGGGGTCATCCGGCCGCTTCGCGGACGTCGGCGAGGGTGCCGCCCGCGTGCTGGATGAGCATCTTGGGTTCGAGTGCGAAGACCGCGTGCGGGGTGCCGGCCGCGCCCCACACCGTCTCGTGCGCGAGCAGACCGCGGTCGGCCAGCACTCGCATCTTCGTGACATGGCCGAAGGGCGGTACGCCGCCGATCGCGTAACCGGTGGCGGCGCGTACGGTCGCGGCGTCGGCGCGCTTGACCTCGGTGGCGCCCAGCGCGTCCCGTACGAGGTCCACATCGACGCGGGAGGCGCCGTCCATGAGGACGAGCACGGGCTCGCCGTCCGCGGTGAAGACGAGGGACTTGACGATCTGCGCCAGCTCGCATCCGATCGCGGCGGCGGCTTCGGCTGCCGTCCGGGTCGAGTCGGGGAAGGTGCGGACCTCGACGTGGCCGAGGCCGAGGGCGGAGAGGGCTTGTGCGAAACGCGGGTTGATGGCGGCTGACTGCGTCATGCAGGGACAGTACAACCAACGGGCGTGAGAACGCCCCGGTCCCCTCGCGGGGACCGGGGCGGGCACGTCGCGCGGGCGCCGCCGGCGGGCGGGTCAGCCCCGGGCGGCGTCCAGCACCTTGCGGACCACGGGGCCGGCGTTGGTGCCGCCGTGCCCGGCGGCGGGCACCACGGCGGCTGCGGCCACGTCACCGGAGTAGGCGGTGAACCAGGCGTTCGGCTTCTTCTGCCCGTCCACCTCGGCGGAGCCGGTCTTGCCGCCGATGTCGCCGCTCATCCCGGACATCGCGGTGGCGGCGGTGCCGTTGGTGGCGGTGAGCTTCATCAGGGCCTTGAGGTCCTTCTGCACGCTCGGCTTGAGGGGGCGCGGGGCCTTGGCCAGGGTGCGGTCGTCCAGCGACTGCGGCACGATCACCGGCTGCCGGAAGGTGCCGTTCTGCACGGTGGCGGAGACGGACGCCATGGTGAGCGGGTTCATCCGCACGGCGCCCTGGCCGATGAGGGAGGCGGCCATCTGCGCGTTGGACTGCACGGGGACGCTGCCGTCGAAGGTGCCGGTGCCCGTCTGCCAGTCCAGGCCGATGCCGAAGACCTCACGGGCCTCCTTGGTGAGGTCGTCGTCGTTGATCTTGGACGCCTGGGTGATGAACGCGGTGTTGCAGGAACGGGCGAAGCTCTGCGCGAACGTGCCGCCCTTGATGTCGAACTTGTCCAGGTTCTGGAACTTGAAGCCGCCGTACGCCGCGTACTTGGGGCACGGGTGCTGCTTGCCCGGCGCGGTGATGCCCTTGTCGAGCAGCATCGCGCTGGTGACCACCTTCATGGTGGAGCCGGGCGCCAGCGAGCCGCGCAGCGCGACGTCGAAGCCCTTGGCCGGGGAGTTGGCGACCGCCAGGATCTCGCCCGTGCTGGGCTTGACGGCCACCACGGAAGCGCTGCGCTTGCCCTGCACGGCCGCCTCGGCCGCGTTCTGCGCCTTGGTGTCGAGGGTGGTGCGCAGCTTGCCGGGCGTCGGCTTGGTCAACTGCCGCAGCAACACCTTTGTCTTACCCTTGGCGTCCGCGATCCGCAGCTGGACACCCGGCGAGCCGTCGGTCTTGTCGCCGTACCGCCGGCCGATGTCGGTGATGACGTCGGCGAGGGTGGGGTGCGCGGACGCCTCCAGCACCTTGCCGTCGCGGTCGGTCGCCGTGATGGGCGGAGCGCCCTTCTCGTCCGTCCGCAGCGTCAGACCGTCCTTCAGCTGCGGGTGGAGCACGGCCGGCTTCCAGTCCACGACAGGCTTGCCGGTCTCCCGGTCACGGACGACCTTGAGCGCCGAATCGTAGGAGTAGGACGTCTTCTTGGTGCCGTAGGCGATCCGCGCGGTGACGGCGAAGGGCACCTTCTCGCCGTCGGCCGCCTTGGGGGTGGTCGCGACCCGGGAGACGTGGGCCTTGCCGCGGTAGCCGGCCAGCGCCTTGGCGGCCTTGCCCGGCTCGTCGGTCAGACCGGCCGCCTTCTTGGTGTCGCCGTCGGCCCAGGCGCCGAGGAACTCCTTGGCCGCCGTGCGCACTTCCTTCGCGCTGAGCGGACCTGTCTTGATCGCGCGCGGCTTGCCGTCGTCGGCGGCGACGGTGCTCGTACCGCCCTCACCGTCACCGTCGTTGCCGACCAGGGCGTAGACGCCGACGCCGGTCAGCCCGACGACGGCGGCGGCGACCCCGCCGATGACGGCCATCTTCTGTGTGTCGCGCATGCGAGTTCTGCCCCTCCACCCCGCTCCGGCTCACCGGGCCGGAGTTCTGACGCGAGGCACCCTAGAGCACGGTCATGACGGGTCGTGCTCCGGTGTGCCGTTCGGCCCCTGCTGCCGGGGATGTCGTGTCCACGATTCGCCCGGTCGGTCCCGGGTTTCCGGGTCCCGGACGGGCCCGCCGCGGCGGTCGCCGCGTTCGCGTGGCCTCTGAGGCAGACGAGCGGGGCGGGGCGATCGGTTCCGGATCACGGCTTTGTGTCCGAAACGCTATCTTCGAGGATCGTTTTCGTAATCTCTCATGTCCCGTCCGTGCACGGAAAGGTCGGTTCACGACCGCATCGTGACCCGCCCGTTCACGACTGCACGATGTCCCATCCGCTCACCGCCGCACGATGTCTCGTCCTTCACGACCGACCGCGTGGTCGGCCCCGCACGGTGACGTGCCGTCAGCCGTCCCGCCCGTCCGCCGCGGACGACCACCCCGTCCACCGCGTCACCGTGATGGCCACCACCGGGCCGTCCGGCCTGCGCGCGGCGTACTGCGGATACTTCGCGGCCAATTCGGCCAGCGCCCCCTCCCGCTGTGCGTCCGGCAGCACGCGGGCCAGCCCGTCGGCGCGCACCCACCACAACCGCGACCAGTCCTCGGCGTACTCGTCGGCCAGCACGCACACCCGCGGCTCCCGCACCATGTTGCGCAGCCTGCGCAGATCCTGACGGCGTTTGGGTTTGTGGTCCACCGCCGTGACGATCTCCCCGCCGCGCACCGCGAACGTGGCCGGCACCAGATGCGGCGCCCCGTCCGGGCCAACCGTCGCCAGCCGCATCACCCGCGCCCCGGCCAGCCGCCGCCGCGCCTCCCGGTGTGACAACCGCACATCCGCCTCCGTCGCCGGCCCCACCCGAGTGCCCGCACCGGAACCGGGGCGCGACGGCGGACAGGGGTCAGATCCAGGTGTCCAGCCACATCCTGTGCCGCCACTCCCCCAGGGGGATGGTCTGCCCCGTGTAGATCGGCCAGAAGTAGACGAAGTTCCACACGATCAGCAGCCCGACCACCCCGGCCGCGACGATGCCCACGGTGCGCCGTCTGTCGTCCGTGCCCGGCGGTCCGGCCAGCGCACCGGCCGCCATCGCCAGCGCCAGGCACAGGAACGGCACGAACACCACCGCGTAGAACAGGAAGATGGTCCGCTCCTGGTAGAAGAACCAGGGCAGATAGCCCGCGGCCACCCCGCACAGAATGGCGCCCGCCCGCCAGTCGCGGCGGAAGAACCACCGGTAGAGGACGTACAGCAGCGCCACGCAGGCCGCCCACCACAGCACCGGCGTGCCCAGCGCCAGCACCTCACGGGCGCAGCCCTCGGCCTTGTCGGTGCAGCCGTCGGTCCCCGCGTCGGGCGACTCGTAGAAATAGGACACCGGCCGCCCCAGGACCAGCCAGCTCCACGGGTTCGACTGGTAGGTGTGCCCCGAGGTCAGGTGCACGTGGAAGTCGTAGACCTGGAACTCGTAGTGCCACAGGCTGCGCAGCGGGCCCGGCAGCCAGCCCCACGGCCCGCCCGCGCCCTGCTTGTCCGCCCAGTCGCGGAAATAGCCGCCCGAGGTGGCGAACCAGCCCGACCACGACACCACATAGGTGACCAGCGCCAGCACCGGCAGCGACACGAAAGCGGGCAGCGCGTCCTTGCGGAGCATCGCCAGGAGGGGCCGCGAGGCCCCCGCGGAGCGGCGCGCCCCCATGTCCCACAGGACGGTCAGCACCCCGAAAGCGGCCAGCACGTACAGGCCGTTCCACTTGGTGGCGAAGGCCAGCCCCAGGCACAGGCCCGCCAGCAGCCGCCACGGGCGCCAGCCCAGGCTCGTGCTGTCGCCCACGAAGGCGTCCGGCATCACCTCCCCGCGGCCGGCCCCCGCACCGTCCGGCACCCGCGGCAGCCGGGCCGCCAGCCGGGCCCGGGAGGCGTCCCGGTCCACCAGCAGGCAGCCGAAGGCGGCCAGCACCCAGAACATCACCACCAGGTCCAGCAGCGCCGTACGGCTCATCACGAAGTGCAGCCCGTCCACCGCCATCAGGGCGCCCGCCAGGCAGCCCAGCGCGGTCGAGCGGAACAGCCGCCGTCCGATACGGCACAGCATGAGCACCGAGAGGGACCCCAGCAGCGCCACCATGAACCGCCAGCCGAACGGGTTCAGCCCGAAGAGTGCCTCCCCCAGCCCGATGATCCACTTGCCGACGGGCGGGTGGACGACGTACGAGCCCTCCGGCGACAGGGGGATGCGCTGCGGGTCGCCCAGGATGCGCTCGTCGGCGTTGTCCGGCCAGGTGCCCTCGTACCCCAGGTGGATGAGGGACCAGGCGTCCTTGGCGTAGTAGGTCTCGTCGAATATGACGGCGTGCGGCGAGCCGAGCTGCCAGAAGCGCAACGCCCCCGCCACGAAGGCCACCAGCAGCGGGCCGCCCCAGGCCGCCCAGCGCGCCAGCCGCGCCGCCGTGTCCGGGGCCAGTCCGAACAGGGCGCCCCAGCGGGGGTCCGGGCCGGGGAACGCGGGCGTCAGCCGTTCGCGGACACCGGGCCGCCGCACGGGCGCGTACCCGAACCGGCGCAGCCGCAGCCGCCACCCGGGCACGCCCCTCTCCGGGTGCGCGTCGCCGGGGCCGTCCCCGCTGTCCGGGCCGCCGGCCGAGCCCTGTTCGCGGTCGGCGTCGCCCACGGTCTCGCTGCTCGTCACGCGGGCCATCGTAGGGATCGCGGGGGCGCTGTGCGCGGGCGCGTCGCCGCCGCTGCGAGGATGGGCGGGTGACTGGAACGCTCGTGCTCGCCGGCACCCCCATCGGTGACCCCTCGGACGCCCCGCCGCGGCTCGCGGCCGAACTGGCCGCCGCCGACCTCGTCGCCGCGGAGGACACCCGGCGGCTGCGCCGGCTCGCCCAGGCGCTCGGGGTGACGCCCGCGGGGCGCGTCGTCTCCTACTTCGAGGGCAACGAGGCCGCGCGCACCCCGGAGCTCACCGACGCGCTGGCCGGCGGTGCCCGCGTGGTGCTGGTGACCGACGCGGGCATGCCCTCCGTGTCCGACCCCGGCTACCGGCTGGTGGCGGCGGCCGTGGAAAGAGGCGTACGGGTCACCGCCGTGCCCGGCCCCTCCGCGGTGCTCACCGCACTGGCCGTCTCCGGGATGCCGGTCGACCGGTTCTGCTTCGAGGGGTTCCTGCCCCGCAAACAGGGCGAGCGCCTGGCCCGGCTGCGGGAGGCGGCCGACGAGCGGCGCACCCTGGTGTACTTCGAGTCGCCGCACCGGCTGGCCGCCGCCCTCGGCGCGATGGCGGAGGTCTTCGGCCCCGCCCGACCGGCCGCCGTGTGCCGGGAGCTGACCAAGACGTACGAAGAGGTCAAGCGCGGCCCCCTCGGCGAACTGGCGCAGTGGGCCGCCGAAGGGGTGCGCGGCGAGATCACCGTGGTGGTGCGGGGCGCCGAGGCGGCCGACGCCGACGAGCCGGACGCGGCGGAGCTCGCCCGCCGGGTGGCCGTCCGCGAGGAGGCGGGCGAACGGCGCAAGGAAGCCATCGCGGAGGTGGCCCGTGAGGCGGGCGTGCCGAAACGCGACGTATTCGACGCCGTCGTCGCCCGCAAGAAAGCGCAGTAGCCGCCGCACCGGACCGAGGCCGGCCGGGCGACGGGCGATGGAGACGGGTAAAGGAATCGCGTGGCAGAGCAAAGGGACCTTCCATGGAAGCCCTTCTTCTTGACGCTTTGCCCAAAAGTCCACAAACGAAGTGAAAGAGCAGCCGGATTTCCTTCCGGAGCACCACCGCGAGGAGTGCACTGGGGAGTGGGCGTACTCGCCCACGAGGAAGGAGCTGCCAATGAAGCAAGAGAGCGGCATCGAGAAGGACATAACCTCCACGGCCCAGGCGTCCGGCCCCGCCCGTGCGGCCCGCCCGGCCACGGCAGCGGGCAGCACTCCGCAGGACACGGTGCATGAGGCGTACTCCTTCGCCTGCATGCGGTGCGGGCACGGCTGGGAACAGGAGTACGAGATCCGGCACCTGGAATACGCGGACGGCAAACCGCTGATCGTCTACTACGCGGACGGCGAACGCGTTCCCTCACCGCTCACCAATCCCACGTGCCGCTTTTGCGACGGCCATGTCGTCCGCATCATGCGGTCCGGCCGTGTCTCCGCCGCGGAAGCCGCCCTTCTGCACCACTGAACGCGCATCTGAGCGAGCGCGTCGGCGTCCCTGCCCGGCGCGGCGTGGTGTTACCGGCATTCCCGGAAAACACACGCCCCGGCCCGCCCGGAAAAGGAACCGGAAAACACCCGCCCGCCTGTGACGGGAAACCCCGCACAGCCCCTTCCCCGTGGCGGCCTCCCACGAAGTCCACGGGGAAGGCCCGGGCCGGGCGGGCCATATCATCGCCCGTATGTCCAGCTCCGCGACCCCGCACAGCACCGCGACCGGCGCCGCCAAGGCCCGGGCCGCACAGACGCCCCCGCCCCCGCCCGCACCGCTCGCCCACCCCGTCGCGGACTCCCACACCCACCTGGACATGCAGGAGCCGTCCGTCGCCGACGCGCTCGCCGCAGCCGCCGCCGTCAACGTCACCACCGTCATCCAGGTCGGCTGCGACCTGGAGCGCTCCCGCTGGGCCGCCGAGACCGCCGCCGCCTGGGACCCCGTCTGGGCCGCCGTCGCCCTCCACCCCAACGAGGCGCCCCGGCTCGCCGCCGAAGGCGGCCGTGCGCTGCTCGACGAAGCCCTCGACGGCATCGCCGAGCTGGCCGCCCTCCCCCAGGTGCTGGCCGTCGGCGAGACCGGCCTCGACTACTTCCGCACCGGCCCCGAGGGCGTCGAAGCGCAGCACCACTCGTTCCGCGCCCACATCGAGATGGCCAAACGCCTCGACAAGGCCCTGGTCATCCACGACCGCGAGGCACACGCCGACGTCCTGCGCATCCTGGCGGAGGAAGGCGCACCCGAGCGGACCGTCTTCCACTGCTACTCCGGGGACGCCGAGATGGCCCGCACCTGCGCCGAAGCGGGCTACTTCATGTCGTTCGCCGGGAACGTCACCTTCAAGAACGCCCAGCCGCTGCGCGACGCCCTCGCCGTCGCCCCGCCCGAACTGCTGCTGGTCGAGACCGACGCCCCGTTCCTGACCCCCGCCCCCTACCGGGGCCGCCCCAACGCGCCGTACCTCATCCCGCTCACCCTCCGCGCCATGGCCGAGACCAAGGGCATGACGGAGGAGGCCCTGGCCCGCCACATCGCGGCCAACACAGCACGCGCCTTCGACTACTGAGCCCGGCCCCGCGGGACGGGGCACGCGGCACGGCCGGACTGCGCGTGATGAGGGCCCGCGGCACCGTCCCACTCGCCGCGCGACAAGGGCCCGCGGCACAGCTGTGCGCCGCGCAACCGGGACGCACGGCACGGCCGGGCACCGTGCGACGGGGACCTACTGCCCGGCCGGGCAGCACGCGACGGGCCCGCGGCACAGTCCCGCTCGCCGCGCGACGAGGGCCCGCGGCGCAGCCGGGCGCCGCGCAACCGGGACGCACGGCACGGCCAGGCGCCGCACGACGAGGAGCCCGGTACGGCCCGGCACCGCGCGGCGGGGACTCGCGGCACAGCCCGGCATCGCGCGGCGGGGACTCGCGGCACAGCCCGGCACCGGGCGACAAGGACTCGCAGTACAGCCCGGCGCCGCGCGACGAGGACCCTCGGGGGCGCGGCCCGGTGCCGTGCGACGGGGAGCCCCGTACAGTCCGGCAGCCGCCGTCCGGCGTCGGGCGGTCCGCCGCCCGGCCGTAAACTGGCCCGGTGAGCGCGACCCCTTCCGGCCCGTCCTCCGGCCCGTCCACCGGACCGCCCGAGGCCCCGTCCGACGCCGACGACAGCGGCGTACTGCTCGGCCCCGCCGACGTACGCCGGCTCGCCGACGTGCTGGGGGTACGGCCCACCAAGCAGCGCGGCCAGAACTTCGTCATCGACCCCAACACGGTGCGCCGCATCGTGCGCACCGCCGAGGTACGGCCCGACGACACCGTGCTGGAGGTCGGCCCCGGGCTCGGCTCGCTCACCCTGGCACTGCTCCAGACGGCACGGCACGTCACCGCCGTCGAGATCGACGACACCCTCGCCGCCGCCCTGCCGGCCACCGTCGAGGCCCGGCTGCCTCAGCGGGCCGGTGACTTCCGCCTGGTGCACGAGGACGCCCTGCGGGTCACCGAACTGCCCGGCCCGCCGCCCACCGCGCTCGTCGCCAACCTGCCCTACAACGTCGCCGTCCCGGTGCTGCTGCACCTGCTGGCCACCTTCCCCGGCATCGAGCGCACGCTGGTGATGGTCCAGTCCGAGGTCGCCGACCGGCTCGCGGCGGCCCCCGGTTCGAAGGTGTACGGGGTGCCGTCCGTCAAGGCCGCCTGGTACTGCGACGTCAAGCGGGCCGGCGCCATCGGGCGCAATGTCTTCTGGCCCGCCCCCAACGTCGACTCCGGCCTCGTCTCACTCGTCCGCCGCCCCCACCCGCCGCGCACCGACGTGCGCCGCGAGGAGGTGTTCGCCGTCGTGGACGCGGCGTTCGCCCAGCGGCGCAAGACGCTGCGCGCCGCACTCGCCGGCTGGGCGGGCTCCGGCGCCGCAGCCGAGGAGGTGCTGCGCGCAGCCGGTGTCTCCCCGCAGGCCCGCGGGGAGTCGCTGACCGTCACCGAGTTCACCGCGATCGCCGAGGCCGGCGCACGCCTGCGCGGCACCCCGCCCCCGTCCGGCCCGCACGGGACGGGCGGGGCCCGGCAGGCCGCCCGCGCACAGGAACCGGGCACCGCACGAACGTCTGCCGCCACACGCACGTCAGCCGCCGCACACGAGACAGACAGGGAGCGTCCCGCGTGACCCAGCCAGCCGCCGCCGCGCCCGCCCGGACGGTCACCGTCCGCGTACCGGCCAAGGTCAACGTCCAGCTGTCGGTCGGCGGTCTGCGGCCCGACGGCTTCCACGGGCTGGCCAACGTCTTCCTCGCCGTCGGCCTCTACGACTCGGTCAGCGCCACCCGCGCCGAGCAGCCCAGGCTGACCGTCTCCGGGCCGGACGCGGCGCTCGTCCCGCAGGACCGCACCAACCTGGCCGCCCGTGCCGCCCGGCTGCTCGCCCAGCGGCACGGCATCAGCCCCGACGTCCACCTGCACATCGCCAAGGACATCCCCGTCGCCGGCGGCATGGCCGGCGGCAGTGCCGACGCCGCCGGGGCACTCCTGGCCTGCGACCGCCTGTGGGGCCTCGGCTCCACCCGCGAGGAACTGCTCCAGCTGTGCGCCGAGTTGGGCTCGGACGTGCCGTTCAGCTTCGCGGGCGGCGCCGCGCTCGGCGAAGGACGCGGCGAGAAGCTCACCCCGCTGGAGGTCGGCGGCACCTTCCACTGGGTGTTCGCCGTCGCGGAGGGCGGACTGTCCACCCCCGACGTCTACCGCGAGTGCGACCGGCTGCGCGAACAGCACGGCGGCTCCTCGGAAGCGGACGTCCCCGCCCCCACCGCCGACCCGGCCCTGCTGGCGGCCCTGCGGACGGGCGACCCGCAGGCGCTCGCCGCCGCCGTCCGCAACGACCTCCAGCCCGCGGCGCTCTCCCTGCGCCCCGCCCTCGCCGAGACCCTGACCGCCGGCCTGGAGGCCGGCGCCCTGGCCGCCCTCGTCTCCGGCTCCGGCCCCACCTGCGCCTTCCTGGTCGCCGACGCCGCATCGGCGACCCGCACCGCCCAGACCCTCACCGCCTCCGGCACCTGCCGCACGGCCCGCCCCGCGACAGGCCCCGCCCCGGGGGCCACGGTGGTCTGAGGGTCAGCCACGCACGGAGGTGACGTAGACGGTCACTTCGCGCGGCCGGTCGGTCATGTCGACGGTCACGTCATGACGGGGAGCCGACGCACGCGTTCCGGGAGAACTCCCTTTCACGTACGACCGGCCGGCCCGCTTCTTCCATCCGGTCTGCTCGGTGGCCACGTCCCCCAGGAAATACCCCTGCCGGAGTGCGGACTTCGGCACCCGGGCCGCGCGCAGGAAACCGTCGAGACGGCGCTCCGGGACGCGGAACGTGAGCGCGAGCCCGTACGACGACCAGCCGTCGTCCCGCGCGTAGGCGACGTGCCGGGCGCCTGACGGCACCGACAGCTGGTGCAGACGCAGCACCTTCGCTGAGGGCAGCCCGCGCTGCATCCGGGGCTCGGCCGGCGCGGACTTCTCCTGCGCACAACCGGTGCCGCCGACAAGAAGGATCCCGAGCACCACACCGCAGGCCGGACGAAGCACGCGCCCCTGCCTCGCCCTGTTCACCATTTTCCGACCACGAAACGAGTCTTCCCCACCACGTTGTATTCGCGCGCCATTCCAGATGTATGCAAATGGGCCATGTCTTTCTGCTTCAGCTCTATCGGCCCTTTGTGGAGATCTTTCCGAGGTACCGACTCGGAACCATTTCCCCAGTTGTAACGCTTGTAGACAGACAACTCGGCGACCATTCTAGGCTTACCCGAACCGTCATACACTTGGCGACCTTGAACACGGTACTGAAATCCATTGAGAGCGTAATACCAGTCCAAGCTGTCTTTCTCGTTCGCCCTGGTGGACTGCCAACCGGTATCGAAGGAGCTTTTTCCCTTGTACTTCGCCAAATCTTCACCCAGCGTTTTACGGAAACGAGGCAGCGACTGCAACATGACAGCCGGATCAACTTTATAATCCTTCCCCGTTCTCTCCATGTAGTGAGTGAGAAGATTGTAGGCGTTGCCGTACCCTTGGTAGGCGAGCCCTGAAAGAATGAGGGTGTTCACCTTCCACCAAGTGTTCTGATCCGTCGAGTTCGGATCCTCGACATTGAAGGGACGACGGTCGGAAGGCAGAAGTGGCGGATTCCCGTGCTCCGAAAACCCCGGATAGACACCGTTCGGATCCCACTCCAAGGCCCACTTGAGCGTACGGTCAGCACGGATTGCGTCATCCATAGCACGACCGATTCGCCCGTTGTAGCTGCGCACAGTCTCGGAGTACCCCTTGGACAGGGACTGCTTCTCCCCGTCATCCAGCCCGTGCGCCTTCTCTAGAGTGAAGGAAACTTCCCCCTTCCTCTCATCCAGCTTCAGATATTTATCTTCTTCGATCTCCCCCCTGCATTTCTCCAAACGCCCTTTCGCATCATCAAGATCCCTGTACACATCGCTGAGGGACTTGTGGACATACTCGGCCGTCGCCGCAGCGAACTCTAGCTCCCGGGCCGCCCGCTTGAACTGTGCCTTCACCGCCTCCGCCGTCTCTCCGCGCCAGTCAGAGTCACCGAAAGGCTTTTTCACCCGGGAGTCGAAATCCCCCTTCACCTTCCGCATCTTGCCGGGCAGCTTCTCCCATTTCAGCATCGCTTCGTGTAGGGGTTTCAGATCGGCGGAGACGACATCCTTGAAAGTCAGCAACTACACCCTCGCTTCCCGACGCGTGGAAACCTTAGCTCCCATGCTTCGCGCCGGAACCGTCCGGCTGCAATATACCCCTGAACCTGGTTTCGGTCCGCAGCTCATTCCCTTTGAAATTTTTCGCCGCATTTCGAAGCTTCTTCGCAATATGCGTGACCATGAAGCTGCGGACGTATTTCATCTGCTTGGCCCAGCGGTCGTCGAAGGTATCGAAGGCCGTAGCGCATTCGAACCCGCGCAGGCCCGCCTTCACCTGCCTGATCTCCCTGATCGCCTCGTTGTCTGTGCGCAGGAACTGAGAAGCCAGCTCTTCCACATCACCTGCCTTGGCCCGTAGAACGGAACGAGAAATATGCAGACCGGTCTTTGCGGCTCCTGGGCCGGCGCCATCCGGAGGCAATGGGCCGTTCAGCCTCGTGTGGACCGTCTCCTCCCCCCGAACTCCTTTTGAGCGCCGCCCACTCTTCTTCAAAACTCATGTTGTTCCCCCTCACTGAGCGCTTGACGCTCGATCCATCGCTCAGCCACGCGCGGTGCCTGGTCCGCCATCGCGTACCGGTTGCCCGCCGAACTGCCGGTGGGCATCCCATATCTGCCTGCCCGGCCCCCGTGGCAACACCGACGACTCGGCCGTTCCCGAGCGTAGTCAACTCCTCACCGGGGCGACAGGGGGCGGCCCTTTCGCGGCCGGGGGTGCGGCATCACCCGCGCAGCACCGTGCGGAGGGTGCGGATCAGGGACTGGGGGCGGGGGTCGTTGGTGACCGAGCGGTGGAGGGTGTTGGTGACGTAGCCGAAGGACGTGCCCGTCTCCGGGTCGGCGAAGCCGAGGGAGCCGCCGCGGCCGGGGTGGCCGAAGGAGTCCGGGCCCAGCATGGGGCAGGCGGAACCGTGCAGCATGTAGCCGAGGCCGAAACGGGTGTTGATGACCAGCACCCGGTCGGGGCCCTCGGACTCCTCGGAGCGCGCCTGGGTCAGCGTCGCGGGGGTGAACAGGCGGCGGGCGCCGGGGAGCGGGCCGAGCAGCGCGGCGTAGAAGGCGGACAGGGAGCGGGCCGTCGCGATGCCGTTGGCGGCGGGGAGTTCGGCCGCGCGGTAGGCGGCGTCGTTCTCGTCGGGCTTGGGGTGGATCGCGTCGAAGGCGCGGCGGGTGAGGGAGCCGGGGTCCGCGTACGCCTCGGTCACCGACCGTTTGGGCCGCATGCGCAGGGCACCCGTCGCCGGTGCGGGGGCGGGCAGTTCGGCGACACGGGCGACGCGTCCGGAGGCGGCCACTTCGCCGGGCAGGCCGATCCACAGGTCGAGCCCCAGGGGGCGGGCGATCTCGTCGGCGAACCAGCGGCCCAGGGTGCGGCCTCCGCTGGCGCGCAGCACCAGTTCGGCCAGCAGCCATCCGAAGGTGTGCGCGTGATAGCCGTGCGCCTCGCCGGGCTGCCACTGGGGGGCCTGCGCGGCCAGGGCGCGCGGTCCGGCGGCCGGGTCGAGCACCTCGTGCGGGTGGAGCGGTGTGTCGAGGACGGGCAGTCCGGCGCGGTGGGCCAGCAGATGGCGGACGAGGACCCGCTCCTTGCCGGCCGTTTTGAACTGCGGCCAGTACGCGCCCACGGGTGCGTCCAGGTCGAGTTGGCCGCGCTGGTGCAGCAGGTGGGGGACGGCCGCGGCCAGTCCCTTGGTGGCGGAGCGGACGACGACGGCGGTGTCCCGGCGCCAGGGTCCGGCCTCCGGGTCGGCCGGGTCGAGGGTGCCGCCCCACAGGTCGACGACCGTGCGGCCGTCCCGGTGCACGGCGAGTGCCGCGCCCTTCTCGCCGCGCTCGGTGAAGTTGCGCACGAACGCTTCCCGGACGGGCTCGTAGCCGTCCGCGACCGTGCCGTGCACCTCCACCGGCGCGGCCGTGTCGGTTGTCTGCGCTGTCGTGCCCGGTACCGCCGCCGATCCGTGAACGACCTTAGCCACGTTTGATTCGCTCCTGTCGCCTTGAGGGCGCCTGTCGCCTTGGAGGCGTTTCGTGCGCCGCGCCCCCCATGGTCCTATGCGACCGGGAGCACCGTGCGACGGGGGCGGCCACCGCACGGGCCCCGGGGCGACGCCCGGACGGGCCCGGTTCCGGCGCGGCCGGCCGTTGCGCGCGGCGCCCGTACGGGTTCCGGGAGTGCCATGCGAGAAGAGCAATCAGAGGCAAATTCTTCGCAATGACAGGGGTGTCGCCACGGTGTTCACACGGGTCACAAGCTGCTGTGGCACACCTCACCAGGCTCCTCGGGTGACTGACGGCGGGTGCCATGCGTCTGACAAGACGAAGGGGCAACCCGGTCCGGGCGATGAGCGCACCGGGAGTCCCCGACCCAGAGGAGCAGATGTGTCCAAGGTCATCACCCGCACCGTGCAGGCTCAACTGATCACCCGGCCGCCGGCCACCCGGTCCCTGACACCTGCTCTGCGCTACGACACGGCCGACCCGCTGGCCGTGTCGCTCGTCTTCCCCGCCGAGATCTCGCTGGACGGCGAGGAGGTCGCCTGGGCGTTCTCGCGCGATCTGCTGGCCGCGGGGCTGCGCGGGCCGGCCGGGGAGGGGGACGTCCATGTGTGCCCGTGCGGACAGCGCCGCACGGTGGTCGAGTTGCACGCCGGGGAGGGAGTGGCGGTCCTGGAGTTCCCCAGCGCCGAGCTGTGGGCGTTCCTGCGGGCCACCTACGATCTGGTGCCCGCCGGGGCCGAGGGTGCGCTGCTGGACCTGGAGGAGGGCTTCGCGGCCCTGCTGCGCGGCGTGTGACCGTACGGCGAGCGACAGTACGGCGGGCCAGGGGCCTGTCCGTGTGCGACCCGTACGGCGGGTCATGGCCGGCCGGTGTGTGACCGTACGGCGAGCCAGGACTGGCCGACGTGTGACCGAACGACGGCCTGCTGCCCGCCGCACCTGACCGCCCCTCGCCGGCCGTAGGGAACCCGCCCCGCGTACGGCTCAGGGCCGCGCCCTCCGTCCGGGTGGGGGTCGAAGGGCGCGGCCCGGTCGGTGGCGCTCCGTCAGACGAGGGTGCGCTCCTCCTCGCGTGGCGGTCCGGGCGCCACGGCCGCGTGCTCTTCCGGGTGCGGTGCGGTGCGCAGGCGTTCGCCCTCGACGTCGACGGAGGGCAGGAGGCGGTCCAGCCACCGGGGCAGCCACCAGGCGTGCCGGCCCAGGAGGGCGAGCACGGCGGGGACGAGGGCCATCCGTACGACGAAGGCGTCGAAGAGGATGGCGACGGCGAGGCCGAAGCCCATCATCTTGATCATGGGTTCGGAAGCGCCGATGAACCCGGCGAAGACGCTGATCATGATGACGGCCGCGGCGGTCACCACGCGGGCGCCGAGCCGGAATCCGGTGATGACGGCCTGTCCGGGGCCTTCTCCGTGGACGTACGCCTCGCGCATCCGGGTCACCAGGAAGACCTCGTAGTCCATCGCGAGGCCGAAGATCACGCCGATCATGAAGATCGGCATCATGCTCATGATCGGCCCGGTCTGTTCGACGCCCAGCAGGCCCCCCAGCCAGCCCCACTGGAAGACGGCGACGACGGAGCCCAGCGCGGCCAGTACGGACAGCAGGAACCCGAGGGCGGCCTTCAGCGGCACCAGCACGGAACGGAAGACGAGCGTCAGCAGGACGAACGCCAGCCCGACCACCAGTGTCAGATAGGGCACCAGGGCGTCGTCCATCACCTGCGAGAAGTCGATGGCGACCGCCGTGGAGCCGGTGACCAGCACGGTGGCCCCGGTGGTGCGCTCGATGTCGCCGGCCTGGTCGCGGATGGCGTGCACGACGTCCTCGGTGCGCGCGTCGCCGGGGCCGTACTTCGGGACGGCGGTGAGGATGAGGGTGTCACCGGCCTTGTTGAACGCCGCGGGGCCGACCGCGACCACGCCGTCGGTCTTCTTCAGCCGCCGCGTCACCTCGGCCGCCGCCCCCTCGGCGTCGTCGGCGTCCCGCAGGTCGGCGACGAGCTGGAACGGGCCGTTGAAGCCGGGCCCGAAACCGTCCGACAGCATGTCGTAGGCCTTGCGCTGCGTGGTGTGCGGCGGCTGGTTGCCCTCGTCGGGCAGGCCCAGCTTCATGGCGCCGACGGGCAGCGCGAGCGTGCCCAGCGCCAGTACGGCCGTCACCAGGACGAGCAGCGGGCGGCGCAGGACGAAACCGGCCCACCGGGCGCCTGCCTTGGGGCGCTGCCCGGCAGCGTCGGCGGCGGGCGGTACCCCGGTGGCCGGGTGGGCCTTGCGCACCCGGCGGCCGAATATCCGCTTGCCGACCATGCCGAGGGCCGCCGGCACCAGGGTGAGGGCGATCAGGACGGCGATGACGACCGTGCCGGCCGCGGCCAGCCCCATCTTGGTGAGGACGGGGATGTTGACGACGGCGAGCCCGGCCAGTGCGATCACCACGGTGAGGCCGGCGAAGACGACGGCGGACCCGGCGGTGCCGACCGCGCGCCCCGCGGCCTCCTCCCGGTCCCGTCCCTCGGTCAGTTCGGCGCGGTAGCGGGAGGCGATGAACAGCGCGTAGTCGATGCCGACGGCCAGGCCGATCATCATGGCCAGGGTGGTGGTGTTGGCCGACAGTCCGAGCGTGGCCCCGAGCGCGGTGATGGACGAGATGCCGATCACCACGCCGATCAGCGCGGTGACCAGCGGCAGCCCGGCGGCGATCAGCGAGCCGAAGGTGAGGACGAGGACGACGGCGGCCACGGCGATGCCGATGATCTCCGCGTTGCCCATCTCGGGTTCGACGAGGATGGCGTCGCCGCCGGTCTCCACGGTCAGCCCGGCCTCCCGCGCCGAGCCGGCCGCGTCCTCGATGCCTTCCCGGGTCCGGTCGGTGATATCGGTGGCGGGGACCTGGTAGGTGACGGAGACGTAGGCGGTGCGGCCGTCGGCGCTGATGGCGCCGCTGCCCTTGGCGAACGGGTCGGAGACGTCGGCGGCCTGGCCGCCGCCCAGCTTGCCGATCGTCTCGGTGACGGCCGTCCTGTTGTCAGTGGCGGTGATCTTCTCCCCGGAGGGCGCGCGGAAGACCATGCGGGCGGTGGCGCCCTCGGCGTTCGCATCGGGGAAACGTTCCTCCAGAAGGTCGAAGGCCTTCTGGGCCTGCGTGCCGGGCAGCGCGAAGTCGTCGTCGGGCGGTGCGGAGGCGGTGGACGCGCCCACCCCGGCCGCCACCAGCAGCGCCACCCAGACGAGGGCGACGATGCGGCGGCGCCGGAAGGCGAGTCTTCCGAGCCTGTAGAGGAAGGTGGCCACGGGTCAGGTACTCCGGGTCTCGGGGTCCGGGTGCGGACGGATCGGACGCGATCTGACGGAAAGGGGATGGAGCGTTGTGGTGCGCGGTACGAAGGGGAGAAGCGGAGAGTGAACGACGGGGAGGTGAGGACGCGGCCGGAAAAATGAGAGCTCATGTCAAACGACGTTCCCTCGCACCCGCAGGGTGAGCCCTGAGACGGAAATGAGGGACAGATCACAACTTGCCGACGCCCAAGTCGGCCCGAACCATGGGAGAGATGATCGACGACGGCGCGTACCTCCGCTTTCCGCACCTGCACAGCGACCTGCTGTGCTTCGTCGCCGAGGACGACCTGTGGGTCGCCCCGCTGCCCGGGGACGGGGAGCCCTCCCCGAGAGCCTGGCGGCTGACCGTCGACCGCACCCGCGTCAGTGACCCGCGCTTCTCCCCGGACGGCCGCCGCATCGCCTTCATCACCTGGCGCAGCCTCGACCCCGAGGTCCATCTGGTGCCGGTGGCCGGCGGCCCCGCCCGGCAGCTGACGTACTGGGGCGCCACCGACACCCGGGTACGCGGCTGGACCCCCGAGGGCGACGTGCTGGCGGTGGCCTCGCACGGGGAGCCCTTCGCCCACCGCGCCTGGTCCTACCGGGTCCCCGTGGACGGCCCCGACGGCCCGCCCGCCGACCGTTCCGACGTCTCCTGCCCGGGCAGCCGGCTCCCCTGGGGCCCGGTCTCCGACATCGCCGTCGCCGAGCAGGAGGGAGAACGGCGCACCCTGCTGCTGACCGGGACACCGCCGCACGAGCCGGCGAGCTGGAAGCGGTACCGGGGCGGCGCCACAGGACGCATGTGGCTCCAGGGCGAACGGCTGCTGGCCGAGCTGGAAGGCCACCTGGACTCGGTGATGCTCGTCGGGGACCGCATCGCGTTCCTCTCCGACCACGAGGGCATCGGCAACCTGTACTCCTGCCGCCCGGACGGCACCGACCTGCGGCGGCACACCGACCACGACACCTTCTACGCCCGGCACGCGGCCACGGACGGGCGCCGCGTCGTCTACCAGTGCGCGGGCGACCTGTGGCTCGTGGACGACTTCTCCCGCGCCGCGCACCCCCGGCGCCTGGATGTGCGCCTGGGCGGCCAGCGTGCCGGCCGGCGCCCCCACCAGGTGCCCGCCGGCGCCCATCTGGACGGGATCGCCGTCGATCCGACCGGACGGGCCAGCGCGGTCGGCGTACGCGGCAGCCTGTACTGGCTCACCCACCGCGACGGCCCCGCGCGGGCCATCGCGGACACCCCCGGCGTCCGGGTGCGGCTGCCCGAGATGCTCGGCGACACCGGCCGCATCGCCTATGTCACCGACGCGGAGGGCGAGGACGCCATCGAGATCGCCGACCTGCCCCGCGCCTCCCGGCAGCGGCCCGCCTACCGGATCGCCGCCGGGAAACTCGGCCGGGTCCTGGAACTGGTGGCCTCGCCCTCCGGCGAACGGCTGGCCGTGGTGGCGCACGACGGACGGCTGCTGATCGTCGACGTGCCCGAACTCGACGAGGACGGGGCCGGCCCCGAGGCGTCCGTCACCGAGTTGATCCGCTCCTCCAACGGACCCGTGCGCGACCCCGCCTTCTCCCCCGACTCACGGTGGCTCACCTGGGCGCACCCCGGCGTGGGACGGTCCCTGTCCTGCATCAAGCTGGCGAAGGTCACCGAGGAGGAGGACGAGCGCACCGTCCTGGACGTCACCGACGGCCGCTTCGAGGACGAGCAGCCCGTCTTCACCCGCGACGGCCGCTATCTGGCCTTCCTGTCCTGGCGCGGCTTCGACCCCGTGTACGACGTGCACACCGGTGACCTGTCCTTCCCGGTGGGCTGCCGCCCCTACCTCGTCCCGCTCGCCTCCGCGACGCTCTCCCCCTTCGCGCTCACCCCCGAGGGCCGTCCCGCGGCCGGCGGGCTCGACCCGCAGGACCGGGTCGGCACCGGCGGTGACGAGGAGGGCGAGACACCCGTCCTGGTGGAGGCGGAGGGCCTGGCCAACCGGGTCACCCCCTTCCCCGTCACCGCGTCCAAGTACGCCGCGCTGCGCCCGGTCGCCGGAGGGGGCCTCATCTGGCTGCGGTTCCCCATCTCCGGGGTGCTCGGCGAGACGTTCGTCAACCCCGCCGACACCTCCGGACGGCCCACCCTGGAGCACTTCGACCTGACCACCGCCAAGCGCACCGAACTGACCAGCGACATCGACTGGTACGCGCTCAGCGGCGACGGCACCCGGCTGGTCGTCAACGACGACGGGGTGCTCCGCGTCGTCCCCGCCGAACAGCAGGCCGACTCCGACACCACCACCTACATCGACCTGCGCCGCATCCTCCACGACGTCGACCCGGCCGCCGAATGGCGCCAGGCGTACGAGGAGGCCGGACGGCTCATCCGGGCCTACTTCTGGGACCCGGGCATGAGCGGCATCGACTGGGACGCCGTCCTCGACCAGTACCGGCCGCTGGTCGAACGCGTCGCCTCCCCGGACGAGTTCGCCGACCTGCTGCGCGAAGTCCTCGGCGAACTCGGCACCTCGCACGCCTACGTCACCCCCGCCCGCCGCGACGAGGGCCCGCCGCACTACCAGCGGCCCATCGGATTCCTGGGCGCCGATCTGATCCGCACCCCGGAAGGCGCCTGGCAGATCGGCCGCATCCTGCCCGGCAACTCCTCCGACTCGCGCGCCCGCTCCCCGCTGGCCGGCGCCCCCGTGCGCGAGGGCGCGCTCCTCACCCACGTGGACGCCCGCCCCGTGGACCCGTGCAGCGGTCCCGCGCCCCTGCTGGCCGCCGCGGGCGGCACCACCGTCGAGCTGACGCTGGAGCAGGCCGGGCCGCGCCGCGTCGCCGTCGTCCCCCTGATCGACGAACGGCCGCTGCGCTACCAGGACTGGGTGGCCCGGCGCCGCGAGATCGTCCGCGAACTGAGCGACGGACAGTGCGGCTACCTGCACATCCCCGACATGGGCGGCTCCGGCTGGGCCCAGTTCAACCGCGACCTGCGGCTGGAGGTCTCCCGGCCCGCGCTGATCGTCGACGTGCGCGGCAACGCGGGCGGGAACATCAGCGAGCTCGTCCTGGAGAAGCTCACCCGCACCATCCTCGGCTGGGACCTGACCCGCAACGCCGAACCGGTCTCCTACGCCGGCAACGCCCCGCGCGGGCCCGTCGTCGCGGTGGCCGACGAGGCGACGGCATCCGACGGCGACATGATCATCGCCGCGTTCCGGCTGCTGGGCCTCGGCCCCGTCGTCGGCGCCCGCACCTGGGGCGGTGTCGTCGGCATGACGGGCCGGCACCGGCTCGGCGACGGCACGGTGATCACGGTGCCGATGAACGCCGCGTGGTTCGAGGGCTACGGATGGTCGGTGGAGAACCGCGGCGTCGACCCGGACATCGAGGTGCTGCGCACCCCGCTGGACTGGGCCGAGGGACGCAGCTCCGTACTGGGGACGGCGGTCAGCACGGCGCTCGATCTGCTGGAGCGGCATCCGGCACGCACCCCGCCCGGCTACGGGGACGTACCGGACCGCTCCCGGCCGACGCTGCCGCCCCGGCCCTGAGCTGCACCGGCCCTGAGCTGCACCGGAGCAGGCCGAGCCCGGCAGCCCTGTGCCCCATTTGGTCGACATGCGTGGTTCGCACCGCTGTGCGAGGGTGGAGGGAGCCCGTGAGGACACCTACCCCGAGGAGTGACTAATGGGCCTCGCAGACCAGTTCAAGGACAAGATGGAGCAGATGCAGAACAAGGCCAAGGAGAAGAGCTCCCAGCAGAAGTCCGGGGACAAGGACCGCGGGGAGCGTGGCCAGCAGGTCCAGCAGAAGACGGAGGAGATGAAGGGCAAGGCGCAAGAGCGCGCCCAGGAGTGGAAGAACAAGCGCGACGAGCACTGAGACCGTCGCGCACTCCCCCTCCGCCCAGGGGGCCCCGCCCCCTGGGACCCCCCTTCCGTGACGGCGCCCGGCGGCGCGGACGGCCACACGTCCGGCCCCGCCGGGCGCCGGCCTGTGCGGGAGGGCTGCCCGCACAGGTGGTTCGCGTCTGGACGCGTTCCGCGGTGGGCGCCGCCAGGTGGTTCGGAATTGAACGGCTCGTGTGGTGGATGCGGCTGGGCGGTTCGAAACCGAACGGATCTCACGACAGGTGCGGCCCGCCAGGTGGTTCGGATCTGAACGCATCCCGCAGCGAGCGCCGCCGGGCGGTTCGAAACCGGACGCATGCCACAGCGAACGCCCTCCAGGCGATACGAAGCCGAACACCCTCAGAGCCTCGCCGGGGTCGTCGCGCGGTTCGAAATTGAGCCACAGGCAGGTTCCGCTCAGGTGGTGCGAAACCGAACCACTCCCAGGCTTACCGGGAGGTGGTTCGAAACTGAACGCCCTCGCCGGGGCGTCGGTTTCCCTTCGAAAACCGGCTCCGGGGCGGACACGGTCTCGCACACCGTCCGGACCGGGCGCCGGGCGCGGGTTCGCACACCGCCCGCCACTCGCCCGGCGCCCGGGTCGGTGCCGGGCCGACACTCGACGACAGGGCCGGCCCGGGCTCGGGGCCACTCACCGTCAGGGCCCTCCCGGAGTCGTGGCCCGCCCGGCGCCCGAGTCGGCACTCAGCGTCCGGGCGGGCGCCCGCTCAGCGGCCCGCGCGGGCCTTCTCGTCCGCTGCTCCGCCGGCGCCGACCAGGCCGGTGGCCACGCCGCCGGCCTGGCGTATCCGGTCGGCGACCGCCCGCATCTCGCGCTGTCCCAGCGGCCCGCCGACCAGTGGTGCCAGGTAGCCGCGGATGCCCTGCATCCCGCGCAGCCACCACTGGCCGTATACATGGGGCGAGCGCCGTTCGATCCCCGCGACCAGACGGTCGACGGCGGGCCCGAGCGGATACGTCTTGTTCGTCGGCCACGGGAGCCGCTGCCGTACGTCCCGCAGCAGTTCGTCGGCGTCGGCGCCGCGCACCATGTCGGTGTCCGTCCAGCTCAGATAGCCGACACCGACGCCGACGCCCTTGTAGCCGACCTCCGCGCGCAGACTGTGCGCGAACGCCTCCACCCCGGACTTGGACGCGCAGTAGGCGGTCATCATCGGCGCCGGGGTGATGGCGGCCAGGGAGGCGATCTGGAGGAAGTAGCCGCGTGACTCCTCCAGTACGGGCAGGAAGGCGCGCGCTGTGACGGCGCCGCCGATGAGGTTGACCTCGATGACCCGTCGCCAGGCGACGGGATCGGAGTCCTGGAACGGGCCGCCCGCAGCGACCCCCGCGTTGGCGACGGCGATGTCCACCTTGCCGAAGCGTTCCTTGACCTCGGCGGCGACCCTGGCCATCGCCTCGTGGTCGGTGACGTCGGCGTGCCAGTACGCCGAGTCGCCGTGCAGTGAAGCGCTCACCCGCTCCAGTTCCTCGGGCTCCAGACCGACCAGGGCGACCTTCGCGCCCCGTGCCGCCATCTTGCGGGCGAGCAGCGCCCCGACGCCGCGTGCCGCACCGGTGATCACGGCGACCTGTCCGTCCAGGCTGACTCGGGTCATGCGCTCTTCTCCTTCGTCGTGGCGGCGGTGAGATGGCGGCTCGCGAGCTGGGCCAGGACGTCGCTGACCGTCCCGGGCTCCTCCAGGGGCGTCATGTGGCCGCGCCGTGCCAGCCGGTGCACACCCGCGCAGTCCGGCAGCAGCGCTGCCAGCCGGTGCGCGTGCGGGAGCGGGGTGAGACGGTCGTGGGTGCCGATGATCACTGCGGTGGGCGCTGCCAGGTGCGGCACCTTGGCCGACAGGTCGAGTCCGGCCAGCACTCCGCCCCAGGCGGCGCGCACCTGCGTGGGGCAGGCGTGCACGATCCGGGCGGTCGCCTCGACGACCTCCGGGTCGGGGTCGGGCCCGAGCGTGCCGTAGGCGAGCGCCTTGCGGGTGAGGGGGGTGACGGGCCCCAGCGGCGCGGCGGAGCCCAGGAGGAGGCGGTGGCCGTGGTGCCGCATCCGTTCGGAGCGGAACGGCAGGACGCGGGCCCCTCCCGTCAGGTGCTCGGCACCGGTGCTGCACAGCAGCAGTGCGGCGCCGTGTTCGCGCAGTTGGTCGCGGCCGGCGGCGGCCATGATCGTCATGCCGCCCATGGAGTGACCGCCGATGACGGCCTTCTCCCCCGACTCCAGGGCGACATCGAGGACGGCGCACAGGTCGTCGGCGAGCATCGCGGTGCTGTAGGCCATCGGTGCCGCCGCCGCGGGGCTGCGCCCGTGCCCGCGCTGGTCGTAGACGACGACGCGGTGGCCGCTCGCGGTCAGTTCGCGGATGACCGGCGCCCAGAAGAGCGTCGAGCAGGTCCAGCCGTGGGACAGCACGACGGCGGGGTCGTCGGCACGGCCGTGGACCTCGACGGGGAAGCGCACCCCGTCACCGGAGCGCGCGGTCAGCTCGCGCGCCGGCGTGGGCGGCGCGAACCGTCCCCGCAGCCCCTTGAGACCGGTCCCCGAGGCACCCGTCGTACGCGTTGCGGTGCGGCTCATCGGGCGTCCTCCGCGGTGTGGAAGGCCGCGGTGGCCGTGCCGCGGCTGGTGGTGCCGGCCAGCAGCGGCGCCTTGCGGCGTGCCGTCCCCGCGTCCCGTGCCGCGCGCAGCACCTCGTACTCCTCCAGCCATACCTCGCGGGTCGTCCTGCGGAACTCGGCGGTGGTGCCGGGCCACACGGCGACCGGCCGGCCCTGCGCGTCCAGGTACCAGCTGGTGCAGCCCGTCTCCCACACGCTGGAGGTGATGCGTTCGCGCAGCTTCGCGTTGTAGGTGTGCTGCGCGATGGGCCGCACGTCCAGCGCCACCTTGTCGCCGCCCCCGAGGGTGTCGAGTTTGCGCAGGTAGTCGATCAGGTAGTTGAGCTGCGCCTCGATGATCAGCACCATCGAGCTGGTGCCCAGGCCGGTGTTGGGGCCGATGATGAACAGGAAGTTGGGGAACCCGGTCGTCGTCGTGCCGCGCAGCGCGTTCATCCCGTCCTCGGCCCACGACTCGGCCAGCGTCTCGCCGTTGGCGCCCTTGACGAGATCGGCCACCGGCATGTCCGCGACGTGGAAGCCGCTGCAGAAGACGATCGCGTCGACCTCCGCCTCCCGCCCGTCGGCCGACACCAGCGTGTTGCCGCGGATCTCCTTGAGACCGGAGTCGATCACGTGGGTGTTGGGCTGGGCGAGCGCCGGATAGTAGTCGTCGGACAGCAGCGTGCGCTTGCAGCCGAGCCGGTAGTCGGGGGTCAGCTTGCGGCGCAGCCCGGGGTCCTTGACGGCCCGCTTCATGTGCAGGGTGGCGACCTTCTCCACCGCCGGCAGCAGGTACGGGTGGTCGGCGAACACCTTCGTCTCCAGCTCGCGCACGCCCCACAGGGCGAAACGGCGCAGCTTCTGGGTGACGGGGAACCTCGCGTGCAGCAGGCGCTCGGCCTTGGTGATCCGCCGGTCGTTCCGCGGCAGCACCCAGGCCGGGGTGCGCTGGAAGACCGTCAGCTCCCCCACCACCGGCTGGATGGCGGGGATGATCTGGATCGCGGAGGCGCCGGTGCCGATGACGGCGACCCGCTTGCCCCGCAGGTCGTAGTCGTGGTCCCAGGTGGCGGAGTGGAAGACCTTGCCCTCGAAGCCGTCGAGGCCGGGGATCTCGGGCAGTTTGGGCTCCGAGAGGGGTCCGGTCGCGGAGACCACCACGTCGGCGGTGAGAGTGCCGGCGGAGGTCTCCACCCGCCAGTGGAGCTCTTCGGCGTCCCACACCATCTGCCGCACCTCGGTGTTGAACCGGATGTGCTGGCGCAGCCCGAAGGTGTCGGTGATCCGCTCCAGGTAGGCGCGGATGTCCGGCTGCTGCGAGAAGCTGCGCGGCCACTCGGAGTTGGGCGCGAACGAGAGGGAGTACAGGTGCGACGGGACGTCGCAGGCGCACCCCGGATACGTGTTGTCGCGCCAGGTGCCGCCCACGGAGTCCCGGCGTTCCAGGAGGACGAAATCCGTCATCCCCGCGCGGCGCAGCCGTACGGCGGCCCCCAGGCCGCCGAATCCGGTGCCGATCACCGCCACTCGTACATGCTCCTGCTCGTACTCGGCCGCCATGCCGCCGCCTCCCGAGGTCTGTCGCGTCCTGCGCGCTGCGTGTCGTGGCCGGCGGTGTGCACCGCCACGAAACCGTGCCAGTAATCACTGGCACGATCCGAGAGTAGGACAGACGGATACCCATGGGTAGCCCTCGGCGCGAGGAAAGTTACCGCCGGTCGCACCCGATCCTGGGTCCTCGGCCGACGCCTAGGCTGTGCAGCGTGGCGAGCGCGAACGAGCAACACACCAGGGCGGACACCGACGGCACCCGTGCCGCGACGGGCACACCCGGCGCGGCGAACGGCCCCGGCGCGGCGGACGACCCTGGTGCGACAGCCGACCCCGGCGCCGCGGAAGCACCCGGCGCCACAGACGGCCCCAGCGCCGCGGACAGCCACGGCCCAGCAGCCGGCCCCGGCAGGGCGGAGGCGGACGGCCTCGGCAAGACGGAGACGGACGTGCCCGGCAGGGCGGGCGCGGACGGCCCCGGCAGGGCGGAGACGGACGTGCCCGGCAGGGCGGGCGCGGACGGCCCCGGCAGGGCGAACACGGACGGCCCCGGCAGGGCGGAGACGAACGCGCCCGGCAGGGCGAACACGGACGACCCCGGCAAGACGGAGACGGACGTGCCCGGCAGGGCGAACACGGACGACCCCGCAGGAACGGCGGCGACCGGCGCCACCGGTGGGCCCGGGGCCCCCGCGGCGCGGAAGCGGGAGTACCGGGCCCATGAACTGGCCGAGGCCGCCGGCATCACCACCCGCACCCTGCGCTTCTACCGCGAACGCAAACTCCTGCCGCCGCCCCGCCGCGAGGGCCGTATCGCCTGGTACGACGAGCACCACCTCGCGCGGCTGCGCAGCATCACCGCCCTGCTGGCCCGCGGACACACCCTCGGCGGCATCGCCGATCTGCTGGACGCCTTCGAGAAGGGCCGCGACGCACGCTCCGCGGCCGAGGTGATGGGACTCGACACCACCCTGATCACCCCGTTCTCCCAGGAGACGCCCGTCCGCCTCACCCCGGAGGAGCTGGCCGACTACTTCCAGGGCGAGGTCACCGTCGACAACCTCGCCGCCTCGCTCGACATCGGCTACGTCGCCATCGACGGCGACGAGTTCGTCCACACCAGCCGCCGCCTGCTGGAGGGCTCCGCCGAACTGGTCGCCAAAGGCATCCCGCTGGCCGCCGTCCTGGAGGCCGGCCGCGAACTGCGCGAGCGCACCGACGAGATCGCCGCCCTCTTCGCCCGCCTCTTCCGCACCCATCTGCTGCCCCGCCAGGAAGCCACCGACCCGGCCGCCCTCAACGAACTGCTGGCCCGCGTCGCCCCGGTGGCCAAACAGGTGGTCGAGGCAGAGCTCGGCCTGGCGCTGGACCGCCGCGTCCGGGCGGAACTGGAAGACCTGATGGGGGAGTCGGAGAGCAGCTCCGGAGAATGAGCCGCCATACCACGCATCGTCGCCCCTCGTGAGTTGTTCAGGGGCTATGACTGATGAACACACGTATGCGTGACGACGCCTATACGGTCGTGACTCAGCCGATTGACGATCGACCCGATGGAGACTTCATGCGTCGTGCGCTCCGCTCAGCCGCTGTCCTGGCCGTCCTCGGTTCGGCGTACCTGATGTGCTCCGGTACGGCCCAGGCCCAGAGCGCTCCGGCGCAGCACGCCCAGACCCGCGTCCACGAACAGCCCGCCCGGGACGCCGCCCCTGTCGTCCGGACCGACGTCGCCGGACAGCCCGCCCAGGTGGGCACCGACGAGGTGACGGTGCTGGCCGCGCCCCTGTTCGCACAGCGGATGAAATGGTGACCGCTCGGGCCCCGGCCCCGGCGACGGCAAGCCGTCCGCGCACGTGAGTTGTCATATCCGTGCAACAAACAATCTTGTCCCCTTGGGCCGGTCCTCGCTCACGTGATCGGGTGCGAATACCGGGGAAACCCTCACTCCGGTGTCCAACCGCGTCTTGGCCCGGCCGGGAAATCTCCGGCCGACCCCCAGCCGGGGCAGTGCCGACCCCGGTTCCCCCGCTGTCCGGGGCGGTCGCGAACGCCGCCGTGACAGTGCGGGGCCCGCCCGCCGGCGCCCCCGCAGGCGCGGAAGCGCACGCCGCCGAGCGTGCACACGTCACGTATGTACGAAGGAGCAACACCATTCGCAAGGTCAAGCGCGCAGCCATTGTCGGTGCCGGCCTCCTGGCTTTCTCCGGCCTCGCCGTCGGAGCCGCCCAGGCCGATGTCCCCCGCCCCCCGGGGTTCATGATCGGTGACCAGTACAAGGAGCCGAGCGCGGACGAGTGCATG
>NZ_JODR01000010.1 GCF_000725885.1 Streptomyces albus subsp. albus | reverse complement strand
TACATTCCGAACCCGGAAGCTAAGCCTTACAGCGCCGATGGTACTGCATGCGGGAGCGTGTGGGAGAGTAGGACGCCGCCGGACTATTCTTGAGGGAAAGGGGCTTTGTCGGCCGACGCCGACAAAGCCCCTTTTTCGTATGCCCGAAAACAAGCCGAGTGCGAGGGGGACGGCCTGCCGGCCGCCCGACGAGGCACCCCGTGCACGCTGGGTGAGCGATGCCGGGTAGGGTCAGGAAGCATCGTTGGTACGGCTCACTCAGGAGGCCCACGGGTGGAGGTCCAGGAGACACGGGTCCAGACGGATCGGGTCCTCACCATCCCGAACATCCTCAGCATGGCTCGCCTGGTCGGCGTGCCCGTGTTCCTGTGGCTGATTCTGTGGCCGGAGTTCGGCGGACCGAACTGTGATCTGTGGGCGCTGCTGGTGCTCGCGGCAAGCGGGATCAGCGATTACCTGGACGGCAAACTGGCCCGTCGCTGGAATCAGATCAGCAGTCTCGGTCGTATTCTCGACCCCGCTGCCGACCGGCTGTACATCCTCTCCACCCTCGTGGGGCTCACCTGGCGTGAGATTCTGCCGCTGTGGCTCACGATCGCGCTGCTGGCCCGGGAGCTGATGCTCCTGGTCATGGTGTGGATCCTCGACCGGCACGGCTATGCGCCACCGCAGGTGAACTTTCTCGGCAAGGCCGCCACGTTCAACCTCATGTATGCCTTCCCGCTGCTGCTGCTCAGCGACGGCAGTGGCTGGCTCGCCACACTCGCTGCGATTTTCGGATGGGCCTTCGCCGGTTGGGGTACTGCGCTCTACTGGTGGGCAGGGATCCTCTACGTGGTCCAGGTCCGCCGTCTGATCAGCGCGGATGCTGAGGCCGACTGACCACCCGCCTCCGACCCCGGAGGTACGACTGCCCCGAATGAGACTTTGTGGGCCATCCTGAATGGGTGAAGGTCGGCATGACCGTCGTCTGTATGAGGAGGACGCTTCCGACATGAAGGCCGTCGTGATGGCTGGCGGCGAAGGCACGCGCCTTCGGCCGATGACCGCGAGTATGCCCAAGCCGCTCCTGCCAGTGGTGAACAAGCCGATCATGGAGCACGTGCTGAAGCTGCTCAAGCGTCACGGGCTCACCGAGACCGTGGTGACCGTGCAATTCCTGGCCTCTCTGGTCAAGAATTATTTCGGTGACGGTGAGGAGCTCGGTATGGAGCTCACCTACGCCCATGAAGAGAAGCCACTGGGTACGGCGGGGAGTGTCAAGAACGCGGAAGAGGCGCTGAAGGACGACGCGTTTCTCGTCATCTCCGGCGATGCGCTCACCGACTTCGACCTCACCGATCTGATCCGCTTCCACCGGGAACGCGGCGCCATGGTCACCGTCTGTCTGACGCGGGTGCCCAATCCGCTGGAGTTCGGCATCACCATCGTGGACGAGGACGGAAAGGTCGACCGTTTCCTGGAGAAGCCCACGTGGGGGCAGGTTTTCTCGGACACGGTCAACACCGGCATCTATGTGATGGAGCCGGAGGTCTTCGACTACGTCGAGCCCGACAAGCCCGTGGACTGGTCGGGCGATGTCTTCCCGCGGCTGATGAAGGAAGGCAAGCCGATCTACGGCTATGTCGCCGAGGGCTACTGGGAGGACGTCGGCACCCACGAGAGCTACGTCCAGGCGCAGGCCGACGTGCTCGAGGGAAAGGTGGACGTCGAGCGGGACGGTTTCGAGATCTCGCCCGGTGTCTGGGTCGCCGAGGGCGCCGAGGTGCATCCGGACGCGGTGCTGCGCGGTCCGCTGTACATCGGCGATTACGCGAAGGTGGAGGCCGGCGCGGAGATCCGCGAGCACTCCGTCATCGGCTCGAACGTCGTCGTCAAGAGCGGTGCTTTTCTGCACCGTGCTGTGGTGCACGACAACGTCTACGTGGGCCCGCAGAGCAATCTGCGCGGCTGCGTCATCGGCAAGAACACCGACATCATGCGGGCGTCGCGGATCGAGGACGGGGCGGTCGTCGGTGACGAGTGCTTCATCGGCGAGGAATCGATCGTCCAGGGCAACGTCCGGATCTACCCGTTCAAGACGATCGAGGCCGGCGCGTTCGTCAACACGTCGGTGATCTGGGAGTCGCGCGGGCAGGCGCATCTGTTCGGTGCGCGCGGGGTCTCCGGCATCCTGAACGTCGAGATCACCCCGGAGCTGGCCGTCAGGCTGGCCGGCGCGTACGCGACGACGCTCAAGAAGGGCTCCACGGTGTGCACCGCCCGTGACCACTCCCGTGGTGCGCGGGCCCTCAAGCGGGCGATCATCTCCGCGCTCCAGGCCAGCGCCATCGACGTGCGGGACCTGGAGAACGTGCCGCTGCCGGTGGCCCGGCAGCAGACGGCGCGGGGCAGCGCGGGCGGCATCATGATCCGTACGACGACGGGCGTACCGGACTCCGTCGACATCATGTTCTTCGATGAGCGCGGCGCCGATCTGTCGCAGGCCGGGCAGCGGAAGCTGGACCGGGTCTATGCGCGTCAGGAGTACCGCAGGGCGTTCCCCGGGGAGATCGGTGACCTGAGCTTCCCGTCCAGCGTCTACGACTCCTACACCGGCTCCCTGCTGCGGGCGGTGGACACCACCGGGATCGCCGAGTCGGGCCTCAAGGTCGTGGTGGACGCGTCCAACGGCAGTGCGGGTCTGGTGCTGCCCAGCCTGCTGGGCCGGCTCGGGGTGGACTCGCTGACGATCAACCCGGGGCTGGACGAGTCGCGTCCGACGGAGACGGCCGAGAGCCGGCGGGCCGGGCTGGTGCGGCTGGGCGAGATCGTCGCCTCGGCGCGTGCGGCCTTCGGGGTGCGGTTCGACCCGGTGGGCGAGCGGATCTCCCTGGTGGACGAGCACGGCCGCATCGTGGAGGACGACCGGGCGCTGCTGGTGATGCTGGACCTGATCGCGGCGGAGCGGCGCAGCGGCCGGGTGGCGCTCCCGGTGACGACGACCCGGATCGCGGAGCAGGTCGCCGCCTACCACGGCACCCAGGTCGAGTGGACGACGACCTCCCCCGATGATCTGACCCGGGTCAGCCGCGAGGACGGCACCGTCTTCGGCGGTGACGGCCGGGGCGGGTTCATCGTTCCGGAGTTCAGCTCGGTCTTCGACGGTGCCGCCGCGTTCGTCCGGCTCATCGGGCTGGTGGCGCGCACCCAGCTGACGCTGAGCCAGATCGACGCGCGGATCCCGCGGGCGCACGTGAGCCGGCGGGACCTGGCCACGCCGTGGGCCGTCAAGGGCCTGGTGATGCGTACCGTCGTGGAGGCGGCGGGGGACCGGTCGGTGGACACCACCGACGGGGTGCGTGTCGTCGAGTCCGACGGCCGCTGGATGATGGTCCTGCCCGACCCGGCCGAGGCCGTCACCCATCTGTGGGCGGAGGGCCCCGACGAGGCGTCGGCCCAGGCCCTGCTGGACGAGTGGGCGGCCGTGGTCGACAGCGCCGGCCACTGAGCGACGGGGCGGCGGGACGCGACCGGACAGGGAACGTCCCGCCGCCCGTGGCACGTCGAGGCCCGTTCGGCGGTACGGGTCTCGACGTGCGACGATGTGCGGCATGTCGCAGCAGCAGCCCACCCGGAGCAGACCGTCGCGGTTCCCGCGGCCCGACGCCTCCATGTCGCTGCTGACCAATGTGATGGAGCACAGCCTCGACGACGGATACGCGGAGGCCGCGGCAAGGCGGAACGAGGTGGGCCGCTCCCGGATGCCGCGTACGGTGCGGGCCAAACTCGGCCTGGCGGGCGGGCTGGTGCTGGCCGCGCTCGTGGTGACGGTGGGGGCCGCGCAGGCGCGGGTCTCGGCGCCCACCATCGCCAAGGAGAAGCAGGAGCTGATCCACCGGATCGAGTCGGGCGGCAAGGATGCCGACAGGCTTCAGAAGGACGTCAACCGGCTGCGGTCCGCCGTCGAGGCCGAGCAGCGGGCCGCCTTGGAGAAGCACGGCGACGCACGCGGCAGGACGACGGCCCTGCTGGCCGGTGACACGCCCGTCAAGGGGCCGGGCCTCAAGCTGGTGGTGGACGACGCGAAGGACAGCGGGTCGGGCCACGGTGACGGGCCGCGGGACAGCGACGGCTTCGCCGACACCGGGCGGATCCGGGACCGTGACCTCCAGCGTGTCGTCAACGGCCTGTGGGCCGCCGGCGCGGAGGCCGTCTCCGTCAACGGGCAGCGTCTGACGTCGCGTTCGGCCATCCGTGCCGCGGGGGACGCGATCCTGGTCGACAACAAGCCGCTGGTCCCGCCCTATACGCTGCTGGCGATCGGGCCGGGGCAGAAGTTCAGCAGAACGTTCCAGGACAGCGTGGACGGCCAGTACCTGTATGTGCTGCACAAGGACTACGGTGCCCGGACCAGTATTTCCGTCGAGGACGAGGTCCGGCTGCCGGCCGCGCCGAGTCTGATCCTGAGAACAGCGAAACCTGTGCGGACAGGGAAGGGCAACAACGCATCGTGATCGCCGTACTGGGCCTCGTCGTGGGTGTCGTGGCCGGACTCGTCGTCCGGCCCGTGGTGCCGATGGCGGTCGAGCCCTATCTGCCCATCGCCGTCGTCGCCGCGCTGGACGCGGTCTTCGGCGGGCTGCGGGCCATGCTGGACGGCATCTTCGACGACAAGGTCTTCGTCGTCTCGTTCCTGTCCAACGTGGTCGTGGCGGCGCTGATCGTCTTCCTCGGCGACAAGCTCGGCGTCGGCGCCCAGCTGTCGACCGGTGTGGTCGTCGTGCTGGGCATCCGGATCTTCTCCAACGCCGCCGCCATCCGCCGGCACGTGTTCCGGGCGTGAGGCCGATGAACGACGACAACACCCCGCGGCGGGAGCTGCCGCCCGAGCGTCCTCCGGGCCCGTTCCCCAGTACGCCGCCCACGCCGCAGTCCGGGGACCGGGACGGCGAACCGGGGCTGACGGGACGGCAGCGGCTGGCCAAGGCCGTGTGGCCGCCGAGAGTGACGCGCGCCCAACTCATCGTGGCGCTGCTGCTGTTCGTCCTCGGCCTCGGCCTGGCCATCCAGGTGCGCTCCACCAGTGAGAACAGTGCGCTGCGCGGCGCCCGGCAGGAGGATCTGGTCCGTATCCTCGACGAGCTGGACGACCGCACCAAACGCCTGGAGGACGAGAAGCGGAAGCTGAGCGGGCAGCGCACGGAGCTGGAGAACAGCTCGGACCAGGCCGAGGAGGCCCGCAAGCAGACGCGGGAGAAGACGGCACAGCTGGGCGTGCTGGCCGGCACGGTGGCGGCCGAGGGGCCCGGTATCCGTATGACGATCAACGACCGGGCGGGCACCACCGATTCCGACACGCTGCTCGACGCCGTCCAGGAGCTGCGCGCGGCGGGGGCCGAGGCGATGCAGATCAACGGGGTGCGGGTGGTGGCCGGGAGCTACTTCACCGACAGCGGCGGCGGGGTGAACGTGGACGGGCATAGGATCGACGCTCCGTACCGGTTCGAGGTCATCGGCAAGCCCGCGGATCTGGAGCCGGCGCTGAACATTCCCGGCGGGGTCGTGCAGACGTTGAAGAACAAGCAGGCCACAGTGGATGTGACGCGGTCGGAGAAGATCACCGTGGACGCCTTGCGGCAGCCGAAGCGGCCTGACTACGCTCGGTCGTCATCGCGGTGAGCCGGTGTCGTCGGCGCGGTGAGTCGGTGAGGAGAGTTGCGGGGGGTCGGCGGGCCGGTCGGGCACCGCGTAAGGGAAACTGTCTACAGGTCACGGACGTTAGACGGGCGTCGAGAGTGACCGATGAGAGCATCGAGGGTCTGTCCTGCCCCACGGGCGGGTCTGTTTCGTGCGAGGGGAATCGCCCGTGAGTTTTTTTGCGAAGTTGTTCGGCAAGGGCCGTCGGGGTGGCGGCACGGGTTCCGCGCGGCACCGTGCCCCCCGGGACACGGAGGTGACGGGCGGGGCACCGCAGGCCGGCGCCGAGCGTCCGCTCTTCCGTGACGAGGTGAGTGGCCACCCGGGAGACAATTCGGGTGGTCACGGCGCGGTTTCTGTTGACCCTGGCGCGCAGGGCCGCATAGGTTCCCAGGCACCGCAAACCTCGGACTCGGGTGGAGGTTCCGCCTTGCCGGTGTGTAACAGGTGTGGGGCCCGCGTCGCGGAAGCGAGCCGGTTCTGCTCCAACTGTGGCGCTCCCCTGCGGGGCGGTGCCCCAGCCGAAGGGTCGTCCGAGACGACGTCGACCATCTCGATCTCGGGGCTGGAGGCGTACGACTCGGAGTCGACGGGCCAGCACATCTCCCCGGTGCTGCCGCCCGAGGCCCAGGCCGCCGTGGACGCGCTTCCGGCGGGCTCGGCGCTGCTGGTCGTCCGCCGGGGACCGAACTCGGGCAGCCGTTTCCTCCTCGACGGGGAGGTGACCACGGCGGGGCGCCACCCGGAGAGCGACATCTTCCTGGACGATGTGACCGTCTCGCGCCGTCACGTCGAGTTCCGGCGGGGTGCCGACGGCATCTTCACCGTTTCCGACGTCGGCAGCCTGAACGGCACCTACGTCAACCGGGAGCGGATCGAGGCGGGAGTGCCGCTGTCCAGCGGTGACGAAGTGCAGATCGGCAAGTACCGGCTCGTCTTCTACGGAAGCCCGCGGGCCGTCTGAGTTCCGCAGGGAGGCTCATGCCGCACCACACGCCGCCCGGCGGTGTCCGCGAGGACACCGCCCCGGGGGAGAGCACCGGCCACGGACCGGCCGACGGGCAGTGGAGCATCGGTGCCGTCGTCGAGACGCTCCGTGAGGAGTTTCCCGAGGTCACCGCCTCCACGGTGCGGTTCCTGGAGGCGGAGGGACTGGTGGAGCCGGTCCGCTCCGCCACCGGAGGCCGGTTCCGGGCCGAGGACGTGACGCGGCTGCGCCACGTCCTGCGGATGCAGCGGGACCACTGTCTGCCGCTCGCGGCGATCCGCCGGCACCTGGAAGCCGCCGGTGAGGACGGCACGCCGCCGGCGGGCGTTCCGGGACCCGTACGCCGGACCGAGGAGCCGGAGGCGCCGCCTCCGGCTCCCGTCGTACGCATGGGGCGCGGACAGCTGCTGCGGGCCGTGGGCGCGCAGGAGTCCGAGCTGGCCGAGTGGGAGGAGTACGGCCTGCTCGGCGCCGCCGAGGACGGCAGCTACGGGCCCACCGAGATCACGGTGGCCCGGCTGGTGGTCGAGCTGGGCCGGCACGGCCTGGAGGCCCGGCACCTGCGGGCCCTCAAGGCCGGTGCGGACCGGCAGCGGGATCTGGTGGAGCGGCTGGTCGCCCCTGTGCGGCAGCACCCGGATGCCCGTACGAGGGAGCTGGCCGACAGTACGGCCCGCGACCTGGCGGACCTGTCCGCGCGGCTCTATCAGGCCTTTGTGGGGGCCTCGCCGGGCACGCTGGGTGACTGAAACGGTCCGCCGGCGCCGCCGCCGGGCGGCGGCCCGACTACCCAAACAGGCGCGGCACGGCCTAGTGTTGCTGTGTGAATGAGCTCGATGTCGTGGGTGTCCGGGTGGAAATGCCCACCAACCAACCGATCGTGCTCCTGCGCGAAGTGGGAGGCGACCGCTACCTCCCCATCTGGATCGGCCCGGGGGAGGCGACCGCCATCGCCTTCGCCCAGCAGGGCATGACCCCCGCACGCCCACTCACCCATGACCTGTTCAAGGACGTTCTGGAAGCAGTGGGTCAGGAGCTGACCGCGGTCCGCATCGTGGACCTGCGGGAAGGCGTCTTCTACGCGGAACTGGTCTTCGCCAGCGGTGTGGAAGTCAGTGCCCGCCCCTCCGACGCCATAGCGCTCGCACTCCGCACCGGGACGCCGATCTACGGCAGTGACGACGTGCTGGACGACGCCGGTATCGCCATCCCCGACGAGCAGGAGGACGAGGTGGAGAAGTTCCGCGAGTTCCTCGACCAGATCTCCCCGGAGGACTTCGGTACCAGCAGCCAGTGAACGCCCCTCACCCGCAGTCCCCGGCCGCGGTACCGGGGCGGCTCGGCCGGCCATCCGGCCAGTCATTCCCGGGGCGCGGGCACGCGAAACCACCCTCCGGGGGATTATCACTCGCCGTGCCGAGTGTGGCGATCGTTGACGCACTCGGAGTGACTGCCTACCTTCATGTGGGCAGGTTCCGGGGGTAACCCGGGATGTGAAGGACGGAGGTCGGCGTGGCAAGCACCGGCGGCGAAGGCACAGCGGCTGGCGACGCGTCCCTACTCGGCGGCCCGTCACCGGCCCCGGGCCGGGAGGTCCCGGGGCGGCCGTCCCCCGCACCCTCCGGTCTGCGGCCCGGAGCGGTTCCCCGGCCACCGGCGGACTCCCCGGCCGAGCAGGTCGGCTACCGGGGACCGACCGCCTGCTCGGCGGCCGGGATCACCTACCGCCAGCTCGACTACTGGGCCCGCACCGGGCTGGTCGAGCCCAGCATCCGCCCCGCCTACGGCTCGGGCACGCAGCGTCTCTACAGCTTCCGCGACATCGTCGTGCTGAAGATCGTCAAGCGGCTGCTGGACACCGGGGTCTCGCTCCAGAACATCCGCGCGGCCGTCCGGCACCTGCGCTCCCGGGGCCGGTCCGATCTGGCCCGGATGACGCTGATGAGCGACGGCGCCACCGTCTACGAGTGCTCCTCGCCCGACGAGGTCGTCGATCTCCTCCAGGGGGGCCAGGGCGTCTTCGGGATCGCCGTCGGCGTCGTGTGGAAGGACGTCGAGGGGGCGCTCTCCCAGCTGCACGGCGAGCGGGTGGACACCGGCGAGACGCTGGTGCGTGACCATCCCGAGGACGAGCTGGCCCGACGGCGCAACCGCGCCGGCTAGCAGCGGGCCCGCACCGGGGCGCTCGGCGATTGTCAGTGGCGTGCGGCAGCATCTGACCGTGTGAGGACGCAGCCGACCATCCTGCACCTGGACATGGACGCCTTCTTCGCCGCTGTCGAGCAGGCGTCCAAGCCGAGCCTGCGCGGAAAGCCGGTG
Source organism: Streptomyces albus subsp. albus (assembly GCF_000725885.1). GTDB lineage: Bacteria > Actinomycetota > Actinomycetes > Streptomycetales > Streptomycetaceae > Streptomyces > Streptomyces albus. Next base: position 229,735 of record NZ_JODR01000010.1, on the reverse strand, counting down.
GTGGTCGGGGGCCTGGGGCCGCGCGGAGTGGTCTCCACCGCCTCCTACGAGGCCCGCCGCTTCGGTGTGCACTCCGCCATGCCCACGGCCCAGGCCAGAAGGCTGGCGCCCAACGCCGCCTACCTGGGCACCCGCTTCGGGCTGTACCGCAAGGTGAGCGGTGTCGTGATGGAACTGCTGCACGAGCTGTCGCCCCTGGTGGAGCCCCTGAGCCTCGACGAGGCGTTCGTGGACCTGGAGGCCGGGGAAGCGCTGAACGGGACGCAGGGCGGCGCCCAGGGGGCACGAGAGGTCGGTCTGCGGCTGCGGGAGAGCATCCGTGCGGCGACCGGGCTGAGCGGCTCGGTGGGGCTCGCCGGCTCCAAGATGCTGGCGAAGATCGCCTCGGAGCAGGCCAAGCCGGACGGTCTGGTGCTGATCGAGCCCGGCACCGAGAGGGAGCTGCTGGCGCCGATGCCGGTGCGGACACTGCCGGGGGTGGGGCCCGCGACGGCGGAGACCTTGCGCAGAGCGGCCATCACCACGGTCGGTGAGGTGGCGGAGGCGGGCGAGGCCGAGCTGGTGCGGCTGCTGGGCAAGGCGCACGGCGGCTCCGTCTTCGCCATGGCGCACGGTGTGGACGACCGTCCGGTGGTGGCCGAGCGGGACGCCAAGTCGGTGTCCGTCGAGGACACCTACGACGTGGACCTGACCGACCGCACCCGGGTGCGGATGGAGGTGGAGCGGCTGGCCGGGCGCTGTGTGACGCGGCTGCGGGCGGCCGGGCGGTCGGGGCGTACCGTCGTCATCAAGGTCCGCAGCTACGACTTCTCCACCCTGACGCGCTCGGAGACGCTGCGCGGGCCCACCGACGATCCCGCCGTCGTCCGGGAGGCGGCGCTGCGGCTGCTGGAGGGGGTGGACACCACGGCGGGGGTGCGGCTGCTGGGCGTGGGCGTGAGCGGATTGGCGGACTTCACGCAGGAGGACCTGTTCGCGCAGGCGGAGGCGGCGCGGAGCGCGGATCGGGCGGCGGCCGGGGCGCATGAGACGGAGTCCTCGGCGGAGCACGGGAGCGCGGCGGTGGAGGAGCCGGGCGCGGCGGTCCCGGCTGACCGCAACTGGGTCCCCGGCCGGGACGTGCGGCACGCGGTGCACGGGAGGGGCTGGGTGCAGGGCAGCGGCGTCGGGAAGGTGACGGTCCGCTTCGAGGAGCCGGACACCCCGCCGGGCCGGGTGCGGACGTTCTCGGTGGACGATCCCCAGCTGGAGCCCGCCGAGCCGGTCATGCTGGACTCCCGGATCGCCGCGGCCCTGGCGCGGTGGGACGTGCGGCCGGACGGAGGCGGGCGCCGGGAGCCGGACCGCGGGCCCGCCGCCGGGCGGGGCGGGCCCGGGGCCGGAAGCGCGCCGGCCGGCCGGCCCGGGAGGGAGGAGTAGCCGGGGCGGCGGGCTCGTGCCGTGCTCGGGCGGGGCTCGGGCGTCTCTGGTGGCCGGGTCAGTCCCCGGCGCCGGCGATGCGGCCGAAGTCGCGGTCCGGGGGCGCGGGGGCGTGGCCGGCCACCGGTACGTCGAGCCCGTAGTGGCGGTAGAGCTGGAGCTCCTGGCGGGGGGAGAGGTGGCGGCCCACGCCGAAGTCGGGCGCGCCCCGGATCAGCTCCCGTTCGAAGGGGATGCGCAGACCCTTCTCGTCCAGCTGTGCGGGTTCCAGCGGTACGAACGCGTCGCGGCTGAAGAGGCCGGTGCGCAGGGCCGCCCACTCCGGTGCGCCCGTGGCGTCGTCGAGGTACACCTCGTCCACGGTGCCGACCTTGACTCCCTGGCTGTCGTATGCCTTGCGGCCGATCAGGCTCCGCGGATCTATGTCGGTCTGCACGGGGGTTCCTCCCACGGTCACGCCTCGCTGTCGCTGCTCGTCATCACTACGAAACGGCACTTTTCGACCATTGGCCACTTGAACGCACACCGGGTTACCGCTCAAGGGGGCGCTGATACGCTCGTAATGGCTGTCGACCCCGTGCGGGAGAGTCCTCCGGCGCAGTTGCCGGAGGCGCCGAAGGAGCAACTCCTCCCCGGAATCTCTCAGGCTCACGTACCGCACGGACGAGGTCACTCTGGAAAGCAGGGCGGGCCCCGGACCAGCGCCGAAGCCCCTCCTCACCGACGGTGTAAGCCGCGCGCCCGGGTACGGGGGGCGGGCCGGTGAAACTCTCAGGTCGAGATGACAGAGGGGGAGGCCGTCCGGGCACCCGTGGAAGGTGCCCCTCGCAGGTCGCACAGACCAGGAGGCCCCCGCAGATGACTTCCCACCGCATCCCGCTCTCCGAGCTGGAGAACGGCACCCCCTTCGAGAGCCGCCACATCGGTCCTGACGCGGGCGCGCAGGCCAAGATGCTCGCGCAGGTCGGCTACGGGTCGCTCGACGAACTGACCGCCGCCGCGGTGCCCGACGTGATCAGGAGCACCGACCGGCTGGCCCTCCCGGACGCCCGGAGCGAGGCCGAGGTGCTGGCCGAGCTGCGCTCCCTCGCCGACCGCAACCAGGTCCTGCACCCGATGATCGGCCTGGGCTACTACGGCACCTTCACGCCGTCGGTCATCCTGCGCAACGTCATGGAGAACCCCGCCTGGTACACGGCGTACACCCCCTACCAGCCGGAGATCTCCCAGGGCCGGCTGGAGGCGCTGCTGAACTTCCAGACCGTCGTCTCCGACCTGACGGGGCTGCCGACCGCCGGTGCCTCGCTGCTGGACGAGCCCACGGCCGCGGCCGAGGCCATGGCGCTGTCCCGCCGCGTGGGCAAGGTGGGCAAGCGCGGCGGCACCGTCTTCCTCGTCGACGCCGACTGTCTGCCGCAGACCGTGGCGGTGCTGCGCACCCGCGCGGAACCCACCGGGGTCGAGGTGGTCGTGGCCGATCTGGGCGACGGCATCCCCGAGGAGATCGCCGAGCGTGACGTCTTCGGCGTGCTGCTCCAGTACCCGGGCGCCTCCGGCGCCGTCCGGGACCCGCGCGCCGTCATCGAGCGGGCCCACGAACTGGGAGCCGTCGTCACGGTGGCCGCCGACCTGCTGGCACTGACGCTGCTGACCTCGCCCGGCGAGCTGGGTGCCGACATCGCCGTCGGCTCCAGCCAGCGGTTCGGCGTCCCGATGGGCTTCGGCGGCCCGCACGCCGGATACATGGCCGTCCGTGACACGTACGCCCGCAGCCTGCCGGGCCGTCTGGTCGGTGTCTCCAAGGACGCGGACGGCGAGCGGGCATATCGGCTGGCCCTCCAGACCCGCGAGCAGCACATCCGGCGCGAGAAGGCCACCAGCAACATCTGCACCGCGCAGGTGCTGCTCGCCGTGATGGCCGGGATGTACGCCGCCTATCACGGGCCCGACGGGCTGGCCGCGATCGCCCGCCGCACCCACCGGTACGCGGTGCTGCTGGCGGCCGGACTGCGGGAGGGCGGCGTCGAGGTGGTGCACGACCGTTTCTTCGACACCGTCACCGCGCGGGTGCCGGGGCGTGCCGCCGCCGTCGTCGAGCGGGCCCGCGAAGCCGGGATCAACCTGCGGCTGACCGACGCCGACCACGTCGGCATCGCCTGCGACGAGACGACCGGCCGCGAGCAGCTGGCCGCCGTGTGGCAGGCGTTCGGCGTGACCGGCGCCGCGGACCTCGACGCGCTGGACGCGGCCACCGGCGACGCCCTCCCGGACGGGCTGCTGCGCACCGACGAGTACCTGACCCACCCGGTCTTCCACGAGCACCGCTCCGAGACGGCGATGCTGCGCTACCTGCGCCGGCTGGCCGACCGCGACTACGCGCTGGACCGGGGCATGATCCCGCTCGGGTCGTGCACGATGAAGCTGAACGCCACCACGGAGATGGAGCCGGTCACCTGGCCGGAGTTCGGCGGGCTGCACCCGTTCGCGCCCGCCGAGCAGGCGGAGGGCTATCTGACCCTCATCCGGGAGCTGGAGGAGCGGCTGGCCGAGGTCACCGGCTACGACAAGGTCTCCCTCCAGCCCAACGCGGGCTCCCAGGGCGAGCTGGCGGGGCTGCTGGCCGTCCGCGCCTACCACCGCGCCAACGGCCAGGAGCAGCGCACCGTCTGCCTCATCCCCTCCTCCGCGCACGGCACCAACGCGGCCAGCGCCGTCATGGCGGGCATGAAGGTCGTGGTCGTCAAGACGAGCGAGAACGGCGACGTGGACGTGGCCGATCTGCACGCCAAGATCGAGCAGCACGGCGACGAACTAGCCGTCCTGATGGTCACCTACCCCTCGACACACGGCGTGTTCGAGGAGCACATCACCGATGTGTGCGCCGCCGTGCACGACGCGGGCGGCCAGGTGTACGTGGACGGGGCCAACCTCAACGCCCTGCTGGGCCTGGCCCGGCCCGGCCGCTTCGGCGCCGACGTCTCCCACCTGAACCTGCACAAGACGTTCTGCATCCCGCACGGCGGCGGCGGGCCCGGTGTCGGGCCGATCGGCGTGCGCGCCCACCTGGCGCCCTACCTGCCCAACCACCCGCTCCAGCCCGCCGCGGGCCCCGCGACGGGTATCGGGCCGGTCTCCGGCGCGCCGTGGGGCTCGGCCGGCATCCTGCCGATCTCGTGGGCGTACGTGCGGCTGATGGGCGCCGAGGGGCTGCGCCGGGCGACGCAGGTGGCGGTGCTGGGCGCCAACTACATCGCCAAGCGGCTGGAGCCGCACTACCCGGTGCTCTACACCGGGCCCAACGGGCTGGTGGCGCACGAGTGCATCATCGACGTCCGCCCGCTCACCAAGCAGACCGGGGTGAGCATCGACGACGTGGCCAAGCGGCTCATCGACTACGGCTTCCACGCGCCGACGATGTCCTTCCCCGTCGCCGGGACGCTGATGATCGAGCCGACGGAGAGCGAGGATCTGGCGGAGCTGGACCGGTTCTGCGAGGCGATGATCGCCATTCGCGCGGAGATCGACAAGGTCGGCTCGGGCGAGTGGGACGCCGACGACAATCCGCTGCGCAACGCTCCGCACACCGCCGCCATGCTCGGCCGCGAGTGGCAGCAGGCGTACGGCCGTGAGGAGGCCGTCTTCCCGGCCGGGGTGAAGGCCGCCGACAAGTACTGGCCGCCGGTGCGCCGCATCGACGGCGCCTACGGCGACCGGAACCTGGTGTGCTCCTGCCCGCCGGTGGCCGAGTACGACGCCGGCTAGGCACCGGCCGCGGGCCCGCATGCGTCCGGCACCCGGGCCGGGCCCGGCATGCGTCAGGGCCGGTACTGCGCAGCTGCGCAGTACCGGCCCTGTGCCGTTCCGTGCACGCCCGGCGGTGTGCCGCCGCGCCGCCACCGCGGACTTTCCCGGGGCCGCTGCCGGTGGCGGCGGCCCCGGAGGCGGTCAGGCCGCCGTCGTGACGTGCCGGGTGCCCAGCGGGCGGTGCGGGGCGATGATCTGGCCGTCCGGCAGCAGTTCCCCCGTGTCCTCGAAGAGGAGGACGCCGTTGCACAGCAGGCTCCACCCCTGCTCGGGGTGGTGGGCCACGGGCTGCGCGGCCTCCCTGTCGGCGGAGTCGGCTGTCGGGCACGGTGGCTGGTGCTGGCACATGGTCGTTGTCGTCTTCCGTCGAGTGATGGCGTCTGTCCTGCGGCGTTCGCCTTGCATGACCGTCCCCCCGGTTCCTCCGTGCGGTCCGGTCGCCCCCAGTGTTCCGCTGCCGGCCCGGATCCGCAGGGATTTCACGTCGCTCGTACCCAACGGCTCAGACGCGTCACCCCGCTGGGCGGTTGCGCCCAACGGGGCGGTCCTTTCGGGGGGTTGGCACGCGCGGCGAGGACTAGTACGTCCGGGGGAACCCCGCTACGCCACCACGCGGGCGGGCGGGCGCCGCCGTCACGCCGACGTGCGCAGCAGGGAAGCCGCCGTCGCCCCCGGTGCGCGGCCGGGAGCCGTGACCAGTCTGCGGACCAGCAGCGGCAGCAGCGCGTCGACCCGGTGCGTCTTGTGGGGCGCGATGCCCGGCGGTGCGGGGGCCAGCGGGATCAGCAGGTCGGCCGGGTCCGGTACGCCCTCGGCCGGGTCGGCGGCGACGTCCCGGTGGAGCCACAGGGTGAGCATGTACAGCTCGGGCACCGACAGCAGCCGGGGCTGGTACGGCACCGACAGGGCCTCGGCCTGCCGCACGGCCCGCACCGTGGACAGCACGTAGGGGCCCTGCCGGAACTGGCCGAAGGCCCAGCCGTCGGCGGTCGGCACGGCCTCGGCGGTGCCCGCCCAGGCCGCGGCGCCCGGGCTCTCACCGGTGGCGCCCTCGTCGCGCAGCAGGAAGCGCCAGCCGGTCAGCCGGGTGCGGGGGCCGGACTCGGCCGTCCCGGCGTGGTCGGCGGAGCGCGGCGCGACGCGCGCCATCTCGTACGTCGGCAGCGGGAGTTCGGGGCGCAGGGGGCCCTGGGCCGTGCGCAGCGCCGCGGGGGCGGAGGCCGCTCTGATCGCGCTCGGCGAGCCGAGGGCGGTCACAACGGTGCGCAGGGCCGGGGCCGGGGCCGGTGATACGTGCAGCGGCATGGCGGGTCGCCTCTCCTGGGGACACACGGTGCTGGCGGGGGCGCGGACGACTGTGTCGGCGCGGGGATGGCCGCACGAGCGGCGGGAGGAGTTGACAGGGGCGGGCCGGGAACGCCAAGTCACTGCCTCGTTCGCGCAGTTTATACGAGATGTGTTCGAAGAGGGTTTCCGCTAACGTGCGCCGGTGTTTTCCGAAAGGCCGCAACCAGCCGAATCCCAGGGGTTTTCACCTGCGCTGACGCGGGGTAGACGGCCATGACCTCGGAAACGGCTCGAAACGCGGTCGGCCTGATGTCGCCGGTGATTATCGCCCGTGTGTGCGACCTTGTCCGAAGCGCCGTATGCCGAGTGAATGTGCCGCTCGGCATCCGCCAGGGTAGCGGCAGTTACCCGTTCAGTCAGCCGCGCCAGGCGTCATCTTCGGCGCGATGGGGCATCATCGGTGCACGCTCGGCCAGCACGTACCGGCCCCAGCCCCGAGCAGGGAGGAAACCCCCTATGGGAGAGAAGGTCGTCGCCGACAGGTTCGACCTGTCCGACCGACGGCGGTACCGGCAGAAGCTGCACCAGTGCCTGGAGGGACTGCGGCAGCTTCTGGAGGAGAAGAGGTTCGACCGGCCCAGGAATCTCATGGGGCTGGAGATCGAGCTGAATCTCGCGGACGCCCAGGGCCAGCCGTTGATGGTGAATGGCGAGGTGCTCCGGCGCATCGCGAGCTCGGATTTCCAGACGGAACTGGGGCAGTTCAATCTGGAAGTGAATATCGTGCCGCACGCCCTCTCCGGAAGGGTTCTCGACCAACTCGCCGAGGAACTCCGCACCGGCCTGGCGTACGCGGACCGGCAGGCCCGCAAGGCGGATGCGCGCATCGTGATGATCGGTACGCTGCCGACACTCACCCCGCACGACCTGACCTCCGCCAACCTCACCGAGGACGACCGCTACCGGCTGCTCAACGACCAGATCATGGCGGCCCGGGGCGAGGACGTCGTCCTCGACATCGACGGCGTGGAGCACCTGCGCACCACCTCGGAGTCGATAGCGCCCGAGTCGGCCTGCACCTCCGTCCAGCTGCACCTCCAGGTCACCCCGGGACGGTTCGCCGACGTGTGGAACGCGGCGCAGGCCGTCAGCGGCGCACAGATCGCCATGGGGGCCAACTCGCCCTTCCTGTTCGGGCACGAGCTGTGGCGCGAATCGCGGATCCCGCTCTTCCTCCAGGCCACCGACACGAGGACCCCGGAGCTGTGCGCGCAGGGCGTGCGCCCCCGCACCTGGTTCGGGGAGCGCTGGATCTCCTCCGCGTACGACCTCTTCGAGGAGAACGTGCGCTACTTCCCCGCGCTGCTGCCCGTCTGCGACCAGGAGGACCCCGGCCGGGTGCTGGCTTCGGGCGGGGTGCCGACCCTGGCGGAGCTGACGCTGCACAACGGCACCGTCTACCGGTGGAACCGGCCGGTGTACGGGGTGATGGACGGCGCGCCGCACCTGCGGGTGGAGAACCGGGTGCTGCCCGCAGGGCCCACCGTGACCGACGTACTGGCCAACACGGCGTTCTACTACGGCCTGGTGAGGGCGCTGGCCGACGAGGCCCGCCCGGTCTGGCAGCGGATGCCGTTCGCCTACGCGGAGCGGAACTTCGAGGCGGCCTGCCGGTACGGCATCGACGCCGAGCTGTGGTGGCCGCGTGCCGGGCGGGGCACCGGTCTCGTCCGGCTGCCCGCCACCCGGCTGGTGCGCGACGAGCTGCTGCCGCTGGCCGCCGCCGGGCTGGATGCCTGGGGCGTCGAGCCGGCCGACCGCGACCGCTGTCTGTCCGTCATCGAGGAGCGGTGCCGGCTGCGGGTCAACGGCGCGTCCTGGCAGGCGACGGCCTACCGCCGCGCTCTGGAGGGCGGACTCGACAGGGAGAAGGCGCTGGCCGCCGTCACCCGCGCCTACTGCGACCGGGCCGCGACCGGCGCGGCCGTGCACACCTGGGACAACGGCCCCTGACCCGTCCCGCACGGTGGGCGTCCGCGAGCAAGGGCTGCGGGCGCCCACCCCCGGTGTCGGGCCCCGGGCGCGCCCAGCCGGGCCCCGCGCGCCGGGAGCGTGACCGGCGTGGGGCAAGCTGTGTCGTGGGCGTGGGGGCGGCGCAGCGGTCCCGGCGCGACCGCTGGAGCGAAGTCAGTGCAAGGCCAACAGGAGGTTCGTGTGCGCGCACAGGCGCCTGACAACCCGCCGCCCGCCCCGGCGGCGTTCTCCCCGGACGGGCTGTCACGTCGTACGCTCCGCAGCGAGGTACTGCTCGTGCTGGCCCTCTCGCTGGGCGCCAGCGGCGTGTCCTCGCTGATCAGCTTCGTCGGGGCGCTCACCAAGCCGGGCGGGCTGGGCGACCAGGCGGCGCATCTGAACTCCTCGCAGGCCCCCGGCCGGCCCTGGCTCGACCTGGCCTGGCAGCTCTTCGGCATCTCGACCGCCCTCGTGCCCGTGGCGCTCGTGGCGCACCTGCTCGCCCGGGAGGGTGTCGGCGGGCTGCGGGCGGTCGGCTTCGACCGGCGCCGCCCCGCCTTCGACCTGGGCTGGGGCGCCGTGGTCGCCGCGTGCATCGGCGGCTGCGGGATGGGCTTCTACCTGCTGGCGCACGCCAGCGGCTTCAATCTGACCGTCGAGCCGGAGTCGCTGCCCGACGTGTGGTGGAAGTATCCCGTGCTGATCGCCTCGGCGGTGCAGAACGCCGTGCTCGAAGAGGTGATCGTGGTCGGCTACCTGCTGCGCAGGCTCGGCCAGTTGGGCTGGCCGGTGGCCGGCGCCGTGGTGGCCAGCGCCGTACTGCGCGGCTCGTACCACCTCTACCAGGGCATCGGCGGATTCCTCGGCAATGTGGCCATGGGGCTGATCTTCGGACTGCTGTACCGGCGCTGGAAGCGGGTGGGTCCTCTGGTGGCGGCGCACGCGCTGATCGACATCGTGGCCTTCATCGGCTACTCGCTGCTGGCCGGGAAGGTCGACTGGCTGCCCACTCCGCCCGCCTGACCCCGGACCCGGTTTCCGGCCCGGGGGGAGTGGTACCGCCCTGAAGCGGCGCGTGCAGCACCGTGTCGCGCACGGTGACGGCGCCGCCGTTCCGCAGGGCGCCGTCCCGTGCCGGTGGCGTACGCACCAGCCCGGAGCGCGGCGAGACCTGAAGGCCGGTCAGCTCCTTGCGGTCCGGCGGCTCGGGGCACCGGGCGGTGTCCAGGAGCACGACGGCGGCGGGGTTGCCGGTGTACGGGGCGGGCGGCGAAGGCGTCGCCGGTACGGACGCGCATGGCCGGGACCTTATGGCGCGGGGGCGCGGGGGAGGGCAGGGGTTGTCCTGTTCCCGGCCGGCTGTCACCTTCTGGCACGGACGACGCCCAAGCCGTCCATGTAATCGCGCACGCGCGTGATCAGTCCGTCCCGGACGTGCAGTATCAGGAGGCCGGGAACGGTGAACGTGGTGGCCTCGGTCGGCAGCCCGAGCGCGGACCGCGACCGGCACCCCGAGCGCGGACCGCGTCCGGCGCCCCGGGCCGGTCGGCCCTCCGCCCGGGCCGGGTGCGGGTGGGCGCGTCCCGGCGAGCTGCGGCTCACGCCTCAGGGCAGCAAGTTGTTCCGGCTCGCCGACACCCGAGTCGCCGAACTCGATGATCTACTCGGTCACGGACTCACGGACGCAGAAGTCGTGACCCTCAGGAAGCTGCTCACGCAGATCACCGCCAACGCCGCCAGCGCCGGCTCCTGACAGCCGCACCGCTTCTTCGCCCGCCCCGCGGCGCAGCTGAAGCGCGCTGAACCGGGAAGCCCGCCTATCCGCCCGGCCGGTGAAGCGGTCGGGGCGTGCCGTGCCGACGCTTCTGCCTGCCGTCGTGCCGTCGTGTCGTCGTGTCGAAGCGCAGTCGGCACAGCTGCGCGCTGATCTCTGTCGGGCGGGACGACCGCAGAAGGACAGGGCGTGGGCTTGTCGTGAGCTAGTTGCCGATATATCGTTGAAGCATCGCGATCGTTCAGTGATCGCTCAACGATGTCAGATGGAAGGAGTCAGCGATGTATCCCTTCGGAATGAACCGGGGCCGGGGCCGCGGTATGGGGCCCGGCGCCGTGCGTGGTGCGGAGACGGGTGCGGAGCCCGGCGCCCGGTGGTACGGACCCGGGTACGGGCCCGAGGGGCCGGGGGAGGGGCGACCGCGCGGGCACGGGCACCGGCCGGGGCACGGTCGGGGTCGCGCGGGTTTCGGCCCCTTCGGTCCGTTCGGGCCGCCGTTCGGCGGAGGTCCCGGCGGGCCCTTCGGGGGGCGGGGTCCCGGCCGGGGCGGTCCGCGCGGCCGGGCCCGGCGCGGGGACGTGCGCGCTTCGATCCTGGCGCTGCTCAAGGACCGGCCCATGCACGGCTACGAGATGATCCAGGAGATCGCCGAGCGCAGCGGTGGCGCCTGGAAGCCCAGCCCGGGCTCCGTCTACCCGACTCTCCAACTGCTGGAGGACGAGGGGCTGATCGTCAGCGAGAGCGAGGGCGGCAAGAAGCACTTCTCGCTCACCGACGCGGGCCGGGCCGAGGCCGAGCAGGGTGCCGAGGCCCCCTGGGAAGAGGTGGGCCGCGGCGTCGACTGGGAGGCGGTGCAGGAGGTGCGGGCCGCGGCCGGCGGCCTGGCGGCGGCCTTCCAGCAGGTGTGGGCCACCGGTACGGCCGAGCAGCGCGAGAAGGCGCTGCGTGTGGTCAACGACGCCCGCAAGAGCCTGTATCTGATCCTCGCGGAAGAGGAATGATCCCCGGGGCGGCGGGAGGCGGCCAGCCCGGCGGAGGGGCCGGAAGGGGCCGGAGGGCCGCCGGTCCCGCGAGCGGACCGGCGTGTTCCGTCTCCTCCCGAAGGAGGAGGCGCCGCCCCCTCACGCCCACCCTCCGGGGGACGTGTATATGCCACGGGGTGCCGATGAATCGCACAGGATGTGTGTGATGTGGTGGTCCTGTGCACAGCCCTACACCGTCCAGTCGAGCAGCAGACACGGGAGCCGACGACAGCGTCGACCCGCCGGTCAGTGATGCGCTGGCAGCCATGCTCGCCACCGCGCGCCGCCGTGCGGCCCGGGACGGCGACCGGCAGATCGACACGGCGCATCTGCTGCACAGCCTGCTGGAATCCGACAGCGGCACCTGGGAGCTGCTCGACGGCGGCAGCCCCCAGGTCGGCAAGCTCCTCGGCTATCTCGTGCAGCGCAGCATCGGTTACGGGCTGCGCTGGCAGAGCACCGTCGAGGATTCCGGTGCCGTACCCGCCGTCTCCGAACAGCCCGGGGGAGTGCCCGGCTGGTCCCCCAGCGCCCGGGCGGCGCTGGAGCTGGCCGCCGAGCGGGCCCGCCGACGGGGCAGGGAGGTCGCGGAGGGCCTCGACCTGTTCGCCGGACTGGTGGCCGACCCGGAGTGCCGCGGTGTGGAGGTGCTGCGCCGCGCCGGCGTCGACGTGGAGCGGCTGGCCGAGCGGCTGAGGGGCGCCGACCCCGCCTGACGCCCCGTAGCGGTGCGGCCCCCCCGGAGGAACGAGGGCCCGGAGGCGGGGCTGGGGCGAGGGGCCGAAGCAGTGCCGTGCGGCGCGCCCCCGCGTGCCGGGCTCGGCGGTCTCGCGGAACGGACAACAGAGGGTGACACTCCCGTGCGGGCCTGCGATGATGCGCCGATGCACGCCGACTCGTCCCTCCGTGACGCCTCCCGTGCCCGCACTTCGGGTCTCGCCCTCGCCCTCGTCTCCGCCTGTGCGTTCGGCAGCTCGGGGGTGGCGGCGAAACCGCTCATCGAAGCGGGGCTGGAACCGCTGCACGTCACCTGGCTGCGAGCGGCGGGCGGTGCGCTCGTGCTGCTGCCGCTCGCCTGGCGGCACCGGGCGCTGGTACGCGAACGCCCCTGGCTGCTGCTCGGGTTCGGGCTGCTCGCCGTCGCGGGGGTGCAGGCGTTCTACTTCACGGCACTGTCCCGTATCCCCGTGGGCGTCGCCCTGCTGATCGAGTACCTGGCGCCCGCGCTGGTGCTGGTGTGGGTGCGGTTCGTCCAGCGGCGGCCGGTCACCCGGGCGGCAGCCGTGGGGATGGTGCTGGCCGTCGGCGGCCTCAGCTGTGTCGTGGAGGTGTGGGCCGGACTCCGGCTGGACGGGCTCGGGCTGCTGCTCGCCCTGGGGGCGGCCTGCTGCCAGGTCGGCTACTTCGTCCTCTCGGACCACGGCAGCACCGCCGAGGAGGGGGAGGGCGCCAGGAAGCCGGCCGATCCCATGGGGGTGATCGCCTACGGGCTGCTGATCGGGGCGCTCACCCTGACCGTCGTCGCCCGCCCGTGGCGCACCGACTGGGCGGTGCTGGGCCGTAGCGCGGAGCTGAACGGCACGGCGGTCGCCGCCCCGCTGCTGCTGGTGTGGATCGTCCTGGTGGCGACCGCGACGGCGTATCTGACGGGAGTCCTCGCCGTGCGGCTGCTCTCGCCGCCGGTGGCGGGCGTCGTCGCCTGCCTGGAGGCGGTGATCGCCACGGTGCTGGCCTGGGTGCTGCTCGGCGAGCACCTGAGCGCGGTGCAGCTGCTGGGCGGCGCTGTGGTGCTGGCCGGCGCTTTCATCGCGCAGCGCTCCACGCCGAAGGCACGGCCGGGTGCCTCCGCGCCGGTCGCCGGTTCGACGGGGGCCGGCGCGGAGGAGGGCGTCAGCGCGCGGTGAGGTAACCCGGTACGGGGATGCCGGGCGCCAGGTCGTCGGCCGGTACGGGGGTGCCGTATACCGGGGCGACGGGCAGTACGCCGGACCAGTGGGGCAGGCCGAGGTCCTCCGGCTCGTCCTTGGGGCCGCCCGTGCGCACCTTCACGGAGACCTCCGCCAGTTCGACGCGGAGCACGGCGGTGGCGGCCAGTTCCCTGGCGTCGGCGGGACGCGAGTCCGCCGCGCGGCCCGGCACCACGTTGTCCACCAGTGCGTCGAGGGCCAGCAGTCGCTCCTCGTGGTCGGTGACCTGTACGGCGCGGCCGTGCACCACCACCGAGCGGTAGTTGACCGAGTGGTGGAAGGCGGACTTGGCGAGCACCAGTCCGTCCACGTGCGTGACCGTCACGCACACCGGCATGCCCCCGTCCGCCCGGACCTCGGGGCGGCCGGCGTCGCGCAGCGGCCGGGACCCGGTGGAGCCGTGCACGTAGAGGCGTTCGCCGGCCCGCGCGTACAGCGTCGGCAGCACCACCGGCGCCCCGTCGCGGACGAAGCCGAGGTGGCACAGGTAGCCGGCGTCCAGGACGGAGTGGACCAGTTCCCGGTCGTAGCTGACGCGCTCCCGTGCCCGGGTGGGTGTGGTGCGCGGCGTCGGCACGTAGGGGGTGGTGGTGTCGCCGGGGCTCCCCATGAACATCTCCTATTGCACTAGTGCATAATGTTGTTTGTGCTAGGAGATTACCGGATCCAGGGCCGTGGCGCAGCGGAGATCGCGGCCAGCGTCGAACAGGGCGTCGGCAGCGGCGCCCTCGCACCCGGGGACGCCCTGCCCCCCATGCGGGAACTGGCGGCCGAACTGGGCGTCAACCCCAACACCGTCGCCGCCGCCTACCGCAGCCTGCGCGAGCGCGGCGTGATCGAGACGGCGGGCCGACGGGGCAGCCGGGTGCGCGCGCGGCCCGCCACCGCGCCCCGCGAAGCGGTCCGGGTGACCGCACCCGAGGGCGGTGTCGATCTCTCGACCGGCAACCCCGACCCCGCCCTGCTGCCCCCGCTCGGCGCCGCCCTCGCGGCCACCGCCGACAGCACGGCCGCCGCGCCCGTCCTCTACGGCGCACCGGACGCCGATCCCGAACTCGCCGCACTCGCCCGCGCGGCCCTCGACGCCGACGGGGTGCCCGAGGGGCCGCTCGCCGTCACCTCCGGATCCCTCGACGCTGTCGAACGCGTCCTGGGCGCCCATCTGCGCCCCGGCGACGCCGTCGCCGTCGAGGACCCCGGCTGGGGTGCCCTCCTCGACCTGGTGCCCGCCCTCGGACTGCGCCCGCTCTCCGTCCCGCTCGACGACGAGGGGCCGCTGCCCGCAGCTCTCGAACAGGCCCTGGCGCGGGGAGCCCGCGCGGTCGTCGTCACCGGCCGGGCGCAGAACCCGACCGGCGCCGCCGTGACCGCCGGACGCGCCCACGCCCTGCGTGCCGTGCTCGCGGGACGGCCCGAGGTGCTGCTGATCGAGGACGACCACGGCCACGGCATCGTCGACCTCCCGCTCCACCCCCTCGCCGGCGCCACCCGCCACTGGGCCCTGGTCCGCTCCACCGCCAAGGCGTACGGCCCGGACCTGCGGCTGGCCGTGCTGACCGGCGACCGGCTGACCGTGGACCGGGTACGCGGCAGACAGCGCCTGGGGCCCGGCTGGGTCAGCCATCTGCTCCAGCGCACCGTCGTCCGCCTGTGGCGCTCCGGCGCGGTCGAGCCGGAGCGGGTGGCCGGCGCGTACGCGGCGCGCCGTACGGCCCTGCTCGACGCGCTCGCGGCGCATGGGGTGCCGGCCCACGGGCGCAGCGGCATGAACGTGTGGGTGCCGGTGCGGGACGAGACCGGCACGGTGGCGCGGCTGCTTCAGGCGGGCTGGGCCGTGGCCCCCGGCGCCCGTTTCCGGCTGGCGTCCCCGCCCGGGGTGCGGCTGACGGTCTCACCGCTGACCGCACAGCACATCGACCGCCTGGCCCGGGACGTGGCCTCCGCGCTCACCCCGGGCGAGGCCGGACGCTACGGCTGAGCCGCGCAGCCGGGGCCCGGTGTCCCGTCCCCGGAGGAACGCCGGACAGCGGGCGGTGTCACCGCCCGCCGCCGCCCAGTTTGCGGAAGTCCCATGAGACCACGGCCTCCGGCATCAGCCTCAGCCAGGCGTGGCGGCCGTCGTGCGGCATCTCTTCCATCCCGAAGTACTTGGCGGCGAACTCGCGCTCTGGAGCGTCGAGTTCGGGGCACGGCTCGCCGGTGCGCGGGGCCTCACCGACGAACTCCACCTGTCCGGACAGTTCGACTCCGCGCAGTTCGCCGTACTCCACCCCGTCGTCCACCACGACCGCGATCCGCGGATCCCGCCGCAGCTGCGCCCAGCGACGGCTGCGGGTGACCGAGTACAGCCACAGCGCGGTGCCGTCCCAGCAGTACCACAGGGCGCCCACGTGCGGGGCGCCGTCGGGCCCCACCGTGGCGACCCGGCAGGTGCGCCGGGTGCGCAGGAAAGCGTCACGTTCCTCGGGTGTCATCATGATCCGGCGCCCCCGCCGCTGCTGTGTGACGGCCATGCCCACGGCCTCCCGTCTGCTCCCGCCGCAATTCTGACTGAGCGTCAGCAAAGCATGAGGGCTCTTCCCGTCTCGCGCAATGCCGCCTATCCTGCGGGCGCCCTGACGAGGAGGGGAGTACCGCATGGGAGACCCGGACCGGCTCGCCGCCCAGCTCGATCCGGCCACCACCGCGCTGCTGACCGTCGAATGCCAGCGCGGTGTCGTCGGCCCCGACAGCGCGCTCCCCGAACTCGCCGAGCAGGTACGCGAGTCCGGCGCGCTGGACCGCGTCGCACGGCTGGTCGCCGCCGCACACGCGGCGGACGTGCAAGTGGTGCACGCGATCGCCGAACGCCGCCCCGACGGGCGGGGCTCCGGCCGAAACGCCCGTCTGTTCCGCGCGGCCGAGAAGCTGCCCGTGCGGCAGCTGAGCGGCTCGTCCGCCGTCCAGGTCGCCGACCCGGTGCCGGTCACCGATGCGGACCTGGTGGTCCGCCGGCTGCACGGCCTCTCCCCGCTCGCGGGCACCGACGTCGACCCGCTGCTGCGCAACCTCGGGATCCGCACAGTCGTGATCACCGGTGTCTCGGCGAACGTGGCCGTGCCGAACGCCGTCTTCGACGCCGTCAATCTCGGCTACACCGCGGTGGTGCCCGCCGACGCCATCGCCGGCGTCCCCGCCTCCTACACCGCCGAGATGGTCCGGCACACCCTGGCGCTCGTTGCGACGGTCACCGACACCTCGGCGCTGCTGGCCGCCTGGACGGAATGAGGACCTCCCGCGGCCCGGACGGGTGGTCCCTCCTGCCCGCGCTCCCGCTCCCGCTCCGCCTCGCCACGTGGCCGACGGCACGGCAGTAGGGTGAAACGGTGACCACTTCATCGGAAGACTCGTCGCCGCTGCTCAGTGAAGACGATCGCGATGCGGCCGTGCGGCGTCTGCGTGAGGCGTACAGCGAAGGGCACCTCCCGCACGAGGAGCTGGACGCCCGCCTCGACCAAGTGCTCACCGCCAGGACACACGACGAGCTCGCGCCGGCTCTGGCGTCCCTCCCGCCGGAGCGCCCGGACACCACCTCCACGATCGCCGCCGCCGGCGGGCGGATCCGGCGGCGAGGCGCATGGCGGGTGCCCCGGGTCCTCAAGGTCGGGTCCGCGTACGGAAGGGTGCGCCTGGACCTGTCCCGGGCGGTCATCGAGCACCCGGTTGTCGACATCGAACTGCAACTGGGCACAGGCGGGGCCAGGATCACGGTGCCCCGCGACGCGACCGTCGATGTCGAGGGAGTGCAGACCGGGTGGAAGGACCTGCGTTACAAGCCCCGTCGGCGGTCCCGCCCCGGCGGCCCGGAGATCCGCATCTCCGGGAGCATGGGGCTGGGCCGGCTGAGGATCCGCCACGCGTGGCGCTGAGGCGCCTGACCGGACCCCGCCTTCGGCAGGCGGAACGTTCACCGGAGCATGACGAGAAGGCAGCGAAAGACCGACGGACAGGGGGAGCAGCCCGCCTGCGTCCGCCAGGGAACGGCCCGGCCGGGCTCACTACTGTGTACGAGTGCTCTCCTACGACGAGTTGACCCCGCCTGAGCGTGCGCTGTGGGACGCGTTCCCCGAGGGGCGACGGGTGGACCTGCGTACGGGATCACCCGGGGAGGACCGGGTCGCCGAGGGCGCGCAGTGGGGCACCGGTCGGACGGTCCGGGCCGCCGTGATCGCGGCGCTCCTGCTCGGCGCGAACACCGCGCAGCCGGGCGCTGTCGCTGTTCTGCGGCTCGCCGGGGCGCGGATATCCGGCCATCTGAACCTGGCCGGCGCACAGGTCGCCCACGCACTCTGGCTGGAGGACTGCTGGTTCGAGGAGGGTGTGGACCTCTCCGGGGCATCGACCCAGTCCATCGCGATCGTGGGGAGCCGGGTGCCGGGTGTGGAAGCCGGGATGATCCGTATGGAGGGCCGTCTGGACCTGCGGCGTTCCCGCCTGGAGAGCGGTTCTCCCTCGCCCTTCCACCGCAGGACCACCGCGCTGTCGCTCATCAACGCCCACGTGAGCGGGGCCGTGACCCTCAACGCCGCCGAGGTCGTCGCGCCCGGGGAGTGGGCCGTTTCCGCCGGCGGACTGGTCGCTGAGGGCGGCGTCTACTGCAAGGACGGATTCGTCGCGCACGGCGAAATCCGTCTCATGGGCGCACAGTTGCCGGGGGGACTGCACATGGAGGGCGCACTTGTGGAGCACCCCGGCCCGCGCGGTGTGGTCCTCGCGCTGGACAATGCCGTCGCGTCAGTGCTTCTTTTCACCGGGGGGTTCACCGCGAACGGCACCGTGCACCTGCGCGGTGCCCAGGTCTCGGACAATGTGTCCTTCCAAGGGGCTGTGCTGAACGGGCCGCCCGAAGGCCGGCGCCCGGCCCTGACCGCCACGCTGATGCGAGCGGTCGACTTCGACTTCCTTCCCGCCCGTCCGCCGTCCGGCTCGGTGGATCTGCGAGCCGCGCAGGTGTCCTACCTCCACGAGAGCGAGCGCAGCTGGCCCGAGGTGGTGGAGCTGGACGGCTTCGTCTACGGCTCCGTCAAGGTGGCCGAGTCGGGCGAGCCGCGTGATGCCGCGGGGCAGGTGCGGTCCGTGGCCGACCGCCTGGCGTGGATCCGGCGCAGCCCGGGCTACAGCCCGCAGCCGTACGAGCAGTTGGCGAGCTGGTACCGGTCGGTCGGCCATGACGACGACGCCCGCCGGGTACTCCTGGCGAAACAGCGCCACCGACGCCGCACGCTGTCCGTGCTCGCGCGCGTCTGGGGACACCTGCTCGATATGACCGTCGGTTACGGGTACCGCCCCTGGCTGGCCGGCGTCTGGCTCCTCGCCCTGACCCTGCTGGGCACACTCTCCTTCGGCACGCACGTCCCCACTCCGGTCAAACCCGGGGAAGCCGCCCCGTTCCAGCCCCTCGTCTACACACTCGACCTGTTGATCCCCATCGGCGGCCTGGGGCAGCGCACCTCCTGGTACTGGTCGGACGGCAGCCTCCAATGGCTTGCCTACCTGCTGATCGCCTTCGGCTGGGTGCTGACGACAGCCGTCATCGCGGGGGTCACCCGCACCCTGCAGAAGAACTAGCGCGGAAGTGGCTGCTCGGCCGAGGCGGTGCCGGGCAAGCAGATGTCCTCGCAGGGTGCCCGCTCGCCTCGGCCGGGCGGCTGCCGTCGTGCCTTCAGTGACGGACCGGCTCGGGGGTGCGCCGTACGCCCGCGACAGCGAGCAGGGCGCCCAGCACGCACAGGACTCCGGACACCAGGACGGCGCTGTGGACGCCGTTCATGAACGCCTGGTGGCTGCCCTCGACGACCGCCGTCTTGAGAGAAGCGGGCATGTCGTCGGAGACCGGGGCGACACCCATGGCCACCGCGTCCTTCGCCTCGGACACTCCGTCGGCCGCTGGAGCGGGCACACCGGAGGAGACCAGTTCCCCGTTCAGGGTCGAGCCGACCAGGCTACTGATCAGGGAGACCAGGACGGACGTGCCGAGCGCGCCGCCGACCTGCAGGGAGGTGGCCTGCAGGCCACCCGCGACACCGCCGTCCTTCACCGGCGCGTTGCCGACGATGGCATCGGACGAGGACGCCATCACCATGCCGACCCCGAGGCCGAGCGCGATGAACGGGGGCCACATCACGGCGTACGAGGAGTGTGCGCTCCAGCCGAGCATCGTGAAGCAGGCGGCGGCCTGGAGGGCCATGCCGAGCGGCATCGTCAGGCGGGGGCCGAACCTCTCGGTGAGCGCCGCGCCCAGCGGGGAGGCGATCACGGAGGCGAGACTGAGCGGCAGGGTGCGTACGCCGGCCTCGACCGGGGTGAAGCCCCGCACGTTCTGCAGGTACAGCATCACGAAGAAGATCACGCCCAGCAGGATGAAGAAGTTGAGGGCGGTGATGACGGTGCCGATGGTCAGCGCCGGATTGCGGAAGAGCCGCATGGGCAGCAGCGGGTGCGCCACGCGGGTCTCGTACCAGCCGAAGAGCAGCAGGATCACGACACCCGCGCCGATGGAGCCCAGGGTGCCGCCCGAGGTCCAGCCCCACGTCTCGCCCTTGACGACACCGAAGACGACGGCGAGCAGGCCGAGCGCGAGCAGGACGACGCCGGGGATGTCGAACCTCTCCTGCGCCGCCGCGGTGTTCTTGCTCTGCGGCAGAACCCACATGCTGAAGAGGAGCGCGATGATGCCGATGGGCGCGTTGATGTAGAAGACCGACTCCCAGTTGACGTGCTCGACGAGCAGACCGCCCACGATCGGTCCGAGCGCGGTCGACACCGACGAGACCATGGCCCAGATGCCCACGGCCATGCCGAACTTCCTGGGCGGAAAGACGGCGCGCAGCATGCCGAGGGTGTTGGGCATCAGAAGCGCCCCGAAGAAGCCCTGGAAGGCGCGGAAGGCGATGACGCCCTCGATGGACCCGGCCAAGCCGATGGCCACGGAGGCGAGGGTGAAGCCGGCCACGCCGATCAGGTAGAAGGTGCGGCGGCCGAACCGGTCACCGAGCTTGCCGCCCAGGATGAGGGCGGCGGCGAGGGCGAGCAGGTAGGAGTTGGTGACCCACTGCAGGTCGGCGGTGGAGGCGTTCAGGTCCCGGCCGATCTCCGGGTTGGCGATCGAGACGACCGAGCCGTCCAGACCGACCATGAACAGGCCGAAGGCGACGGCGACGAGGGTCAGCCACGGGTTTGCGCGTCGGCCGTGCGGTTCGGCCGTCCGCGCCGAGTGATCGGGCGGAGCCGGGGAGTTCAGGACTTCGGAAGACATACGGGTGTGATTCCTCGTTCAGGCAGGAGGAGATGAAGGGGCGGACAGCGGCGGACGCCTGTGCGCGTCCGCGCAGGGACGGCTGTGTCCGGCGCGGGTGCGGCCGGACACAGCCGGGAGGGAAAAGGGCGGAAGAAGGCGGAGTGGGGTGCCGCCGGCGCCGCGTACGGACGGAAGCCGTACGCGCGGTCAGCCGATGACCGGGTGGAGGCGCGCGTTCAGCTCCTGCAGGGAGGACAGCGCCGAGCCGAGGGCGCCGAGCTCGCCGTCGGTCATGGTGTGCAGCACCCGGGCGATCTGGTCGACCATGAGGCGCTGGACCTCCGTCAGCTGCTGCCGCGAGGCTGCGGTGAGGTGCAGATGCGCGATGCGCTTGTCCTCCGGGTCCTGCCGACGCTCCAGCAGGCCCTGCTCGGTCAGCTGCGTGACCAGGGCGCTGACGTTGTTGGGCTTCATCAGCAGAGCTTCCGCCGCCCTGCGGACAGTGACGCCGTCATGGGCCTCGACGTGACGCAGGAGCGCGAGCTGCGCCTCCGGCGGTTTCGGGTGCGGAAACTCCGAGCCGATCCGCCGCTCCAAGGCGCGGGCCAGTGCGGGCAGGCATGCCGC
Source organism: Streptomyces albus subsp. albus (assembly GCF_000725885.1). Classification (GTDB taxonomy): domain Bacteria; phylum Actinomycetota; class Actinomycetes; order Streptomycetales; family Streptomycetaceae; genus Streptomyces; species Streptomyces albus. The sequence continues at coordinate 208,546 of NZ_JODR01000010.1, read as the reverse complement.
GAGCCCGACGGCTACGCGGTCGATGTCCTGGGCGGACGCACTGGTATCGGGCATGCGAGGAGTATGGCTCTATACATATAGCTATGTCAAACGATGTAAATTTCCCGAGCCTCCCTTCGATCGGCGAATGCGCCGCACCGTACGGCGTGCGACAGGTCCGGGCGGTGCTGGGCGAGACCGGCGCGCAAGCGCGTCATGGACGAGTCCGTCCTCACTACGTCCCGGTTGATGATGGCCGCCTCGGCGGCGACGACTGCAGCAGGGCCTCGACCGCCGTGCCGAGCGCGGTGCCCACCTGGGACAGGTTCAGCCACCGGCGAGTCGGTCGATGCCCCGAGACCGTGGGGAACGCGCTTCGGGGGCATGCTCGGAAGCCCGGGGCCTGTCCTGTGACCGGGCTGCGCCCTCTCACCGGTCAAGGATCGGACCGTGTCAATGGCCGGTGACGGTATCGAGGGGTACTGATCACGGGAGGGGGTACTGACACGGGATATGGCGCCGATCCGCCGGCGACGGGCGAACCGCTGCCGGTCCACCGGGACTTCTGGCCGGACTACCTCTCACTTCCGGTTGGCGTCGAGCGTAGGCCCCCCGGCTCGGGCCCCGAGATCGTCCCACGGTTCGTCTCAGCCGCCGAGGCGGCCGTGGTTGCCTGTGGTCCGCGCAACCACCGCATGGGCTGAACCGCGGCGGCGTCTCGTTCTCCCCGTGCCCTCAAGCCAAGCAGTCCACCCTGCCCAACTCGACAGAGAAGTCGTCGGCGGCCAAGCGGCAGTGATCGAAGCAGACAGTCGATCACGCTGGAGGCGGGGGAGTCCGTGGTCACGCTCGCGCGACGGCCGGGTCGCTCGTCACCGGCCATCACGCCGGACCACTACGCGCACTTCACGCCGGAGGCCGGAGACCGGCGACGGAACGCCGTCGACGCGCTCTTCGACGGCTGGGGGAGCGGGAGCGCCGCCGGAGCTGAAACTCCCCCGGTTCTCACCAGGGGCTCGGGACGGCTTGTCGGGCCGGAGGGGCTCGGCAACTCGCCGTCGATCCCAAGGGCGCACGGGCGTATAACCTGGCAATATGCTCCCCGAAGTCACAGCCACGCGCTACGTCACGCCATTGCGCGAGGGCGGTTCGCTCCCCGGTCTGGTCGAGGCCGACGACCTGGGCACCTACGTCATGAAGTTCACCGGAGCCGGTCAGGGGCGCAAGACGCTCGTGGCCGAGGTGCTGTGCGCGGGGCTCGCCCGGCGGCTCGGGCTGCGGGTTCCCGACCTGGTGCGGATCTGGCTGGACCCGGTGATCGGCCGCTCCGAGCCGGACGAGGAGGTCCAGCAGCTGCTCAAGGCCAGCGGCGGGCTGAACCTCGGTATGGACTTCCTGCCCGGCTCGCTCGGCTTCGACGCCCTCGCCTACGAGGTGGACGCCGCCGAGGCGGGCCGCGTGGTGTGGTTCGACGCGCTGGTCGGCAACGTGGACCGGTCCTGGCGCAACCCGAACATGCTGGTGTGGCACGGTGACCTGTGGCTGATCGACCACGGGGCCACGCTGATCTTCCACCACAACTGGGCCGGGGCCGAGGCCGCCGCCGAGCGCCCGTACGACGCCTCCGACCACGCGCTGGCCCCCTTCGGCCCGCGGATCGAGGAGGCGGCGGCCGAACTGGCGCCGCGGGTCACCGAGGGGCTGCTGGCCGAGTGCGCCGCCGAGATCCCCGACGAGTGGCTGGCGGACGAGGCGGGCTTCGCCGACCCGGACGCGGTACGTGCCGCGTACACCGGGGTGCTGGCGGCCCGGGCCCGTACGATCCATGAGCGGATCACGGTCGGGGAGCCGAGCAAGGACCGGCCCTCGCAGGCGCCGGGGTGGCTCACCGGGAAGGGTGGCGATGCCAAGTGACGCGCACCAACACCACGACCGGAGCGCGCGGCGACCTCGACGTGTTCGAATACGCGCTGCTGCGCGTCGTGCCGCACGTCGAACGCGGTGAGCTGATCAACGCGGGCGTGCTCGTCTACTGCCGCGCCCGCTCATTCCTCGCGGCACGCACCCATCTGGACGAGGACCGGCTTTATGCCCTCGATCCGTGCGCGGACGTCAGGGGAGTGCGGGCGGCGCTGCGCGCCGTCGAGAACGTCTGCGACGGGGGAGTCAGGGCCGGACAGGCCGCCGGGGACGACGCCGGGCGGCGGTTCCGGTGGCTGGTGGCACCGCGGAGCACCGTCGTGCAGCCGGGACCGGTGCACACCGGGCTGACGGCGGACCCGGAGGCCGAGAGCGAACGGCTGCTGGATCTGCTGGTGCGCTGACCCGGGACTCCGCGCGCCGGCGCGTGCCCGCATGAGGGCGCCGGGCGGTGGTGGTGTCGCGCCGGGGTGCGGTGTGGCGCCGGCCGCGCCGGCCCCCGTTGACACGGCGTTGCCCGCCTCATAGCGTCACGTCTGCCGTGGGTACTAAGCGGTTGCTCACCCCGTTCGTCCAGCTCATCCAGTCGAGGCCGAGGAGAGACCAGCATGTCCAGCACCGAGCAGCGAGTCGCCATCGTCACGGGCGCGGCCCGGGGGATCGGCGCCGCCACCGCCGTCCGCCTGGCGACCGAGGGTTTTGTCGTCGCCGTCCTGGACCTCGACGAGGCCGCCTGTGCGGGCACCGTGGCGCAGATCACCGAACAGGGCGGCAAGGCTCTCGCCGTCGGCTGTGACGTGTCCGACTCCGCGCAGGTCGAGGCCGCTGTCACCCGCGTCGCCCAGGAGCTGGGGGCGCCTTTGGTGCTGGTGAACAACGCCGGCGTACTGCGGGACAACCTGCTGTTCAAGATGAGCGACGAGGACTGGGACACGGTCATGAACGTGCACCTGCGCGGTGCCTTCCTGATGTCCCGGGCCTGCCAGAAGTACATGGTGGACGCCGGCTTCGGCCGCATCGTCAACCTCTCCTCCTCCTCGGCGCTGGGCAACCGCGGCCAGGTCAACTACTCGGCGGCCAAGGCCGGTATGCAGGGCTTCACCAAGACCCTCGCCAAGGAGCTGGGCAAGTTCGGGATCACGGCCAACGCGGTGGCCCCCGGCTTCATCGCCACCGACATGACGGCCGCCACCGCCGAGCGCGTCGGCATGAACTTCGAGGACTTCAAGGCGGCGGCGGCCACCCAGATCCCGGTCCAGCGGGTGGGTGAGCCGGCGGACATCGCCAACGCCGTCGCGTTCTTCACCGACGAGAAGGCCGGTTACGTCTCCGGCCAGGTGCTGTACGTCGCCGGCGGACCGCTGGACTGAGGGCGGACGGCGAGCGGACGAGTGCGAGGAGAGAACGTCAATGGCTGAGCGAGCAGCGGACGGCCGGCAGTCCGGTACCGGCAAGGTGGCGCTGGTCACCGGCGCCAGCCGCGGCATCGGCTACGGGATCGCCGAGGCGCTGGTGGCGCGCGGTGACCGGGTGTGCATCACCGGGCGCAACGAGGACGCCCTCAAGGACGCGGTCGAACGGCTCGGCCCCGACCGCGCGATGGGCGTCGCGGGCAAGGCGCACGACCCCGACCACCAGGCCGTCGCCGTGGAGCGGGTGATGGAGACGTACGGCCGTCTCGACCACCTGGTCAACAACGCCGGCACCAACCCGGTCTTCGGGCCGATGGCCGAGCTGGACGCGGATGTGGCGCGCAAGGTGTTCGAGACGAATGTGCTCTCGGCGCTCGGCTTCGCGCAGCGGACCTGGGCGGCCTGGCAGCGCGAGCACGGCGGCACCATCGTCAACATCGCGTCCTTCGCGGGGGTGACGGCCTCCCCGTTCATCGGCGCCTACGGCATGAGCAAGGCGGCGATGATCAATCTGACCCTTCAGCTCGCGCACGAGTTCGCGCCCATGGTGCGGGTCAACGCGCTGGCCCCCGCGGTGGTGAAGACGAAGTTCGCCGCCGCGCTGTACGAGGGGCGCGAGGCGGAGGTCGTGGCCCGCTACCCGATGGGGCGGCTCGGGGCGCCGGAGGACATCGCGGGGGCCGCGGCGTTCCTCACGTCCGACGAGTCCGCGTGGGTCACCGGCCAGACACTGACCCTGGACGGCGGTCTCTTCCTCAACGCGGGCGTCTAGAGCAGCAAAGCGCACCTCCGAGCAGCAGCACGGACGTCGAAACAGCAGCGCGGGCGGCCGAGCGGCAGCGCGGGCGACCGAGCAGCCGCCCCGAGAAGGGCAGCGCGCCGGGACACGGGTTTTTGCCGCGGTCCCGGCGCGCAGGCGTTCCCCCGCCGGACGGGTACCGACGGGACGGTGGGCGGCCACTGTCCGGGGGACGCGGGCGGCCACTGTCCGGCTGCCGGACCTCAATCCCCGCCACCCGGACGGTCGTTGGGGCTCCGATACGGCTGTGACTGGGGTAATGTCGGTGCGCCTTCCCCCACTGTGGGCGCGCCCCGGCGTGGGCGCAGTCCTGAGCACCGCACCACCAGTACTGGCACCGCCGACTGAGGAGCGCGCACGTGTTCGACCGGAACGGGCTGCGGAGAGCCGCGGCGACCATCCTCCCGCTCGCACTCGTCGCCGGGTGCGGCGCACTGCCCGGCAGCGGCTCACAGGAGAAGCACCGCATCGTGGTCGGCACCACCAGCGCGCCCAGTTCCCTCGATCCGGCGGCGGCCTGGGACGGCTCGTGGGAGCTGTACCGGAACATCTACCAGACCCTCATGGCCGTCCCCAACACCGGCACCTCACCGGAGCCGGACGCCGCCCGCAGCTGCCGGTTCAGCGACGCGGCCAGCCGTGTCTACCGCTGCGTACTGCGCGAGGGGCTGAAGTTCTCCAGCGGCAGACCGCTGGACGCCGACGCGGTCAAACACTCCTTCGACCGCACGACCTCCATCAAGTCCCCCTCCGGACCGGCGGCCCTGCTGGACAACCTCGACGAGGTCAGGACGCGGGGGAAGCGCACCGTCGTCTTCCGGCTGAAGAAGCCCGACGCGACGTTCCCGTTCGTGCTGTCCACCCCCGCCGCCTCCCTCGTGGACCCGCAGGAATACCCGGGCGCCACCCTGCACCCGGACGACACCGCCACCGGCTCGGGTCCCTACACCCTGCGCAGCTACCGGCCGGGGAAAGAGGCCCTCCTGGTCAAGAACCCCGACTACAAGGGGCCGGCCGAGCTGCGCAACGACTCGGTGACCATCCGGTACTACACCAGCTCCCGCCGCATGGTCGACGATCTGAAGGCCGGCCGCATCGACCTCACCTACCGCGGGCTGACCCCGCGGCAGATCAGTGCCTTCCAGGACGCCGGCAGCGCCGGGGACGACGCCGTCCAGCTGAGCGAGATGACCGGGTCCGAAGTCCACTTCCTGGTCTTCAACCCGAAGGACGCGCAGGCCGCGAAGCCCGCCGTACGCCGCGCCGTCGCCCAGCTCGTGGACCGCAAGGAACTGGTGCGCGACGTCCACGACAGGACGGCCGACCCGCTCTACTCGATGGTCCCGACCGGCGTGACCGGACACACCAACGCCTTCCTGGACCGCTACGGGCAGCCCAGCGAGGACAAGGCCCGCGCCATGTTGCAGCAGGCGGGCATCACCACCCCCGTCCCCCTCACCCTGTGGTACGCGCGGGACCGGTACGGGGACACCACACAGCGGGAGTTCGCCGAGCTGAAAGCGCAGCTGGAGCGCTCCGGGCTCTTCGAGATCACTCTCCGGTCGCGCTCGTGGGCGTCGTTCCAGAAGGGCTACCTCAAGGGCGCCTACCCGGTCTTCGGCCGCGGCTGGTCGGCGGACTTCCCCGACGCGGACAACTACATCGCGCCGTTCGTCGGTGACCACAACGCCATGGGCACCCCCTACCGGGACCGCGAGCTGACCGGGCGGCTGCTGCCAACCTCCCGCAAACAGAGCGACAGGGGCGCCGCCGGACAGTCCCTGGGGGAGGCCCAGCGGCGGATGGCCAGGGACGCGCGGCTGCTGCCGCTGTGGCAGGGCAAGGTCTACATCGCCTCCGAGAAGGACGTGGCGGGCATCGAATGGGCCGTGGACTCCTCGGTCATCATGCGGATGTGGGAGCTGTACAAGAAGTCCAGCTGGTAGCGGTGCGAACGCCCGTCCTGGGCTGTCAGTGGCGGGCGGTACCTTCGGTGCGGTAATCGGGCACAGCCCCCAACGAGCACCACCGCAGCGGAGGTACAGCGCGTGAAAGAGATGCTGCCCCAGTCCTGGCAGGGCGTCCTCGGCGAGGAGACCGAGAAGCCCTACTTCAAGGAGCTGGCGGAGTTCGTCGAGCAGGAGCGGGAGCGCGGGCCGGTCTACCCGCCCCGCGAGGAGGTGTTCGCCGCCCTCGACGCCACGCCGTACGACCAGGTGAAGGTGCTCATCCTGGGGCAGGACCCCTACCACGGTCCGGGGCAGGGGCACGGCCTGTGCTTCTCGGTCCGCCCCGGGGTGCGGACGCCGCCGTCGCTGCGGAACATCTACAAGGAGATGCGCGAGGAGCTGGGCCACCCGGTCCCCGACAACGGCTATCTGATGCCGTGGGCCCGCCAGGGGGTGCTGCTGCTCAACGCGGTGCTGACGGTGCGTGAAGGCGAGGCCAACTCGCACAAGGGGAAGGGCTGGGAGAAGTTCACCGACGCGGTCATCCGCGCCGTGGCCGACCGCCCGGACCCGGCGGTGTTCGTGCTGTGGGGCAACTACGCGAAGAAGAAGCTGCCGCTCATCGACACCGAGCGGCACGCGGTGGTGCAGGGTGCGCACCCCTCGCCGCTGTCGGCCAAGCGGTTCTTCGGCTCCCGCCCCTTCACCCAGATCAACGAAGCCGTCGCCGCGCAGGGCCACACCCCGATCGACTGGCGCATCCCCGATCTGGGCTGAGCCGCGCCGGGCTCCTCCCGGGGTGACCGCCATTGTCGGTGCCTGCCGCTAGCGTCGTCATTGGACAAAACCTGATGAAACCCCCGGCGGCACGGCCGAACGTGGCGGCGCGGCCGGAGCGGCGACGGAGACACGGCGAACGGGAGGAGCCCTCGTGGCGGAGCCCCAGCAGGACGCGCCCCACGGCGCGGAGGACGCGACGATGGTCAGAATCGGCCAGGCCATCATGCTGCACCGCGGCGGCGACCGGGAGGAGGCCAGAAACCGCTTCGCCGCCCTGTGGCAGGAGACGGACCCGGACGCCGACCTCTTCCACCGGTGCACCATCGCGCACTACATGGCCGACACCCAGGACGACCCGGCCGACGAGCTCGCATGGGACCTGCGGGCCCTCGCCGCGGCCGACGCCCTGCACGACGGTCACCGGCAAGGCGGTGAGCACCAGCTCGCCGTCCGCTCCCTCTACCCGTCACTGCACCTGAACGTCGCCGCCGGTCACGCCCGGCTCGGGAACGAGGACGCGGCCCGCAGCGCGCTGGCACGGGCCAGGGAGAAGCTGGCAGCGCTCGCCGCAGACGCCTACGGGCAGGGCGTCCGCGCGGCCGTCGAACGGCTGGAGAAGCAGCTCTCCGACGGCGCCGCCGCCCCGGGCGGACCCCTCGACGGCGACGGCGGCGCCGGTCATCTGCCGTAGGCGGAGCGGCAGAGCCTGGCCTCCGCGCTGTCGGCGTCCCATCGGCCCCACGCCCGGCCCAGCTCACACAGGCGGGGATCGGTCCCCGGACCCAGCCCGCGCCCATGGCGCTCGCGCGCGCCGCCACCGTCCTCGGGGCCGTGGCGTCCGCCCGGCTGGCCGGGCTGCGTGCCGTGCGGCGGCTGACGCCGTGTCCGGGGGAGCGGCGCCTGCCGCGGCGCCGTACCCGCACCCGGGCGCGCGGCCGGACCGTCCGGAGCGGGCGCCTCCTTCCGGGTGTGCGGAGCGTTCCCGTTCCCCGCGCCGGCGTCGCCGCGCCGGTCGGCGTCCTTTCCCGCACCGCCGGGCGGGAGGGAGTCCCTGGCCGGGGACCGCCCCTCGCGGCGTGGTGCCTCGCCGTGCTCGGAGGCGGGGGAGTGGTGGGACGAGGGCCCGCGACCGGGTGACCCCGGGTCTCCTGAGACGGTCATGCATCCCGTCGCGGCCGAGAGCGCCACCCCGGCGACTGCCATGGCTTTCGTCATCCGTGACACCCCGGCAACTCTTCCCAGTCCCGGTCGCGCTGTGAAGTCCCCGCAGGAGTGATCGCGGCGGCCCGGGGCTGACCCCTTGGGGGTCAGAATCCGGTGGCCCCGTCGATGCGCTCCCGCAGCAGGTCGGCGTGGCCGTTGTGCCGTGCGTACTCCCCGATCATGTGCAGATACATCCAGCGCAGCGAGGTCTGCCAGTCGGTGCGCCGCGGGTGGACCGCCACCTCGTCCAACGCCCGTTCCGCCGCCGCCTTCCGCGCCCGGTCCACCTCGCGGCGCCAGACCGCCAGCGCCTCCGCACCGGTGTCGGCCTCGGTGACCACGAAGCCGAGCGCGCGGTCGGTCTCGGTGCAGTAGAGGGGCGCCGAGTCCTCGTCCCTCCACATCCGCCGGAACCAATGGCGCTCCACATTCGCCAGGTGGCGCACCAGGCCGAGCAGCGTCAGACCGGAGGGCGGCGCCGAGGTGCGGCGCAGCTGCTCGTCGCTCAGCCCCTCGCACTTGGCCGCCAGGGTGGCGCGGTGGAGGTCGAGCCACTGCTTCAGCAACTCCCTCTCACCGCCCGTCCCACCGGGCATCGGGAGGCCGCTGGCGGTCATAGGGGGTCCGGCGTTTGCTTGTCCGTTTTCCGAAACCATCCGGTCATCCTGCCGCCGAGCGCGGCGAGGGGCCAACCCCCAGGCAGCCGTCCGTACGTCCCGGCGCTGCCCAGCCACCGCTCACCGGCGCCCTCCCGCATCCCCTGCCACGAGCGGACACCGCACGTCCGTCGCCGGCGACCGGGCGCGTACCGGAGGGGGAGCGCCGCCCGATGCCCGGTGCGGCGCACGTATGCTGCGCACGCGCGGTCGACGTTGCGGCGACGAGGGAGGGCCGGATGAGAATCGGTGTGATCGGACTCGGTGACATCGCCAAGAAGGCGTATCTGCCGGTCCTGATGGCCCAGCCCGGCCTGGAGCCGCACCTCGTGACCCGGAACCCCGCGACTCTGGAGGCCGTCGGCGCCGCCCACCGGGTGCCGGCCGCCCACCGGCACACCGGTCTCGACGGACTGCTGGCTGCCCGGCCCGACGCCGCGTTCGTGCACGCCGCCACCGACGCCCACCCCGAACTGGTGCGCAGACTGCTGGACGCCCGCATACCCACCTACGTCGACAAGCCGCTCGCCTACGACCTGGCCGCCTCGCGGGACCTGGTGGAACGCGCCGAGCGCCACGGCACCAGCCTCGCCGTCGGCTTCAACCGGCGCCACGCCCCCGGCTACGCCCAGTGCCTGGAGCACCCGAGAGATCTGATCGTCCTCCAGAAGAACCGGGTCGGCCTTCCCGAGGAACCGCGCCGGATGGTCCTGGACGACTTCATCCACGTCGTCGACACCCTCCGCTTCCTGGCTCCCGGGCAGCCGGACCACATCGACGTCACCGCCCGCGTGGCCGACGGGCTGCTGCACCACCTGGTGCTCCACCTCGCCGGTGACGGCTTCACCGCGATCGGGATCATGAACCGGCTGTCCGGGTCGGCCGAGGAGCGGCTGGAGGTCTCCGGGCAGGACACCAAACGCGAGGTGCGGGACCTGGCCGAGGTCGTGGACCACAAGGGGCAGCCCAGTGTCCGCCGCCGCGGCGACTGGGTGCCCGTCGCCCGTCAGCGCGGCATCGAACAGTGCGTCCTGGCCTTTCTGGACGCCGTACGCGACGGCCGGACCCTCTCGGCGCAGGACGCGTTGCGCACCCACGAGCTGTGCGAACGGATCGTCACCGATGTACGGGAACGGACACGCTGACCGTACTCACCCGCTCGGCGTGCCGTCGGCCGCGCACCGTCCGCGACCCCTCCAGCGCCGCGTAGACCACCAGCGCGGCCACCGCCGCGAGCAGCGGCCAGTCCCCGAACCACACGTACAGCGTCGTCCCCGTCGCCAGCGGCACCTTCGTCAGCCGTACCGCACTGGCGTCCGTGCCCAGCGGTTGCCCCGCGCGCTCCCCCTCGGGCCCGAACGAGGCGCTGACCCCCGTCAGCGTCGCGTGCACCATGGGACGCCCCGTCTCGGCCGCCCGCAGCGCCGCCAGCGAGGCGTGCTGCTGAGGCGCCCAACTGTGCTGGAAGGTGGAGGTCGACGACTGGGCCACCAGCACCCGCGCGCCCATGTCGGTGAGGTGCCTGCTCATGTCGGGGAACGCCGTCTCGAAGCAGATCAGGGGGCCGAACCGCAGCCCGTCGGCCCGCATCACCACCGGCCGCTGCCCGCGCTGCCGGTCCTCACCGGCGGCCCGTCCGACCGAGGTGGCCCAGCCCAGCAGTGACCGGGCGGGGATGTACTCGCCGAACGGCACCAGCCGCATCTTGTCGTACCGCTGCCCGGTCACCCCGTTGTCGTCCACGAGCACCGAACTCTTGAAGATGCCGGGCCGGTCGCTGCGCCGGGAGTCCACGTTCACCAGCAGCGGCGCGCCCGTCAGCCGCGACAGCGCGGTGAGCCGGCGCTCCAGCGACGGATGGCTGCGCAGGTCGTAGCCGACGCTGCTCTCTCCCCACACGATCAGGTCCGGTTCGCGGCCGGCCAGACGGCGGGTCAGCTCCTCGCCGCGCTCGAACCGTTCCTTGCGCGAGCCGGTCTCCCCGATCTGCACCACCGCGATCCGTGCGCTGCCGTCCGGCTGCGGACGGGGCGCCCACGTCCACACCGCACCCGTGAGGACGGCGGCGCCCAGCAGCGCCACCAGGGCGCCCCTGCGGGCGTGGGGCGTGGTCAGCAGCGCGGCCAGCGCGGTGTTCACCGCCACCACCAGGAAGCTCAGCAGCCACACCCCGCCCACCGACGCCAGCCGCAACGCTGGCGCCACCTGCCACTGGCTCGCCCCCAGCAGCCCCCACGGCCCGCCCAGGTACTCCCACGATCTGACCAGCTCCGCCAGCAGCCAGCACGAGGGCACCAGCAGCACGGCCGCCCACAGCCGCCCGGCACCCGGCGTCCCCGCCAGCAGCCGGTGGACGAGCCAGCCCCACGGCAGCCACAACAGCCCCAGCAGTGCGGCGAGCACGACGATGAACACATGCAGGTTCGGCATCAGCCAGTGGTGCATCGCCAGCATGAAGCCCGTACCGCCCAGCCAGCCGCTCAGCGCGGCGGCCCGCGGAGTGGGGGCCGCGCGCAACAGCAGCAGCCACGGCACCAGCGCGACATACGCCAGCCACCACAGGGACGGTGCCGGAAACGCCAGCACGGGCACGGCACCCGCCGGCACGGGCAGCACCCAGCGTGCCCAGCGGGAATCCGGCAACGGGCGCATGCCCTGCCTCCTTCATCCGGAACTCCGCCCACCAGTGTGAAGCAGGGCGCGCGAGGGGGCGAGGGGGCATACGGGACGGGCACGGCACGTTCCGCCATCCGCCGCGTGCGCCGCACGGGGTCCGGCGGAGTGCGCCGCGCGCGCCGCACCCGGGCAGGGCGGTCCCGGCGGAGTGCGCCGCATTGCCGCCCGGGGAGACGCTGCCGGTGTCCGACGGTCGTGCCGGGCCGCGCGTGCTGTGCCCGGCCGCTCGTGCTGTGACCGGCCGCGCGTGCCGAGTCGCGTGCTTCGCGCCGCGCGTGCCGTGTTCCTCGCCGGGGTCGCAGGAGAGGGCAGCGGCCGAGTCCCGATGGGGAGTCAGGTCAGCGGTCGAGTCCGGACGGGGGGTCAGGGGGTGGGCACCGGACGGCTTCCCACCGGGACGCTCCCGCAGCGAGGCAGCGGCGGCACGGAGGGCCGGGCCTCCGCCTCCGGCGCCCGCCGTATCGCGAACTCCGGGCCCGGCGGGCGGCCCGGCTCCCCGTACCCGCCCGTGCGCCGGGGCGGTTCCGTGTTCTCCGTGGTCTTGGGGCCGGGCCGCTCGGACGGCTCCGGGGCCCGCGGGCTCGGTGTCCGCTTTCCGCGGCCCTGCTCGGGTACGGCGGCGCCCGCCTCTTCCGGCTCGGAGACGCCGCGCCGGCCGTGGGCCCGGGAGCGGGTGGCGGGCGAGGTGTCGGCCGCCTTCTGCCGTACACCGTCGAACGTCAGCACGACCAGTCCCCAGGTGGCCACCGTGCTCGCCAGGAGCGCCAGCACCCCACCCGTCGTGCCGTACCGGAAACCCTCGCCCAGCAGGGCGATACCGGCCAGGGCCGCGACCACCGGATTGGCCACGGTGGCCGTGGCCAGCGGTGTCGCCAGTCCGCCGTCCCGGTAGGAGGCCTGCGAGGTGGCGAGGCCGGCCGCGGCCAGCAGCACCGTGAGCGCCGTCAGCGGCACCGTGGCCGTCAGCGGGGACGACATCCAGCTGCCGGCGAGCGTCTTCATGAAGACCGAGCCGGCGCCGTAGGCCACACCGGCGGCCAGCGCCAGCGACACGCTCCGCAGCGCCAGGGCCCGCCGGCCCGGACTGCCGTGCCCGGTGCGCCGGGCCACGGCCGCCGTGCCCACCAGCAGCGCCAGGGAGCCCAGGACGGCTGCGGCGAGGACGAGTTGGCCGTCGCCGCTCAGGGTGCCGGCGCCCGCGTCACCGGTGAGCAGGAGGATGCCGGCCAGCCCCGCCGACACCAGGACGATGCCGCGCCATGCCGCCGGGGTCACCGGACGGCGGACCAGCAGGGCCGCCATCGGCGCGGCCAGCACGAGGGTGAGCACGCCGAGCGGCTGGACGACCGTCAGCGGCCCCAGCCCCAGCGCCACCACGTGCAGCAGCGCGCCGACGCCTTGCAGCACGGCGGCCGTCCACCAGGTGCCGGAGCGCAGCAGTCCCCACCGGCTGGGCGCCGTCGTGGCGGCGAGCCGTTCCTGCACGATCGCGGCAAGGGCGTAGCTGACGGCGGAGACCAGCGACAACAGCACCGCCGCGGTGAGCGCACTCATGTCCGGGCCGCCGGGTCCGGGTCGGGCATCGTGTTCATGCCCTCACGATTCCGCATCGGCGGACGTCTGTCGTCACCTGGCGGGAGCGTCTTTCCGTACCCCCAGGGGAGTACGCCGGGCGTGGATTTCCACCTGGGAGGTGACGTCCCTCCTCGACCATGGTCGTGCCGCAGGGCACCGGCAAGGCCGGTCGGTTCAGGCGGGGTTGGCCGGGAGGGGCCCTTCGCCGTTGACCTGCACCGTGCCGAAGCCGCTGCCCAGGATGGTGATACGGCCGACGCGGCCGTCGGCGAGCCGCAGCCGTGCGGAGTCACCCTCCAGTTCGACCCACAGCGGCTGACTGCCCTCCGGTCTGATGGTGCCGGACCACGCGGTCCCGGGGCCGGTCGTCTCCGTGTAGAGCGCCGCGTCGACGGGGACCTCGGCGGCGCCGGTCAGCAGGATCGCCGGGCCACGGTAGAAGTTCTCCATGCGGCCAGTGTGGCAGCGGGGGTCCCGCCCGGCACGGCGGTCGCCCCGCCGGTACGGCCGTCCCGGCGGCCCGGCCGCCGGCTGGTGCCGCTCCGGACCGACGGAACCCCGCCGCCCGCTGGCAACGGGCGGCGGGGTCCGACGGCCGACGAGCCGGATGTCCGGATCAGTTGTTGTTCTTGCAGACGCCTGTGGCGTTGGCCAGCACTGCGATGATCTGGTTGCCGCAGAGCGTGGCATCCACCACGTCCGGGTCGTTGTGGATGTGCTGGGGGTGGGGGTCACCACCCCGTTCTGTGGCCGTTGCGGTGCCTGCCGTCCCGGCGAACAGGGCCATGGCGCCGAGGGCGCCGGCTGCGACAGCGGTACGAATACGCATGTTCGCTCCCATGAAAGGTAGCTGTTGTCTCCACCTCCACGGTGTGTGGGTCGGCACAGGCAGCGCATTTCGGACTACTCCGGGCGAGTGCCACGCTGGTACGGTGCCTGCCGGCGCACGGAAGGGGGCAAGGCGGATGACCGGGGACGACGCGGCGCAGGCGGCGGGCCGGGAGGACGAGGCCGAGTCCGCCGTGCTCCCCGGCGGTGAAGCCACCCCGGGCCGCCGGGTGCTGTGCCGCATGTGCGGCCAGCCGCTGCGCGACCGCGCCTCCCGACTGTGGGGCCTGGGCCCGGACTGCCGGCACAAGCTAGCGCTGCGCACCGCCCCGCCGCCGCCCGTGCGCGACGTCGAACAGGACCCGCTGCCGGGGCTGTGACAGCCCCCGCCTGCCGCACGGATCTGGCGCGTCGTCGACGCCCTCACCCGGCGCGGTGGCCACCATGGTGCACAGGCCCCTCGCGCGAAGGCCCACCCGGCGAAAGGCGATCCCGTGTCCCAGCCCCCCAGCACCGGCCCGCACCGGGACGACGACCCCGGCCACCGCCGCCCCCGCTCCGGTACGGAACCGGTCACCGCACGCAGCGACCTGTGGCTGCGCACCCTGCTCTCGTCCGTCGGGTTGCCCTTCTTCGCCGCCGCGGCGGCGGCGCTCGCCTGGTGGGCCACCGCCTCCGGTCCGCACGACTCCCCGAGCGACCGGGCGCTGAGCGTGCTGGCGGCGGTCTGCGGGCTGCTGGCGCTGGGGGCCGCCGTCGATCTGGTGGTGCTGCGCCGCCGCCGCGCGCAGGAGCGCGCCGCCCGGGGCCGGGAAAAACGCGGTTGAGGAGGTAACCATTCCGTGCGTTCGTGTGTCTGACTGGTGAAAACCCAGACGCAGCACGTCCACACGGCGTGACCCCCCACAACTGAACAAGGAGTCCCCGTGCGCAGACCGCTGACCGCCATCGCCCTGGCCGTGGCCACCGCGACGGTCCTGACCACCTCCCAGGCGGGCGCCGCCGGCGTGCGGACCGAGGGGGAGGGCTGGAAGGCCGCCGAGATCGTCGGCATCACCAGCGTGTCACCCGTCAGGACCTACACGGTCACCTTCCGGACCGAGGCGATACGTGAGCGGTACGCGCCCTACCTCGGCACGGCCGTACGGCAGCTCGCCGCGGTGGGCCTCCGGTTGCGGATCGGCGGTGTCGAGCCGGGCGACCCGCGCAGGTGCGGCCCGGCCTACCACATCCAGTTCACCGAGATGTACCGGCCGACCGGCACCCCCGGCTGGAGCCAGGGCGCTCCCTGCCCCCACCAGCCCCGGGGACTGGGCCGCGGCGGGCTCGTGGCCATCGACAGCGAGTACTTCGACGGCACGTACCACATCGAACCCCACGTCCTGGCCAACACCGTGACGCACGAACTGCTGCACGCGCTGGGACTGGACCATCCCAATCGCGATCTGGACGGCGACGGCACCGCGGCGGCGTACGAGTGCGTCACCACGAGCGCGGGGGTCAGACCCCTGATGTGCAGCCCGAACGGCGGCTACCGCGCGGCTGAGGCCGGCCGCCTCACCCCGTTCGACCTCGCCGGTGTCGAAGCCCTGCTGGCCAACGCGCGGACCCGCGGGATCGGCTGAGCCCCGGCGACGGGGTGGCGGCCCGCGCCCAATGCGTTCCCCAGTGACCGATGTAGCCTGCACCCGGGCCGGCGGCCCCGGATGCGCGGCCCGGCCGCCACCGGTCCGCGGTGACGACACGACACGGAGGATCCCCCGAGTGACCGACCAGGACGCCCGCCGCGAGCGGTACGCGAGGGCCCTGTACAGCACCCTCGGCCACAGCGCCGAGCGCCATCCGTGGGCAGGGCTGGCCCCGGCGCGGCGTGAGATCTGGTATCAGCGGGCCGACGCCGCCATCGCCGTCGCCGACGAGGAGATCGCCGCACGGCTCGCTGCGCGCGACGGGTGACGGCACCACCGCCGCATCCCTCCCCGTAGTGAGGCCGGGCCCCGGCGCCCGCCTTGTGCGGCGTGCCGCTCAGGTTCGTGAGACCGCCGGACCTGCGTCGTCGGGACAGCGCCGCGGCATGGAGGAGGGGCGCGAATGCGCGCTCATCCGCCGGTCGGGCCCGCGTCGGGGTCCAGGACTCCGGCGGCCACCAGCGCGAACAGGGCCACGCCCAGGGCGATGCGGTAGAGGACGAACGGCATGAAGCTGCGGGTCGAGATGAAGCGCATGAACCATGCGATGACCATGTAGGCCACGACGAACGCCAGTGCGGTGGCGAACAGGGTGGGCCCCCAGGCGACATGGCCCTCGCCGATGTCCATGAGCTCGAAGAGACCCGAGGCGAGTACGGCGGGCACCGCCAGCAGGAAGGAGTAACGGGCAGCCGCCTCCCGGCGGTACCCCATGAAAAGGCCGCCGCTGATGGTGGCGCCCGAACGGGAGACGCCGGGCACCAGTGCCAGGGCCTGGGCGCAGCCGTAGAGGAGCCCGTCCCGCACAGTCAGCTGTTCGAGTGACTTGGGTTCCCGCCGGACCCGGTGCCGGCCGCCCTTCGTCTGCCGCGCGGCCATCCGGTCGGCGATGCCGAGGATGACGCCGAGCACGATCAGTGTCGTGGCGATCAGCCGCAGATCGCGGAACGGCCCCTCGATCTGGTCCTTGAAGGCCAGTCCCAGCACGCCGATCGGTACGGAGCCGACGATCACCAGCCAGCCCATACGCGCGTCGGGGTCGTGCCGCGCCTCACGGTTGTGGAGGGAGCGGAACCACGCCGCCAGGATGCGGCCGATGTCCTTGCGGAAGAAGATGAGGACAGCCGCCTCGGTACCGATCTGGGTGACCGCGGTGAACGCCGCCCCCGGGTCCTTCCAGCCGGCGAACGCCGCCACCAGACGCAGGTGGGCGCTGGAGGAGATCGGGAGGAATTCGGTCAGCCCCTGCACGAGGCCGAGGACGAAGGATTCAAACCAAGACATCGCGGAGGGGCTCGTCCTGTGTGGTGGTCGGTGTCATCTGCGGTCCGCGGCGCCGCGGGCGGTCAGCGCGCGCTCGCGGACGGCGGGGACGGGCCGCCCGCAGGCCGGTGAGCCGCACCCGTGGCATACGGCCGGCTCCGTCCGTCGCCCCGCGCCGCGCAGTTGCGCCCGCTTGCGCCAGGCGAAGACGGCCCCTGCCAGCCCGGAGAGCGCGATGAAGCCGAACGAGGCGAGGAAGACCGGCGAGGTCGGGGTCGCGGCGCTGGAGCCCGCGATCACGTACGCGGCGGTGTTGGGCAGAGAGCCCAGCGCGGTCGCGCCCAGAAAGGCGCTCCAGCGCATCCGGGAGACGGCGGCGCCGTAGTTGGAGGCCGCGAAGGGGACCCCCGGCAGCAGCCGGATCACCAGCATCGAGCGGAAACCGTGCCTGCTCAACTGCCGGTCGGCGGCGGCCATCCACCGGCCGCGCACCAGGGTGCGCAGCGCGTCCTGGCCCAGCAGCCGGCCCAGTCCGAAGGCGATGCCCGCGCCGATCACCGTGCCCACGGTGGCCGAGAACGTACCGGCCTGGGCGCCGAAGAGCACGCCGGCCGCGACGTTGAGGACGGGGCGCGGTACGAACGCCGCCGTGCACAGGCCGTAGGCCGCACCGAAGAGGGCGACGGCTGTCCCTCCGCCCCACTGCGGCGGCCAGCCGTGGGCGAGCAGCCGCTGGGGCTCGTACAGCAGCATCGCCGTGGCCGCGCCGCACAACAGCAGGGCGAGGAGGGCGAGGCGGCACCAGGGGGAGAGCACTGTCTGGGCGAGACGGCCGGGGAGTCCGTCTGGCTGCGTGGCGGGGACGGGCACGCTGGGAGCGTAACCGACGAACCGGTCCTTCCGCCGTTCGAAGTCGTACGGAAAGCCCGAAAGGTACCGGTGCGACGAGGTGTTCTTCTGCCGGTCATCCCGGCTTCCACCTGCGACGGAGCCGGCGGGCGGGGCCGGGCGGGCGGCGCTGCCGAAAACCGTTCGACGGGCAGCAGTTGGCGGGGGATGATCGGTCGGTGCTCCGGCAGTCCCCCCATCCCGTTCCGGCCGTGGTCGCGGCCGGGCCCCCGGCTGCCGTCTTCCTGATCCCGGGCACGTCCGCCCGCCCTGTTCCCCGTGGCGCCGCCGACCGCCGACGCCGACCCTTCCCGGGCTGACCGAGGACCCCACGGGGAAGGGTCGGTCTTCCTCAGGGGTCCCGCCTTTTCACGTCCCGAACCGGTCCAGGAGGGCACCCATGTCCGCGCATCCGCACCCCGTTCCGCATCTGACCATCGGCACGCTGGGCCATCAGGGGCACGGCAAGACGACGCTCGCCCGCGCGCTCTCGGTGCCCCGCGGCGCCGGCGGCGGCCCGGCCGGGCCGGTTCCCGGCGATCCGGTGCCGTCCCCCGCGCTGTCGGGCCTCCCACGACGATTCCGGTGCGCCACCGACACCCGCCGCTACACGGTGCTCGATCCGGCCCGTGCCACGGACCGGCTGGATGGTGCGGTGCTGGCCGTCTCCGTCCTGGAGGGGGTGCGGCCCGGCACCGTCGAGCACGTCGCCCTCGCCCGCAGGATCGGCCTCGCCCCGCTCGTCGTGGCCCTCACCATGGCGGACGAGGGCCACGACGTACTGACGGAAAGGGTGGAGGCCGAGGTGCGGACGCTGCTGACGGCGCACGGCCACAACGGCGAGACGCTGCCCGCCGTACGGGTCTCCGCCGGCCGCGCCCTGGCGGGCGAACCGCGCTGGCGAGGCACCATCGACGCGCTGCTGGACGCCGTCGACACGTACGTACCGCTGCCCGAGTGCGAGCGGGGACACCCGGGCCCGCGCAGTCACGCCGGGTGATCCTCACGGGGCTGTCCCCGCCCGCGCCGCCGTACCCGCACAATGGGGCGGTGGACACCGAGGCCGGCGGGGAGCGGATACCCCGCATCAGAGCCGTCCGGGGCGGCGAGGCCCGGCTGATACCGGACATCGACCGCGAACGGGCCTGGCTGCTGACGGTGGAGGGCGCGCCCCAGTCGTACGTCGATCTGGACGAGCCGGAACATCTGGAGTTCGAGTACGCGCGCCGGGTCGGCCATCTGCTGGACGCCGCGGCACCGGCCGGTGCCCCGCTGGACGTACTGCACCTGGGTGGCGGGGCACTCGCCCTGCCGCGCTACGTCGCGGCGAGCCGGCCCGGGTCCCGGCAGTACGTGGCCGAACCGGACGCGGAACTGACCGCTTTCGTCACGGAAGTGCTGCCGCTGCCGGAGGGGGCCGGTGTCACGGTGGTGGCGGCCGACGGGCGGGCCGCCCTGGAGGAAGCCGCGGACGGCAGTGCCGATGTGCTGCTGGCGGATGTGTACAGCGGGTCGCGCATCCCGGCGCATCTGACCACTCTGCCGTACGCTCGGCAGGCGGCGCGGGTGCTGCGGACGGACGGCGTCTACGCGGCCAATCTGGCCGATGCCGCCCCGTTCCGCTTCCTCGCCTCGCAGCTGGCGACCTTCGCCGAGGTCTTCCCGTACGTGGCGATCGTCGCGGAGCCCGCCGTGCTGCGGGGCAGGCGGTTCGGGAACGTGGTGCTGCTGGCCTCCCGCCGGGAGCCGCCGCTGGAGGAGCTGGCCCGGCGCTGTTCGGCCGACCCGTTCCCGGCGCGGGTCGAGCACGGCAGCGCCCTGGACCGTTTTCTGCGCGGTGCCTCCCCGGTGGGGGACGCCTCGGCCGTGCCGTCCCCCGAACCGCCCGACGGCGCCTTCGGCATCGGCTGAAGGCGCCGTCGTTCCGGTCGTCCGGGTTCCGGTTGTCCGCCGGGGCGGGACGGGTCAGCCGCGGGGCTCGTTCTGGTCGCCGGACGACTCGTAGTTGCGCAGGCTGCCCATGATCTTCTTGATGGTGGCGTCCGGCACCTCGTCCTTGACGCCCGCGTCGGTGTAGAGGACCCAGATCGCCAGGTCACCGTTGCTGTTGATCCACGAGGCCGTGACCACCTTGCCCGCGCTGGGCGCGCACTTGTCGTCGGTCGGCACTCCGCTGACGGTGGCGGTCGAGGTGTGGCCCTTGATGCCGTGCTTGTTCTCGAAGGGCTTGGCCTCGGAGACCTTGAGGGTGCCCTTCCGCTTCTGGTCGAAGCCGGCGATGGCGAAGTTGCCCGCCGCTATCTTCGCGGCCTCCTTGGTGCTCTTGGAACCCTGGCCGCCCTTGGTGCCGACGGCGGCCCGGCTGGACTCCTTGCACCAGTTGTCCTTGTAGTAGGCGGGGGCCGACATGGCGACCAGGACCTTGCCCTTGTCGTCCTCGAAACCGGTGATGGTGCCGGGGGAGCGGACCGTCCAGTCCTCGGACTTGGGCACGTCGAAGGCGGAGTACCACTTGGGGTTGGTCACGGTCTGCCAGCCCTTGACCACCGGCTCGGACGGGTCCTTCGAGTCCTTCTCTGCACCGCCGCCGCCCGGCTCGGTCCCGCCGGACTTCTCCGGCTCCGGGGACTTCTTCCCGACGTCGGGCGACGTCGACTTGTCGGCCTTCGTCTTCTTCCCGTCGTCGTCACCGCCGCCGAACACGGCGAAGCCCGTCACCGCGGCGGCGACCACCGCGACGGCCGCGACGACGGAGATGACGACCGTCTTCTTCCGGCCACCGCCGCCCCCGCCCTTGGGCGACTGCGGGCTGCCCGGCACCCCCGCCGGGCCCCACTGCCCGGACGGGCCGGGGCCGCCGGGCTGCTGGCCGTACGGGAACGGGGGCTGACCCGGCTGCCCGCCCGCCGGCTGCTGCTGTCCGTACCCGGGCTGCTGCCCCGCCGCCGGCTGTCCGTACCCGGGCTGACCACCCGTCGGCTGCTGTCCGTACCCGGGCTGCTGAGCCGCGGGCTGCTCCCCGTATCCCGGTTGCCCGCCTGTCGGCTGCTGTCCGTACCCGGGCTGCTGGTACGGGTTCGGCTGCTGATAACCCGGCTGCTGGTACGGGTTGGGCTGTTGAGGGTTCTGCTCGCCCCCGGGCTGCTGCTGTCCTGGCCACATGGCCGATAACCCTATGGTGCGTCCGGTGCCCCGGCCACGGCCGTCCGTGGATCGGTACGGACCCGCTACACGACTGCGGCCGAAGCGGGAAGGAAGCGGGAAGGAAGCGGGAAAGAGGGGCCCTCCCCACTCCGGTTACTGGGTGGTAACGTGCGGGCATGACGACAGAGTCACAGCCGGACATCGGCGCGATGATGACGGCCGCCGTGCCGATGGCGCGCACCCTCAACCTGGAGTACCTGGAGACCTCGCCCGAACGGGTCGTCGTCGCCCTGCCCGATCAGAGCGCGTTCCACAACCACGTCGGCGGCCCGCACGCGGGTGCCATGTTCACGCTCGCCGAATCGGCCAGCGGCGCGATCACCCTCGCCGCCTTCGCCGACCAGCTCTCCCGTGCGGTGCCACTGCCGGTGCACGTGGAACTGGACTTCAAGAAGATCGCCAAAGGCGTCGTCACCGCCACCGCCCGGCTGGGCCGCCCGGCCGCCGAGGTGGTCGCCGAACTGGACCGCGGGGAGCGCCCCGAATTCCCGGTGAAGGTCACCCTCACCCGCCCCGACGGCGTCGTCACCAGCGAGATGACCATCGTGTGGACCCTGCGGCCCAACGACTGAGGCCCCGGCCGGCCCGCAGCGGCCCGTGCGCACACCTGCGCGGCATGTCGAGTAGGCTTCCGAGACCGAGCCCGAATGCCGTGAGAGGAAGCCGTAGTTGCACATCCAGGAGTGGCTGGAGAGCGTCCCGGCCGTCAGCGTGTACCTCCTGGTGGGGGTCGTCATCGGCCTGGAGAGCCTGGGCATCCCGCTCCCCGGCGAGATCGTGCTGGTCAGCTCCGCGCTGCTGGCCTCCCAGCAGGGCCACATCGACCCGGTCGTCCTGGGGGCCTCGGCCACGGCCGGTGCCATCATCGGCGACTCCATCGGCTACGGCATCGGCCGCAAGGGCGGCAAGCCCCTGCTGGAATGGCTGGGCCGGAAGTTCCCCAAGCACTTCGGGCCCAGCCATGTGGCGACGGCCGAGCGGTCCTTCCAGCGGTGGGGCATGTGGGCGGTCTTCTTCGGCCGCTTCATCGCACTGCTGCGCATCTTCGCCGGGCCGCTGGCCGGGGTGCTCAAGATGCCCTACTGGAAGTTCCTGACCGCGAACGTGCTGGGCGGTGTCGTCTGGGCCGGCGGCACCACCGCCGTCATCTACTACGTCGGCATCGTGGCCGAGGCCTGGCTCAAGCGGTTCTCCTGGCTGGGCCTGGTCGCCGCCGTGCTGATCGGTCTCGCCTCCATGGTGATCGTCAAGCGCCGGGCGGGGAAGGCGGCGGCCTCCGAGGAGACGGAGACGGCTCACGCGGCGGCGGACTCCGCGGCGGACTCCGCGACGGTCGTCCCGCCGGCCGACGGGGCGGGGCGCGGCCCGGCACCGGCCGGGGTGGCCGCCCAGGAGGAGGGGCCGGCCCCCGCACCCGCCGGGGATTGAGGCGGCGGGCGGTACGGCCCGTACGAACCGGTCGAACAGCGCGTCGGACGACGGACAGCGCCCCGGACGAAGGGCGCGGAAGCGGAGCGCGGCAATGACAGCACAAGGACTGGTCGTCACCGTCGGCGGACACGCGCCCCGGCTGGACGCGGGCGCCTTCCGCGCGCCGGCCTCCGTCGTCGCCGGTGAGGTGACCATGGCCGCCGGTTCGAGCCTGTGGTACGGCGCGGTGCTGCGCGCCGACGCGGGGCCCATCGTGCTGGGTGAGGACAGCAATGTGCAGGACAACTGCACCGTCCACGGCGATCCCGGCTTTCCCGTCACCGTCGGGGCGCGGGTGACCGTGGGCCACAACGCGGTGCTGCACGGCTGCACCGTCGAGGACGACGTCCTCATCGGGATGGGCGCCACCGTCCTCAACGGCGCCCACATCGGCGCCGGCTCCCTCGTGGCGGCCCAGACACTGGTGCCGCAGGGCATGGTCGTGCCGCCCGGCTCCCTCGTCGCGGGCGTGCCCGGCAAGGTGCGGCGCGAGCTGACCGACGAGGAACGCGAGGGCGTGCGCCTGAACGCACTCGCCTATATGGAACTCGCCCAGCGGCACCGCGAGGCGTCCACGGACGGCCGGCCCGCCACTTCCTGACGCACGGCGGTTCCTGACGCACGGCGGGCAGTGCGCCCCGGGCGCGGGCCCGGAAGCTACTCGTGAGGAACCTCACCGGGAGCGGCGGACGCCGCGGGCGCTACCGTGACCGCGTGCCATCCCTCAGGAACACGTTCTCGTCCCTCAGCTCCCGCGCCCTGCACGGCATCTGGCGGCGGGTCCAGAGCGCCGGCGCCGTCACCGCGCGGCGCCCGGGCCCGTACGCCTTCCGCCGTATCGGTACCGGCACCAGGCTGGCCTTCCCGCAGGGCACGGTCTTCGGCACCCCGTGGATCGAGCTGGGCGACCACTGCGTCATCGGCCAGGACGTCACGCTGACCGCGGGGATGATGCCGGACCTGGACCTGGGTCCCGACACCGTGCTGCGGCTCGGCAACGGCGTGGTGCTGGGCCGCGGGAGCCACATCATCGCGGACACCCGGGTGGAGGTCGGAGACGACGTCTTCTGCGGCCCGTACGTGTACATCACCTCCACGAACCACTCCTACGACGATCCGGCCCGCCCCGTCGGCAAGCAGTGGCCGCGCACCGCGCCCGTGGAGATCGGGCCGGGCAGCTGGATCGGTGCCGGAGCGGTCGTCCTGCCGGGGGCGACACTGGGCCGGAACGTCGTGGTGGCGGCCGGCGCCGTGGTGCGGGGCCGGGTGCCCGACCACGCGGTGGTGGCCGGAGCGCCCGCGAAGGTGGTGCGCCGGCTCGACCCCGAGAAGGGGTGGCAGCCGCCGCTGCGCACCCCGCCGCCGGTGCCCGTCCCCGAGGGGGTCACTCCGCAGGAACTGCTCGCGCTGGCCGAACTGCCCCAGCAGCCGGGCGGCGAGGGGTGAGGACCGGGCACCGGCCGTCATCCCGAGGCCAGCAGCACCGTGCCGAGCAGCGCGAGCCCCGCGCCGGCCGTCTGGAGGCCCTGCAACCGCTCCCGCAGGACGCCGCGCGCGGCCAGTGCGGTGACCACCGGGTACAGGGAGGCGAGTACGGCGGCGACGGTGACCGGACCGTGCTGGGCGGCCACCGCGTAGGTGCCGTTGGCGGCGACGTCGGCCAGCCCGACGAACGCGAGGGCGGGCAGCGAGCCCCACACGGCGCGCATCCCCGCCTCGGGCAGGGCGGGGGTGCCGCGCCGTGCCGAGACGAACAGGGCGCCGCCGCCGACGACGACGTTGACCAGCCGTTGCACGAACAGGGTGAGGAACAGGCCGGTGACCGTCATGGACGCTTCGGCGACGAGGCTCATCGTGGCGCCGAAGCCGAAGGCGGCCACCAGCGTCAGCAGGATCGTCCGCTGCCGTACCGGTGCGCCCCCGCCGCCGATGCCGCCGGCGAGTACGACGCCGGTGACCGCGACGAGGCTGCCGGCCGCCTGGATCAGGCCGGGCCGCTCGCCGTGCAGCACCATGCCGACGGCGACGGGCACCGCCACGCTGCCGAGGGTGGCGACGGGGGAGACCACCCCCATCGGTCCGACGGCCAGCGCCCGGTAGAAGCACAGCATCGACACCGGTCCGATGGCGCCCGCCGCCACGGCGCACCACAGCAGCCGGGCGTCCAGTTCGCTCCAGGCGCCGGTGCCCAGCACGATGCCGCCGAGCACCAGGCAGGCGGCGCCCTGGGAGACGACGACAACGGTCAGCTCGCGCAGGCGTTTGCTCAGCATGCCGCCCCCGAAATCGGCCAGCCCCCACAGGAGACTGGTGGCCAGCGCGAACACAGCGGTCATCTCGTGAACCCTCGCAGTACAGTGTGGTGAACGGTCAAGTGCAGCACACCGTAGTTCACCACAGTGCACTCTGTCATTGATTATTTTGGATGGTGCGGAACGCCGTGACGGACCTCGACCAGCTCACCCAGGCCCTTGCCCGCAACCTCAGACACCTGCGTGCCGAACGGGGCTTCACCCTGGACGCGCTCGCCGCACGGGCGGGGGTCAGCCGGGGCATGCTCATCCAGATCGAGCAGGCGCGCACCAACCCCAGCGTCGGCACCGTCGTCAAGATCGGTGACGCGCTCGGGGTGAGCATCACCTCCCTGCTCGACCACGAGCAGGGGCCGCAGGTCCGACTGGTGCCGCCCGAGCAGGCCATCCGGCTGTGGTCCACCGAGTCCGGCAGCCACAGCACCCTGCTGGCGGGCACCGAGGCACCCGGGCCGCTGGAGCTGTGGCACTGGCGGCTGATGCCCGGCGACGCCAGCCTCTCCGACCCGCACCCGGCCGGCACCACCGAACTCGTCCACGTCGCGACCGGCACCCTCACCCTTCAGGTGGACGGCAGTGACCACACCGTGCCCGCCGGCACCTCCGCGTGCTTCTCCTCCCACGTCCCGCACGGTTACCGCAACGACGGCACCGAACCCGTGGAGATGACCATGGCCGTCTCGGTTCCCGAGCCGCGCTGACGACCGCCGCGCGAGTGGCTAAAGTGCCCGCATGCGAGCACCCATCGGAGACTTCGACAACGCCTGGCCGGCCCCCGAGGTTCTGGACCGGCTCACCGCACCCGTCGCCGCGGCCGTCCGCGGCTGGGCGGGCCCCGTACCCGCCGACCAGCTGCTGTACGTCGAGACCGACCCGGAGAAGGCGGACACCGCCGTCTTCGTCGAGACCTACGGCAAGGACCTCCTGGAGACCTCGGCGAACTGCGTCGTCATCTCCGCCAAGCGCGGCGGGGAGCGCACCCTGGCCGCCGGTGTGGTCCTCTCCTCCTGCCGGCTCGACGTCAACGGCGCGGCCCGGCGCGAACTCGGCGCGCGGAAGGTCTCGTTCGCGCCGCACGAGACGGCCGTGAGCGAGACCGGCATGGAGTACGGCGGGATCACGCCCGTCGGACTGCCCGGCGACTGGCCGCTGCTGATCGACGCCGCCGTCGCCGAACTGCCCTGGGTCCTCGTCGGCAGCGGCAGCCGCCGCGGCAAGCTGATCCTGCCGGGCAAGGCGCTGGCCACGCTGCCCGGCGCCGAGGTCGTCGAAGAGCTCGGCCAGCGGATCTAGGGGTTGGGCCCCGGCACGCGGCGCGGAACGGGGGACGGGCCGGCTCAGCCGTGCGGGCGGCGCTGACCGCTCACGTCCAGCGACAGCGCGATGGAGTGCTCCGCGAAGCCCAGGGACCGGTACATCGCCTCCGCCTCCGGCGTCGCGTGCAGATCCACGCGCGTGACGCCGCGGCGCGCGAACTCCGCCAGCAGCGCCTCCGTCGCCGCCCGCGCGTATCCCCGCCCGCGGTACGCCTCGTCCGTGCACACGTTGAACACGAAACCGAACAGGCCGCTCGGATGTCCCGGCGCGGGCAGCCGCTCCTCGACCCTGCCCACCGCGCACGCCGCCAGCCCCGTCCGCTCGCCGTCCACCACCAGCGCGAGCAGCGGGGACGGCTCCTGTGCCAGCTGCCGCCGGGCCACCCGTACGGCTTCCCGTTCCCAGTCGCCGGGCTCGTCCGTGCCGTTCATCGCCGTGAACATCAGCCTGCGCAGCCGGACGATCTCCTCCGCGTCCCGCGCCGTCGCCCGGCGCACCCGCGCGGTCCGTGTATCAGCCATGCACTGGACGCTAGCCCACTCCGCCGCGCCCCAGCCGGGGGATCTCGATCGCCGGACAGCGGTCCATCACCATGCTGAGCCCGGCCGCCGTGGTGCGTGCGTACGCCGCCTCGTCCACCACGCCCAGCTGGAACCAGACCGCCTCGGCGCCCACCGCCACCGCCTCGTCGGCCACCTGACCCGCCAGGGCCGAGTTGACGAAGACGTCCACCACGTCCACCGGGAAAGGGATCTCGGCCAGGCTCGCGTAGCCGCGCTCCCCGTGGACCGTCTCCGCCTTCGGGTGCACCGGAACGATCCGCTTCCCGTACCGCTGGAGCACCTCGGCCACCCCGTAGGCCGGCCGCGACGTGTTCGTGGACAGCCCCACCACCGCCCAGGTGTCGCCCAGCCGCGTCAGGATCTCGCGCACCGTCGCCGGGTCGCCGTACATCATCCGTCTCCTCGTGCCGTCTCCTGCGGACCACTGCCGGCTGTGGCCCACTGCCAGGGGCAACCGTCACCACCCCGCGCGGATTCCCGTCGCCGGGGCCATAGGGTGGCGGGATGCAGCAGGACCAGCCCACCGGACCCGTGGAGTACGTGACCGTCGCCGCCGAAGGCGTGCACGAGACCGAGATCAACCGCTCCCGCTTCCTGTGCGCACTCGCCCCCGCGGCCACCGAGGCCGACGCCCAGGCGTTCGTCGCCCGCATCCGCGCCGAGCACCCCGGGGCCAACCACAACTGCTGGGCGTACGTCATCGGCGCCGACGCGGGCATCCAGAAGGCCAGCGACGACGGCGAACCGGGCGGCACCGCCGGGGTGCCCATGCTCCAGATGCTGCTGCGCCGCGAGGTGCGCTACGTGGCCGCCGTCGTCACCCGCTACTTCGGCGGTGTGAAGCTCGGCGCCGGCGGGCTGATCCGCGCCTACGGCGGCGTCGTCGGCGAGGCGCTGGACGCCCTCGGCACCGTGACCCGGCGCCGCTTCCGGCTGGTGACCGTCACGGTCGGGCACCAGCGGGCCGGCCGGCTGGAGAACGACCTGCGCGCCACCGGACGCCAGGTGCGCGACGTGCGCTACGGCGCCGAGGTCACCATCGAGCTGGGACTGCCCGACGCCGACGTGCCCGCCTTCCGCGGCTGGCTCGCCGACGCGACGTCCGGGGAGGCGCGGCTGGAGCTGGGCGGCGAGGCGTTCGGCACCGTCTGACGGCCACCAGCCACCGGCCCGGCTACCGGCCGGGCCACCGGTCGGCAGCCCGGCCACCAACCACCGGCCACCGGTCCGGCCGCGTGCCGTGCCGGGTGGGTGCGGCGGGGACGGTGCGGCCCGGGGGCCGCAACCGGCTGTCAGTGGCGGGCCTTAAGGTCGTTGACCATGCGTCTGCTGCACACCTCGGACTGGCATCTGGGCCGGAGCTTCCATCGCGTGAGCCTCCTGGACGCCCAGCGCGCCTTCCTCGACCATCTGGTCGCCACCGTCGAGGAACGCGCGGTGGACGCCGTGCTCGTCGCCGGTGACATCTACGACCGGGCGGTGCCCTCCCTGGCCGCCGTCGAGATGTTCGACCACGCGCTGCACCGCCTCGCGGAACGCGCCGTGCCCACCGTCATGATCTCCGGCAACCACGACTCGCCCCGCCGGCTGGGCGTCGGCGCCGCACTCATGGACCGCGCCGGTGTCCATCTGCGCACCGACCCGGGCGCGTGCGGCACGCCCGTGCTGCTGCCGGACGAGAGGGGCGGTGAGGTCGCCGTCTACGGCATCCCCTACCTGGAGCCCGCACTCGTGCGGCAGACCCTCGGCGCCACCGGCGGCAGCCACACCGCCGTCCTCGGCGCCGCCATGGACCGCGTCCGTGCCGACCTCGCCGCCAGACCCGCCGGCACCCGCGCCGTCGTGCTGGCACACGCCTTCGTCACCGGCGCCGCGGCCTCCGACAGCGAACGGGACATCACCGTGGGCGGTGTCGCCTCCGTGCCCGTCTCCGTCTTCGACGGCGTCCACTACGCCGCCCTCGGGCACCTGCACAACTGCCAGACCATCACCGAGCGGGTGCGCTACTCGGGCACCCCGCTCGCCTACTCCTTCTCCGAGGCCGGGCACCCCAAGTCGATGTGGCTGGTCGACCTCGCGCCCGACGGCGGCGTCACCGCCGAACGGCTGCACTGTCCCGTCCCCCGGCCCCTCGCCCGGCTGAGCGGCACCCTCGACGAACTGCTCACCGACCCCGCCCACGAGGAGCACACCGATTCCTGGGTGGAGGCGACCCTCACCGACCCGGCCCGCCCGCACGACCCCATGGCCCGGCTGGAGAAGCGCTTCCCGCACATCGTCAGCCTCGTCTTCGCGCCGGAACGGGAGGAGACCGACGACCGGCGTTCCTACGCCGTTCGGCTGCGCAACCGCACCGACCGGCAGATCGCGGAGGACTTCGTCGGCCACGTCCGCCCCGGACGGGCCGCGGCCCCCGAGGAACGCGACATGCTCGGCCGGGCACTCGACGCCGTACGCGTCGCCGAGACCGAACCGCACACGCCCGTGGCAGCGCCCCGTACGCCGGCATCCGCCCGGACCGCCGATGCGCCGGCCGCCGGACCCGCCGGGCAGGAGGCGGTCCGATGAGACTGCACACCCTCACCCTCACCGCCTTCGGCCCCTTCGGCGGCACCCACACCGTCGACTTCGACGCCCTCTCCTCCGGCGGGCTCTTCCTGCTGCACGGCCCCACCGGAGCGGGCAAGACCTCCGTGCTGGACGCCGTCTGCTTCGCCCTCTACGGCAGTGTGCCCGGCGCCCGCCAGCAGCCCGGCGGCACGCTGCGCAGCGACCACGCGGCACCCGGCACCCTCACCCAGGTCGTCCTCGAACTCACCGTCGCCGGGCGGCGACTGGAGATCACCCGCTCGCCCGAGCAGATGCGTCCCAAGGCACGCGGCACCGGGCTCACCCGCGAGCGGGCCCGCTGCGAGCTGCGCGCCTGGGATCCGGCGACCGGGCAGTGGCAGGGCCTCAGCCGTTCCCACCAGGAGATCGGTGAGGAGATCGGCCAGGCACTCGGCATGAGCAAGGACCAGTTCTGCCAGGTCGTCCTCCTCCCGCAGGGCGACTTCGCGCGGTTCCTGCGCGCCGGGGCCGAGGACCGGGCCAAACTCCTCGGCCGGCTCTTCGACACCGGCCGGTTCGCGGCCGTGGAGGAAGAGCTGGCACGCATGCGCAAGAGCGCCCAGCAGCAGGTCGTGACGGCCGACGAGGAACTGCTGGCCCTCGCCCACCGGATGCGGCAGGCGGTCGGCGACGACCCGGCGGAACTGGGGGAGGGGCCGGCCGACACCCCCGAAGGGGACCCGGCGCCGGGGCCCGGTGCCGGGACGCTCCCCGGCCAGCGTCCAGGGGCGGCGGCCGACGGCAAGCGCGCCACCCGCGGGAGCGCCCGCGCCACCGCGGCCGGACGCCCGCGGGACACCGACGGGGCGGCGCGCCCCCGCCTCGCCCCCGGCGACCCCGGCCTCGCCGACGCCGTACTGGCCTGGGCTGCGCAGGCCCGCGGCTACGCGCACGAACGGTCCGCCTCCGCGGCGCTGGCCGCCGAGACGGCGCGCGAACAGCACATCGACGCCGTCCGGAAGCTGGAGGAGGCCCGGGAACTCGCCCGTGCCCAGGAGCGGCACGCGCGCGCCCGGGCCCGCGCCGACGCGCTCGAAGCCGAGCAGGCCGCACACGACGCCCTGCGCCGGCGGCTGGAGCGGGCGCAGGCCGCCGAAGCCGTCGCACCGGCCCTGCGACTGCACCGGTCCGCCCGCGAGGAGCACGCCCGTGCCCAGGCAGCGGAGGAGCAGGCCCGCGCCGCCCTGCCCGATCACCTCCGTACGGCCGGCCACGCGCAACTGGCCGCCGCGGAGGGCGACATGCGGCAGGAGCTCGGCGCTCTGCGCGCCGCCCGCGAGGAGGAGCCCCGGCTCGCGGGGATCGAGTCCGAGCTGCGCCGCCTCGACGCGGACTCCCACGCCGACGAGGAACTGCTGCACGAGACGCAGGAGTGGCTGGCCGGCTGGGAGGAGCAGCACCACGCGCTGGAACGGCGCGTGGCCGAGACGCAGGACGCGGCCATGCGCGCCGAGCGCCTCGCCGGGCTGCTGCACCCCGCGCGTGCCCGCCTCCAGGCCGCCCGCCGCCGCGACCGGCTGGCCGCGGAGATCGACAGCGCGACAGCCCAGCTCCAGCACGCCCGTGAGGAGGCGACGGAGGCGAAGGAGCACTGGCTGTCCCTGCGCGAGAGGCGGCTGCGCGGCATCGCCGCAGAACTCGCGGCCGACCTGGCGGACGGGAAACCCTGCGCCGTCTGCGGCTCCGAGCAGCACCCCGCGCCGGCCAGGGAGGAGGCCGATCACGTCGACCGTGCCGCCGAGGAAGCCGCTGCCGCCGCCGCCCAGGAAGCCGGAGAGCGCAGGCAGGCGGCGGAGGAGCGGCTCGCCGCCCTCCGCGCCGGCCACGCCGAGGCAGCAGTCGAAGCCGCCGCAGGGGAGGCGGGAGACGGCGCGCGATCCGGCGAAGACCGGGCGCGATCCGGCGAAGGGGAGGCCGCGGGCCAGGCGGACGCCGGAGGCAGCAGCACCGAGGCGCTCGCCGCTGCCGTCCAGCGGCTGGAGGACGAGCACGCCCGTGCCCACGCCCAGGCGGGTGCCGCCCATGCGGCGCACGAGGCCCTGGCCGCGGCCGAACGCGAGTACGAAGAGCGCCGTACCGTCCGTCAGGAAGCCGAGCGGCGCGCCGCCGCCCGCGCCTCCACCCGTGAAGCCCTCCACCGCGAACTGACGTCCCTCACCGAACGGCTCGACCGCGCCAGGGGCGACGCGCCCAGCGTCGCCGCCCGCTGCACCCGGCTGGAGCGCCGCATCACGCTGCTGTCGCAGGCCGCCGAGGCGGCGCAGACGGCACAGGGCGCGGCCGTACGGCTCGCGGAAGCCGAAACGCACCTGGCCGAGGCCGCCCAGCGCGCGGGTTTCGCCTCGCCCGACGACGCCGCGGCGGCCGTCGTGCCCGAGGCCGAACAGCGCCAGCTGCGCGGGCGGCTGGAACGGCGGCAGGCCGAGGAGGCCGCCGTACGGGAAGAACTGGCCGATCCCGCGCTGGCCGCCGCGGCGCGGCTGCCGGAGGCCGAACCGGAGGCCGCGCGGGCGGCGGCCGAGGCCGCCGAGCAGCGCCTGCGCACGGCCGAGACGCAGCAGCACGCGGCACGGCAGCGGGTGGCGGCGCTCACCGAGCTGGGCGAGCGGGCCCGCGAGCGCGCGCTGCGCCTCGCGCCGCTGCGCGAGGAGTACGACCGGGTGGCCCGGCTGGCGGCCCTGACCGCGGGCACCTCCGCGGAGAACGAACGCCGTATGCGGCTGGAGTCGTATGTGCTGGCGGCCCGTCTCGAACAGGTCGCCGCAGCCGCCTCCGCCCGGCTCGCCCGGATGTCCTCGGGCCGCTACACGCTGGTGCACTCCGACGAACGGGCCTCCGGGCGCGGCAGATCCGGGCTGGGGCTGCACGTCGTGGACGCCTGGACGGGCGCCGAACGGGACACCGCCACCCTCTCGGGCGGTGAGACCTTCTTCGCCTCCCTCGCCCTCGCGCTCGGCCTGGCCGATGTGGTGACGGAGGAGGCCGGCGGCACCCGGCTGGAGACCCTGTTCATCGACGAGGGCTTCGGCAGCCTGGACGAGCAGACGCTGGACGAGGTGCTGGACGTGCTCGACTCCCTCCGGGAGCGGGACCGCTGCGTCGGCATCGTCAGCCACGTCGCCGATCTGCGGCAGCGCGTCCCCACCCAGTTGGAGATCGTCAAGTCCCGCGCCGGCTCCGCGCTCCGCCACCACACGGCGCCCGCCGCGGCCTGAGCCGGTCGGGCCCTCCCGCCCCGGGGAACGAGGCACCCACCCCCTCGTTCCCCGGGAGAGTGGCCCTCAGAGGGCGGAGAGTTCGGCCACCAGGTCGTCGAGGCCGAGGGAGCCGAGGGAGAGCGCGGCCATGTGCCACGCTTTCGCGTCGAACGCCGCGCCGTGGGCCCGCCGGGCCGCCGCCCGGCCCTCCAGCCAGGCACGCTCGCCCAGCTTGTAGCCGATGGCCTGGCCCGGCATGCCCAGGTACCGCACCAGTTCGCTCTCCACGAAGTCCGCGGGCCGGCCG
Organism: Streptomyces albus subsp. albus; assembly: GCF_000725885.1. Taxonomy (GTDB): domain Bacteria; phylum Actinomycetota; class Actinomycetes; order Streptomycetales; family Streptomycetaceae; genus Streptomyces; species Streptomyces albus. Next base: position 175,950 of record NZ_JODR01000010.1, on the reverse strand, counting down.
CTGTGCATCCCGAAGAACTCCTGCGCCAGCTCGGGGGTCCACCGCTCACCGGGGTGGAACGGGGAATCGGCGGGGATCTCCAGCTCCAGATGCATGCCGATGTCCACGATGACCCGGGTCGCCCGCATCATCTGGGCGTCCAGATAGCCCAGCCGCCGCTCGGCCGTCGTCAGGTAGCCCAGCTCGTCCATCAGCCGCTCCGCGTACAGCGCCCAGCCCTCGGCGTTGGCGCTGACCATGCCGACCGTCGTCTGGTAGCGGGAGAGCTTGTCCGCGACGTACGTCCACTGGGCCAGCTGGAGATGGTGGCCCGGCACACCCTCGTGGTACCACGTGGTGACCAGGTCGTAGACCGGGAAGCGGGTCTCGCCCATGGTGGGCAGCCAGGTGCGGCCCGGGCGGGAGAAGTCCAGCGACGGCTGGGTGTAGTAGGGCGCCGCCGCGCTGCCGGGCGGTGCGATCCGCGACTCCACGCGGCGCACCTGCTCGGACAGTTCGAAGTGGGTGCCGTCCAGCTCGGAGATCGCCTGGTCCATCAGCCCCTGGAGCCACACCCGCACCTCTTCGACGCCCTCGACGGCCTCGCCGTGGGTGTCGAGGTGGCGCAGCGCCTCCCAGGGCGTCTTCGCGCCGGGCAGAATCTTCTCCGCCTCGGTGCGCATCTCGGCCAGCAGCCGGTGGTACTCCTCCCAGCCGTAGTGGTAGGCCTCGTCCAGGTCGAGGTCGGCGCCGTTCCAGTAGCGTGCCCAGCGCGCGTACCGCTCGCGGCCCACCGTCTCTGGGGCGCCGGTGACACCGGGCGCGTACACGTCGCGCAGCCAGTCGCGCAGCTCGCCCAGGGCGCGGGTGGCCTCCGCCGCGGCGCCCTCCAGTTCGGTGCGGAGCGCCTCGGGCCCCTCGGCGGCGAACTGCGCGAACCAGCCGCGCCGGTCGGCGCCCTCGCTCTCGCCGAGCCACTCGGCGAGCTGCCCCAGAACCGTGGACACCTGGCGGGGGCCCGCGTACAGCTTCCGGGACAGCCCCTCGGCCAGTGACGCCCGGTAGCCGTCGAGCGCCACCGGCATGGCCCGCATCCGCGCGGCGACCTTCTCCCAGTCCTCCTCCGTCTCGGACGGCATGACCGTGAAGATGCTCCGCACCGAGTGCAGCGGGGAGCTGAGGTTGCTGACGGCACGCAGCCCCTCGCCCGCTTCGTGGACGGCCAGCTCCGCGGTCAGCCGCTCGCGGAGCAGCCGTGCGCAGCGCCGCTCCTCGTCCCGCTCCCCGCCGGGCCGTGCCTCGGCCGCGGCCAGCTCCTCCAGAGTGGTGCGGCACAGGGTGGCCAGCGCCTCCTGCCCGCCCGGGGAGAAGTCGGGCAGCTTCCCGTGGCTCTCCGGCACGCCGAGGTATGTGCCGGTGATCGGGTCGAGGTCGACGAGGGCGTCGACATAGGTGTCGGCCACCTGGCGGGGCAGGGGACCGTTGGACGCTGAGGTGTTCGCATCGGACATGGGCCCCATCCTCGTACGCGGGGCCCCTCGTCGTCAGCCGGGCGGCAACGCCCGCAGCGAACAGGCCGCGGACACGCCGGGCGGCCCGGGCCGTGTGCGGGCCGGGGCGTGCGCGGGTCAGTGGGGTGCCACGGCGGCCGGCGTCAGGGTGGCGGTCACCACCAGGGTGCCCTCCTCCACCTGGTAGTCGAGGGGCAGGCCCAGGCCGCGCATGGTCGCGACCATTCCGGTGTTGGACGCCTGCGTGACCGCGTAGACGCTCTCGCTGCCGGCCTCCCGCGCCATACCGGTCAGCCGCCGCAGCAGCTCGGAGCCGATGCCGCGCCGCTGCCAGGCGTCCTCGACCAGCAGGGCCGCCTCCGTCTCGTCGCCGTCCCACAGCAGATGGCCGAGGGCGACCAGTTCGCCGGCGGCCGACTCCACGGCGAGAGTGCGGCCGAAGCGGGGGGAGAGCAGGTGCCGCAGATAGCCGTCGGCGTCCTTGACGGGGCCGTGGTAGCGGCTGCCGAGGGTCCGCTGCGAGCAGCGGGAGTGCATGGCGAGCGCCGCCTCCAGGTCCTCCTCGCCGGCGCGGCGGATCGTCACCGGCTGTCCGGCGGGCAGCAGCAGCGCGTCCCGGTCCCGGGGAGCGCGCCGGCCCAGCCGGGCGTCCAGTTCGACCAGCGCCTGGGCGCGCGCGTACTCGGTGGGGGTGAAGGGCACATGGTGCCGTTCCACGACGATCTCTCCTCCGGCGGGGTCGGGCAGACGCAGCGACGTACCCTCCAGTGTGCCTGCCTGTGGAGTGTCCCCGGGCACCGAGCGGATGGTGCAGCGCCCCAGCAACCGGCGCAGCGCGAGGGGGAGTTCCGCGCTGTCGACGGCGGTGCGGGCCGCCAGCCCGAGGACCCGGGTGGGGGTGTCCACCAGATCGTGTGCGTCTGCGCGTTCGGCCCAGGTGGCGCTGCCGCCCGCGGCGGTGAGCATCCGCCGCAGCTCGTCCGGTGCCAGGGACGCCGGGGTGCGCAGCAGGAACTCGTCGACGGTGCGGTCGCCCAGGGGGTGGGTCTGGAGCGCGAGGATGTCCACCTGGCCGGCCGCCAGCGCCGCGCACACCCGGGCGAGGGAACCCGGTTCCTCCCGCACGGTGGTACGCACCCGCCACAGGGCTGTCGCGGCGGCCGGGCCGGGCTGCCCGGTGGGGCGGCCGGCGTCCGGGTCCGGTCCGGCGGGCGGCAGCGGCGCGCCGGGCGTGCCGTGGGGGCGGCAGGCCTGCCACCTCGTCCGGGCGGCCAGCACCGCCCGGCGCAGGGGGCGGGGCACCACGGTCGAGGGGCGGGTCGTCTTCGCGGCAGCGTCGTCAGCCATACCGCCACCCTCGCGGACCGGCGTTGCCTGGCCACGAACGTCGCGTGACAGGTGCGTAAAAGGAGCACCTGGAGGTCAAACATCCGGTTTCGGTCATGTTGCGGGGCGCGGCTGCGCTCCCCGGACGGACTCAGCCGCGCGCCAGCCGGCGCAGCACCTGTCCGCACCGGTGCGCGTACAGCCGCTGGAAGACCGGCACCAGGGGACCGGCGGCCCGGGCCCACCACGCCGCGGGCCTGCTGTACGCCCACACCGTCAGCCGGACCCGCCCGTCGTGCGCGTGCTCCACCAAGAACGCCTCCTCGCCGTGCTCGGGATGTCCCGCGAGGGTGCCGTACGCCCACCCGGCGCGGCGCTCCTCCTCGACCGTCCACACCACCCGGCACGGTCCCTCCACCCGCAGCCGGCCCACACCGAGCCCGACCGTCACCCGCACCCCGGGGGCGGCCCGCGCGGCGTCGGACGTCATCCGTACGCCCATGGCACGGTGCATCCGCCACTCCAGCAGCGCCCGGGACGCCGCCGCGAACACGCCGGGCCCCGACCCCAGCTCGGTGCACACCCGCAGCCCGCTGAACCCGGGCGGCGTCACCCGGTGGGCGGTCTGCCCGACGGGGGAGTAGGTGAAGGCGGGGCCGCGGGAGTGCTCGCTGGTCACGCCCGGCAGTATCCCCGCGACGGCCCGGCGCCGGGTACGCGGGGCCCCGGGCCCTGTCCCGGATCCGCCCGTTTGCGGTCCGCACCACCGGCGGCCGGGCCCCGTCTCTCCGCGGAGGCGACCCCTTCGTCGAAGCGGGGGTGATTCCCCGGCATCGAAGCGGGGGTGGTTCCCCGGCGGTCGAGGACGGTCGGGCCGCGGCCGGGCAGCACCGGGGCAGAGGAGAACCCATCCGGTGGTTCCGGCTTCGCCTGGCGGGCATGACGGCGCCCGGGAACGATGGAGCGGCGGGCAACCGCAGCCGACATCGAGCGGAACGTGGACACGACGAGGACCCCCTCCCTCCCGCCCGGGAGGGGACCCGTTCAGAGCGCGGACCCCGCTACTGGCCGACCCTTCCGGGCTGGAGCACCTGCGTGAAGAGCACCCTGCCGCTCTCCTCCCGCAGGCGTACCGTCAGCTCGCCGCTGGTGCCGTCGATGTCCACCTGGCCGAAGTACTGTCCCCCTTCCGTGGGAGGGGTGTTGGCCCGGGTGGGGGCCTTGACGAACTTCTGCTCCGGGCCGAAGGTGCCGTCCAGTTTCAGCGCGGCGAAACCGCCCGCGTTCAGCGGCCCGGAGACGAACTCCCAGAACGGCGCGAAGTCCTTGAAGGCCGCCCGGTCCGGGTCGTAGCGCTGCGCGCAGGTGTAGTGCACGTCCGCCGTCAGCCACAGCGTGCCGGTGATCCGGCGGTGCTTGATGTGCCGCAGCAGCTCGGCGATCTGGAGCTCCCGGCCCAGCGGCGCGCCGGGGTCGCCCTGTGCGACAGCCTCGAAATCCGTCTTCCCGTCCGTGACGACCAGCCCCAGCGGCATGTCCGCGGCGATGACCTTCCACACCGCGCGCGAGCGGCTCAACTCCCGCTTGAGCAACCCCAGTTGCCGTCGGCCGAGGATGCCCCGGGTGTCGTCCGGCTGCCGGCCCGGTGAGTTGGCGTTGCGGTAGGTGCGCATGTCCAGCACGAACAGGTCCAGCAGCGGACCGTGCCGCACCACCCGGTAGACCCGGCCCTCCTCGTCCTTCGGCGGCAGGGTGCTGATGGGGAAGTACTCGCTGAACGCCCGCAGGGAGCGCGCCGCGAGGGTGGAGACGTCCTTGACGGTGTACCGGTCGTCGTCCAGGATCTCGCCCGGATACCAGTTGTTGAGCACCTCGTGGTCGTCCCACTGCGCGATCCACGGCACCTGCGCGTTGAACCGGCGCAGCTTCTGGTCCAGCAGGTTGTAGCGGAAGTTGCCGCGGAACTCCGCCAGCGTCTCGGCGACCTTCGACTTCTCCTCCGTCGTCACGTTCCGCCACACACTGCCGTCCGGCAGCGTCACCCGCTCCTGGATGGGGGAGTCGGCATAGATGGCGTCGCCGCTGTTGAGGTAGAAATCCGGGTCCAGGCTCCGCATCCGGTCGAAGATCGGGTAGCCGCCCCGGTCCGGGTTGATGCCCCAGCCCTGTCCCGCCAGATCGCCCGACCACAGGAACCGTACGCCGTGCCGGCGTGCGGGTGCCGTACGGAACGTGCCCTCCACCGGGCGGCTCGACCGGCGGGGGTCGTCCGGATCGACCAGCGTCACCCGGTAGTGGATCTGTTCGCCCGGCGGCAGCCCGTGCAGGGCCGTACGCCCCGTGAAGTCCGTGTCCGGCCCCAGCAGGGGGCCGCGCCAGCGCCGCGCGTTGCGGAACGACTCGGTCGCGGCCGTCTCCACCACCATCCGCGCGGGCCGGTCCGACCGTACCCACACCAGCCCCGAGGAGGTCGTCACGTCTCCGGCCTGCACTCCCCAGTCGGCCGACGGGCGTCCCCGCCGTGCCTGGGCCGGGGACGTCGCCGCACCGAGCAGCGGCAGCGAGAGTGCCGCGCCGGCCGCGGCCGTTCCGCGCAGCACCGCGCGTCTGCCGGGGGTGTGGCCTGTCGTCGGTTCGCCTGGGGCCATGGGGTCTCCTCGAAGCGTGGGCGTCTCGGCGTCGCGGACACAGCTGTACCGGCTGCGGATGCCGGGTACACGAAGCCTCAGTGAACACCCGGTGCCACACCCGGCAGAAGAGGCCACGCACCGACTCGTACCGTCCGGCCGCTCCGATCGTCCTAAGATGCCGCTTCACGGGACAACTCCGCCCGCATACCACCCGATACGCCGATCCCGGCCCAGGAGGCCCGATGACGACCAGCCGTACCCCCGCACAGCTGCGCGAGGAGATCCGGGCGCGGGGGCGGGCACCGCACGGACCCGAGCGTGTCACCCGTGCGGAGGAACTGGTCGCCGAGGCCGACGCCCTCGCGGACGGAGGGACACGGGAGGGCCGCGCCGCACTCGCCGAAGCGCTGCTGCACCTGGCCGCCAGCCGTGCCTTCGGCTCCGCCGCCCGCTCCACACCGCAGGTCGTGGCCCGCGCCCTGCGGCTGCGCGAGACGCACCCCGACGCGTTCGAGGACGGCGCCGCCACAGCGCTCGTGTGGTCGCTGCGCTGGGCGGTGGAGGACCTGCTCGCCGACCCCGGCACCCCGCAGGCGGACATCGAGGAGTGGCTGGCCGCCATGGCGCGCCGGCACGCCGGTGCGGGCATGTCCCAACGCGCGGTGCACGCCCGGGAGTTCCTGGCCGCCGTCAGCTTCGGCGACCAGGCACGCGCGGATGAGTCCTACGGCGCCTGGCTGGCCGCCGAACGGGACGGCAGCGCCGACTGCCTGGGCTGTGAACTGGCCTGGCGCGGCCGGGCGCACGCGGCCCGCGCCGCACGGGCCGAGGCCGCCGAGCCGGGCTCGGGCGCGGCCGAGGACGAAGCGGCGCTGCGCATGTGGGAACCGGTGCTGCGCGGCGAGTACCCGTGCACCACCCAGCAGCCCTTCCTGCTGGCCGACGCGCTGCTGCCCCTGCTGCGGCTCGGCCGCGTCGAGGAGGCCCGCAGCCGGCACGTCGCCGGCTACCTCCTGGTACGCGACGCGCCCACCGGACGCCGCGCCGTCGCCCGGCACCTGGAGTTCTGCGCCCGCACCGGCAACGAGCCGCGCGGTCTGGAGATCCTGGCCGAGCAGGACGACGCCCGCTGGCGGCCGGACCAGGACCCGGGCGGCTACGGCGCCTGGTCGGCCGCCGTGGCCCTGCTGATGCGGCGGATCACGGCGCGCGGCCACGGCACGCTGGCCGTGCCCGGACCGCCGGGCTTCGGCTGGACGGCCGCCGCGCTCGCCCAGTACGCCGAGGCCCAGGCGCAGGACGTCGCCGAGCGGTTCGACCGGCGTGCCGACGGCACCCATCACCGCGCCGCCCTCCGCACGCGGCTCGCCGCCGAACCGTCCACCCCGTACCTTCCCCTGGGCGTCGGCGCCGCCGCCCTCCCTCCGGAACCGGACCGCCCCCGGGCGGCCGGTCCGACGACGGCCGGAACCGGAACCGGAACCGGAAGCGGGATGGCACCGCCCGCGGAGCCCGGCACGAAGGGCACGTACATCGGGGCCGCGCCCCGGCTCCGGACTGCTGACGGAGCGAGCGGCGCGCCCGCACCAGCGGAACGGCCCGAGACGACGGCCCCGGACGCAAACGACACCAGCGCCGGCGACCCGCCGGGCACCCGCGCCGGGGTGCCGCAGGGGGCTGGCGGCGAGGCTCGACCCGGCGACGGTGCCGGGGCCCGCCGGGACACCGAAGCCGGGACCGGGCGGGCCGCCCACGCGGAGGTCCCGCAGGACGCCGACGCCGGGACCCCGCAAGTCACCAGCGCCGGGGGCCCGCAAGGCACCAGCGCCGAGGCCCCGCCCGGCACCGAAGCCAGGGCAACGCAGCACACCGAAGCCCAGGCCCCGCCGCACGCCCGCGCCCAGGCCCCGCAAGACGCCCGCGTCCAAGCTCCGGGGCGCCCCCGTGCCCAGGCCCCGCGTGGTGCTCGTGTCGAGAGGGACCCGCGGGAGCTGTTCGCCGAGGCGCGGCGGCTCGGTGCGGACGGACATCCGCGGGCGGCGGCGCTGTGGGCAGCCGTGGAGGAGGCCGTCGAGCGCACCGGGCTGCGGCTCGGTCCCGCGCAGCGGGCCGAACTCCTCGACCAGCGGGCGATGGAGACCGCCCGTACCGACCCGGCGTCCGGCGCCGCGCGCTTCGCGGAGGCTGCCCGTCTGTACGCGAGCGCCGGCCTGCCCGGTGAAGCCCTCGCCTGCCGTGCGCGTGCCGTCTTCTCCGCCTCCTACGCGCCGGCGGGAGCCGCCGTACCGTCGGAGTCCATCGACGCGCTGTGCAGCGAGGCGCGGCGCCTGTACGTGGAGGGCAGTGCCGACACGCGGCAGACCACGGCCGTGCTGCTGACCCGCGCCCGGATGCGTGCCCGGGAGCTGTGCGCCCGCGCCGACTGCGACCGTGACGAGACGGGCACGCCCTTCGACGCGGCGAACGGGGCGCCGCACGTGCCGGGGCCGGACGCCGACGCCCTCGACGAGGAGCTCGCCGCGCTGATCGCGCTCGCCCAGCCGGACGGGCACCGGCCGGCGGTGCTCGCCCGGATCGCCGAGGCGACCGAGACGCGGGGGCGGCTCGCCGCCTGGCGGGGAGATCCGTCGCGCGCGGCCGACCTGCTGGGGGAGGCGGCCGGCCTCTTCCACGCGGCGGGCCGCCCCTGGGCCGCGAGCGCGCCCGAGATCGCGCTGGCGCGGCTGCTGATGGAGACCGGCGACCACAAGCGGGCCGACGAGGTGCTGCGCGGTGCGCTGGAGGACGACCGGGGGCGGCGGGCCGACCGGGCCCCGGCCGATGTGGCCCGGCTGCACCTGCTGCACGCCGATACGCACGCCGCCCAGGGGCTGCTGGCCGAGGAGGCCGAGTCGCTGCGGCACGCCGTGCACGTGCTGCGGAGCACGGACGGGGGCGAGGCCACCCGTGCCCGGCTCCGGCTGGGCGGCTGTCTGCTGGTGCTGGAGCAGCCCGACGAGGCGGCGGCGATCCTCGTCGCGGCTCTGGAGGAGCTGTTGGCCGCCGCCGACGAGCCCGGCATCGTGCAGGCGTGTGTCTGGCTCGGCCAGTGCTGCGGCCGTCCGGAACAGTTGCGGGAGGCGGCGCGGCTGCTGCACCGTGCCGCGGTGTGGCCGCAGCCGTGGCAGGACCGGCACGGGCACGCTGTCGTCACGCATCTGGCGGCGGACACGCACCGCGCCTGCGGGCAGTACGCGGCGGCGGGTGAACTGTACGCGCGGGCGGAGGAGTTGTGGCGGGCGCAGGGGGACCGGCACGCGGTCATCCGTACGCTGCACGCCCGCGCCTGGCTGGCCATGGAGGCGGGCGCCCCGGTGGAGGAGTCGCTGCGGTGCATGGACGCCGCCCAGCACGAGATCGCCACGGCCCTGCGCGACCCGGAGGGCGAACTGGACGACGAGCAGCGGCTGCGGCTGCGGCTGGAGACCGGTCACACCTACCGGCAGACCGCCGAGCTGCTGATCGAGCCGGTGCCGCTGCCCGGTCCGGGCGAGCAGGGCGAGGCGGTGCTTGCCTGCTACGCGCGGGGGATCGAGTACGCGGACCGCGCGGTGCGGGCGTTCCACGCCTGCGGCGAGGCCGGTCTGCACGAGGCGACGAGCGCGGAGCTGCGGGCCGCCGGGCTGGAGGCCGACCTGGGCCGCTACGACGAGGCGGTCACCCGGCTGACCCGGGTGCGGGCGGCCTATCCGGACGGTACGCCCGATCCGCACGGCACCGTCGCCGAGCGGATGAGCGAGGCGGGCGCGCTGGAGCTGCGCATCGAGCACGCGCTCAGCTGAGGACGGCCTCGGTGGCCTTCCGCTCCGCCGAGCGGGCCGTTTCCGTGACGACGCGGGCGACGGCGGCCGGATCGTCGTTCATCGGTACGTGTCCGCAGCCGCGCAGCCGTACCAGGCGTGCGCCGGGGATCGTGCGTCTGGCGCGGACGCCCTGCCGGCGCAGCAGCAGCCGGTCCCGGTCGCCCCAGGCGATCGTCACGGGTATGCCGGTGATGTCCTGGGTGAACCGGGTCTCGGGCCGGCGTCCTTGGGCCAGTACGGGGTCGAAGCCGGCGGCGCCGCGCAGTGCCCGGGTCTCCGCGACGACGGCGTCGGGCGAACGGCGCCCGGGCCGGGCGTAGATGGTGCCGGTGAGCGCCGTCCGGCCGGCCGCGCTGCGCGCGACGAGTCCGAGGAGCGGGTCGGGCAGCGCCCGTGCCCCGGCCCGCATGCCGCGCAGCACCGCGAAGGCGTACCGGCGTTCGGGCACGGTGTAGAAGCCGGCCGGGGCCAGTGCGGTCACCGACCGTGCGTGGCCGTGCAGGCCCAGCTCCAGGGCCAGGAGTCCGCCCAGTGAGTTGCCCGCCACGTGCGGGCGTGCCACGCCGAGCGCGGCGCAGGCCCGGGCGAGCAGCGGCACCATGGTCTCCGGCGCGTAGGAGACACCGTCCGGCAGCCCCCGGGAGGCGCCGAAGCCGGGCAGGTCGAGGGCGATCACGTCGTAGGAGCCGGCGAGCACGGTGAGCACCGGTTCCCATGCCTGCCAGTGGTGGCCGACGCCGTGCAGCAGCAGCATCGGCTCGCCGGCGCCGCGGCGTGCGTACGCCATCTCGACGCCGGGCCCGCCGGGCAGGGACACCCGGACGGTGGTGGCGGAGACACGGGCGGGCGTCTGCGGGGTGTAGAGGGCGGGCATGACTCCTTGCCTTCCTGCGAGGGGAACCGCTCCGGCTCGTTGACACGATGTCAGCAAGGCCCGTCGCCGGGGAACCCCTGTGCCGTCGCCGCCTGTTGGCCGGTGGCATGATGACGGCGTGACCGCTGACGCGACCGAGGTCTTCCAGCAACACCGTCCGGTGCTCGACGGTGTCGCCTACCGCATGCTCGGCCGGGTGGCCGACGCCGAGGACGTCGTGCAGGAGGCGTGGCTGCGCTGGTCGAAGGCCGACCGGGAGCAGGTGCGCGAGCCGCGCGGCTATCTGGTGCGCGTCACCACCCGGCTCGCCCTCGACCGGCTGCGCCAGGCGCAGGCCCGCCGGGAGGCTTACGTCGGAAGCTGGCTGCCCGAGCCGCTGGTCACCGACCTTTTGCCGGGCGCAAGCCGCGACACCGAGGACGGCGCCGAGCGGGCGATGCTGGCCGAGTCCGTCTCGCTGGCCGTACTGGTCGTGCTGGAGTCCCTCTCCCCGCTGGAGCGCGCGGTGTTCGTGCTGCGGGAGGCGTTCGGCTTCCCGTACGCCGAGATCGCGCAGACGCTGGAGCGCAGCGAGGCCGCGGTACGCCAGCTCGCGGGGCGGGCTCGGCGGCACGTGGCCGAGCGCCGGCCGCGCTTCGACGTCGATCCCGCGCTCCAGCGCGAGCTGACCGAGCGTTTCCTGAAGGCCGCCGTGGACGGGGATCTGACCGGGCTGGTCGGGCTGCTGGCGCCGGACGTGCGGCTGGTCTCGGACAGCGGCGGCAGGGCCAAGGCGCCGCGCCGCGTCATCACCGGCGTGGAGAAGGTCGGCCGGTTCCTGGCCGCCGTCGGCCCCGAGGGGCGGCAGGCCGGGCTGGCCTTCCGTTTCCTGGAACTCAACGGTGGTCAGGCGGTGCTGGCCGTCGACGGCGGCCGGCCCGACTCGGTGATCACGGTGGACGTCGTGGACGGTCTCATCCAGGCCGTCTACCTGATCCGCAACCCGGACAAGCTCGCCCATCTGGACGGCCGGGCGGCCGGGCAGCCGTCCGCGCACCGCCCGGACGCGGTGCCCTACAGCCCGCCCGCGACGCGGAGCACCGCTCCGGAGGTGTAGGAGGCTTCGTCGGAGAGCAGCCAGGCGACGGCGTCGGCGATCTCCTCGGGTTCGCCCGGCCGCCCGGCCGGGGTGATCCGGGCCTTCTTCCACGGCCGGTCCGGGTCGCCCATCACGGCGTGCATCTCGGTCAGCACGGAGCCCGGCTGCACGCAGTTGACCCGTACACCCTCGCCGGTGAACTCCTTGGCCAGCCCCACCGTCATGGCGTCGACGGCCGCCTTGGACGCGGCGTAGTGGACGTACTCGCCGGGTGAGCCGAGTGTGGCGGCGGCGGAGGAGATGTTCACGACGGCGCCGCCGCTCCCGCCGTACGCGGTGGACATCTCGCGCAGCGCACGCCGGGCGCACAGCAGGGCTCCGGTCACGTTCACCTCCACCACGCGGCGCATCACCTCGGGCGAGGTCTCGGTGAAGCGGCCCAGGGGCCCGGAGACGCCCGCGTTGTTGACCAGCCCGGTGATCGGCCCGAGGGCGTCGCGCACGGTGTCGAAGAGGCGGTCGACGTCCGCCGCGTCGCTGGTGTCCATGCGCACGGCGACAGCCTCGCCGCCCGCCTCGCGCACGGCCTGCGCGGTGCGCTGCGCCGCCTCCTCGTCCTTGGCGTAACCGAGGCCCACCCGGTGCCCGTCGCGGGCCAGCCGCAGGGCCGTGGCGGCGCCGATGCCCCGGCTCCCTCCGGTGATGACGGTGACGCGCCGCACGGAGGACGGGGTGACGGGACGGGACATGGGGGCTCTCCGGAAATGGGGGGCCGAATCCGGCCGCTTTTGATCGATGATCGATCATTGCACTCCGGTTTCCGCTCGGCAAGGTGTCCGGCCTGCGCCGATTGGTCTTGACCAAGGGTGGGGGCCGTCCTATGGTCGGGAAGGCATACGCAAGGACCTTTAAAAAACAAGGCCGCGTAAAAGACCGCCACACACAGCCCGCCGGGCGTACGGGGATTGCGGAGGCAAGGGTGGGGACCACGCAACTGGAGACGGTGCCGGAACCTAAGTACTGGCATTTGAAGACCGTCCTGTCCGAGGCGCTCGACTCCGAGTTCGCGGTCGGCGAGATCCTGCCGAACGAACGGGAGCTGGCCGCCCGGTTCGGCGTCGCCCGCGCGACCCTCCGGCAGGCGCTCGAACAGCTCGAACTGGAAGGCCGCCTCCAGCGCCGCCGCGGCGTCGGCACGACGGTGGCGCCGCCCCGCGTCGGCGTGGACGTCGGCTCGGAGAGCGGCCCCCGGAGCTGGCCCGGCGCCCCCGGCGACGCCTGGCACACCGAGGACCACGAACAGGCCCCGGCGCCCGCAGCCGTGGCCCGGCTGCTGGACACCGGCGCCGACACCCCGGTGCACGCCGTACGCCGCAGCCGCACCACCGGCGACCAGCAGGTGGCCGCCGAGATCCTCTACGTGCCCGCCGACGTGGTGCCCGCGCTCCCCGCCGGCCAGGACCCCGCCGACAGCATGGCGCAGCGGGCCGCACGCGCCCGCGCCGTCCTGCGGGAACTGCACCGCCTCGACCTCCAGGGCCAGGACCGCACCGTGGAACTGGGCTCGGCACGTGCCGAGGACGCCCGCCGGCTGGACCGGCTGCCGGGCGCCCCCGTGCTCGTCGTCACCACCCGGTACATCGCCGACGGCCGGACCGCGGCGGTCTCCGTGGCGACCTACCGGGCCGACACCTGCCGGCTGTCGTTCAGCGACGCCGACGCCCTTCCCCTCGCGGGCTGACCACCCCGGCCGCAGCTCCCGGCCCCCTCCGCCCCGCGTACCGGCCCCGGCCGGTCAACGGGCGGGAGGGGGCTCCTCCCAGGTGAACAGCTCGCTCTCCGCCTGGTCCAGAGCCACCCGCAGCGCGCCCGTCGCCACCGCCGTCTCACCCAGCCGGGAGAGCGCCACCCGCGGCGGGCGCAGACAGTAACGCGCCAACTCCGCGCGCAGCGGGTCGAGTACGCCGTCCAGACCGGACGCCCAGCCCCCCACCACCAGCAGTTCGGGATCCAGCGCCAGCACCAGGGCCGCCACATCGTGCACCAGCCGGGCCAAGAAGCGGTCCATCGCCCGCCGCGCCCGGTCGTCGCCGCCCTTGGCCTGCGCGAACACCCGCGCCACGGCCGCCTCGTCCAAGGGGTGCAGCGGCTCGTCCGTGGTCGACAGCAGCCGCTCGGGAGTGGCCTCCCGGCCCAGCAGGTGCAGCGCACCGATCTCCCCGGCCGCCCCGCCGAACCCCCGGTGCAGCCGGCCGCCGATCAGCGATCCCGCGCCCGGGCTCAGCCCGGCCAGCACCATCACCACGTCGTCCACGCCGCGCGCCGCACCTTTCCAGTGCTCGGCCAGCACCGCCGCGTTCGCGTCGTTCTCCACCAGCACCGGACAGCTGAACGACCGCCGCAGCCGCTCACCCAGCGGCAGCCCCGTCCAGCCCGGCAGGGCCGTACCCAGGTGCACCGTCCCGTCGGCCTCCACGATGCCCGGCGTTCCCACGCCCACGGCCCGCAGGGTGTCCCGGGCGGTGCCCGTCCTGCGCAGCAGTTCCGCGACGGTGCCCCGGCATCTGTCCAGCCGCACATCGGCCGATGCCCTCTCGGAGACCTCCTTGGCCAGCGAACCGGTGATACGGCCCGTCAGGTCCGACAGCACGGCCGCCACCCGGTGCGGCCCGATCTCCAGCCCCAGCAGATGCCCGGCCTCGGCGCGGAACCGGAATCTGCGGGCCGGCCGGCCGCGTCGGGCAGTGCCCGCACCGTCGGCCGGGTCCGCCTCGGCCTCGGCGACGAGACCGGCCCCGACCAGGTCCTCCACCACGCCCTCGACCGTCGGCCGCGACAACCCCGTGGCGTGCCCGAGTTCGGTGAGAGTCAGGGCGCCGGACGCCGCCGGGCCCCGCAGCGCCCGCAGTACGACCGTGGAATTGATCCGCCGCAGCAGGGACGGGTCCCGTCCGCTCAGCCTGCTCACGCTCCGCCTCCCTGCCTGTGCGCGTGGGCCGGATCGTAACCGCTCGGCGCGATCACGGCGAGCGTTGCGGGTACCCGGGCCGCCGGCCCGGCGCCCCCGCGCCGCCGGCGGGCGCCCAACCGGCTGTCAGTGGCGGAGGATTGACTGGCTCCATGCACCTCGCGCACCACCTCACCGAACTCGGCAGGCTGCTGAGCGGACCCGGCGCCCGCGTCCTCGTCCTGCGCACGGCCGAGCCGCCCTGCGACGGTGACCCGGCGGACGTGCTGGAGGCCGCGGAGGAGATCCGCGCCGACCACGAGGCGCTGCTGGTCCTGCTGTCCCAGCAGTGGGGCGAGCCGCGGACGGTGGACCTGGACCCGCATCTGCTGGCGGCGGCCGACGGTCTCGCCCTTCCGGAGCCGGAGCGCACCCTGTGCCGGCGGGTGGCCGAACTCGCCGTCTGGACGGTGCGGGACCGCTGGGCCGGTGTGGGCACGGCCCGCCGCGACGCCGAGACCCCGCCGCAACTCCTGGCGGCGGTGGGCGAAAAGGGCCGCCCGGTGCCGTGTGCCCCGCCGTAGGCGGCGGGTGGCCGGGGCGGTGCGAGAGGCCGGCCGGGGGAAAGCGGAGGAGGGCCGGCCCTTCCCGCCGGGAAAGTCAGTCCTCGGGAGTGGCCGCCAGGCGCAGCTTGGCGAACTCCTCGGCCAGCGCGGGCGGCGTGTAGTGCGCGTTGAGCCCGCTGGGGTTGGGCAGCACCCACACCGGCACCCCGCCCACCAGGCGTTCCTGCGGTCCCATCCTGGCGGTGGGCTCGTCGAAGGCGGCACGGTAGGCGGTGATGCCGAGGACGGCCAGCCAGTGGGGACGCAGCCGGGCGACCTTCTCCTCCAGCAGCCGGCCGCCCTCGGTGAACTCCGCTCGGGACAGTTCGTCGGCCCGCGCCGTCGCCCGGGCGACGACATTGGTGATGCCGAGCCCGTACTCCAGCAGCTCGTGCTCCTCCTCGGGCCGCAGCCGGCGCGGGGTGAAGCCGGAGGCGTGCAGCGCCGGCCAGAACCGGTTGCCCGGCCGGGCGAAATGGTGGCCGGTCACGGCCGAGACCAGGCCGGGGTTGATGCCGCAGAACAGCACCCGCAGCCCTTCGGCGGCCACGTCCGGCACCAGCCGGTCGCGGGCCGCCTCCAGCTCCTCCTTGGTGAAGCGGGGACTCAGAGGATCGCCCCCGGCCGGTAGGCGGCGGCCTCCGGGTGGAGCTCGGCCACCTCCTGCACACGGCTGACGACCTCGGCGGTCTGGGCCGCGGCGGCCCCGGTGAAGGAGAGCCGGTCGGCCATCAGCTCGTCCAGGGCGGCGCGGTCCAGCGGGATGCGCACGTCGGCGGCCAGCCGGTCGAGCAGTTCGTTGCGTTCGGCGCCCTCGCGCAGCGCCAGCGCGGAGGCCACCGCGTGCTCCTTGATGACCTCGTGCGCGACCTCCCGGCCGACGCCGGCCCGTACGGCCGCCATCAGCACCTTGGTCGTCGCCAGGAACGGCAGGTAGCGGTCCAGCTCGCGGGCGACGACGGCGGGGAACGCGCCGAACTCGTCGAGCACCGTCAGGAACGTCTCCACCATCCCGTCGAACGCGAAGAAGGCGTCCGGCAGTGCCACGCGACGCACCACGGAGCAGGACACGTCGCCCTCGTTCCACTGGTCGCCCGCCAGCTCGCCGGCCATGGAGGCGAAGCCGCGCAGGATCACCATCAGGCCGTTGACGCGCTCGCAGGAACGGGTGTTCATCTTGTGCGGCATCGCGGAGGAGCCGACCTGGCCCTCCTTGAAGCCCTCGGTGACCAGTTCCTGCCCGGCCATCAGACGGATCGTCTTGGCGAGTGACGAGGGGGCGGCGGCGAGCTGCACCAGAGTGCTGACCACCTCGTGGTCCATGGAGCGCGGGTAGACCTGGCCGACGGAGGTGAGGACGCGGCCGAAGCCGAGGTGCTCGGCGATCCTGCGCTCCAGGTCGGTCAGCTTCTCCTCGTCGCCGCCGAGCAGGTCGAGCATGTCCTGGGCGGTGCCGACCGGACCCTTGATGCCGCGCAGCGGGTAGCGGCGCAGCAGTTCCTCCAGCCGCTCGAAGGCGACCAGCAGTTCGTCCGCGCCGGTGGCGAACCGCTTGCCGAGGGTGGTGGCCTGCGCCGCGACGTTGTGGGAGCGTCCCGCCATCACCAGGGCCGCGTGCTCGCCCGCCAGGGTGCCCAGCCGGTGCAGCAGCGCCACCGTACGGTCGCGTACCAGTTCCAGGGAGAGGCGGATCTGGAGCTGTTCGACGTTCTCGGTCAGGTCGCGCGAGGTCATGCCCTTGTGGACGTGCTCGTGCCCGGCGAGGGCGTTGAACTCCTCGATGCGGGCCTTCACATCGTGCCGGGTGACCTTCTCGCGTTCCGCGATCGAGGCGAGGTCCACCTTCTCGACGGCCTGCTCGTAGTCGGCCAGTGCTTCGTCGGGCACGGCGATGCCCAGGTCCTTCTGGGCCTTGAGCACGGCGAGCCACAGCCGCCGCTCCAGCACGATCTTGGAGGTGGGGGACCAGATACGGACCAGCTCGGGTGAGGCGTAGCGGGACGCCAGGACGTTCGGGATGCGCGGCTTGTCACTCACGCCCACCGAGTCTACGGGGCTGCCCTAGGGGGTGTCGCCGCAGGCCAGCGGGGCCAGCTCGGGCCGTTTGGGGGCGCGGCCGTCGCCGGAGGAGCGGCCGGTCAGCCGGCGCCCTATCCACGGCAGCAGGTGGACGCGGGTGAAACGCAGGTCCGCGGCGCGGCGGGCCGGCCAGGAAGGGGGCGCGGCGGGCGGCAGCGGGGTGTTCCAGTCCGTCTCCGCGGGCAGGCCGAGGCGCTGCCAGACGGCCTCGGCGACCCGGCGGTGCCCTTCGGCGGTCAGGTGCAGCCGGTCGTCGGCCCACATCCTGGGGTCGCCCAGCGCGGGGGAGGAGAAGAGGTCCACCACCAGGGCCCCGTAGCGGGCTGCGAGCTGGTCGATGAAGGAGAAGAGCTGTTCCATGCGGGGCCGGTACCGCTCCAGCACGGGACCGCGGCGCCCGGGGCTGCGCATCAGGACGAGCGTGCCGCAGGCGGGGGCGAGGGCGGCCACCGACTCCTCCAGCAGGGCGCACACCCGTGCGACGTCGCAGCCGGGGCGCAGCACGTCGTTGAGACCGCCGACGAGTGTGACCAGATCGGGCCGCATCGCCGCCGCGGGGGCGATCTGGTCCGCGGCGATCTGTCCGATGAGCTTGCCGCGCACCGCGAGGTTGGCGTACCGGAACTCCGGCTCGCGTGCCGCGAGCCTGACGGCCAGCAGATCCGCCCAGCCGCGGTAGCTGCCGTCGGGCAGCTGGTCGGACATGCCCTCGGTGAACGAGTCGCCCAGCGCCACGAACGAACGGAAGGCGGCGGGGGGTTGTCCGGCGGAGGCGGGAGTGTGGGGAGCTGCACTGGTCACGGCGGCCCATGGTAGCCCGTTGCCCCGAGCAACGACTTTGCGGCTCGGGGCAACGGTTATCTCCGCCGGGCCCCGCGCGGGGGCACCGGCGGTGCGGTCACGTCCGGCCGACCAGCTCCCGCAGCACGTCCTCCATGGTCACCACGCCGCGGGCCCGCCCGTCGGCGCCCGTGACGGCCGCCAGATGGGTGCCGCTGGAACGCATCGCGCCCAGCACGTCGTCCAGCGGCATCGACGCCCGCACCCGGGCGATGGGCCGCATCGCGGTCAACGGGAACGGCGCCTGGCGGGGAGAGGCGTCCAGCGCGTCCTTGACGTGCAGATACCCCAGCACCCGGCCGTCGTCGTCCACGACGGGGAAACGGGAGAACCCGGACTCGGCCGACAGCCGCTCCAGCCCCTCCGGGGTGATGCCGCGGCCCGCGGCCACCACCTTCGGCAGCGGCTGCGCCACCTCGCCCACGGGGCGCCGGCCCAGCTCCAGGGCGTCGCGCAGCCGCTCGGTGGAGCGGTCGTCCAGCAGTCCGGCCTCACTGGAGTCGGCGACCATCTGGGCCAGGTCGTCGTTGGAGAACGCCGCCTCCACCTCGCTCTTGGGCTCCACCCGGATGAGCTTCAGCAGCCCGTTCGCGAACGAGTTCACCGCGAAGATCACCGGCCGCAGCGCCCGGGAGAGCGCCACCAGCGGCGGCCCCAGCGCCAGGGCGGCCCGCTCCGGACCGGCCAGCGCGATGTTCTTCGGCACCATCTCGCCCAGCAGCATGTGCAGATACGTCGCCAGCGCGAGGGCGATCACGAAGGAGATGCCGTGCGCCACCCCGTCCGGTGCCCCCACCGCGTGGAAGACCGGCTCCAGCAGGTGCGCGATGGCCGGCTCGGCGACCACGCCCAGCACCAGGGTGCACAGGGTGATGCCGAGCTGGGCCGCGGCCAGCATCTGCGCCACGTGCTCCAGGCCCCACAGCACCTTGCGGGCCCGCTTGTCACCGTCGTCGGCCAGCGGCTCGATCTGCGCCCGGCGCACGGAGATCATCGCGAACTCGGCGCCGACGAAGAAGGCGTTCACCACCAGGGTCAGCAGCCCGATGAAGAGTTGCACGAAGGTCATCGCCGTGCCTCCGTCCACTCGTCGTCCGCGGCCTCGGCCCGGTCCGGGTCGTCGCCCGGCGGCGGGCCGGTCAGCCGGAGCTGGGCGGCGCGCCGCCCGGTCGCGTCGGTGACCTCGATGTGCCACCCGGCGACCGTCACCGTGTCACCGGTGGCGGGGATGCGACCCAGCTCGGTGGCGATGAGGCCGGCCAGCGTCTCGTAGGGGCCCTCCGGGGCGCGCAGTCCGATGGCCTCCAGCTGGTCGGTACGGGCGGCGCCGTCCGCGTCGTAGACACGCCGGCCCTCGGCGTCCTCGCCGACGGCGGCCAGGTCGGGCGTCTCCAGCGGGTCGTGTTCGTCGCGGACCTCGCCGACGACCTCCTCGATGATGTCCTCCAGCGTGACGACACCGGCCGTGCCGCCGTACTCGTCGATGACGACGGCGATGCTGCGGTCGCCGCCGGACAGCTGGTCCAGCAGCCGGTCGACCGTCAGCGACTCGGGCACCAGCAGGGCCTCGCGCATCAGCTCCGTCACCGGGCGCAGCCGCCGTTCCTCCGCGGGGATCGCCAGGACGTCCTTGATCCGGACGATGCCCACAACGGTGTCGAGATTGCCCCGGTACACGGGGAAACGGGACAGGCCGGTGGCGCGCGTGGCGTTGGCCACGTCCTCCGCGGTCGCCTGCACCTCCAGCGAGGTGACCTGCACCCGCGGCGTCATCACGTTCTCCGCCGTCAGCTCGGCCAGGTGCAGGGTGCGCACGAACAGGTCCGCCGTGTCCTCCTCCAGCGCGCCCTCCTTCGCGGAGTGCCGCGCCAGGGCCACCAGCTCCTTCGGCGAGCGGGCCGAGGCCAGCTCCTCGGTGGGCTCCAGACCCATCCGGCGCAGGATGCGGTTGGCGGTGTTGTTCAGATGCCGGATCAAGGGGCGGAAGGCGGCGGAGAACACCCGCTGGGGCGTGGCCACCGCCTTGGCCACCGGCAGCGGCTTGGAGATCGCCCAGTTCTTCGGCACCAGCTCGCCGACCACCATCAGAACGACCGTGGACAGCGCCGTACCGAGGACGAGCGCGGCGGAGGAGGCGGCCGAGGGCGGAAGGCCCATCGAACGCAGCGGCCCGGAGATCAGCGCCGCGATGGACGGCTCGGACAGCATGCCGACCACCAGATTGGTGACGGTGATGCCCAGCTGCGCACCCGAGAGCTGGAAGGTGAGGGAGCGGACAGCCGCCAGCGCGCTCTTCGCGCCCCGGTCGCCACGCTGCTCCGCGCGCTCCAGTTCGCTGCGCTCGACCGTCGTGAGGGAGAACTCCGCCGCGACGAACCCACCACAGGCGAGAGCCAGCAGCAGCGCCACGAGCAGCAGAAGGACTTCCATCAACGCTCCTTCACCTCCCTCCCATGCTGGGCCAGGGGGCGCTGGGGCGCGCGGTGTCGTTCAGGGCACCGCCCGGACCGGGTCCGGGGGACGCTACTAGGAGGGTCGCCCATGGGCGGACGCTCACACCTTTCGATTGTGATGACTGCGCCGGACCTGCTGGCATGCAGGTCCGGCGGGGCTGTCCATCGTAAACGGGCAGGTGGTCCGTCCGGTTCCCGTCGCCGTGCGGTGCCGGGCGCCCTCCCGCTCAGCCGGTGAGGGACTTGACCCAGCGGCTCCACTCCGGCTGCGGAGCGTAACCGGCGGCCTCCCAGGCACGGTGTGCCCGCTCGTTCGCGTCCAACACCATGGCGTCCCCGCGCCGCCCGCCCAGCGCGGTGAAGCGCCGCTCGGCGGCGGCCAGCAGCGCCCGGGAGACGCCGCGGCGCCGGTGAGAGGGCAGCACGGCCAGCCGGTAGAGGGAGCAGCGCCACCCGTCCCAGCCCGCGATCACGGTGCCCACCAGCACACCGTCCCGCTCGGCCAGCAGCAGGGCCTCGGGATCCCGGGCGAGCAGCGCGGCCACGCCCGCCCCGTCGTCGCTGACGCTGGTGCCCTCGGCGGCCTCCCGCCAGAAGGCCAGCACCCGGTCGATGTCCCGCTCGTCCGCCGGACGGATACGCAGGCCGTCCGCGCGGTTTCCAAGATCCTCGTCCATGCGGAGCATCCCAGCACCCGCACCGGCCGCCGTGCGACGCTTTTCCGCCTGGTGGGACGCACCGGGCGGCTCAGCCGCCGTGCAGTTCCTCGATCACCGGGGCGAAGTCGTCCATGGCGGAGTCCATGACGGTGAAGTACGACAGGCCGAAGCGCTCCCGGTGCGCGCGGAGCCGCTCGGCCATCTGCCGCGGGGTACCCGCGAGCAGCGCCGGGTGCTCCAGCAGCTCCTCGTTGCTCATCGCCGGCCCGTACGGGCGCAGCTCCTCCAGCGCGGCGCGGAGGCCGGTGGCGGAGACGACCCGCTGGACGAGGAAGTTCAGCTCCGGAGGCTCGGCGCGGCCCTCGGCGAAGGCCCCCAGCGCGGCCGTGCGCTGCTCCAGCTCCGCCGGGGTGATCAGCCGCATGGCGCCCTCCGGCTGCCCCGGTGCCTGCTGTGCGCCGGTGAACGCGACCACCGCGGCGGTACGCGCCGCCAGCCGCAGCACCCGGTCGCCGTTGCCGCCGATCAGCAGCGGCAGCGGCTCCTGCACCGGGCGGGGCGTGTGCCCGGGGTCGGCCAGCAGCCGTGTCACCTCGGCGACGACCTGCTCCAGATGGTCCACTCGGCCGCCCGGCGAGGCGAACGGCAGCCCGGCCGCGTCGTGCTCGGCCTTCACATATCCGGCACCCAGCCCCAGCTCGAACCGGCCGCCCGAGAGCTGGTCCAGCGTCGCCGTCTCGCGGGCCAGCAGCGCCGGGTTCCAGAACCCCGCGTTCAGCACGAAGGTGCCCAGCCTCGGCCGCTCGGTCACCTCCGCTGCGGCCACCAGTGCGGGAAAGGGGGCGCACATGCCCAGATGGTCGGGCACGTGGATGATGTCGTAACCCTGCTCCTCCGCCCGGCGGCAGCGTTGCCGGAACTGCGGACCGGAGCCGAAGTCGAGCATGTTGACGCCGAAACGGAAGGGACGCACGGGACCGGGCATGGTCGGACCTTTCCGGGAAGCCGCCCGTCGGCGGCGCACGGACGCAGCGCCTCGCATCCTAGGCAGCCGCCGCCCCCGGGGCGACGGCTTCGGCCGTATTCGTCCGCTTGTTCACCGCCGGCGGCCCGACCCGTCGGCTGGCGCGCCCGCACCTCACGGCGCGCCTTAGCTCTGTGCCGTACGGGGCTTGGGCCCTGTGCCGTGCCTGGCGGGAACCTGTGCCCTGCGGGCCGGCAGCCTGCGACCTGCCCGCCGGGGGCCGGTGTCCCGGGTCTCGGGGATCGGGTGCTCTGCGGGCCGGGCGCCTGTGACCCGGGTGGCGGGAGTCCGGGCTTTGCGGGCCGAGGTTCTGCGACCCGTGGTCCGAGAACGGGCCCCGCGTCCCGGATGGCCGCCGGGCCCCGTGCCGTGCCCTCACGTGGTGGGGGCGGGCAGGGCCCGGCGGGGGCGTCAGGACGGGGAGCGGCTGCGCCGCCCAGTGCCGGGGTCAGCCAGGTGGGGGCCTGCCGGCGGAACGCGGCCAGCTCCAGCGATCCCGCGCCCTCGGGGACGGCGCCCTGAAGCGGCAACCCGGTGCACCGTGGCAGGTCCGTGACGTTGCAGCGCTCCGCGAGTCCCGGTGCGGCGGGCATGCTGCCGATCACCATGCCCGCGCACTCGACGCGCCGTGCCCGCAGTGCCTCGGCCGTCAGTGCCGCCGTGTTCAACGTGCCCAGCCCGGCCTGGACGACGACCAGCACCGGCGCGGCCAGCAGCCGTGCCACGTCCGCCAGTCCGGCGCCCTCGGCGTCGAACCGCACCAGCAGTCCGCCCGCGCCCTCCACCAGCACCAGGTCGTGCGAGGCGGCCAGCTTCTCCGCCTCCTCCACGATCCGGTGCACCGAGGGATACGGCAGTCCGGCCCGCCGGGCGGCGGTCTCCGGCGCCAACGGGTCGGGATACCGCACCAGTTCGGCGCCGGTGACCCGGTCCTCGCCGGCCAGACGCCGGACCTCGGCCACGTCGCCGGGCTCCCCGGGGGCCAGGCCCGTCTGGGCGGGTTTGAGGACGGCGACCGACCGTCCCGCGCCCACCGCGCACGCCGCCACCGCCGCGGTGGTCACCGTCTTGCCGATCTCCGTCCCCGCGCCGGAGACGCACACCACTCCCCGCATTCCGCTCCTCGTCACCCTTCTCAGCCTTCCCGGGCCGCCGCGCACATCGCGGCGGCGATCCGTGCGACGTCCTCGTCCGGTGTGACGTACGGGGGCATCGCGTACACCATGTCGCGGAACGGCCGCAGCCACACCCCGGCCCGGACGGCGGCGCGGGTGGCGGCGGCCACGTCCACCTCGTGGTCGAGGCGGACGACGGCGATCGCCCCCAGCACGCTCGCCTCCACCACGCCGGGCAGCCCGGCCGCCCGGGCGAGCCCCGCACGCAGTCCGTCGCCCACCCGCCGCACCTCGGCCCGCGAGTCCTGGGACAGCAGCAGGTCGAGGGAGGCGCCCGCGACGGCGGCGGCCAGCGGGTTGCCCATGAACGTCGGACCGTGGGCCAGCACCGGTACCGGGCCGCGCGCGATCCCCTCCGCCACGCGCGGCGTGCACAAGGCCGCCGCCATCGAGAGATAGCCGCCGGTCAGTGCCTTGCCGACGCACATCACATCGGGCACCACCCCGGCGTGGTGCGCCGCGAACAGTTCGCCGGTCCTGCCGAATCCGGTGGCGATCTCGTCCAGCACCAGCAGCACCCCGTGCGCGTCGCACGCCTCGCGCAGCGCCCGTAGGTACGCGGGGGAGTAAAACCGCATTCCGCCGGCCCCCTGCACCACCGGTTCGACGATGACGGCGGCCAGTTCGTCCGCGTGCCGTGCCACCGTCTCGTGCAGGTGGGTGAGGTACGCCGGGTCGGGCTCCGCGTCGAAGCCGGACGGCGGGGCCTCGGCGAACACCTGCACCGGCAGGGTGCCGGACCACAGGTGGTGCATCCCGCCTTCCGGGTCGCACACCGACATCGGCTGCCAGGTGTCGCCGTGGTAGCCGCCCCGCCATGTCATCAGCCGGTGTTTCTCCGGCCGGCCCAGCGACCGCCAGTACTGGAGGCACATCTTGACCGCGACCTCGACGGCCACGGACCCCGAGTCGCACAGGAAGACGTGTTCCAGGTCGCCGGGGCTGATGCGGGCCAGCCGTTCGGCCAGCCGCACGGCCGGCTCGTGGGTGAGCCCGCCGAACATGACGTGGCTCATCCGGCCGAGCTGGTCGCCGGCCGCCGCGTTGAGCACCGGGTGGTTGTAGCCGTGGACGGCCGACCACCAGGACGCCATACCGTCCACCAGTTCCCGCTGCCCGTGGGCCGGGCGGGCCAGCCGCAGCCGTACGCCGGAGGCCGACTCCACCACCAGCGGTTCGGCCGTCCCGGGCATCGGCGCGTACGGGTGCCACACGTGCCGCCGGTCCAGGGCGAGGAGCGCCTCGGGGTCGAGCGGGGGCGCGGGCGTCCACGCGGCGGGCTGCGGCAACGTCACGCTGTCAGGCATTGGGCGGCAGCTCCGTCCCCGCCCCGCGCCTGCGTACGGCCACCCGCGCCTGAGGCCGCTCGGGCCGCCCGGCGGCGGCGGACTCCGGTACGGCGGACTCCGGTACGGGGGCGTCCGGCACGGCGGCGGCCTCCTGCGCGACGGTCGTGGCGGAGGTGGCGGCGCCGCCGGCGGCTCCTCCGGCGCCGTTCCGGTGCGCGGGCATCGTCGTCGTCTCCGCGTCCTCCACCTCGAAACCGGCGTCCGCGATCATCTCCAGGTCGGCCTTGCCGGCCTGCCCCTCGCTGGTGAGGTAGTCGCCAAGGAAGATCGAGTTGACCATGTGCAGTGCCAGCGGCTGGAGGGAGCGCAGATGGACCTCGCGTCCCGCAGCCAGCCGAACCTCCACGTCCGGACAGACGAACCGCACCATGGCCAGGATGCGCAGCACCCGCTGCGGTGTCAGGTTCCACTGGTCCGCCAGCGGCGTGCCCTCGAACGGCAGCAGGAAGTTGACGGGCACCGAGTCCACGTCCAGTTCACGCAGCGAGAAGACGACGTCCACCAGGTCCTCGTCGCTCTCGCCCATCCCGGCGATCAGTCCGGAGCAGGGGGAGAGCCCGGCCGTCCGCGCCTCCTTCACCGTCGCCACCCGGTCGTCGTAGGTGTGGGTGGTGCAGATGTCGCCGTAGGTGGCCTCCGCGGTGTTGAGGTTGTGGTTGTAGGCGTCGGCACCGGCCGCCCGCAGCCGTTCGGCCTGCCCGTCCGAGAGCAGCCCGAGGCAGGCGCACACCTCCACCCCGCCGGTGCGCTCCTTGATGGCCTCGATCGTCCGTGACACCCGGGCCACGTCCCCGTCCGTGGGGCCGCGCCCGCTCGCCACGACGCACACCCGCTTGGCGCCGCCGCGCACGCCGGCCGCCGCGGCGTCGGCCGCCTCCTCGGGCTTGAGCCAGGTGTACTTCAGGATGTCCGCCTGGGAGCCGAGCCGCTGGGAACAGTACGAACAGTCCTCCGGGCACAAGCCGGACTTGAGGTTCACCAGGTAGTTGAGTTTGACCCGGCGCCCGAACCAGCGGCGGCGCACCTTCCCGGCGGCGGCCACCACGTCGAGCAGGTCGTCGTCGCTCGTGCGCAGCACCGCGAGCGCTTCGCTTCGGGTGGGCGTCCCGCCGCGGAGCCCTGTCTCCACCAGTGAATTCAGCAACTCGTCCATGCGGACGATCCTGGCCCATGCGGCCCTGCCGAGTAATGGAGGAACCCTACAAGGCCGCTGGAGCGAGGTGTGGATGTTGTCACACGTCACCGTCCGAGATGGCAGGTTAGGTTCTATTGACTGCCTACAAAAGATCCTGATGGAACAGCCGCCCGGAACCCGACGACGCGTGCGACCGGAGGAAGGCCCATGGCCCCCGACACGACTCGGCCACCCCATGACCCGTTCGCGTGGACGGCAGCCGCCCTCGACGCCCGCCGCTCGGCCGGACTGCTGCGCACCCTGACCCCGCGCACGGCCGGCTCACCCCTGCTCGACCTGGCCGGGAACGACTACCTTGGCCTCTCCCGCCACCCGGCCGTCACCGCGGCGGCGGCCGAAGCGGCCCGGCGCTGGGGCGCGGGCTCCGGCGGCTCCCGGCTGGTGACCGGCTCCACCACGCTCCACGCCGAACTCGAAGCGGAACTGGCCGACTTCTGCGGTTTCGAGGCGGCACTGGTCCTCTCCTCCGGGTACACCGCGAACCTGGCCGCCGTCACCGCGCTCACCAACGCCCCCGGCGACGCCGGGCTGCTGGTGTCCGACGCCGGCAACCACGCCTCACTGATCGACGGCTGCCGGCTGTCCCGGGCCCGCACCGCCGTCGCCGCGCACGCCGACCCGGACGCCGTCGCCAAGGAACTCGCCGCGTACACCGGGCGCGGTCCGGCGCTCGTGGTCACCGACTCGGTCTTCTCCGTGGACGGGGACGCCGCACCCCTGGGCGCGCTCGCGAAGGTGTGCGCCCGGGCCGGCGCCGGGCTCCTGGTGGACGACGCGCACGGGCTCGGCGTGCTCGGCGAGGGTGGACGGGGAGCGCTGTACGCCACCGGACTGGCCGGCCGCCCCGGTACGGTCGCGACCGTGACCCTCTCCAAAGCGCTGGGCAGCCAGGGCGGTGCCGTGCTGGGACCGGCGCGGGTCATCGCCCATCTCGTCAACACCGCGCGGACGTTCATCTTCGACACCGGGCTGGCGCCCGCCGCCACCGGTGCGGCGCTCGCCGCCCTGCGGCTGCTGCGCCGCGAACCCGGGCGCGCCGCCCGCACCCGGGCCCTCGCCGCCGGCCTGCACGCGCGGCTGACCGCCGCCGGACTGGAGGCGGCCCGGCCGGACGCCGCCGTCGTCTCCGTCCGGGCGCCCTCCCCGCACGCGGCGGTGGACTGGGCGGCGGCACTGCGCGCGGCCGGTGTCCACGCGGGCTGCTTCCGCCCGCCGTCCGTGCCCGACGGCGTCTCCCGGCTGCGGCTGACCGTGCGCGGCGATCTGACCGAGGCCGAGATCGACCGTGCGGTCGCACTGGTGGTCGCGACGGCACCGCACCGCGGCTGACCCGCCCGCGACGGGCCCTCGCCCCGCGCGGTCCCCGTACGCGGGGCGGGCGCTCTCCGCACGCGCGGGGGTGATACGTCCCCGAGAAGGTCACATAGGGGCGATGTCGCAAGAGTTCACCGCATCGGGCGACAGATGGCCGTCCGGGCGGGGTGATCGGCCGCGTGGCGGCGCCGGGAATGGCACTCTGTCGCGCAGCGGCTGTCCGGGCCGCTCCGTCACCAGGAGGAGCCCGCGCCGCCCGACAGAGGAGCCAACGGCCCCGGGAAAGGGACGCCCTCGCCATGGCAGACAATCAGGAAGTCACGCTCACCCTGCCGAGCGAGCCCGCCTCCGTCACCACCGCACGCCGTCATGTCACCGACGTCCTGCTGTCCTGGGGGCTGTCCGAGCGGGCGGAGACCGTGGACATGCTGCGGCTGATCGTCTCCGAACTCGCCACCAACGCCGTGCAGCACACCTGCGGACAGTCGCCGTCCTTCACGGTCGAGCTGCGGCTGGAGGGCACCGAGCGGCTGCGGCTGGGGGTCACCGACAGCCACCCGCGCAGGCCGCGCCGCCTTCCCGCCGCGGTGCAGCAGGACAACGGACGCGGCCTGGTCATCGTCCGCTCACTGACCGCCGAGTCCGGCGGCAGGATGGCCGTCACCCCGGCGCGGCACGGCGGCAAGACGGTCTGGGTGGAACTCCCCTGGCAACCACTTCCCACGGGCTGAACTCCCGCCTCCCGCCGCGTCGGCGAGCGGGCGCCGGCCGGACGCCGGGCAGCATCGACGCTGCCCGCCGCCCGGCCGGCACGGGAGAGACAGGGACGTGGGAATTCCTCGACCTCCGGCGGCCGGTCCGGTGAGTTGCCGGCGCTCGCGTTCCGTCGCGGCGGCCTAGGCGGAGGGTGCCGTCTCCGTGCGTGCCGTTTCGGCCCGTGTCAGGAAGAGCACGGCTGTCAGCAGCACGAGAGTGCCCATGCACGTTGGTACCGTCAGCCGTTCGCCGAGCAGTCCGACGGCGAGGACGGCCGCGCTCACCGGTTCGATCAGCATGACGACCGACGCGGTGGCGGCGCGTACGACGGCCGTGCCGGCGAAGTACAGGGGGTACGCCAGCGCGGTCGGCACAGCCGCGACGTACAGCAACAGCAGCGCCCCACGCGCGAGTCCGTCGGTCTGCGGCAGCGCGCCCTCGGCCAGTGCGAACGGCAGCAGCACCACGGCGCCGACGGTGAACGACCAGACGGTCAGGGTGAAGGAGTTCTCCGCGTTCTGCGCGCTGCCCGCCCGGCGGGCCAGGACGACCGACCCGGCGAAGGAGGCGGCGGCCAGCAGTGCCAGTGCGACGCCGTCCGCGTGCACCCCGCCCCCGTGGTCGCCGAGCACCAGCACGGCCAGCCCGGTCAGGGCGGCGGCGACGGCCGCGGCGCCGCCCCGGCCCAGCCGTTCCCCCAGCGTCAGCCGGGCGCCCACCGCCACGAACACCGGGCTGGCGCCGAGCGTCACGATGGTGGCGACCGCGACGCCGGTGGCCGGTACGGCCGCGAAGTATGCGGTCTGGAAGACGGCCAGGCACAGTCCGGTGGTCACCCGCAGTGTGAGCCGCGAGCGGGTGAGGCGGGTGCGGGAGCGCACCGCCCCCGCCCTGTCGGACCGGCGCCGGACGGCCGCCAGCAGCGCGCGGCCCGCCAGCAGCAGGGCGAGCCCGCTCGCATAGCGCCAGAAGGAGACGGCGAGCGGGCCCAGGCCGCTGCCCGCGTAGAGGAGATCGACGGCCGCTCCGGTGGTGCCCCAGGTGGCACCGGCGACGGCGAGGTAGAACAGGCCACGCCCGACGGGCAGGCCGAAGGATGAAGTCGGCACGAAAACGCTCCGCGTGAGGAGAGAACGGATGGTGTCCCGTCCGCGGGCACCACCGATCTCCGCGGCGGAGGGCGTCTCCGTCGCGGCGGTTCCGTGTGGCGGCCCGCCTTACGCGGCGGGCGGGGATACGGTCGTCGTCACCGAAATCATGATCGTCACTTTAATCCGCTCCGCTGCGGCCTCCAACCCGTGTCTCGTCTGCTGGAACCCCGCCGTTCACGGCCGTGGCCCGTCCTCGTCCGGCCTGCGGGGGGCCGGCGGGCCGACCAGGGCGGCCCGCCGTTCTCCGTCGAGCACGCGCAACGCCCGCTCCAGCGTGGCCGCGTGCAGTTCGCTCTCACCCCGCTCGTGCATCAGCGTCAGCGCGTCCCGCAGCCGGGTGACCGCGGCCACCAGCCCCTGGGCGGCCCGCAGACCGCGGTAGGTGTCACGGCCGCGGGCCGGGTTGATCCGGCCCAGCAGGTCCAGTGCGTCGAGATAGGCGTCGATCACGTCGCACTCGGCCCGGGTGAGGGCGGGCAGCGGCGGCGGTTCGGGCGGCCACGGCCGGCTCACCGTCCCGGCCTCACCGCTGCGCCGGGCCGAGGGGCGCGGACTTGCGGCTGGTGGTGAGCCGGTCGATCAGCCCGTACTCGACGGCCTCCTGCGCGGTGAAGATCTTGTCGCGTTCCAGATCCGCGCTGATCTTGTTGCGGGGCAGGCCGGTGTGGCGCTCGTACAGCTCCTCCAGCAGCCGGCGGGTGCGGAGCATCTCCTGGGCGTGGATCTCCAGATCGGCGATCTGCCCCTGTGCGGGCTCGCCGAGGGAGGGCTGGTGGATGAGGATGCGCGCCCCGGGCAGCGCGAGCCGTTTGCCGGGTGTCCCGGCGGCCAGCAGTACCGAGGCGGCCGAGGCCGCCTGTCCCAGGCAGACGGTCTCGATGTCGCAGGAGACGAACCGCATCGTGTCGTAGATGGCGGTCATCGCGGTGAACGAACCGCCGGGCGAGTTGATGTAGAGCGAGATGTCCTGGTCCGGCGCGGCGTGTTCGAGGTGGATGAGCTGGGCCATCACATCGTTGGCCGAGGTGTCGTCGATCTGCGTGCCCAGGAAGACGATCCGTTCCTGGAGGAGCTTCGAGTACGGATCCATTGTCCGCAGGCCGCTGCTGGTGCGCTCCGTGAACTCGGGCAGGACGTACCGGGCTGTCGGCTGATTCCGCATGGCGTCGCACTCCACTGTCGTCGCGGCTGCCGCCGCAAGAGAACGTACAGGATGTACAGAACGTACGCCGAGCAGCTAACCATGAATCGCCGTCAACGTCCCCGGGGCGAAGGGGGTTTCCGCTGACGGCGAAGAGGGCGGACGCCTCGCCCGGCCGGGGTGCCGCGCCGCGCGAGCGGCCCCGGAGCAGCGCGTGGCGCGACCGGGCAAACGGCTCTGACCTGCGGTTTCGCAGCGCGCCTAGAATGGCCGCATGGCTTACGAGATTCCGGTGACGCAGGCGCGGGCCGAGCTGGCGGATCTGATCAATCGGGTCGTCTACGGCAACGAGCGCGTCGTGGTCACCCGGCACGGCAAGCCGATCGTGGGGCTGGTCTCCGCAGCGGACCTGGAACGCCTGGAGGCGGGTGAGAGCGAGCAGGAACCGGAGGAGATCATCAGTACGGTCTCCGCGTTCCGCGAGGTGGGTGGCGCCGTCCGGCCCGAGGCTCGGCGCTTCGGCATCGCCGCCGAACACCGCGGCCCGGCCGCCGGTGACGGGCGGCCGGGCCAGGAGCGCTGAGCCCGCGCGGGCGGCCGGCGGCGGATGCGCGGGCTTTCCGCGCGTGGCCGGCGCGGAGTCCGCGCGCGGGCGCGCGGGTCAGGAGCTGAGCTGCCAGACGGCGTGCGCGATGGCGTCGCTGTGCAGGTCCAGCGCCTTCTCGTCGATGTTCGCCGTGTCGTCGCAGGCGGAGTGGTAGCACGAGTCGTACGGTTCGCCCGCCGTGCCGCCCCATTTGTCGGCCTGCGCCTGGGTCTTGACGGCGCCCGCGCCGGTGAAGCTGCCGCCGACGGTGACTCCGGCGCTCTTGAACGAGGCGTGGTCGCTGCGCCCGTCCGTCTCCTCGGACGCCTCCGTCTCGATGCCCTTGGCGCGGAACCACTCGGTGAACACCGAGGCCACGGCGGGATCGTCCTCGTAGACGAAGTGTCCCGCGTTGGGTGAGCCGATCATGTCGAAGTTCAGATAGGTGTCCAGCGCGGCCAGTTCGTCCTCGCCGAGGCTGTCGACGTAGTGGCGGGAGCCGACCAGGCCCTGCTCCTCCGCGCCCCACCAGGCGAATCGCAGATGCTTGGAGGGCTCGAGGTCGGCCGCGGCGACGGCCAGGGCCGTCTCCAGCACGCCGGCGGAGCCGGAGCCGTTGTCGTTGATGCCGGCCCCGGCGGTGACCGAGTCCAGGTGGGCCCCTGTCATCACCGTCTCGCCGGTGCCACCCTGGGGCCAGTCGGCGATCAGGTTGTAGCCGGTCTTCCCGCCGCTGGTGAACTCCTGGATGGTGGTCCGGTAGCCGGCGGCGTCCAGCTTCTCCTTCACGTAGTCGAGGGAGGCCCGGTAGCCGGGCCGGCCGTGTGCCCGGTTGCCGCCGTTGGCCTCGGCGATCGACTGGAGGTCCTTGAGGTCCTGTTGGACGGCGGCGACGGAGATGTCCGGTGCCTCGGCGGCCGGGGCGGTGGCGGGGTCGGCCTGTGCCCCGGCGGCGCCGAGGAGGGTGAGCGCGAGGGCCGCACTCGACGCGGCGGCCAGCGCGGCCCGGCGGTGGTGGCCGTGTGGTGCGCGGGAGTGTCTGTGTCCACGTGTCACGTGCTTGGCTCCGTTGGTGTGGGGGGTGGACGCGCGGCAGCGGGCCGCACGAGTTGACGTGGACATGAGGTTGCTGGCGGTGGAGCTGCCCGTCAAGAGCGCATAGCGGACGGGTGTTCGCGAGGAGCGGGCGCGCTCCGCGGGGCGGACGGGGTGGCGGGTCAGGGGCCGGGGGTCGTGCACCGAAAAGGAGAATGACCGTTCGTTTTACCCGGTGCCGGTGTCAGTGAGAGCGCCCGTGCCCGTTGTGAAAAAAGAACGTTCCTTCTAGGGTGGGTCCATGCCCCGCGTCCCCGCCGCACACCTCGCAGCCCGCCGCCGTCAGATCCTCGCCGGGGCGCGCCGCGCCTTTCTGCGAGACGGTTTCCAGGCCGCCTCGATGCAGGACGTGCTCCGGGAGAGCGGACTGTCCGCGGGGGCCGTCTACCGCTACTTCACCGGCAAGGAGGAGATCGTCGTCGCGGTGGCGCGAGAGGCGCTGGCGGTGGTCCGGGCCTCCTTCGACCAGCTCGGCGCGGACCGGATCCCGCCGACGCCGGACGATCTGTTCGTCGAGGTCTTCGGCCGGCTGAAGGAGGCCATGGGGGCGGGCGAGGACGCGCGGGAACTCCCCCGGCTGCTGGTGCAGATCTGGAGCGAGGCGCTGCGCAATGCCGAGCTGGCCGAGGCGGTGAACGAGGCGTACGCCCAGCTGACTGTGGAGTGGGCCCGGCTGGTCGAGGAGTACCAGGCGCGCGGCTGGGTGGACCGCCAGGCGAACACCGTGCACGTGGCGCGCACCCTTATTGGCGCGGTCCAGGGGTACCTCGTCCAGCAGGCGCTGTGGGGCGGCATCGCCCCGGAGGAGTTCGCCAGGGGGCTGCGCGCCCTGGTCTCGATGACGGTGCCGCCGGGGGAGGGGTCCGGGGCGGCCGGCTGACGGCCGTCTGAGACTCTTGGGAAGGGCCGCGGAAGATACGGTTCCGAAAAGAGTTGTTCACAGCAACGAAGTGTCGTCGCCGTAATCTCCGGGGCAGTTGAGCCCGGAGTGTCGTATGTGTGATACATCTACCGACGTGTGTCGTCGCCGTGAGTGAACCGGGCGTCCCCGAACCCGGCGACGACGGTGAGGTGGAGAGTATGCAATTGACCCCGCATGAGCAGGAGCGTCTGCTCATTCATGTCGCGGCCGATGTGGCACAACGGCGCAAGGACCGCGGCCTGCGCCTGAACCACCCCGAGGCCGTCGCGCTGATCACCGCGCACGTGCTGGAGGGCGCCCGCGACGGGCGCACCGTCGCCCAGCTCATGGAGTCCGGCCGGCAGGTCCTCACCCGCGACGACGTCATGGAGGGCATCCCCGAGATGCTCCACGACGTGCAGGTCGAGGCCACGTTCCCCGACGGCACCAAGCTCGTGACCGTCCACGAACCGATCACCTGACCGCACCGACCAGGAGCCGTACACCATGATTCCCGGAGAGATCCTCTACGCCGAGGACCCGGTGCCGGTCAACGAGGGTGCCGAGGTGACCCGGCTGACCGTGCTCAACGCCGCCGACCGCCCCGTCCAGGTCGGCTCCCACTACCACTTCGCCGAGGCCAATCCCGGACTGGAGTTCGACCGCGAGGCCGCGCGGGGCAAGCGCCTCGACATCGCGGCCGGCACCGCCGTCCGTTTCGAGCCCGGCATCCCCGTCGACGTCGCCCTGGTCCCCATCGGCGGCAGGCGCATCGTCGCGGGTCTGCGTTCCGCCACAGGAGGCCCCCTCGATGCTTGAGCTGTCCCGCGCCGCCTACGCCGACCTGTTCGGCCCCACCACCGGTGACCGCGTGCGGCTCGCCGACACCTCGCTCGTCATCGAGATCGAGGACGACCTGGCCGGTGGTCCCGGACGCTCCGGCGACGAGGCGGTCTTCGGCGGGGGCAAGGTCCTCCGCGAGTCCATGGGGCAGTCCCTTGCCACCCGCGCCGAAGGCGCCCCCGACACCGTGATCACCGGCGCGCTCGTCCTCGACCACTGGGGCATCGTCAAGGCCGACATCGGCATCCGCGACGGCCGTATCGTCGCGCTGGGCAAGGCCGGCAATCCGGACACCATGGACGGTGTCCACCCGGATCTGGTGATCGGCCCGGAAACGGAGATCATCGCCGGGAACGGCAAGATCCTCACCGCCGGTGCCATCGACACCCACGTCCACTTCATCTGCCCCGACCTCGTCCGGGAGGCGCTGGCCTCCGGCATCACCACGCTCGTCGGCGGCGGCACCGGACCGGCCGAGGGCTCCAAGGCGACCACCGTCACCCCCGGCGCCTGGCACATGGCCCGCACCCTGGAGGGCATGGACGGCTTCCCGGTCAACGTCGGTCTGCTCGGCAAGGGCAACACCGTCTCGCGCGAGTCGATGTTCGACCAACTCCGCGCCGGAGCCGTCGGGTTCAAGATCCATGAGGACTGGGGCGCGACCCCCGCCGTCATCGACGCCTGTCTGTCGGTCTGCGACGAGACCGGCGCCCAGGTGGCCATCCACACCGACACCCTCAACGAGGCCGGATTCGTCGGCGACACCCTCGCCGCCATCGCCGGACGCGGCATCCACGCATACCACACGGAAGGCGCCGGCGGCGGGCACGCGCCCGACATCATCACCGTCGTCGGCGAGTCCAACGTGCTGCCGTCCTCCACCAACCCCACCCGGCCGCACACCGTCAACACCGTCGAGGAACACCTCGACATGCTGATGGTCTGCCACCACCTCAACCCCGCCGTGCCCGAGGACCTCGCCTTCGCCGAGTCCCGGATCCGGCCCAGCACCATCGCCGCCGAGGACACCCTGCACGACCTCGGTGCCATCTCGATCCTCTCCTCCGACGCGCAGGCCATGGGCCGTATCGGCGAGGTCGTGCTGCGCACCTGGCAGACCGCCCATGTGATGAAGGAGCGGTACGGAGCGCTGGCCGGCGACGGACGCGCCGACAACCTGCGGGCGCGCCGCTACGTCGCCAAGTACACGATCAACCCCGCCGTGGCCCAGGGCATGGACGACGAGATCGGCTCCGTGGAGCCGGGCAAGCTCGCGGACCTGGTGCTGTGGGACCCGGCGTTCTTCGGCGTCAAGCCGCAGGTCGTCATCAAGGGCGGGCAGATCGCCTACGCGCAGCTCGGGGACGCCAACGCCTCCATCCCGACCCCGCAGCCGGTGCTGCCCCGGCCGATGTTCGGGGCGACGGGGCGGGCGCCGGGGGCCAACTCCGTCAACTTCGTGACGCAGACCGCGCTGGACGACGCGCTCCCCGAACGGCTCGAACTCGGCAAGCGGTTCGTCGCCATCCGCGACACCCGGCCCGTCACCAAGGCCGACATGCGCCAGAACGACGCCCGTCCCGATGTGCGGGTCGATCCGGACACCTTCACCGTCACGATCGACGGCACCCCCGTCGACCCGTCCCCGGCGAAGACCCTGCCCATGGCGCAGCGCTACTTCCTGTTCTGAGAGCAGCGCTGGTTCCTGTCCTGGAAGACGGCGCGACAACTGCCCGCGACCGGTGCCCGGCTCATCGGGACCGGCGTGTTGCGGGGGACCTCCGGGGCCCCGCACCGGTGCGCGGGCCCACGCGGGTACCGAGGTCCCGCCGGAAGGGCGGGGCGCCCGTCCCGTTCGGCGGCCGGGCCCGCCGTGCAGCAGCGCCGGGCCCGTACGGCGCCCGGAGAGAGTTGGAGGTCCCATGAGCGGCAGCGCCGCACTGTTGGTGCTCGCGGACGGGCGGTTCCCGGCGGGCGGGCACGCCCACTCGGGAGGCGCCGAGGCGGCCGTACGTGCGGGCCGCATCCGCGACGCGGAGAGCCTGCACCGCTTCTGCGCCGGCCGGCTGCACACGGCCGGCCTGACCGCGGCGGCCCTGGCGGCGGCAGCCGCGGCCGGCACCGATCCGCTCGTGCTGGACGAGGCCGCCGATGCCCGCACCCCGTCCCCGGCATTGCGCCGCACGGCCCGCAAGCTGGGCCGGCAGATGATGCGGGCGGCGCGGGCGGCCTGGCCGGGGCCGGAGCTGGACGCGCTGGCGGCGGCCCGCCCCAAGGGCGCCCACCAGCCGGTGGTGCTGGGGCTGGCGGCCCGGTCGGCCGGGCTGGGCCCGCTGGATGCCGCGTACGCCGCCGCCTACGAGAACGCGAGCGGTCCGGCGACGGCGGTGGTCCGGCTGCTCAGTCTCGACCCGTTCGACGCCACCACCGTCCTGGCCCGGCTGGCGCCCGAGATCGAGGAGGTGGCGCGGCGGGCGGCGGCGGTGTGCGACGGGCCCGTCGACGACCTGCCCGCGGCCTCCGCGCCGCTGCTGGAGATCACCGCGGAGCAGCACGCGGCGTGGCCGGTCCGCCTCTTCGCGTCCTGACCCCCGCCGCGCCCGGTGCTCCGCGCCCGAACAACCACGAACCGACTGGGAGAAATCATGCATCTCGACCACGGCACCACCTACCCCGAGCGGCACAGCGCCTCGGCGATCCGTCCCGACGGCACCCGCCGGGCGCTCCGTGTCGGACTCGGCGGTCCCGTCGGCTCCGGCAAGACGGCGACCGTCGCGGCGCTGTGCCGCGCGCTGCGCGACCAGTTGTCGCTGGCGGTCGTCACCAACGACATCTACACCCGTGAGGACGCCGCGTTC
Source organism: Streptomyces albus subsp. albus (assembly GCF_000725885.1). Classification (GTDB taxonomy): domain Bacteria; phylum Actinomycetota; class Actinomycetes; order Streptomycetales; family Streptomycetaceae; genus Streptomyces; species Streptomyces albus. Next base: position 139,739 of record NZ_JODR01000010.1, on the reverse strand, counting down.
CTGCTCCGCGAGGCGGTGCTGCCGCCGGAGCGGATCACCGCGGTGGAGACCGGGGCCTGCCCGCACACCGCGATCCGGGACGACATCTCCGCGAACCTGGAGGCCGTTGAGGACCTGGAGGACGAGGTCGGGCCGCTCGACCTCATCCTGGTCGAGTCCGGCGGCGACAACCTGACCGCGACGTTCTCCAAGGGGCTGATCGACGTCCAGATCTTCGTCATCGACGTGGCGGGCGGCGACGACATCCCCCGCAAGGGCGGTCCGGGTGTCTCCACCGCCGATCTGCTCGTCGTCAACAAGACGGACCTGGCGCCCTACGTGGGGTCCGACCTGGCGGGCATGGAGCGGGACGCCAAGCAGCAGCGGGGCGAACTGCCGGTGATCTTCCAGTCGCTGCGGCAGGAGCCGGGTGTCACGCCGGTCGCCGACTGGGTGCGTTCCCAGCTCACCGCGTGGACGGGACAGGCGGCCGAACCGGCGGCGTCGGCGGGCCGGTCCGCATGACGACGGCCCTCGCGCCCACCGGCGTCAGCGCGCTGGCCCGGATCACCGCCGCGCCCGACGGGCGCGGCGGTACCGCCCTGCCGCTGCGCAGCGGGGAGGGCCCCTTCGCACTGCGCCGTACCCGCTCGGCGGACCCGTCCTGTGCCCGCGTCACACTCGTCGGTGCGATGAGCGCGCCGCTGGGCGGGGACCGGCTGGCGATCGAGACGGTCGTCGAACCGGGGGCCGCCCTGCGGGTGGACGGCAGCGCCGCCACCTTGGCCCTGCCCGGTCGTACGGCGGAGCCCGCGCGCTACGACGTGCGGCTCGACGTGGGGGAGGGCGGCCGGCTGCACTGGCTGCCCGAACCGTTGATCTCCGTGCGGGGCAGCGAACTGCACCAGAGCATCCGCGCCGAACTGGCGCCCGGCGCACGACTGGTGCTGCGGGACGAGCAGGTGCTGGGCCGGGCGGGGGAGGAGCCGGGCCGGCTCGGCAGCAGGCTGACGGTGTACCGGGCGGGGCGCCCGCTGCTCGACCAGCGGCTCGACTTCGGGCCGGGCGCGCCGGGCTGGGACGGCGGCGCTGTGCTGGGCGGTCACCGTGCGGTGGGGCAGTTGCTCGTGGTGGACCCCGCGCTGGCGGACGCACCGGCCGCGCCGCGGGTGCTGGGGGAGACGGCGGCGGTGACTCCGCTGGCCGGTCCGGCGGTGCTGGTGACGGCCGTGGCGCCGGACGCGCTGTGCCTGCGCCGGGTGCTGGACGAGGCGTTGACCTCGCTTTCTTGGTGAGCGCGGCGCAAAGATACGGCTTGGTAAAGAACCAATCCTTGCCCTGTCCCTTACTGCCTGTGAGGGACAAGGATCCCCCTGACACCACCACCGTGGTCACCGACCACCGCCGTCACACGCGGCAGCACCCGAAGGGGGAGAATTCGTGACCAGACGGAAGGCGGCCATAGCCGCCGCCGGCACCCTCGCCGCCGGAGCGCTCACGGCCGGCCTGATATCCGTCCCGTCCGCTTTCGCGGACGGGAACGGCACCCACGCGCAGACCGCGAAGCGGCACGGCAGCGCCGAGGCGCGCGGCGTCCAACTGGCCGCGGCCCGCGCCGCCCGCGCCGGCATCGACTGGAAGGACTGCCCGGCCGACTGGGGCCTCCAGAAGGGCGTCGAGTGCGGCTGGGTGACCGTTCCGCTCGACTACGCCAAGCCCCACGGCAAGCAGATCAAGATCGCTGTGGACCGGGCGCGCAGCACCGGCAGCAAGGAAGAGCGGCAGGGCTCCCTCGTCTACAACCCCGGCGGCCCCGGCGGCTCCGGCCTGGCCTTCCCCAACCGCATCCCCGCCAAGAACGCCCTGTGGGCCAAGGCCGCGACCGCCTACGACTTCGTCGGCTTCGACCCGCGCGGCGTCGGCCACTCCGCGCCCATCTCCTGCGCCGACCCGCAGGAGTGGGTCAAGGCCCCCAAGCTGGACCCGGTCCCCGACAGCGAGGCCGACAAGCGCACCCAGCGCAAGCTCGCCAAGGAGTACGCGGACGGCTGCAAGGAGCGCAGCGGCGCCCTCCTCGCCCAGATGACCACGCCCAACACGGCCCGCGACCTCGACGTCATCCGTGCCGCGCTCGGTGACAAGAAGCTCAACTACCTCGGCGTCTCCTACGGCACCTACCTGGGCGCCGTGTACGCGGAACTGTTCCCGGGCCACATCCGCCGCATGATCACCGACAGCGCGGTCAACCCCTCCCCGCGCAAGGTCTGGTACGAGGTCAACCTCGACCAGGACGTCGCCTTCCAGACCCGCTGGGAGGACTGGAAGCAGTGGGTCGCCAAGCACGACGACGTCTACGGCATCGGCTCGACCCCCGAGAAGATCGAGGCCAAGTGGCGCGAGCTGCGCGCCACCGCGAAGAAGACCCCCATCGGCGGCGTCGTCGGCCCCTCGGAACTGCTGGGCTTCTTCCAGAGCGCGCCGTACTACGACTCCGCGTGGGCGAGTGTCGCCGCGGTGTGGTCCGCCTACCTCAAGGGCGACGAGAAGCCGCTGATCGAGGCCGCGGGCCCCGACATGTCCGATGTCGCGGGCAACAAGGCCAGTGAGAACAGCAACGCCGTCTACACCGCCGTCGAGTGCAACGACGCCCAGTGGCCGCGCGACTGGAAGACCTGGGACCGGGACAACACCCGGCTCCACGAGAAGTACCCCTTCCTCACCTGGTCCAACGCGTGGATGAACTACCCGTGCGCGGTCTGGCCCCTCAAGCAGCACAAGGCGCTCGACATCCGCACCAGCACCTCGCACCCCGTACTGATCATCCAGGCCACGCGTGATGCGGCCACCCCGTACCCGGGCGGTGTCGAGCTGCACAAGCGCCTCAAGGGCTCCCGGCTGATCACCGAGAAGGACGCGGGCTCGCACGGCATCACCAACCTGAAGAACCCGTGCATCAACGAGCGCGTCGACGCCTACCTCCTCAAGGGCACCGTGGACGCCAAGGACGTGACCTGCACCCCGCACGCCGAGCCGAAGCCGGCCGCCTCCGCGGCCAAGGCGGCGGCGCAGGCGAAGGCGGCGGACGTCCCGGCGCTCACCCCGTGACGCTCCCCGCCATCCTGCCCGGCGCACCGGACGCGCGCTGAGCGGACGGTACGACGACGAGGGGCGGGCCCTGACGAATCGGGCCCGCCCCTCACCCATGGGCGACGGCACAGTGGGCCGGCCTCATCCGTGGCGCACGTCACCGCCACCCGCCGTGGGTCTCACGGCCGGTGCGCCGCCAGCCAGCGGTCCTCCGCCGCGTAGTCGAACAGGTCGCCCATCGGGTCGTAGGCCGCGGCCATCTTCGGCAGCGCCTCCCGCCAGTCCCGCCCGCGCAGCTCGCCGGCCAGCCACTCCAGCGTCGCCGGGAGGGACTGCTCATAGGTGGTCACCGGCCGGTAACCCAGCTCCCGTTCGGCCGCCGACATGTCCAGCACCAGGGAGTGGGGGAGCGACCACGGGGTCGAGCCCACCATGGGTGCCTCGGCCGGCGGGGGACCTTCCAGCAGCACCGTCTCGCACTCCCACCCCAGCACCTCGTCGTGGAGCCGCGCGATCCGCTCGACGGTCGGTGCCTCGGGGTCGGCCGCGTTCAGGACGCGCGACCCCGGCCTGCGGGCCGCCAGCCGCACCAGTTCGGCGACGTTGTCCACGTGGACGGGGTGGAAACGGCTCCGCCCGCCGTGCGCCAGCACCCGCACCCGCCGCCCGTCCAGCCACCGTTTGACCAGCCATGCCTCGCGCGGCGTGCGGCAGTACGGACCGTGGACGGCGCCCGCCCGCAGCATGGTGACCGGCAACCGGTCGCCCAGCGCCGTCAGTTCCCTCTCGATCAGCACCTTGCGCGCACCGTAGGTCTCGCCCGGATCCATCGTCCCGTAGGTCTCGGGAACGGGCACCGGATAGCGTGGCCAGCCGTCGGGCCGGTCCTGCGTGGCGAAGCTCCGGCCCTTCTCGTCCTCGTACACCGCGGCGCTGGAGAGCACCACGGCCGAGCCGATCCGGCCGGCCAGTCCGGCGATCTGCCGGGCGTGCTGCGCGGTCATCGCCGTCACGTCCAGCAGCAGATCGACGCCGTCGCCGACGGTCTCCTCCAGGGCGCCCGGCTCGTCACGGTCCACCGCGACCGTCCGCACCTCCTGCGGCCACCGGTCGTCCCGGCCCCCGCCGCGGGACGCCGCCGTCACCTCCCACCCGTCCTCGGCCAACGCGGCCACCGAGGGCCGTCCCATCTGTCCTGTCGCGCCCAGCACCAGGGCACGTCGTCCACTCACCATGCCGGGCACGCTAGAGGGCCAATGTGCGGCGCCGACAGGGGATTTCGCCCTCGACGATTACGCTGCGGGCGCAGCGGCCGTGCCGCGGACGCGCCCGGTCCCGGAGGGGACGCGGGGTCCTGGCAGGTCCCGGACCGTGGTGTCCCGCCCCCGGCAGCACGGCTCCGTCCCGCCGGCGGGGCGCGTCAGCCGCGAGGCGGGCGCCGCCGGGCGGGCCGGCCCGCCCGGCCGGACCGCGCCGCCTGTGCGGACCGTTTGGCCCGTGCGTTCCGCTCAGCCTGTGCGGCCTTCGCGTCCGGCGCGTACATGTCCACGTACTCCTGCCCGGACAGCAGCATGATCTCGTGCATGATCTCGTCGGTGACCGCCCGCAGCACGGTCCGTTCGTTCTCCAGGCCGGCGAACCGGGAGAAGTCCAGCGGCTCGCCGAACCGGATGGTCACCCGGCCGATGCGGGGGAGCTTCCGTCCCGGCGGCTGGAGTTCGAACGTACCGACCACGGCGCACGGCACCACCTTCGCCCCGGCGCCGAGCGCCATCGAGGCCACCCCCACCCGGCCCTTGTAGAGCCGACCGTCGTGCGAGCGGGTGCCCTCCGGGTAGATGCCCAGCAACTCGCCCCTGGCCAGTACCCGGAGCCCCTCCTCGACAGCCGCGCGGCCGGCTCCCTTCCCCGACCGGTCGACGGGTATCTGGCCGACGCTGTGGAAGAACGCCGCCGTCAGGCGCCCTTTGAGGCCCGGGCCCGTGAAGTACTCGGCCTTGGCGAGGAAGGTGATGCGCCGCTTGAGGATCGCGGGCATCACGAAATGGTCGGAAAACGACAGATGGTTGCCGGCCACGATCGCCGGGCCCTCGTCCGGTACGTTCTCCAGCCCCTCGATCCGGGGCCGGAACACCAGCCGCAACAGCGGCCCCAGCAGCACGTACTTGAGCACGTAGTAGAACACCTGGGCTCACCTCCCGTGTCGCGCATCCGGCTGTCGGGGGCCCGGGCCGGTCGGACTGATGCTGACTCCTCGCTGACTCCGTCGCCCCCTCGACAGGCAGTGCGACCGGGCCACCGATCGTACGCCCGCCCGGCCCGCACGGAACCGTCCTTCGCCCGACCCGGCCCCCGCCGTCCGCTCCCCGCCGCGACACCCGGGCACGGGAACGGGTCTCCGGCGGCCGGTCGTACAGGAATGAGGCTCTGTGACGGTCACCGCGCGCGGACCCGTGTCACCATATGCGCGTTCGAAAGCGAGCAACTTCTCCGGATCCTGCCGGAGTTGAGGAATCGAGGAGATGCGTGGCGCAGGAGAACCGGCCGGACGGTGAAGGGACACCCGGCAGCAGACCGACCCCCGACGGCGGCAGCGGCGCGGGCCCGGGCGGCGGCGGTACGGACGGCCGGCCGGTGAAGGGACCGCCGCCCATGCCCGCGCAGCCGCCCGGGCCCCCCGGCCCTGCGCCCGGTCCCGCGGGCGGCCCTCCGCCGGACGCCGGCCGGCCCGCCGGCCCTGCGGGGTTCGGGGCCCCCGACCCCGGCGCCTGGCACACCCCCGCCCCACCGCCGGCCGGGCCGCCCGCGGCTCCCGCCCCCGGGACACCGGCCGGCCCCACCACCCCCGCCGGATTCGGCGCCCCTCCCGGTCCCGGAGCCCCTCCCGGATTCGGCGCGCCTCCGGGGCCGGGTGCGCCCCCTGGGCCGGGCGCCACCGGTCCGGGCGGGCCCTGGGGAGCCCCGGTGCCGCCCCGGCCGGGCAACCGCCGCTCCGGCGGCAGGATCGCCGCCATCGTGATCGCCTGTCTGCTCGGCGTGGCCCTCATCGGCGGCGGAGCGGTCTTCGCCCTCTCGGTGGTGTCCGACAACTCCGGCGGCGGCGACGAGCCGGACGTGCCCTCCGACGCGCTGGAGGTCGCATGGAAGAGCGGCCTGCCGCGCTCGACCGCGTCGTCCGGCAGCACGGTGCAGTGGCCCGCCCGCTGGCTGGCGGGGAGCACGCTCGTCCTCGGCGACGAGAACGGCGTGCGCGCCTACGACACCGGCACGGGACGGCAGAAGTGGAAGGTGAAGCCGCCCGAGGGGGCGGGGGAACCGTGCGCGATGGCGCCCGAGGCCAGCGGCAACGGGGTGGGCGCGGTGCTGTTCGACGCCGGGGGCGACGAGTGCTCCTATCTGGCGGCGATCGACGTGGACACGGGCGCGGTCACGTGGTCGAAGAAGCTCGCCAGCGAGTACGGCGCCAACGTTCCGCAGGTGTACGCGGGCACCAAGCACATCACCGTCGGCCTCAACTCGACGGAGAGCATCCAGATGTTCGACGTGCGCAGCGGCGCCCCCTCCGACCCGCTGGCCTCGGCCCGCATCAACTGCCGCTACAGCTACGTCTTCAGCGCCCAGCACGTGGTGGCCAAGCCCGACTGCCGTGACGAACTGGTGGTCCTCGACACCCAGTACGGAGGGCGGCCCACCACCGTTTCGAAGCAGCAGGGCAAGCCGCTCCGCATCCTGTCCGACCATCCGCTCACCGTGGCGGCGACGGTGGGGGAGGGGGACTCCAGCCCGCCCAGGGTGCTCAATTTCGCCAAGGACGGCGAGTCGGTCAGGAGCGTCGACCTGACCGGCAAGGCGGCGGACGTGGTGTTCAACGACAAGGACAACGGCATCACCGAGAGCGGCCTGTACTTCTGCAAGCTGCGCGACGGCTCCGTCGCGGCGCTAGATCTCAGGAGCGGCAGGGTGCTGTGGGAGGGGAAGGGCGGCGGCAGCGCCTTCGTCGGTTACGACAGCGCGCACCGGCGCATGCTGATCGCCGAGCCCGATCCGGAGAAGTCCTACTGGTCGCGGGTCGGCGCACTCGACCCGGACACCGGGAAGCTGGAGCCCGTCGGCACGATGGTGCTGCCCGACGGCACCTATCTGTCCGGCAGCAGGGCGCTGTACGCCTACGAGACGGGCAAGGTACTGGCCATCGGTGAGCGGGCCGACGACGGCAAACGGCTGGTGGTGGCTTTCGAGGCGCAGGTGCCCGCGCCCTGACCGGTCGCGGCTCCCCGCTCCGGTGCTCGGTACCGGAGCGGCCGGGCCGCCGCCCGGGACCTGATGGGCCATCAGGTCCCGGCCCAGGTCCGGTCCTCCTCGTCGGACAACGGTTCACGCGGTAACGCACGGGGCGGTTCACGCGGGGATTCGGGCGAGGACGGTTCGTGCGGTTGTTCACGTGGCGGTGGTTCGCGCGGCGGTGCGGTGCCGTCGCGTCCGCGCCGCTCACGCAGCGCGGTGCAGAGGGCGGCGGCGCCGGACAACAGTGCACCCAGGCCGCCCAGTGCGTTGAGGACGGCGACAACGGTCTCCATGGCCCCTCCGACCGCAGGCCGGATGCGGGAGGTGGACGGTCAGGCGGCGAGCGTCACGGCTGCGGAGTCACGCCAGGGCCCGGCCTTGCCCGGCGTCTGCTCGTGCGTGGACACGCTCTCGGTTTCCCTCGGGGAGCGCGAGACGGGGTCGGCCTCGTCCCGGCGCCGGGTCGGACGCGGGGAACCCGCGAGGGTGAGGGCGGACAGCGGTACGTGCCCAATTCCGGCGTGCGACATCATGGGTGCCCTCCTCTCCACGGGGGCGATACGCCTGGTTCATCCCCTTGTGTACCGCACGTCAATCCTCGTCTCAGCCGTTCGGCCCTCCCCGGGTGGCCCGTTCGCGCCTTCCGGGTCAGGACCCCAGGTAGCGCAGGACGGCGAGGATCCTGCGGTTGTAGCCGGAGGCGCGCGGCAGGTCGAGCTTGTCGAAGACCGCGTTGAGGCTCTTCTCGACGGTGCTCAGGGACAGGTGCAGCTGCTGTGCGACGGCCGCGTTGGTGTGCCCCTGGGCGAGCGCTTCCAGCACGCTGAGCTCGCGGGAGGTCAGCCGGGCGAGCGGGTCGCTGTGCGCGGAGCGCACCACCAACTGCCGTACGACCTCCGGGTCGAGGGCCGTACCGCCCTCGTGGACGCGTGCGAGGGCGTCGAGGAACTCCTCGACCTGCGCCACCCGGTCCTTGAGCAGATAGCCGACCCGCTCGGTACCCGGGGCCAACAACTGTGCCGCGTAGTGGCGTTCCAGGTGCTGGGAGAGCACCAGCACGCCCACCCGGGGATGACGCCGGCGGATCTCCAGAGCGGCGCGCAGGCCCTCGTCCGTGTGGGTGGGAGGCATCCGGATGTCCACGACGGCGATGTCCGGCGGCCGGGCCGCGACCTGGTGCAGCAGGCTCGCCGCGTCACCGACCGCCGCCGTCACCTCGTGCCCCTCCTCCGCCAACAGCCGCACGAGCCCCTCCCGCAGCAGGGTCGAGTCCTCGGCCAGGATCACGCGCACGGCAGCTGAGCGGTGATGGTGGTGGGTCCCCCCGAGGGGCTGTCGACATGCAGGCGGCCGTCGAGGGCGCCCACCCGGTCCCGCAGTCCGGACAGGCCGCCGCCCGCCGGGTCCGCGCCTCCCGTCCCGTCGTCCCGTACCCGGACCACGAGCGTGCCGCCGCTTCGCCGGACACTGACGGACACGGTGCTCGCCGACGCGTGCTTGGTCGTGTTGGTCACCGACTCCGAGACCACGAAGTAGGCGGCGGTCTCGACCGTCGCGGGCAGCGGCCCGGGGACGTCGTAGTCGACCCGGACGGGCACGCCGGACCGTTCGCACACCCCCGCCAGCGCCTCGCGCAGCCCCAGGTCGTCCAGCACCGCCGGATACACCCGCCAGGTCACCTCCCGCAGCTCGTGCAGCACGTCCTGCGCCTCCTGGTGGGCCTGCCGCAGCAGCTCGTTCGCCCGTGCCGGCTCCCGGTGCCGGCGGGCCCGGCCCAGCAGCATGGCCAGCGCCACCAGACGCTGCTGCACCCCGTCGTGCAGATCGCGTTCGATGCGGCGGCGTTCGCCGTCCACCGCCCGCAGCACGGCGGCCCGGCTGGTGGCCAGCTGGGTGATCCGCTGCCGCAGCGCCTCCTGCTCGGTCGGCCCGAAACACGCGCGGGCCAGGCGGGCGTCGTGGGCGGCGAGCGAGCGCAGGCCCTGCACGTTCAAGAAGAGCAGGACGGTGCCCAGCAGCGCCTGGCCGAGCAGCTGCGGCCACGTGACGCTGCCCCGCAGCAGGCCGGCGGCGAGCAGCGCGGCCAGTCCCGCGCCGAACACCAGCAGAAGCAGCACGAACCCGGTCACCAGGCCCGTGCACGTCCGGGCCGCGAGGTAGCGCAGGAGCCGGTGGTCGGGCAGCCGCCGGGCGGGGAAGCGGTCGGCGAAGAACACCACGCGGCGCCGGTGTTCGGCCGCGGCCAGGACTCGAGCGCCCGGGCCGAGCCACCGCAGGGCGGCCGGCCGGGTACGGGGCCACAGCAGGAGGGGACCGAGGGGAAGGCCGACGAGGACGAAGTACAACAGGCCGACCGGAGCGGTGAGGCAGCCCAGGAGCAGCCCGGCGACACGCCGCGGCAGCGGGGGCTGGGGCGCCGGCGCATCGGGCTCACCGGACGCGGGAACACCGGACCCGCCGGCCGGCTCGGGGAACCGGGGCGCGGGCAGCTCTCCCGCGCCGGCCGGTGTGCGCGGTCCGCGGGACCCGTCGTCGGCCGTCTCCCCCACGGGGCGAGAGAGTAGCCGTGGCCCACTCCCGCGGCAAGATCGTTCCTCCGGCGCCCGGACGGGCACGGGCTCGCGGTCCCTCACGGGGTGCGACGGTGCCGGGCGTCGCCGCCGCGGGAGCGGACGCGCACGACGACGTACAGGACGACGGCCGCGGCGACCAGGACGAGAACGGCCTTGCTGAGCACACCCACGTACGTCTCCACGGTGTCCCACCGGTCTCCCAGCCAGTAACCGGCCAGCACCAGGACGGTGTTCCACAACGCGCTGCCCAGGGTGGTCAGCAGCACGAACACCGGCAACGGCATGCGCTCGATACCGGCGGGCACCGATATGAGGCTGCGGAAGACCGGGACCATCCTGCCCGCGAACACCGCCTTGGTGCCGTGCTTGGCGAACCACACCTCCGTGCGTTCCAGATCGGAGGGCTTGACCAGGGGCAGCCGGGCCCACAGGGCGTGCATTCTGTCGCGGCCGAAGAGCATGCCGATCCAGTAGAGGACGACGGCACCGGCCACCGAGCCGAGTGTGGTCCACAGCAGCGCCGAGACCAGACTGAGGGAGCCCCGGCCCGCGGCGAAGCCGGTCAGAGGCAGGATCACTTCGCTGGGCAGCGGCGGGAAGAGGTTCTCCAGGGCGATGGCCAGGCCCGCTCCGGGACCGCCCAGGGTCTCCACGAGGTCGGCCGCCCACCCCGCCGCGCCGCCGGCGGGTTCGTCGGGCAGTGCGGCGAGGGGAACGGGCGCGGCCATGAGGTCCATTCGGGTGTCTCCAGCGTGCTCGAGGGGCCGGTGCGGCGTGTGCCGCCGCGGCGTACGCCTCACGCTAGGCGGGCCCCGGCCGGCGCCGGTATGCGGATTGCCCTCGGGCTCTTACGGTTTCCCGCATCGGCGCGGCCGGCCCCTCGGTGGTCGGGTTCCCCACGTTGGTTTCGGTCTCCCGCGTCGGGATCGGCTGCCGTTTCGTGCCGCCTTGGCGCGTTCCGGGCGCGCGGTGGTCGGGCACGCACCCGGACACAGCGTGTCGGCCGTCGGGTGGTCGGGCGTCTCGCCCGGCTGTCGTTCGCCGGGCCGTCGGGGCCTGGGGTGTTTTCCCCGGCTGTCGTGCGCCGGATGGACCTGCCCGGCTGCCGTGCCTCCGGTCTCGGTCATCCCCGTCCGGCCGCCGTGCGCCGGGAGGAGGCCCCGCTCGCCGACCGGCGCCGGCCGGTGGTGCGACCGGCCGTTGCGGTGGGCCGGGCGCCCGGCGGGCATCATCACGGGCTGCGGTGGTACTGCGGACGGTATGGCTGGTATCGAGCTGAGAAGCGCGGCGTTCAACGATCACGCATTCCTTCCGGACCGCTATGCCAAGGCGGGCGAGAACGTCTCACCCCCACTGGCCTGGTCCGGCGTACCCGGCGACACGGCGGAGCTGCTGCTGTTGTGCGAGGACCCCGACGCGCCGACGGGGACCTTCCTGCACTGGCTCGTGACCGGAATCGACCCGCTGTCCACGGGCGTGGACAGCGGGCAGACGCCCCCGGGCGGCCGGCCGCACACCAACGGGTTCGGGGAGGAGGGCTGGGGCGGTCCGCAGCCGCCGGTGGGTGACGACGCGCACCGGTACTTCTTCCGTCTGTACGCGCTGCCCGAGTCGCTGCCGCTCTCCGAGGGCGCCACGGCCGACGACGTACGGGAGGCCGCGGAGCGTGCGGCGCTGGCCGACGGCACCCTGGTCGGCCGGTACCAGCGCTGACCGGGCCGACCCCTCCCGGCTGAGCGCTAGGCGCCGCGGGCCGCTTCTTCCGACGGCAACGGCGCGAGCGAGCCACCGGGAGGGCGGTGATCCGTGTCCGGTGTACGCGGTGGTGACCGCGCCCGGTCAGCCGGGGAGCGGTCCGTCCTCGCGTGCGCCGCGTACGGCGTAGGTGAAAGCGCGCTCGCCCAGCAGTTCCTCCACGGCGTCGAGGAGCCGGAGGACGTCGGCGGCGATCTCCTCGGGCCCGCGGCCCGCGACCAGCCGGCGGCCGATCTCCGCGAAGACCATGGAGTGGAACCAGCCGATCTGGCCGGCCACCGCGCACAGCACCGGGTCGTCGCGTTCGTCGCCGGTCTCCTCGGCGAGCTGGGCGGCGAGGGCCTCGGTCATCTCCCGCCCGAGATCCTCCAGCCGGGCGGCGAGGGTGGGGGCGGACCGCATCATCTCGAACACCGCCCCGAAGCCCTCCGTGAGGCCGAGCTGCCGCTCCCGCCCGTGTACCTCCTGCCGGAGCCGGTCGAGGACGGCGCGGGCGGGCGAGACGCCGGATGCCCGCTCGCGGACGATGGCGGCGAGGCGCTGCGGTGAGGCCTCGTCCGGCGGCAGGACGAGGTCCTCCTTGGCCTCGAAGTAGTTGTAGAGGGTGTTGACGGAGACCTCGGCCTCGGCCGCCACCTGGGCGATCGTCACCTTGTCGAAGCCGTGCTCGACGAACAGCCGCATGGCCACTTCGCGGATGCGCCGCCGTGTCTGCCGTTTCTTGCGTTCCCGCAGCCCTTCCTCGCCCATGGGCAGAAGTCTAACCCGACTGTAAAACTGAACTGCATTGCAGATTTGCAGTCGACTGTGCTTCCATCGGCTCATGGACACCCCGACCACCCCGGCGCACAGCCCCGAGCCCGCACTCGACGTACGCGGACTCTCCCTCACCTACACGCTCAGGACCGGCCCCGTGCACGCCGTACGCGGCATCGACCTGACCGTCCCGCGTGGCGAGATCCTGGGCTTCCTCGGACCGAACGGCGCCGGGAAGACCAGCACACTGCGGATGCTCACCACCCTCCTGCGCCCCACCGGCGGCACCGCCCGGGTCGCCGGTCACGACCTGCTGACCCAGCCGGCCGCCGTCCGCTCCCGCATCGGCTACGTCGCCCAGGCCGGCGGGCTCGACCCCTCGTGCGGTGTGCGGGAGGAGCTGGTCACCCAGGCCAGGCTGCACCGCATGCCCGCCTCCGAGGCCCGTCGCCGCGCCGACGAACTCGCCGGTGACCTGGGGCTGACGGATCTGATGGGCCGGCCCGTCGCCGCACTGTCCGGCGGACAGCGGCGGCGGCTGGAGATTGCCCTCGGGCTCGTCCACCGGCCGCAGGTGCTCTTCCTCGACGAACCCACCACCGGTCTCGACCCGGCCGGCCGCGCCGACGTGTGGGAGCTGGTCCGCCGCATCCGCCGCGACCACGGCACCACCGTCTTCCTGACCACCCACTACCTGGACGAGGCCGACACGCTCGCCGACCGGATCGTCGTGGTGGACGGGGGCCGCACCGTCGCCGAGGGCAGCCCCGAGGAGTTGAAGCGCACCCACGGCCACGGGCCCGGCGCCACCCTCCAGGACGCGTTCCTCGCCGTCACCGGCCGCGCCCCGCGCCACGCGCCCCTGGCCGTCTGACCGCACGGCCGGTCCGGGCACCCCGCCTTCCCGCGCTGTCCGACCGCGCGGCCGGTCCGGCACCGGCCCACCCCTACCCCGCAGTCACCCCACCGACCCCGGCCGACCCCACCGGCATCCGCCGGCCACCGCTACGGAAACGACACCGCCATGACCACCAGCACCGTCCACCCCGCCCCCGCCCCTGACCTGCCGCACCCCGGCGGCCGGCTGTGGGCCGACACCGCTCTCGTCTTCGGCCGCTGCCTGCGGGCCACTCTCCGCTCGAAGACGAGCCTGTTCTTCGGCATGCTCCAGCCACTGCTCTTCCTCGCCCTCTTCGGCCCGCTCCTGACCGGCCTCGACCTGGGACGGCAGGGCTCGTCCTGGCAGACACTGGTGCCCGGCATCCTGGTGCAACTCGCCCTGCTGGGCGGGTCCTACGTGGGCATGGGGCAGCTCGTGGAACGGAACACGGGGGTCGTCGACCGGATGCGGGTCACCCCCGTGGCCCCGCTCGCCCTGCTGCTCGGCCGCACCCTGCGCGACGTCGTGCAACTGGTGGCGCAGTCGGTGCTGCTCGTGCTGCTCGGTGTCGCCCTCGGCCTGCGCGCCCCGGTGGGCGGGATCGTGCTGGGCCTCGCCTTCGTCGCCGTACTGTCCGCCGCGCTCGCCGCCCTGTCCCACGGGCTCGGCATGCGGATGCGCAGCACCACCGAGTTCGCCGCCGTCGCCAACACCACGGTGCTGCCGCTGATGCTGCTCTCCGGGCTGCTGCTGCCCATGGACCTGGCCCCCGACTGGCTCGACGGAGTCTCCCGCGTCGTGCCCTTCCGCTACACCGTCGAGGCGGTACGCGACGTCTTCCGCGGCGACTTCGCCACCCACACCGTCGCCGTCGGCTCGGTGGTCACCATCGCCCTCGCCGCCCTCTGCCTGGCGGGGGCCGCCCGTCTCCACCGCAGGCCGCACGGCACTGCGGCATGAGCGGCACCGTGCGGCCGGCGCCACCGCGCGGGCCGCACGGTGCATGAAAGGGCGGACAGCGGCTACCCGTCGGGCGCACGCGAGACGACGGAAAGGACGTGAGGTACGTGCGTGTTGCCTTTCTCGTCGCGCCGGAAGGCGCCGAACAGATCGAGCTGACCGACCCGTGGAACGCCGTCAAGGACGCGGGTGGCACGCCCGTCCTGCTGTCCACCGACGGGGACACGGTGCAGGCGTTCAACCACCTGGACAAGGCCGACACCTTCCCCGTCGACCGGCTGGTCTCCCAGGCGCAGCCTTCCGAGTTCGACGGTCTGGTGCTGCCCGGCGGGGTCGCCAACCCGGACTTCCTGCGCACCGACGAGAAGGCCGTCGCGTTCGTCAAGGGCTTCTTCGACGCGGGCCTCCCGGTGGCGGCGATCTGTCACGCGCCGTGGACGCTGGTGGAGGCCGATGTGGTGCGGGGCCGGGTGCTGACCTCGTACCCGAGCCTGCGCACCGACATCCGCAACGCGGGCGGCACCTGGGTGGACGAGCAGGTCAAGGTCTGCGACCACGGCAACAACAAGCTGATCACCAGCCGCAAGCCGGACGATCTGGAAGCGTTCGACAAGGCGTTCCTCGCCGAGTTCGGTGCCGGCGGCTGACCGGCTGACCGGTGGGCTCTTGGGGCGACCGGCCCGTACGCCTCGCCGAGACGGTCCCCCGCGAAACGCCGGGCCCCGGTGCCCTCCCCGAAGGGTGCGGCACCGGGGCCCGGCGCTCTCATGACCGTGGTACCCGATCGACTCCCCGCGCCCTCACCGGCGGGTGGCGAACACCCCCAGGGTGACCAGGCACAGCACGACCCAGCAGAACCACAGCCACCCGCTGCTGCCCAGTGCCACCGTGTACGCCGTGACCACCACGAGGCCCACGACCGTGCACACGGTCATCGCCTTCGCGGAGGCCGGTACGCGCGTCAGTCCAGCCCTCACAGCTCTGCCCTCCTCCCGGCGGCCCCGGGCGTACGGGTCGCGCACACACAAGGGCCGCGGCCAGGTCCCTATGGTCACCCGTCCGCGGCCCCGCGCGCCACTGCGCCCCTCAAAGCCTCCGCAAGCCATTCCGCACGCCCCGTCCCCGGCCCCGCACGCCCCTTTACGGGATGCGCCCCCCGGCGGCCCAGAGGGATGCCGCTCACTGCTCCCGGGTGCGGAGGGATGCCAGGTAGGCGTTGTACGCGGCCAGCTCCTGGTCCCCGTCCCGGTCCGCCCGGCGGTCCCGGCGGCGGGCGGTGCGCTGCTCGCTCACGTACCACTGGAAGACCAGCGCCACCAGCACGATCACCGAGGGGATCTCGCTGAACGCCCATGCGATGCCACCGGCGGCCGACTGGTCCGACAATGCGCTGACCTGCAAGGAGGCCGGCGGATCGGCGTAGGTCTCCACCATCGGCGCGGACGCCATCATCAGTGCGATGCCGAAGAACGCGTGGAACGGCATCCCCGCGAACAGCTCCAGCATCCGCATCACATAGCCGGGCCGGTGCGGGCCGGGGTCCACGCCCATGATCGGCCAGAAGAAGACCAGTCCCACGGCGAGGAAGTGCACCATCATCGCGATGTGCCCGACCTTGGAGCCCATCAGGAAGTCGAAGAGCGGGGTGAAGTACAGCGCGTACAGGCTCGCGATGAACAGCGGGATGGTGAACGCCGGGTGCGTGATCACCCGCATGTAGCGGCTGTGCAGCAGCGCCACCAGCAGCTCGCGGGGCCCCTTGCGGCCCCGGCCCGCCGAGGGCAGCGCCCGCAGGGTCAGCGTCACCGGGGCGCCCAGCAGCAGCAGGATCGGCGACAGCATGCTGATGACCATGTGCTGCACCATGTGCACGCTGAACAGCACCATGCCGTAGTCGTTGAGCGCGGTGCACATCACCAGGGCCACGGTCAGCACACCGATCACGAAGCCGACGGTGCGCCCCACGGGCCACGCGTCGCCGCGCCGCCGCAGCCGCGCCACTCCCCAGCCGTACAGCGCGAGCGCCAGCAGGCACCCCACCAGGAAGAACGGCTCGCCCGTGAACTCCAGGCCCCGCGCGACCGTGAAGGGCGGCAGATCCATCATCATGCCGTGCCCGCCGTGATCCATCCGAACTCTCCCGCAACCGTCCGATACGCCCGCACCAGACTAGAACCGCCCGTGGTGGGCGCCTTCAGCGGGGCGCCCACCACGGGCGGTTCACCGGTGTGCGTCGCACGAATGCGCGCGGCCGTACCGTGCCGGACGGGTCAGGCGGGCTGTGTAGCCGCGGCGATCCGCTCCTGGCGCAGCGCGTCGTACCAGGTGTCGTCGACCGGGGTGAGGGCGTTCACATCCAGCGACAGCTTGATCAGCATGTCCGCGATCAGCGGGTTGCGGGCCAGCACCGGGCCGTGCAGATACGTCCCGAAGACGGTGTCCCGCCAGGCGCCCTCGGTGCCGTCACCGGTGCCGTTGCCGTTCCCGAGCCGTACCCGCGCAAGAGGGCGGACGCCCTGGCCCAGGTGTGTGATGCCCTGGTGGTTCTCGAAGCCGGTGAGCTGGGGCAGGCCCAGGTACTCGTCGGAGTCCCCGAGCACGTCGCCCACGCAGCGCTCGCCCTCGCCGCGGGTGCTGATCACATCCAGCAGCCCGAGCCCGGCCGAGCGCTCGCCCAGGTCGTTGACGAACTCGTGGCCCATGATCTGGTAGCCGGCGCAGACCGCGAAGACGATCGCCCCGTTGTCCACGGCGCGGTTCAGCCCGCCGTCGCGCAGCAGCCGCTCGGCCGCCAGCCGCTGCGGGCGGTCCTCGCCGCCGCCGATCAGATAGATGTCGCCGGACGTGGGAATCGGCTGGTCGGAGCGGACGTCCACCCGCTGGACGTCCAGCCCGCGCTGCCGCGCCCGCCGCTCCACCACGAGCGCGTTGCCCTGGTCGCCGTACGTGCTCAGCAGGTCGGGGTAGACCCAGACCAGACGCAGACTCGTGTCACTCATGCCGCCAGTTCTCCTTGCGCGGATCGATGGGTCGGGCGGGCGGCGGCACGGTGCGCGACCGCCCGGCCTCCCAAGATACGGGTGATCAGTTGCCGACGGCGCGGCGCAGGTCCTGGAACGCGGTGTAGTTCGCGATGGCCTCGATCCGGCCGGGCGGGCACCGGCGCACCGCGTCCTCGGGGCTGTCGCACACCTGGAACTGGACACCGGCCACCTCCAGCCGCACGGCCAGGTCCAGCTTGCGGTCGCCGAGCACACAGATCGGGTGCCCCGCCAGCCGGCCGTAGTCCACGTCCCACAGCCACGAGGTGTCGGTGCCGTCCGCGCTGCGTGCGTTCACCGACAGGATCACCGGGGCGGGCGGCGGGTCGATCAGGGAGAACGTCTCCAGCCAGCCGGCCGGGTTCTTGGCCAGCAGCAGCCGCACGTCGCGGCCCTGGTACTGCACCACGTCGTACCGGCCGGCCACCGCCTTGACGGAGTACATCCGCTCCAGCGCCGTCTGCGGCGGCACCCCGAACGCGGCGGCCACGGCGGCCGAGGTCGCGGCGTTCGCCCTGTTGGCGCGGCCGGGGAGCTGGAGGTGGATGGGCCAGGCCGAACCGTGCGGGTCGAGCACGTGGTCGCCCGAGAGCGCCCAGGTCGGGGTGGGCCGGCGGAATCCGCACTCGGCGCAGAACCAGTCGTCGCCCGGCCGCTGCATCACACCGCCGCACGCGGGGCAGGACCAGGCGTCGTCCTTCCACTCCTGGCCGGCGGCCACCCACACCACGTTGGGGGAGGAGGACGCCGCCCAGACGACCAGCGGGTCGTCGGCGTTGGCCACGATGACGGCCTTCTGCCCGGAGAGCCCCTCGCGCCAGCGCTCGGCCAGCATCCGGGTCTCGGCCGCGCGGTCGAGCTGGTCACGGGAGAGGTTCAGCAGCGCGATGGCCTTCGGAGTCGTGTCCCGGGCGACGGTCGCCAGGTACTTCTCGTCCACCTCGATCACGCCGTAGCGGGCGTTCGAGCCGCCGGCCAGCGCCGAGGTGATCCCGGCGGGCATGTTGGCGCCCAGTGCGTTGGAGACGACCTCACCGTTGGCGCGCAGTGCCTCGGCGATCAGCCGGGTGGTCGTCGTCTTGCCGTTCGTGGCGGACACCAGGACCACGTCCAGGTGCTGGGCCAGCCGTTGCAGCAGGTCAGGGTCGAGCCTGAGTGCCACCTTGCCGCCGATCACCGAGCCGCTGCCGCGGCCAGCGGCCCGCGACACCGCCGCGGCGGCCTTGCCTGCCGTCACGGCCAGCCGGGACCGTGCCGACAGGGGCTCCGCATTGCCTGCCATCGTGTCTGAACCTCCTTGCCCCTCGCGTAGGAGAGAAGCCTACCGAGATCCCGAGGGGCCGCTGACCGCGCCACCCTGCGCGGATCACCGGCGTGGCCCCCCACGTAGGGTGGCGGCCATGCGACGCGGCCGTATCCCGGGCTCTGCCGGAGCCGTACGCCCTGTGCGGACGTACGGCGATCCGGTGCTGCACGCGCCCAGCCGCCCCGTCGGGGACGGCGACCGTCCGACGGCGGACCTGGTGGAGGATCTGTTCGCCTCGATGTACGCGGCACACGGTGTGGGACTGGCCGCCTGCCAGATCGGCGTCCCGCTGCGGATGTTCGTCTACGACTGCCCCGACGACGAGGACCGGCGCCACCGCGGCCACATCGTCAACCCGCGCCTGGTGCACACCGAGGGCGTCACGGTGCGCGGCCCGGAAGGCTGTCTGTCGCTGCCCGGCCTGGAGGCGCCGACGCCCCGCGCCGACGTGGCCATCGTCGAGGGCGAGGACGTGCACGGCAACCCGCTGCGCGTCGAGGGCACCGGGTTCTTCGCCCGCTGCCTCCAGCACGAGTGCGACCACCTGGAAGGCCGTCTCTACACCGACCGGCTCGGCGGTCTCGCCCGCTGGCGCACACTGCGCGCGGTCCGCCGGGCGTCCTGGTCCCAGGAACCACCCGCACCGGCCCGGCGGCCCGCCGACGCGTGACGCGGACGCAACCCGCCCCGCCGGGCACCCGGCCGACGCCGGAGCCTTCCGCGGGGCGAGCATGTCCGGGGCGGCGAGGACTCCGCCGCAGCTTTCCGTCAATCCGTCAGATGTTCCGTGCAGACGTCATCGGCGGGATCGGGAAGACTCGCGAGGAACGTCGGTTCGTCGATCTCCTCGTAGCCCAGTTTCCAGTAGGCGGTGGTGTCGCGCAGATTGTGCACGGCCTGGAAGCCACCGCCTGCCTTGGCGAAGTAGCGGGTTCGCGGCCGGGCAGCCGGGGCCCGAGGAGTGTCGTCGCTCATGCCGTCCCCTAGTCGGAGATCTTGTGCCACGAGATGCGGGGCGCCCGCAGCCGGAGGCTCTGCACCGTGCTGTCGGCGGCCACACGGCCGTTCGCCCGGCCCACGACGCGCACGTTGGCCTGGTCGCCCACGACGACGTAGGCCGTGATGGAACCTTGGCCGGTGTGGCACGCCTGGTAGCCGTTACCGGCTGCGGGGAAGCCGTACTGGTGCTGGACGAGGCCGGAACCGAAGAGGAAACCGGTGCCGTCGCGCTGGACACCGAAGGTGATCCATACGTTGGTGCTGTACCTGGCGGTGGCGCAGATCTGGCCCACCGCCATGGCTGTCACCTGGTACACGCCCGGCTCCGGCAGCGTCGCCACGCAATCGGTGGCCGTCCACTCGCCGTTGAGCGGCAGCGTTCGGTCCTGGCCTCCGGCGCGTCCGTACACGGGCGTGAGCCGGGCACCGATGGTCCATGTGTCCGGGCAGTCCCCCGTTCCGCTCTCGGTGACGTCGATGTCCACGGACCGGGCGGGGCCGATGTTGGCGCCCCGGTCGATTCCCGCGAGCTCCGTGCGCGGGACGCGGAGTCCGTTCTCCGTGCAGGCGAGCGCATTGCACTCGTCCTGTTCGACGACCGGCTCCAGCTGGTAGGGAGTGGCGGGGTCGCCGGTCCCGGTGACCTCGATGCAGTCGCTGCTGACGATCGTCGTTCGCTGCGGAGGAGGCATGGCACTTCCCTGAGTTCGTCTGGAGGTGTGGACGCGAGCGCGTCGCCCGGGCATCGCCTCGATTTCCGACGTTAGGAACGTTGCAGCGCATCCACAACGGCGCCGTGGTGCCCCAGGGAATCGCCGGTTGCGGAAAGGGTTCTTTCCCTACTGTATGAATGCGCGGTGCGTGATTCTCCGCCTGCGTCCGACGGGCTTTTCCGCACCCCCGGGAAAACCCCGGCCCGCACTTCCGTGAGGGGAAGGCGGGCCCGCTCTCAGAAGCCGGGGCCGCCCACGCGGTCGCCCGCCGCCGCCAGTCTGCCCCACAGCAGATCGGCCAGGTGTGTGACCAACTGCTTGCGTTCGCAGGGCCGTTCGCGCAGCCACCAGTCGCCGGCCGCGTGCATCATGCCGACGATTCCGTGTCCCCACACCCGGGCCAGCTCCTCGCTCTCCGGGCCCAGGTCGAGCCGTTCGGCGATGACCTTGGCGAGTTCCTCGCCGAGCCGCCGCAGCAGGGGCGCCGAGTGCTGCCCCACGTCGAACCCGCGGTCGTTGCCGGCCGCGCCGTCGCTGTTCTCGGCCGGGTGCATCAAAAAGCGGTATACCTGCGGGTGGTCCTCGATGGCGGCCAGATAGGTGTCGAGGGTCGCCTCGACGCGCTCGCGCCGGTCGCGGGGTGCGTCGAGGGCGGCGCGCAGTGAGGCCAGCAGCGCGTCGGTGTGGCGGACGGCCAGTGCCCGGTAGAGACCGCCCTTGTCGCCGAAGTGCCGGTAGAGGATCGGCTTGGTGATGCCGGCCTCGGCGGCGATCGCGTTCATGGAGGCGCCCGGCCCCTCGCGCAGCACGACCCGGTCGGCCGCCTCCAGCAGTTCCCGGCGCCGCTGTGCGGTGCTGGAGGTCCGGTCCTCCTGGCGTGTGGTCCCCATCTGTGTCTCCCCGCCCCCTTTGTTTCTCGGTCGCCCGCCGAAACGTAGCACTCCTGTGCCCGCCTCACGTGCGCGGATGTGCGGGGGAGCGGGAGTTGACAGTCGCTACTGGCGGGTAACAGACTGGGTATTACCGATGGTAACGAACTGCTGAGACTGGCGGAGGACCCCGAGGATGGCCGAGACCGAGTTCGCACTGGACCTCAACGACGACCAGAAGGAAGTCCGGGACTGGCTCCACGGGTTCGCCGCCGACGTGATGCGTCCCGCCGCCGCCGAGTGGGACGAACGCGAGGAGACTCCCTGGCCGATCATCCAGGAGGCCGCGAAACTCGGCATCTACTCGCTCGACTTCTACGCCCAGCAGTACTTCGACCCCACCGGCCTGGGCATCCCCATGACGATGGAGGAACTCTTCTGGGGGGACGCGGGGATCGCCCTGTCCATCGTCGGCACCGGACTGGCCGCCGTCGGAGTCCTCGCCAACGGCACCGACGAGCAGATCGGCACCTGGGTGCCGCAGATGTACGGCGACCCCGACGATGTGAAGGTTGCCGCCTTCTGCTCCTCCGAGCCGGACGCCGGCTCCGACGTCGCCTCCATGCGCACCCGCGCCGTCTACGACGAGGCAAGGGACGAATGGGTGCTCAACGGCACCAAGACCTGGGCCACCAACGGCGGTATCGCCAACGTCCACGTGGTCGTCGCCAGCGTCGATCCCGAGCTGGGCTCCAAGGGGCACGCCTCGTTCATCGTCCCGCCGGGCACCCCCGGACTCTCCCAGGGGCAGAAGTTCAAGAAGCACGGCATCCGCGCCTCGCACACGGCGGAGGTCGTCCTGGACGACGTACGCGTGCCCGGCCACTGTCTGCTCGGCGGCAAGGACAAACTCGACGAACGGCTCGCCCGCGCCCGCGAACGCGCCCGCAGCGGCGGCGGGGAGAGGGTCAAGAACGCGGCCATGGCGACGTTCGAGGCGTCCCGTCCGGCCGTCGGCGCCATGGCCGTGGGCACCGCGCGCGCCGCCTACGAGGTGGCGCTCGACTACGCCAGGACCCGCGAGCAGTTCGGCCGCCCCATCATCGACAACCAGGGCGTCGCCTTCCAGCTCGCCGACATGCGCACCAGCGTGGACGCCGCCCGGCTGCTGGTGTGGCGGGCTTCCTGGATGGCCGTCAGCGGAAGGAAGTTCGAGTCCGCCGAGGGCTCCATGTCCAAGCTGTTCGCCAGCGAGACGGCCAAGAAGGTCACCGCCCAGGCCATCCAGATCCTCGGCGGCAACGGCTACACCCGCGAGTACCCGGTGGAGCGGATGCACCGCGACGCCGCGATCTACTCCATCTTCGAGGGCACCAGCGAGATCCAGCGCCTGGTGATCGCCCGCACCCTCTCGGGCATGCCGATCCGCTGACGGCAAGTGGCGCCCGCCTCTTGGCGAGCCACCATCGGCCCGAGCGGGGCGCCGCCGCGGTCCGCCGGCGCCCCGGCCACCCCGCCGTTCGCGCCCGCGCGCGGGCCGCGACCTGGCCGGACCAGGCCGCCGGGGGACGGACGGCGGAAGCAGCGCGGTACTTCGAAGAAGGCCAGGGGCGGGCACCGCAAACGGCGCACGCGCCCGCGCACGCCCCGTGCGTCCACGGCACCGCCCGGGATACGAGGCGGGTGCGCGCCGCGGACGCGGCCGGCCGTCACCGGCGAAGACCAGGAGCGCGGGCGTCATCGGCACGAACCGGCCGCTCAGCTGTGCCATCCGCACCCCAGGGCGCCCGGTTCGTCCCCGTCCCCCTCCTGCCCGGCACCCGGCACCGACTTGGCTCCCGTGCGCCGGTCCGCGGCGGCGAGAGGCAGCCGCTGTCCTGGCGTCGGCGGCGCCCGGGGCCGCCGGGCCCGTCCTGGGCTACGTGGCGGCCCCCACCGCGCTCGCCGACACGGTCGGGACCCCGGCCGGGACACGGCCCGCGCCGCGCGGGTGGGCCGAAGGGCCGGTGCCGGGCCGCGCTCAGCGTCGGGCGGTCCCGGGCAGCCGGTGCCGGGCGCCCCGCAGCAGGCGTACCCGGTCGATGCGCAGCGTCAGCTGCGGCTCGTCCAGCGGCCTGGCGTACCGCGTCCGCAGCCGGCCGCCCCACCGCGCGGCCTCCAGCCCCGCCGGGCGCGGCAGCGGCCGGACGCAGTCGAGATTCGCCGCCGCTATCCGCAGCGCGGCCCGCCACCGCCCGGGCGGCAGCAGATCCACGGGTATCTCCGCGTCGAAGCGGCCGTCCGCGAGGGCGGTCGCGGGGAAGTCGCGGTGCCCGGCGCCGGCCAGGCGCAGGGTGACGGCGCCCGGGGGAGGGGCGGTCAGGTTCGTCCTGCCGCGGATGTGCAGCATCTGACCGCACCAGTCGGCGGCGTCGGTCTCGCACCACAGGGCTTCGCGCAGGGCCCGGGCCCCCGCCTCCAGCCGCAGGCTGAGGTTGCCGAACGCGGTGGCGTACAGCTTCGCCGCCCGTATCCCGCCCCGGCCGTCACCGGCCAGCCGGGTCACCGGACAGGTGCCGGCCCGCGGGTCGCGCCGGTTTCCCAGCCGTACGGTCTTGACCAGGCCGCCCAGCCGCACCCGGACGTACAGGTCCCAGAAGCCGTCGGCGAGCGGGGTGCCGTGCAGGTCCCAGTCGGCGGTGAAGCCGCCGTCCTCCTGCCGTACGAGGGCGTGGCGCTCGTGGGCCCCGGCGCTCCGGTGCCGCAGGAACACCTCGGTCGCCGGACTGCCGGCCTCGTCGGTGTGCGGCAGCCGTACCCGCCCGGCCACATGGAGGCGGGTGCCGGTGAGGGAGAAGGCCGAGATGTGGTGGACCGGCGAGAGGTGTTCGGTCACGTCGAACCGCGCCGCGGGAGCCCGGCTCACGGCTGCGGGCGGCCCGGGATAGTGGGCCAGGGCGCGGTCGCCGTGCAGCCGGATACGGAAGGGCATGTGGTCCTCGGCGGCGTGCGCCAGCGCCAGCAGCTCCTCCAGGCAGCCGTGGTGCGTCAGATGGCAGCGCAGCCGCTGGAGCGGGGGCAGGCGGGGCCAGAAACCGTCGTCGCGGTGGCCGGTCACCAGCCGTCGCATCCGGGCGAACTCGCGCTCACGCACCAGTGCTTCGCGCTCCGCGGCCAGGAAGCGGAAGGCGCCGGCCAGCTCGACCTCGAAGTGCCGCGACAGCAGCAGATCGCGCCCGGCACCACGGGGCAGCTCCGCGCGCAGCAGGGAGCACACCCGCTCCAGGGCGTCGAGGGTGGGCCGGGTCCTGTTCACGAGGGTCAGATGCCGACCGTCGGGGCGCCGCACCAGGTAGTAGCAGTCGTAGTCGGCGACCACGGAGATGCGCCGGGCCCGCAGATAGGCGGTCGCCGTGAACGGCTGGTCCTCGCCGACCCGCAGCGCGGTGTCGAAGCGCAGCCCCAGCCGTTCCACCAGCTCCCTGCGGAAGAGCTTCTGCGCCGACAGCGACCAGTAGACGCGGGAGGCGAACAGGTCCGCGTCCGGCTGGTTGGTCCGGAACATGGAGCGGGGCACCCTGCGCCCGACGTCCTTCATCCTGCCCAGGACGACGTCCGAGTCCCACTCCTCGGCCGCCGCGGTCAGCCGCTCCAGCGCCCGCACACCCAGGTAGTCGTCCGCGTCGAGGAAGAAGACGTACCGTCCGCGGGCCAGCCCGAGCGCCGTGTTGCGCGGACCGGAGGGGCCGCCCGAGTTGTCCTGGTGGAGCACCCGCAGCAGCTGTGGGTGGCGCCGCGCCAGCCGGTCCAGTTCCTCGCCGGTGCCGTCGGTGGAGCCGTCGTCCACCACGATCATCTCGACCGCTCCGGCCCCCAGGGACTGGTGCAGCACCGAGCCCACACAGCGCCGGACGTACGGCATCGCGTCGTACGCCGGGGTCAGCACGCTGACGAGGGGGTGCGGGGCCGTCATGAGTCCCGACGGTGACCGCCCGGGCGTACGCCCGCCAGGGGTGTGCGGCATCCGGGTGACCGGCCGCGGCACACGTACCGGCGGGTGACGGCACCCGCCGGTACCGTCACCGGCCGGGGGTCAGATGCCGGGCCGGTAGCGCAGCGGATGGTCGGCCGGGACCTCCACCAGCACGATGCGGTGGCCGTCCGGGTCCGCGATCCACATCTCGACCAGTCCCCACGGCTCCCGCACCGGGGGCCGCAGGATCTCCACCCCCGCCGCGCGCAGCTCTTCGTGCGCCGCCGTCACGTCGGGGACCTGGAGCCACAGCCGGAGGGTGTCGGTGGCGGGCCCCTCGCCCCGTCCGGAGACCTCCAGGAAGCCGCCGCCGAGGAAGTAGACGGTGCCGCGCTCCGGTCCCGTACCGAACTCGCGGGAGATCTGGAGCCCCAGCGTCTCCCCGTAGAAGACCCGAGACCGTTCGGGGTCCGCCGGCCGCAGCAGCACCCGGCTGCTCAGTACCTGCACCATGTCCGCACCCTAATCCCGTCCGCCGGTCGCGTCGCCCGCGCCGGCCTGGCCGCCCCGCCGTTCGGCCGGTCCGGGGTCTCCGCCGCTTCCGCCGTCCCGTCGTTTCCCGCCGTCCCGTCGTTTCCGCCGTTCCGCCGGAGCGGCGGCGTGCCGTCCCGGTGTCCACGCCGGGTGCCCGCGTGGGGACCGGGTTATACAGGGACTGTGCCTACCCCGCAGCGTCGTCCCGGTCCGGGGCGCCCCTCCTGGCAGCCGCGTCACGCGCTGCTGGCGCTGCCGCTCGGTCTGATCGTCGCGGTCAGCCTGGTCGACTTCCTCGCCCCGGCCCATGTGCACCTGGGCCCGCTGCTGGTCGCCGCGCCTGCGGTCACCGCCGCCCTCGGCGGGCCCCGGCTCGTGTTGGCGGTGGGGGCCCTCGCCACGCTCGCCCAGCTGATGATCGGAGTGACCCGGCGGGGCTGGCTGTCCCTGAACCACGAGGTGCAGGTCCTCGCCCTCGTCCTCGTCACCGTGCTGATCGCGGTGTTCGCCGCGCTGCGCGAGCGGCAGCAGCAGCGGATGCACCAGGTGCGTTCCGTCTCGGAGGCGGCCCAGCGTGTCGTGCTGCGCCCGCTGCCGCCCCGGCTGGGCCCGTTGCGTGTCGCCTCCGTCTATCTGGCGGCCGAGGCGGAGGCCCACATCGGAGGCGATCTGTTCGCCGCCGTCCGCACCGACGGGTGCACCCGCGTCCTGATCGGCGATGTGCGGGGCAAGGGCCTGGGCTCCGTCAGCGACGCCGCGCTGCTGCTGGGCGCGTTCCGGGAAGCGGCCCACCAGCAGACGGCCCTGCCCGAGCTGACCCGGTACCTGGAGCGCAGCGTCAGCCGCGAGCTGGCGGAACTCGCCGAGACCGACCCGCGCGGCGACGAGGACTTCATCACCGCCGCGGTCCTGGAGATCCCCGACGAGGAGCCGGTGGTACGCGTCGTGAACTGCGGCCATCCGCCGCCGCTGCTGGTACGGGACGGACGGGTGACGCCGTGCACGGCCCGGCATCCTCAGACCCCGCTGGGGCTGGGCGGTCTCGCCGCCACCGGATACCGTGCCGACATTTCCCCGCTGGCGCACGGCGACCTGCTGCTGCTCTACACGGACGGGGTGGTCGAGGCCCGGGACACGGCGGGCACCTTCTACCCGCTGCCGGAACGGCTCACCGCGTGGGCCCGGGAGGAGCCCGAACCGCTGGTGGCCCGACTGCGCGAGGACCTGCTGGCCCACGTCCGCGGCAGCCTGGGCGACGACGCCGCAGCGGTCGCGCTCCGCCGCGGCGGCCCGCCGCCCCCGGCCGGCTAGCGGTGCCACGACGGTGCCGGCCCCGGAGAGGAGCGGCGGGGGCCGGTCGCGGTGCCGGGGCCCTCACCGGGGCGCCTGGCGTGATGCCCGCGCGGATAGGGTCGGCGGTCATGAGTGACATCGCAGAGCGGGGCGAGCTGCCCCTCACCTTCCGCCACGCGGAGGAGGCCGACATTCCCGCCCTCACCGTGCTGGTGGAGTCCGCCTACCGGGGCGAGTCCAGCCGTGCCGGATGGACGACCGAGGCCGATCTGCTGGAGGGCCGGCGCACCGACCACGAGGGGGTGGGCGCCGTGGTCCGCGATCCGGGCAGCATCATGCTGGTGGTCGAGCGGGACGGCGCCCTCGTCGCCTGCTGCCAGCTCGAACACCGGGGCCCGGAGGCGTACTTCGGGATGTTCGCGGTCAGCCCGCTGCTCCAGGGCGCCGGCATCGGCCGCGCCGTACTGGCCGAGGCGGAGCGCACGGTGCGTGCGGAGTGGGGCGCCGAGCGGATGCGCATGCAGGTGATCCGGCAGCGCGAGGACCTGATCGCCTGGTACGAGCGGCGCGGCTACCGGCGTACCGGCGAGCTGGCCCCGTTCCCGTACGGCGACGAGCGGTTCGGCATCCCGCAGCGGCCCGATCTCGCCTTCGAGATGCTGGTCAAACCGCTGGTGTGAGCCCCGCGCGGGCCGGGTCCCGGCTCAGGCGAGTGCGGTCACCGCGCGCCGGATGCCGGGCATGTCCGTGACGACACCGTCCAGGCCGAGGGCGCGGGCGCGGGCCAGTTCCTCGTCGGTGTTGACCGTCCAGCTGATGACCTGGATGCCCGCGCTGTGGGCCCGGTCCACGGTGTCCTGGTCCACGTGCCGCAGGTCCAGCGAGATCATCCCCGCGCCCAGTTCGGCGGCCCGTTCGGGGGCGGTGGGGGAGGAGCGGCCCGCCACCAGGACGAGGGGGATGTCCGGCAGGTGGGAGCGGGTCTCGCGGAGCGCTTCGGCGTGGAAGGAGATCACCGTGACGCGGTCGTGGAGGCCGCGCCGTTCGATGGTCTCGGCGAGCACCCGTGCCGCCGCGCGGTCCTTGATCTCCGCCTGGAGCGGGCTGCGCACCGCGTCCACGACCTCGTCGAAGACGGGCACCCGTTCGCCCTCGCCGGCATCGAGTTCGCGCAGTTCCGCGAGGGTGAACGCGCTGATGGGCCCGGATCCGTCGGTGGTGCGGGCGACGTCGGCGTCGTGCATCACCACCAGTGCGCCGTCCTTGCTCAGATGGAGGTCCAGCTCGATCACGTCGAGCCCCTCGCGTTCGGCGCGGACGAAGGAGCGCAGGGTGTTCTCGGGCTCGACGCCCATCACGCCCCGGTGCCCGACGGTCAGCAGTGGCACGTGCGGTCTCGCTTTCGTGCGGTGACACAGGTGGGCGGCCAGCCTAGCGGCCCGCCACCGGGCCGGGCAGCGCGCCGCCCGTAGCGGGGAGCATCACGGAAAGTGGACGCTGTGAAGCGCCTGCCGCCGGAAGAATGTCGGCGTACCCAGGATGGCGCAGGATAATCTTTCGCCCCCTCCCCTTGAGGGGGGATGAGCTCACGTATACGGTTTCCTTACGCGAGTTTCTCCTGTGGAGGGGTCAACATGCCGGAAATCCTTTCGTCGGTGCCCGTGGAAGGCGGCGTTCTGTCGCCCGACAGCGTGGCGGCGCACCCCGCCTGGCCCGTGTTGAAGGCGGCTGTCGAGGCCATCCGCCCCGCGCAGTCCAAGGACGGCTCGATCGACTTCGACGCGGAGGGCGCCCCCGCCCCCGAGGCGGTGCGCACGGAACTGGAGCGCGTCGTGGCCGCCGTCGAGGAGCTGTCCCCGCTGCTGCCGCACGACGCCGACTACCACCGCGCCCTGGTCGCCGACCTGCGCCGCTGGGCCGACGAGGGTTTCGGCGTGCCCGACTTCCTCGACTCGCTGCTCGCCTTCCAGCCCGCGGGCAACCGCGCCGACGGCCTCCAGCACCTGGTCGTCTTCCCGATGTATACGCAGAACGGCAACCCGGACCGCAACCTGGAGGCGGTCGTCCTGCGCATGGTGTGGCCCGACTGGCTCGCCGAGCTGGAGCGCACCCGCTACGACAACCCCCTCTTCTGCGGCATCACCTTCGAGGACTTCACCTCCGGCTACGACACCCACTCCGCCGTGCTCTTCCCGGAGACCATCGCGGTGCGCGAGGCGCCCGAGCGGTTCAGCTGGGGCGGCATCTTCTGCGACCGCGAGGCGGCCCGCTTCCGCCGCGTCGTCCGGGCGGCGTGCGAGGTCACCTCTTTGGAACTGCCCGAGGACGCCCGGGAACTGCTGGCCGACCAGGAGCGCTGCCAGCAGACCTTCGTGCTGTGGGACCTGATCCACGACCGGACCCACAGCCACGGCGACCTGCCGTTCGACCCCTTCATGATCAAGCAGCGGCAGCCGTTCTGGATGTACGGCCTGGAGGAGCTGCGCTGCGACCTGACCGCGTTCCACGAGGGCGTCAAGCTGGAGGCCGACGGCTTCCCGCAGGGCCGCGACGTGCAGTACGCGATGCTTCTGGAGCGGCTCTTCCGCTTCCCGGTCACCGGTGAGCGCAAGCGCAACTACGACGGTCTGGGCGGCCAGCTGCTCTTCGCCTATCTGCACCAGCACGACGCCCTGCGCTGGACGGACAACAAGCTGTTCATCGACTGGGAGCGGGCCCGCCGGGTCACCGTCGCCCTCCGCGAGGAGATCGAGACCCTCTACCGGGCGGGCATCGACCGCCCCAAGCTGGTCCACTGGTTCAAGGGGTACGAGCTGGTCTCCCGCTATCTGTCCCCGCACCCGGGCTCGGTGTGGGCCAAGGGCCCGGACGCCCTCGACCTGAGCCTGCCGCCGCGCAAGCTGGTGGACGAGGTGCTGCCCGACGAGTTTCCGCTCAGCATGTTCTACGAAGCACTCGCGAAGAAGCTGCGGAGTGTGATCGCATCGACCCGGGGCATCACCGCCGACAGCCCGGTCGCCGCAGCGGCGTGAGCGGTCCGGAGCGGGTCGGAGAGCGGGTCGGCAGCGAGGAGGCGACGGAGAAGATGACAGACACGACGACACGGCGCGGCTACGAGGGCAACGGCGGTGGAAGCCTCCACGGGAAGGTGGTCGCCGTCGCCGGCGCGGCCGGACCCGCCGGTCAGGCCACGCTGCTGCGGCTCGCCGAGGAGGGCGCCACGGTCGTGGCCTGCGACGCGGACGCCGGGCGCCTGGCGCAGGCGGTGGACGCCGCGCGTTTCGCGCACGGCGGGGCCACCGTCACGGGCGACACCGTCGATCTGCTCGACCTGGAGGAGACCCGCGCCTGGGCCGCGAAGACGGAGAAGGAGTACGGCCGGGTCGACGGCCTGGTGCACCTGGTGGGCGGCTGGCGCGGTTCCGCCTCCTTCGCCGAGACCGATCTGGCGGACTGGGACACCCTGCACAACCTCCTCATCCGTACCCTCCAGCACACCTCCCTCGCCTTCGAGGGGCCGCTCAAGCGGGCCGGTGACGGACGGTTCCTCCTGGTCAGCGCGGTGGGCGCCAGCAAGCCGACGGCGGGCAACGCGGCCTACTCCGCGTCCAAGGCGGCGGCCGAGGCCTGGACGCTGGCGCTCGCCGACGCCTTCCGCAAGGCGGGGGGCGAGGGCCCGCCGCCGGCCGCCGCTGTCATCCTGGTGGTGAAGGCGCTGGTGCATGACCAGATGCGGGCCGACCGGCCGAATGCGAAGTTCGCGGGCTTCACGGACGTGGCGGACCTCGCCAAGGACATCGCCGGCACCTGGAACAAGCCCGCCGATGAGCTGAACGGAACCCGCCTGTGGCTGACGCCCGACCACTGAACCAGCCCGCCCGCTCGGCACCGGACCAGGCCACCGACGCCAGGCGCCGGCACGATCCCGAGGTGCGCGGTTTCGCCAGCGACAACTACGCGGGCGTGCACCCGGAGATCCTGGCGGCGCTGGCGCTGGCGAACGGCGGTCACCAGTCCGCCTACGGCGCCGATGTCTACACCGAGCACCTCCAGCAGGTCGTCCGCAGCCATTTCGGACGCCGTGCCGAGGCGTTCCCGGTCTTCAACGGCACCGGCGCCAACGTCGTCGCCCTCCAGGCGGTGACGGACCGGTGGGGCGCGGTGATCTGCGCCGACTCCGCGCACATCCACGTGGACGAGTGCGGCGCCCCCGAGCGGGTCGGCGGCCTCAAGCTGCTGACGGTGCCCACCGAGGACGGGAAGCTCACCCCGGAGCTGATCGACCGGGAGGCGTACGGCTGGGACGACGAGCACCGGGCCATGCCGCAGGTGGTATCCATAGCCCAGAACACCGAACTGGGCACGCTCTACACGGTGGAGGAGATACGCGCCCTGTGCGACCACGCGCACGAGCGCGGCATGCTCGTCCATCTCGACGGGGCGCGGATCGCCAACGCCGCCGCGGCGCTGGACGTGCCGATGCGTGCCTTCACCAACGCCGCGGGGGTGGACATCCTCTCGTTCGGCGGCACGAAGAACGGCATGCTCTTCGGCGAGGCCGTGATCGTCCTGAACCCCGGCGCGGTCCGCCATATGAAGCACCTGCGGAAGCTGTCGATGCAGCTGGCCTCGAAGATGCGCTTCATCTCGGTGCAGTTGGAGGCGCTGCTGGCCGGTGATCTGTGGCTGCGCAACGCCCGGCACTCCAATGCGATGGCGCAGCGGCTGGCCGAGGGCGTCCGCGAGGTGCCGGGGGTGGAGATCCTCCACCCGGTCCAGGCCAACGCCGTCTTCGCCCGTCTCCCGCACGACGTGAGCGAGCGTCTCCAGAAGCGGTACCGCTTCTACTTCTGGGACGAGGCGGCGGGGGACGTGCGGTGGATGTGCTCCTTCGACACCACCGAGCAGGATGTCGACGGTTTCCTCGCGGCGCTGCGGGAGGAGATGGCCCGCTGAGGTACTGAATAAGTATGCAGTTCGCCGTAAGTCCATTGAAATACGGCGGACTGCTTCGTACGCTGACGCGGCATGATGCTCACACCGGTCACCGCTGACGAGTCCGCGTTCCTGGCGTCGGACGACGCCGTCGACCACACCCATCCGCTCGTCCGCGAGACGGCCTCCCGGCTGCTGGCCGGTGCTGGCGGCGATCTGGCCGCCTTCGCGCGCGCCGCTTACGAGTACGTCCGTGACACCATTCCGCACTCCGCCGACGTGGACGACTGGCGGCTGCCCTGGCGGGCCTCCGATGTACTCGCGCAGGGGATCGGCATCTGCCACACCAAATCCCACGCCCTGGTCGCCCTGTTGCGGGCCGAGGGGGTGCCGGCCGGGTTCTGCTACCAGAAACTCGACGTCCTCCACGGGCTGATCGCCCTGCGTCTGCCCGGCTCCCGGCGCTGGGTGCGGCAGGACGCGCGGGGCAACAAGTCCCGGGGTCGACGCGGCGTTCAGTCTGGACCGGGAGCAACTCGCCTACACCGCGTGGCCGGAGAAGGGGGAGTGCGACTACCCCGTGCTCTACGCGGCACCGCACCCGGTGGTGCTGCGTGCGCTGCGCGGTGCGACCGACCGCGTACGGCTGTGGCAATCGCTGGACACGGCGTTGTGACGTGCCCGCCGGGGGGGCGCCGGCTGCGCGGTGCCCCTCGGCCGTGGCGTGATTCGTACGGTCCGCCGGCGGTCCGGTGTTTGAAGTGGACACGTGTGTGAAACAGTCCCGTTATATAGGTGGCCGATACACGTGACCTTTGGTGAAGTTTTTACTACGGGGGGTTGTTGTCCGTCGGCCACGCACACCGAAGGTCTGGAGCCGGAGGAACCAACATGTGCGGAATCACCGGGTGGGTCTCCTACGACAGGAATCTGGTGTCCGAACGGACGGCCGTCGAGGCCATGACGGAGACCATGTCCTGCCGCGGCCCGGACGACGCGGGCACCTGGATCGACGGGCCCGCCGCACTCGGGCACCGCAGGCTCGCCATCATCGACCTGCCCGGTGGAAGGCAGCCGATGTCCGTCGAGACACCCGACGGAACCGTCGCCATGGTCTACTCGGGGGAGACCTACAACTACACCGAACTGCGCCGCGAACTGACCGGCCGCGGGCACCGGTTCACCACCGACTCGGACACCGAGGTGGTGCTCCGCGCCTATCTCGAATGGGGCCCCGCGCTCGCCGAACGGCTCAACGGCATGTACGCCTTCGCCATCTGGGACGGCCGCTCGCAGCAACTGGTCATGATCCGCGACCGGATGGGCATCAAGCCGTTCTACTACGCCGAGACCTCCGACGGCGTTCTGTTCGGCTCCGAGCCGAAGGCCATCCTCGCCAACCCGCTGGCCCGCCGCGAGGTGACCCTCGACGGGCTGCGTGAGCTGTTCGCCCTCATCAAGACGCCCGGCCACGCCGTGTGGGAAGGCATGCGCGAGGTCGAGCCCGGCACCGTGGTGACGGTCGGCCGCAACGGTCTGCGCACCCACGTCTACTGGGAGCTGGAGACCCGGCCGCACACCGACGGCAAGGACGAGACGATCGCCCACGTGCGCGAGCTGATGGACGACATCGTGCGCCGCCAGCTCGTCTCCGACGTACCGCGCTGCACCCTGCTCTCCGGCGGTCTCGACTCCTCCGCCATGACGGCCCTCGCGGCGCGTCAGCTGCGCGAGTCCACCGGCGAGACCGTCCGCAGCTTCGCCGTCGACTTCGTCGGACAGACGGAGAACTTCGTGCCCGACGAGCTGCGCGGCACCCCGGACACCCCGTTCGTGCACGACGTGGCCCGCGAATCGGCCACCGAGCACCAGGACATCGTCCTCAGCTCCGACGAACTGGCCGACCCCGAGGTGCGCTCCCGCGTCATCCGGGCCAGGGACATCCCCATGGGACTCGGCGACATGGACGCCTCCCTCTACCTGCTCTTCAAAGCCATCCGGCAGCACTCGACGGTCGCGCTGTCCGGCGAGTCGGCCGACGAGGTCTTCGGCGGCTACAAGCAGTTCTTCGACGAGGAGGCGCGCAAGGGCGGCACCTTCCCCTGGCTCGTCCAGTTCTCCAACACCTTCGGGGAGGACGACAGCATCCTCTCCAACTCCGTCACCCGGGCCCTCGACCTGCCCGGTTACATACGGGACAACTACGCCTCGGCCGTCTCCCAGGTGCAGCGCCTGGAGGGCGAGAGCGACTTCGAGTACCGGATGCGGGTCATCTGCCACCTGCACCTGACCCGGTTCGTCCGCGTCCTGCTGGACCGCAAGGACCGCGCCTCCATGGCCGTCGGTCTGGAGGTGCGGGTGCCGTTCTGCGACCACCGGCTGGTCGAGTACGTCTACAACACGCCCTGGTCGCTCAAGTCGTTCGACGGGCGTGAGAAGAGCCTGCTGCGGGAGGCGACCGCCGACGTGCTGCCCCGCTCCGTCTACGAACGCGTCAAGAGCCCCTACCCCTCCACCCAGGACCCGAAGTACCACACGAAACTCCAGGAGAACGTCAGGGACCTGCTGGCCAAGCCCTCGCACCAGGTCTTCGACCTGGTGAACAGGGACTGGCTGGAGCGCGCGGTCAAGGTCGACACCCCGCAGATCGCTCAGGCGGGGCGGCGCGGGCTCGAACGCGCTCTGGACCTGGCGCTGTGGATGGACATGTACTCCCCCAGCATTACACTCTCTTGACCTGATCAAGACGAGCCCGTGGGGGATGGATGGGGACCCGTCAGGAGTCGGCGTTCGAGATGGTGCTGGCGCTGCACCGGCTGCTGCGCTCACTGCGCAGGGCGAGCCCCACGGGAGGGCTGCAGCCCACCCAGCTGATCGTCCTGTCCCTGCTGACGGAGGCCGGGCCCAGCCGTGTCGGCGTCATCGCCGAGCGGGTCCCCTGTTCCCAGCCGACGGCCACCACGGCCGTCGCCGGGCTGGAGAAGCTGGGCCTCGTACGCCGTGAAGCCGATCCCACCGACGCCCGCGCCACCCATGTGGCGGTGACGGAGGCGGGGGAGCGCGCGCTGCGCGGCGTGGCCTACGGGGAGACGGAGGCGCTCCTCGACCGCCTCGGCCGGCTCACCGAGGAGGAGGCCGACCAGGTGCTGGGCTCCGCGGCCCTGCTCCGGCGGCTGGCGGATTCCGGACGCTGACGGGGCCGCTGTCCTGGTGGGGACAGCGGCCCCGCACTTCCGGTCGCCCGGCTCTTCGGCGGAGGGTGGGGGTGGGGCGACGGCAGAGACCGAGGCCCGCCCCGCCCCGCCGCTACAGCGCCTGGGCCTGCGCCGGGCTGGGGGCCGTGCCGCCCAGGTGGGCGGGCTGCCACCAGGCGTCGGCGGGGTTCTTCGGGACGGCGGGGTAGGCCCGCTGGGCGGCCTCCAGCAGTTCGTGCACCCGCTCGCGCAGCCGGTCGGTGATGCTCGGCGCGGATTCGTCGGGTCCGGCGCTCACCGGGGCGCCCACCCGGATGGTGATGGGCAGGTGGTTGCGGCCGAAGTCGCGCTTGTGGCCCTTGGTCCACAGCCGCTGGGTCCCCCACAGGGCCATGGGCACCAGCGGGACGCGGGCCTCCTGGGCCAGCCGGGCGGCGCCCGACTTGAACTCCTTGAGGGTGAAGGACGGCGAGATGGTCGCCTCGGGGAAGACGCCGATGACCTCGCCGGCGCGCAGGGCGTCCAGGGCGTGCGCGTAGGCCCCCTCGCCCCGCGCGCGGTCCACCGGGATGTGCTTCATGGCGCGCATCAGCGGGCCGGAGACCTTGTGCCGGAAGACGGAGTCCTTGGCCATGAAGCGCACCAGCCGCTTGGCGGGACGGGCGGCCAGGCCGGTGAAGATGAAGTCCAGGTAGCTGATGTGGTTGCTCACCAGCACCGCGCCGCCGCGAGCCGGCACGTGTTCGGTGCCGCGCACGTCGAAGCGCAGGTCGAGAGCCTTGAACCAGGTGCGGGCCGCTGCGATCACCGGGGGGTAGAGGAGATCGGCCATGTCGGGGGACCCTTCGTCTCGGGATGCCTGCAAGCGGTCTCCAGCAGGCCTGGCGGGATGGAACCTACGGCTCCGTACTTACGGGTGCGTAACTTCCGGCTGCGGCAGATCGTTCCCCAAAGCCTCGCTCCTGGCTACCCTCACGGCACACTTGTCCCTGAGTACGTGGGAATGGAGGCATTCGTGACAGAGGGTGCGGAAGACGGGCGGACGGTGCGGGGCGCGGAGCGGGTGAGCGCCGCGGCGCTCGGTGTCCGGCGGCTGGGGGAGCGGGCCACGCTGGTGCAGTTCTCCAGCGCGTTCTGCCAGCCCTGCCGTGCGACCCGCCGCACGCTCGCCCAGGTGGCCGCGATGGTCGGGGGAGTGGCACACCTGGAGATCGACGCCGAGGAGCACCTGGAACTGGTGCGGGAGCTGAGGATCACCGGAACCCCCACGGTACTGGTCCTGGACCGGGACGGGCGCATCGTCAAGCGGGCCACGGGGCAGCCGCGCAAGGCCGACGTCATCGCCGCGCTGGGCGCCGCGATCGGCTGAACGCCCCTGGCGCCAGGGCGTCGTTCGCCCTGCGGGCGTGATCCAGATCCCGCTCCACGAGGCTCGCTTCGGGCCGTGTGGCGTGATGGAGTTGGGGCATCACTCTCCCCGTTGGCAACGTCACAGTTCGCCGGTCTTGAGAACGGGGAACGTGCTGGATGTACTGACGAGTAATATTGTGGACGGACCGCCGGTCCCCACAGGGGCCGGAACCGTGAGTCGAAGCAGTAGGAGAGCCGGCGTGAGCTTGAGGATCGTTGTCTGTGTGAAGTACGTGCCCGACGCCACCGGTGACCGGCACTTCGCGGAGGACCTGACCACCGATCGCGAGTCGGTCGACGGCCTGCTCTCCGAGCTGGACGAGTACGCGGTCGAACAGGCGCTCCAGATCGCGGACGAAGCCGACGACGCGGAGATCACCGTGCTGACCGTCGGCCCCGAGGACGCCAAGGACGCCCTGCGCAAGGCGCTGTCCATGGGCGCCGACAAGGCCGTGCACGTGGAGGACGACGACCTGCACGGCACCGACGCGCTGGGTACCTCCTACGTCCTGGCCAAGGCCATCGAGAAGACCGGCTACGACCTGGTCGTCTGCGGTATGGCCTCCACCGACGGCACCATGGGCGTGCTGCCGGCCATGCTCGCCGAGCGGCTGGGCGTGCCGCAGGTGACGCTGCTGTCCGAGGTCTCGGTCGCGGACGGCCAGGTGACCGGCCGCCGGGACGGCGACGCCGCCACCGAGCAGCTTCAGGCCCAGCTCCCGGCCGTCGTCTCCGTCACCGACCAGTCGGGCGAGGCCCGCTACCCCTCCTTCAAGGGGATCATGGCGGCCAAGAAGAAGCCCGTCGAGTCGCTGGACCTCGACGACCTCGACATCGACGCCGACGAGGTCGGCCTGGAAGGTGCCTGGACCCGGGTCGCCGACGTGGCCGAGCGCCCGGCCCGCACCGCCGGCACCGTCGTCAAGGACGAGGGCGAGGGCGGCAAGCAGCTCGCCGAGTACCTCGCGAGCCAGAAGTTCATCTGAGCGGCGGCTCCCTTCCCTCACCTTCCCCTCGAACTCGCGCAGGAGCA
This sequence comes from Streptomyces albus subsp. albus, assembly GCF_000725885.1. Taxonomy (GTDB): domain Bacteria; phylum Actinomycetota; class Actinomycetes; order Streptomycetales; family Streptomycetaceae; genus Streptomyces; species Streptomyces albus. Next base: position 102,186 of record NZ_JODR01000010.1, on the reverse strand, counting down.
TTCCCATGGCTGAAGTCCTTGTCTACGTCGACCACGTCGACGGCGCCGTCCGCAAGCCCACCCTCGAACTGCTGACCCTCGCCCGCCGCCTCGGCGACCCGGTCGCCGTGCACCTGGGCCCGAACGCGGAGGAGGCCGCCAAGACGCTCGGCGAGTACGGCGCCGTCCGCGTCCTGGCCGCCGACGCCCCCGAGTTCGCCGACTACCTCGTCGTGCCCAAGGTGGACGCCCTCCAGGCCGCGTACGAGGCCGTCTCGCCCGCCGCCGTACTGGTGCCCTCCTCCGCGGAGGGCAAGGAGATCGCGGCCCGCCTCGCGGTGCGCATCGGCTCCGGCATCATCACCGACGCGGTGGACCTGGAGTCCGGTGACGAGGGCCCGGTGACCACGCAGTCGGTCTTCGCCGCCGCGTTCACCACCAAGTCCCGCGTCACCAAGGGCACCCCCGTCATCACCGTCAAGCCCAACTCGGCGACGCCGGAGGCCGCTGCCGCCGCCGGTACGGTCGAGGAGCTGTCGGTGAGCTTCGGCGAGGCCGCCACCGGCACCAAGGTCACCTCGCGCACCCCGCGCGAGTCCACCGGCCGCCCGGAGCTGACCGAGGCCGCGATCGTGGTCTCCGGTGGCCGCGGCGTCAACGGGGCGGAGAACTTCCACCTGATCGAGGGGCTGGCGGACTCGCTGGGCGCCGCGGTGGGTGCCTCGCGCGCCGCCGTGGACGCCGGCTGGTACCCGCACTCCCACCAGGTGGGCCAGACGGGCAAGACCGTCTCGCCCCAGCTCTACATCGCCACCGGCATCTCCGGCGCCATCCAGCACCGGGCCGGCATGCAGACCTCCAAGACGATCGTGGCCATCAACAAGGACGCCGAGGCCCCGATCTTCGAGCTGGTGGACTACGGCATCGTCGGCGACCTCTTCGAGGTCGTCCCGCAGCTGACCGAGGAGATCAAGGCCCGCAAGGGCTGACGGCTCTCCCGCACGCCTGGGGCCCCGCACCGGATCGCGGTGCGGGGCCCCCGTGCGTGCCGCGCGGCTCCCTCGGTCAGAAGGAGAAGACGGCGCTGCCCTCCGTGTCCTTCGCGCAGGCGTTGGCGAAGGTCCGCGTGTGGTCCACGCGCTCGCCCTGCCACACGCCCTGCGCGGTGACCGTCACCGGCCGCCACTCCCGTGTGCAGATCCGCCCCTGCTCGCCTGCCAGGGCGTCGAAGTCCCCGTTCGCGGCGCGCAGTTGGGCGCAGGCCTCGCGGGCCGCCGGGTGCGTGCCGGACGCGGTGGGTGTACAGCTGAGTGTGACGGCGCGCCGCGGTGCGGCGGTGGCGTCCTCCCCGTCGGTGACGGTGAGCACCAGGGCCGAGGGGGCGTACAGGGACTCGGCCCGGGCGGGTGCGGCCTGGGCGGGCGCCGCGGTGAGGGCGAGAAGTGCTGCGGACCCTGTCACAGCGGCCACCAGGGTGAGGGCGGCGCTCCAGGGCGCGGTCTTCCGCATTGTGTGCTTCCTTCCGCTTCGAGGTAAGTGTCGGATCGACGTCCCGGAGTCTGCCGACAACGCAGGGTGAAAAGCACATCGGCGGCGCGTGTTTCGGTAACGTTTCGCGTTGAATCAGTGGCGCAAAGTGACGGCTGAGGCAGGGAGTGTCCTGCGGCAACACCCCGCCGTTCGCCGTCTGTTCAGCTCGGCTGGCCGGATCTCGCCCACCCACGACGACCAAAACTCGCACCCGCGTCCGCACCCGCCCGGCCGTCGCCCGGCTCCCGCTTCCGAGTGGCGGCCGGACCGCGGGGCGCTTACAGATGGTGTCGTGGCCGGACGGAGGGCCGGGCATCCGGCGCCGCGCGCACCGGGTGCGGGATCCGCCGTGCGGCCGGTACGGGCGTCCGGGGACCCGGCGGGCAGGTGCTGCCGCAGGTGTCTTCCCGGAGCCCGCCGCAGCGTCATCCGGTTCCGGTTCCGGACGGTCTTCCGGGCTCCGGTTCCCGAAAGGAGCATCGATGTCGCCGATCCTGACGGTCGCACTGAAGCGTGCCGGCCGCCTGCTGCGGGAGCTGGCCCATGGTGTCCACACCATGCACGCCGTCATGCACGGCGTCCGCCCGCCCGCCCCGCCGTACCCGCCGGCCGGATCCCGCCGGGCTCCCCAGGGGGAGCCGCACAGCCGGCCGGCCGGGACGCGGGCGGCCGTCTCCGCGAGCGCGGCGACCGACGGGTGGGATACCGGCGACGGGGCCCCGACACGCTGGTGAGCCGCCGCCTGCTCCGGCCGGCCCCGCGACGGCGCGGCGGGTGCGGTATCCGGCGCCGTCCTCCTCCCCCGGGGGCCGGTGCGGGCCGGCCGGCAGTGCCCTCCCCGTCGTGCGGCGCGCCCCCGCGTGTGCCCTCCGGGCGGCGGTGCTCAGGCCTGTGACCTCTTGACCCCCGCTTCCGCGCGCCATTAGCGTCGCGGCACCGGCTTCAACGTTTTGTTGAGGCCGGCTCGTCGCGTGGAGAGGGAGCGTAGATGTCGCAGGGTGGCACGGTGCGGACCAGCTTGGACGCCGGCGTGGTCGCGGAGGTGACCGGGGCACTGGCACCGGTGGACGCCGAACTCGCGCGCCGGTACCCGGGGGACCCGGGGACACGGCAGCCGGTGCACACCGTCTATGTGCCCGCCGACGCCGTCACCGCCGACACCGTACGGGAGTGGGGCGAGGCCGCCCTCGCACTGCTGGACGAGCACGCCCCCGACGCCGCCGCGCTCGCCGGCGTCCTCGGCCTGGACGAGGAGCTGGCCGGCCCCGTCCACGACCGGATACGCGAGAAGCTGCGCCGCGAACCCGTGGAGGACCTGCGCATCGACTTCGAGGACGGCTACGGGGCGCGGCCCGACGCCGAGGAGGACGCCGCGGCCGTCCGCGCCGCCCAGCTGGTCGCCGACGCCTTCGCCGAGGGGACCGAAGGGCCCGTACCCGCCTACGCCGGCATCCGGATGAAGTGCATGGAGGCGGCCGTCCGCGACCGCGGCATCCGCACCCTCGACCTCTTCCTCACCGGACTGATGGAGGCCGGCGGGCTCCCCGGCGGACTGGTGCTGACGCTGCCCAAGGTGACCTACCCCGAGCAGGTCACCGCGATGGCCCGGCTGTGCGCGGAGTTCGAGAAGGCACGCGGCCTGCCCGAGGGCCGGATCGGCTTCGAGTTGCAGATCGAGACGACGCAGTCGATCCTGGGCGCCGACGGCCGGGCCACCGTCGCCCGGATGATCGACGCCGCCGAGGGCCGGGCCACCTCGCTGCACTACGGCACCTTCGACTACAGCGCCTCCTGCGGGGTGTCGGCCGCCTACCAGGCGATGGACCACCCGGCCGCCGACCACGCCAAGGCCGTCATGCAGGTCGCCGCCGCCGGCACCGGCGTCCGGCTCTCGGACGGCTCCACCAACATCCTGCCCGTCGGCGACCGGGCGCAGGTCCACGACGCCTGGCGCACCCACCACGGGCTGGTCCGCCGCTCCCTGGCCCGCGCCTACTACCAGGGCTGGGACATGCACCCGGGCCACCTGCCCACCCGCTACGCCGCCGTCTTCGCCTTCTACCGCGAGGGCATGAAGCGGGCCGGCGAGCGGCTCGCCGCCTACGTCTCGCAGACCGGCGGCGACGTGATGGACGAGCCCGCGACCGCCCGCGCGCTCAGCGGCTATCTGCTGCGCGGTCTGGACTGCGGCGCCGTCGATGCCGCCGAGGCCAAGGAGGTCTCCGGCCTCGACCGCGGCGAGCTGGAGCGGCTCGCCGGCCGCTGAGGCACCGGTCCCCGGGCGACCGCCCTGGTCTCGCGCGGTCGCCCGGCCTTCTCCTGGCCCGGTCCGCCCGGCCGTACCGTCTCGGGTCAGTTCCCCGCCGCCGCCCGCAGCAGACGGAGCTGGCCGAACTCGGCGACGTTCTTCATCAGTTCGGCGTTCGCCCACGCCACCATGTGGGCGACGGTGTGCTCGGGATCGTTGTCCCACGGGAACGGCGCGGTCGCCTCCCACTCCGCCTCCGACAGGCCCTCCAGCGCGGACAGCCACTCGGTGCGCAGCCCCCGCAGCCACGCGGCCGTGGCCGTCTCGTCCCCGGGGAAGACGACCTCGGAGCGGTCCCGGGGCGGCCGGCCCCGCAGATGGTCGAGGGTGACGCTCCACCACCAGCCCAGGTGCCAGCTCACCCAGCCCATCGTGGGCACGGGCACCGGATCGGGCTCGGTCTCGGCGAAGTCGGGCACCCAGGTGCCGTCGGGGCCGGGCCGCACCGTCCAGCAGTACGGGCCCGGCTCCCACAGCAGGTCCCCGGGCGCCAGCCGCTCCAGATGGTGCTCGAACAGCGACCAGGTCAGGTCGAACTGCGTGCGCAGCAGATCATGTCGCAAGGTGTGCATCGCCGCAGCCTGCCGGTCCTGCCGGGCCGGTGGCCACCGGATATCCGGCTCATGCCGCCGCGCCGCTCAGCAGCGCCCCGGCGTCCGGCACCACGGGGGCCAGTCCCAGCTCGGTCAGCATCCGGTGCGCGGTCGCCGTCGCCGCCGTCAGGACGGGCAGCCCGGAGGCGTCCTCCACGTCCTGGACGGCCGGCAGCGACGGCATCTGCACGCACGCCGAGAGCACGATGGCCTGCGCGTCGCGCAGCGCCAGGCGCCGCCAGTGCCGCCGCAGGTCGTCGGGGTCCAGCCGGGCGACGGCCAGATTGTCCGGCACCTCCAGGCTCAGCGCGTCCACCACCGTGACGCCCGCCTCCTCCAGATAGCGCACCACCGTCGCCGTCAACGGCCTGGTGTACGGCGTGATCAGCGCGACCCGTTCGACGCCGAGCGCCGCGATCCCGCTCAGCAGCGCGCCCGCGCTGGAGACCACCGGGGCCCGGCAGCCGCCGGCCGCCAGCCCCGTGCGCATCTCCTCCTCGGCGGTGCGGTGGTGCCCCGGGCCCTGCGCCATGATCGCCACCAGACAGGCGGAGACCACCACGTCCGGCCGGGCGTCGGCCAGCTCCAGGCACGCCCGCTCCGTCTGCGCGTTCATACCGCGCAGTTCCTCGGGCGTGACCTGCCGCATCCGGGTGCGGCTGCTGTGGAAGCAGAACCCCTCTCCGGGCACCGCCTCCTGGCGGGCGCGCATCATCCGCGGCAGCTCCGTCTCCATCGTCAGATTGGAACTGGGCACGATCAAACCGATGTGGTGGTCCGTCATGGTTCCTCCCGGCAGGGGGCCGGCGCGCGGGGCGGGCCCGGTCGGATGGCTAGTCGTCGCCGCTCAGCCGCTCCCAGGAGTCGGCGAGGGCGGTCAGCTCCCGCAGGAGCCGCTCCCGGCCGGCGGGGTCGTACTGGGCGAGCAGCCGCTCGTCCAGCTCCCGCGCCCGGCCGTTGGCCTCACTCAGGGCACGTTCGCCCTCCGGCGTGAGGTACAGCAGCTTGCGGCGGCCGTCCGCCGCCGCCGTTCTGCGCTCCAGCAGCCCGCGCTGCTCCAGCCGTCGCGCCAGGTCCGCCATGGTGGAGGTGTCCAGCGCGACGGCGGAGGCCATCGAACTCTGGTCGCTGCCCGGGTTCGCGTGCACGGTCGTCAGCACGGCGAACTGCGGGCCGGTCAGTGTCTGGTCGACGGCGCGCACCCACGCCGCCAGATACGCCTGGTAGAGCCGCCGCACCTGATAGCCGGGAGCGGCCGTGAGCACGGTCGGCGCGGCGGGCGAGGAGGCGGTCGCAGGGGAATCGTCCACAGGGGTCTTGTCAGCCATAGGGCCACTTAAGCACGGCAGTTGAGGGCTCCCGGCGAGGCGGGGTGGCACTTGCGCCGCCTCAGCCCGGCAGCCTGCGCAGCACCTCGCGCAACAGCCCGAGGGCGGTGCGCGGGGCGTCCCAGAAGACCATGTGCCCCGCCCCGGGCACCGCTTCGAGCCGCGCCGCAGGCAGCGTCCGGGCGGCCTCCGCGGCGCCCGCCCGCGTCACCACGGGACTCTCGGCGCCGTACAGCAGTACCGTCGGGACGGTCAGCTTCGGCCACACGTCGAAGAAGTCGTCCGAGGCGAAGCCCTCGTGGGTCTCCCGGATCGCGGCCTCCCCGCAACTGGCCAGCCAGCGGGCCCGCAGGTCCTGTTCGCGGTGCGGCCAGCGCGGCCACCAGTGGGCGACCCGGGCGGCGTCGGTGCCCTGCCGCGCCTCGGCGAGCTGGTCGAGGAAGACGGCCAGCGGGGTCGGGTACGGCCCGCGCCCCGGCCCGCTCATCGGGGGGTCCACCAAGACGGTGCCGGCCACCTCCGCCCTACCGCGCAGGGCGGTCACCGCGGCGATACGCGCCCCCATGGAGTGCCCCAGCAGCAGGGGCCGTTCCAGGCCGAGGTCCCGGATGACGGCGTCGGTGTCCCGGGCGTACGCCTCCAGCGTGCAGGGGCCGTCACCGGACAGGCCGCGGCCCCGCACGTCCAGCACCAGGGGGCGCACCAGGTCCGTCAGCTCGCGGGCCACGAAGTCCATGGTGACCGCGGGGGAGGTGATGCCGGGCAGGACCAGCAGCGGCCGGCCGGTGCCGCCGTAGTCGAGGACGTGCAGGGGCACCCCGCCGCCGGCACCGTCGGCGGGAGCGGAGCGGACCCAGCGGCTGGTGGCGGGCAGTGCGGCGAGATCGGCGAGCGCGGCCGGGGTCAGGAAACGCGGTGGTGCGGGCGCGTGGGGCACGGCTCCTCCTGCGGTCGGTCGGTGCGGGGACGGTCGGGGTGGCGCAGATACGCGAGGGCGTCGTCCTGGCCGATGACATCGCCGTACTTGGCCTGGATGTCGAACAGCGCCGCGTCGTGCGGGCCCCTCGCCCGGTCGCCGACGCAGGCGCGGGGCACGAGCACGGGATAGCCGGACTGGACGGCGTCCACGGCCGTGGCCCGCACACAGCCGCTGGTGGTGGCGCCGCACACCAGCACGGTGTCGGCGCCCAGCGCGGTCAGCGAGGCGGCGAGGGAGGTGCCGAAGAAGGCGGAGGCGCCCTTCTTGACGATCAGCGGGTCCTCCGGGCGGGACGGCAGCCGGGGGTCGAGCCGTACCGCCTCGCTCCCCTCGGTCAGAGCCCGCATGCCCGGCGCCTTCTCCAGCCAGGTGACCGTATGGCCCTGAGCCTCCGCCGGGGTGTAGACGATGGCCGTCCAGATCACCGGAACCCGGGCCCGGTGTGCCGCCTCGACCAGCGCGCCGGTCGCCGTCACGACCGCCGTCAGGTCCGCTCCGGTCGGGAACGCCGGTTCGGTGAAGCCGCGGGTCAGATCGACGACGACCAGCGCGGGCCGGACGCCCCGGCGCACCGGGGCGCCGAACCCGGCGCGCGCGTAGGTCGCATCGGTCGTCGCGTCGGTGGTGGCGGCGGTGACATCGGTGGGGGAGTCGTGGGCGGTCACCGGCAGCACCTCGCCGCCCGCCGCTCACGGGTCAGGGTCCGGCCGAGCAGCCAGCCCTCGAACAGGCCGAAGGCGAAGGCGCCGACCAGGGGCGCGTACTTGGCCACCGCCGGGCCGGCCAGCAGCGACAGACCGTCCAGCGGGGCCGGCGCGGCCCCCGCCGGGTGCGCGGCCGGCGCCCGCACGGCGGCGGCAGCCGGCGGTGCCGGTCGTACGGCCGCCGCGGCTGCCCGGAGCGCGGTCGCCGCTGCCTGCGCGGTCGCCGTCCCGGCGTCCGGCGGTCCCTGCCCGGTACGGTCCTGGTCGAGCAGCGCACCGAGATTGCGGGCGAACTGGGCCAGCAGCCGGTCCGAGACCGCGGCGACCGCCCCTTTGCCGAACTGGGCGATCTTGCCGCGGATCAGCAGGTCCGTCTCCAGTCGCAGCTCGGCGCCGCCGTCCGCCGGCACCACGGCCAGCGCGACCTCCGCCTCCGCGTCCCCGCTGCCGTGTGTGTCCGCGCCCCGGGCCTGCACGCGCAGCGTCAGCGCCTCGGGATCGACCCGGACGAACCGCACCGTGCCCCGGTAGGAGGCGCTGACCGGGCCGACCTTCACCGTGACCCCGCCCAGCCAGGCATCGCCGTCGCGCCCCTCCAGCGCGGCGCCCGGCATGCAGGAGACGACCCGTTCGACATCGTTGACCAGCGAGAAGACCTCCTCGGGCGGGGCCTTCACCAGGACGGTGTTGCTCAGCTGCACGAATCCTCCTCGCTCGGTGTGGGGGTGGCCGCCCGGCGGCGGGCGGCACAGGCGTCGACCGCCTCGACGATCGTCTGGTAGCCGGTGCACCGGCACAGATTGGCCGCGACCACCTCGCGGATCTCCTCCTTGGTGGCGTCCGGGCGCTCGCTCAGCAAACCCTCCGCCAGCATCAGGAAGCCGGGGGTGCAGAACCCGCACTGGAGGGCGTGGTGCTCGGTGAACGCCTGCTGGAGGTCGCCCAGCTCGCGTCCGTCCGGGCCCTCGCCCAGCGCTTCGACCGTGCGGATCTCGCAGCCCTCGGCCTGCGCGGCGAACATCAGGCACGCGCGGGCCGGCGCCCCGTCCACCAGCACCGTGCAGGCGCCGCAGATGCCGTGTTCGCAGCCCACATGGGTGCCGGTGAGGCCCAGATCGTGCCGGAGCACGTCCACGAGGGTGCGCCGGGACTCGGCCAGCACCTCGCGCCGCTCGCCGTTGACCGTCAGACCCAGCAGCTGCTGCCCGGCCGGACGGTGGGTGGTCTCTGTCATGAGTGCTGCTCCAGGGCGTGTGCGATCGTCTGCGGGGTGACGGGGATGTCGTTCAGCTCCACACCTGTGGGGCGCAGGGCGTCGTTGACGGCGTTCAGCACGGCGGCGGGAGCACCGATGGTGCCGCCCTCGCCGGCGCCCTTGGCGCCCGTCTCGGTGAAGGCGCAGGGTGTCTCCAGATGCCGGACGGTGACGTCGGGGATCTCCAGCGCGGTGGGCACCTTGTAGTCCATGAAGCCGGTGGCGGACGGTTCGCCCTGCGCGTCGTAGGTGATCTCCTCGAAGAGGGCCCCGGCGATGCCCTGGGCGATCCCGCCCCGGCACTGTCCCTCCACCACCTGCGGGTTGACGGCCACCCCGCAGTCCTCCACGCACACGTACCGCAGGATCTCCACCTGCCCGGTGCCCTCGTGGAGCTCCACGACGACGCCGTGGGTGGCGTTGGAGAAGGTGCCGTCGCCCACTCCGTCGAACGACGCCGTGGCCGTCAGCCCCGGCTCCATCCCCTCCGGCAGCAGATGCGTGGCGAGATACGCGATACGGGCCAGCTCGGTGTGGCTCAGCTCGGCGGTGCCGTCGGCGCGGCGCACCGCGCCCGGTCCGAGCACCACCTCGTCGGGCGGGACGCCCCAGCGGGCCGCCGCCAGGTGCCGCAGTTTGCGGCCCAGTTCGGCCGCGGCCCGCCGTACCGCGCTGCCGCCCACCGCGATCGAGCGGCTGGCGAAGGTGCCCCAGCCGTAGGCGACGCGTTCGGTGTCGCCCTGGTGGAGGCGCACCTTCTCCAGTGGCAGCCCCAGTTCGTCGGCGGCGATCTGGGCCATCGTCGTCTCGTGGCTCTGCCCGTGGCTCATGGTGCCGCTCGTCACGGTCAGCGCCCCGCTGGTGTCCATCCGGACCTCGGCCAGGTCGAAGCCGGGGACGACCTCCATCTTCCGCTGTGCGAAGGCGGCCGAGCCGTATCCGGTGCGTTCGCTGAAGCAGGCGTAGCCGATGCCCAGGTGGCGTCCTTCGGCCGCGGCCGTGTCCCGCGCGGCGTACCAGCCCTCCTCGCGCAGCGTCCGCTCGCACAGGTCCAGCGACTCGCGGTAGGAGCCGGGATCGTAGGTGATGTTGTTGACGCCCGTGTACGGGAACTCGGTGATCAGATTGCGGCGGCGGATCTCGACCGGGTCCAGGCCCAGTTCCCGCGCCGCCCGCTCGAACAGCCGCTCCACCACGAGCACGAACTGCGGCCTGCTCACTCCCCGGTAGGGCGCGCTGGGCGCCTTGTTGGTGGTCACGGCCCGCGCCCTGGCCCGGTAGGCGGGCAGCCGGTAGACGCCGGGCATCTCGGCCGCCGCCATCAGCGGCTCGATGCCGGCGGTGAACGGGTAGCAGGAGTAGGCGCCCATGTCGCAGACGATGTCGGCGTCCAGCCCCAGCATCCGCCCCTCCGCGTCGAAGGCGGCCCGCACCCGGTAGTGCTGCTCGCGGGCCAGGAAGGACGCGGTCAGCGCCTCCTTGCGGTCCTCCGTCCACTTCACGGGACGGCCCAGCCGCAGTGCGGCGGCGGCCACCGCGATCTCCTCGCGGCCCACCACGCACTTGAGGCCGAAGCCGCCGCCCATGTCGGGCACCAGCACCCGCACCGCCCGCTCGTCCAGGCCCAGACAGCGGGCGGCGACGGTACGCACCTGGTGCGGCACCTGGGTGGAGGTGTGCAGCACCAACTGCCGGTCGCGGTCGTCCCAGGCGGCGACGGCGCCCCGGGTCTCCAGCGGCAGGGCGTTCTGCCGCCCGGTGCGCGTCTCGACGTCGACCACGCAGTGCGCCCGGTCGAAGACCGAGTCGATGCCCTCGGTGGCGAACATGGTGACGTCCAGCAGGGTGTTGGCCGCCGCCGCGTCGTGCACGAGGGGAGCGCCCGGGGCCAGCGCCTGGGTGTCGCGGGTGACGGCGGGCCGTGTGTCGTGGACGACTTTCGCGGCCTCCGTCCCGTCCTCCGCCGCGTACGGGTCGCGGGCCACGACCACGGCCAGCGGCTCACCGGCGAACCGCACCCGGTCGCGGGCCAGCACGGGCATGGCGGTGGGCACGAACTCCCCGGCGGGCCGGTCGAGGCGGGCCGTGATGTCGCCCAGTCCCAGATCGGCGGCGTCGAAGGCGGCCACCACACCGGGCACCTCGCGGACCGCCGACAGGTCGAGCGAGACGACCGAGCCGGAGGCGACCGTGGAGCGTACGAAGTGGGCGTACAGCATCCCGGGGAGGTGCACGTCGTCGGTGAACCGGCCCCGCCCGGTAAGCAGCCGCGGGTCCTCCTGGCGCCGCACCGAGGTGCCCACCAGCCGCCCGGTCCCGCCGGGCCGCCCGCTCACCGGGCCACCGCCTGGCGGACGGCCCGCTCCACCAGCGTGCGGGCCAGGCCGCGCCGGTACTCCGCGTCGGCCGGCGGATCGACCGCTCCGGCCGCGGCCCGGGCCACCGCGGAGGCCAGCTCGGGCCCGGCGGTGCCGCCCCGCGCCAGCACCGCCTCGGCCGCGGGGACGCGCACCGGAGTCGCGGCCACACCGCCCAGCGCCACCCGGCCGCCGCGCACGGTGTGGCCGTCCCCGGCCACGTCCAGGTCCACTGCGGCGGAGACGGTGGCGAAGTCGCCGTGGCGCGGGGCGAATTCGGTGAGGGCCGCGCGGGGCGCCGGGCGGGGGAAGACCACTTCGGTGAGCAGTTCGTCGGGTCCGAGCGCGGTCGTGTAGTGGCCGTGGAAGAAGTCGCCGGCCTCGATGTGCCGTACGCCGGCGGGCCCCTGGGCGACGATCACGGCGTCGAGGAGCACCGCGAGCAGGCACCATTCCGCCGTGGCGTCGGCGTGTGCCAGGCTGCCGCCGACGGTGCCGCGAGTGCGGATCGGCAGATGCCCGACCCAGCGCATCGCGTCGCGGAGCACGGTGAAACCGGGCGCGAGCACCGCGTCGGGTGCCGTCTCCACCGCGTGGTGCGTGGTGAGTGCCCCGATGTGCAGGGCGCCGTCCTCGCCGGTGCGCAGCCCGCGCAGCGTGGTGAGGCGGCCGATGTCGATGAGGTGGCCGGGACGGGCGAGCCGGTAGTTCATCATCGCGACCAGGCTCTGGCCGCCGGCCAGGACACGGGGGTCGCCGCCGTCGTCCGTGAGCCGGGACAGCAGCCGGGTGGCGTCGTCGATGTCGCGTGCGCGGTGGTAGGTGAAGGGCGCGGGCTTCAAGGGACCGGGCCTCCTTCCGGGCGGGCCGGGGTGGGGTGATCGGGCCGGGAGCGGTGACCGGATGTCAGCGCGGTACGGGGGGTACGGGCGCACCGTCCGCCGCGGCGCGGGAACCCTCGGACCGGGGCGGCGGGGACCCGGTGACCGTGTCCAGTTCGCGGCCCCGGGTCTCGGGAGCGGCGAGGGCCATCCACAGCACTGCCGCGAGGACGACCACGCCGAGCACGGCGAAGGTCAACGGCAGCCCCAGCAGCGGCCACATCAGCGAACCGAACAGCATCGGCGCGAACCCGGTGCTGACCCGGCTGACCGACGACGCCCAGCCGAAACCGCTGGCCCGCAGAGTGGTCGGGTACAGCTCGGAGACGTACGCGTACAGCGCGGGGATGGCCAGCTGGATGAGGAAGCCGAAGACCGCGATGCCCACCAGTGCGGCCGTCCGCACCTGGAGCACCAGCGCGAAGACCACCAGGGCGGCCGTGGCCACCGGGGCGGAGAAGCCGATGAGGCGTTTGCGGCCCACCACGTCGACCAGCCAGGTGGAGGCCACCACACCGGCGATGCCCACGGCGCTCATCAGCGTCGTACCGGTGAACGAGGCGGTCTCCCCGTAGCCCTCCTCCTTGAGGATGGAGGGCATCCACGTCAGCGCCGCGTAGTAGACGAGCATGATCGTCACGAACAGCAGCCAGGCGACGGAGGTGATGCGCGCGCTGTGCCCCCACAGCCGCCGGAACTGGTCGACGCCCGCGCGCATTCCGCCCGGGCCCGGGTCGGGCTCCGGCGCGGGGATGACGTACGGCCGGGGTGTGGCGCCGGTGCGGGCCACCAGATCGTCGATGACCGCGCGGGCCTCGGCCTCCCGGCCCCGCCGCGTCAGATAGACGGGGGACTCGGGCACGCCGCGCCGTACCCAGAACAGCAGCAGCGCCGGCAGCACCATGGTGGCCAGCATCCAGCGCCAGTTGCCGGCCAGCGGGATCAGCGCCGTGGAGACCAGCCCGCACAGGGTGACCCCGATCGGCCACCACAGATCGAGCGCGGTCAGGATGCGGCCCCGGTGCTTCTTCGGCGAGAACTCGCTGACCAGCGCGTAGTCCACCGGGATGCAGCCGCCCAGCCCGACACCGGCCAGGAAGCGGAAGACCAGGAAGACCCCGTAGGTGGGGGAGAGGGCGCCGAGCACGGAGAAGGCCGCGAAGACGAGCAGGGTCGCGCTGAACGCCTTCTTGCGGCCCACGCGGTCCGCGACGGCACCCCATACGACCGCTCCCACGGCCATGCCGACGAGATTGGCCGTGGCCACCAGGCCGCGGGCGCCCATACCGAGGGAGAAGTGGGCGCCCAGCAGCGGCATCAGGAAGCCGTTGAGCGCGATGTCCCACGCGTCGAAGAGGTAGCCGAGGCCGCCGATGACGAAGATCCTGCCCTGCACGCCCCATCTGAAGGGGAGGTCCTGCACTATCCGGTCGCCTGTCTGCACGCCCGCTCCAAGGGTCGGCTCAGTGGGGGAACTGGTACGAGAAGGCGGTGGCGTCCGCGTCCCGCAGCGGGGTGCCGGACCACAGCCAGTCGTAGGAGAGGTCGGACTCCCCGGTGAAGCCGCGCCGCAGTTTCCGGTCGCGTTCCTCCTGCTCGGGGCCGTCGGGGTGGTGGTAGAAGGTCTTGTTGCGCAGCGAGGCGTCCTGCACCATCCCGGCGTGGGTGGCCCGCCGGTCGACGTAGCGGCGCAGCCCCTCCTCGATACGGTCCACGGTGACGGTGCCCAGCTCCTCGGCGAGCACGGCCGCGTCCTCCATGGCCTGCGAGGCGCCCTGCGCCTGGTAGGGCAGCATCGCGTGGCAGGCGTCCCCGAGCAGGACGATGCGGCCGTGCTGCCACACCGGGTCCCGGCGCCGGTAGTAGAGGGCGAAGCACGAGACGGCGTCGTCCCCGGCGTCCTTGGCCTTCGACAGCATCGCCGGGACCCGGTCGTCCCACCCGGGGTAGGCGTCGGCCAGTTCCCCGGCGGAGGCGGGCACCGTCCACTTCTCGGCGACCTCGTCGGTGCACGGGACGATGGCCACCACGTTGAGGAACTCCCCGCCCCTGATCATGTAGTGCACCAGGTGCCGGTCGGGGCCGTACCAGATCGTGGACTGGAAGCGGTCCACCAGCCAGCGGGTGGCCGGATCGGCGGCGATGGACGCTCCGGGGATCAGCGCCCGGTAGCACATCTCGCCGGAGAACTCCAAGGTGTCCTCGGCGCCGATCAGTTCGCGCACCCGGGAGCGGATGCCGTCGGCGCCGACCACCACGTCACCGGGGTGACGGCGGCCGTCGTCGGTGACGGCGACGGGCCGCGCGGGATCGTCCGTCTCCAGCGCCACGACGCGGCTGCTGGTGCGCACCTCCACCAGGGGGCCGGGGCCGGCCGGATCGGTGCAGGCGTCCAGCAGGACGCGGTGCAGATCGGCGCGGTGGTAGTGCCAGTAGGGCGCGTTGTACTCGGCCTTGCAGCGCTCTCCCAGCGGGGTCAGCCCGATGACGCTGCCGTCCTTCCAGCGGCGCCGCACCTGGTCGAGCGGTTCGGTGTGGATGGCCTCCAGCCGGCTGCGCAGCCCCAGGCCCAGCAGCAGCCGGCTGGCGTTGGGCGCGGTCTGGATGCCGGCGCCCACCTCGCCGAGCCGGGCGGCCTGTTCCAGCACGGTGACCCGGATGCCGCGTTGTCGCAGGGCCAGCGCTGCGGTGAGGCCGCCGAGACCTCCGCCGACGATGACGGCTCGGAACGACTGACTGGGCGCCACGGTGCTCCACCTCCGGACGGGTTCGCGGGATCGAGGGGATGGCCGACGGCCGTCGGCCTGCGGTCGTCCGCTCAGCGTTCGACCAGCTCTCCGCCGGTGACGACCTCGGTGCCGTCCACCGAGACGGTGCAGCCGCGCATCGCGATGTCGAGGTGGGCGTAGGACTCCCGGCCGAGCACCGGGTGGGGGCCGGTGGACCACAGGAAGTTGCCGGCGAAGGCCCGCGCGTCCATGCCCATCAGATCGCCCTTGCCGTACATGGCGGTGGCGAACCAGTCGGCCGAGCGCATCAGCCCCCAGCCCATGTGGGACAGATGGCGGCCCCACTCGTCGTCCGCGTCCGCGAAGAAGGTCTCCAGCAGCCGCGCTTCGGCGCCGCCCTCCGCCTTCTCGATCCGGCCGCCCGCGATGTGCAGGGTGACGGGCGATTGCACGTACTCCTTGAACGGCAGCAGGATGTCGCCCTCCGCCAGCACGATCCGCCCGTCGGACAGTTCGGGCCAGCACAGCACCATCGTGCTGGGCCAGTGGTCCCAGCGCCCGGGGTCGTCGGCGAAGCCCGTCTGGAACTCGGGCCGGGAGCCGGCCAGTTGGACGGTCAGGTCCGTGCCCACCGCGGAGGTGACGCGCATGGTCCGTGACGACTTGAGCAACTCCACGCCGCGCAGCACCCGTTGCTTGTCGCCCTCGTCCGGCAGGTTGCGGACGAGCACGTCCGGCGCGTCGCAGACGAAGAGGATCCGGGTCCCGGCGCGCAGGATCTCCTGCTGTACGGGCGCGTGGATGAAGCCCTCCTGGGTGAGGTCCACCACGAGGTCAGCGGATTTGAGCAGGTCCTGGGCCGTGGTGTCGGCCAGCACCGAGCGCAGCCCCGGGCCGGCGCCGGTGTGGGTGCTGGGCAGCGGCGCCGGACTGCCGCCGGGCACGGTGGCGGCGATGACGTGCGCGCCCAGCGCCTTGGCGGCGCCGAACGCGGCGGCCACGTAGTCGCCGCGGCTGGCCGGCTCGGACAGCACGACGACGTGCTCGCCTTCGGTGACCTTGCACAGCCGCAGCTCGCGGGTGAAGGCGTCCAGCAGATCGACGGAGGAGAAATCGAACATGGGGTACCTCCCTGGGGTGTCTTCGGGCAGGTGTGGGTGCGGACAGCGCGCGGGGGCCCGGGCGACGGCGACGGGCCGGCCGGAAGGGCGGAGGAGGGGAAGCGGGGCCGGGCCCGGGCAGGGCTGGGAGAGCCCTGGACAACGGCCGAGGCGTACAGAAGAGGCGTACGGAAAGCGGGCAAACGCGTACGGAACAGTCCGGGAAGACGAACGGAGGGGGTGGGAGTGGGTCGACTCGGGTGCCGGGGTGTGGGGACGAAGCGTGCACAGGCGGACGACGAGCGGGGTGTGCAGCCGGTCATCACGTCCGCACGCGGCGATGACCAGCGCCTCTTCCGGTCGGGAGCGCTGCCGACAGAGATAATCCGAACACGTACTAACTCGCCTTGGCAAGAGGTGTGCACACGCCCGCGACAGCTGGGTACCGGGCAGGGCGGAGGTGGACCATGGACGACGACCGCGCCGAGATCCTCTTCATCGGCAACGCCACCCTGCTCATCCGCTACGGCGAGCTCACCCTGCTGACCGACCCCAACTTCCTGCACCAGGGCCAACACGCCCACCTCGGCTACGGGCTGGTGTCCCGGCGGCTGACCGAACCCGCCGTCGGCATCGAGGACCTGCCGCCCGACCTGGACGCCGTGCTCCTCTCCCACCTGCACGGCGACCACTGGGACCGGGTCGCCCGCCGCGGACTCGACCGGTCCCTCCCCGTCCTGACCACCCCACACGCCGCCCGCTTCCTCCAAGGCGTCCAGGGCTTCCGCCGGGCGATGGGACTGCGCACCTGGGAGAGCCACACACTGGTGCGCGGAGACAGCCGGGTGAAGGTCACAGCCCTGCCCGCACGGCACGCCTTCGGCCCGCTGGAGAGGCTGCTGCCCCCGGTGATGGGCAGCCTGCTGGAGTGCGGGCCCGCCGGCGGGCCGGTACGGCTGCGGATCTACCTCAGCGGCGACACCCTCGTCTTCGAGGGGCTGCGCGAGATCGGCGCCCGCTGCCCCGACCTCGGTCTGGCAGTCCTCCACCTGGGCGGCACCACCCTGCCCGGCGGCAAGGTCGTCACCATGGACGGACGGCAGGGCGCCGCACTGGCACAGCTCCTGCGGCCCCGCCTGGTGCTCCCGGTGCACTACGACGACTACACCGTCTTCGCCTCCCCGCTCGAGGACTTCCTCACCGAGATGCGGACGTGCGGCATGGCCGACCGGCTCGTCGACTGTCCGCGCGGCGCCCGCGTCACCGTGAGCGCGGCTGCCGAGGTCAGCACCGTCGGACCGGTCCGCGTCCCCGTGCCCTGACGGCGCCGTCCGGCGAGGGACCGGGCCGCCGTTGCCGGTTGGGGGGACCCATCCCCGCGGGGAGCACGGGCCATGGCCTGTTCGTTCAGTCCTGCGGGGGACCATCCCCGCAGGTGCGGGGGGTACACCCCGGAAAGCGGTTGCCCGGACCGGCCGCGGGGACCATCCCCGCAGGCGCCGGGAGCACTGGTGTCAGGAGTTGTCGAGGTGGAAGGCACCGGGACCATCCCTGCGGGCGACCTGCCCACCGCCCGCGCGGACGGTGCCGGCTCAGTCGGCCGGCGGGATCTCGCCCGAACCCCGGGCGATCAGCGTCGTGGGACGGGAGACGGTACGCGGCGCGTCGTCCGCCCCGTCCAGCCGCCGGAACAGCAGCTCGGCGGCGCTGCGGCCCAGATCCGCCGGGTCCTGCGCGATCACCGTCACCGGCGGCGAGAGCAGATCGGCCAGCTCGAAGTCGTCGAAGCCGACCAGTGCCACCGGACGCTCCCGCCGGTCCGGCGCGGCCAGCACCCGCACCAGCGTCACCGTCACCCGGTTGTTGCCGGAGAAGAACGCGGTGACCGGCTC
The DNA here is from genome assembly GCF_000725885.1 of Streptomyces albus subsp. albus. Classification (GTDB taxonomy): domain Bacteria; phylum Actinomycetota; class Actinomycetes; order Streptomycetales; family Streptomycetaceae; genus Streptomyces; species Streptomyces albus. Next base: position 84,551 of record NZ_JODR01000010.1, on the reverse strand, counting down.
CGCGCCCCCACTGCCGTCCAGCATGCGGGCCGCGTCCGCCCGCACCCGTTCCGCGTCCGTCGGCCCCAGCGCCACCCACGGTGCCGCCACCGGCAGCCCTGCCTCGGCCATCGCCGTCCGGTAGCCCCGCAGCCGCTCCTTGGCCGTGTGGATGCCGGGCTTGTCGCCGATGAAACCGATCCGCCGGTGACCGTGCGCGATCAAGTGGGCGACCCCGGCCCGCGCCCCCTCGAAGCTGTCGGAGAGCACCATGTCGGCCTCTATCCGCCCCGGCGGCCGGTCCAGGAAGACCGTCGCGACCCCGGCGGCGATCTCGGGGGCAAGATAGCGGTGGTCGTCACTGGCCGGGACGATCACCAGTCCGTCCACCCGCCGCGCGCACAGGGCCAGCGCCAGCTCGCGTTCCCGCTCCGGGTCCTCGGCGCTCGAACCGTTGATCAGCAGCGCGCCGTGGGCCCGCGCCACCTCCTCGACCGCCCGGCTGAGCGGGGAGTAGAACGGATCGGCCAGATCCTCCACGACCAGTCCGATGCTCGCCGTCGTGCCCTTGCGCAGCACCCGGGCGCTGTCGTTGCGGCGGAAACCGAGCGAGGTGATGGCCTCCCGCACCCGCCGCTCGGTGTCGCTGGAGACGCCCGCCTCGCCGTTGACGACGCGGGAGACCGTCTTGAGGCCGACCCCGGCCCGTGCCGCCACGTCCTTCATCGTGGGACGGCCCGCGTGCCGGCGCCCGGCGCGGCCCGGCGGCGTCGCCGCGGCCCCGGCCGCTTCGGCCGAGCCGGTGGGGGAGCCGGTGGCGGGGGCGGCCTGCGGCTGCGCGGAGCCGGTGCTGCCGGAGGCGTCGGAGGCGTGGGCCACAGCGCTGGTGTCCTTGTCGGGTGCCTTGTCGGATACGTGCGGGGAGGCCGGCTGCGAGCGCGGCAGGTGCAGCATAGCCCCGGTGGCGGGTCGGGGCTGGACAACGTTGTCAGTTGGCGGAAGACTTGTCCGGCCCCACCCGCGCCCGGCGCGGGTCCCACGTACGCGCAGGAGTCAACTGCCCATGCCCAACGACCTCGTCGCCGCGCTCGACATCGGCGGTACCAAGATCGCGGGTGCCCTGGTGGACGGCGACGGCAGACTGCTCGTCCGCACACAGCGGCCCACTCCCGCACGGGAGAGCGCCGCCAGGATGAGCGACGCCGTGGACGACGTCCTGCGCGAACTGACCACCGCACCCGACTGGGACCGGGTCCGCGCAGTCGGCATCGGCAGCGCCGGACCGGTGGACGCCAAGGCCGGCACCGTCAGCCCCGTCAACATCCCCGTCTGGCGCGATCACCCCCTGGTCGCCGGCGTCCGCGACCGCGTCGGCGCGCTTCCCGTCTCGCTCATCGGCGACGGCCCCGCCATCGCCGCGGCCGAACACTGGCAGGGCGCGGCCCGCGGACGCGCCGACGCGCTGTGCATGGTCGTCTCCACCGGAGTCGGCGGCGGACTCGTCCTCGGCGGTGTCCTTCACTCCGGACCCACCGGAAACGCCGGGCACATCGGACACATCAGCGTCGACATGGACGGCGAACTGTGCCCCTGCGGCGGGCATGGCTGCGTCGAGACCATCGCGAGCGGCACCAACATCGCCCGGCACGCCCTGGCGGCCGGCTGGCAGCCCGGCCCCGACGGGGACGCCACCGCCGCCGGAGTCGCCGCCGCCGCCCGTGCGGGCGACCTGCTCGCACGGGCGGCCTTTGCCCGAGCCGCACGCGCCCTCGCCGCGGGCATCGCCGCCACGGCCGCCCTCGTCGAGATCGAGATCGCCGTCATCGGAGGCGGGGTCGCCCGCGCGGGCGATGTTCTCTTCACGCCGCTGCGCGCCGAACTCACCCGGTACGCCACGCTGCCCTACGTCCAGGGACTGGAGATCGCCCCGGCGACCACCGGCACCGACGCCGGACTCGTGGGCGCGGCTGCCGCCGGGTGGCGGGCACTCGGCGCGGAGGTGGCCTGAGTCGGCACGGACTCGCCCGGCCGGTGCGCGGGCGCGCCCCGTGAGGCGGGGCGCGGTCTGAGAGGGGGCCGGGGCGCCCGGTGGCGGGGCAGCCGGCCGACCGGCCGGTGAGGGTGGCCGGCTTCCGGGAGTACGGGGCCGGCGCAAGTGGTCCGGCACCCGCCCCGCTCACGTCTCCCGCTTGCCGTTCTCAGGGTTCGTACTTGCCGTGCCGCAGCGGCTCGTCCGGCTCCGCGGCGCTCGCAGGCGAGACCGAGGAGCCGCCCCGGGCACCGGTCGGGACATCCGGGCCCTCGGCACGCGCGTCACCCCCGGACGGCTGTGCGCCCGACGCGAGCTGTTCGAGGCGTGCGGTGAGGACCTCCTTGACCTGCGGCCGGTCGGCGTGGCCCCGCTCGTGCTCCAGGAGCTGCCGCACCTCGTTGCTCTCCAGCGACCTGATCCGGTGCTCCACGCTCCCGGCGGGCAACTGGTCGTAATCGGGCAGCGGCAGGGCGTCGGAATGATGTCCTGACATGGTCTCCGGCCTCCTCGGTGCGACGGATTCCGGTTCGTCCGGGCCCGCCCGACCGTCGCGGGAGCGGGCGCCGTCTCCTCCAGGCGCGGCGCCCCGGTGGAACGCCGCAGCCAGCGGGTAACCACCCGTGCGCCCGGCACACGTGGACGCCCGGCCCCACCTCGCCCGGCGAGGGCCGCCGACCGGGGGCGCGGCACGGATGTGCGGACCGGTCAGCTGTGCGGAACCTGCCTGCCGGCCGCGGGCTCCCCCTCGTGACCGTAGTGACGGCTCGTGGCACCGCCGCCGCAGCGGGCGGCGTACGCGGCCGGGGTGAGGCCGACCGCCGCGGTGAAGTCGCGGACGAGGTGCGCCTGGTCGCTGTAGCCCAGCTCCGACGCCAGGGCCGCCCAGTCGGTCGTGCGGTGTTCGGTGGCGTGCTCCAGCGCCTCGTGCACCCGGTAGCGGAGGATCGCCTGTTTGGGGCCGATACCGACGTAGGCGGCGAACAGGCGCTGGAGCGCGCGCACCGACAGCCCCTCGTCCGCCGCCAGCTCCTCCACCCGCCGTACGGAACGGTCGTGCCGGATCCGTCCGGCCAGCGCCATGGCCCGGTCCGCCTGCGGGTCGGCGACGGGGGAGAGGGACAGCAGGAACCCGTCGAGCGCGGCCACGCGCGCGTCCTCCGACGTGGGGTCGAGCACCCGGGACGGTGCCGCCGTCACCGCTTCGCCGTCGCCGAACACCGCGGGCAGGGGCAGCTGCCCGCCCGTGAGCGTGGTCAGGGGGCGGGGCGGCGTCAGGAAGGGGCGGAAGCCCCCCGGCCGGAACTGGATGCCGCACACCCGGCCCACCCCCTCCAGCTTGGTGGTGAACAGCTCGGACGCCGGGCCGGCCACCACCCCCGCCCCGGGGGCGAGCCCCGCCGGGCCGCGCCGTTCGAAGACGACGTTGACACACGGATGCGGCACCACCTGCGCGACGTACGGCTGAGTGAGGTCCCAGTCGATCAGCCAGTAGTGCTCGACCCAGCGCCGCAGTGCGGGGGCGGCCGGTCTGCGGCGGAAACGTACCCGCGCCAGCAGTTCGGGCGCCTCGACGATGCCCCGCGTGTCCCGGCGCGTCCCCTCGGCGGCTGCCGGGAGGGGCCGGCCCCCGGCCCGCCGCGGCACGGGCGGCCCGGTGGGGGCGCCGAAGCCTTTGATATGGGCGAGACCGGTTGTATCGGCGAGGTCGGTGGAACCGAGACCCGTCGAATCGGCGAGACCGGTCGAATCGGCGAGGTCGGCGGAAGCGGCGCGGTCGGCGAGGTGGGCGGGGACGACGGAGCCGGTGGGGTCGGCCAGGTCGGTGCGGGCGGTGAGATCGGTGGGGCTGCTGAGATCGCCGGGGACGCCGGAACCTTCGGCATCACCGAAACCGCCGGGAGCGCCGGAAGCAGCGGGGACGCGGGAACGGCCGGGCGGCCCGGAGACAGCGGAGACGCCGGAACGGCCGGGAGGTCCGGAAGTCGCGGGGACGCCGGTGAAGCTGTCCCGTCCCGCGCCGTGTGTGCGGCAGTTCGCCCCGCCCGGACCCGTCATGGGGTGATCCTATTGCGGGGGCGAGTGTCGCGTTTCTTCAAGCCGCCGGGTGGTGGCCGGGCATACCTTGGCCGCATGGCGAACGCACTCTCCCCTCTCATGGACAGCGCGGCGCGGGCCACCGAACCGGTGATCCGCGGCATTGCGGACGATCAGCTCTCCGCCCCGACCCCCTGTGCGGAGTACGACGTCCACGCGCTGCTCAACCACCTCTTCCACGTCGTCGTCAGCTTCCAGGGGCTCGCCGCCAAGGAACCCGCCGACTTCTCCACCACACCCGACTACGTGACCGGCGACTGGCGGTCCCGCTTCGGCGAGGAGACCGTGAAGCTGGTCGAGGCGTGGTCGGCCCCCGACGCGCTGGACGGCGTCTCGCCCGGCATGGGGCTGCCGCAGCGCACCGTGGCCCACATGGTGATCGGCGACGTGGTTGTCCACGGCTGGGACCTGGCCCGGGCCACCGGCCAGGAGTACCGGCCCGACATGGCGGCCCTCGGGGAGATCCGCCCCGCCTTCGAGGAGATCGGTCCCATGGCGCGCAAGGCCGGGGTGTTCGGCGAGGAGGTCCCCGTGCCGCCGGACGCCACCCCCTTCGAGAAGCTGCTGGCGGGCACGGGCCGCGACCCCCACTGGTCGCCCTGCTGACCGCGCCTGCCTGAGCGCTTCCCCGTCCATCCCTCCGTCAGCACGTCTCGTGGGGCGCGCCGGTTCGCCCGGTGTCGTACCGTCAGGGGGTCGTGAGCGCCCGTCGAACGCGCCGGGGCGCAGGCGCCGTGCCTCCTCGGGCCGGGTCAGAGCCGCCCCGGCGCGTTTCCCCTACCGGGTGATGCGGGCAACTGAACGGGGGACAACGGATGAGGGGGGACCACCGTGATCGTCTGGCTCAACGGCGCGTTCGGCGCGGGCAAGACCACTGCGGCGTACGAACTCCTGGACCTGCTCCCCGGCAGCACGCTGTACGACCCGGAGGTCATCGGCGCCGGGCTGCGATGGATGCTGCCGAAGGAACGCCTCGGCCAGATAGCCGACTTCCAGGACCTGCGCTCGTGGCGGCGGCTCGTCGTGGAGACGGCCGCCGCCCTGCTCACCGAGGTACCGGGCCCGCTGATCACCCCGATGACGCTGCTCCGGCGCGAGTACCGGGACGAGATGTTCGGCGCCTTCGCCGCACGCCGTATACCCGTACGGCACCTGCTGCTGCACGCCGAGGAACCAGCCCTGCGCGCCCGCATCGACGCCCGCGCCGCCGCCGACGGCGGCACCACCCGCGCCTGGTGCCTCGGCCATCTGCACCCCTACCAGGCCGCGTTGCCCTGGATCACCGCCGAGGCGCACACCGTCAACACCACCCACCTCACCCCGCGTCGCACCGCCGAACGCCTCGCCGACGCGATCCGGGCGGGCGAGGGCGCCGTGGACATCGTGCAGACCCCCGAGCCCACGGGGGAGACCGTCGCCGCCGGTGTACTGCTCTTCGACGACCGCGACCGGGTGCTGCTCGTCGATCCCACCTACAAACCCGGATGGGAGTTCCCCGGCGGCGTCGTGGAGCGCGGCGAGGCCCCGAGCGTCGCCGGCGTCCGCGAGGTCTTCGAGGAACTCGGGCTGCGGCTGACCGGCGAACCGGCACTGCTGGTGGTCGACTGGGAACCCCCGCACCCGCCCGCGTTCGGCGGCATGCGGCTGCTGTTCGACGGCGGACGGCTCGACGAGGACGACGCCGCCGCCCTGCTGCTGCCCAGCGCCGAACTGCGCGGCTGGCGCTTCGTCACCGAGGACGAGGCCGCCCAGCTCCTGCCGCCCAACCGCCTGGAGAGGCTCCGCTGCGCCCTGCGGGCCCGCCGGTCGGGCCACCCCCTCTACCTGGAGGCGGGCGTCCCCACCGGCTGCCGCCACCTGCTGCGCTGACGCGCCCGCGCGATGTGGGGCGGGGTGCGGGCGCCGTGCCCGCGCGCCGCCCCACGTGTGTGCGAGCCGGGGGCCGTACGGCACCGTGGGGCGCCGGCCCCGTGCGGCCCGGAGCCGGCGCCGGGCCGGGCCAGGCTCGGTGCGGGGCCGGGGCCGGGCCGCACGTCCCGGACCGGCCGGGGCCAGGCCGTACACCCGGACGGGCCATCGCCGAGGACCGGCCCCGAGGACCGGCCCCGAGGGCGAGGTCCGAGGGCGGCTAGGGGCCCCAACCCGCCCGCCCCGCGCGCCGTGGGTCAGCCGGCGGCCTGGGCGGCGTAACCGCGCAGGAACAGGGCCTCGGCCACCGCCATGCGCTCCAGTTCGCGCGGGTCCACGCTCTCGTTGACCGCGTGGATCTGCGCCTCCGGCTCGCTCAGCCCGATCAGCAGGATCTCCGCCTCGGGGTAGAGCGCGTCCAGCGCGTTGCACAGCGGGATCGAACCGCCCATACCCGAGATCTGCATCTCCTGCCCGTCGTACGCCGCGCGCAGGGCATCGGCCATCGCCGAATATGCCGGGCTGGTGGTGTCCGCGCTGAACGGCTGGCCCTTGCCCACCAGTTCCGTGGTCACCCGGGCCTGCCACGGCACGTGCGATTCCACGTGCGCCACCAGCAGTTCGACGGCCTTCTCGACATCGGTGCCCGGCGGGATCCGCAGCGAGACCAGAGCGCGCGCCGAGGCGTGCACCGACGGCGTGGCACCCACCACCGGCGGGCAGTCGATGCCCAGCACCGTCACCGCCGGGCGCGCCCACAGCCGGTCGGCGACCGCGCCGCTGCCCAGCAGACCGACCCCGTCCAGCACCTTCGCGTCCTGCCGGAAGTCCTCCTCCGGGTAGGGCATGCCCTCCCAGGGAGCGCCGGCCTCCAGCCCGTCGATGACGGTGTTGCCGTCCGCGTCCCGCAGGGAGTCCAGCGTGCGCAGCAGAGCCGCCAGCGCGTCGGGCGCCGCACCCCCGAACAGCCCCGAGTGCAGGTTCCCCTCCAGGGTGTCGACCTGGACGCGAAGCAGCGCCATGCCCCGCAGCGTGGCGGTGACGGTCGGCAGCCCGCAGCGGAAGTTGCCCGCGTCCCCGATGACGATGGCGTCCGCCGCCAGCAGTTCCGGACGGGACCGCGCGTACTCCTCCAGCCCGCCGGTGCCCTGCTCCTCGGAACCCTCCACGATCATCTTGACGGACACCGGGAGCCCGCCGTTCTCCCTGACGGCCCGCAGCGCCAGCAGGTGCATGATGAAGCCGCCCTTGCAGTCGGCCGCGCCCCGCCCGTACCAGCGGCCGTCGGCCCCGTCGGTCAGTTCGAACGGCGGGGTGCGCCAGGCGGCCTCGTCCAGCGGCGGCTGCACGTCGTAGTGCGCGTACAGCAGCACCGTCGGCGCCCCCTCGGGCCCCGGCAGGAAACCGTAGACCGACTGGGTGCCGTCCGGCGTGTCCAGCGTCGCCACGTCCTGGAAGCCCTCGGCGCGCAGCGCTCGGGCGATCCACTCGGCGGCGCCCTCGCACTCGCTGCGGGGGAACTGTTCCGGGTCCGCCACCGACCGGAACGCCACCAGCTCGGCGAGCTCGGACTTCGCCCGCGGCATCAGCGCGGCGACGGTGTTCGCGACGCCCGCCGCGGCGGCGGACCCGCCGAAGGAGCCGGAGGCCTCCCGGCCGGCGGCGGACCCGCCGGGGGACTCGTGGGACGGGCCGGTGCCGGAACCGGCGGGCGCGGAACCGGTGGGCGAGGAGCCGGTGGCTGCGGGCACGGCCGTCGGGTCGGACGGAGGCTGCTGCATGGGGAACGCTCCTTGTGGGCGCGACGTTGGCACACGTGTACGGACACATGTGTATCGCACCACTGCCGCCCCGTAGGATGCGGTGGGCCATTCCGTCATCCGAGGTCAAGCGGGAGCACAGCACATCGTGAGCAGCGAGAACGCAGCCGGGAACGAGGACGCCGAGCCCACGGTGGACCGGGCACAGGACCGCCCTGTCTGGGACGTCGTCGTGGTCGGTGCCGGCCCCGCCGGCGCCTCGGCCGCGTACGCCGCCGCCGTCGCCGGCCGCAAGGTGCTGCTCCTGGAGAAGGCCGAACTGCCCCGCTACAAGACCTGCGGCGGCGGCATCATCGGCCCCTCCCGTGACGCGCTGCCCCCCGGCTTCGACCTGCCGCTCCGCGACCGCGTGCACGCCGTCACCTTCACCCTCAACGGCAAGCTCTCCCGCACCCGGCGCTCCCGCACCATGCTGTTCGGGCTCGTCAACCGGCCCGAGTTCGACAACGCGCTGGTCGAGTCCGCCGTCAAGGCCGGCGCCGAGGTGCGCACCGGCGTCACCGTCTCCCGCGTCGAACAGCACGGCCCCGCCGTCCCCGACCGCCGCACCGTCGCCGTCGTACTGTCCGGCGAGGACGAGCCGGTCCTCGCCCGCGCCGTCGTCGGCGCCGACGGCAGCGCCAGCCGGATAGGGGCGCACGTCGGAGTCAAGGCGGAACAGGTGGACCTCGGGCTGGAGGCCGAGATCCCCGTCCCCGACAGCGTCGCCGAGGACTGGGCCGGCCGCGTCCTCGTCGACTGGGGCCCGCTGCCGGGCAGTTACGGATGGGTCTTCCCCAAGGGCGACACCCTCACCGTCGGCGTCATCGCCGCCCGCGGCGACGGCGCGGCCACCAAACGCTACCTGGACGACTTCATCGGCCGCCTCGGACTGGCCGGCTTCGAACCCCGCATCTCCTCGGGCCATCTGACCCGCTGCCGCGCCGACGACTCCCCGCTCTCCCGCGGCCGGGTCCTGGTGTGCGGCGACGCGGCCGGCCTGCTGGAGCCCTGGACCCGCGAGGGCATCTCCTTCGCCCTGCGCTCGGGACGGCTCGCGGGCGAGTGGGCCGTACGCATCGCCGAGGCGCACGACGCGGTGGACGCCCGCCGCCAGGCCCTCAACTACGCCTTCGCCGTCAAGGCCGGGCTCGGTGTCGAAATGGGCGTCGGACGGCGGCTGCTGCGGATCTACGCCCGTCGCCCCGGACTCTTCCACGCCGCTCTCACCGGCTTCCGTCCCGCCTGGAACGTCTTCGCCCGCTTCACCCGCGGCGCCACCTCGCTCGCCGAGGTCGTCCGCGTCCATCCCGTCGCCCGCCGCGCCCTCGACGCCTTCGACCGCCGCGAGGCGGAACGCGAGGGGTGCGAGGGTCGCGAGACGGGGAACGCCGAGCGCGGCGCCGACACTGAGAACGGTTCCCGTGACGGGGCGGTCGGGGCGGCAGCCGGCGCGGCGCCGCAGAAGGGCGCCCGTGCCGACCGTCGCTCCGAGGGCGAGAGCGGTGGCCGGACCGGCGGCGAGAGCGGCGACAACGGCGAGAGTGACGGTGGTACGGCCACACGCCGTTCAGCGTGACGGTGACGCGGCCTCCAGCCTGATCGCGGGCCCGCCGCCGGGTTGCGGACTGGTGGAGTGACTCCGGTTTGCAGACCGGTTGCGGGCCCGCGGCGTGACCGCTGGCCCGCCCGGCGGTGGCCGGACCAGTCGCCGGGGCACCGACCGAGTTCTCGGTGGGTTCGGTAGTGGCCGAGTGCGGCTCTGGCCGAGTGAGCCCCCCTGAGCGGCGCAGTCCGGGAGGAGCAGGGTTCTGGTCGAGTGAGGGCTCGGGGCGGGCGCAGTCCGGAAGAGTGCGGCTCTGGCCGAGCGAGGTTTGTGGGCGAGCGAAATCTCCGGGCGAGCCGGTCGGCGGGTCAGTCGGTGTAGGTCAACCGGAAGACCGGGTAGCGCGGGGCGGCCTCCAACAGGGCTTCCCGGGGAGCGTCCGGGCCCAGGCCGGGGAAGAACGCCCCGATCTCCCACTTCCACTTGCGCAGATACTCCCGCAGAATCTCCGGCTTCTCCGCGTCGGGGACTTCCACAGCCGTGAAGCGGCGGCCCCGCCTCCCGTGGCACAGCTCGGCCCCACCTGCCGCCCGCAGATTGTGCGTCCACTGCACATGGCCGCGCGGCGCCACCAGATAGACCTCGCCCTCATGGCGGAGGGGATTGACCGGGGCGCGCCGTATCTCCCCGGTCTTCCGTCCCTCGACCGCGAGGACAGCCGCCCCCGCGAGGCTCACCCCCCGGCGCGACAGCCAGGTGACGACGCGGTTCATCACGCTCCGGGTGAACCAGCCGGGGCGCTTGACGTGAGCCGGGGGAGTGAGGATGGCCATGGAAGCTCCTGATGGATGCGGGACGGGTGTGCCGGGTGTGTCTGCCGGGTGAGCACTGGGGGCTCCGGTTCGAGAGCGGCGCTCCATTTCGAGAGCAGTGCTCCATTTCGCGAGCTGCATGATTCCGAGGGCGGTGCTTCATGAATGGAAAACGCCGCGACCCAAGTGGAAGCAGGGTTACCACCCCTCCGAAGCAGAGCTCCAAGGCAAGAGCGACGGCCTCAAGCGAGAGCGGGGCTCTCCTCGAAGAGCGCTGATCCCTACCGGTCGCCCGCAGTCTTGCAGAAGCGGTGCACCGAAACAAGAGCAGTGCTCTCGGAACTGTGCAGTGCTCACAAACTTGAGCGCCGCTCTCCCTCCTGGCACACTGCGCCCATGACCGGCACCGCCAAGACCACGAGCACCACCCCCGGGGGGGCCCGCAGCACCGGCACCCGGAAAGCCCGCAGCGCCCCCATCCAGGGAGTCCGCCAGCGGGCACGTGGGGAGATCACCGGCGCCATCAAGGACGAGGCGCGCCGCCAGCTTGCGGAGGTGGGCGCCGCCCGCCTCTCGCTCCGCGCCGTCGCGCGCGAGCTCGGGATGGTCTCCTCCGCGCTCTACCGCTATTTCCCCAGTCGCGACGACCTCCTGACCGCCCTGATCATTGACGCCTACGACGCTCTCGGTGCTGCGGCCGAGGCGGCGCTCGCCGAGGCGGAAGCGGTGGGCGACTCCCATCTGGCGCGCTGGCTGGCGGTCTGCCGCGCGGTGCGGGGCTGGGCGCTGGCGCATCCGCACGAGTACGCGCTGATCTACGGTTCGCCGGTGCCGGGGTATGCCGCGCCGTCCTCCACCGTCGAGCCCGCGTCGCGGGCGGCCCGCGTACTGCTGACGGTGTTGCGGGACGCCTACGAGGCGGGCGCTCTGCGGGAGCCGGACCGGGACGTGGCGGCTCCGGACGAGTTGCTGGAGGAAGCGCGGGGACTGGCGGGGGAGCTGGGGTTGCGGCTGCCGCCGGCGGTGGTGGTGGAAGCCGTCGCGGTGTGGTCCCAGCTGTTCGGGCTGGTGAGTTTCGAATCCTTCGGGCAGTTCGTCAAGGTCGTCGGGGCCCGGGACCTGTTCTTCGACCATGCGGCTGCACGCCTCGCCGACCAGGCGGGTCTGCGTCGCTGAGCCGGGAGACGTTCAGCTTGCCGGTGCCGGCACCGGTGTCTGTGCCTGCGCCTGCGCATGTGCCTGCGCCTGTGCCGGTCCGGTGACGGCCGCCGGCGGTTCCCCGCGGAGGAACCGGCGGAGTGTGGCGGTGAGTTCGGCGGGCGCGTCCTCCTGGACGAGGTGTCCGGCGCCGGCCAGCAGTTGCAGCCGGGCGCCGGGGATGGTGGCGGCGAGCCGCCGGGCGTGGCCGACGGGGAGCCAGGCGTCCTCGGTGCCCCAGCAGACGAGGACGGGCAGGTCGAGGCTGCTGTAGCGGTCCTCGATCTCGTCGGTCCAGCGCTGGTCGTTCTGGGCGATCTGCCAGTAGAACGCGGCCTGGCCCGCCTCGTCCAGCCAGGGTTCGGCCAGCCGTTCCAGGACGTCGGCCCGCAGTCCGGGGCCGCCGACGGAGGAGATGTACTCCCGTACCAGCGCGCCGTGCAGGAGTGAGGGCAGCCTTGTGAAGACCTCGGCGTGCCCGCCCAGCAGCCGGTAGGTGTCCGAGCCCCAGGGGGCCGAGGCGACCGCGTCCACGAGCGCGAGCCGTGAGTAGCGCGCCCCGTGCAGCAGGTGGGCGCGCAGGGCCACGGCGCCGCCGAAGTCGTGGGCCACCACGGCGGGCTGTGCCGGCTGCCAGTGCTCCAGCAGCTCCGCGAAGAGCCGCCCCTGGGCGCGCAGCGAGACGTCCTGGCCCTCGTGGCGGGCGGAGGTGCCGTAACCGGGCATGTCCCATACATACACCCGGTGGTCGGCGGCCAGTGCGCGGGCGATTCCGCGCCAGGTGTAGGAGGACCAGGGGGTGCCGTGGAGGAGTACGACGGGCGGGGCGGCGGGGTCGCCGAGGGCGGCCCAGCGGACGGTTCCCTCAGCGCTCTCGTAGCTGCGGTCCAGTGTCCAGGTGTCGTTCATGGGAACCACCCTGTCGTCTGCGCGGCGCGTGGGACACCGGCCGGAACGACGGCAACCGCAAGGTTGTGGCCACCGGGGGCCGGGGGCGTTCCCCGGCTGGGTGCATCCGGGGGATCAGGGGCGCGGTGTCCGCCCGCGCGTCCCCGGATGCCCTGACCCGGCTGCGCGGCCCAGCGTGTCCACGGACGATCCGGCCCCGCTGCGTCGCCCGGCGTGTCCACGGACGATCCGGCCCCGCTGCGTCGCCCGGCGTGTCCCCGGTGCCCCGATCCCGCTACGTTCTCCCGGCGCCCCTCCCCGGACGACCCGGCCCCGCTGCGTCCCCCGGCGAGCCCCGACGCGCGACAGCCGGTCGGACCGGATGGGCGAACGGACCGGTCGGGCTGAATGGGCCAGAAGCAGAGGGGCCGGAAGGGCTAGACGGAGCAGGGCCAGCAGGGCCGAAGGGCCCGGAGGAGCCGGTCAGCGTGCGGTGGGCGGCAGCGCTCGGTGCCGGGTCGCCCACGCGGTGAGCGCGGCGACGGCGGCCAGTGCCGCGACCGTCAGCAGGGCGGTCCGCAGCGAGAACCAGTCCGCAAGGAAGCCGATGGCGACGGGCCCGAGCAGAACGCCGCCGTAGCCCAGGGTGGAGGCGGCGGCGACGCCGCCGGGGCCTCCGAGGTCGCCGGCGCGGCCGATGGCGATGGGGAAGACGTTGGCGAGTCCGAGACCGGTCAGGACGAAACCGGCCAGGGCGAGCCACACGGTGGGGGCCAGTGCTCCCAGCAGCATGCCGCCGCAGCCCAGCGCGCCGCCCGCGGTCAGGACACGGGCGGGGCCCAGTCGTTCGACCAGTACGGTGCCGCTGAGCCGCCCGGCGGTCATGGCGCCGGCGAACACGGAGTATCCGGCGGCGGCCAGGCCGGGGACGGCGCCCAGATCGTCCGTCAGGTGCAGGGCGCTCCAGTCGGCGAGGGCGCCTTCGGCGTACGCGGTGCACAGGGCGATGAGCCCCAGGACGAGGACCGGCCACCGGACCTGCCGGGACATCCGCCGGGTCCGAGCCGCCGGGTTGCCGTCGGACGCGGGGTCGGGGGACGGTTCGCCGGCTGTCGCCTCGTGTTCCGGTGCTGTCGTGTTCTCTTCCCGCTCCTGTGGTGCGGGTCGGTCGGTGCGGGAGGGGAAGCGCAGCAGCGGCCGGGTGAAGACGGCGGCGACCAGCACCCCGAAGGCGGCCAGCAGTACGAGGTGCCGGGTCGCGGTCAGCCGGTCGGCGACGAGGCCGCCCAGTGCGGCGCCGAGCATGCCGCCGAGGCTGAAGGCGGCGTGGAAGCCGGGCATCACGGGGCGCCGCAGCCGGGCGATCAGATCGACGGCGGCGCTGTTGAGGGCGACGCTCATCCCTCCGTACGCGGCGCCGAAGACGAGCAGCACCAGGCCGAGGGCGAGGGCCGAATGGGTGAGGGGCGGGAGTGCCACGCTCAGCGGCAGCAGGAAACCGCAGCCGAGTACGACGGGTTGGCTGCCCCATCGGGAGCAGAGCCGTCCGGTGAGCATCATGGTGGCGACGGCGCCCGCGGAGACGCCGAGGAGGGCGAGGCCGAGCGCGCTGGGCGAGGCGCCTGTCTGGGCTTTGACAGCCGGGATGCGGACGACCCAGCCGGCGAAGACGAATCCGTCGAGGGCGAAGAAGACGGTCAGGGCGATGCGGAAACGGCGCAGGTCCGGGTGCGGGGGGACGCCGGATGGCCGGCAGCGGTGCCCCGTTGCACCGGCGAGCGCCGACCGTATTTTGTTCAGTGTCGGCACAAAGAGAGAATAGAGGCGTGACCCAGACGCGTACAACAAGGCTGGAGAGAGGGCGTTCGGCGCTCGGACCCGCACTGGAGCTGGTCCACACCGGGCAGGCGCCCACCCGCGCGGTGCTCACCGCCGAACTGGGGGTGACCCGCGCGACGGCGGGAGCCGTCGCCGGCGAGCTGGAGGCCCTCGGACTCATCACCGTCGACGCCCACCCCACCGCGCCCGTCGGCAGCCAGGGCCGGCCCTCCCACCGGCTGGCCGTCGATCCGGACGGGCCCGTGGCGCTGGCCGCCCAGATCCACGCGGACGGCTACCGCGCGGCCCTCGTCGGGCTGGGCGGGAGACTCGTGGCGACCGCGCCCGGCTGCGGCATCGTGGACGCCGACCCGGCGCAGATCATCAGCGAAGTGGTGCGCGCGGGAGCCGAGTTGCTGCACGCGTCGGGCCGCCGCTGTGTCGGTGCGGGACTCGCCGTGCCGTCCGCCGTCGCGGAGCCCGACGGCACCGCGCTCAACCCGCTGCACCTGGCGTGGGAGGCGGGCGCCCCGGTCCGTGACACCTTCCGTGCCTGCCTGGCCGAGGCTCGGGTCACCGGCCCGGCCGACGGCGCGCCGGTCACGGGGTTCGCCGCCAACGACCTGAACGTGGCGGCGCTCGCCGAGTACCGGCACGGTGCCGGCCGCGGCGCCCGTCATCTGCTCGTCGTCGGCACGGGGCACCACGGGGTCGGCGGTGCGCTGGTGCTCGACGGCCGTCTGCACACGGGCAGTTCGGGGCTGGCCCTGGAGGTCGGGCATCTGACGGTGGACCCCGACGGCCGGCCGTGCCACTGCGGCAGCCGTGGCTGTCTGGACGTGGAGACCGACCCGGCCGCGTTGTTCGCCGCGGCGGGACGCGCGCCCGTCTCCGGCGGCGGCTCCCTGCTGAGCCAGGCGGGTGAACTGATCCGCGACCGTTATCCGCGGGACGCGCGGGTGCGCGAGGCGGTCGAACGGCTCATCGACCGGCTGGGCCTGGGCCTGGCCGGGCTCGTCAACATCCTCAACCCCGACCGCATCGTGCTGGCCGGTCTGCACCGTCATCTGGTGGAGGCCGACGGGGAGCGGCTGCGCGGCGTCGTCGCCGACCGCAGTCTGTGGGGCCGCAGCGGCAGCGTTCCGGTGCTGCCCAGTTCCCTGGAGCACAGCTCCCTGGTCGGCGCCGCCGAACTGGCCTGGCAGCCCGTCCTCGATGACCCGATCGGCGTACTGGGAGGATGACGCCCATGCGCATCAGAGCAGGAGTCCCCGGCGACCTCGGCAGACTTCAGGAGATCGAGCGGGCCGCGGGGTGCTGGTTCCGTGACCTCGGTATGGACGAGATAGCCGACGACGAGCCGCCGAGCACCGCGTCCTTGCGGGAGTACGCGGAGGCGGGCGGCCTGTGGGTGGTCACCGACGGGGCGGAGGATGCGCCCGTCGCCTACGCGCTGACCGAGCCGGTGGACGGCTGCCTGCACGTCGAGCAGATCTCCGTGCACCCCGGCCACGCCCGGCGCGGCATCGGACGCGCCCTTCTCGCGGAACTCGCGGACCGGGCGGCTGCCGACGGACTGCCCGCGCTCACGCTGACCACCTTCACGGACGTGCCCTGGAACGCGCCCTACTACGCGCGCCTGGGCTTCCGCACCCTGGAGGAGGACGCGCTCACCCCCGGTCTGCGGCGGATCCGCGAGCGGGAGGCGGCGGCCGGTCTCGACCGCTGGCCGCGCGTGTGCATGCGCCGCGAGACCGCCGCGGGCTGACGCGGCTGCCGCTCACGGCGGGCCGGCGCCGTCCGGGGGCCTCACGGGGGCCAAGCTCCGCCGCCCAGTACGGCAGAGCGGCCGGCAGTGCTTCAGCCCGCGGTGGCCGCCTCGATCCCGGCGGGCGGCAGAACGGGGGCCGGGGTGACGGCGGGGCGCCGGTCGGCCGGCGCGGTGTCCGCACCCGGTTCGCCGGCTCTTCCGTCCCGCGCCGCCCCTTCTCGTGCCGCCCCCTCCCGTGCCGCGGCGCCGGGCCGGGTGCGGCCCTCGCGTGCGGGGGCGGGCGAGGGGACGGGGAGGGAGAACCACACGGTCTTGCCCGAACCGTCCCGCTGGGCACGTACGCCCCAGCTCTCGCTGATCGCCGCCACGAGCGCCAGCCCCCGGCCGTGGGTGGACAGCCGCTCCCGTCCGGCGGAGCCCCGCACCCGTGGCAGCCGCGGGTCGTGGTCGTGGACGGAGACCGTCAGCCGTCCCCAGGCGAACGTCAGCTCGACCGTACAGTGCTTGGCGGTACGGCCGCCGCGGCCGTCGCCGGTGCCGTCCTCGGCCTCCGCGTGCTGGTGCACGTTCGTCAGCAGCTCCGTCAGGCCGAGGGCGGTGGCGTCGATGAGGGCTTCGAGCCGCCAGTGGTGCAGCTGTGCGGAGACGATTCTGCGGACCTGTCCGATCCGCGACGGCAGAGCCTGGAACTCCACGGCGCAGTGCCGCCCCTGGGTGGTGTGTTCGCTCGTCGTACTGCTCGGTGGACTGATCACGACGTGACTCCCTCGGGAAGCCCGCCCGGGCGAGGGCGGGGGGCGGATCACATGTGACGTGCGCTACAGAGCCAGCATGGGAGTCGATGAGCAGGTGCGCAAAACGTGGAGCGACGAAGCGGTCACGCAGCGCGTCAGGTGCCGAGCACGCCCCGCTCGGCGGCGGATTTGGCCCGGGCCGTGCGCAGCGCGGAGAGCAGCCCTTCCCGGTGTCCCAGTCCGATCCGCAGCCAGTAACTGCGTCCCCGCAGTGTCGCCACCGTCCGGTCGCGCAGACCGTAGCCGCTGATCCGTACGTCCTCGACCGGCGCGCTGTCGATCTCGCTGCCGTAGCTGGTCATCAGGACCAGTTCGCCGTTCCGTACCAGTACGTGGCCGGCCCGGGTGAGGGAGCGCAGCATCCGGCCTATCCCCACGCCCGCCGCGTCGTACTCCGGCTCCACCACAACACACCCCTCCCACCGGTTTCCCCAACCGGATCCGTCCCGCAGGAGTACCCCCGAGCAGCGACCGCACACCCCCGGACGGTGACATCCCTGGCAGGAGCATGCCCGTCTGCGCGCCCGTCTATCTGCCCCGCCTATGATCGGCTCCGTGAGCGCCACCGAACCCGCACCGGCCGCCCCGGGACCGAGCACCCAGGACGTGGACCGCAGCGACACCGCCTACCGCGACTGGCTGAAGGAGGCGGTCCGCAAGGTGCGGGCCGAGAACGGGCGGAGCGCCGACACGCATCTGCTCTCCTTCCCGCTGCCGGAGGAGTGGGGCATCGACCTCTACCTCAAGGACGAGTCGACGCACCCGACCGGCAGCCTCAAACACCGTCTGGCGCGCTCGCTGTTCCTCTACGCGCTGTGCAACGGCTGGATCCGCCCGGGCAGGCCCGTGATCGAGGCGTCCAGCGGCTCCACGGCGGTGAGCGAGGCGTACTTCGCGAAGCTGATCGGGGTGCCGTTCATCGCGGTGATGCCGCGCACGACCAGCCGGGAGAAGACGCGGCTGATCGAGTTCCAGGGCGGCACCTGTCATCTGGTGGACGATCCGCGCACGGTCTACGAGGTCTCCGCCCGTCTCGCCGCCGACAGCGGCGGCCATTTCATGGACCAGTTCACCTACGCCGAACGGGCCACCGACTGGCGCGGCAACAACAACATCGCCATGTCCGTGTACGAACAGCTGTGCAGGGAGCGGTATCCGGTACCGGCCTGGATCGTCGTCACGGCGGGCACCGGAGGCACCTCGGCGACCTTCGCCCGGTACATCCGCTACATGCAGTACGACACCCGTGTGTGCGTGCCCGATCCGGAGAACTCCTGCTTCTTCGACGGCTGGACGCGGGGTGACCCGGGCGCCACCAGTACGGCCGGCTCCCGCATCGAGGGCATCGGCAGGCCCCGGATGGAGCCCAGCTTCGTGCCGGGGGCCATCGACCGCATGATGAAGGTCCCGGACGCCGCCAGCGTCGCCGCCGTGCGGGCACTGGACCGGGTGCTGGGGCGCAAGGCGGGCGGTTCCACCGGCACCGGGCTGTGGAGCAGTCTGAAGATCGTCGCCGAGATGCTGTCCCGGGGCGAGCGGGGCAGCGTCGTCACCCTGCTGTGCGATCCGGGCGACCGCTACCTGGACAAGTACTACTCGGACGCCTGGCTCGCCGAACAGGGGCTGGACATCACCCCCTACGCGCACACCCTGGAGCACTTCCTGGCCACGGGGGAGTGGCGGTGAACCGCCGCCGCCATGCGGTTCACGCGGCGAGCCGGCGCTCCAGGGCGCGCATCGCCTGACGGAACGACGCCCCGATCCCGGGCCGGCCCAGCCGCATCGCGGCGCGCAGCAGCGGTGGGGCGTCCACCGCCATGGTCCAGCGGACCCGGGTGCCGCCGGCGGGGGAGACGGCCAGGTTCCAATCCTCCATCATCGCGCGCACGCCGGGCACGTTGGTGCGGTCGATCCGGTAGGTGTACCGCTCCGCGGGCAGCGCGGCCATGATCGTCTCGCTGAAGAAGCCGCCGCCCTTGAGCCGTACATCGCGGCCCTTGCCGCCCTGGGCCGGTGTCACCTCGGCGACGGACGAGAACCAGCTCGGCCAGGTCTCCACCTCGTCCGCCAGCGCGGCGTACACCGTCTCCGCGGACGCCCCCACGTCCGCGGTGAAGGAGAGCCGCAGCGGTGCGGTGTCGGCGAAGTCCAGTTCCACCAGGCGCAGTCGGCGTGCCATACGGACGAACCCCCAGCACAGTGCGAACGGATGTACGGAAGCCCCTACAGTAGCCGCCCCCCGGCCGTCCCGCGCCCCCAGTTCCCGGCCGTCCCGTGCCCCCGTCGGCGGCGCTCCCGCCGGCGCGAGGACCCTGCCGGTGGCGCTCTCCCGCCGGCGGCGCCCCGTCACAGCTCGCGGAGCGGCGTCTCCTCGCCGGGCTCCTCCTGCTCACCGGCCACCACCAGTTCCGGGAGCCGCTCCCGGATCTCCGCGCGGGCCTGCGGCGGCATCCCGCTGTCCGTCACCAGCGTGTCCACCTGGTCCAGCGACGCGAAGGAACTCAAGCCCACAGTGCCCCACTTGGTGTGGTCCGCCACGACGATCACCCGCCGCGCCGAGCCCACGAAGTGACGATTCGTCTCCGCCTCGGCCAGGTTCGGCGTCGAGAGCCCCGCCTCCACCGATATCCCGTGCACACCCAGGAACAGCGCGTCGAAGTGCAGCGAACGGATCGCCGCGTCCGCCACCGACCCCACCAGCGAGTCCGACGGGGTGCGCACCCCGCCCGTGAGTACCACCGTGGCCGCTCCCGGACGGCCGCCCGGCCCCTGCCCCTGCGCACGCTGCGCCGCGTGGAAGACGTCAGCGACCCGCACCGAATTGGTGACCACCGTCAGATGCGGCACGTCCAGAAGGTGCCGCGCCAGCGCGAACGTCGTCGTACCGCCCGACAGGGCGATCGCACTGCCGGGCTGCGCCATCGTCGCCGCCGCCCGCGCGATGTCCTCCTTCGCGCTCAGCTCCAGCGAGGACTTCGCCTCGAAACCCGGCTCGTGGGTGCTCGCCTCGGCGACCGGCACCGCTCCGCCGTGGACCTTCTCCAGCGCCCCCTGCCGGGCCAGCGCGTCCAGGTCCCGCCGCACCGTCATGTCCGAAACGGACAGCTTCCGGGTCAGCTCGTTGACCCGCGCCCCGCCCCTGCGCCGCACCTCCTCCAGAATCAGCGCACGCCGCTGCTCGGCGAGGAGGTTCTGGTTGTCGCTCACTGGTCGCTCTCCGTCTCTTCCGTGACCGCCTACCAGGCTCGTGGGGAAGGCCGCTGGTGGTGCCATCCTCGCACGGGCGCAAACCGCGCGCCCGGGGCGGGACTCGGCGCCCCGGTACACCTCCTTCACCCGTGAGGGGCTGGCACGGCGCTCCGTCGGGCAGGGATGCTGGTCCGTGTAGCTGACACACCGTCTCGGGGGACTCGGGGGAAGCACAGTGCCGTCAGACCACCCAGCCACGGCCCCGCACCACACGCCGGCCGAGGAGGACCGCACCGACGACGGCGGCCCCGGCCTCGCGCTGGAACTGCTCGTCCACGGCGTCGGCGGGACGACACCGGCCGAGATGCTCGGCGATCCGCGTACCGTCCGCGTCACCGGCGACTCCACCGCGGCCGTGCACCGCCGCGCCGAGGACAAGGACGCCGAACTCCACCCGCGCGACCATGCGGCCGAACCCGTGCAGGAGGCGTACTGCTGGTCCAACCTCACCTCCGGCAACGGAGCCCGCGCCCTGTGGCTGATCCTGCTGCCCTTCATGGTGGCCAATCTCGCCCACTGGACGCGGCCCGCCGCCGACGGCCACCGCACCACCGTCCGGCTGCACGGACTGCTGGTGCGGCTGCTGGCGCTCTCCTTGACGGTGCTGATGGTCGCCGCCGCCTGCGAGGTGGCGCTCGACCTGGTGGCCTGGCAGTGCGCGGGCAGCACCGCCTGCGCCGGCGACCGCGGATGGCTGGCCTTCATGGCACCGTCCGGCGACGCCGGCGGCCCGGACGGCTGGTGGAGCCAGCCGGGGCGCAGGCTGGCGCTCGCCGCCGTCCTGCCCGCCGCCGTCACCGGCCTGCTGTGGTGGCTCTCCCACCGCACCTGGAGCGCGTACGAGTCCCAGCAGCCGCTGCGGCGCACCGTCCCGGAGGACCACCCCGCCGCCGACGGCCGCCCGCCGCTGTCACTGCCCGGATTCTGGTACGGCAGGCGCCTCGTCCTGCGGCTGCGCGCCGCCCACACCGCCGCCGGGTTCCTCACCGTCGCCGCGGCCCTCACCGCGGCGGCCACCCGCCACGACCGCAAGCCCGGCGGCAGCACCGCACTGGACGTGTGCGGCTGGCTGCTGGAGGGCCTGCTGCTCGCGGGCGCCGGCTGTGTGCTGTACGTCGTCAGCCGCCGGGGCCGAAAGGAGAGCGAGCCCGACGACCACGTCGACCACCTCGCCGTACGGGCCCTGCCGGGAGCCTCCCTCGTGGTGCTGCTGCTCGCCGTCGTGCACAGCGGATGGAACCGGCCCGGCTGGCGGTCCGGCGGCTCGCTGCCGGGCGACGAGACCTTCGGTGTCCTGGCCGTCCTCCAGGGCGCCCTCGTCGTCGCCCTCGGACTGCTGGGACTGCGACTGCACCGCCGGACACGGGTGCCGCGCACCGCGCTGGCCGGGCTGGCCTCCGCGGCCGTCGCCATGCTCGCCTGCGCGCTGGGCGGCCTGCTGTCCGGCGGCGTCTCCCAACGCGTCGCCGACTGGCTCGACGGGCCCGGCACACCCGGTGAGGGCGGCGGCCTGACCGGACCGCCCACCATCCTCACCTGGCAGGCGTCCATCATCCCCGTCCTGCTCCTGTTCGTGGCGCTGCTCGCCTGCTGGTTCGCCGTCCGCGTCTGGCGCGACACGCGCCGGCTCACCGACGAGGTCACGGCCGGCTACCCCGACTGCGTCCCCGACGCGACCCGCTCCCGCACGATCGCCTCCGCCGTCGCCCGCGCCGGGATCACCGACGAGGCCCCCTGGCTGGTGGCCACCGTCGCCGCCACCACCCTCGTACTGGGCGGTGTCGCCGTGCTCGGCACCCTGTGGACCGGGCAGGTGCCCGGCGAGGCGACCAACGGCGCCCCCGCCGTCGTCGCGGGCTTCGCCGACACCGTCCAGGCGCTCGGCTCCTGGCTCATCGGCCTCGGCTTCGTCCTGCTGCTGACCTGGAGCCGCCGCGCCTACAAGGACGCCTCCGCCCGCCGCACCGTGGGCATCCTGTGGGACGTGGGCACCTTCTGGCCCCGCAGCGCCCACCCCTTCGCGCCGCCGTGCTACGCGGAGCGCGCCGTGCCCGACCTGGCCTGGCGCATGGCCCTGTGGACCGACCGGCACCCGGAACGGCGCCTGGTGATCTCCGGGCACTCGCAGGGCAGCGTCCTGTCGGCCGCCGCCGTCTGGCAGCTCGACCCCGCCACCCGGCGCCAGATCGCGCTGCTCACCTACGGCTCGCCCCTGGAACGCCTCTACGGTCGCTGGTTCCCCGCCTACTTCGGGCCGCGGCAGCTCGCGGCGCTGCACGGCGGCCTGGAGTGCTGGCGCAACCTGTGGCGGCTGACCGACCCGATCGGCGGCCCGGTACGGCCGGAGAAGGCCGGCACCCCCGAACCCGGCCCGCCCGAGGAGTGCCGGGGCGTGGACCGGGGCCCGCTGCTCGACCCGCTCGCCTACGGCCGTACCCGCGAACAGCCCCTCCCGGAGCCGATCCTGGGCCACGGCGACTACCAGGCCGACCCCGCCTTCGCCGAGGAGCGCGCCGGACTGCTCGCCCGGCTGCGCAAGCGGTCACCGGCGCGGCACAGCGGGATACCCCGCCAGCCGGAACCGGAGCGGCAGACGGCGGCCGGAACGCGACCGGAGCCGGGGCCGGGAGCGGAGCGGCGGACCGGCGGCGGCCGGTCGGCTCACGCCGCCGGTCCGGGCAGATCACCGGGATAGAGGAGAGTCAGATCGTCGGTGTCCGGGTCGGGCAGCTGCGCGACCCGGCCCGCATGCCGTTCGACCATCGTCTCGAACGTCTGCCGGGCGGTGCGCCCGTTGCCGAACGAGGGCCCCTTGGGCAGCCGTGCGAAATAGCCGAGCAGCGCCTGCCGGGCACCCTCCGCCAGGTGGTACTGCTGCTCCTCCGCCTGCCGCTCCACGATCAGCAGCAGCTCCTCGGGCGTGTAGTCGCCGAAGGCGATGGTGCGCGAGAACCGGGAGGCCACACCCGGGTTGGCCGCCAGGAAGTGCTCCATCTCGGCCGTGTAGCCCGCGACGATCACCACCACGTCGTCACGGTGGTCCTCCATCAGCTTCACGAGCGTGTCGATGGCCTCCCGGCCGAAGTCACGGCCCCCGTCCTGCGGGGCGAGCGCGTACGCCTCGTCGATGAACAGCACGCCGCCCTTGGCCCGCTCGAACGCCTCCTGGGTGCGGATCGCCGTCGAGCCGATGTGCTCGCCCACCAGATCGACGCGGGACACCTCCACCAGATGACCGCGCCGCAGCACCCCGAGGGACCGCAGGATCTCGCCGTACAGCCGGGCGACGGTCGTCTTGCCGGTGCCGGGTGCGCCCGTGAACACCAGATGCCGCCGCACCGAGGCCGCCTTGAGGCCCGCGGCCTGCCGCCTGCGGCCGACCTCGATCATGTCGGTCAGCGCCCGCACCTCACGCTTGACGCTGTCCAGCCCGACCAGCGCGTCGAGTTCGCCGAGCACCTCCTGGGCGGGCCGCGCCGCGTCCCCGCCGGCCTCCTCCCCGGCGGGTGCCGTACCGGGTGCGGGAGCCGTCTGCGCGCGCGGGCTGTCGGTGCGCTGGCGCGGTACGACGGCCTTGGCGGTCAGCAGCCCGGTCGTGGCGTCAGGGGCGGGGGAGGGGGCGGCGGGGGCCGGTGCCGACAGGGCGGAGACGGCCGCCGCGCTCTCGTCGCTGGTGCAGTCCTCGACGGTCGGCCCTTCTTCGGCGAACTCGTAACCCCCGCGCGTGCACCGGTCGGTGCGGCAGCGGCGCAGCGTGGTGCGGCAGCCGTCGATGATGTGGAAGCCGTAGCCGCGCGACCCGGTCACCCGGCAGTTGTGGAAGGTGCCCCGCCCCTCGGCCGACACGTAGAAGCCCGCCTCCGCGGCGCCGCTGACCGTGCACCTCTCGACCGTGGGGTCGGCGCCCTTGGTGACGATGACGCCGGTCGCGGCCTCGTCGATGGTGCAGCCGTTGAGCACGCCGCCGCTGCCGTGGTCGCGGAACCAGGCGCCCGTCGCGGCCTTGCTGATGCGGGTGTCGTCCAGTTGGACGACCGCGCCGTCGCTCACCGACACCGCGGTGCCGCGCACCTGCGACAGGTCGCTGTCGAGCACGTCCGCGCGGGAGCCCCGGTCGAGGACGAACAGCGCGTCGGGCACCGTGTGCACCCGGCAGCTGTCCAGGACGGCGGTGGCACCGTCGCTGATCCACACCGCCGGGTAGTCGCCCGTACTGTCGTGTATCTCGCAGTTGTTGGCGTCCGCGCGGGTGCCCGGGTCCCACACCGACAGTCCGTTGCGCCCGAAGCGGCGCACCGTGGAGCGGGTCAGCGTCAGCACCGAGCGGGACCGCAGGTCGATGGCGTTCTCGGGGATGTCGTGGATGTCGCAGTCGGCGAGGGTGAGCACCGCGTCGTTCTCCAGCGTGACCCCGTCGGCGGAGGTGCGGTGCACCTGGCAGTCGGTGAAGTGGCCGCTGGCGCGGGCGCCGACCCGCACCCCGCTGCCCTTGATCTCGTAGACCTCGCAGCCGACGGCCTCCAGCGTGCTGCCCTCGCCCTGCAGGGAGATGCCCGCGCCGGAGGCCAGATGCACCCGGCAGGCGGTCAGCCGGGGACGGGCGCCGTCCCGCACCATGATCCCGGACTGCCCGGCGGCCACGACCTCGCACTCCTCGTAGACCCCGCCGGCCCCGCCGGTGACGCTGATGCCCAGCCCGGCCGGATTGTCGACGGTGCAGCGCCGTACGGTCGGCCGGGCACCGCCGCGCACCTCGATGCCGGCCGCCGAGCGCGTCATCACCCGCAGCCCCACCAGCTCCGGTGCCGCGTCCTCGACGAGTACCGCGGGCACCGCCGAGTCCTGGCCCTCGATCTGGAGGTCCTGGACGAGCGCCGCCGAACGCAGCGTCAGCGCCACCCCGTCGGCGGGGGCGATACGGACCGGGCCGCTGCCGGAGCGCTCCGGGCCGCGCAGTGTCACCATGTGCTCGATGACGAGGTTCTCCCGGTAGGTGCCCGGCGCGATGGTGAGGACGTCCCCGTCCCCGGCCGCTTCCAGCGCGGCGGACAACGACGCGTATTCGCCCGTACGCCGCCGCCACCGAGACGTGCCGCTGTGCGTCACCTGGACCGAGCCGTGTGCCATGGAGTGCGCTGCCCCAACCTCGTGCGTGCCAAGATGCGTTGCCCCTCGCACGGAACGGCGCGCACGCCGTCCGTGGTGGTCGCACCACCGTAGCGTGCGCTGCGCGTTCAGGCTCACGGGTCCGGTCGAGTGACGGTCCGCCGGGACGCGCTCCTCGGTCAGCTGCTGCTGCCGGCCCGGCCCCAGTCGGGCCCGATACGGCCCCACTCCTCGTCCCAGAGCGCGTACCGGCGGCGCAGCACCAGCCGCACCGCGACGCGCCGTGCCGCCTCCAGCACGGCGACACTGGCCGCTCCGGCGGCCAGTCCCGCCAGCAGCGAGTGCGAGGCGGCGCCGCGTGCGCTCATGGGCCGGGACGTCAGCCGGCCCCTGCCGTCGGTCCACACGGAGAAGCGGTCACCGGGACGGATGGGGCGGCGCAGTACGACGGTGCCGGTGTGCGGGGCGCCGTCGGGGCCCGCCCAGCGTGCCGTGACCTCGTTGCGGTTCTGCTGGCGCCCGGCGGCCGTCTCCGTCTCGGAGTCCAGTGGCGGGCGGACCGTGACGTGGAGGACGGTGGCCCAGGTCCGCTGTCGGTCGCGCTGCTGCTCGGCGGCGGTGCGCAGCAGGGCGCTCTGGGTCGCCTCCTCCGTCCACAGGCCCACCAGCGGGGCGCCCAGGACCATCAGGACGGCCGCCCACAGGGACAGCCACGCCTCGCGGCGGTCGGTGCGGCGGCACAGCGGATTCCCCCGCCAGCGCCACAGGCCGACGATCGTACGCACCGCCGCTTCACCCCCTTCTCGCCGTCCGTTACGTACCTCATCGGACGAGGTACATGCACGAGAAAGGCCCGAAGAGCCCCGAAACATCGGTTCGTGACCGATTCGTGACCGATGTGGTGGCCGGGCGGTCGTCCGGTCGAGACGGCCGGGTGAGTCGGTGTGCGGCGCACTCCCTTCAAGGTCCCCGGTGGGCTCGTTCGTTTCCCCTCGTGAGCCGCGAGTGTACTGAGTGGACGCGCGGCACCGGACAGCGGGCGCGGGCCGAGGTGGTGTGCGCCCTCGGCGCACGTCATGCGCCCCGCTCTGCTGTACGAAAGTGCCTGCTGCCGGGAAGCGCCGGAGCGTCCGGGGCCGTACTCGGCTGCGGAGGGTGAAGAACGCGGGCTCGTCCGTCACGCTGAGTCGCTCAACTCGGCTGAAAATGCCGTCTCTTACCCGAGTCGCCGCACGGTCATTCGCACATTCAGGTCATCTTTTGAGTGATTGCAACCGCTTGTCGCGCTCGCCTAGCTTCGTGGCGCAGCAGCGCGTGAAAAACCAGATGATCACTGAGATGGGCGGTGTCGGATGACGACTGCGGCGGAGCGGAATCCCGGGAACTCCGGGAGCGCGGAGAACGACGGCCCGGCGCAGGCGCAGCAGAGCCTCGCGACAGCGGCGGCCCGGAATCTCGCGACCACCACCAAAACCCCTCCGCAGATGCAGGGCATCACCTCCCGGTGGCTGCTCAAGGTGCTGCCCTGGGTCCAGGTGACCGGCGGCACTTTCCGGGTCAACCGGCGCCTCAGCCACACCCTGGGGGACGGCAGGGTGGAATTCGTCTCCACCGGCTCCGAGGTCCGCGTCATCCCACTGGAACTCTCCGAACTGCCGGCCCTGCGCGGCTACGAGGACCGGGAGGTGCTCGAGGCCCTCGCGTCCCGGTGCGAGCAGCGCGATTTCGGACCGGGCGAGGTCATCGTGCGGGAGGGGCAGCCCGCCGACCGGCTGGTGCTCATCGCCCACGGCAAGCTGCGCAGGACCGCGCGCGGCCGGTACGACGAGGAGACCACCCACGGTGTCCTGGCGGACGGCGACTTCCTCGGCGACGACCGGCTGACGGGCGAGAGCGGCACCTGGGAGCACACCCTCACCTCGCTCACCAGCGGCACGGTGCTCACCCTGGAACGCAGCGCCTTCGACGCCGTCCTGGCCGAATCCGACTCCCTGCGCACCCACCTGGCCGCCACCCGCTCCCGGATCCCCGCCCAGCGCACGGAGGACGGCGAGTCCGCCATCGAACTGGCCTCCGGCCACGTCGGGGAGCCGGCCCTGCCCGGGACCTTCGTGGACTACGACCTCAAGCCGCGCGAGTACGAGCTCGAAGTGGCGCAGACGGTGCTGCGGATCCACACCCGCGTCGCCGATCTGTACAACCACCCGATGAATCAGCTGGAGGAGCAGCTGCGGCTGACCGTCGAGGCGCTGCGCGAGCGGCAGGAACACGAACTGGTCAACAACCGGGCCATCGGCCTGCTGCACAACGCCGACATGAAGCAGCGCGTCCACACCCGGTCCGGGCCGCCCACCCCCGACGACCTCGACGAGCTGCTGGCCACCGTATGGAAGGACCCCAGCGTCATCCTGGCCCACCCCAAGGCGATCGCCGCCATCGGGCGTGAGTGCAGCAAGCGCGGCGTCTACCCGCAGTCCATCGACTACGAGGGCCACTCGGTGCCCGCCTGGCGGGGTGTGCCGATCCTGCCCTGCAACAAGATCCCGGTCACCCGGCAGGGCACCAGTTCGGTGCTGGCGATGCGTACGGGTGAGAAGGCCCAGGGCGTCGTAGGGCTGCACCAGACGGGAATCCCCGACGAATACAGCCCCAGCCTTTCCGTCCGTTTCATGGGGATCAACGAAAAGGCCGTCATGTCCTATCTGGTGAGTGCCTACTATTCGGCCGCGGTGCTCGTTCCGGACGCGCTCGGAATTCTGGAGGACGTCGAAATCGGGTACTGACGCGGAACGCCCGAAAGAACGCCGGGGAGAACCCCGGAGCAGGAAGTCGGAAACACCAGGAACCGGGAACCGATGACGACGCACCCCGAAGAGACCCAGCAGGCCGTGTCCTCCAGCCTCACCACGGCGGCGGCACGCAATCTCGCCACCACCACCAAGACGCCCCCGCAGATGCAGGGGATCTCCCCGCGCTGGCTGCTGCACGTCCTGCCGTGGACCGAGACCACCGGCGGCACCTACCGCGTCAACCGGCGCCTCACCCACACCCTGGGCGACGGCAGGATCGAGTTCGTCTCCACCGGCGCCGACATCAGCGTCATCCCCGCCGAACTGCGGGAGATCGCCCTGCTGCGCGGGCTGGAGGACGAGGCGGCGCTGCGGGCGCTGGCCGACGGCTTCGTCCAGCGCGAGTACGAGCCGGGCCAGGAGCTGACCGTGCGCGGCCGGCCCGTCGAGGAACTGCTGCTGATCGCCCACGGCCGGGTCACCCGGCACGCCGCCGGGCAGTACGACGACGAGGTGGACCTCGGCGTGCTGGCCGACGGCGACCACGCCGGGGAACAGGTCCTCACCCCCGAGCCGGGCACATGGGAGCACACCCTGCGCGCCCGTACCCGCTGCACCGTGCTCGCACTGCCGCGCGGCACCTTCCAGCGGACAGCGGACGCCGCGCCCGCGCTGCGCGACCATCTGACGAGGGTGCTGTCCCGTCCCGTGCCGCCGCAGAACCGGCGCGGGGAGGCCGACATCGCGCTCGCCTCCGGGCACACGGGCGAACACATGCTGCCCGGCACGTTCGTCGACTACGAGCTGAGCCCCCGCGAGTACGAGTTGTCCGTCGCCCAGACCGTGCTCAAGGTGCACAGCCGGGTGGCCGACGTCTACAACCACCCGATGAACCAGGTGCAGGAGCAGCTGCGGCTGACCGTCGAGGCGCTGCGCGAGCGGCAGGAGCACGAACTGGTCAACAACCGCGAGTTCGGGTTGCTGCACAACGCCGATCTGAGCCAGCGGCTGCACGCCCGCAGCGGGCCGCCCACCCCGGACGACATGGACGAGCTGCTCTCCCGTCGCCGCAAGACCCGCTATCTGCTGGCGCATCCCCGCGCCATCGCCGCCTTCGGCCGTGAGTGCAGCAAGCGCGGCGTCTACCCGGAGCAGGTGCAGGTCGAGGGCAGCAGGGCGCACGCCTGGCGCGGCGTCCCGCTGCTGCCCTGCGACAAGATCCCGGTGCGGCCGGACGGCACCACCTCCGTGCTGGCCATGCGCACCGGAGCGGACGATCAGGGCGTCATCGGTCTGCACCAGACGGGCATCCCGGACGAGATCGAGCCCTCCATGAATGTGCGGTTCATGGGCATCGACGACCGGGCGCTGATCTCCTACCTGGTCAGCGTCTACTTCTCCGCGGCCGTGCTGGTGCCGGACGCGCTCGGCATCCTGGAGGACGTGCAGCTCTGAGACCCGCCAGGGGCTCCCGGCCGCACCGCCGCGGCCGGGACCACCGAGGTCCGGCACCGGTGCAGGAGCCCCGGTGCCGGGCCGGTGCGGTCACCGACCGGGCCAGCGCCAGTCGGTGACCTCCGGCATGTCGGTGCCGTGCTCGGCCACGTACCGGTGATGGCGGTGGCGCATGTCCGCCGCGGCCTGCCGCACGCCCGCCGCGCGGCTGCCCAGCCCCTCCGTGCGGTCGATGACGTCCATGACCAGGTGATAGCGGTCCATCCCGTTGCGCACCACCATGTCGAACGGGGTGGTGGTGGACCCCGACTCGCGGTAGCCGCGCACGGTCAGCTTCGGGTGCACGGTCCGCCCGTAGGTGAGGCGGTGCACCAGCCACGGATAGCCGTGGTAGGCGAAGATCACCGGGCGGTCGCGGGTGAAGACGGTGTCGAACTCGGCGTCGCCCAGCCCGTGCGGATGGTCCCGCCGCCGCATCAGCCGCGCCACGTCCACCACGTTCACCACCCGCACCGACAGCTCCGGCAGCCAGTCGCGCAGCAGCGCCGCAGCGGCCAGCGTCTCGTGCGTGGGCACGTCCCCCGCACAGGCCAGCACCACGTCCGGCTCCTCGCCGTCGCTCTCGGTCCCGGCCCACTCCCACACCCCGAGCCCGCGCGCGCAGTGAGCCCGCGCCTCGTCGAGGCCCAGCCAGTCGAAGCACGCGTGTTTCCCGGCCACCACCACGTTCACCGTGTCCCGCGTCCGCAGGGCGTGATCGGCCACGCACAGCAGCGTGTTGGTGTCCGGCGGCAGATAGACGCGGACCACCTCGGGGCTCTTGTTGAGGATGTGGTCGATGAAGCCGGGGTCCTGGTGGGAGAAACCGTTGTGGTCCTGCCGCCAGGCGTGCGAGGTCAGCAGATAGTTGAGGGAGGCCACGGGGCGGCGCCAGGAGACCTCGCGGGCGCTGTGCACCCATTTCACGTACTGGGACGCCATGCTGGCGACCAGATTGGTGAACGCCTCGTAGGAGGCGAACATCCCGGAGCGGCCGGTCAGGACGTACCCCTCCAGCCAGCCCTGGCACAGGTGCTCGGAGAGGACTTCCAGAACGCGGCCGTGCCTGCCCAGATGCTCGTCGGTCGGCAGCAGACCGGCCTGCCAGCCGCGGTCCGTGGCACCCCAGACAGCACTCAGATGGTTGGAGTCCGTCTCGTCCGGGCCGAACAGCCGGAAGTCCCGCCGCTCGGCGGTGGCCGCCATCAGCCCTTCCAGGAAGCCGCCCAGCACGCGTGTCGGCTCGTGCGCGTCGGCTCCCGGGCGCTCCACCGGTACCGCGTACGTCTCCAGCCGCGGGAGCGGCAGCCGGCGCAGCAGCCGTCCGCCGTTCGCCTCCGGGACGGCGCCCAGCCGCAGGTCACCCTCGGGCATCCAGGCCAGCACCTCGGAGCGCGGCACGCCCCCTTCGTCGAACAGCTCCTCGGGACGGTAGGAGCGCAGCCACCGTTCCAGCTCCCGCAGCCGCTCGGGATGGTCCCGGACGCCGGGCAGCGGCACCTGGTGCGCCCGCCAGGTGCCCTCCACCGGTTCCCCGTCCAGCTCCCGCGGCCCCGACCAGCCCTTCGGGGTGCGCAGCACCAGCATCGGCCAGCGTGGCCGGTCCTGCTGCGGGCCGCCGTCCGCGCGGGCCGCATGCTGGATCTCGGCGATCCGGTCCAGCGCCGTGTCGAAAGCAGCGGCCAGCGCCCGGTGCGCCTCCTGGGGCGGGGTGTCCTCGTGCGCGGTGACGAACAGCGGCTCGTGGCCGTAGCCGCGCAGCAGCGACGCCAACTCGTCCTCGGGCAGCCGGGCCGGCACCGTCGGGTTGGCGATCTTGTACCCGTTCAGATGCAGTACCGGCAGCACGGCCCCGTCGTGCACCGGGTCGAGGAACTTGTTGGCGTGCCAGGACGCGGCCAGCGGGCCCGTCTCCGCCTCGCCGTCGCCCACCACCGCGCACACCAGCAGGTCCGGCTTGTCGAAGGCGGCGCCGTAGGCGTGCGAGAGCGCGTAACCCAGCTCGCCGCCCTCCTGGATCGACCCCGGCACGCTCGGCGCCGTATGGCTGGGCACCCCGCCCGGCTGGGAGAACTCCGCACACAGGCGGCGCAGCCCTTCCTCGTCGCGGGGCACGTCCGGCCGCAGCTCCGGATAGCTGCCCTCCAGCCAGGCACCCGCCAGCACGGCCGCCGCCCCGTGCCCCGGCCCCCATACCGCCATGGTGCGCTGTCCCCTGGTGCGGACGATCCGGTTGAGGTGGGCGTAGACGAGGGTGAGACCCGGGCAGGTGCCCCAGTGACCGAGCAGCCTGTGCTTGATGTGCTCGGGGCGCAGCGGTTCGCGCAGCAGCGGGTTGTCCCGCAGATACAGCTGGCAGGCGGACAGGTAGTTCAGGGCACGCCACTGGGCGTCCAGCGCCGCGGCCTCGCGGTCGGTGAGGGGCTGCTGTTCCGGCATGCCGGATGGGTACCAGGCGTGGCCCGGTCCGACACCCCGTGTCCCGCGTCCGGGGCGTTGTGCCCCGCCCCGGGGCGCTGCACGATGACGGGGTGCGCAATCCATGGCTGGCGCTCGAAGCGGGGGCGGACCCGGCCGAACGGGCCGGGCAGCTGCGCCGCGCCCATGAGAGGTTCGTGACCGGCGGCACGGTCGCCGCTCCCGTCCGCGCCGTGGTGGCCGACTCCTGGCGCCGCTGCGCCGGAGCGCGGCTGCCGCCCGAGCGCATGGCCGGGATCGAGGTGGACGACGCCCAGCTCGCCGCCCGACGCCACCGGCACCCCCTGGCCCGGGTGATGCCGCTCTTCCGGGAACTGCTGGGCACCATCGCCCACGACGGCGCCCATCTGCTGTCCGTCTGCGACGCGCGGGGCACCATGCTGTGGGTCGAGGGGCATCCGCAGGTGCTGCGCCGGGCCGAGCGGATGAACTTCGTGCCGGGCGCCCAGTGGGCGGAGCACGCCAGCGGCACCAACGCGCCGGGCACGGCCCTGGCGGTCGGGCACGCCGTCCAGATCTTCGCCGCCGAGCACTACTGCCGGCCGGTGCAGTCGTGGACCTGCGCCGCCGCGCCCGTACGCGATCCGCTGACCGGCCGGGTGCTGGGCGCGGTGGACCTGACCGGCGGGGACCACCTGGCCTCCCCGCACAGTCTGGCCCTGGTGGAGGCCACGGCACGGGCCGCCGAGGCCCGGCTGGCCGCGCCGGACGACGGCGGGGAGGGGCCGCCCGGCGGCTGCACGCTGACGGTCCTGGGCCGGGACGAGGCACTGCTGCACGCCCCGGGTCTCGGCGTGGGCGGGCCGCTGCGGCTGGGGCGGCGGCACAGCGAGATCCTGCTGCTGCTCGCGGCCCACCCGGACGGGCTGTCCGGCGAGGCCCTGGCCCGCGAACTGTACGGCGAGCGCGACGTCCACCCCGTCACGCTGCGGGCGGCGCTCTCCCGGCTGCGGCGGCTGCTCGGCCCGCTGCTGTCCTCCCGCCCCTACCGGCTGCGGCAGCGGCCGTACAGCGACTACGACGCCGTCAGCGACGCGCTGGCCGCCGGTGACCTCACCGCTGCCCTCGACGCCTACCCGGGGCCGCTGCTGCCCTTCTCCGAGGCCCCCGGCGTGGTGCGGCTGCGCACGCTGCTGGAGATGCGGCTCCGCCGCCATCTGCTCACCCGGCCGGATCCGCTGCTGCTGGAGAGCTGGCTCGGCGTCGCCGGGGCCCAGGACGACCTGGAGGTGTGGGAGGCGCTGCACGCGCTCCGGCCCGGCCCGCGCACGGCGGCCCGCGTCCGTGAACTGCGCGCCGCCTACGGGCTGCCGCACGGCGGGCGCCCCGGGCGGTGACGGCGGCGGGGGAGAGCGGCGCGGTGACGGGCCGGGCGGCACCGGACGTGGGCGCGGCAACGTATCCGCAACGTTCCCGGTACTAGCCTCCCGGGACCGCGCTCGCCGAAAAGGGCGGTGCGCGGCCCGTACCGGACGTCACACAGGGAGGCACAGCATGAGCCGCTACGCCGCACCCGGAACCGACAGCGCGCTGATGAGCTACCAGTCGCGGTACGACCACTGGATCGGCGGGACCTACGTCGCGCCCAAGCAGGGCGGCTATTTCGAGAACCCCACCCCGGTGACGGGGCAGCCCTTCACCGAGGTGGCCCGCGGCACGGCCGAGGACGTCGAACGGGCCGTCGAGGCGGCCCATGAGGCGGCACCAGCCTGGGGGCGCACCTCGCCGGCCGAGCGTGCGCAGATCCTCAACCAGATCGCGCAGCGCATGGAAGCCCATCTGGAGGAGCT
The DNA here is from genome assembly GCF_000725885.1 of Streptomyces albus subsp. albus. GTDB lineage: Bacteria > Actinomycetota > Actinomycetes > Streptomycetales > Streptomycetaceae > Streptomyces > Streptomyces albus. The sequence goes on along the minus strand of NZ_JODR01000010.1, from coordinate 51,007 downwards.
GGCCGTCGCCGAGACGTGGGAGAACGGCAAGCCCGTCCGGGAGACGCTGGCCGCCGACATCCCGCTGGCCATCGACCACTTCCGCTACTTCGCCGGTGCGATCCGCGCTCAGGAGGGTTCGCTCTCCCAGCTGGACGAGGACACCGTCGCCTACCACTTCCACGAGCCGCTGGGCGTGGTCGCGCAGATCATCCCGTGGAACTTCCCGATCCTGATGGCGGCCTGGAAGCTGGCGCCGGCGCTGGCCGCGGGGAACGCCGTGGTCCTCAAACCGGCCGAGCAGACCCCTGCCTCCCTGCACTACTGGATGAGCCTGGTGGCCGATCTGCTGCCGCCCGGCGTCGTCAACATCGTCAACGGGTTCGGCGCCGAGGCGGGCAAGCCGCTGGCGAGCCACCCCCGCGTCGCCAAGATCGCCTTCACGGGTGAGACCACCACGGGGCGGCTGATCATGCAGTACGCCTCGGAGAACCTCAAGCCCGTCACGCTGGAGCTGGGCGGCAAGAGCCCCAACATCTTCTTCGAGGACGTCTCCGACGACGCCGACGACTTCTACGACAAGGCGCTCGAAGGGTTCACCATGTTCGCCCTCAACCAGGGCGAGGTGTGCACCTGTCCGTCGCGCGCCCTCATCCAGCGCAGCCACTACCGGGCCTTCCTGGAGGCGGGTGTCGCACGGACCGAGGCCATCGTGCAGGGCAACCCGCTGGACACCGACACCATGGTCGGCGCGCAGGCGTCCAACGACCAGCTGGAGAAGATCCTCTCCTACCTGGACATCGGCCGTCAGGAGGGTGCGCGGGTGCTCACCGGCGGCACCCGCGCCGAGCTGGGCGGCGAGCTGGAGGGCGGCTACTACGTGCGGCCCACCGTGCTGGAGGGCAGCAACGACATGCGGGTCTTCCAGGAGGAGATCTTCGGGCCGGTCGTCTCGGTGACGGGCTTCGACGACTTCGACGACGCCATCCGCATCGCCAACGACACCCTCTACGGGCTGGGCGCGGGCGTGTGGACCCGCGACGGCTCCCGCGCCTACCGGGCGGGCCGTGCCATCCAGGCCGGCCGGGTGTGGACGAACTGTTACCACCAGTATCCGGCCCACGCCGCATTCGGCGGTTACAAGCAGTCAGGCATCGGCCGGGAGAACCACCGTATGATGCTGGAGCACTACCAGCAGACCAAGAACCTGCTCGTCAGCTACGACCCGAAGAAGGCGGGACTGTTCTGATGGGTGCTCAGGGGCAGCGCCCGGCTGGTGACGAAGGGGCGGTCCGGGACGGGCCCGAGCGGGTGGCCCTCACCCCGGCCGCCGCCGAGCTGCTGCGGACGCTGACGGCCAAGCACGGCCCGCTGATGTTCCACCAGTCCGGCGGCTGCTGCGACGGGAGCAGCCCCATGTGCTACGGGTGCGGCGAGTTCCGTACCGGCGCCAGTGATGTGCTGCTGGCCGAACTGGAGGTGGACGGCCTCGCCGAGCCCGTGCCGTTCTGGATGTCCGCCAGCCAGTTCGCCCGCTGGAGCCACACCCATCTGACCGTGGACGTCGTACGGGGCAGGGGCAGCGGCTTCTCCCTGGAGGCCCCCGAGGGCGTGCGCTTCCTGATCAGGTCACGGCTGATGGAGCGCTGAGCGCGCCGGGCCCCGGACACCCGTGCGGGCACCGTCGTCCTCCCAACGACGGTGCCCGCACGAACGTTCCCGAAGGTGCCCCGGAGTGTGCCTCAGTAGCCGCGGCCGTACTGGTGGCCGCCGTAGGGGTCCTCGTGCTGACCCGGCATCGGGCGGGGCGCCGCCGGACGGGGTGCCACCGGCCGCATGTACTGCGTGGCCTGGTTGTGCACCGACTGCTGCTGGTACTGCTGCACCTGGACCTGCACCTGCGCCTGCTGCGGCTGCTGCTGCATCGGCGCCTGCGGCTGTGCCGGGCCCCCCGGCCCCGGGTAGCCGTAGCCGCGCGGCGGCGCCTGCTGCGGAATGTGCGGCGCGGGCGTGTGCTGGAGCGGCACCGGGCCGCTCTGGCCGCCGCCACCGCCGGGCGGCAGCGCCGCGGGAGCCTGCCGCACCGGCTGCTGGCGCATCGGCGCCGGAGCGGCCTGCTGCGGGGCCGGCTGCGGCATCTGCGGCTGGGGCGCCGCAGCCCCCTGATACCCGTACGACGGCGCCGGAGTGTGGTGCAGCGGCGCCGGCTGCGGCGGCTGCGGTTCGTGACCCGAAGGCAGCGCGGGGGGCAGTGCCGCGAGCGCGCCGCCCGTGCTCCCCGTGTCATAGGCCGACGGCACCCGGATGGGCGCGATCTGAGGTGTGCCCCGCTCGGCGACGAGCATGTCGTAGATCGGCGTCTCGGGGTAGGACGATGCAGCGTAGTAGCCGCCGCTGTAAGAGCTGCGGGGGGAGGTCATGCTCATAAGTTAAGCCCACAATCAGCATCGGCACTAGAGAGGTACACAAGGAACGCCCGCCCCACCCGCATCACCGCTGGCCAAGGCCGGTTTTCCACCCCGTCCGGGTCACCGCGCCGGAAGGTGCGCGGGGGAGCACGGTCAGGGCGAACGCCCCTCATGGCGACCGTGATGACGCCCGGTCAGACATGGCGGGACGGCTTGTTCCCGCCTGTCCCTTTCCGGGCGCGCGGGAGGAGAAGCTGACAGAAGCATAAGCCCACCGGCAATGACGGAGAACGCCCCTACCCGCACCAGATGTTCGCGTTCGCGCCCCCGCCGTCCCAGGGGCGTGTGGGGGGCTTAGGAAGGGGTGGCGGTGTGCAATAGGTTGGGAGGGGAGCGCACGCGGGACGACCGAGCCGGAGGGGGAGTGGTCATGACGATGGGCAAGGGGGCCAACGTCCCCGTACCCGCCCAGGCGGTACGGGTCGAACTGGGCTGGTCGGCCGGCTCCGGAGTGCCGGACCTCGACGCCTCCGCCCTGCTCCTCGACGCCCGCGGCAAGGTCCGCTCGGACGACGACTTCGTCTTCTACAACCAGCCGCGGCACCCCTCCGGCGCCGTCCGGCACGAGGGCAAGAGCACGGCCGGGGCCGCAGGCACCGACACGCTCACCGTCGAACTCGCCCAGCTGGAACCGGAGATCGACCGCGTCGTCATCGCCGCCTCCGCCGACGGCGGCACCTTCGGCCAGGTTCCCGGCCTGTACGTGCGCCTCACGGAGACGGGCGCGGCGGGCGGCGGGGGCGGCCGGGAGATCGCCCGCTTCGACCCGGCAGACGCCTCGGGGGAGACCGCGTACCTGCTGGGGGAGCTGTACCGCAGACAGGGCGCGTGGAAGTTCCGCGCCGTCGGCCAGGGCTACGCCAGCGGACTGGCGGGTCTGGCCACCGACTTCGGCATCACCGTGGACGAGCCCGCCACCCCGCCGCCCGGCAGCAGCGTCCCGGTCCACCCGCACAGCCCGCCGACCCCGCACGTCCCCGACGCGCCCGGGGTGCAGGCGCCCCCCTTGCCGCAGGGCCCCGCCTCGCCAGGCGTCCCCCACGTACCCGCTCCCTCGGTCGCCCAGCCCTCAACCCCTCAGCCCTCCGCCGCGCAGCGGCCGGCCGCGCCCGTACGGCTCAGCAAGGTGACGCTCACCAAGGAAGCGCCGTCGGTCTCCCTCACCAAACAGGGCGGCACCTCCGGCACCATGCGCGTCAACCTCAACTGGACCGCCCAGGCCCAGCAGCCCAAGGGCCTGGCCGGACGGCTGTCCCGCGCCATGGGCGTCCTGACCGGCCCCGACCTGGACCTGTGCGCCCTCTACGAACTGACCGACGGGCGCAAGGGCGTCGTCCAGGCCCTCGGCAACTCCTTCGGCTCCCTGCACCGCGCGCCCTTCATCCACCTCGACGGCGACGACCGCAGCGGCGCCGTGGAGACCGGTGAGAACCTCACCATCAACCTCGACCACACCGCCGAACTGCGCCGGGTCCTCATCTTCGTCACCATCTACGAGGGCGCCCGCAGCTTCGCCGGGCTGCACGCCACCGTCACACTCCGGCCCCAGTACGGCGCGCCCGTCGACTTCTCCCTCGACGAGTGCACCGTGCCCTCCACCGTGTGCGCCCTCGCGCTGATCACCAACGAGAACGGCGAGCTCATCGTCCGCCGGGAGGCCCGCTATCTGGTGCCCCGGCGCGGGGTGAGCCCGCAGCGCACCGTCGACCAGGAGTACGGCTGGGGCATGCAGTGGACCCCGGGCCGCAAGTGAGCGGCGTGACGGGGCGGCGGCGCGAGGTGCGGGAGGCTCACGAGTAGGTGCGGCCCTTCCACGCTGCGCCCCTGCCCCGGTAGTGCTGCACCGCCGAGTCGATGGTCATCGCCAGGTACAGCGCGGCCGTCACGGGCAGCAGCGGCGCCGTCCACAGCGGCCGGCCGTAGTAGCGCAGCATCGGCACGTACGTCAGCGTCATCACCAGCCAGGCCGCCCCGCCCACCGGTGAACCGGCGCAGGCCCACACCGGGGGCACCAGATACACCAGGGCGAGCCCGAGCACCGTGGCCGCCAGCAGCAGCGGATTGTTGAGCAGCTGCGCGTAGGCGCTGCGCGAGACCATCCGCCACAGCGGACGCAGTCCCACGTACGGGCGCACGCTGTGCACCCCGTCCGCGAGCCCCAGCCAGATCCGTCCGCCCGCGCGCTTGACCGCGCGGCCCAGCGTCACGTCGTCGATGACGGCGTCCTTGATGCTCTCGGGGATCCGCGCCCGCTCCGCCGCCTGAGTGCGCAGCAGCGCGCAGCCGCCGGCCGCCGCCGCGGTCCGCGCCGAGGGCTTGTTGACCCAGCGGAACGGATACAGCTGCGCGAAGAAGTAGACGAACGCGGGTACGATCATCCGCTCCCAGCCGGTGCGCACCCGCAGCCGCGCCATCTGCGAGACCAGATCGAGCCGCCCGGCCAGCGCGCCGTGCACCAGCCGGCGCAGCGAGTCGGGCGCGTGCGCGATGTCCGCGTCCGTCAGCAGCAGGAACGCGGGCGGCTCCGCGCTCGCGCGGGCGTGCGCCACGCCGCGGCGCACGGCCCACAGCTTCCCCGTCCACCCCGGTTCCCGTTCACCGGCGTCGAGCACCGTCAACGGCAGCCCGTCCGGTGTCCGTTCGGCGAGCGAACGGGCCAGTGCCGCCGTCCCGTCGGTGGAGCCGTCGTCCACCAGCAGCACCCACGCGTCCCCCGGATAGTCCTGCGCCAGCAGCGACGGCAGCGATTCGGGCAGCACCTGGGCCTCGTCGCGGGCCGGTACGACCACGGCCACCGACGGCCACCGGGCCGGCTCCGGCTGTCCGCGCACGGTCGGCAGGCGCACATCGGTCCGCCAGAAGAACCCCTGCCCCAGCAGCAGCCACACCCATGCGGCCAGCGAGACGAGCGGGACGGCGGTGATCCAGGTCGGCGCGTTCATCGTGCCGCAGTCTGCCCCAAGCCCGGCCCGCGCGGCACCCTGACCGGGCCGGGCCCGGACGGTCGATCGATTACAGTTGCTCCACGTGAAGATCGCGCTCATGGACTCCGGTATCGGCCTGCTCGCCGCGGCTGCGGCGGTACGCCGCGCACGCCCCGACGCCGACCTGGTGCTCTCCCTCGACCCGGACGGCATGCCCTGGGGGCCGCGCGACGCGGACGGGATCACCGAGCGCGCCCTGCTGTGCGCCCGCGCCGCCGCCGCGTACGAACCGGACGCGCTGATCGTGGCCTGCAACACCGCGTCCGTGCACGCGCTGCCCACCCTCCGCGCCGAACTGGAGCCCGCACTCCCGGTGATCGGTACCGTACCGGCCGTCAAACCGGCCGCCGCCGCAGCCGCCGGCACCGGCGGCCGGGTCGCCGTCTGGGCCACCCCGGCCACCACCGGCAGCCCCTACCAGCAGCGGCTCATCGAGGAGTACGCAGCCGGCACCGACGTGACCGGCGTGCCCTGCCACGGCCTCGCCGAAGCGATCGAGAGCGGGGACGAACAGCTCATCACCACCGCGGTCCACGCCGCGGCCGAACGCACCCCGGACGACGTGGAGACCGTCGTCCTGGGCTGCACCCACTACGAACTCGTCGGGGAGCGCATCCGTGAGGCCCTGGGCGCCTCCGGCGCCGTCGGCCCCGCCCTCCAGGGCTCCGCCGTCGCCGTCTGCGCCCAGGCGCTGCGCCGCGCCGGCAGCGGCCCGGACGCCGGCGCCGCACCCACCGGCGGACTCACCGTGCTGCACAGCGGCAGGCCCGCCGCCCTCCCCGAGGCCGCCCTCACCTACGCCGAGGGCCGCCTCCTCGCCTCCGCCGGCGCCGTACGCGGCTGACCTGCGCTTCTTTCCGCCCCTCGGCCTGCGTCTCCGCCCGCGCCGCCGCCTGCGGCTCGTCTGCGCCGGTGACGCTGCGTGTCCGGGCGGCGGAGGGAACGATCGGAGAGTCACGACCGCGTCGCCGCTTCGGGCTGCCCGCGCCCGTTGTCGGGAGTACGCTGCCGAACATGAGGGACCAGCCCCGCGAGGGCGCGCTGCCCCCCGAGGGCGGCGCCGGACCTCGCCACCACAGCGAACAGACCGTCGCCCCCGCCACCTCCCTCGCCGTCGCCTCGGCGAGAGCGGCGGTGTGGACCGGGCGGGCCACCAGCCGGCTCCAGTGGGCGCTCGCCGCCCTGGGCGCGGGCTGCCTGGCCCTCGGCATCGAACTGGCGGTGGACCCCGGCTGGTCGTCGGGGCTCGTGCCGCTGGTCATGTCCGTCGTCGGCTGCGTCGCCACCGGACTGCTCATCCTCTGCGGCACCCTGGCCTTCGTCCACGTCGAGGTCCGCGTCGAGGACGAGGCCCTGGAGGTGCGCTGCGGCCACGCCGGTGTGCCCCGCCGCCGCATCCATCTGCGGGACGTGGTCGCCGCCGACCACGCGCCCCGCCTCACCCCCTGCCACTGGGGCGGATGGGGCTACCGCTCGCGGCCCGAGAAGGGCACCGCGGTGATCATCCGCCGGGGCGAGGGCCTCGTCCTCCGCCTGGGCGACGGCCGGGTCTTCACCGTCACCGTGGACGACGCCGAGACCGCCGTCCACCACATCCGCACCCGCCTCGCGGCCCTCCGCACCTGAACGAGCGCCCCCGGCCAGGCGCCGCCCCGCGGCCCGCATGGTGGAGCCCCACCGGGACACCGGGCCGCTCCCTCCCGCCACAGCGGGCTCGCCGGCCGCCGCGGGCGCCGGCCGGGCCAGCCCCCAGGGCCGGCCCCCGGGATCGTCCGCGCATGCCCCGGCCGGTGTGCCGGACCCGCCGCTACGGGCCGGGCGCGGCCGGTCTCCGCGCGGGGGCCGGGGCGGTCAGCGGCCGAGGTAGGCCAGCACCGCCAGGACCCTGCGGTGGCCGCTGTCGGCGGGCGGCAGCCCCAGCTTCGCGAAGACGTTTCCGATGTGCTTGTGCACCGAACGCTCCGTGATGACCAGGACCTTGGCGATGGTCGCGTTGTCATGGCCCTCCGCCATCAGCCGCAGCACCTCCTCCTCGCGGGGCGTCAGCGCCGCCAGCGGCCCGCCGCCTCGGCCCCGCGACATCAGCTCGGTGACGACCTCGGGATCCAGCGCCGTGCCCCCGGCGGCGACCCGCTCCAGTGCCTCCAGGAACTCCTCCACCCGCCCGACCCGGTCCTTGAGGAGATAGCCCACCCCGTGCGCCCCGCCGCCCAGCAGCTCCGTCGCGTACGTCTCCTCCACATACTGCGACAGCACCAGCACCGGCAGCCGGGGCAGCAGGCGGCGGGCGTCGAGCGCGGCCCGCAGGCCCTCGTCGCGGAAGTCGGGCGGCAGCCGTACGTCGAGGACGGCCACGTCCGGCCGTTGCTCCACCAGCAGCGGCAACACCTCGGGCCCCGTCGTGGCGACACCCGCCCACCTCGTGCCCGGCCGAGCCCAGCAGCAGCACCAGCCCCTCCCGCAGCAGGGCGTTGTCCTCCGCGATCACCACACGCACGGCAGCTCCACTTCCACCACGGTCGGCCCTCCCACGGGGCTGGTCAGCCGCACGGTGCCGTCCAGCGCCGCCACTCTGCGGCGGATGCCCAGCAGACCCGTGCCCTCGTTCTCGTCGGCGCCGCCGCGTCCCTCGTCCCGTATCCGGACCAGCAACAGCCCGTCCGCGCGCTCTAGTGCCACGGACGCCCGCCGGGCGCCGCTGTGCCTGGCGGCGTTGGTGAGGCCCTCGGCGACGGCGAAGTACGCGGCTGCCTCGACCGCCGCGGGGGGCCGGGCGCCGTCGGCACTATCCCCCGGGCCGCCGGCCGTACCGTGCACGGTGACCGACACCTCCAGCCCGCTCCCGGCGGCCAACGCCCGTACCGCGCCCACCAGTCCGCGGTCGGTCAGCACCGGCGGATGGATGCCCCGCACCACGTGCCGCAGCTGTGCCAGTGCCTCCTCGGCCTGGTCCTGGGCGGCGTCCAGCAGGGCGCGGCCGGACGCCGGGTCGTGGTCGTAGGCGCGGCGGGCCAGCCCCCGCCGCATGGAGAGCGCCACCAGATGTGCCTGGGCTCCGTCGTGCAGGTCCCGTTCGATACGGCGCAGTTCGGCACCGTGCGCGGCGACGGCGCCGGCCCGGGTGGCGGCCAGTTCGTCGATCCGCTCCGCGAGCCGGGCGCTGGGTGAGGGCAGCAGCAGGGTGCGGGACAGCCGTGCCTGGAGCGTCGCCAGGTCCCCGATGCGCGGCAGCAGCACGGGGCGGCGCCCGGCCAGTCCGCAACCGACACCGTCCACCAGCAGCCCCAGCGGCCACAGCACCATCGCGGCGTACAGGAACAACAGCCCGTACAGCAGGTGGGCCACGAGCCAGCGGACGTCCCGGTAGGTACCCGGGTCGCTGCCCGCGGCACGGATCCGCTCCAGCAGCGAGCCGCGGTCCAGCGGAAGATACCTCTCGGGGACGGGGGAGCCGAGCCGGGCGGCGGTCCGGCGCCGCTCGAGTCCGGCCAGCCCGCGCAGCAGCCGCACGGTCTCCGGCAGCATGCCCGCGCCGATCACGGACAGGGTGGCCGCGGCGGCGAGCAGCACCAGACGGATCATCACGTAGCAGACCACGGCGAGCCCGGCCCCCACCAGCAGATGTACCGAGGCACGACCCGCGTCCCGCAGCACCCGACGTCCCTCGCCCCCGCGCATGGCGATCAGCGTACGGGGCGGACCGCCCGGTGCGCGGTGTAGCGGGCTACACCTTCGGCGGGGGAGCGGACACCGTGGGCACGGCCCCGGCGGACGGGCAGGGTGGGCCGCAGACCGTCCGACCCGTAGCGGAGGAACCCCGTGACATCACTGCTGTGGACCGTGCTCGCCGTCGGCCTCGTCGCCAACGTCCTCCTGAGCCTGGTGGTTCCCGACGGCGGGACGCAGCTCCTGCTGAGCGCGCTGACCGGCCTGGGCGTCCTGGCCGCCGCGACCGCCCTGTGGGTGCTGCGCCGCAGCCGCGCGGACCGCGGGGCCGCGACGTATCGTCGGGGCATGGCAACTCCCGAATTCATTCGTGACCTGCGGCTGTCCGCGGGACACCAACTGCTGTATCTGCCCGGCGTCAGCGCGGTCGTCTTCGACGACGAGGGCCGGGTACTGCTCGGACGGCGCGCCGACACCGGCCTGTGGTCGGTGATCGGCGGCATCCCCGAGCCGGGCGAGCAGCCCGCGGACTGCGCGGTGCGCGAAGTGTTCGAGGAGACCAATGTGCGGTGCGTGCCCGAGCGGGTGGCGCTGGTGCACGGCGTGGAGAAGCCCGTCACCTACCCGAACGGCGATGTGTGCCAATTCATGGACATCACCTTCCGTTGCCGGGCCACCGCCGAGTCCGCGGGCCGGGCCCGTGTCAACGACGACGAATCCCTGGAGGTGGGCTGGTTCCGGACGGACGCGCTGCCGGAGATGAAACCGTTCGCGCTCCTGCGCATCGAGCAGGCGGCGGCCGAGGAGGGGCCCGCCTGGTTCCTCTCCTCCGCGCACGCCCACAGCTGAGCCCGGCGGACACCCAGGAGCCCCCGGATGCCCGCCGAACGCCGAACGCCGAACGCCGGATGCCGGATACCGGATGCCGGATGCCGAGTGTGCCGCGTGCAGGGGAAACCGGTGTACGGGAAGCCCCGGGAGACCGCCCGGTGTGCGGTGCCCGGGACCTTCCGTCAGCGCCCTGCCTGTCGGACGGTCCGCACCGCCTCGTCATCCGTGGCCAGCCGCGCCACCACCCAGGCCAGCGCCGGAGCGTTCTGGTCGAGAACCGTACGGTCGATCGCCTCCAGGCGGTCGCACTTCTGGTGATAACACGGATCGAACATCTGCCCGGCGGTACCGCCGTAACGGGCCTGCTGCTCCGCCGACTTCACCTTGAGGTTCCCGCCGTCGATGCCGCCGGCCGGGATCCCCGCCTCCTGGAACGGCAGATGGTCCGAACCGATCGCCCCCGGATCCTGCCGCTCGTACGGCAGACCCTTCCGGTCGAAGTAGCCGGCGAACATCTCGGCCAGCTCGTGGCTGCCGCCCGTGCCCGGATCCCACACGAACCGCGCGTGGTTGGAGGGAGCCAGCAGCTCACCGTTGATCACCGCGGCGATGCGCCCGCGCTCCGCGGGGGAGAGGTTCTCGACGTAGTAGTACGAGCCCACGTCGATCAGTTCCTCGGCACCCCACCACATGAACCGCACCTTGTTGCGCAGTTGGTCCTGGTGCGGCGCCATCGCCAGCGCGGTCCGGAGGACGGTGCCGGCCGTCGAGGCGTTGTCGTTGATCCCGGGGGACTCCGGCACGCTGTCGAGGTGACCGCCCATCACCACCACGTCGTCCGGATCGCCGCCGCGCGTCTCGGCGATGAGGTTGACCGTCGTGCGCCGCACGTCCTGGGCCCGCAGCGTCAGCCGCACCCGGGCCGCGTCGCCGGACGCCGCCTGCCGGGCCAGCCGCTCCCCGTCCGTCTGGGAGACCATGCCCATCGGGATGACGAAGTTCTCCCGCGGGATGCCCATCAGACGGTAGTTGTTGTCCGGCGACGGGGTCGGGTAGTACATCACCACGGCCCGCGCCCCCGCCCGTGCCGCCACCTGCTGCTGGAGGCCGAACCCGCAGGCGTTGCGGCCCAGGACGACGACCGCACCGCGTGCGGCCACCCCCTCGTAGTCCGCGTCGGAGCAGCCGTTTCTGCCGTCGGGCAGCGCCACCAGCGGTGCCTCGATGCCGTCGGCGTCCGTCGAGGGCGTGAAGCGGGTCATCAGGATCGGCACGTCCCGCTCCTGCCCGTCACCCGACCGGGCCGTCAGCTTCTCCTCGGTGACGTCGAAGTCGGTGTACGGCACCTTCTGCTGCCGCACCTGGTAGCCGGCCTTCGTGAGCTGGGCCGTCACATACCGCACCGAGCGTGTGAACCCCGGCCGGTTGTAGCCCCGGTCACCCCCGCTGGCGTCCGCGATCCGCTGGAACGCCTCCAGATGGGGCAGCACGTCACGGCCCCGGACCTGCTGGGCCAGCTCGTCGGCTGTGACGGCGCCCGCGCTCCGGCCGGTGGCCGCGGTGGCGCCTTCGCCGCCGGCGGACGGCGGGGCGGCGGTCGCCTGCTGCGCGGCAAGACAGGTGAGCGTCAACGTGGTGACCGCGACGAGCCGCAATGCGCGGCCGGCGAAGGGTCTGGAGGAGCGGCGCACGGAGTTTCCCTTTCGAACAGCGGCGGCCGGATCGTCGGCTGCCGGGTGGTGAGGGCGACGCGAAGCAAGCGCACGACGGCGCGGGACGGACAGCCCGCCTGCCCGTCGGCCGGCCGTTCGCCGGCCGGGCCCGTGAGAGCCACCGCTCCGGTGACGGGGAGCGTCGCACGGTGGCGCCGCCACGCGGGAGGTGCCTCCCGGCCGGGCCCGCCCGCGGCAGGTTCCTCGGGCGGGCCCCCGGGAGGAGCCCCCGGGCGGCGGGCGTCGCGGGTCAGGTGCCGGACGGTGCGGTGGCGTCGGAGCCCGGGCGCCGGACGAGGACGGGCAGCGTCCGCAGCCCGCGCAGCGTCGCCGTCCGCTCGTACTCGGCGGGCCCCGCAGGGGCGAACTCCAACTCCGCCTCGATCAACTGCTCCAGCACCGCCCGCAGTTGCATGGTGGCCAGTCCCTTGCCCAGACAGGCGTGGGCTCCCCGGCCGAAGGCCAGATGGACGCCCCTGCGGCGGGTCAGGTCGATGGAGTCCGGCTCCGGGAAGACCTCCGGGTCCCGGTCCGCGGCACCCAGCATGAGCACCAGCACCTCGCCGCGCCGGATCCGCCGGCCTGCCAGCTCCCGCTCGGCCACGCACACGCGGGCGTCCGCCTGCACCGGGCCCTCCAGCCGCAGCAGTTCGTCCACCAGCGCGTCCAGCCGCTCCTCGGCGGCGGCCCGCGCGGGCAGTCCAGGCTCGGCCACCAGCCGGGCCAGGGCGTTGCCCAGCAACCGGCTCACCGACTCGTAGCCGGCGTGCAGGACGGCCCGCAGCGAATTGGCCAGCACCGCCATCGGGACGCCGGGGTTGCGCTCACGGGCGGAACGGGTGGCTCCGAGGAAGCCGCCGGGGCCGGCCGTCTCCAGCCACTCGGCCACCATCCTGCTCAGCTCGGCCCGCGCCTTGTTCCCGGGCGCGGCCCGCGAGGGATCCAGCCCGGCGTCCATGCTGCGGACGATCGCGTTGGACATCTCCTCGAACCAGGGACCGTCCGGCGCCGTGACGCCCAGGAAGTCGCACATCGTCCGGAGGGCGAGCGGACGGGCGAACTCCCCGACCAGATCCACCGGACGCCCGGCGTTGCGCAGCCCCGCCATCCGGGTGGCGGCGAGCCGGGCCGCCGTGCCGGTCACCTCGGTGTGGGACCTGGCGTGCAGCGCCGAGACCAGCAGATGCCTGATCGCGCCGTGCGCGGGCGGGTCCAGCGTCTGGACGCTCAGCTGGGCGTCGGGGATGTCCTCGCCCACCCGGCGGAAGTCGGAACCGAAGGAGGAGGTGTCCCCGAGGACCTCGCGGCACTCGGCGTATCCGGTGAGGACCCAGGAGTCGAGCTGTTCGTGCCAGTAGACCCGCTGGTGCTCGCGCAGCCGCCGGTAGGCGACGTGCGGGGCGGCGATGACCTCGGGGGCCAGGGGATCGTAGAAGGGGTCCCGTCGCGGCTGCGCCGCCGCTCCCGTCATGGTCGGCCTTTCTCGGTGGGGTGGGGAGAAGAGGGGGGAAGATCGCGTTCGCGGCCACGCGCCGGAGCGCGTGGCCGCGACGACGTGAATGCATCAGTGGACGTAACGCATGGCGTTCTCCTTTCGGTGGGCTCCACAGGCCGCCGTGGACGTGACGCCCACAGCGGGCTTTCCAGCCGGGACGAGCCCGGGGCCGGGGAATTCCGGATGCAGCCGGGCACCGGGACGGACAGGAGTACCCCTGAAAATCCATGGCGACGGGCAAGCCGCGTCATGGAATGCCAAGGAAAAAGCACTCGCTGCCTTCCCTGTTGGGCTTGCTGGCACCCGGGGGGTCGGCCGTGGTCACCCTCCGACAGGGGATGCCGCCCGCGCAAGAGGGCAGCGGCCCGGAAATGCTCACTTTTCCACGGGCGGAAAAGTGAGCGTCATATTCCGCTAAGAGGTGCCCCTGGAGTGCCCGGAATGGAGAATGCCTGGGCGAGAATCGGGCAGAACCGGTGGGCAAGACGCTCGGAACCATTCGACGTTAAAGGTGTGGACCTATGGCGAGATGGACGGAGCGCAGGACGGGGCGGGCCTCGTGAGTGCGGCGAGAGGGTTCGCGTTACTGGCCGCACTGGCGGCCCTCGAACGGGAGCAGCCCGGCGCCCACCGCCTCGGCGTGATCGCCGGCCGCGCCGGGCTCAGCCCCTCCCAGGCCAACAAGCTGCTGGCACAGGCCGAGGAACACGGGCTGGTAGGCCGTACGGGGTACGGCCGCTACACCCTGACAGCCCCGGCGACGGTGAGCGGGAAGCCGGCGCCGCCCCTGCCGCCCTCCGCCTCGCCGCGCGGAACGCCCCCGCGAGCGGCGCGGGTTCCCGCGCCCGCAGTTGCCCGCCGGCCCCCGGCACCGCCGGTCCCGCCCGCCGGGGCGCGGGTCACGGCGTCACCGGCACCGTGAACGGTGCGCCCCGTCCAGTAGGGGAGCGGCGCCGGGTGCCCGGCGGTGGCACCCGCCGGGCACCTGATGCAGTCGGCCGCGTCCGGTGCCGACCCCGGCACTGTGTACGGTGCGCACCGGGACGGGCCCGCACCGCCGGCGTATCCCTCCGCAAGGTCAGGGCTGCTGCTCCGCGGCGTGGGACGGGCCCGCGCAGCCGGCGTATCCCTTTTCGGAGGACAGGAAGGGGCGTGCCGGCCGAGCGCCGGTGATGCCGTGCCGGGGCGCCACGGCCGTGCCTGGCGTCGCTATCAGGGCTCCCACATCATGAGTGGCGGTGCGTCAGGGGCCGACGCCGGTGGAGGGCGGCCGGGGTTTCCCTACTGGCCCCGCCAACGGCCGGCGCGCTCCTTGCCAACGGTCGGCCCCTGCCAGAGGACGTGCCCTTGCCGCAGGACGCGCCCCTGCCAGGGGGCCGGTACCAGTCACGGGCCCCACCAGGGTCCCCGCCGGGGTCATACCTTCCGGTAGGTGTACGCCTCCTCGGCCGCCGCGGCGACCGCGTCCAGATCGCCCCCGCCCACGGAGGTGACCACGGCGGCCACCGCGCCCTCCACGAGGGGGGCGTCCACCAGACGGGTGGGCTCGGGCAGGACGTCACCCTCCGCGAGGAGAGTCTTGACCGTCAGGACCGCGCTGCCCAGGTCCGCGAGGAGCGCCACCCCGGCCCCCGAGTCGACGCGGCGCGCGGCCTCGGTGATCCGCTCCTCGCTGGTGCCGAGGCTGCCGTCGGGGAGTCCGCCCGCGCCGGCCACCGGTGCGTCGGCCACCCCGGCGAGCCCGGCGGCCATCGCCGCGACCCCGTCGGCGACCTGCCGGCTGTGGGAGACGAGGACGATCCCCACCCGTCGGCTGTCCTGCTGCTGCGTCATGGTCACTCTCCCTCGTCCGCACCAAAGCCGGCGTCTTCGCCGGCGCTGTCCCCGTGGGCGGCGGCCAGCGCGGCCACGAGCAGCGCGGCGGAGGTGGCACCCGGGTCCTGATGGCCGACGCTGCGCTCGCCCAGATAGCTGGCCCGGCCCTTGCGCGCCTGGAGAGGGGTCGTCTCCTCCGCTCCGCGCTCCGCCGCCGCACGGGCCTTCGCGAAGTTCGTACCGCCGCTGTCCTCCAGCGCGTCGACGGCGGGCAGCAGCGCGTCCAGCATCGTCTTGTCCCCGGCGGCGGCCCCGCTCAGCTGCGCCACCGCCTCGATACCCGTACGCAGGGCGGACGCCAGTTCGGCGCCACTCACCCGCTCGGCGTCACCCAGCGCCTTGCCCGTACGGCGCAGCAGCGTGCCGTAGAGCGGGCCGGAGGCGCCGCCGACGGTGGAGACCAGCTTCCGGCCGGAGGACATCAGCACCGCGCCGGGTGTGGCCGGCACGTCCTCGGCCAGTTCCTGGCGCACCGCGTCGAAACCCCGGCGCATGTTGCCGCCGTGGTCGGCGTCGCCGATCGCCGAGTCCAGCTTCGTCAGCCGGTCGGCCTCGCGCCCGATCGCGTCGGCCGCCTCGGTCATCCAGCGTGCGAAGAAGGCGGCGTCCAGCTCCCGGCCCCCGTCGCCCTCGCCGCCTGCGCCCGCCCCGCTGTCGTTCGTCACCTTGCCGCTCACCCTTGCTCCTTGCCGTTGCCCCGGTACGGGCGCCGCTCGTACTGGTCCGAGTAGATGCCGGTGTACCCGCGCGGGCCCGGCCCGGACCGCCACCGGTGCCGCCGCCGCGCCGTCGCCGGCACGGGACCGCGGCACCGGAGCGGACCGCACCGCCCCGCGCGGGGTGCCACGTGGCGTCCCGGCGGCGCCGTACCGCCGGGACGGTACGTCGCGTCAGGCGCCCCACCGCAGCCCGGGGGTACGCACGGGGGCGTCCCACAGCCGCAGCAGCTCCTCGTCGGCCCGGCACAGCGTCACGGAGGCGCCGGCCATGTCGAGCGAGGTCACGTAGTTGCCGACGAGGGTACGGGCGACCGGGATCCGCCGCTCGCCCAGGACCCGGTGCACCTCCGCACAGAAGCCGTACAGCTCCAGCAGCGGCGTCCCGCCCATCCCGTTGACCAGGGCCAGCACCGGCTCCTCCGGCTCCAGCTCGGCCAGCACGGCGTCCACGGCGAAGTCCGCGATCTCCCGGGACGTCATCATCGACCGCCGCTCGCGGCCCGGCTCGCCGTGGATGCCCACCCCCAGCTCCAGCTCACCCGACGGAAGGTCGAACATAGGTCCGCCAGTCGCCGGTGTGCTGCACGGGCTCAGTGCGACGCCGAAGCTCCGGCAGCTGTCCGCCACCCGGCGGGCCACGGCCTCCACCCGCTCCAGCGGTGCCCCCTCGTCGGCGAGCGCGCCGGCGATCTTCTCCACGAACAGTGTCGCCCCGGTGCCCCGGCGGCCCGCCGTGTGGGTGCTGTCGGTGACCGCGACGTCGTCCTCCACCAGCACCTTGGCGATCCGGATTCCCTCGTCCTCGGCCAGCTCGGCGGCCATGTCGAAGTTGAGGACGTCCCCGGTGTAGTTCTTGACGACGAACAGCACGCCCTCGCCGCTGTCCACGGCCGCCGCGGCGGCCACCATCTGATCCGGAACAGGCGAGGTGAATACGGGACCGGCGCAAGCCGCGTCCAGCATCCCGGGCCCGACGAAACCACTGTGCAGCGGCTCATGCCCCGATCCGCCGCCCGACACGAGAGCGACCTTCCCGGCCACCGGCGCGTCCCGCCGGACCACCACCTGCTTGTCGACGTCCACCGTCAGCTCCGGATGCGCCGCCGCGATTCCCCGCAAGGCGTCGGGGACCACGGTCTCGGGGACGTTGATGAGCATCTTCATCTGAGTACCTCCTGGCGAGAGTAACAGCTATCCGGCTGACCCGAGTATCCGCAGGTCAGGCCGGAAATTGGAGCATGAGACGGCAAGTGGACCGCGGTGTTGCACGGCGCTGCGCGACAGCGCCCGACGGTGCTGACGCCGACCTCTTGCTGACTTTCCCGACGGGGTGCCATCGGCGGGGCGCACTGGTGAGCCGGCGCCCCTGGCAGTCTCTCGCGGGGGCTCCGAGCCGTGCGTCATGGGCCTGCCGAAGGTTCCGTCGCGGAGCATGGCGAACAGGACGCCGATGCGGTGGGCGGGCGAGGTGGAGGGCTTGGGCGAGAACTGTTGTCGTCGCCGGCGGCCGTGATCACGTCAACCACAATCCGGCCGATTCGAAGATCGGTCGCATGGCACGATGACCGCCATGTCAGGTCAGGTCTGGGTGTCCCTCATATCGCTGGGCGGCGTTGTCCTGGGCGGCTCGTTGTCCTACCTCGTCCAGCACAGGACTCAACTCTCGGCAGAACGCGCTGAACGCCAACGGCAGCAGATCGCCTTGTCGGAGACACGGCGCGGGGAACGGCTGGCGCTGTTGGAACGGTTCATCGAGGTGTCGGCAGAGGCCGAACGCTGCGCCTACACCCGGCCGTCGGAGTGGGACGACACCGATGCCTGGTACCTCACGACCCGGGAGGTCATGGCCAGGTTCTGGGTCGCGGACCGGCTCATCCGGATCCAGTTCCCGCTCTCCGTGCACGATGCCGCACACGCGCACTTCCTCGACCTCAACAGGACGGTGTGGGAGGGCCTGCCCGACGGCGAGAGCGTGCGGGACTACCTGGAGGACAACCGGCTGGCGTTCCTGGACGCGGCTCGCGCGGTCATGGGATAGCGAACCCGGAGGTCTTTCACGGGTCCGCTCGGCGGCATCGGGGTCCCGTGGTCGGACAACCGCGTTAGGATCTGCGCCAGTTGGAGCATCGCGCACCGCCCTGTGCGCGGGCCGCCGCTGCGGAGGGAGCTCGGCGACGGCGTACCGAGGCGCCGGCCGGGCACGTCGGGGGGAGAGGGCGCTGTGGCACCGTCGTGCACGCCGCTGGCGGCAGAGGACCCGGAGCAGGTGGGACAGTACCGGCTCGTCGGGCGGCTGGGGCGGGGCGGGATGGGCCAGGTGTACCTGGGACGGTCCGCGAGCGGCCGGCTGGTCGCGGTGAAGGTGGTGCGGGCGGAGCTGGGCCACGACCCCGGACTGCGGCGCCGCTTCGTGCGTGAGGTGGCGGCGGCGCGTCGTGTGACCGGGTTCTTCACCGCGGCGGTGGTGGACGCCGACCCGGAGGGCGATCCCCCGTGGCTGGCCACCGCGTACGTGCCCGGGGTGCCGTTGAGCACGGCGGTCGCGGAGCACGGGGCCTGGTCCGAGCGGGCTGTGCGCACGTTGGGGGCCGCGCTGGCGGAGGCGCTGGAGGGGATCCACCACGCAGGTCTGGTCCATCGGGACCTGAAGCCGTCGAATGTGCTGCTGGCCGCGGACGGCCCGCGGGTGATCGACTTCGGGATCTCGCTGGCGGCCGACGACACCCAGCTCACGCAGACCGGGATGCTCATCGGCACCCCCGGCTTCATCTCCCCCGAACAGCTGGTGGGCGATCCCACCACCGCAGCCAGTGACATCTTCGCGCTCGGCGCCGTTCTGGCCTGGACCGCGACCGGCTCGGGGCCGTACGGGCAGGGTTCCGCGCACGCCGTGAACTACCGGGTGGCCCATGAGGAGCCGGATCTGTCGGCGCTGCCGGGCGACTTGGCCCGGGTGGTGGCGCGATGCCTGGACAAGGACCCCTCCCGGCGGCCCACGGCCTCCCAACTGATCGCCGAGCTGGGTCACATGGCCGAAGGTGCGGACCGCGGTCCGCTGACCGAGATCGAGTGGCTGCCCCCGGCCGTTTCGGCGGCCATCGGCCGGGAAGGCGCGGCGACACAGGCGCCGCCCGAAACCCGACAGCCGACCGCGCCCGACCGCCCCGAGCGGGCCGATCGAGCCGACCGGGCCGACGGGCCGCGCCCCCGGCCGCCGACCCCCTCCCGCCGAAGCAGAGGCGTCGTACTGGGCGTAGCAGGTGCCGCAGCTCTGGCGATCCTGCTCTCGGTACTGTTTCTGCCGTTCCCCGACGACTCCCACGGCTCCGACGGCCCGGCAAAGTCCGCGTCACCCGGCCCTCACGGGCCCGCACTGTCACCTGTCTGGTCGTTCCATCCGGACAAGGACGTCACGGCCACGCCCGTCTACGCGGACGGACGGATCTACACCACGGACGGCAACGGCACCTTGTACGCGGTCAAGGCCGGCACCGGGACGGAACTGTGGAAGTTCCGGCAGACGGGAAACAAGGTCACGGCGGGACCCTTCGTCGTCGACGGCATCGTCTACTTCGCCGGCGACAACCATCGCCTGTACGCCCTGGACACGCGAAGCGGCCGAACCCGGTGGGAGACCGAGTACAAGTCGTCGGTCTCCTCCCTCACGATTGCCGACGGGCGCGTGTACGACGCGATCGACGTGAGTGACGAGGCGACGGACTATTCCGTTCTGCACGCGCGGGATGCCCGTACGGGCCGCAAACTGTGGAGCGAGGAGCGGTCGGCCGGCAACCTGGTCGCCGCAGGGGGAAGGCTCTACTACAGCCTCGACGACAGAGTGACCGCCCTGCGCGGCAAGGACGGCTCGACCCTCTGGGAGGCCAAGACCGATATGGCCTCGGTGGACACGCTCGTGGTGAACGGTGGGCTCATGCACCTGGGCGGCGACGGCCGGGACAGCGGCAAAGCCGAATTCGCGGTGGAAGCCCGGGACTCCGGCACCGGCAAGAAGGTCTGGAGCGCGTCCTTCCCGCAGAAGCGCGGCACATGGTCGCCGCCTGCCCGGCCGCTGGTCGCCGGTGGCCTGGTCCACTGGAGCGGACACGACCGTGTGCACTCCTTCACGGCTGACACCGGCGATGAGGTCTGGCAGCGGAGGATCCCCGGCTCGGTGGGTGTGGACGAGAGCGGTGCGGAGGGTAGCTTGCAACCGCTGGGCGTCGAGCGAGGCGCGCTCCATTTGCAGGGGCGCGGGGGCCACCTCTACACCCTCGACGCCCGTACCGGTGCCTGCCGTTGGAAGTGCGCACCGCGCCGGTACGGCCGGGTGGCGGAATGGAAGACCGCACCGGCGGCCCTGAAGAACGGCGTGCTCTACTCCGGCGACCGCAAGCTGCGCGCCAGCCGGCTCTGAGACCCGAGTAGCCCGCTCTGCCGCCGACGAACGGCGGGCGCGGCTTCCTCTTCGCCTTGGAGGGCGGACTTTGCCAGGCCGGAGGTGCCGATGTACGAGAAGCGGCCCGCTTCCCCCGGATCTGGGCCGGGGGAAGCGGGCCTTCGGTGCTCTTCGGGTAGCTCGGGGTTCACATCGTCGATGAGGGCTGACAATCGCTCGCCCCTGGGCCTCCTGCCGTGCTGACGGGCGCGCTCCCGATGGGGTGCGGGACAAGATGCCCCGCTGCGGCCGGTGGTGATGCTTTCAATGGTGTCGAGCCGCCAAGTCGGCCATTGGGGCACGAACTTGGTGTCTGTCAGGCTTTCGCCGGCTCCCTTTCGGCCTGCGGCGTGAGCCGGCGGATGCCGAAGTCGCGGGTGAGGGGCGAGAGCCAGGCCAGCAGTGCGGAGAAGACGATGCCGCTCCAGCAGAAGACGGCCCACGGCAGGAAGTCGAAGTTGGCCACGCCCAGCGTCGTCGCGAAGAAGGCGCCGGAGACGGTCCAGGGCATCAGCACCTCGGTGATGGTGACCGAATCCTCCATGCTCCGCGAGAGGTTGGTCGGGTGCAGGTTCCGCTTCTTGTACGCCTCGCCGTAGAGATCGTTGATGAGGAAGAAGGTGACAAGGGCGTTCGAGGTGCCGTTGATGACGGTGAAGCCGGAGAGCAGCGTGGCCGTCACCAGGCTGCCGGTGGAGCGCAGCTTGTCGATCAGCTTGCTCAGCAGAAGGCGGAGTACACCGGAGTTCTCCAGCGCCGCGGCGAAGAAGAACGCGCAGAAGACGAAGAACGCCGAGCTGTACATCGAGGTCAGGCCGCCGCGGTTGAGCAGTTCGGTGACCGGCGCGGAGACATGGCCGGGCAGCATCTCGGTGGTGAAGCCGGAGACGGCGGCGTCGAATGTGTCGGCGATGCTGAAGCCCTGGACGAGCACGGCGAGTACGACGGCGGTCATCGAGGACAGGAAGAGCACGATCAGCGGCGGCTTGCGCATGACCGAGCCGATGAGGACCACCGCGGGCGGCAGGAGCAGCACGGGGTTGAGGACGAAATGGTCGTGCAGCTCGGCGACGGTGCGGTCGATGACGTCGAGGTCGACCGATCCCGCGTCGATCGACAGTCCGGCGAGCAGGAAGACCGCGATCGCGACCAGAGAGGACGGCACCGCCGTGTAGAGCATGTGGCGGATGTGCTCGTAGATGTTGGCGCCGGCCGCCAGGGAGCTGATGTTCGTGGTGTCGGAGAGCGGCGAGAGCTTGTCGCCGAAGTACGCGCCCGAGACCACGGCACCGGCGGTGATCGCCAGTGAGATGTCCATCGTGGCGGCGACGCTGATCAGTGCGACGCCGATCGTGCCGGCCGCGCCCCAGGACGTGCCTGTGAACGTGGCGACGATGGCGGTGACGACGAAGGACAGGACGTAGAGGTACGACGGGTTGATCAGGTCGAGCCCGTAGTTGACCATGAGCGGGACGGTGCCCGCGATCATCCACGTGCCGATCAGCATCCCGATGCTCAGCAGGATGAGGATGCCCGGCAGGGCTCGCTTGATCTTCTCGCCCATGTCGGTGAGGACCTGGTCGAGGCCGACGCCGTGGAGAGCGGCGAAGACGGTGAAGACGATGGCCGCGAAGATGAGCATCAGCTCCGCGGGGAACTCCAGGATCCCGATACCGACGACGAAGACCGCCAGGGTGATGACCACCGGGATGAGCGCCACGGCGAGCCGCGGCTGGGGGCGTACACGTTTCTCGGCCTGCTCGGCGGACGCCGTGTCCTGCTGAAACTCCATTGTTTCCTCTCGGGCAAGAGCAGTGGTGGCGTGGGACAGCCCTCAGCGGGCGAGTGACGCGAAAGCCCGGTCGAGGTCCTCGATCTGGCTCTGCGCGCCCTCCAGCCCCACGGAGAGCCGGATCAGGCCGCCGAGCCCCCGGGCGGGGTCGTCGGTGGAGCGCATGGGCGAGGTCACGAGGCTCTCGTAGCCGCCCCAGCTCGGGCCGATCCGGAAGAGGCGCAGGGCGTCGATGAACCGGGACACCCGCGCGAAGGTGCCCTCCCGCAGCTCGAAGCTGAGGAGCCCGGAGAAGCCGCTGAACTGGGAGGTGATCACAACCTCGTCCGGGCCGTGGTCGGCGTACGGGTGGTGGACGGCGGTGACCTCGGGATGCGCGCGCAGATGGTCGATGACGGTGAGCGCGTTGCGCTGGTGCTGCTCCATGCGCACCGGGAGGGTCCGCAGCCCGCGCAGTACGAGGGACGCCTCCATGGCGGACATGACGGCGCCGAACAGCTGGTGGCCCTGGTAGAAGAGCTCGCGGATCGTGTCCCGGGAGCCGATCACCGCGCCGCCGATGACATCGCTGTGCCCGCCGATGTACTTGGTCAGGGAATGGACGACGAGGTCCACGCCCGCCGCGAGAGGCTTCTGGAAGAGCGGTGTGGACCAGGTGTTGTCCATCACCGTGCGGATGCCGTGACGCCGGGCGACCGCGGTCAGCGCCGGTACGTCCACGACCTTCATCAGCATGGTGCCCGGGCTCTCGACATAGATGAGTGCCGTGTTGTGGCGGATGTGCTCCTCGATGCCGGTGGTGGGGTCGGCGAGGACGGTGTGCTCGACCCCGAAGCGCTCCAGGTGCTGCGCGAGCTCGATCGTCGGGCCGTAGACGGTGTTGACGAAGAGCACGTGGTCGCCGCCGCGCAGCAGCCCGGCGAGGACCGCGCCGATGGCACCCATGCCGGAGGCGAAGCACTTCGCGGCCTCGCCGCCCTCGAGCAGCGCGAGACGCTCCTCCAGGAAGGCGACCGTCGGGTTGGTGCCCCGGCTGTAGACGAAGTTCTCGTGTTCGGCGGCCTGCTGCCGTACGAACTCCTCGAAGGACGGCTTGGCGAAAAGGCTCGTCTGGTAGACGGGCGGCGCCACGGCACCGGGTCCGGCGCCCGGGCCGTCCCAGGCGCTCATACATATCTGCTGGTCGGTGCTGTTCACTTGCGCCCCTCGTCGCGGCCTTGCGTGCGGACGTCGGCGGGTCGTCGAGTGAGCCGCCGAACGGACGTAGCTTGTAATATAAGCTGCTACGTGGTCAACACTTTCCGGCGAACGTGTGCGGCCGAGCGCATACGACCGGTACCGGTCCGGCACCGCACCGGGCCGCGCAGGCCGCCCGGCAGGGCCGGCGGCTCGGCAGGCCGCTGCTCAGTAGGATCAGATGCGCAGGCCGAATTCGATCGAGGGGCGAGCGCATTGAGGGACACGGCGGAGGGGGAGTCCGCACGGCAGCCGGCAGGACGCAGTGCGATGCGCGCCCAGCCACGGTCGCTGACCACACAGGTCGCGGAGTTCATCGAGGAACTGTGCGTGGGCCCGGACGTCGAGCCGGGGAGTCAACTTCCTCCCGAGGGTGAGCTCGCGGCACGGTTCGGGGTGAGCCGGGTGGTGCTCAGGGAGGCGATGAAGACCCTTGAGGCGCGCGGCCTGGTGCAGCGGCGCCAGGGCAAGCCGGCCGTCGTCGCCTCACCGAACGCCTTGCCGGTGGAGAAGTTCGTCGCGTTCGCGGTCCTGCGTGACAAGCGTGCCCTCATGGAGTTCACCGAGATCCGCAAGGCGCTCGAGGTGCACGCAGCCCGGCTCGCCGCGCAGCGCATCGCGGGCCCGGAGGAACCGCAGACCCGGCCGCACATCGCCCGAGCCCGCGAGGCGATCGCCGAGCAGCGCGCCGACCCGCTCGACATGCCCACCCGAATACGCACGGACGTCGCCTTCCACCAGGCGCTGGTGGCCGCCGCGGGCAACACCAGCCTGTCGCAGATCCTGGACGCCCTGGAGCGCTCACTCGCCGAAAGCCGGGAGGAGAGCCACCGGCGGTACCTGGCGACCGGGGCCGATCCCGCCCACTCCGCAACGGAGCACGAGGAATTGCTCGACGCCGTGTTGACCGGTGATCCGGCGCAAGCGGTCGCGGCGATGGAGCACCACCTGCACATCACGTTGCAGGAGATCGAGAGCCGCCCCGAGACGGACGGGGACGCGTAGGGGACGCTGCCCGCCCGCCGGGTGAGGGAGCACGCGGGGACCGGCCGAGGGCGGCGCGTCGGCCCGGGGTTCGGGGCCCGTACGGGCCGGTCCCGGGCTCGGTGGGGAGCTGAGTCCACCGCTGCCCGCCGGCACCCCCAGGGCCGGAGAACGCATCCGGTCCGGTAGTCGATATCGTGTGCCGTCATTGCCGCGTGGTGAACTCTCCGCGGCTGGTGGAAGGACGGAGCGTGTCTGGCTACCGGAAAATCTTGGGGTCCCTGCTGCTGATGGCAGTGCTGGCCGCTGTCGGGCTCGCCGCCAAGACCCCGCAGGTCACCCGGGCGGACGTGGCGCTGAACGAGGACGTGGCAGGTATCCGCAACGGTGGCCTGACCGTTCTGGCCAAGGCGGCGACGGCAGCAGCCTCCTCGACGGTCGGTGTGGCCCTGGCCCTGCTGATCCCCGTCCTGCTGTGGCTGGTACGCCGCTATCAGCAGGCCGTGCGCACACTGCTCCTGCTCGGCGGGGCCATGGCCGTCACCTTCGCCGCCAAGCTCAGCATTCACGAGCACCGGCCCCCGAAGCGGCTGTGGCTGATTCCCCCGGACAATCCCCACAGCTTCCCCAGCGGCCACACCGCCATCGCCACCGCTGTGGCCATGACCGCGTTCTTCCTGGCCGGGCGCCGATGGCGACCGCTCGTCCTGGTCTTGGGGGCGGTCTTCGCGGCGGGTACCGGCTTCGCCCGCATCTATCTGGGCGTGCACTACCTGCCCGACGTCATCGCCGGGGCGCTCGCCGCCGCCAGCGCCGGCCTGATGACCGCCGGGCTGCTGAGCCTGCCGCCCGTCCGCACCCGCCTGGACGCGCTCCAGCGGCCCGGCCGGCACCGCCGCACCCGCACCGGAGCTTCCCGCACCCGCACCGGCACGTGACGCCCGCCCGTCCGCCGCACCCCCGGGCCCACTGACCGCCGCAGCGCCGTCCGGTCGCGCTGATGACTGCGGCTGTCACCGGCCGTGCTCCCGCTGTCACCGGCCGTGCTCCCGCTGTGACCGGCGCGGCAGGCGGGGGGTGCGCCGGGGCGCCGGTGACGTACGCCGGGTACGGATGACCGGGTCGGCACCGGTGCACGACGCTGTGCGCACACGTCACGGGTCACGCGGCGACAGGCGGATCCCCTCCACGCCGGCCCCTCCACGCCAGCCCCTTCACGCCGGTCAGGCCCGGACGGCCCGCCGATGGGCCCTCCGCCCGACGCTCACCGCTCCAGCTCCTCCTTGGCGCGCTCCGGCAGCCGCAGGTAGACCAGGGCGGACAGCAGGCACAGCACGGCCACGTACCAGGGGAAGGCGTCCGGCATCCTCAGTTCCTCGAAGAGCGTGCCGACGTAGGGCGCGGTCCCGCCGAAGAGGGCCACGGCCAGCGAGTACGGGAAGCCGATGCCCGCGGCGCGGACGCGGGCCGGGAAGATCTCGGCGTTCACCGCCGCCGCGATCGCCGTGTAGCCGGTGAGCAGCACCATGCCGGCGCACTGCACCAGCAAGAGCGAGACGAACGAGTCGCTGACCGCGCGCAGCAGCGGCACGCACAGCACGGCGAACCCGACCGCGAAGCCCAGCAGCAGCGGTTTGCGGCCCACCCGGTCGGACAGCATCCCGCCCAGCGGCTGGAGCAGCATGAAGAACACCAGCGAGATCGTGCCGACCACGAGCGCGTCGCCCTTGTCGAAACCGGCGTTGACCTGCGCGTAGGTCGGCAGGTACGAGGTCCACACGTAGTAGGCGATCGTCCCGCCCGCCGTGATCCCGACGATGAGCAGGGACTCGCGCGGGTGGCTGCGCAGCGCGTCGAACAGCCCGGGACGCGGCCCGTCGGTGTGTTTCTCGCTGCGGGTCTCCTCCGCTCCGCGCCGTACCCAGAAACCGGCCAGGCTCAGCAGCGCCCCGATAACGAACGGAGCCCGCCAGCCCCACTGGTGCATCTGCCCGTCGTCCAGCGTGGAGACGAACGTGGCGGCGACCCCGGAGGCGACCAGCTGGCCCGCCGTCGTGGACACGTACTGGAAGCTGGAGAACAGCCCGCGCCGGCCGGGGCCCGCCGATTCCACCAGGAAGGTCGTGGAGGCGGCGAACTCCCCGCCCACGGACAGCCCCTGCACGAGCCGTGCGACCACCAGCACCACCGGGCCGAACACCCCGGCGAGCGCATAGGTCGGAGTGAGTGCGACCAGCAGGCTGCTGCCGCCCATGAGCAGAATGGTCAGTGTCAGCGCGGCCCGCCGTCCGGCCCGGTCGGCGACCGCCCCCAGCAGCAGCCCGCCCACCGGGCGCATGAAGAAGCCGACCGCGAAGACGGCGAAGGTGGACAGCAGCGGGACCAGCGAATTCCCTGTCCCCTTGGGGAAGATCTCGTCCGCGATGTAGGTGGCGAGGAACGAGTACGCGAACCAGTCGTACCACTCGACGCCGTTGCCGACGGAGGCCGCCAGCAACTGCCGGCCCGTCCGCCTGGGCCGTTCCCCCTCCGGGCCCGGCCGCCCCGGCTTTGGCCCTCCGGCCGCCTTCCGCGACTGCTCCGTCGACTGCGTCATCGATGCGTTTCCTCTCCCCGCACGCTTGCTCTGCGCACGGGGTAACCCGGCGTCCCCGCAGCGCCATTCCTGACACCGGGACCGTCCCGGCATGCGGACAGCCCCGCTCCCGCAGGCCCCGGCCGACCGGCGCTCGGAGGGATCCGGCGTACCCGCGCCAACTCCACGGCGGATCTGCCTGACTCCCGTCGACGGTGCAGGGCGGCTGCCTTCATGCGCAGGCCCAGCGGCGGCAATTGTGCTGGTTGTCACCCGTCGTGGAGGTGCAGTGCGGCGGTGCGGACCGCGGATATGACCAGTTCGACCGCCGCGTCGGTCAGGTGCGGGCCGATGGGGAGGCTCAGTACCTCGTCGGCCAGCCGTTCGGTCCTGGGCAGGCCGGTGCTCGGCGTGAGACGGTCCGCCGCGTAGGCGGGGGTCCGGTGGCAGGCCACGGGATAGTGGATCAGGGTGCCCACGCCCGCCTCGGCCAGCCGCTCGCGCAGTGCCTCGCGGTGCGGGGTGCGCAGCACGTACTGGTGCCAGACGGGTGTCGCCCAGGGGGCCACCTCGGGGACGGTGAGGCCGGGCAGTGGGGCGAACGCCTCGGTGTAGCGCTGTGCGACGGCGCGGCGACGGTCGTTCCAGCCGTCCAGATGGGGCAGCTTCACGGCAAGGACGGCGGACTGGATCTCGGGCAGGCGGGAGTTGGTGCCGCGCCGCTCGTGCTCGTACTTCCGCCGGGAGCCGTAGTTGCGCAGCAGGCGCAGCCGGTCGGCGAGTCCGGGGTCGTCGGTGACGAGGGCGCCGCCGTCGCCCAGCGCGCCCAGGTTCTTGCCCGGGTAGAAGCTGAACGCCACGGCGTGCCCGGAGCCCACCCGGCGCCCCCGGTAGGCGGCGCCGTGCGCCTGTGCCGCGTCCTCCAGGACCGCGAGACCGTGCCGTTCGGCCACCTCGGCGATCGGGTCCAGGTCGGCCGGATGACCGTACAGGTGCACCGGCATCACCGCGCGGGTGCGCGAGGTGACGGCCGCCTCCAGCAGTTCGGGATCGAGCAGGAAGGAGCCTTCGGCGGGCTCCACGGGAACCGGCCGCGCACCCGTCGCGGAGACGGCGAGCCAGCAGGCGACGAAGGTGTGCGCGGGCACGATCACCTCGTCGCCGGGGCCGATCCCCATGGCTCGCAGGCCCAGCTCCAGAGCGGCGAAGCCGCTGCCGGTGGCCACGCAGTACGTGTTGTCGCAGTACGCCGCGAAGGCCGCCTCGAACGCCTCCAGTTCCGGCCCCAGGAGGTAGCGGCCGGAGCGGGAGACCCGCAGCACGGCGGCGTCGATCTCCGCCTGGACTCCCGTGGCCGCGTGCATGTCCCGCAGATCGAAGAAGGGGACCTCGGTCATTCCGGCCTCCGGCAGTCTCGCAGGAAGTGCGCGTGGTCGCGGTAGTAGTCCGCCTCCTGGTAGTGCTGCGAGGCCAGCACCAGACAGACGGCGTCCGGTGTGAAGTCGCTGAGGTCCCGCCACACCATCGGGCCGACGTACAGCCCGGTGGACGGATCGTCCAGCCGGTACTCGGCCTGCCGGAAGCCGTCGTCGATCCGGATGGTGAAGCCGCCGTGGGCGGCGACGAAGAGCTGTTCCAAAGCGCGGTGCGCGTGGCCGCCCCGGGACGTGCCGGGGGCCAGGTCGTGCAGGAAGTAGACACGCTGGATCGGGAATCCGGCGGCCCATTCGGACTCGACGACCGATATGCAGCCGTGCTCGTTCCTGTGCTGCTCAAGCTGGATGAGCCGGCTGGGCTTGACCCTGCCGACGGGCGTACCGGTGGTGCTCGCTGCCATTGCGGCCATTCCTCGCTCTCGTCCGTCGTGTCCTGGGCACGAGCCGTGCCGCGTCGTGCCCCTACTCCCCGGCGGCACCGGCGGGGTGGGCGTCGCCCGTGGTGCCGGCGAGGCCGGCGCGGCGCGCGGTCACCTCGGGCCCGTGAGCGACGGCGGCCCGTACCACCTCGCTGATCACCTCGATGTCGGCGGTGCTGACCCCGGGCCCCGTGGGCAGGGCGAGCAGCTGCTCGCACAGCGTCTCGGCGTGCGGGAAGCCGCCCGGCACCGACGCGGCCGACTCCTCGCCGTACTGCCACATGCGGTGGATGGCCTGGGAGAAGTAGGGCTGGGCCAAGATGTTCTCCGCGCGCAGCAGATCGAGCAGCGCGTCCCGGTGCAGCCCCGCTGCCCGCTCGTCGACGGTGACCATCATGTAGTGGTGGTTGTTGCGGTGCCGCGGGTCGTATCTGACCGCCCGTACCCCGGGGATGCCGTCGAGTGCGGACAGGTACGCCTCGTAGTTGGCCCGGTTGTGGGCGACGGTGTCCGCGAGCGCGTCCAGCGAGGTGAGGCCCATCGCGGCGCACGCCTCGTTCAGCTTGCCGTTGGTGCCGAGCTGTTCGACCCGGCCGCCGGCCCCGATACCGAAGTTCCTCGCCTTCCGCGCCCGTTCGGCCAGCGCGTCGTCGTCGGTCACGATCGCGCCGCCCTCGAAGCTGTTGACGACCTTCGTCGCGTGGAAGCTGAACACCTCCGCGTCGCCGAAGCCTCCGATGGGGGTGGATTCGTGGGTGCAGCCCAGCGCCGGTGCCGCATCGAAGTACAGCCGCAGCCCGTGGCTCTCGGCGATCTTCTCCAGCCGCCGTACGTCGCAGGGCTGCCCCCACAGATGGACGCCGAGGATCGCCCGGACCCGCGGGCCGATCCGCGCCTCCACCTGGTCGGGGTCGATCAGCCCGGTCACCGGGTCGACGTCGCAGACCACCGGCCGCAGGCCCAGCCAGCGCACGGCGTGCGCCGTGGCGGGGAAGGTGAGCGCCGGGACGATCACCTCGTCGCCCGGTTCCGCGCCGGGGACCAGGTCGGCGACCAGCAGTTGCAGCCCCACGGTGGCGTTGCAGAGGGAGACGCAGTGCCGTACGCCCGCGAGCTGCGCCACCCGCTCCTCGAACTCGTCGTGCAGGGGCCCCATGTTGGACAGCCACTCGTTGTCCAGGGCGCGGTTCATCCGTTCCCAGAATCGTTCGCGGTCGCCCTGGTTCGGCCGGCCGACCCGGCGGTTGCGCAGGAACGCCGGCGGACCGCCGAACAGCGCCAGGTCTTCGGTGCCGCGTTTTGTCACCACGTCTCCCTCGCAGCTCTTCACCTCCCGCCAGGCCCCTCAGACGACTCGTTGCCGGTAGGCGCGGAGGGCCAGCGGGGCGAAGACGGCCGTGAGCGTCGCGGCCCAGCCGAGCGTCCACCACACCGAGGTGCCGAGGGGACCGCCCGACATCAGCGCGCGCAGTGCGGTCGCCTCGTGCGAGATCGGGTTGATCTTGGCCCAGGCCTGCAGCCAGCCGGGCATGGTGTCCGTCTCGACGAACACATTGCTGACGAACGTGAGCGGCAGCGACAGCACGCCGCTGAACATGTGCACCGTGGTGGCGGACCGGGCGCTCACGCCGATCGCTATCGACACCCAGGCCAGGCCTATGCCGAACACCAGAGCCAGCAGCAGCGCGGACAGCGCGGACAGCAACCCGGTGCGTATCTCGAAGCCTTGCAGCAGGCCCGCCACCAGCAGCATGAGGAGCCCGGCCGTCACCCGGGTCATATGGCCGAGCATGTGGCCGATCAGGGGTGCGATGCGGGCGATCGGCAGACTGCGCAGCCGGTCGAAGACACCGTTGGACATGTCCTGGTTGATTCCGGCGCCGGTGGTGAGCACCGACATCACCGAGTTCTGCACGATCAGACCCGGCAGGGCGTACTGGAGGTACGTCGCGGTGTCCCCGGAGATCGCACCGCCGAACACGTACACCAGCAGTGCGATGACCAGGAGGGGCTGGACGAAGACGAAACCGACGATCTCTCCGGGGTTCGCTTTCAGATGCAGCAGGTTGCGGCCCGTCAGGGAGAAGCAGTGCCGGGCGGTCGTCACGAGGCCCAGCCTGTGCCGGACGGGTGCTGTCGCGCTCGCGCTCATGTTCTGCTCCGTTCTGCCGCCTCGGCGGGCTCGGCCGTCTCGGCGGGCCCGGCCGCCTCGGTGGTTGCGGTGGCCGGGTCCTCGTGCCTGTTCTGGTGGCCGGTCAGCGACAGGAACACCTCGTTGAGGCTCGGCTTGCGCAGGGCGAGTTCCATCACCTCGATGCCGGCCTCGTCCAGCCGGCGCAGCACAGCCCCCGGCAGCGCCAAATCGTTGACGTGGAGACGCAGCTGGGTGCCCGCCACATGGGGCCGGGTCCCGCTCAGCTCGGCGACCAGTTTTCCGGCGGTCTCCAACTGGGCCGGGTCGGCCGGCTGGATCTCCAGCGTCTGCCGGTCCGTCTTCGCCTTCAGCTCCTCGGGGGTACCGGTCGCGATGCTCTTGCCCGCGTCGATCACCACGATGTCGTCGGAGAGCTGGTCTGCCTCGTCCATGTACTGGGTGGTCAGCAGGACCGTCGTGCCGCCCGTGACCAGACCGCGCACGATGTCCCACAGCTGGGAGCGGCTCTCCGGGTCGAGACCGGTGGTCGGCTCGTCGAGGTAGAGCACCGAGGGGTCGCCGACGAGGCATACCGCCAGGTCGAGACGGCGGCGCATACCACCCGAGTACGTCCTCGCCTTGCGGCCCGCGGCGTCGGTGAGCCCGAACCGCCCCAGCAGCTCCGCCGCCCGGCGCCGTGCGGCGGACCGGGAGAAGCCCAGCAGCCGGGCCACCAGGACGATGTTCTGCTGCCCTGTCAGGTCCTGGTCGACGGACGCGTACTGTCCCGTGAGGCCGATCAGCCGGCGGACCTCGTGCGGGTGGCGCGCCACGTCCCAGCCGCAGACCCGCGCCGAGCCCTCGTCGGGCCGCAGCAGCGAGGCCAGAATGCGCACCGCCGTCGTCTTGCCCGCGCCGTTGGGGCCGAGCACACCGAGCACGGTGCCCTGCCGCGCGGTCAGGGCGAGCCCGTCCAGCGCCGTGACCTCGCCGAACCGTTTGACCAGTCCCCGGGTCTCGATCGTGTAGGTCATCGGACCGCCGCTCTTTCGGGCTCGGGTGCCGTGGCCGGTTCGCTCAGCCAGCCCTCGACGAGCTGCGCGGCACGGGCGGGGCCGCCCGCCGCCATCATGTTCATGCGCATGCGAGCGA
This sequence comes from Streptomyces albus subsp. albus, assembly GCF_000725885.1. Classification (GTDB taxonomy): domain Bacteria; phylum Actinomycetota; class Actinomycetes; order Streptomycetales; family Streptomycetaceae; genus Streptomyces; species Streptomyces albus. Next base: position 19,115 of record NZ_JODR01000010.1, on the reverse strand, counting down.
CCCCTCGGCGGATGTCGGGAGAGTGCGTGACGGTCTCGACGGCTTCGCGCAGCCGCCCGGCGGTGACCTCTTCGCCCGGCAGCTCCACACCCAGGCCGAGTTCGGCCGTGCGTCTGCCGTTGACCCGGTCCTCCGGCGTGTAGGTGATGACCACCAGCGGCTTGCCGAACGAGAGCGCTTCCAGCATGGTGCTGATGCCGGAGTTGCAGACCACGGCCGACACATGCGGCAGTACGGTGTTGTACGCCAGCCACTCGTGCAGCTCGATCCCGGCGGGACGCGCTGCCGCCCCCGCTTCCGCGACCGCCTGCCGGCAGGCCGGCAGATTGCCCGGGCCGGTCGTCATCACCAGATGCCAGTCGCTGTCGGCGAACCCCTCGGCACAGGTCCTGAAGAACTCCGGACGGTCGTTCACCTCGGTGCCCAGCGTGACCAGCGCCACCGGCCCGTCCCCCGCGGGCCGGTCCCACGAGCCGGTCCCGGGGCGGTCGGCGGGCAGACTGTGCCCGGTGAAGGCGAACCGGCTGTCGAACGTCTCGCCCCGCGGCTGGAACTCCCTCGGCAGCAGGACCAGATTGCGGTCGTCGATACCGGCCATCAGCGACCACACGGCGTCCTGGCCCTTGCCCTCGCGGGCCAGGTGCTCCGTCACCAGCTCGACGCACTTGTGCATGCTCTCGCTCGCCTCGTCGAAGACCTCGAGGGCCAGCGAATAGTGCTCGTTGGTGGCGACGTACGGGAAGAGCTGCACGGTGGGGCGGCCCCAGCGCTGCGCCGCCGTACGCGCGGTGAAGAAGCTCTCCAGGTCGTACAGGATCAGGTCCGGGACGTCGTCGTCGAAGGACTCCAGGGCCAGCGGCAGGATCACCTCCATCGACTCGCGCAGGAAGCCCAGACCCAGGGCTCCGATGTCCTCGCCGGTCACGGCGCCGGCACCGAGCCGGCCGCGCCGTGAGCTGTAGGGGACCACCTCGGCGCCGAGAGCCGTCACCGGGGCGGCCAGCTTCTCGTCGAGCACGTAGCTGACCCGGTGGCCGAGCGCGATGAGACAGCGGCTGATCTCCAGCGTCGGATTGACGTGTCCGTACCCCGGGAACACGAAGACCGCGACGTGTTTCGTCGTCATACGTCCTCCTGGCTTCACCGCAGGGCCGGCTCGCTCAGCCGCTCTTCGATCAGCGACAGGACGTCCGCGGTGTGGTCGAGAAGATAGAAGTGGCCGCCGGGATACGTCCTCAGCTCGAAATCGCCCGCGGTGTGCGTGCCCCAGTCCGCGACCTCCTCCTGGCTCGCCTTGGGATCGCTGTCGCCGACCAGCGCGGTGACCGGACAGCGCAGCCGGGGCCCGGGGGCGTGACGGTACGTCTCGGCGGCGCGGTAGTCGCCCCGGAGGGCCGGCAGCACCATGCGCAGCATCTCCTCGTTGCCGAACACCTGCTGGTTCGTGCCGCTGAGGGCACGCACGTCGGCGATCAGCCCGTGGTCGTCCCGCAGATGCACCCGCTCGTCCCGCACCCGGGAGGGCGCCCGCCGGGCGGAGACGAACAGCCGTTCCGCGTACCTGCCCCGCTGCTCCAGCCGCCGGGCCACCTCGTAGGCCAGGGTCGCGCCCATGCTGTGCCCGAAGAACGCGAAGGGGCGGTCCAGGGCCGGTGCCAGGATCTCGGACACCCGAGCCGCCAACGTGCCCAGGTCGTCGATCACCGGCTCGTGACGCCGGTCCTGACGGCCCGGGTACTGCACGGCGAGCACCTCGATGCGGGGGCTCAGCGCCTGAGCCACCGGACGGTAGTAGGAAGCCGAGCCTCCCGCGTGCGGCAGGCAGATCAGCTGGACCTCGGCCTCCGCGCTCGGAAAGTAGCGCCGAATCCACAAATCGGTTTCGTTCATGCTGGCCTCTCTGGCCACTCGGGCCTCCGTGTCCGGCAGGGGTCCCGGGCCACCCCCGGGGATACGCAGTGCGTCGCAAGCACGGCCAGCATGTGTGAGCGCCGGGGCAAGCCCCCTCCCCGGCGGCGGAAGTCTAGGGAAATTCGCGGACCGTCCGCGCGGGGAGCCCCGGCGGCGGGATCTGAGTGAACACCTAGTAAGCCCCTGGCCGCCTAGGCCGGCACGCCGAGCCGTGGTGACCTGGGCACGATGCCACTGAGGGGAGACACCATGTCGCTGACCACCGGGACCGGGGTGTTGCGCGCCGAGGACACGGCGGTGCGCGCGCGGCTCGAGGAGTCGGCGCGGGCCACCGGCGGAGTGGCCACGACCCCCGAACAGTTCGAGAAGTGGCTCGCCGAACGGCGCGCCGCCCAGCTCCACGAGGTCACCCGCATCCCGTTCTCGAAGCTGCGGAACTGGTCCTTCGCCGAGGACACCGGAAACCTCGGGCACGACAGCGGACGGTTCTTCTCGGTGGCGGGCCTCCGGGTCCAGGTCGACGACGGCCCCGTACGGCAGTGGTGCCAGCCCATCATCATGCAGCCGGAGATCGGCCTGCTCGGCATCGCGGTGCGCGAGATCGACGGCGTGCTGCATCTGCTGATGCAGGCGAAGGCGGAACCGGGCAATCCGAACGGGGTGCAGCTGTCACCCACCGTGCAGGCCACCAAGAGCAACTACACCGGGGTCCACCGCGGCCGGCACGTCCCCTACGTGGAGCACTTCGCGCAGCCCGACCCGCGCCGGGTGATCGCCGACGTGCTGCAGTCCGAGCACGGCGCCTGGTTCTACCGCAAGCGCAACCGCAACGTGATCGTCGAGGTGGGCCCCGAGGTCGAGGCCGGTGAGGACTTCTGCTGGCTGACCCTCGGCCAGGTGTACGAGCAGCTGCGCATCGACCACCGGGTGAACATGGACGCCCGCACGGTGCTCTCCTGCCTCCCCGGCCTCGGCAGCGAGGACAGGGGGCTGCACACCAGCACCGAGATCGTCAGCTGGATCACCGCCAACCAGGCGGCGCACGACGTGGAGACCACCGTCGTGGGCCTGCGGAACCTGCCCGGATGGCGGCAGACGGACTGGTCGGTCTCCCACGAGCGCGGCATCTTCTTCAGCGTCACCGCGGTCGATGTCGTCGCCAACAGCCGCGAGGTGGCCGGCTGGACCCAGCCGTTGATCGAACCGCACGGCGTGGGCGTGGTCGCCCTGCTGGTGGCGCGGTTCGACGGAGTGCTGCACGCACTCCTGCGCACCCGCATCGAGCCCGGCTACCTCGACGCCATCGAGCTCGCCCCCACCGTGCAGGGCACCCCCGAGAACCACGCCGACCTGCCGGGGCCCGTACGACGGCAACTCAGCGACATCGAAGAGCGCCGCCGGCGGGACCGGGTGCTGTTCGACACCGAGATGTCGGAGGAGGGCGGCCGGTTCTACCACTCCCGCAGCCGCTACATGATCATCGAGGTGGACGACGGCCACCCTGCCGCGGAACTGCCCGGCTGCCGCTGGATCACCCTGCCCCAGATCACCTCCCTGCTCCAGCACCGTCACTACCTCAATGTGCAGGCCCGCACCCTCATCGCCTGCCTGCGCGCCTGCGTGGACACCTCCGACGCGTAAGTCGCGAGGTGCGGCGCCGGGCCCCGCCGACGGCACCCGCATGACAGCCGTGCCCCGCGGCCCCCAGGGCCCCGGAAACCCACGAACGACCGGATCAGAACCCCACGCCTGAAAGGGAGGACATGCCATGAGCGGACATGACCGGAAGGCCGACGAGCGCATGGTGGACGTGATGCTGGTGGGCGGCCCGGCCGACTTCCCGGAATCCGGACGGAGGATGCGCATCGAGGCGGCCAGGGCGCAGCAGAAGATCAAGATCGAACACCTGGGCGGATACCAGCACTTCGAGCCCTCCGACACGTCCGACACCTCGGGCACGAGCACCGGCCGGGAACCGCGGGTCTTCCGCTGGACGGGCTCCACCAAGATCGCTGAGTAGCCGGGAGCAGTACGCCACATGGACACCTCACGCTCACCGGGCACCGCCCGCACCGGGGACCCCGCGCCCGCCGTCCGCCCGGCAACCGCCACCGGCCACCAGCCGGTGGCGATCGTCGGGCTCTCCTGCCGACTGCCCGGCGCGGCCGATCCGGCCGCCTTCTGGCGGCTGCTTTGCGACGGGGAGTGCGCGGTCGGCCGGGTCCCCGCCGGGCGCGAGACGGCCGGCGGGCACTGGGGCGGATTCATCGACGGAGCCGACCGGTTCGACGCGGAGTTCTTCGGGATCACCCCCCGGGAAGCCGCCGTGCTCGACCCCCAGCAGCGGCTGATGCTCGAACTCGCCTGGGAGGCCTTCGAGGACGCCAGGATCGCCGCCGACCGCATCCGCGGCAGCGCGACAGGGGTGTTCATCGGCGCCATGCGCGACGACTACGCCCTGCTGCTCGGCCGCGCGGGGCGCAGCGCGGTCAACCACCACGCCATGCCCGGCGTGAGCCGCGGCGTCATCGCCAACCGGGTCTCGCACTTCCTCGGACTGGGCGGGCCGAGCCTGGTCATCGACGCCGGCCAGGCATCCTCCCTTGTCGCGGTGCACACCGCCATGGAGAGCCTGCGCCGCGGCGAGAGCAGCCTCGCCCTCGCCGGGGGCGTGAACCTCAACCTCGCCGCCGAGACCGGTCTCGTCGCCGAGGAGTTCGGCGGCCTGTCCCCGGACGGCCGCAGCCACACCTTCGACCACCGGGCCAACGGCTTCGTACGCGGCGAGGGCGGCGTCGCCCTCGTCCTGCGACCGCTGCCGGACGCCCTCGCAGCCGGCGACCGCATCTACGGTGTGCTGCGTGGCGGCGCCGTCAACAACGACGGCGCCGCCGAGAACCTGACCACTCCCAGCAGCCGGGCCCAGGCCCAAGTGCTCCGGCAGGCCTACGCGTCGGCCGGAGTCCGCCCGGACGCCGTGCAGTACGTCGAACTGCACGGCACCGGCACCCCGGTGGGCGACCCCGTCGAGGCCGCCGCACTCGGCACCGTGCTGGGCAGCGCCCGCGACACCGCGGACCCGCTGCTGGTGGGCTCCGCCAAGACCAACGTCGGGCACCTGGAGGCCGCCGCCGGAGGCGTCGGTCTGCTCAAAACAGTTCTGGCCCTGCACCACGGACGGATACCCGCCAGCCTCCACTTCGAGCGGCCGAACCCCGAGATCCCGCTCACCGAACTGAACCTCCGCGTCGCCGCCGACCCGGTCGAGTGGCCCGTCGGGGACCGCCCCCGCATCGCGGGCGTCAGCGCTTTCGGCATGGGCGGTACGAACGCGCACGTGGTCGTGGAGGAGGCACCCGAGGAGCCCGCGCCGGTCGGGGGCGACGACGTTGTGTCGTCGGTCGAGCCGTCGGCCGTGTCGTCGATCGAGCCGTCGGTGGTGCCGTGGGTGCTGTCGGCGCGGAGTGGCGCGGGTTTGCGTGGTCAGGCGACGGGGCTGCTGAGTTCGGTGGATGCGGCTGATCCGGGCGATGTGGGCTGGTCGTTGGTGACGACGCGGGCGCGGTTCGAGCACCGTGCGGTGGTGCTTGGCGGGTATGGGTCGGGTCTGTCGGCGTTGGCTGCGGGTGAGCCTGCTGGTGGTGTGGTGTCGGGGGTGGCTGGGCCGGTGGGGCGAACGGTGTTCGTCTTTCCTGGTCAGGGCGCGCATGAGGTGGCGTTGTCCGCGTTTGTGGACTGGTCGCTGCTGGGGGTGTTGCGGGGTGATGCGGGTGCGCCGTCGTTGGAGCGGGTGGATGTGGTGCAGCCCGCTTCGTTCGCGGTGATGGTGTCGCTGGCAGCGCTGTGGCGGTCCTACGGGGTGGAGCCGGCTGCTGTGGTGGGGCATTCGCAGGGTGAGATCGCTGCGGCGTGTGTGGCCGGGGCGCTGTCGCTGGAGGACGCCGCACGGGTGGTGTGCCTGCGCAGCCGGGCGATTGCCCGGTTGTCCGGCTCGGGAGGCATGGCGTCGGTCGCCGCTCCGGTGGAGCGGGTCGAGGAGTTGCTGGCGGGGTGGCCTGGTCGGGTGTGGGTGGCTGCGGTCAACAGCGCCTCGCAGGTGGTGGTCTCCGGTGAGGCGGACGCGGTCGGCGAGGTGGTGGCCGAGTGCGAACGCTCGGGGAAACGGGCTCGCCGGATCGCGGTGGACTATGCCTCCCACTCCCCGGCCATGGATGCGTTGAAGGACGATCTGGCTGCTGCTTTGGAGGGCGTCAGGCCGCGTGCGGGTCGGGTGCCGGTGCTGTCCACGGTGACGGGGGAGTTCACCGACGGTTCACAGATGGATGGCGGTTATTGGTTCACGAATCTGCGCTCCCGGGTGCGGTTCGCCGAGGCGGTGGAGAAGCTGGCCGCGGAGGGCTTCGGCACGTTCGTGGAGGTCTCCTCCCATCCGGTGACGACGACCGCCGTCCAGGAGATCGTGGAGGCGGCCGGAACGGAGCCGGGCATCGTCACCGGTTCGCTGCGCCGTGACGACGGTGGGCTGGACCGGTTCCTGGCGAGCGCGGCCGAGTTGTGGGTACGCGGCGTCGACGTCGACTGGACGGCCACCTTCCAGGGGGCCCGCCCCCGCACCGTCGACCTGCCCACCTACCCCTTCCAACGCCGGCGCCACTGGTTCGACACCGTTGCGCCGGAGCCCGTCGAGGGCGAGGTCGGCGTGGCGGCGGCGCGGCTGGCGGAGGCCCGTGACGAGGCCGAGCGGCGGCGGGTCCTGCTGGAGTTGGTGCGGGCGCACGCCGCCGCGGTGCTCGGCCACACCGATGCCACGACGATCCCCGCCCGTACGCAGTTCAAGGACGCCGGATTCGACTCGCAGTCCTCGCTGCGGCTGCGCAACCGGATCTGCGAGGCGCTGGGGGTCGACCTGTCGACCACCGTGCTGTACGACCACCCCACGCCCGAACGGCTGGTCGAGCATGTGCAGGCTCGGATCGGCGGTGCGACCGGGCCCGACGCGAAGGCGCCTGTCGGCCGGCCGTCGTACGACGAGCCGATCGCGATCGTCGGCATGGGCTGCCGCTTTCCCGGCGGGGTCCGCTCGCCCGAGGACCTGTGGGAGCTGGTGCGGTCCGGCACGGACGCCGTCTCGCCCTTCCCCGTGGACCGGGGCTGGGACCTGCGGCGGCTGCTGGCCGACCCGGACGCGCCCGGTGGCTCCGCGGTGCGGGAGGGCGGATTCCTCCACGACGCGGGCGACTTCGACGCGGACTTCTTCGGCATCAGTCCGCGTGAGGCGCTGGCGATGGACCCGCAGCAGCGGCTGCTGCTGGAGACGTCCTGGGAGGCGCTGGAGCGGGCCGGGATCGACCCCTCCCGGCTGGGCGGCACCGGCACCGGCGTGTTCGTCGGCGCGATGCACCAGGAGTACGGGCCGCGGCTGCACGAGGCGTCGGACGGCCTGGAGGGCTACGCGCTGACCGGTACCACCGCCTCCACCGCGTCCGGCCGGATCAGTTATGTGCTGGGCCTGGAAGGTCCCGCGATGACCGTGGACACGGCCTGCTCGGCGTCCCTGGTGGCGCTGCATCTGGCGGTGCGGTCGCTGCGTGCCGGCGAGTGCTCGCTGGCGCTGGCCGGGGCGGCGACCGTGATGTCGACGCCGGGCATCTTCGTCGAATTCAGCAGACAGTGCGGGCTCGCGCCGGACGGGCGGTGCAAGGCGTTCTCGGACGACGCGGACGGCACCGGCTGGGCGGAGGGCGTGGGCACCCTCGTCCTGGAACGGCTGTCCGACGCACGCCGCCACGGCCACCGCATCCTGGCCGTGGTGGAGGGAACCGCGGTGAACCAGGACGGCGCGTCGAACGGCCTGACCGCTCCGCACGGACCCTCCCAGCGGCGGGTGATCCAGCAGGCCCTGACGAGCGCCGGACTGCGGCCGGACGACGTGGACGCGGTCGAGGCGCACGGCACCGGCACGGTGCTCGGCGACCCGATCGAGGCGCAGGCGCTGATCGACGTCTACGGCCGTGGCCGGTCGCCGGAGCGACCGCTCTGGCTGGGCTCGCTGAAGTCCAACATCGGGCATGCCCAGGCCGCCGCCGGGCTGGGCGGTGTGATGAAGATGGTGCTCGCGATGCGGCACGGACTGCTGCCGCGGACCCTGCACGCCGAGACCCCGTCCTCGCACATCGACTGGTCGTCCGGCGAGGTCAGACTGCTGAACGAGCCCGTGCCGTGGGCCGCCGGGGACCGGCGGCGCCGAGCCGGTGTGTCGTCCTTCGGGATCAGCGGCACCAACGCCCACGTCATCCTCGCGGAGCCGCCCCTCGCATCGGCCGAACCGGCCGGGGCGAGCGATCCGACCGGGCAGGCCGGACCCACCCACCTGGCCGAGCCGAGCGAGCCAGCCGGGCTCACCGTGCCGACCGCGCAGGCCGAGCCCGCCCTCCAGCACGGGCCCACCGGCCGCCCATTGACGCAGCCGACCGGATCGGCGGAGCAGGCCGGCGACGCACGGACCCAAGCCCTTCCCGGTGCCGCCGACGGCTGCGCCGCCCTGCCGTTCGTCCTGTCCGCGCGGACGCCCCAGGCGCTGCGCGAGCAGGCGCGTCGGCTCCGCGGTGCGCTGCGCGCCGGGCCGGCGGGGCGCACCGCCGACATCGCCCACACGCTGGCCACCAGCCGCGCCAGGTTCGCGGAGCGCGCCGTGCTGCTCGCCGACGGGCCGGCGGCGCTGGACGAGGGGCTGGCGGCGTTCGCCGCGGGCGGCGAGCCCGCCGGGCTGGTGCGCGGCAGGCCCGCCGGGGACGACCGGGTGGTGTTCGTCTTCCCCGGGCAGGGCGGTCAGTGGCCCGGCATGGCAGCGGGCCTGCTCGACTCCTCGCCCGTCTTCGCCGCACGGGCCGCCGAGTGCGACCGGGCGCTGGCGGAGTTCGTGGACTTCTCCCTCATCGATGTGCTCAGGGGCGCCGACGGTGCACCCTCGCTCGACCGGGTCGACGTGGTGCAGCCCGCGCTGTGGGCGACCATGGTCTGTCTCGCGGAGCTGTGGCAGTCCCAGGGCGTCCGTCCGGCCGCGGTGGTCGGGCACTCCCAGGGCGAGATCGCGGCGGCCTGCGTGGCGGGCGCGCTCAGTCTGCGGGACGGCGCGCGGGTCGTGGCGCTGCGCAGCCGGGCGCTGCTGGCGCTGGCCGGGCGCGGCACGATGGCGTCCGTCTTCCAGTCCGTGGAGCGGGTCGGCGAGATCGTGGCGCGGTACGAGGGCCGGGTCTCCGTCGCCGCCACGAACGGGCCGCGGTCCGTGGTGGTCTCCGGCGAGACCGACGCGGTTGCCGAACTCCTCGCCGAATGTGCCGGGTCGGGCATCGACGGCCGCGCCGTCCCCGTCGACTACGCCTCCCACTCCGCGCAGGTCGAGGCCATCGAGGCGGATCTCGCGCAGCTGCTGGCGCCGATCGAGCCGCGCCGCGCCCAGGTGCCGTTCCACTCCACCCTCACCGGGACCGTGCTGGAGGGCACCGAGCTGACGGGCGACTACTGGTACCGCAATCTGCGCGGCACGGTGCGGTTCGAGGAGACCGTCCGCGATCTGGCCGGGTCCGGGCACCGGATCTTCCTGGAGGCCAGTCCGCACCCGACGCTGACCATCGCCGTCCAGCAGACGCTGGAGAGCGCGGGGGCCGCCGACGGCGTGGCGATCGGCTCCCTGCGCCGCGGCGACGGGGGCCTCAGCCGGTTCCGCGAGTCACTGGCACAGGCGCAGGTGCACGGCGTGGAGCCGGACTGGGAGCAGGTGTTCGCGGGACGCGACGTCCGCCGCGTCGAGCTGCCCACCTACCCGTTCGAGCGGCAGCGGTACTGGTGGACGCCGCCCGCCACGGCACCGGCCGGGCCTGCGGCGGACGAGCACTCCGCCGCGGCCTGGCGCTACGACATCGCCTGGCATCCGGTGCCGGACACTCCGGCCGCCGAACTGACCGGCAGGTGGCTGGTCGTGGCACGGGACGAGGACGTGGCCGCGGCCACCGACGCGGCCGGTGCGGCCGGTCACCGCGAGGTGGTCGAAGCGCTGCGCGGCGCCGGCGCCCGAGCTGTGCTCTGCCTGCTGCCGGGCGAGCTGCCCGGGCCCGAGGCGATCACCCGGGCCGTGGACGGGCAGCAGGTGACCGGGGTGCTCTCCCTCCTGGCCCTGTCCGGCAGCAAGGAACCCGCCGCCCGGGTGGCCGGACTGGCCGCTCTGCTGGACGCCCTCGACCGGGCCGGTGTCGACGCGCCGTTGTGGTGCGCCACTCGCGGCGCGGTGGCCGTCGGCCCCTCGGACCCGGCCCCCGACGCGGCACTGGCGGCCCTCTGGGGCGCGGGACGGGCCGTGGCCGTCGAACAGCCCCGGGCCTGGGGCGGCCTGGTGGACCTGCCCGCCCGCTGGGACGCCAGGTCCGGCGACCGGCTCGCCGCGCTGCTGGCCGGCCGGCAGGACGAGGACCAGGCCGCGATCCGGCCGGCCGGGCTGTTCGCCCGCAGGCTGGTGCCGGCGCGGCGCCCCGCGACCGGACCTCGCCCGTACCGGCCGCACGGCACCGTCCTCGTGACCGGCGGCACCGGCGCGCTGGGCCGCCGCCTCGCCCGCCGGCTGGCCGACGGCGGGGCCGACCACGTCGTCCTGCTCAGCCGCAGCGGCGGGGGCAGTGCCGCGACTGCCGCGCTCGCGGACGAACTGAGCGGCAGCGGCTGCGAGGTGACCGCGGTGGCCTGCGACGTCACCGACCGTACGGCGCTGGCCGCCGTGCTGGCCCGGACCGGCCAGGACCACCGGCCGCTCACCGCCGTCTTCCACGCCGCCGGTGCCTGCGAGCTGGCCGCGCTGAAGGACGTACGCCCGGAGGACCTGCCGGCCCTGCTGGCGGCCAAGGTCGAGGGCGCCCGTCACCTCGACGAACTCCTCGCGGACACCCCGCTGGACGCCTTCGTGCTGTTCTCGTCGGTCTCGGGCACCTGGGGCGTCGCGGAGCACGGCACGTACGGTGCCGCGAACGCCTACCTGGACGCGCTGGCCGAGGCCCGTCGCTCGCGCGGCGGCACCGCCACCTCCGTCGCGTGGGGCCCGTGGGGCGGCGGCGGCATGATCGAGGAGAGCCGCTTCGCCTCCCTGGCCGCCACCGGGCTGCCCGTCCTCGACCCGGAGCAGGCACTGGAGGCGCTCCAGCTCGTCCTCGACCACGACGAGACGGCCGTCGCCGTCGCGGATGTCGACTGGGACAGGTTCGGCCCCGTCTTCACCTCCGCCCGGCCGAGCCCGCTGCTGAGCGGCCTCGTCACCGCGCCGAAGGACGCGGCCGGACCCGAGGCGGCCGACCTGCCCGCCTCCGCGTTCCACGCCCGGCTCGCCGAACTTCCCGATGACGCACGGCGGGACCTGGCCCTGGACCTGGTGCGGGAACACACCGCGAAGGTGCTCGGCCATGGTGAACCGCAAGCCCTCGCAGCCGACCGCGCCTTCAGGGACCTGGGCTTCGATTCGCTGACCGCCGTCGAACTGCGCAACCGGCTCGCCACGGCCACCGGCACACAGCTGCCCACCACACTCGTCTTCGACCACCCGAGCCCCGCCCTGCTCGCCGAACACCTGCTGCACCAGGTGCGGGGCAGGCAGCCCGTGGAGGCCGCGCCGCCGCCGGCCGGTGCGGCGTGCGACGAACCGCTCGCCATCGTCGGCATGGCCTGCCGGCTGCCCGGCGGCATCGACGGACCGGACGCGCTGTGGCGGCTCCTCGTGGACGGCGGCGATGTCGTCGGCCCGCTGCCCGGGGACCGGGGCTGGGACGTCGAGGCGCTGTACGACCCCGACCCCGACCGGCACGGCACCAGCTACGCGCGGGCCGGCGGGTTCCTCGACGGAGCCGCGGACTTCGACCACGAGTTCTTCGGCATCTCCGCCCGCGAGGCGCTGGCCATGGACCCGCAGCAGCGGCTGCTGCTCCAGACGTCCTGGGCGGCGTTCGAGCACGCGGGCATCGTGCCGGCCGACCTCAAGGGCAGCGACACGGGCGTGTTCGCCGGGGTGCTGCCACCGGACTACGGCCTGCCGCACGGCATGCCGGGCGAGTTGGAGGGCTACCACGTCACGGGCGGGGCGCCGAGCGTGGTCTCCGGGCGGCTCGCCTACCAGTTCGGCTTCACCGGCCCGGCCGTCAGCATCGACACGGCCTGCTCCTCCTCGCTGGTGGCCCTGCACATGGCCGCTCAGGCACTGGCGGCCGGGGAGTGCCGGCTCGCGCTGGTCGCCGGGGTCGCGGTGATGTCGACACCCACGCCGCTGATCAGCTTCAGCCGGCAGCGCGCACTGTCCGCCGACGGCCGTTGCCGGTCGTTCGCCGAGGACGCGGACGGCTTCGGCATGGCGGAAGGCGTCGGCGTGCTGCTGGTGGAGCCCCTGTCCGCGGCCCGGCGCGCCGGACACCGGGTGCTGGCGGTGGTGCGGGGCAGCGCGGTCAACCAGGACGGTGCGTCCAACGGCCTGACCGCGCCGAACGGCCCGGCCCAGCAGCGTGTGATCCGCCAGGCGCTCAACCGGGCCGGCCTCGGCCCGGACGAGGTGGACGCCGTCGAGGCACACGGCACCGGCACCCGCCTGGGCGACCCGATCGAGGCCCAGGCGCTCATCGCGACATACGGCACCGGCCGGCCTGCGGACCGGCCGCTGTGGCTGGGCTCGGCCAAGTCCAACCTGGGGCACACCCAGTCGGCGGCCGGCGTGGTGGGCGTGATCAAGATGGTGCAGGCGCTGCGGCACGGCCTCCTCCCGGCCACCCTGCACGCGACCGAGCCCACCTCGCGCGTCGACTGGGAGTCGGGCGCCGTCCGGCTGCTGGCCGAGTCACAGCCGTGGCCGGAGAACGGCCGGCCACGACGGGCCGGTGTCTCCGCGTTCGGCATCAGCGGCACCAACGCGCACGTCATCCTCGAACAGGCTCCTCCACTGCCTGAAGAACAGGCTCCTCCACTGCCTGAAGAAGGGGAGGGGGACGGGCACCCCCACCGGCCGGAAACGTCCGGCACCGAGGAGAGCCCGGCCGGCGCCCGGCCCGTCGTGCCCTGGATCCTGTCGGCCCACGATCCGGAGGCGCTGCGCGAACAGGCGGCTGCCCTGGCCCCGTTGGCCGGGCAGGCCGATCCGGCGGACGTGGCCTGGTCGCTGGCCACCACGCGGGCACGGTTCGAACACCGTGCGGTGGTTGTCGGCGGGTACGAGTCCGGTCTGTCGGCGTTGGTTGCGGGTGAGCCTGCCGGGAATGTCGTGTCGGGCGTCGCGGGTCCGGTGGGGCGGACGGTGTTCGTCTTCCCGGGCCAGGGCGCGCAGTGGGCCGGTATGGCGGTGGAGCTGATGGAGGCTTCGCCGGTGTTCGCGGAACGCATGCGTGAATGTGAGGCGGCGTTGTCCGCGTTCGTGGACTGGTCGCTGCTCGCGGTGTTGCGGGGTGATGCGGATGCTCCGTCGCTGGAGCGGGTGGATGTGGTGCAGCCCGCTTCGTTCGCGGTGATGGTGTCGCTGGCCGCGCTGTGGCGGTCCTACGGGGTGGAACCTGACGCCGTGGTGGGGCACTCGCAGGGCGAGATCGCCGCGGCATGTGTGGCCGGGGCGCTGTCGCTGGAGGACGCCGCACGAGTGGTGTGCCTGCGCAGCCGCGCACTGACCGCGGTCACCGGGCACGGTGCCATGGCCATCGTCGCGCTCCCCGAGCACCAGGCGGGCGATCTGCTGTCCGACCACGCGGACCAGGTGTCCGTCGCCGCGGTCAACGGGCCCGGCACAGTCGTGCTCTCCGGCGACCGCGCCGCACTGGAGGCAGTGAGCCGGACCTGCAGGCAGCGGGGCGTACGGATGCGGATGATCCCCGTGGACTACGCCTCGCACTCCGTGCACGTCGAAAAGATCCTCGACGAACTGGCCGGGCTGCTCGCCCCCGTCCGGCCGCGCAGCCCCGAGGTGCCGTTCCTCTCCACCGTCACCGGCGAGTGGATCGACACCCCGGCGCTCGACGCCGCCTACTGGCGCGCCAACCTGCGCCGGCCCGTGCGCTTCGCCGAAGCAGTGCGGACGCTGGCCGAACAGGGCTACGGATGCTTCGTCGAGAGCAGCCCCCACCCGGTGCTGCTCGCCGCCGTCGAGGACACCCTGGCGGACCGCGACGACGCCTTCGCCGTCGGCTCGCTGCGCCGCGACGACGGCGGCGCCGACCGATTCATGCTCTCCCTCGCCGAGGCGTGGGTGCGTGGTGTCCCCGTCGACTTCGGCCCCGCCGTCCCGGGCGGCCCCGACCGCCTGGTGGAGCTGCCCACGTATCCGTTCCGCCGCCGCCGGCACTGGCTCGAAGCGCCCGCCGAGGCGACCGCCCGCAAGGAGGCGGCCCTCATCGACGGCTGGCGCTACCGCATCGACTGGACCCCGGTGCCCGGCACCGGCACCCCGCCCCTGGCCGGTGACTGGATCGTGCTGACCCCGAACGAACCGGTGCGGCCGGATCTCGTCCGGGCGGTGCTCAAGGGCCTCGCCCGGCACGGCGCCACGGTGCACCCCGTCACCGCACGCGAACTGGCCCGGGGCTGCGCCCCGCTGCCGGAGGGCATCGCCGGCATCCTGTCGCTGGCCGCCCTGGACGAGCGGCCCTGCGACGACGATCCGGTGGTCACCGTCGGCCTCGCGGACACCGTCACGTGCGTACACGAACTGGCCGCCCGCGCCCCGCACGTCCCGCTGTGGACGGCGACGAGCGGCGCGGTCGGCACCACCGCGGACGACCCCGTCCGGCACCCCGCACAGGCGCAGGTGTGGGGCCTCGGCGTGGTGCTCGGGCTCGACGAGCCGGGCCGGGTCTGCGGCCTGGTGGACCTGCCGGACGAGCTGACCGAGGACGATGTGGCACGGCTCGCCGAGAGCCTGTCCGGCACCACCGGCGAACACGAGGTGGCCGTACGCGCCGGCACCTCCCTCGCCCGGCGGCTCGTCCCGGCCCCGGCGCCGGAGGCCGAGCCGTGGCGACCGCGCGGCACCGTCCTGATCACCGGCGGCACCGGGGGACTCGGCAGCCACGTCGCCCGCTGGGCGGCCCGCAACGGTGCCGCACACCTGATCCTGACCAGCCGCCGGGGCCCCGACGCGCCGGGCGCGGACGAACTGCGAACCGAACTGACCGCACTCGGCGCCGCCCGGGTGACCGTCGCCGCCTGCGACGTCGCCGACCGGGACCAGCTCGCCGCCCTGCTCGCGACGGCAGACGACACCGCGCCGCTGAGCGCCGTCGTACACGCCGCCGGGGTCACCCAGCCGGCCGCCCCGGTCGGCGAGCTGTCCACCGCCGACCTCGCCGGCGTGCTCCGGGCCAAGGTCGAGGGCGCCCGCAACCTGGACGCCCTGACCCGGCACGCGGACCTGGACGCGTTCGTACTGTTCTCCTCCGGAGCCGGCACATGGGGGGACGCCGGCAAGGCCGGGTACGCCGCCGCCAACGCCTACCTGGACGCCTTCGCGGCCGAGCGCCGCGCACGCGGCGCGGTCGCCACGTCCGTCGCCTGGGGCGCCTGGGACGCCGGCATGGTGGACGGCGACGTCGCCGACCTGCTCACCCGGCGCGGCGTGCGGCTGATGCGGCCGGAGCGGGCGGTACGGGCCCTGGCACTGGCGGTCGGCAACGGCGACACCACTGTCGCCCTCGCCTCCTTCGACCTCGCCCGCTGGGTGCCGCTGTACACGACGGACCGCGACCGCCGGCTGGTCGCGGCCCTCGCCCCTCAGTCGGCGCCCGGTACGGACGGTGACCACGCGCCCGCCCCGGAGCAGGCCGCGGCCACCGCGGACCGGCTCGCCGGCCTGTCCGCCGAGGAGCGCGAGACCGCGCTGACGGACATCGTCCGGCGGGAGGCCGCCGCCGTGCTCAAGGCCGGCGGACCGGACGAGATCCGCCCGCGCCGGCCCTTCAAGGAACTGGGCTTCGACTCGCTGACAGCGCTGGAGTTCCGCAACCGGCTGGCCGCCGCGACCGGACGCAGACTGCCCGCGACCCTGGTCTTCGACCACCCCACCCCGGCCGCGCTCGTCCGCCACCTGAGCGGCGGGACGGCCGACGGCGGGAACGACGTGTCCGCCGACCTGGACCGGCTGGAGGCCCGGCTGGCGGCCCTGCCGGACGAGGAGCGCACCCGCCTCGGCCTCGCCGACCGGCTGCGCGCCCTGCTGCGCCGCCTCGAACCGGCGGCGGAAGACACAGCCGACCCGCAGGACGACCTGACGGCGGCTTCGAACGACGAGATCTTCGACCTGATCGACCGGGAGTTGGGTATCGGATGAGCGGTGGCGCGACCGAACAGCGGCTGCGGGAGTACCTGAACCGGCTCACAGCCGAGCTGCGGACCACCCGCAAGAAGGTCCGGGAGCTGGAGGACAGGCGGCGGGAGCCGGTCGCTATCGTCTCCATGAGCTGCCGCTTCCCGGGCGGTGTGGAGACTCCGGAGCAGTTCTGGGACCTGATCTCGGCCGGTGCCGACCTCGTCGGCGAGATGCCCGACGACCGCGGCTGGGACCTGGCCCGGCTGCACCATCCCGATCCCGCGCACCCCGGCACGAGCTACACCAGGTACGGCGCGTTCCTGGACGGCGCCACCGAGTTCGACGCCGGACTCTTCAGCGTCTCGCCGCGCGAGGCGCTGGCGATGGACCCGCAGCAACGACTGCTGCTGGAGACCTCCTGGGAGGTCTTCGAGCGGGCCGGTATCGACCCGGAGAGCCTGCGCGGCGAGCGGGCGGGTGTCTTCGTCGGCGCCAGTGACCAGGGGTACGGGACACAGGTGCGCACGGCGCCCGAGGGCGTCGAGGGACACCTGCTGACCGGTGGCTCCGGGGCCGTGCTGTCCGGGCGGATCGCCTACACCTTCGGCCTGGAGGGCCCCGCCGTCACCGTCGACACCATGTGCTCGTCCTCCCTGGTGGCCCTGCACCTGGCGATGCGGGCGCTGCGCGACGAGGAGTGCTCGCTCGCGCTCGTGGGCGGCGCGACGGTGATGAGCACGCCGCGCAACTTCATCGCGTTCAGCCGTCAGTCCGGTCTCGCCGTGGACGGCCGCGTCAAGGCGTTCTCCGACGACGCGGACGGCACCGGCTGGGGCGAGGGCGTCGGCGTCCTGCTCCTGGAGCGGCTGTCCGACGCGCGCCGCAACGGACACCAGGTCCTGGCGGTGCTCCGCGGCAGCGCCGTGAACCAGGACGGTGCGAGCAACGGCCTGACGGCCCCCAACGGTCCGTCGCAGCAGCGCGTCATCCGGCAGGCGCTGGCCGACGCCGACCTCTCGACGGCCGACGTGGACGCGGTGGAGGCGCACGGCACCGGCACCGCGCTCGGCGACCCCATCGAGGCGCAGGCGCTGCTCGCGACCTACGGGCAGGGCCGCGCCGACGACCGGCCGCTGCGACTGGCGTCGGTGAAGTCGAACATCGGACACACGCAGGCGGCGGCGGGTGTCGCGGGCGTGATCAAGATGGTGCTGGCCATGCGGCACGGGCTGCTGCCCAGGACACTGCACGCGAAGACGCCGTCGTCGCACGTGGACTGGTCGGCGGGCGCGGTCGAGCTGCTGACCGAGGCCCACGAGTGGCCGGGCGCCGAGGACCGCCCGCGCCGCGCGGGCGTCTCCGCCTTCGGCGCCAGCGGCACGAACGCACACGTCATCGTCGAAGAGGCCCCGCAGGAGCCGACCCCGCGGGCGATGACCCCGCAGGAGCCGGCCGGCGAAATCTCCGAAGAGGGCGCGTCCAGGGCGGCTGCCGTCGTGGGCACGGTCCAACTGCCGGTGCTGCCCTGGGTCGTCTCGGCTCGGTCCCGGGAAGCCCTGCCGGCACAGGCGCGGCGGCTGGCCACTGCGGTCGACGGCCTGGACGCGACGAACGTGGCCCTGTCACTGGCGACGACGCGCGCCGCCCTGGAGCACCGGGCTGTGGTGCTCGGCACGGACGCGGACGAGCTGCGTCAGGGCCTGGGCGTCCTCGCAGCCGGCCGGTCGGCGTCGGACGTGGTGTCCGGAGTGGCCGGTGACGGACTGACCGCGTTCGTCTTTTCCGGTCAGGGTGGTCAGCGGCTCGGTATGGGCCGGGAGTTGGCTGCGGCCTTCCCGGTGTTCGCGGCTGCGTTGGATGAGGTGTGTGCGGGCTTCGACGGGTTGTTGGACCGTCCGTTGCGGGAGGTGATGTTCGCGGACGGGGAGGTGTTGGGTCGGACGGGTTGGGCGCAGCCTGCGTTGTTCGCGGTTGAGGTGGCGTTGTTCCGGCTGGTGGAGTCGTGGGGTGTCAGGCCTGATTACCTCGTCGGTCACTCGGTGGGTGAGTTGGCGGCTGCGCATGTGTCGGGTGTGTTGTCGCTGGTGGATGCCTGTCGGTTGGTGGCGGCGCGTGCGGGGTTGATGCAGGCGTTGCCCGGGGGTGGGGCGATGTGGGCGGTGCGGGCCACTGTGGAGGAGGTCGCTCCGCTGTTGGTGGAGGGTGTGTCGGTGGCGGCGGTGAATGCGCCGGGTCAGGTGGTGCTGTCGGGTGAGCGGGCGGCTGTGGAGGCGGTGGCCGCGCGGTTGCCGGAGCGCAAGGGCCGGTGGCTCCAGGTCAGCCATGCCTTCCACTCGGCGCTGATGGACCCGATGCTGGACGCATTCCGCGAGGTGGCGGACGAACTGGAATACGCCCGGCCGTGGATACCGGTCGTGTCCACCCTCTCGGGCGAGCCGGTGACGGAGTTCACCGGGGCCTACTGGGCTGACCAGGCCCGCGGCACCGTGCGCTTCGCGGACGCCGTCACGCACCTCACCTCCCTCGGCGTCACCCGTTTCGTGGAACTGGGTCCGGACGCGAGCCTGATCGGCGCGATCGGCGAGACCACCGACGACGCGCTCGCCGTACCCGTCCTGCACCGCAAACGCCCCGAAGCCACGACCGCCGTCACGGCCCTGGCCCGGCTGTGGACGGACGGTGTCGAGGTCGACTGGCACGGCTTCTACGCCCGAACCGGCGCACACCCCGTCGATCTGCCCACGTACGCCTTCCAGCGCCGGCGCTACTGGCTGGCGGACGAGGCCGTTGACAGCGAGGTCGGTCAGGACCCGGTCGATGCCGAGTTCTGGTCCGCCGTGCGTGGCGGTGACACGAGTGCTTTCGCCGGTGAGCTGGGCCTCGCCGAGGACGCGCCGCT
>NZ_JODR01000009.1 GCF_000725885.1 Streptomyces albus subsp. albus | reverse complement strand
CTGGGCATGTTCGAGCTGACCGGTCTGCCGCCGGCCCCGCGGGGCGTGCCGCAGATCGAGGTCACCTTCGACATCGACGCCAACGGCATCATGCACGTGTCCGCGAAGGACCTGGGCACGGGCAAGGAACAGAAGATGCAGGTCACCGGCGGCTCCAGCCTCCCCAAGGAGGACATCGAGCGCATGGTCCGCGAGGCGGAGCAGTACGCCGAGGACGACCACAAGCGCCGGGAGGCCGCGGAGACCCGCAACCAGGCCGAGCAGCTCGTCTACACCACCGAGAAGTTCCTCAAGGACAACGAGGAGAAGGTCCCGGCCGACGCCAAGTCGGAGGTCGAGACCGCGCTGTCCGACCTGAAGGAGAAGCTCAAGGGCGAGGACACCGCGGCCATCCGCGAGGCGTCCGAGAAGGTCGCGGCCACCAGCCAGAAGCTGGGCCAGGCCCTCTACGCCGAGGCCCAGCAGGCCCAGGCCGCCGGCGGTGCCGAGGGCGGCGCGGCCGGTGCGGGCAAGGCCGAGGCCTCCGGTGACGACGACGTCGTGGACGCCGAGATCGTCGACGACGAGCAGAAGCCGAAGGACGGTGCGGCGTGACGGAGGAGACCGCGGGCTTCGACAAGAAGCCTGACGTCCCCGCCGACGTCGGCGAGCAGGCAGCTGCCGGGCAGGCCGCCTCCGACAAGGAGGCGGCCCCCGGGTCGCCGGCCGCCGGGGACGCGCAGGCCCCCGAGAGCACTGAGGGCGATGTGAGCGCGCAGGACATGGCCGAGACCGAAGGCGCGGCCCAGGAGCAGGGCGAGGCTTCCGGCAAGGGAACGGGTGACGAACTGGAGGCCGCGCGGGCGGCGCTCAACGAGCGCACCCAGGACCTCCAGCGGCTCCAGGCGGAGTTCCAGAACTACCGCCGCAGGGTCGAGCGGGACCGGGCGGCGGTCAAGGAGATCGCCGTCGCCAACCTGCTGACCGAGCTGCTGCCGGTGCTGGACGACATCGGCCGGGCGAGGGATCACGGTGAGCTGGTCGGCGGCTTCAAGTCGGTGGCCGAGTCGCTGGAGACGGTCGTCGCCAAGATGGGCCTGATGCAGTTCGGCAAGGAGGGCGAGCCCTTCGACCCGACGGTCCACGAGGCGCTGATGCACTCCTACTCTCCGGATGTCACGGAGACGACGTGCGTGCAGATCCTCCAGCCCGGGTACCGAATCGGCGAGCGGACCATCCGTCCCGCGCGGGTCGGTGTCGCCGAGCCGCAGCCCGGTGCCAAGGGTGAGGGCGCATCCGAAGCGCAGGCAGCAGAAGAGGAGAACGGTGGCCCGGACGAGGGCTGACCGCGGCCGGGAGGAGGGACGTCGAGGATGAGTACCAAGGACTTCATCGAGAAGGACTACTACAAGGTCCTCGGCGTCCCCAAGGACGCCACCGAAGCGGAGATCAAGAAGGCGTACCGCAAGCTGGCCCGGGAGAACCACCCGGACGCCAACGCGGGCGACCCGAAGGCCGAGGAGCGCTTCAAGGACGCCTCCGAGGCGTACGACGTGCTCGGCGACCCCAAGCGGCGCAAGGAGTACGACGAGGCCCGCACCCTCTTCGCGGGCGGCGGCTTCCGGCCGGGCGGCGCCGGGGGGCCGGGCGGCGCGGGCACCTTCAACTTCGATCTGAGTGACCTGTTCGGCGGCGGCCAGGGCGGTGGCGCCGGCGGTGCGGGCGGTGGTTTCGGCGGCGGTCTCGGGGACGTCTTCGGCGGCCTCTTCAACCGCGGCGGCGGCGCCGGCACCCGCACCCAGCCCCGGCGCGGCCAGGACATCGAGTCCGAGGTGACGCTCAGCTTCACCGAGGCGGTGGACGGGGCCACGGTCCCGCTGCGGATGTCCTCCTCGGCCGCCTGCAAGGACTGCGCCGGTACGGGGGACAAGAACGGCACCCCGCGGGTGTGCCCCACGTGTGTGGGCACCGGCCAGGTCTCGCGCGGCACCGGCGGCGGCTTCTCGCTGACCGACCCGTGCGTGGACTGCAAGGGGCGCGGGCTGATCGCCCAGGACCCCTGCGACACCTGCAAGGGGTCGGGGCGGGCGACCAGCTCGCGGACGATGCAGGTGCGCATCCCCGCGGGGGTCAGTGACGGGCAGCGCATCCGGCTGCGCGGCAAGGGCGCCCCGGGCGAGCGGGGCGGTCCCAATGGGGACCTGTACGTCGTCGTGCACGTGGACAAGCACCCGGTGTTCGGGCGCAAGGGCGACAATCTGACGGTCACCGTGCCGGTCACCTTCGCGGAGGCCGCGCTCGGCGGCGAGGTGAAGGTGCCCACGCTCGGCGGCCCGCCCGTCACCCTCAAGGTTCCGGCGGGCACTCCGTCCGGGCGCACGATGCGGGCCCGCGGCAAGGGCGCGGTCCGCAAGGACGGCACACGCGGCGATCTGCTGGTGACGGTGGAGGTCGCGGTGCCCAGGGAGCTGAACGACAAGGCGCGGGACGCGCTGGAGTCCTACCGGGACGCGACGGCGGACCAGGACCCGCGGGCCGCGTTGTTCAAGGCAGCGAAGGGAGACTGAGGTGGAGGGCCGGGACGCACGCAGACGGACTTTCGCCGCCGGTGGGGCGCGCGCCTCGCGCGCCGCGGCGTACGAGCTGACTGACGAAACCCCGGTCTATGTCATCTCGGTCGCCGCGCAGCTGTCGGGGCTGCATCCGCAGACCCTGCGGCAGTACGACCGGCTGGGGCTGGTCTCGCCCGACCGCACCCCCGGGCGGGGCCGGCGCTACTCGGCGCGGGACATCGAACTGCTGCGCGAGGTGCAGCGGCTCAGCCAGGACGAGGGCATCAACCTCGCCGGCATCAAGCGGATCATCGAGCTGGAGGAACAGGTCGCCGCTCTCCAGGCGCGGGTCGCGGAGCTGTCGGCCGCGGTCGAGGGCGCCGCAGCCGCGATGCAGCAGCGGGAGGCGCAGGTGCACGCCTCCTACCGGCGCGACCTGGTGCGCTACGAGGACGTGCGGCAGTCCAGCGCGCTGGTGGTGTGGCGCCCCAAGCCCCGGGAGTGAGAACCGCTCCGCCCGGGGCCGGGGCGCCCGGCCGTCACTTCGAGAAGCCGTAGGTGAGCAGCTTCTTCGCGTCGCTGGTGCGCTTGGCCGACGACGAGGAGGCCAGCACGGTGCCGATCACCGTCTTGCCGCCGCGGGTGGCCGAGAAGACCAGGCAGTACTTGGCCTCGGGGCCGGAGCCGGTCTTCACGCCGGTGGCGCCCGAGTAGGTGCCCAGCAGCGGGTTGGTGTTGGTCCAGTTCATGTACCGGTAGCCGCCGCTCTTGGTGACCGTCTTCTGCTTGGTGGAGCGGGTCTTGACGATCGTGCGGAAGGTGGCGTTCTTCATGGCGTCCCGCGTGAGCTTGGTCAGGTCGCGCGGGGTGGAGTAGTTGCTGCCCTTGCCGATGCCGTCGAACGAGTCGAAGTGCGTGTTCTTCAGGCCGAGGCTCTTGGCGGTGGAGTTCATCTTGCCGATGAAGGACTTCACCCGGGCGGAGCGGGAGGAGCCGCTGCCGAAGGTGTCGGCGAGCGCGTAGGCGGCGTCGCAGCCGGAGGGCAGCATCAGCCCGTACAGCAGCTGGCGGACGGTGACCTTGTCACCGACGATCAGCCGCGCGGAGGAGGCGGTGTTGCGGACGATGTAGTCGCTGTACGCCTTCTGGATGGTGACCTTGCGGTTGAGGTTCAGGTTCTTCTGGGCCAGCACGACGCGGGCCGTCATGATCTTGGTCGTCGAGCCGGTGGACCGCCGGGTGTCGGCGGCCTTGGTGTAGAGGCTCTTGCCGGTGCCGCTGTTCATCACGTAGCCGCCCTTGGCCGAGATCGACGGCTTGGCCGCCGCGGCGGCGAGGGCGGGCGTGGGGGTGGGGGCCGTGGCCTGCGCGGGGGTGGCCACCAGTCCGGTGGTCAGTACGGCCCCGGAGGTGAGGACCACCGTGGCGGCACGACGGGTGCCGGGAATGCCGAGTTTCACTATGTCTGCTCCAAATGCCGCTGGGCCGCGGTGGATTGACGGGTGGGTCGGTCGCAGAAGCGGGTCGGGCGGGTAACCGCAGCCAGAAACTAAGCCGGATAGTAGACCTTTTTCGAGTTGAGTGGAATAGACTCAACTTGTTGCATGCTGTAGATAGCAAGCGCCGGGCCCGGGCGCCGAAGACAGCGGAAGGCAGCACTGGAGGAGGAGCGCAGGACAGTGGACGCGGAGCTGACCAACAAGAGCCGGGACGCGATCAGCGCGGCCAACGACCGCGCGGTGGCCGACGGCCACCCCGACATCACCCCGGCCCACCTGCTCCTCGCCCTGCTCACAGGCGAGGACAACGAGAACATCCAGGACCTGATCGCAGCCGTCGAGGCCGACCAGGCGGCGCTGCGTTCGGCGGCCGAACGCCGGCTCGCCGCGCTGCCCTCCGTCCAGGGCTCGACCGTCAGCAGGCCGCAGGCCGACCGCGACCTGCTCGCCGTCATCGCGGACGCGGCCCAGCGCGCCAAGGAGCTGGGGGACAGCTACGTCTCCACCGAGCACCTGCTGATCGCGCTGGCCGCCAAGGGCGGGCCCGTCGCCGACCTGCTCCGCGAACAGGGCGCCGACGACAAGAAGCTCCAGGAGGCCTTCCAGCGGCAGCGCGGCGGCCGTCGCGTCACCAACCCCGACCCGGAGGGCACCTACAAGGCGCTGGAGAAGTTCGGAACCGATCTGACGGCCGCGGCCCGCGAGGGAAAGCTGGACCCGGTCATCGGCCGGGACCACGAGATCCGCCGCGTGGTGCAGGTGCTCTCGCGCCGTACGAAGAACAACCCGGTCCTCATCGGTGAACCCGGCGTCGGCAAGACCGCCGTCGTCGAGGGGCTGGCCCAGCGCGTGGTCAAGGGCGACGTGCCCGAGTCGCTGCGCGACAAGCGGCTGGTCGCCCTCGACCTGGGCGCCATGGTGGCCGGCGCCAAGTACCGGGGCGAGTTCGAGGAACGCCTCAAGACCGTGCTCTCGGAGATCAAGGAGAGCGACGGCAAGATCATCACCTTCATCGACGAGCTGCACACCGTGGTCGGCGCGGGCGCCGGCGGCGACTCGGCGATGGACGCCGGCAACATGCTCAAGCCGATGCTGGCCCGCGGCGAGCTGCGGATGGTCGGCGCCACCACGCTCGACGAGTACCGGGAGCGGATCGAGAAGGACCCGGCACTGGAGCGCCGCTTCCAGCAGGTGCTGGTCGCCGAGCCCACCGTGGAGGACTCCATCGCGATCCTCCGCGGGCTGAAGGGGCGCTACGAGGCGCACCACAAGGTGCAGATCTCCGACAGCGCGCTGGTGGCCGCCGCCTCCCTCTCCGACCGGTACATCACCTCCCGTTTCCTGCCGGACAAGGCCATCGACCTGGTGGACGAGGCCGCCTCCCGGCTCCGTATGGAGATCGACTCCTCCCCGGTGGAGATCGACGAGCTCCAGCGGGCCGTCGACCGGCTGCGGATGGAGGAGCTGGCGCTGGAGAAGGAGACCGACCCCGCCTCCGTCGAACGGCTGGAGCGGCTGCGCCGCGAGCTGGCCGACAAGGAGGAGGAGCTGCGCGGGCTGACTGCCCGCTGGGAGAAGGAGAAGCAGGGCCTCAACCGGGTCGGTGAGCTGAAGGAGAAGCTGGACGAGCTGCGCGGCCAGGCCGAGCGCGCCCAGCGCGACGGCGACTTCGACACCGCCTCCAAGCTGCTGTACGGCGAGATCCCCGCCGTCGAGCGGGAGCTGGCCACCGCCACCGAGGAGGAGGAAGAGGCCAAGAAGGAGGCCGAGGCGGGCGCCGGAGCCGCCGGGAAGATGGTCAAGGAGGAGGTCGGCTCCGACGACATCGCCGACGTCGTCGCCTCCTGGACGGGCATCCCCGCCGGCCGGCTGCTGGAGGGCGAGACGCAGAAGCTGCTGCGCATGGAGGAGGAACTGGGCAAGCGGCTGATCGGCCAGGCCGAGGCCGTGCGTGCCGTCTCCGACGCGGTGCGCCGCACCCGGGCCGGCATCGCCGACCCCAACCGCCCCACCGGCTCCTTCCTCTTCCTGGGCCCCACCGGCGTCGGCAAGACGGAGCTGGCCAAGGCGCTGGCGGACTTCCTCTTCGACGACGAGCGGGCCATGGTCCGCATCGACATGAGCGAGTACGGCGAGAAGCACAGCGTCGCCCGCCTGGTCGGCGCCCCGCCCGGCTACGTCGGCTACGAGGAGGGCGGCCAGCTCACAGAGGCGGTGCGGCGGCGCCCCTACAGCGTCGTCCTGCTGGACGAGGTGGAGAAGGCGCACCACGACGTCTTCGACGTGCTGCTCCAGGTGCTCGACGACGGCCGGCTCACCGACGGCCAGGGCCGCACGGTCGACTTCCGCAACACCCTCCTCATCCTCACCTCCAACCTGGGCAGCCAGCACCTGATGGACCCGCTGGAGAAGGAGGAGGAGAAGCGGGAGCAGGTGCTCGCCGCCGTCCGGGCCGCCTTCCGTCCGGAGTTCCTCAACCGGCTGGACGATCTGGTCGTCTTCTCCGCGCTGGCGGGCGACGAGCTGCGCCGCATCGCCCAGCTCCAGATCGACGCCCTCCAGGCCCGGCTCGCCGAACGCCGACTCACCCTGGACGTCACCCCGGCCGCGCTGGACTGGCTCGCCGTCGAGGGCAACGACCCCGCCTACGGTGCCCGCCCGCTGCGCCGCCTGGTGCAGACCGCCATCGGGGACCAGCTCGCGAAGGAGATCCTCGCCGGGGAGGTCCGCGACGGCGACACCGTGCGGGTGGACCGCGTCGAGGGCTGGGACGGGCTGATGGTCGGCGCCGCCGCCCAGCAGCCCGCGTCCCGCTGACGGCAGCTCCCGCCCCGGCCCGCGGCACCCGCGCTGCGGGCCGGGAACCGGCGGCCCCGCCCCCGCGCCGGGGGCGGGGCCGCCCGCATACGGGACACCGCACCGCCAGGGTTGTCATTCCGGGGGGCCGGTGCGGGAGGATGGCGTCAGCCGTATGAAGGGAAACACCCACGTGAGCATCGACCCGTCCTCGATCCCGAACTTCGGGGGCCAGCCCGAGGAGCCGGAGGAGTCCGCTCCCGCCGGACCGATCCTCCCCGACCAGGACCTCGTCAAGCAGCTCCTGGACCAGATGGAGCTGAAGTACGTCGTCGACGACGAGGGAGACCTCGCGGCGCCGTGGGAGGAGTTCCGCACCTACTTCATGTTCCGCGGGGAGGCGGAGCAGCAGGTCTTCTCGGTGCGTACGTTCTACGACCGGCCGCACACCATCGAGGACAAGCCGAAGCTCCTCGAAGCCATCGACGACTGGAACCGCCGCACGCTGTGGCCGAAGGTCTACACCCACACCCACGACGACGGCAGCGTCCGCCTCATCGGCGAGGCGCAGATGCTGATCGGCACGGGCGTCTCGCTGGAGCACTTCGTCTCCAGCACGGTGAGCTGGGTGCGGGCCTCGATCGAGTTCGACCGCTGGCTGGTGGAACAGTTCGGCCTGGAGAAGGACGTGGACTCCTCCGAGGGCGACGGCGCCGACGGCGCCCAGTAGCCCCGCCCGGCCCCCGCACCACCGCGCCGCCCCCGCCGCCGCACCAGCCGGCGACGGGGGCGGTTCCGCGTTCCGGCCCTGACACCTGTCAGGTACCGCGGCATTGGCCCAGCGGCCAGACTCGTCGTCACAGGGGCGCGGAAGACGCGCACAGGGGGAACGGCCGGACGACGGGGGACCGGCCGCACGGGGGAACGGGCGGTCGGCCGACGGGGGACCGACCGCCCACACCCGTTCCCGGGGCCCCTCGGCCCCTGGACCGCCGCAACGTTCCGGGGTGCTGCACCCCCGACGGGACGGCCCCTCAGCCCCCGGCGAGCGTGCGCAGACGGGACACAGCCTCGGTGAGGACCTCCTCCTTCTTGCAGAACGCGAAGCGGACGTAGGGGGCGCCGGCCTCGGCGTGGTCGTAGAAGACCTGGGTGGGGACGGCGACGACGCCGGCCCGCTCGGGCAGGGAGAGGCAGAAGGAGACGCCGTCGGACGTGCCCAGGGGGCGGATGTCGGTGGTGATGAAGTAGGTGCCCGCCGGGGTGAAGACCCCGAACCCGGCCTCGCGCAGCCCGTCGGCCAGCAGGTCGCGCCGGGCACGCAGCCCCTCGCGCAGCTCGGTGTAGTAGCTGTCGGGGAGGGCCAGCGCCTCGGCGACGGCGTACTGGAACGGACCGGCCGATACGTACGTGAGGTACTGCTTGGCCGTGCGGACGGCGGTCACCAGGGCGGGGGTGGCGGTGACCCAGCCGACCTTCCAGCCGGTGAAGGAGAAGCTTTTTCCGCTTGAGGAGATCGTCACGGTGCGCTCGCGCATGCCGGGGAAGCCCGCCAGCGGCAGGTGTTCGCCGTCGAAGACGAGGTGCTCGTAGACCTCGTCGGTGACGGCCAGCAGGTCGCGCTCCACGCACAGTTCGGCGATCGCCGCCAGCTCGTCGCGGGACAGCACGGTGCCCGTGGGGTTGTGCGGGGTGTTGAGCAGGAGGAGGCGGGTACGGTCGGTGACGGCGTCCCGCAGCTCGTCCAGATCCAGCCGATAGGTACCCGTGGGCGCGTGCGGGCGCAGCGTGACGGGGACCCGGGTGCCGCCGGCCATGGCGATCGAGGCGGCATAGGAGTCGTAGTACGGCTCCAGCGCGACGACCTCGTCGCCGGGCTCCACCAGGCCGAGCAGCGCGGCGGCGACGGCCTCGGTGGCGCCCGCGGTGACCAGCACCTCCGTCTCGGGGTCGTAGTGCAGCCCGTGGAAGCGCTGCTGGTGCTCTGCGACGGCGTGGCGCAGCTCGGGGACGCCGGGGCCCGGTGGGTACTGGTTGCCGCGCCCGTCCCGCAGCGCCCGTACCGCCGCCTCGCGGACGGCCTCGGGACCGTCGGTGTCGGGGAAACCCTGGCCGAGATTGATCGCACCCGTCCGTGTGGCGAGCGCGGACATCTCGGCGAAGATCGTGGTGCCGAACTCGGCGAGGCGACGGTTGAGCAGCGGACGTCCTGCGTGGCCAGCGGTCATGGCCGTCATCCTGCGGCAAGCTCTTATCTTCCTCAACTGTGCTTTGCGGCCCGGGCCCACCGGGCAGGAGCCGCCTGGACCCGGGGGAGCCGCAACCCGACCGCGCGGCTGGGGACTTCGGGCGAACGGGGACAGGGGGCAGCTATGGCCGCAGGTTTTATCGTCGTCCTTTTCATGGTGATCGTCGCATCGATCGTCATGGGTTTCGCCAAGGTGGACCGCCGGGGGCGCCCGGGCCGTCCGGGCGGCGCCACACGCCGGCCGTGGGACCGCGGCGGGAGCGGCGGGGGTTCGCGCGACTCGTGGTGGGCAGGCGACGGCAGCAGCGGCGGCAGCGGCTCCGGCGGAGTCGCGTTCGCGGTCGACTCGCCGGGCGGGGACGTCTCGCCGAGCGGGGACGGCTCGCCGGGTGGGGACGGCCCGGCCGGCGGCGACGCCTCCGGCGGTGGGGGCTCCTCGGACGGTGAGGGCTCCTCGGACGGAGGGGGCTCCTCGGACGGAGGCGGGTCCTCCGGTGGAGGGGGCTCCTCGGACGGGGGCGGGTCCTCCGGTGGTGGGGGCTTCTCCTGCGGGGGAGGTTCCTCCTGCGGGGGCGGTGGCGGTGGCTGCGGCGGGGGTGGTGGCGGTGGGGACTGACCGGCCCGCCTCCCGGAAGAACGGGACCGATATCCAAGGGGGATCCGCGTGGAATCAGTAGTGGTCTTCATCTGTGTCGTGGGCGTCTTCGCCCTCGTGGCGGCGCTGTCCAAGTCGTCCGGCACCGAGCGGACACCGCGCGGCGGCGGAGACAACTCGTGGTGGGCGGGCGGCGGCTCGCACGGCTCCCACAGCTCCCACAGCTCCTGCGGAAGCGGTGGCGGTGGCGGCTGCGGCGGCGGCTCCTCGTGCGGGGGCGGTGGCGGTGGCGGGGGCTGCGGTGGCGGCGGTGGCGGCGGAGGGTGCTGACGTGGAGCACCTGGGGCCGGCCCTCGGCATCGTGGCACTGGGCATGTTCGTACAGGCGATCGTCTCCCTCGTCCGGATCGCCAACGGCAAGCCCGCCTTCCGCTGGCGCCGCCGTCGCGGTGGCTCCTGGTGGGCGGGTGGCGGTGGTGGGCGCGGCGGCGGCTCCTGCGGAGGCGGGGGTTGCGGTGGTGGCGGCTGCGGCGGCGGAGGCGGCAGCAGCTGACGCACCCGTCGTCGGCCGCCCTTCGCCGTGAACCACCAACTCCCCCTCCTGTCACAGCGGTTACCAGTCTGCGGGGGAGCCCGGGGGCGCTCCGGGGTGACGTGTGGGGCAAGGGAAGAAGGGAACACCTGACCTGCTCCATACCTATGGGATGGAAATCGGCAGAACCTTGGCAAAAGCGCTGGGGGCGCAGCGCATTCCGTGATTCCGTGAATCGTGAACTGTCGTCCCCGAGTGCTTCCGGGTCCCTGAGCCCGGTGGCTTCGGGTGCTCGTCGAGGGGTGGCCCGGCCCACCCTCCCTGCGTGTTTGCGGAGCCGACGCATGCTCACCACCCTGAAGACCGCCTACACCGATACCCGTGCGCACGACCTCGCCTGGGCGCTGGGCCGCGAGCCGCTGCCGGCACTCGCGTGCCTCGACGTTGAACTGAGCGGGGCACACGTGCAGTTGCGGCTGCTCGGCGCCTCGCACCAGGTGCTGCTGGACGAGGAGTACGGCAGCTGTTCCGAGACCGTCGCCTGCCTGCCGGGCAGCCGCTCCCCCCTCCCGGTCGGCGTCTCCAAGCGCTTCGGCGAATGGGAGTACGAATTCGCCGCGCGGGTCGAGCGGTTGTCCCCCGGCTCGTTCACGGGGCGCGCGCAGGAACTGCTCGCGCTGGTCGCCGACCACCCGCACGGGCTGGCGGGCACCTTCCCCGGCGCGCCGAGCGCCTTCACCGCGCTGCTCGTACAGAAGCACGAGGGCCAGCTCCGCTGGCGCACCTGGCACTCCTACCCCCAGGAGGGCTGCCTGGTCACGACGCGGACCCGCGTCGCGGCCGGGGCGCTCGGCACGAATCTGGTCGGATGTTCGGGGTTGAACCCCGTGGAAGCACCCATGTGAGTGACCGATTGTGGTGATCGTGTGACGTAACGTGCGGACATGATCGACCGCCCCCAGCCCGTCGCGGCCGACGCGCGGCTGCCCGTTCCCGCCGGGCTCGGACGCGCGTACGTCCTCGCCTCGGTCTTCGTCTGCGCGGCCTGCGGCCTCGTCTACGAACTCGAACTGGTCGCCATGGCCACCGCGTTGGTCGGCGACTCCGTGACGCAGGCGTCCGTCGTGCTGTCGGTGATGGTCTTCGCGATGGGCGTCGGCTCCCTCGTCGCCAAACGGCTGCGCTGCCACGCGGCTGCCGGGTTCGGTTACGTCGAGGCGCTGCTGGCGCTCGTCGGCGGCGGCTCGGGCATCGCCCTGTACGCGAGCTTCGCCTGGCTGGGCCAGGCCACCGTCGCGCTCGTCGTCATCTCCTTCGCCATCGGCGTGCTGATCGGCGCCGAGATGCCGCTGCTGATGACGCTCATCCAGCGCATCCGCGAACAGGACGCGGGCGGCGCCGTCGCCGATCTGTTCGCCGCCGACTACGTGGGCGCCCTCGTCGGCGGGCTGACGTTCCCCTTCCTGCTGCTGCCCTTCTTCGGCCAGCTCACCGGAGGGCTGCTCACCGGTGCGGTCAACGTGCTCGCGGGCGGACTGGTCGTCCAGTGGCTCTTCCGCCACGACCTGCCCGCCCGGACGCGGCGGCGGCTGCTGGCGGCCAACGGCTGTGTGCTGCTCCTGCTCGTCGGCGGCTCCCTCTGTGTCGAACCGTTCGAGCGCGCGGCCCGGCACGCCGTCTACGGCGGGGACGTCCGCGTGGCCGTCCGCACCCACGAACAGGAACTCGTCCTCACCGGCGGCACCACCCCCGAGCAGTGGCGGAAGGCCGGTGAGCTGCGGCTCTTCCAGGACGGCCGGCTGGCCCTCCGGGGCCGGGAGGCACACCGCAGCGGCCGGGCCCTGGTCCGCCCCGCCATGACGGGCGGGCCGCACGGCCGCGTGCTGGTCGTCGGCGGCGGGGACGGGCTGGCCCTGCGGGAGGTGCTGCGCAGGCCGGGCGTGGACAGCGTCACCGTGGTGGTGCCCGACCCCGGTGTGGTGCGGCTCGCCCGCCGCGACCCGGGGCTGCGCGGCCTCAACGGCGGTGCGCTGGACGATCCGCGGGTGCGGATCGAACACGCCGACGCCTTCCGCTGGCTGCGCGAGCGGGCCCGCGGCGACGCGCCACCGTTCGACGTGATCATCGCCGCGCTGCCCGATCCGGCCTCCGCCGCCGACCCCAAGCTGTACTCGCAGGAGTTCTACGGACTGGCCGCCCGGGCACTGGCCGACGACGGCCGGCTCAGCGTCCCCGGCGGCAGGACGGCCGCGCGGCCCCGCGCGTTCTGGACCGTGGAGGCGACGCTGCGGGCCGCGGGCCTGCGCACCTGCCCGCACACGCCCGCCGACGGCGGGCGCGGCTATCTGGTGGCCCGGCTCCCCGGCCCCGCGGCGGAGGGCTGCGACGCCGGCGGCGGACGGTTCGCGCCCGGCCGCCCGCCCGTTCCCCGCGGCCCGGCCCCCGACCTGCCGCCCTCCACCCTGATGCACCCCCGCTACCCGGACTGACCGCCCCCTCCGCGGGCGGGCGGCCGGGCGGTGACGGGCGCGCCGCCGAGGGGTGCGGGATGCTGCGGGATGCGCCGTCGTACCAGGGTGGTGCGGTGCACCGGGTGGGGAAAGATGCGGCGCAGTCGTATGTGCGGCGGACTGCCGGGTAATAAGCTCCGCCCCATGGAGCACGAGGTGTACGTTCCGTTTTCCGTCGGCTCTGTACGGGCCGCACTCGCTGACAGCGCGCGCGTCGCCCGCTGCGTCCCCGGGTTGCAGCAGGAACCGCAGGACGGCGCCGGGCCGGCCGCGACCGGGGGCGACGGGGCCGCGGCCCGGGTGCCGGGCCGCTGGAAGGTGCGGATCGGCGGCTCGACCATCACCTACCGCGGCACCCTCTTCCTCACCCCGCGCGGGGCCACGGGCCCGGCCGCGGGTCCCGACGCGCTGGAGCGGCTGGAGGTGGAGGGCAGCGGCGCCGAGGCGCGGGGCGAGGGCACCGTGGAGCTGGCGCTCTCCGTCGAGCCCCGCGCCGCCGAGGACGGGGAGGGCACGGCGCTGGTGTGCGTCGGCACGGTGACCGGCACCGGCCGGCTCGCCGGGTTCGAGGCGAAGACCGCCTCCTCGGCCGGTGTGAGGCTGCTGGACCGTTTCGCCGCCGCACTCGGCGACAGCATCCGGGACGAGCCGCCGTCGGGCAGTCCGGAGGCCGAGGGCGCGGCGGGCGGCGCCCCCGAGGAGGCGGACGTGACGGATGCCGCGCCCGGCGGCATCGGTGCGCCCGGCGACAACGAGCGGGCCATTCCCGGCATCCCCGAGCCCGAGGTGGAACCGGACCGGGAGCAGGACCCCTCGAAAGCGTCCGGGGCCTCCCGGGCGCCGGGTTCCGAGGAGGCGGAGCAGGGCGGCGAGCCGGACAGCACCCCGCTGTTCGAGACGGACATCCCGCCCTCGTCGCTGAGCCGCGAGGACGAGAACGACATCGACGCGGCGGCCGGGGCGCTGGGGGACGGCGGTCCGGGCGCGCCCGGCCAGGACGGGCTCGGTGCCGAGGCGGCGCACGCCCGGCGCACGATGATCGGGCGCAGCGCGGAAGAGGTGGACCACGCCCCGCCGCGCGGCCGTTACGCGCCGGTGCCGGCGCCTGCGCAGGCCGGTGCCACCGCGACGCTGCGCTGGGCCGCCCCCGCGGCGGCGGCCGTGGTGGCCGGCGCCGTGGTCCTCGGCCGGGTCTTGCGGCGGCGCCGCTGAATGCGCCGTTATCGTCGCTGTCATGACTGATCAGCCCACCCCCGCCAACGCCACGACCGTTGTGCTCGCCGCCCGCGGCACCGAGGTGACGGTCGAACCCCAGCACGGCTGCCGGCTCGCCTCCCTCCGGGTGGGCGGCACCGAACTGCTGCGCCAGGGCCCCAAGTACGGCTCGTTCGTGATGGCGCCGTGGTGCGGCCGTACCGCGCAGGGGCGGTTCCGCAACGGCGGCGAGATGTACCAACTGCCGCTCAACAACGGCCCCCACGCCATTCACGGCACCGTCCGGGACGCGGTGTGGCGCCAGGCCCCGGGCGCCACCGCCACGAAGGCGGCCTTCACCTACGACCTGACCGACCCGTGGCCGTGGGAGGGGCGGGTCACCCAGGTCGTGGAGCTGGCCGAGGACGGGTCGTCGCTGACCCTCAAGCTCGCCGTCGAGACCTTCGACGTCTCCTTCCCGGCGCAGGCCGGCTGGCACCCCTGGTTCCTGCGCAACCTGGGGCAGGGCGGCGGGGACGTGCGGATCGACTTCTCGCCGGAGTGGCAGGAGGAGCGCGGCGACGACCACATCCCCACGGGCAAGCGGATCGACCCGCGGCCCGGCCCGTGGGACGACTGCTTCGGGATGCCCGGCGGCGTGGACGTCACCCTCACCTGGCCCGAGGAGCTGCGGCTGCGCATCGCCTCGCGGGCCGAGTACGTCGTGGTGTTCGACGAGCCGGAGGAGGCGGTGTGCGTCGAGCCGCAGAGCGGCCCGCCGAACGGCCTCAACTCCCACCCGCGCCAGGTCACGCCCCTGGACCCGCTGGAGCTGACCACCACCTGGTCGTGGGAGCGCCTGTAGGTCTCGGTCCTCCCCGCCGGCCCCCGCCGGTCCGCCGGTCCGGGGACCGGCGGGGGCTTGCGCGGCGGCTGCCGGGCCGGAACATAGGCTGAGGTCCCATGAACGATGTGCGGGACGCTCTGCTGCGGCAGATCAAGGACAAGGCCGTGGTGCACGGCCGGGTGACGCTCTCCTCGGGCGCGGAGGCCGACTTCTACATCGACCTGCGCCGCATCACGCTGGACGGCGAGTCCGCGCCGCTGGCGGGCCAGGTGATGCTGGACGCGACGGCGCACCTGGACTACGACGCGGTCGGCGGGCTGACCCTGGGCGCCGACCCGGTGGCGACGTCGATGATGCACGCGGCTGCCGCCCGCGGCCGGAAGCTGGACGCGTTCGTCGTCCGCAAGGCGGGCAAGGCGCACGGCCTCCAGCGCCGGATCGAGGGCCCGGACGTGGCGGGCCGCCGGGTGCTGATCGTCGAGGACACCTCGACGACGGGGAACTCGCCGCTGACCGCCGTCGAGGCGGCGCGGCAAGCGGGTGCCGAGGTGGTCGCGGTGGCCACGATCGTGGAGCGCGGTGCCGCTGCGGCGATGGAGCGGGCCGGTCTCCCGTACGTCTACGCGTTCGATTTGCAGGACCTCGACCTCGGGTGACGGGAGAGGTGGCGCGCGCCTGTCGTTTCACGTGAAACGTCAGTTCGTGAACTCGTGAATGCCCGGCGTCTGGAGCATTCGCCCCTGTCTGGGAAGATGAGCGGGACGATGACGTCGGTCCCCTGAGCAGGATCCCCATACGCACACCCGAGGAGCGGTCTGATGCCCATCGCAACCCCCGAGATCTACAACGAGATGCTCGACCGGGCGAAGGAGGGCAAGTTCGCCTACCCCGCCATCAACGTCACCTCGACGCAGACGCTCCACGCCGCGCTGCGCGGCTTCGCCGAGGCGGAGAGCGACGGCATCGTTCAGATCTCCACGGGCGGGGCGGAATTCCTGGGCGGCCAGTACAACAAGGACATGGTCAGCGGTGCCGTGGCGCTCGCCGAGTTCGCGCACATCGTCGCGAAGAAGTACCCGGTGAACATCGCGCTGCACACCGACCACTGCCCCAAGGACAAGCTCGACGGGTACGTCCGCCCGCTGCTGGCCGTCTCCAAGGAGCGCGTCCAGCGCGGTGAGAACCCGCTGTTCCAGTCCCACATGTGGGACGGCTCCGCCGAGACCCTCAAGGACAACCTGGAGATCGGGCAGGAGCTGCTGGCCGAGGCCGCCGCCGCCAAGATCATCCTGGAGGTCGAGATCACTCCGACCGGCGGTGAGGAGGACGGCGTCACCCACGAGATCAACGACGAGCTGTACACCACCGTCGAGGACGCGATCCGCACCGCCGAGGCGCTCGGCCTGGGCGACAAGGGCCGCTACCTGCTCGCCGCCTCCTTCGGCAACGTGCACGGCGTCTACAAGCCGGGCAACGTGGTGCTCCGTCCCGAGCTGCTCAAGGACCTGCAGGCCGGGGTGGCGGAGAAGTTCGGCAAGCCGGCCGGCAGCCGCCCGTTCGACTTCGTCTTCCACGGCGGCTCCGGCTCCACCGAGCAGGAGATCGCCACCGCGCTCGACAACGGCGTGGTCAAGATGAACCTGGACACCGACACCCAGTACGCCTTCACCCGCCCGGTGGCGGCCCACATGTTCGCCAACTACGACGGCGTGCTCAAGGTGGACGGCGAGGTCGGCAACAAGAAGGTCTACGACCCGCGCAGCTGGGGCAAGGCCGCCGAGAAGGGCATGGCCGACCGCGTCCAGGTCGCCTGCGCCAACCTGCGCTCCACCGGCACCCGCCTCAAGTGACCCACCAGGCGGTCCCCCGCCCGAGGTGACCCGCGGGACCGGCTCCAGGCCCCCGCGGCGTCCCTCCGCGCGAGCACCGCGTCACGAAGCCCCTGCCGGGCCCCCGACGGGCCCGGCAGGGGCTTGTCGTTAGGCCGCTTCCCCGGCCGGGGAGCCGTGTCCTGGCCGTCGGCGGGGCCAGGCACACTGGGGGCATGGCCATTCACGAGAACCTGCTCGGGGGTCCGCCCCCGACCCACCTCCCCGACGACCCCGAGCCGCGCGAGCTGCTCGCGGCCGGCACCGCACCCGCCGAGGTCGCCGCCAAGCACCCCACCTCCTCGCTGGCGTGGGCGCAGCTGGCCGACGACGCCTTCGAGGCGGGCCGGGTCGTCGAGTCCTACGCGTACGCGCGCACCGGCTACCACCGGGGCCTGGACGCGCTGCGCCGCAACGGCTGGAAGGGGCACGGCCCCGTCCCGTTCGAGCACGAGCCGAACCGCGGCTTCCTGCGGGCGCTGCACGCCCTCGCGCGTGCCGCACAGGCCATCGGCGAGCAGGAGGAGTACGAGCGCTGCAGCACGTTCCTCAAGGAGAGCTCGCCGACCGCGGCGGCCACCTTGGGCTGAGCCCGGCACGGGCCGCACGGCGGCGGCGGGGTCACTCCGGCATCGGTTGGCCTTGCCGCCGCCGTCGTGTTGCCCGCATCATGACGGGTGGGCCCAGTGGGGCCCGAGGGGACCGGGGCTCCGACGTCTCACGGAAAGGAGCGGACCGCTACCCGGCGACTCAGTGAGTGGAGACAGCGATGTCACACGACCCCCACGCCCCCGTTCTGGACTTCGCGGGGACCACGCCGTACGAGGACTACGTCCACGCCGACGTCCTCACCCACCTCCAGCACCCGCTCTCCGACGACCCGGGCGAGATGGCCTTCCTCGTCACCACGCAGGTCATGGAGCTGTGGTTCACCGTCATCGTGCACGAATGGCAGACGGCCGCCTCCCGGCTGCGGGACGACGACCTGGACGGCGCACTGGCCGCCCTCACCCGCTCCACCTACGAGATGGCGGCGCTCAACGCCTCCTGGGAGCCGCTGGCCCATCTGACCCCGGCGCAGTTCAACTCCTACCGCGCCGCGCTCGGTGAGGGCTCCGGCTTCCAGTCCGCCATGTACCGCCAGATGGAGTTCCTGCTCGGCGAGAAGTCCGCTTCCATGCTGGTGCCGCACCGCGGCACACCCAGGGTCCACGCGGAGCTGGAGAAGGCACTGCACGAGCCCAGCCTCTACGACGAGGCCCTGCACTGGCTCGCCCGGCGCGGCGAGGCCGTGCCCAAAGCGGTGCTCGACCGCGATCTGAGCACCCGGTACGAGCCCGACGCGGGCGTCGAGGCCGTCTGGGTGCGGGTGTACGAGGGCGCCGCCGGACCGGAGGCGCTGCGGCTCGGCGAAGCCCTCACCGAGGTCGCCGAACTGGTGTGGCGCTGGCGCAACGACCACCTGGTCGCCACCCGCCGGGCCATGGGCGCCAAAACCGGCACCGGTGGTTCCGCCGGGGTCTCCTGGCTGGAGAAACGCGCCGCCAAACCCGTCTTCCCCGAGCTGTGGACGGCGCGCAGCCATGTCTGAGACCCCCGCCGCCGGCGCGCTCGCCGAGGAGGCCCGCGCCCTCGACGCCGCCGACGCCCTCGCCCCGCTCCGGGACCGCTTCGTCCTCGACCCAGGCACCGTCTACCTGGACGGCAACTCCCTGGGGGCGCTGCCCGAGGGAGTGGCGGGCCGGCTGGCCGACGTGGTGTCCCGCGAGTGGGGGCGGCTGCGCATCCGCTCCTGGACGGAGTCGGGCTGGTGGACGATGCCGGAGCGGGTCGGCGACCTGATCGCGCCGCTCGTGGGCGCCGCACCCGGGCAGATCGTCGTCGGGGACTCCACCAGCGTCAACGTCTTCAAGGCGCTCATCGGCGCCGTCCGCCTCGCCCGCGCCGACTCGGCGCAGCGTGACGAAATCCTGGTGGACGCGGCCACGTTCCCCACCGACGGCTACATCGCCGCCTCCGCGGCACGGCTGACCGGCTGCACCGTGCGGGCCGTGCCCGCCGACGCCGTCTCCGAGGCGGTCGGCGAACGGACCGCCGCCGTGCTCCTCAACCACGTCGACTACCGCACCGGCGCCCTCCACGACCTGCCGGCCCTCACCGCCGCCGCCCGCCGCGCGGGCGCCGTGTCGGTGTGGGACCTGTGCCACAGCGCCGGCGCCCTCCCCGTCGGCCTCGACGAGCACGGGGTGGACCTGGCCGTCGGCTGCACCTACAAATTCCTCAACGGCGGCCCCGGCTCGCCCGCCTACCTCTATGTGCGCTCCGGGCTCCAGGACCGGTTCGAGACCCCGCTGCCCGGCTGGACCTCGCACGCCGAACCGTTCGCCATGGCGCCCGACTACCGGCCGGCCGCGGGGGCGGCACGCGGCCGGGTCGGCACCCCCGACATCCTGTCCATGGCGGCGCTGGAGGAGGCCCTGCGCGTGTGGGACGGGGTGCGGATCGAGGACGTGCGGGCCAAGTCGCTGGCCCTCACCGACTTCTTCCTGCGCTGCGTGGCGGCCCGGCAGGACGAG
Source organism: Streptomyces albus subsp. albus (assembly GCF_000725885.1). Lineage (GTDB taxonomy): Bacteria > Actinomycetota > Actinomycetes > Streptomycetales > Streptomycetaceae > Streptomyces > Streptomyces albus. The sequence goes on along the minus strand of NZ_JODR01000009.1, from coordinate 400,265 downwards.
GGCGCGGCCGTCACGGTGCGGTCGCTGACCCCCGCCGAGCACGCCCGGCGGGGCAGCCAGGTGGCGCTGCTGTGCGACCCGGAGGACGGGGCCGAGCAGGTGATGGCGGAGCTGATCGCGCGCGGCGTCGTCGGCGATTTCCGGCGCCCCGGTGTCCTGCGCTTCGGGTTCACCCCGCTCTACACTTCGTTCAAGGACGTCGAGCGCGCCGCCCGCGTCCTGGGCGAGGTGATCGGGGGAGATCGGTGAGCCAGGACGAGCGCAAGGCCCTGCTGGCACTGGACCCGGTGCCGCCGGAGCGCCAGGAGAAGTACGGCCCCCACCCCTCCCAGGTCATCGACCTGTACGGGGAGAACGCCCCCGGGGGCCGCATCGTGCTGCTGCACGGCGGATTCTGGCGCGAGGAATGGGACCGCACCCATCTGTCGCCGTTCGCCGCGGCCCTGGCCGGCCAGGGCATGCGGGTCGCGCTCGTCGAGTACCGCAGGGTGGGCGGTGGCGGCGGCTGGCCGGCGACCGTCGAGGACGTGGACGCCGCGCTCGAACACCTCGGCGCCCCCGCCAGTGTGCTCTTCGGCCACTCCGCGGGCGGCCACCTCGCCCTGTGGGCCGCCGCCAAACGGGAGCGGGCCGCCGGACGCGTCGTCGTGGCCGCCCCGCTCGCCGACCTGGCCCGCGCCCACGAGCTGCGGCTCGACGACGGCAGCGTGGCCGCGTTCCTCGGCGGCGAGGAGAAGGTGGAGACCACCTCGTGGGACGCGGACCCGATGCGGCTGCTGCCCCGCATCCCGGTGGAGATCCTGCACGGCACCGCCGACAAGGAAGTGCCCATCGAACTGTCCCGGCGCTACGCCAACAACTGGGGCGGCCGGCTGCATCTGCTGCCCGGCGTCGGCCACTACGCGCCGATCACGCCGCGCACCCCGGCCTTCGACGTACTGGTCCGCTCGCTGCGCTGACCCGGGCGGCCCGGCGGCCCGGCGGCTCGGTGGCCCGGCGGCTCGGTGGCCCGGCCACACGGAAGAGGGGGCAGGTGCGCGGCTGTTGCTGCGGCACGGTGAACGGCTGTCGCCGCGGCCGGTGCGCGGCCGTTGCCATGGTCTGCCGGGTGCGAGCGTGCCGGGGCGGGCGCCGGTGGCGGACCGCGCACGGCTGCCGGTGACTTGCTCTGTTCCCGTCCTCCGCCCTCCGCCGTCCGCGACGTGGTGTGCGCCACCGGCATGGGCGGAAGCGAATGCCCGCATGGGGCAGTGGCCTTGTCGGCCGGCGTCCGCCGCGGAGCCCCGGAAACGGGCGGTAAACGGAAACGGGAAGGCCGGATTTGTTGCCGATTTCCTTCTGAGAGCGCCCGGTTGAGTTCCGTTGTAATTCCTCGTCCGTGTCTCCGTCGCCAGGTTGCGGCCCGGTCGGTCGCGCCCGGGGAAGGGAGAGTCCGGAGTCCGGTGACCGCTCGCCGCTGAATTGCGTCTGAACGATGTGAGTTGGTTCTTGGCCGCCAGTCGCTTTCGGCTCGGCGTCGGGTACGCTTCGACCGGAGCTGTCGTCCGGTCGTGGCGCAGCGCTCGACGTGCGACCGGGGAGGAGGTGCGCCCACGGTGGGAACCGAGCGGCCTACGCGGAGTGACGTGACTGTCCAGTATTCGGTCAACCCTGGGAAATCGGCGCCCTTTCCGGCGCGTATGCGCCGTCTTCCTCGCGTCGGCGCGGAAACGCTCACAGGAAATACACAACCGCGCGCGCACTCCCGTAATCAGTACGGAAGGGCGTCGCCGGCAACGGAATGTTGATGTGGCACAACGTGCCATCGGTGCGCCCCTTGTTCAATGACGTCCACGGCGAAAGTGGGCGAACTCCTCGTCGTCGGCAGTATTCGGCAGGAGGGCTCCCCCACCAGACAACTGACGGCTGGTCAGGAAGGAAGGCGAATCCGCAATGGCGGACCAGGCTGCCCAAGCAATAGTCGGTGGTGTGCACTACCGAGTAACTCCTGAGCGCGTGCAGCAGGCGTCGCAGGACACCGCGCTCACCGCCGGGCGGGTGTCGGCGGACATCCAGGCCCTGCGGGCGTACGCCGAGCAGCTGGGCCAGGCGTGGCAGGGACCCGCGCACGCCCAGTTCGAAATCCTCATGAAGGAGTTCGACACCTACGCCCGCATGCTGAACGACGCCCTCATGGGCATCTCCAAGGGACTCGAAGGCAACTACATCAACTACAAGGAGTCCGAGGCGCAGAACCTGTCGAACCTCACGGCGCTGGGCGTGGACATCCCCACGCCGAGCAGCGGCACCCAGTTCGCCGCCATGAGCGAGCGCGGCGCCAACTTCTCCTGACGGCCCCTCCCACCACCTCGACGCGGAGTACTCATGACCAACATCGACGGCGCCTCCATCCTCGTCCGGGCCGAACTCGGGGACGCTCCCACGCGCATCAGGACGCTCTCGGACAAGACGACCGACGAACTGCGGAACCTGAAGACCCGGCTGAGCGATGTCGCCGCCTCGTGGAACGAGAGCCAGGCCGCGACCTACTACCAGGACATGCAGAACGAGTGGGACATCGCCGCCGAGGGGCTGTTCGGCTACGACGGCGTCCTCGGCCGCATCGCCCACGCGATGAACATCAACTGGAACAACTACAGCGACGCCGAGTGGTCCAACGTCTCCACCTGGAAGCACTGACCACACACATGCGGTTCCTCGCGGGGGGCCGGAGTCCGGGTCGTCCGCCATCCCTCCCGGGGCGCGGCCGGGCAGGGCCCTTGAAGGAGCCGGGACAAGGAAGACGACCAAGTGCCCGATGACCGCTGCCGCGTCACCGTGGTCGGTGAGCGCAAGAGCGTGGATCTCGCGCTGCCCGTGCGCGCCCCGATAGCCGAGTACGTCCCCCGACTCGCCGGCCTGTGCGGGCAGGAGGAGTCGGAGGCGATGCCCCCGGTGTGGTCCCTGGCCGAGGCCGGGGCGCCGCCGTTCCCGCCCGGTGACTCCCTGGAGAGCGCCGGAGTCCTGGACGGCGCGGTGCTGTATCTGCGCGACTGCCGCGCGGACGAGGACCTCGACCTGTCCGTGACCGACCTCGACGACCAGATCGCCGCGGCGAACGAGGACGCACAGCTGTGGAACGCCCGCAACCGTGCGCTGTCCGTCGTCGTCGCCGGTCTGTTCGCCAGTGTGCTGGCCACGGTCCCGCTCGGCCTGCGCCACCAGGCCGGGCCCGCGGTGGTGATGTTCTTCCTGATCGGGGTGGCCTCCGCGCTGACCGCCTGGTACGCCACCCGCAAGAGCTGGCCCGTGCCCGCGGGCGTGCGGCAGGTGATGGCGCTGGCCGCCGTCCCGCTGACCGTCGCCGCGGGCACCGGCCTGCCGCTGGACGGGCGGGCGGTGTCCCTGGCGGTGCCCGCCCTGTCAGCTGTTCTCGGGGCGATCGCCGCACTGCTGGCCCTGCCCTCGGTGCCGACGGTGGTGGCGGTGCTCGTCACCTCCGTCATCGCGGTCCTCGTGATACCGCTGGCGCTGCTGGACGCCGGCCCCACGTCGTCGGCCGCCGTGGTGGCCGTCGTCATGCTGCTGCTGTTCCGGGTGCTGCCGCGGATCGCCAGCCAGATCGCCGTGCTGGTGCCCGGTGAACCGCAGGAGCGCCGGGGCCGGGAGAGCGACGAGGTGGCCGCCGCCGTGCGCCGCGGCAACCGGCTGCTCACCTTCCTCACCGTTCTCCTCGCGGTCGGCCTCGGCTGGGCGCTCGTGACGCTGGCGGCCTCCGACGATCCGTACGCCTTCGGCCTGCTGGGCTGCGCCGGGGTGGCGGTGCTGCTGGAGGCCGGCTCGTCGCGGCTGGTCCCGGTCGTCGCCCCGCAGCTCGCCGTCGGCACCCTGGGCCTGGTGGCCCTCTTCGTCCGGTTGCCGGAGGAGCTGTTCGACACCGTGCAGCTGGGCGCCCTGGTGGCGTTCGCGGTCGGTGTCGTGCTCACCGGTTGCGGCCTCGGGATGGCGTTCCGCGCCGCCGTCCGCCCGGTGGACCTGACGGAACGGGCCAAGTGGCTGACGGGGCTGGCGAGCTTCCTCGCCATCGTGTGCGTACCGCTCGCCGTCGGTGTGTTCGGGGTCTACGAGAGCCTGATGAACCTGGGGAGCTCGATGTGAGCGCGGCGGTCGGACTCCGCACCCGCCTTCCGGCGAGCGACCGGGTGGGGGTGCGATGAAAGGGGGCAAGCAGCAGCGCGTGGCGCCCGGCAGCTGGGGCGCGCACCGGACGATCGGCGCCGCCGTGCGCAGTGCCGGCCCCGGTGCCGTCGTCACCATCCGGCCCGGCACCTACCACGAGAGCGTCGTGCTGGACAAGGACGTGACGCTCGTCGCGGAGAAGGGCACGGGTACCGTCCGCGTGATCGCCGCGCGCGGCCCCGCCCTCACCACGCACGGCGGGGCGCCACAGGTCCGGGGCCTCACCTTCGAGGCGTCCTCGCCACGCGAGCCCGCGGTGCTGCTGCGGGCCGGCGAACCGGGACTGCGGGACTGCGAGATCAACGGCGGGCGCATCGAGGTGTCCGAGACGGCGACGCCCACGCTGACCGGCTGCACCGTGCGCGGCGCAGCGCTGGCCGCCGTCCGGCTGGCCGGCACCAGCCGCACCACGATGGAGGGCTGCGGCATCCACGACTGCGAGGGCGACGGCGTCTTCGCGGACGACGAGGCACGGCTGGAGGCCACCGAGACGCTGATCGACCAGGTGGCCGCACGCGGCGTCTACCTCGGAGGGGCGGCGCACGCCACGCTGACCCGCTGCGAGATCAAGCACAGCGCCGGTGCCGGACTGCTCGCCGAGAGCCGTGCCGGGGCGCTGCTGCGGGAGAGCCGGCTGCACGAGACAGGCGCCCAGGGGGTCCGGCTGACCGGCTCCGCCGGGCGCCGCGCGGGCAAGCGCGTACGCGCCAAGTCCGAGCTGCCGTCCGGCGAGGTGGCGGGATCTGCGCACGCGGACGAGATCTCGAACGAGAACGCGTTCGGTGTGCGGCTGCGCACCTGCGAGATCTTCCGCACCGCCGGCGCGGGCGTGCTGGCGGACGGCGAGAGCGCCGCGCTGCTCGACGACTGCCACATCCACCACACCAGCGGCGCCGCGCTGATCGCCACCGGCTCCAGCAGCCTGAGCATGCAGCAGGTGCGTGCCGTGGACAGCGAGGACAGCGCGCTGGTGGTGACCGGCCGGGCCGACACCACCGCCGAGGGCAGCACGTTCGCGCGCACGGCCGCGAACGGCGTCTACGCCGTGGAGGAGGCGGAGCTGACCTTCACCGGCTGCACCGTCAAGGACACCGCCTACACCGCGGTCCACCTCGGCGGCGGTGCCCGCGGCCGGCTGACCGGCTGCACCGTCAGCAGCACCCCCGAGTACGGGCTCCGCGCCACGGACCGCGCCGAACTCCTCGCCGCCGACTGCGAGACGAAGGACACCGAACTCGTCGGCGTCAGCGTGGACGGCGGTGACGCCGCGCTGCGCGACTGCCGGATCAGTGGCGCCCGCCTCGGCGTGCGGCTGCGCACCACGCACCGGCCGCTGCTGGTGGGCTGCGAGATCCGCGACACGACCGGTGTCGGCGTCGAGATCGGCCCCGGTACCGGTGGTCTGCTGGAGAACGTGACCGTCTCCCGCAGCGGCTCCTCCGGCATGGTGCTGGGCACGGACTCCACCATCGTGGTGGACGGCGGCGTGGTGCGCGAGGCGTCCGGCAGCGGGATCGTCGTCCGTGCGGGTGCCCGGCCCCGGATACGGGGCACCGCCGTGCAGAAGGCGGCGAAGAACGGGCTGTTCGTCGAGGAGCGCGGCGAGGGCCTGTACGAGGACTGCGAGATCACCGACAGCCGCTTCCCCGCCGTCTACGCGGGTGCCAAGTCCTGCCTCACGCTGCGCCGCTGCGCCGTTTCCGGCAGCGAGCAGGACCTGTTGCGGGACGAGGAGGCCGACGTACGGGCCGAGGACTGCGTCGTCGAGGGCGTGGCGGAACCGCTGCTGCCGACGCTGGACGGCGCCGGGGGCGGTGGCCCCGCCCGGCGCGTCGCCGTCGCGGGCGCCTCCTCGGGTGTCACCAGCAGGACCGGGGCCGGCGCCGCCGCCCAGAAGAAGGAGGACGACGACCGGTCCGCCGAGGAGCGGCTGGAGGAGCTGCGCGAGGAACTCGACCGGCTCGTGGGCCTGGAGAGCGTCAAGCGCGACGTGATGACCATGACCAAGCTGATGCGGATGGTCAAGGTCCGTCAGGACGCGGGCCTCTCCCCGCCGCCGCTCAGCCGTCACCTCGTCTTCGCGGGCAACCCCGGCACCGGCAAGACCACCGTCGCCCGCCTCTACGGCGGTTTCCTCGCCGCCCTGGGCCTGCTGGAGCGGGGGCACCTGGTGGAGACCGACCGCGGTGACCTGGTGGGCGAGTACGTGGGCCACACGGCGCCGAAGACGACGGCTGTCTTCCGCCGCGCGCTCGGTGGCGTGCTCTTCATCGACGAGGCCTACTCGCTGGCCCCGGAGGGCATCGGCAACGACTTCGGCTCCGAGGCGATCTCCACCCTCGTGAAGCTGATGGAGGACCACCGCGACGAGGTCGTCGTCATTGTCGCCGGCTACCCCGGGGACATGAACCGCTTCCTGGAGTCCAACGCCGGTCTCGCGTCCCGCTTCACCCGCACCCTCACCTTCGACGACTACTCGGCGCAGGACCTGGTGCGGATCGTCCAGCACCAGGCGGAGAGCCACCAGTACACCTGCGCGCCTCAGACGCTGGAGGCCCTGCACGCGTACTTCGCGGCGATGCCGCGCGGCGACGGATTCGGCAACGGCCGTACCGCCCGCCAGGCGTTCCAGCTGATGACGGAACGGCACGCGCAGCGGCTCGCGGAAGGCGATCTGGCGACGCTCGACCTGGCCGCCGCCGACTCCGACGTCCTCACGACGCTGCTCCCGCAGGACCTGCCTCCCGAGGGGGCGCTGTGAGCCGGCCGGGCCGGTGCGGCCCCGGCCGCGTACCCGTCCGGGGCCGGCGGCGACGAGGAGAAGAGGCCGGCCCGCGATGACGGACCCCAGGGCCCCGAACCATCCGCTCAGGGACCTCACGGTCGCTCTCGGCCCCTGACGGCACGACCACCGAGGCCGGCGGCACGGGAGCGGCAAGGCCCGACGGGCCGGCCAGCAGGCCGCCGGTCACCGCCCCCGGCCACCACCCCCGCCCCCGGCCCGCCACCACCAGCAGGCCCGAGCCCGTCCCCGCCCGCCAGGCAGACCCTCCCCGACAGGCCCGCTCGCCGACGCGACACCGTATTGAGGCAGCAACCCGCATGAGTCGAACCCCCTTCCACCGCCCGGTCCGCATCTCCCCTCCACCCATGCCGGAGGGGAAGACGACGCTGGCCACGCTGCCGCAGAAGCCGGAGCCGCCCGGCGCGGCGCAGTGGGTGATGCTGCTGCTGCCCCTGCTGAGCAGCTTCTCCATGGCCGCCTACATGATCGCCAACGGCCGGCCCTGGATGATCCTCCTGGGGATCGCCTTCGTCGTGCTGTCCGTCGGTGTCACCATCGCCGTGCGGATGCAGCTGCGTGCCGGGCGGCTGCGCAACCAGGAGCGGCAACGCGAGAAGTACCTGGAGTACCTCGGCGACGTCCGCAAACAGGCCCTGCGGGTCGCCGCGGAGCAGCGGCTGGCCGGTGTGTGGCGGTACCCGCACCCGGACCGGCTGTGGGCGATAGCCACCCGGAGGCGGCGGGTGTGGGAGCGCCGCCCCGGTGACTCCGACTTCCTCCACCTCCGCGTCGGCACCGGCACCGCTCCGCTGGCCACCCCCCTGGCCATGCCGCCGCAGAACGATCCGACCGTCGAGCTGGACCCGCACGCCCGGCATGCCGCCGCCGAGCTGGTCGAGACGCAGAACACCGTCGCGGGGCAGCCCGCATGGCTCGACCTGGGCTCCGCCGGGGTCGTCACCCTGCTCGGTCCCCGTGCGCGCACCCGCGAGCTGGCGCAGACGATGCTGGCGCAGCTGGCGGTGCTGCACGCCCCGGACGACGTACGGCTGGCCATCGTGACGGGCGGGAGCCCGGTGTGGGACTGGACCAAGTGGCTGCCGCACACCCAGGACCCCGACTCCGCCGCGCAGTTCCGCGACCAGGAGGTCGTGCCCCTGGTGGCCGCCGACATCTCCGGCCTCCAGGAACACCTCCAGGAGGTGCTGGAGCGGATCGCGGCCCTGCGCACCGAGCGCGCCAACCGGCTCCTGTCCTCCGGCTCGGACGCGCCGCGCCAGCGCGTCGTCGTCGTGCTGGACGACTTCGACCCGGCCGCGTCCTGGGTGCGCTCCTCGCTGGTCTCCCAGCTGCTGGCCGAGGCCGGCCCGGACATGGCGCTGCACGTCGTCTGCCTGGTGGCGGAGGAGCGGGACGAGCCGGGCCGCGTCGATGTGCGGGCCCGGGTGGACGAGGACGGCGCCGTCTCCCTGGAGGGCCGCGACAGCAGGCTGTACAGCGCCGTCCAGGACGCCGTCGTGGACGAGATGCAGCCGGCCGTGCGGGAGCAGGCCGCCCGCGCACTGGCCCCGCTGCGGCTCACCGGCGAACGCGACCAGGTGCTGTCCGAGAGCGTGTCGCTGTCCTCGATGCTCGGCATATCCGACCTCAACCGCCTCGACCCCGCCCAGAACCGGCGCAGCCCCGAGGACCCCGACCTGCTGCGCGTGCCCATCGGCATCGACGGCACCGGCGCCCCGCTGGAGCTGGACCTGAAGGAGTCGGCGCAGGGCGGCATCGGCCCGCACGGCCTGGTGGTCGGCGCCACCGGCTCCGGCAAGAGCGAGCTGCTGCGCACGCTCGTCATCGGCCTTTCGACGGTGCACTCGCCGGACCACCTCTCCTACGTGCTCGTCGACTTCAAGGGCGGTGCCACCTTCGCCGGGGTCACCGAGCTGCCGCACGTCTCCGGCCTCATCACCAACCTCGCCGACGACCTGGCGCTGGTGGACCGGATGCGGGCCGCGCTGGAGGGCGAGCAGCAGCGGCGGCAGCGGATGCTGCGGGACGCCGGCAACGTCGACTCGGTGCGCGAGTACCAGCTGAAGCAGGCCGCCGGCGGCACCGATGTGCACGGCAACCCGCTGGAGCCGCTGCCCTACCTGCTGATCGTGGTGGACGAGTTCGGCGAGCTGCTCTCCCAGCGGCAGGACTTCATCGACCTGTTCGTGCAGATCGGCCGCGTCGGGCGTTCGCTGGGCATGCATCTGCTGCTGGCCACGCAGCGGCTGGAGGAGGGGCGGCTGCGCGGCCTGGAGTCGCACCTGTCGTACCGGATCTGTCTGCGCACCTTCAGCTCCGCCGAGTCGCGCGCCGTCATCGGCACCTCGGACGCCTACATGCTGCCCGCCATCCCCGGCTCCGCCTATCTGAAGGTGGACGAGTCGGTGTACGAGCGGTTCCGCGTCGCGCACGTCTCCGCCCCGTACGAGCCGCCGCGCCAGGGCGAGGACGAGGAGGAGTACCTCGAACCGGTCCCGTACACCGTACAGGGTGATCTTCCGCCGCTGCCGGCCGACGCCGTCCAGGAGAACCGCACCTGGGAGTGGTCGGAGGACGACGAGACCGAGCTCCAGGTCGCGGTGCGGCACCTGATCAGCGAGGACACCCCGGGCCACCAGGTGTGGCTGCCGCCGCTGCCGCCCCGCTTCTCGCTCACCCCGCTGCTGGGCGAGCCGCAGCCGGACACGGACCGCGGACTGTGCTCGCCCCACTGGCCGGTCCCGGGCTCCCTCAAGTTCCCCGTCGGCGTGGTCGACCTGCCGGAGCGCCAGGAACAGCAGCCGCTCGTGCTGGACGTGGCCGAGGGCGAGGGCCACATCGCCGTCGTCGGCGCCCCGCAGACCGGGAAGAGCACCTTCCTGCGCACGGCGATGCTCAGCGCGATGCTCACCCACACGCCCGACGAGATGCAGTTCTACGCCATCGACATGAGCGGCGGCGCCCTGCACGAGCTGGAGGACGCACCGCACGTGGTGGGCGTCGCCGGACGCCGGGACGGCGCCCGCATGCGGCGGGTGCTGGCGGAGGTGGAGAACGTCATCACCGCGCGGGAGTCCATGTTCCGGGACCTGCGCCTGCAGTCCGCGGAGGATCTGCGAGCCCGCCGCCGGGACGGTGACCTCCCCGAGGGCACGGGGGCCGCCGACGTCGTCCTGGTCATCGACAACTGGTCGGCCCTCAACGCCGTCGACGACTCCTTCACCCCGGCCATCGTGGAGATCGCCAACCGCGGTCTGGGCGTCGGCGTCCACCTGTGGCTGACCGCCAACCGCTGGGCGGAGATCCGGCCCAGCCTGCGCGACGCCATCCCCGGCCGGCTGGAGCTGCGGCTCAACGACCCGGCGGAGTCCGAGATCAGCCGCGCCGTCGCGCGCCGGATGGGTCACACCGTGCCGGGCCGCGGGCTGGTCGGCAAGGGCCTCATCCACCACATCGCGCTGCCCCGCGTGGACGGGGAGGACAGCGTCGAGCGGCTCACCGACGCACAGTCGGCGCTCGTGTCCCGGATCGCCGAGTCGTGGAAGCGCCCGGCGCCGCCGGCCCTGCGGGTGCTGCCCGAACTGGTCACCGCCGCCGATCTGGCCGCCGCCGTGTCCGCCGCCCCCGCCGAGGGGCAGCGCTGGGCGGGCCACGGACCGGCGCTGGAGGAGGGCGAGGTGCCCATCGGCATCCGCGAGGCCGACCTGCGGCCGGTCGGTCTGGACATGACGCGGGGCCAGTCGCACTTCGTGGTCTTCGGCGACTCGGGCTCCGGGAAGACCGCGTTCCTGCGCCAGTGGATGCGCGGGCTGGCCGCCCGGCACACGGCGCGCGAGGTGCGGTTCATGGTCGTCGACTACCGGCGCGGGCTGCTCGACGCGGTGCCGGAGGAGTACATCGGCGCCCAGGGCGGCGACGCCGACCTCGTCGGACGCCAGGCCGCGGTGCTGCTGGACACCCTGCGCAAGCGGATGCCCCCGCCGGACATCACCGCTCGCCAGCTCAGGGAACGCGACTGGTGGCAGGGCCCCGAACTGTACGTCGTCGCCGACGACTACGACCTCGTCAGCGGCGGCCCGATGAACCGCGGTCCGCTGGCCGGACTGGGCGAGTTCATCACGCAGGCCCGCGAGATCGGCCTCCACCTGGTGCTGGCCCGGCGGGTCGGTGGCGCGAGCCGCGCCCTGATGTCCGACCCGCTGCTGACCCGGCTCAAGGAGCTGGACACGGACGGGCTCCTGCTGTCCGGCGACTACCGCGAGGGGGCGCTGATCGGGGACCACCGGGCGTACCCGCGTCCGGCCGGACGCGGACTCCTCGTCCGCCGGCGGCGGCAACCCACCGTGGTGCAGCTCGCGCTGGACGAGGAGAGGAGCGACGCCTCGGCCCAGGCGCTGTAGCCGCTGGAGGCGCTGGTGGCGTGGAGGGGGACGGAGCTGAAACGGGCGGGGCCGAACCGGGGGCGGGGCCGGGCGGCCCCGCCCCTTTCAGCTCCGTCCCCGGCGCACGGCGGGCCGACGGGCGGGGGTTGTCGCCCCCGGCCCCCGCGCCCGCGGACGGCCGGTATCGAGCACCCCACGGGCAGCGCGGGGCGGCAGCGCCGGCTAGGTGAAGTGGACGATGATCCTGCCGCTGTTGGAACTGTCGGTTTCCACCCGCTTGTAGAAACGCTTCATGTGCCGCTGGTTCAGGTAGGCGAGAACATGCTGCCTGAGTTGACCGCGCCCCTTTCCTGGAATGATCGCGGCCTTCGACTCGCCGGAGCTGTACGCCTTGAAGAGAAAAGCGCGCACGCTCCGGTCGATGTCGCGGTTGTTGCGGAAGATGGGATGCAGGTCGAGCGTCAGCACGGCAACTCCTCGGTAAGCACGACCGATGACGCGGCTCAGGGGGGCCACCATGCTGGCACAGCCGCCGATCGGCTTCAATCGGCCGGGAAACGACGCCTCGGCGGCAGGCGGGGACCACACCAAAGGCGCGGCGGAGTTCCTTTCCGTTTCCGTGAAGGTGGTGACCGTTCAACGACCGTTTCTTCTCCGGTGCCCTCGGGCCCTCGCCGGGCACCGGGTTTCCGTAATGTGGCGACGGGTTGTCCTACTCGGACGCCGCTGTTGTTTCCCGGCCGCGCCGGGTAGAGTGCGAGGGAGTTTCCGAACTGCGGTCGGTGGCCCGGAATTCCGCGCCCGGCTTTCGCGTGCCCGCCCGAGCCGGTCACCCCGGGCCCGGGCAGCGGTCGCCCCCGTCAGCCCTTCCGGTGCAGCCCGCCCTCGCCGCACGGCCCGGCACCCCACGCCCTGCCGGTGCGGTGACCGGGGGAGGCGCCGGCCCACGGCGTCGCGGCCGTGAACTCTTCGGGTCCCGGCAGCATCTCATCACACGGGCCGGTGACGCGGGACCACCACCGCCGTGGGGTCAGGAGGAGCAGATGAGGGGTTGGGAAGACCAGTGAGCGAGTCGCAGAACGAAGACGCCAAGCGGCGGGAGCGGGCCCGCCGGATCGACGCGTTGACGGAAGCGGCCCGGCAGCCCGGTGAGGGCCCCCGGCTCGGTACCCGGATAGCGGGTGCGGTCGCCGTGGTGGCGCTGGTCGCGGGCGCCACCCTGGGCATCGGTGCCTGGAACTCGTACAAGACGGAACAGGCCGCCAAGGAGAAGAAGGCCGCCGCGGCGTGGAAGAAGCAGCAGGCCGCCTCCCGGAAGTCCACGCTGAAGACGCCGTCGCCGAGCGCGCCGAAGAAGACGAGGAAGAACGAGCTGCCCACGCTCACCAAGCAGCGCTCGGACGGTGGCGGCACCACGGCCAAGGCGAAGAAGATCGAGAAGCCGGACCAGACGGTGAAGAAGCCGAAGTCGAAGGTGCGGCTGAACAACAAGCTGAAGATGGCCGGCGCCGGCTACTCCCGCGTCGTGCTGGTCAACCACGACAGCAAGCAGTGCGCCGACATCCCCAACTTCGGCCCCCAGCCCGGCGGTGTCCCCGTCAACCAGTACCCCTGCAACACGAGCACCCACGACAACCAGCAGTGGAACATCAGCGTCTCGCACCCGGGCGCCGGCGCCGAGGGCGGCGACCTGGTGATGGTGGCCAACGCCAAGGACGGGCACTGCTTCGACCTCCCCGAGGGCGGGGGCAAGCCCCCCGGCACGCCCCTCATCACGGCCGACTGCAACGGCAGTATGGACGACAACCAGCAGTGGCGGATCGAGGATCTGCCGGACGGCCGGAAAAAGTTCCACAACTTCGCCAGCGACGGGCTGTGCCTCCAGGTGAACAACAATTCCCACACCAACGACGCTCCGCTGATCGTCGGCGACTGCCAGGCCCCCTCGTCCAACTGGCTGCTGCGGAAGTGAGGAACGGCCGAGGCCGATGGACGGATGACTGGCCGGCGGGCGGCTGAGGCTTCCGCCGGCCTTCTCCGGTCCGGCACGCCGCGGCTGCCGCTTCACACACGCCCTGCGGCCGCTCCGCCGCGCCCATACGGCACCCGCCGCACGGCAGACGACCGATTCGAGCCCGCCAACCCACGGCAAACGGGCACGGAAAAGCGGGAAACCGGGCACCGGGATGACCGGTGCGGGGCGGCGTCGGCTGTCTTCGGGCGGCCGTCGGCAAGCCATCGGCACTGCCCGGTGCCGACTTTTGCAACAGGCGGCAGACGAACTCCGCGAAAGGCGAAACGGAACCGTGTGAAGCCTGAAAGGGCAAAAGCAGCAGCGGTGGGAACCGCCCGTGCCCGGATGGCGGCGCGCCGCGCGGGAGGTGAACGATTTATGACCGGAAGCACGGCGTCTGCGGCGCCAACCGCGCCAATTGACGTGAAAACTTGACGCGCTATAGAGTCATTTCGACCTGGGGGTGGCGCCGGACACGGAATTCGCGGGTCCTTCTCCTGCGACCGCGGCGCCGGTCGGAGGCGTGCCGTATGACTGGGACCAGGAGAACGCGATGGAGCAGGCCGAGCGTCGAAGCACGGAATGGGGACCATTCCGGGGTGCCGCTGCCGCCGGTCTCCACGGGGACCGGCCACGCGACAGGCGGGTGCGCGGCGCACCGGGTCCGACCCGGGCTGGATAACGTGCGGCACGCACTTCGCGGAATGACGACGGCCGACGGTAATTGAACGCATGCGTTCAGGCATGTATGTCCCCCATCGGCCTTCACGGATCTCCGCCGGACAACGTTGTGGGTGATCCGAGACCGGGAACCGACCGGTCGGTACGCAGATTTCAGCACACCGCGGCTTCGCGGCCGTCGCCAGCGGCGCCCACCCCGCGCCCACCGCCGCCCTCCGAGCGCGTTTTCGGGCCGCGCCCGGAAGGCGCGGAGAACGCGTAACGCGCGAAACACGCGAGAAATATGACCCCGGGCGAGAACCGGTACTCAGCAACCAGCATCCAACCCAGGTAGTCACCGGGGAGGGCCACCGCATGGACAACGAGCAGCCCGCAGCCGTCACGAGGAAGGGGTGTGCTGAGGAATGAGCGACGACGGCAGCAACGCGGCGGCCGGGAGCGGCATAGCGCCCCCGCCGATGCCCGGTCTGGGTCCGCCGGCCGGCAGCACGGACGGCAGCGCCCCTCCGGTGCCCGAATCGTGGCAGCAGCAGGCGAACGCCGACCAGATCGGCGACTATGCCCGGACGCCCTACCCCTCCCCTCCCTCGACGGAGCAGTCCACCGGTGCGGGCGCCGGCGCAGGGGCGCCGCCCGCGGGGACGGAGGGCGGCACCGGTGGCGACGGCGGCGGCGCGCCGTCCGACTACTCACTGGCGCAGTTCCATGTGGACCTCCAGGCGCTGTCCGACGCCACGACTGAGGTGGGCCACGTCTCCACCGAGATCGCGGGCTACATGAGGACGATCAGCGCCCTCGCCACCCAGCTCCACGACCACTGGGACGGCCCGGCGTACCTCTCCTTCGGCTCGGTCCAGCAGTGGTTCCAGCACACCGAGAAGCAGTTGCACGACCTTCTGGACGAGATCGTCCGCAGGATGAAGATCTCCTACGACAACTTCCGCCAGGCCGAGGCGGCGAACTTCGCCAACCTCCTGGGCTCCGAGCAACAACTCGCGGGTACGCCCCAACCGTCGCGGCCGCGCGAGGTCTATGTGCTGGAGCATGCGGGAGCTGACGGCGCGCCTGTGGACGGTGGTGCTGGTAGGGAGGGTCCGCGGGTTCTGCTTCCGGCTCCGGAGGGTGTGACGGGCCCGTTCAAGCCGGAGACGGTGCCGCTGGATGAGTATCTGAGTGGTGCTGGAGGTGATGGTTCGGCTGGTGTTGATGCCGGTGGTGCGGTGCCGTCGTTGCCGCGTGAGGAGTGGGTGGTTGAGCATGTGAATCCTGATGGCACGCCGGTGGATGGCGGGGCTGGTCAGGGCGAGGGTGGTGGGGTGCCGTCGCTGCCGCGCAAGGAGTGGGTGGTTGAGCATGTGAATGCTGATGGCACGCCTGTGGGCGGGGTGGGGTCAGGTGGCGGGGACCAGGGTGCTGCGGCGTCGGTGGCTGAGGGTGCGCACGAGGAGGGGCCGCGGGTTTTGCTTCCGGCTCCGGAGGGTGTGACGGGCCCGTTCAAGCCGGAGACCGTGCCGCTGGATGAGTATCTGAGTGGTGCTGGTGCGGCTGGTGCTGGAGGTGACGGTTCGGCCGGTGCTGATGCCGGTGGTGGGGTGCCGTCGCTGCCGCGCGAGGAGTGGGTGATCGAGCACGTCAACGCCGACGGCACGCCCGTGACGGAGCCTTCCCCCGGCGACGGCGGTGGGCAGGGCTGATGAGCGTCCGAAGAGCGGCGGACGTCCGCACCGCTGCCCGCCACTGTGGTGGCCGAGGCCCGCTTCTGGAGCCGGACATACGAGGAGCCGGGCACCCTCGTGGTGCCCGGCTCCGTCCCGGCGCGGTGTCAGCCTCCGGGCGGCGGGGGGAACCGGGATTCCCGGTCGGCCTGGCTGTACATCTGCCCGGCTATGTTGATCATGGCGATGTACTCGCCGGTGGCCGCCAGGACGCTGCCGACCTGCGCCAGGGCTTTCTCCATCATCGGCACCATGGTGGCGCCGAACTCGTCACCGTTGAAGTCGGCCGGCTCGTTGTGGTGCTGGCGGTCGCTGCCCATGCCGTTACCCATGGAGACCGGGATGGCGGACTCGGTGTCGTACTCGTGCCGCAGGCCCTGGCCGAAGACGTGGTCCTTCTCCGCGAGGAACTTCGTGCGCAGCTCCTCGTAGCCGTCCACGGCGGTGCGGGTGCTGTTGAGCATGCTCTGCTCGGCTTCCCGCACCTCGCCGGCCTTGAAGGTGAAGTTCGTGTCAGGCGAGAACGTCGGTTTCTCTCCGCCGCCGCCCGACTGCTCCTCCAGCGGGGGCTTGTCGTTGAAGGACGGCAGCTTGTCCCAGGCGGTGTCGAGGGCCGGGACTTCACCGCTGAAGTCCTTGCCCTTGTCGGGGTTGGCCTCCGCCTGATCGTCCGAGTTCTTGGAGTCGTCGTCGGGCGGGGGCTGGAGCGGATGCGAGTCGTACTGAGAGTTGATCGGGTCGGTCATCGTCTGCCGTCTCTCTTCAGGAGGGCCGATCTGGTGCTGCGGTCGCCCGGGAGGCCGTGGGCCCGCGTCCGGGATGCCCACGTTTATCAGACTCCAGTCGGTAATGTCAGTGATGCGTGGCACTTCATGTACGTACATAAGAGGAAATATCCTGCGGCTGCGCGGAGTTGCGGTGGTTCCGGAGTCAGTCCCCGGACGGGTTGTGCGCCCGGGACAGCACGACGGGGACCGGGCGGGACCGTGAAGGTCGCGGTCCATGCGAAGGGTCCGATACGGAAGGGAGAGGCAGCATGAGCGAGGGCGACGGGACGGATCCCGGGCAGGTGTTGCTGGCCGCCGGGCTCGCGTACAGGACCCGCATGGACTACGACTGGACCACCCTGCGGGCGCATCCGCAGGAGATGGACCTGCTGGCCACGAAGTTGGGGTGGCTGGCGGACCAGGTGGCCGGCCGTATCCACCACATCAACGAGATCCTCAACAGTCTTCACCTCCAGTGGCAGGGCGAGTCCGCGGAGGAGCAGAAGGACATCAGCGACAGGTGGCTGCGCGTCTTCAGCGCTCTCTTCGGGACCAAGGACCACCCGGAGACGGGTGTGCTGAACGCGCTCGTCGGTGGGGTGCAGAAGGCGGCCGGCAACTTCGGGCAGGCCGACGACCACGCCTGGAAGATGTTCAACGATTACCACATGGCGCTGACGGCGCCCCCCATGGACCAGATCATTGCCGGGACGGCCATGATCGGGTCCGCCGACCCGGAGGCCACCTACCAGTCCGTGCTGGACCAGCTGCACAAGCAGCCGGAGGATCAGATGAACACCGACCGCACCGCGGTCACCGCCGACTACCCCGGTGACGACGGGACAGCTCTGCAACAGACAAAACACAGCGACAAGGACGGGTGAGGTCCGCGCACGAGTGGGCCGAGCGCCCGGGGGCCGTGCCGTCGCAGGCACCGTACGGCTCCGGCCCCCGCCCCACGCGTCCGTACCAGCCGCACCCGCACCAGCCGCATCCGCCGCCGTACCAGGGCAGCCGCACCACCCGCACCCTCAGCCACCCCCGCAGCAGCTAGACAGCTAGGCAGCACACCCCATGAGTCGAAGCCCGAACCACCGCCTTATCCGCAGCGCCTCGCCGGTCACGCCGGGGCGGACGTCGTTCGCGCGTTTCGGAACCGTTCACCACGCGGCGGTCGCCGTCGCACAGCAGGACGTCTGAGAGGAGCTCGGCGGTGAAGAGCTGGCGCGATGAGCTGCAGGGCCTGGACATCGACAAGATCTGGGAGATGGGCAACGCCTGGATCAGGCTCGGCGACATGCTCTACGAGCAGAAGTACGACCTCGACAACCGGGTGTTGTTCTTCGACGAGAAGTGGCAGAGCAAGGCCGCGCGAGCGATGCAGGAGTGCTGGACCGACGGCCTGAGCGATCGGTGGACCAAGTCCATCGACGCCGTCTGGAAGATCGGCCAGGCGATCAACCAGTACGCCGACAAGATCAAGGAGTTGGCGGAGGAGAAGGCGAAGGCGGAGAACGCCAGCGTCTGGATGCAGATCTTCGGCACGATTCTCGGCCTCGCGACGTTCGGCGTGGGCTCGTTCCTCGGCGCGGCGATATCGCTGTCCGCGAGGCTCGCGTCCCTGCTGGCGAACGTCGGCAGGACGCTGTCGCAGGTGCTCAACAGCTTCACCCGCGGCGCGCTGGAGCTGCTCGGCGGCGCGGGACTCGGTGCGGCGCTGACGGCCGGCATCGACCGTGCCGCGGGCGAGGCCGGGGCCGCGATGGCGGGGACGGATTATCACTCCGACCCGAAGATGGAGGGCGCCAACATCGGCATCGGCGCCCTCATGGGGCTCGCTCCCGGAGTCGCCGGGCTGGGCCGAGGGGGCGGCCGAGGGGGGGCGCTGGGCGTCCAGGACGCCGTGCGGACCGCGGTCCAGAACTGGTGGAGGTCGACGGGCGGCGGCAGGGGCTCCGCGACGTCCGCCTGGAACACCGCCTTCGGTGACCACACGACGGTAGCGCCCAAGTGGCAGAGCGGCGAGGGTGGGCGCGCGTCCACCACCAACTTCAACGACGGACATCTGAACGTCGGCGGGCTCAACAACCCCCCGGTGTGGAAGAGCCCCACGGGTGGCACGGTCGGGACGGGCGGCGACCGTGCCGGTGCGTCCGTCTTCTCCCCGGGCGGCACTCCGCCTCCGCCCCTGCGCGGCACCGTGGGCGGTGGCGATCACGGCATGCCCGGTGCACCGGGTACCAACGGCGTGGCCGGGGAAGCGGGTTCGCGGGGCGGCGTGGAGGTTCGGCCGGAGGGCACGACCCCCGAGGGACCGGGCGGCACGCCGGTGGCTCCCGACGGCCCGCCCACGCCCGGGACCTCGCACGGAACGGAGGGGATGCCGCCCGGCGGTGCACCGCCCCTCCCGCACCCGGGTGCGCCGCAGGGCCCGGTGGCGCCCGAAGGGCGGGGCGGCACCGTCGCGCCCCCGCAGGGTCCGCGCCGTGAGGGCGGTCCCGGGGGCTCCGCCGGCACGGACGGGCGGACACCCCCTCCGGACGGCACCCCGCAACCCCCGGTCCCGGAGGGCACCTCACCCGCAGGTACCGAGCACCAGTCGTCCGGTTCGCTGTCCTCCGACGCGGGGCGGTCGGCGCCGCCGCAGGACCAGGTGGGTACGTCCGGTCCGGGCGGGTCCGCGTCCGGTGGCGACCCGCTGGTCCCCGTCGGGCCCGGTGGCCGTGGGACGCCGCCGTCCGGCAACGAACACGTCGGCGCCCCGCCGCCCGCCCAGCAGCGCGGCGACTCCGGTGCGGAGGAAGGCGGCAACAATGCCGCACCTCCGGGGGGCGACCGGCAGTCCCAGCGGGGTGACGACCTGGGGGTGCCGCCGGCGCAGTCGCAGCGGGGTGATGACCTGGGCGTGCCGCCGTCGCAGGGTGACCGTGGTGACCTCACGGCCCCGCCGCAGGGTGACCGCGGTGGGGACCTGGCGGCCCCGCCGCAGGGCGACCGCGGCGGTGAGAGCAGCAGCTCGCAGCAGGCGCCGTCCCAGATCCCGCCGCCCAGGGACGCGGAGCAGCAGGGCATCGCACCGCAGGGCCCCACGAACGCGCCGCCGGAGCGCACTTCGTCCGGTCCCGTGCAGGAGGCGGACCACGGTGCGGACACCGTCGCGCGGCCCGGGAACGAGAGCGGGTCGGGCGCGCCCGAGGTGCAGGTCAGGCAGCCCGGTGAGACCGGACAGCCCGGTGCCCAGGGACCGGACCAGCACGTGGTTCCCGGCGGCAGGGTGGAAGGCCCCACCCCGCCGGCGGCGACGGGCGGTGGCGAAGCCGCGCTGGTGCCCCCCGTACCGAGGGGCGGCACAGGTGCGACGGCTCCGCACGAGCAGGCTCCGCCGCCGGCGAGGACGACGCCGCCCGGGGACCGCGCCGGCGAGTACCGGCCCGACGGCACCACGAACAACCGCCCCGTTCAGGAGCAGACGGGGACGCGCCAGCACGAGGACGGCACCGGCGGCACTGACGGCACGTCGACGCGCACGTCCGAATCCTCGGGGGAGAACTCTGCCCGCCCACAGGGCCAGGAGCGTGAGGCGGGTCCGGATCACCTCCAGGGCCAGGGTCAGCGGGGCGGCGAGGAGTCCGCGTGGGCGGCCGGCCAGCGGGCCGACGGCACGCGCGGCGACGGCACGCGGGGCGACACGGCGCGGGGCGAGACCGCTCGGGCCGGGGACGGTCCGGCGTCGCGGGGTCCGCAGCAGCAGCGGGTCGGCGAGTCCGGTCCGCCCGCGACGAACAAGACGCCCGCCACGGGAGGTTCGGCGCCCGGTCGGCCGGCGTCCGGCCCGGCGGAGCGGGACGGGGCCCGGAACGGCACCGGTGGCGAGGGGCGTGCGCAGGCCCCGGGCGACGAGACGGCGCCCGTGGCCGAGGGGCAGGCACCGGCCCGGCCCGGCTCTGCGGCGGGGCCGGAGAGCGAGACCGCGGTGCCGGACGGCGGGTCGTCCGGTCCGGTGGCGCGCGAGGGTGACGCGGGCCGGGTGGGGATGCCCGGACAGCGCGACGAGTCGCCGGGCGCCCACGGCGCACCCGGCGGCAGGCAGCCGGTGTCCGAAGAGTCGGCCCACGAGGGGCCGGGGAGCGGACAGCCCGGCAGCGGTACGCACGAGGGCGACGGCCGGATCGCGGTCACCCCGGAGCACACCGGCGGCGAGCACCACGGCTCCCTGACGGCGCACCCCGACACGGACGGCGCGGTCGGACACCCGGCCGGCCAGGGCGAGCGCCCGGCGGGACGGAGCGGGCAGGACGCGGTCGCGTGGAACGAGGACGGCTTCAATCCGAACGAGGGGCACTCCTCGTACACCCTTGAGCTGGGCGACCCGGGCCGGCTTGCGGACATGCAGGTCAGGACCGAGAGCCTGAACAGCGAGTTCGCCACCAACAAGCTCCCTTGGGCCGAGCAGCGGACCCAGGTGCAGCGGAAGGCGGACGACGCGCTGGAGGCCGCCTACCAGAACCACCGGGACCACCCGGAGCGTGGCTTTCCGGAGCGGGAGCCGGTGGTGGCCCTGGAGACCCGGGCGGAGAACGCGGGGCTGGTCGGCGCCGATGTGCGACGGGCGGCGGACGCGTACCGGGAGGCGTTGAAGGAGTGGCGCTCGGGGCGTGGCCGGGGCGAGGTCACCTCGGACAACCAGGTCTCCCTGCCGACCTTCCCGGCGACCCTGCGCGGCAAGCTGGACGTCGCGTTCGGTAACCGGCCCGACGTGGACCTGGACCACGTGGCGTCGGTCATGACGAGGCATGACGAGGCGTACGGCCCCGTGGAGTGGGCGCGTGAGACGGGTGTGCCGGACCACATGGTGACCCCGGTCGCCGACGCCTACAAGATCGCCGAGTACGAGTACTGGCGCGGCGAGGGCGCCGCCGAGCGCGGAGCCGGTCTGCGCGACTCGCCGTACGCGGCCCCCGACGACCCGCGCTTCGTCCAGCTGTTCAACGAACAACTGGAGTCCGCCCTCAGTCAGTTCCACCACACCGTCTCGCCCGCCGACATCGCGCACCACATGCTCAGCAGGGACTCGTGGCTGGCCCACCAGACGACGCGGCCCGTGCGGGAGGCGGTCAAGGGCAGCTTCGACGGCGCCTGGCAGCCGCTCTTCGACAAGTTGCAGAAGGGCGAAATCTCCCCGCTGGAGTTCCGCCGGGAGTTCGACAGTCTGAAGGACGGCCTGCCCGAGCTGTTCCAGAGGGAGGTCATGGCGCGGGCGGCCCAGGACGCCGCGCTGAAGTGGTTCGACGACTTCCAGCACGGGCCGCGTCACGACCGCGCGTCCTCCGCCGCGGCGGGCGACGCCGCACCGGCCGGCGCGCCGTCGGACGCCCCCGTGGGCGGCAGCTCCTCAGCGAGGGCCGAGGAGTCCGAGGGCCGTAGTGGCCTGGAGTTGACGCGGGAGGAGCCTCAGGGGCGTAGTGGCCTGGAGCTGTCGCGGGACGAGCCCGAGGGGCGCAACGCCCTGGAGCTGTCGCGGGACGAGTCCGAGGGTGTGCAGGCCACCTCGCGGGGCGCGGGTGAGCCGGACGGTGTGGAGTCGGCCGCAGGCGGACGGACCGCGGGTGAGACGGTCGCGGACCGGCCGTCCGCGAACAAGCTGACGAAGCCGAGCACCGGCGACAAGGTCGCGGCGGCGGTGCGGGACTTCGCCGACAAGCGCATCGGTCGGCAGGAGTTCGCGCAGCGCGTCTCGGATCTGATGGGCGGGCGCCGGGACGGGCTGGAGTCGCACCCCGTGCCCAGGTCGGACGCCGTCGCCCCGGAGGACGTTCCGGCGAACCCCGTGCGCTTCGAGCCCTCCCGGGACAGCGCGACGCGGCTCCACGAGGAGGCACAGGAACTGGTGGGCCCCACGGCCAACCGGTTCCTCAACGGCCGGATCGGTCGCGCGGAGTTCGAGCAGCAGGCCGCCGACCTGGTGGCCAAGCTCGGGGCGCATCCGCCGAAGACGCAGCCGCTCGTGGAAGGCGGCCCGGCCGTCCCGGACGGCGCGACCCATACCGCACCGGTGCGGCAGCACGGCACCGGCGATTCCCCGGCTCCCGTGGCGTCCACCCGCCCGAGCGGCCCCGACGCGCCGTTCGACAGGCCCGAGTTCTCTTCCCCCGCGGCCGAGGGCAAGTTCCGCGCCGAGCTTGGCGACGCGATCGTCACCGAGGTGCGCAGCTTCGCCGACAAGTTCGGCCTCGGCACGGGCCGGGGCGACATGGACGGGTTCGTCGAGGCCGCCGGCAAGCGCGTCGACGCGCTGATCAAGGGAGGGGACAGCCGGCTGGCCCTGGAGTGGGAGGCGGACGGCGCCTTCGGCCGGATCAGCCGCGAGGTGGGCGTCGGCGACACCATCTCGCACGCCGAGCTGACCAAGCTGCACGACGAGTTCCGTGCCGACTACCGTGCCGCCACCGACAAGCTGCCGGCCAAGGACGGGCTGCCCGAGACCGAGGTGCGGGCCACGCCGCTCACCGAGTGGGCGGGCGACGGGCGCTGGTTCCCCAAGCTGCCGAAGGTGGAGGACACCTGGCGGTCCCGGCTGACTTCCAAGGGCTTGGAGGAACAGCTCCGCCAGGAGAACATGGCGGGCCTGCCCGAGCACCACTTCCGGTGGCTCACCTCGGACCGTCAGGTCAGCCGCGAGAACCTGGCCGGCATCGACCAGAAGGCGCTGGTCGAGGAGCATATGGCCGACGTCAAGGCCGCTGCCGACAAGGCCCTGGGGGGCCGCAAGCCGGAGGAGCTGTCCGCCCAGGACTGGTCGCGCTACAACGAGGCGATGCTCCAGGCGGACATCCGGCTCAACGCGGACATGCCCGGCCGCATCGACCGGCACGTCGGCGCCAACCGGGTGCGGGAGCTGGCCGACCAGCAGTTCGCCAAGCAGGTCCGCAACCCCGTCACTCCGGAGGAAATCCGGGTGCGGGACCAGTTCCTCACGTCGATGACCGACGCCTACAACAAGGTGATCGGTCTGCCCGAGGCCGAGCTGCGTGTGCTGACCGACCGGGCCGCGAGGTCCCGCCAGGAGGCGCAGGATCTGGAGAAGGCGGCCGAGGACGCCCTCACCGAGGCCGCTCGGTTCCGTACGAACATGGGGCTCTGGCAGAAGGTCGACGCCGCTCGACTGCGGGCCGACGAGGCGCACGCGCTGGCGGTGGACGCCGAGCAGACGGCCGGCGAGTTCAGCAAGAAGATCACGCCGAACGGCGTGTGGACGCGTGAGGAGCTGCTGGCCCGGCAGGACCGGTTCTTCCACGACCACTTCGAGCCGTACGTACGGTCCCTGCCCGACCGCGTCCGGTACGAGGAGCGCGCGGAGCGGGTTCTGGCCGAGGGCGGCCGGGAGTTTCACGACCTGACGACGAATCCGCGGTACGCCGACCGGGGCTCCGACGAGCTGGGTACGGCGCACGAGCTGGCGGACCGCAAGGGCGAGCTGTTCGGCCGGCCGGCGGTGAATCCGCTCACCGGACGCGCCGAGCGGCTGTGGGACGTCGACGAGTTGGCCTTCGACAAACTGGCCGCCGAGTACCGCGAGCGGTACGCCCGCAACGACAACGAGGTCTTCGGCCCCGGCGACCGTGACGTGGACGCCGCGCTCGCCCAGGAGAAGCGCGACGGCGACGCCTTCGGGAAGGCCCTGAAGGAGGAGTGGGACAAGCACTGGAACCGGGCCGAGGAGCCGCGGCTCCAGGCGCAGCGGGAGCAGGACGCCGCCGAGGCCGAGGCGGGGCGCCGGCGGATGCAGCAGCTCTTCAGCGGCTCCGCGGGCAGGGACAGCGTCCGCGCAGAGGCGCTCGGCGTACGGGAACTCCCGGACGGCTCCTTCTCCCAGCAGCACCGGCTGCCCGCCGACTCGTTCGCCGATCCGCGCGTGCGGAGCTACTACCAGCAGCAGGCCAAGGGCATCGAGGACCGCTTCCACGAGGGCTGGCGGTCCTACGAGAAGGTGTCGGGAACGCTCGGTGCGGAGCGGGTCCATGCCGACCTGATGAACGAGATGCGGCAGCGCTGGTCCGCCCTCAACCAGCGCGCCCAGGAGCGGGATGCCGCCTACCAGGCATGGCGGACCAACCCTGAGTGGCACATGGACCTGAAGACCTTCCGGTCCGAGCGCACGTCCCCGCCCCCGGTGCCCAGTGCCGCAGACGTCGGCCGGTACCGTGCGCCCACCGTCGAGGAGGTGCCCGACGCGGAGGCCGGCGGCCTCGTCCGCGGGGGCGGTGACCAGCTGCTCGTCGAGCCGGAGAGGGTGCCGGAGCTGCCGACGTACGAGTCGGCCGTCGCCCACGAGTCGCGGCTGTGGGAGGAGGGCGGCGTCCGGGCCGAGGGGTCCAGCCGGTCTCCGTTCGTCGAAGAGGTGCTGGACGAGGAGTTCGGCGGCACGCGCCCCGGCCTGAACGAGGGCGCCGAGGACGCCACGGGATTCGCGGGTGCCGCACGGTTCGAGGGCGCCACGGGCTTCCAGGGCGCCTCGGGGCTCGCGGAAGCCGACGCGGCGGTGCCCGCGTCCGCCCTCGCGGTGGGAGCCTCGGACGCGGCGTCCCAGGCGTCGCAGGTTGCGCAGGAGGTCCAGGCGCCGCCGAGCATCGTGCCGGACGCCGCCCAGGAAGCGCTGGCGAAGCTGGCCTCGGTGCGGGACACCGTCGAGGACCGGGAGACGGCCTACGAGGTGTTCGACGAGCAGCTGGGCGACCACGCCGGGCTGTCGCTGTCGGACACCCCCCGGCTGCGGCCGGTCCGCGAGTGGTTCGCCGACGCCTGGACCCACGCCCGGCCGGGCGACGAGCAGACGGCGGTCACCTCTCAGCTGCACGAGAGGGTGGACGGCATCGTGCGGCAGCGGGCCGCTGACGCCTGGTTCGACGAGCACGTCGCGTCCACCCTCACCCCGGACAGGCCCGCGCCCCGCTTCACCTTCCAGCCCTGGGAGATGCGCGAGAGCGACTTCCACCACTCCCAGGCCGCGAAGGACGTGCGCGCCGACTTCCACGCGGCCGTGGCCGAGTCGGAGATGACGTTCCAGGAGGGCACGGACCACGACGCGCCCTCCAACGCCGACCTGGCCGAACGGTTCGCGCAGCGCTACGCCCAGGCGCACCAGCAGTGGCGGGACGCCCAGCAGGCCGGCCGGGTCGTGGAGCAGGTCATGAGCGAGCCCGCCGTCGAGGAAGGGCTCACCCCGCGGACACTGAGCCACCAACTGCCGGGCGCGATGCGCTCGGCGTACGAGGCGCGGATCGACCGCCTCCAGGACCAGTTCCGGCAGGACTGGAACGCGGCGGGGGAGACCGCCCCCGCGGACCTCGAAGCCCACCGGCAGCAGCTGACGGACGATTTCCGGCAGGCGGTGCGGGACCTGTCCGCACGCGCCGAGACGGCGGGGCTGTACGCCCACGACCTGGAGGGACTGGCCGAGCGGCGCCCCACCGGGGGCTGGGACCAGGAGACGAACGGCTGGTTCGAGGAGCGCAAGCAGGAACTTCTCAGGGGCTACGGCGAGGAGCTGGGCTTCGGCTCCCGCGGCCTCCTCTCGGAGGACGAGCGGGGCGCCGCGGAGCGGGACTTCGTCCACCGGCTCGACGCGCTCGCCAAGGTGGCCGGGATGCGGCACCGGGCGAACGCCGAGTTCGACGGGCTCCTGTCCCGGCAGCAGCCCGAGCGGGACACGGCCGTCGTCCACGACTCGCGGGTCGTCCACTGGGCCGAGGAGCAGGCGCGGGCGGCGCGCACCGCGTACGCCGACGCCTACCTGGCCCACCAGGCGTCCCGGACCGCCGTCACCGAGGAGCAGTCCGGGCAGCAGGGCAGTGGCGCCGAGGAGCAGGCGGGTGCGACAACGCAGGTGTCCGTGCCGTCGGCGCCGTCCTGGGCGGCGCAGGACGACTGGCGGCGCGCCGTGTGGCCGGCGCTGCTGAACGAGCTGTTCGATGCCCAGCTGGCCGCGCAGCGGCAAGCGGCGCAGGAGCAGCAGCAGGCGCAAGAGCAGGAGCAGGCGCAAGAGCAGGAGCAGCAGCGGGCGCAGGCGGAGCCCGGGACGCAGGCGGAGACGCAGTCCGGCGCTCGGACCCAGGAGGTGCCCGCCCAGGGCACCCAGGGCGCGACGGAGGAGGACCGACAGCTCTTCGACGAGGTGTTCGAGGCATGGAAGCCCCTGCGCCGGGAGCAGGTGTGGAATCTCGGCATCGATGTCGGCCGGGTGTACGAGGAGGCGTGGCAGGCCCACGAGCGTCGGCTGCGCTCCGGGGGCGAGGGCGCCGACGAGGCGTGGGAGCGGCTGGCCGGGCAGTTCGATCTCGGTCTGGCCCAGCAGGCTGCCGTGGTGCGCGGTGGCCGGCTGTTCGACCGGTCCTTCGACGCCTGGTCGCGGTCGGAGGAGGCGGGACACTTCCCGCCCTCGGTCGCCGAGGCCGTGCGGGAGGAGGTGCGCGGCGCCTTCCTGCGGGACCTGTCGAAGGCGGCCGGCGAAGTCTTCGACAGCCCCGCCGCCGTGCAGGAGGGGCTGCGGGACGCCGTGCAGCGGGTCCGCGAGCGGGCGCACACGCTGGCCGACGGGGTGGGGGAGCGGGCCGACCGTGCCGCGAGCCTCCACGTCGAGCGGCAGCGGCTGGACGGCGCCTTCACGGACGCCCTGGAGTCCTTGCCCACCCGACTCGGCCCGCTGCTGAAGGTGCTGGCACCGGGCGTGCCGGTGGAGGCGGTGCTGTCGCAGGCCGACGTGGCCGCCGTGTACGCGCAGGCCGAGAGCGAGCTGCGGACCGCGTTCGACCTGACCTTCCAGGACGCGCCGCCGCGGAACGCCACCGGCAGTGCCAGGGCCGACTGGGAGCAGCGGTACGCCGACGTGGCCGCCCGTATCCCGGGCCGGCTGCTGCACCACGCCGCCCGCCGTGCCGTCCAGCAGGACGCCGTGCGGCAGGTGGAGAAGGCCGTCCGGTCCTGGGAGGGCGAGGAGGGGCTGGTCGGCGGGGCGTTCCAGCAGCGCTTCGGGGTCGCCTCCGGCGCCGGGCTGGACGCCTCCGTCCGGCTGCCGTTGGAGGTCGAGACGGCGCAGACGGCGGCCGCGGTGTTCGACCGGTTCTTCTCCGAGGGCAGCTTCGTGCCGGGCGGGGTCGACCGGGTGTTCGACCACTGGAACCACTGGCGGGGCGACCTCGGGCAGAACTACTGGACGTCCCAGTGGCGTACGCAGCACTCCCGGGTCACCGATGCGGACAGGCTGCACACGAAGTTCGCCCAGGAGCTGGGCCGCCGGGCCGCGCAGGCGGAGGCCACCCGCCGCTTCGATGAGCAGCTGGCCGCCTGGCAGGAGCAGCACCCCGGCCAGACGCCGGCGCCGGAGGCGGTACAGCGGGTACGCGAGGACCACGCGCGGCAGAGCGACGCCGCGTTCCGTGACACCTTCGACGCGCGTATCGGCGCGCCGAGCGGCCTGAATGCCCAGGTGAGCACGTGGGACCGGCGTGCCGACGTCCTGAGCGCCGCTCTGCCGGCGCACTTCGACTTCGAGGCGTGGGCCGGGCCCGCGCTGCGGGACATGGGCGCGGCGGCCGACGCGTTCGCACGGCGGCACGGGCTGGACGAGGACCGGCTCACCGAGCTGGGTACCGACGCCCGCGAGCTGTCCCGCTGGCTGTGGGCACCGGCGTCGCTGGCGTCCTCCTGGACGGCGGCGGAGGCGGCGACCGGCGACCGGTTCGCCGCCGGGGTGTCAGACCACCGGCAGCGGACCGCCCAGGCGGCGGACGACTCCGACGCGCGGGTGGACAACGACGAGGCCGACGCGAGGCCGGACGGCGATCGGTCCGACGGCCGGGTGGGCGGCGACCGGCGGGACGGCGCCCACGCCGGGCCCGGGGCCGGAACCGTCGAGGCCGACGAGACCGTCGGCGGGACGCTGAGCGACACCGCTGACGACACCGCCAGCGAGACCGGGACCGAGGCCACCGAGGAGACCGTCGGCGAGGCCGGGACCGAGGTGGCCGAGACCACCGCCGGGACCGCCGACAAGGCGGCAAGCGGCCCCCGCGAGCCCTCCGAGGACGACTCCTCAGTCTCCTCCGTCGCCCGGGAGGAACAGGGCGGCCCCACGGCGGTCACCGACTCCGCCCCGCAGGCGCACACGGCGCAATCGGCGCAGGAAACCCAGGGAACCCGGGAAGCGCCGGAGGGGCAGCAGACGCGGACGTCTCAGTCCGCCGTGTCCGGCGACGGGGTGGCCGAGCCGGTCCGACGGGAGAACTCCGTCCGTTCCGCCGCCGCCGAGGACCTCGACGACAACCGGTCCGACCAGGGCACCGAGGGCACCGGCGGCAGCGACGGCAGCACGACGGACTCCGCGAGCACCACGGGCACCACGGACAGCGACACGGCGAGCAGCCGCTCCCGCGAGGGGTTGGCGGCGGACACCGAGTCCGAACTGGGCGTCGGTTACAGCGAGGAGCTGCGCACCCTGCGTGCCACCGTCCAGAACCTGGAGAACCGGCGCACCTGGTGGCGCCTGCGGCACGGCAACCGGCCGCCGCGACAGGAGCACAGGCTCCATGGCTACCCGGCCGTGCCGACCACCGTCCCGGAGACGGTACCCGCCGGGGACCTGCGCCCGATGACGGAGTCGGAGCAGCGCTCCTGGGCGCAGTTCATCGTGCGCCGCCGCCACCAGGCGTGGGACCTCATGGGGCTCCCGGAGCGCTCGGCGGAGGACTGGTTCTACGAGGACGGGCCGGCGTACGACCGGGCGCTGGACTACCTGCGCACCCTGCACCGCGAGGTGTTCCTCGGGCAGCGGCAGGGGCGGATGGGCACGGGCGCGTCCTCGTCGGACCGGTCCGGCACCACAGGCACCGCCACCGGTGCCACCAGCAGCAGCACAGCCTCCACCGGCATCGCCACCAGCACCTCCGCCCCCCGTACCGAGGACCTGGTGGCGGGCACGGTGCCGCTGCCCGCCGAGGCCGCCGCCTTCGACACGGTCCGGGCCATGTACGTGGTCCGGCCCGGCGGCGCGGGCGACCCGTCCTTCGACGAGAGCGATGTGCAGACCTTCGCGGACGGCAGCAGCCTGCGCAAGCACGCCGTCCGGGAGAGCGGCACCCAGGTCATCCTGCACGAGCCGGAGACGGTGGCGGAGAAGATCGTCGACGCCCTCCGGCCGCATCCGAAGGACCGGGGACGGCTGTACGGCGAGCTGCTGGGCGACATGAGGTCCCGGCCGCACAACCTGCTGGGCCAGATCCCCCGGACACCGGGCGAGAGGCAGCACGCGACCGAACCTGGCCGGGCGGGCGACGGGAAGACGGTCACGTTCCGGGGCGCGGACGGCGTCTGGCGGCTGGCCAAGATCCGGATGCGCAACTTCGGCGACTACGCGGTCTACGAGGGCCCCAAGGTCGCCCAGGGCACCCAGGGCACCGGAAGCGCCGAGGACACCGT
The DNA here is from genome assembly GCF_000725885.1 of Streptomyces albus subsp. albus. Taxonomy (GTDB): domain Bacteria; phylum Actinomycetota; class Actinomycetes; order Streptomycetales; family Streptomycetaceae; genus Streptomyces; species Streptomyces albus. The sequence goes on along the minus strand of NZ_JODR01000009.1, from coordinate 370,212 downwards.
GGCCATGGCCGGCCCCAAGGTGCACCAGCGGCAGCGCGCCCACGACAAGAGCGTCCGCGCGGTCCAGAAGGACTCCCCGGGCGCCGTCGCCCTCGGCGGTGGCTTCTGGCCGCCGATGGGCGATCCCAGTGGTTTTTTCCGCTTCGATGTCAACTTCTCCCACAACCGGGAGCAGCACAAGAGCACCTTCCAGCAGGCCGCCCAGGAGACCCGCCAGGTGCGGGACCGCGAGGGCGGCAAGGCATACATCAACAAGGCGCTGTACGACGTCGAGCTGTACGACCAGCGCTTCGCTGACGGTGCGCTGGTGCCGTCGCCGGCCGCGGGGGAGCAGACGCCGCACGTCCTGCGGTTCGTGGTCCGCGACGGCTTCGAGTGGGTGGTGCCGGACGGCATGACCAAGAAGGTGCCGGCCAAGCCCCAGGGTCTGCCCCGCACCATCGAGTTCGCCGACGGGAAGCTGCCGGACCAGGCCACGGGCCAGCTCACCGTCGCCCCGGCGATGCTGCAGTGGCTGGTGGGGACCCTGCGCACGTTCAACGGCCTCGTCCTGGAGGACATCGGCGTCGACCAGGTGCTCAAGAGCTTCCAGGAGTCCCGGCTCAGCGAGGAGATGTTCCAGGCCAACCAGAGCCCGGTCACCACGGTTCCGATCCAGACGAACAAGGGCAGGGTTGCCGGCTACGTGGAATGGTGGGTGCGGCCGGCGACGGGGAAGAAAGCGTCTCTCGAACGCCCGGTCTACGACTCCACGCTGCGGAACGAGAAGGAGTACACGCCCGCCGTCTCCTACGAGCGAGCGTTGAACAAGAGCCTCTCGGTCACGATCGGCGGAGGCATAGGGGCCAACGTGCCGCTCTTCCGGGCGATGGCCAGCGGCGGCCTCACGCTCGGCACGAGCAGGAGCGACGCCAACACGATCTCGCACAGCGGCGGCGTGTACACGGGACGGGAGGACCAGGGCACCAAGGGCCTCTACCAGGGGCCGGTCGAGCTGCACCTGAGGGTCCGCGCGCCGCACGAGTTGGCCGGTTACGACCTGCCGCCGCATCTGGAGGAGAAGGGCACCGCCCCCAAGAACCTGGCGGCGTCCTTCCACGGTGACGTCCGGCTCCAGACCACCCGGAGCGAGGCGCGGAAGCTGGGCGGCTGGGACCCCGAGCGGAAGGTCAAGGGCGCGGACGGCGAGCCGCTGCACGTGCCCGAGCTGCCGCCCGAGCTGCGCGGACGCCACCCGATGGCGCTGATGTACTACGGCGTCGAGATGCTGGTGAGCCGCGCCGAGCTGCTCGACGAGCCGCGGACGCAGCCCCGGCAGCCTCGCTCTCCCCTGCTGGGCCTGTCGCCCAGGACGCGGGCCAACTCCTCGCGGAGCGGCACGAGTACGCCGGTGAGCGACGGCACGCGGTGGTCCTCCCCGCTGCACCGCCGTACCAGGTCGGCGCAGCACGAGGTGGGCGACCAAGGGCTGGTCGGGTCCTCGGACGCCGCGGGGTCCGAGGCGCAGCTCGGCGTCCCGCGTGGTCGCAGGCCGCGGGCCGGGACGGTGACCGGGGCGTCGGAGCGCCCGCGGGAGCTTCCGCTCCAGCTCCGCGACCGGCGCCGGGGAAGCTCCGCTCCCCCCGTGTCGGAACGGCTCCAGGTGCCGCGCTCGCCGCTCGCCCGCCCGGCGGAGGAGGGCCCCTCTCCCGTGGGCGATGAGCCCGCTCTGACCGTGCCCGCGGAGCTGAAGCGGATCATCTTCGACGTGCTGCACGCCGACCCCGGCCTCCGGGGTTACGTCGCCCCGGACCCGTCCGGGTTCCGGCGCGGCGTGAACCGCGCCAAGCACACGCTCTCGCCGCCGCTCAGGAAGGCGAAGGTGCGGATGGGTGACGCCCGGCGGGCGGGGTGGGCCGCCGTGCGCCACCGGCCGGTGCCGGGCCGGCGGCCGGTCATGCCCCGGTACGACACCATGCACCGGAAGGCGATCAACGCGCTCCGCAACAACCAGTTGGGGGACTTCGGGTTCTCGCCGTCGTCGTTGAACACGCGGATGCGCACGACGTTCGACGAGGAGAACGCCACCTACGTCGTCGAGCTGCGGCGCCCCGGCACGCTGTCCCAGCGCACGCTCGTCCTCAAGATCGGCGGCACCAGCTGGGAGGACTTCAAGTGGAAGGGCACCGAACGCGTGAACACCCGCGGGGCCTACCGCGGCGGCTCCGAGACGGGTAATTCCTCCAGCACCGGCCAGAGCTGGAGCGTGACCGGGGGCGCCGACGGCGGGCCGAGGTTCGACGGGGGCCGGTTCATGCCCGGCGGCGGGGTGAGCTATTCCTCGTCCTCGTCGCGCCGGGGCGAGGCGGGGCTCGGCGCCACGTTCGACGGCGGGACGGTCTCGGACTCGGGCGTGCACGTCTTCGGCACGAGGTTCGTCCTGGAGGTGAGGGCGGAGGAACACCGCCTGCCGCGTACTCCGGTGCGCTGGGTCACCGGGGACGCGCTGCGCAAGGGGCCCACGGACGTGCCGCTCGCCGACGGGCAGTGGCAGGACGTCGAGCCGCGGAGCGCGGCCCCCGACGCACAGCCCGAGGTCGTGCCCGTCCAGCTCGGCACCCGGCGGGACGGGGCGCTGCGGATGCGGGTCGGAGCGGTGGTCCGCGTCCCGGACGCGGTGATGCCGCACAGCCTGCGCAGCGTCCGCAAGCAGTCGCTGCCCGACGCGGCACCCGTCGGCCAGGGCCAGGAGCGGGCCCAGCACAGCGCGCCGCCGGCGCCCCCCTCCCGGGTGCTTCCCGAGGTGCAGGCGCGGGCGCTGCGGGACGCGCTCGCCCAGCGCCCGTCCCGGCCGGAGGAGCACTTCCACCACGTCCCGCTGCGGGTCGGGCACATGAAGCCGCTGGCGGACCTCATCGCGAGCCTGCTGGCGGCCATCTCGCCGAAGGAGACCCAGTGGACGTTCTCGGCGACCGGTACCACGGAGCGGCAGACCATCGACCTGTCACTCCATGCGGGGCAGTTGGAGTCGCACCTGGCCACCATGACCGCCGGACAGTGGTCCGCGATGCGGATCAAGGTCACGGGACGGTTCTTCGGCGGCGAGGCCGAGGTGGACATCGCCGCTCTCCAGCAGGGGCACCACGTCCGGCACATCGTGGACCGCGGTCTGCACGGTGAGGCCGGCTACGGGGGCAGCATCTCCGTGGGCAGCGGCGTCAGCGGCAAGCGCGGCTGGGAGGCCTCTCTCCGGCTGTCCGGCTGGGGCGGCGTCAACGGGAGCACGCCGGACGCGCTGCCGGCAACGATCATCACGGGCCCCGCCTGGACGCCGTGGCAGCGGGTGCAGAGCCGGGGGGCGTCGGAGGGGCTCTCCTTCACCTTCCAGGTCGGCCAGACCCGGGGCGGACGGCAGGCGCTCACCCAGCACGACAGCACCACCTATGTCGTCACCGTCAGGGTCAAGTCCAACAAGCCGTTCGCCAAGGAGCACGAGGCGGTCGGCGGCGTCCTCGTCCAGTCGAAGACGACGGCCCTGCGAGACCTCACGTCGGCCACGGCCCTGGGACTGGCCAGCAACGGCCTGGACAGGCCGAAACCGCTGCCGGCCGTCCGGCCACTGCTGCCGACGCCGATCCTGGCGACGGTCGAGGGGGCACTCGACGCCCGCGAGGTGCTGGCCGCCTTCCAGCGGGCCCTCACGTCCAGGAAGCTGGCCAAGGTGCTGCCTGCCAGCGGCATCCGCGACCTGGGCGGGCTGCGGGACCAGTTCGCCTTTCTGCTGCGCGACCCGCACGTCATCAGGAGCCTGCACGACCAGCTCAGCGCACCGGAGGGGCTGGCGTCCCGGCACTACCACAACCAGTTCATCGACCGGCACCTCAACCTCGGGTCGCTCAGCGGCACCGTGCGGGTGCGCCTCCACCGGGCTGAGCCGCGGTACCGGGGCGCCCACCACAACGTCGACGTGGAACAGGAACTGGTCCTCTCCGAGAAGGAGTCGGGGACCCGGGGCATCACCCGGACGAAGAAGCTGACGATGCCCCTCATCGGGGTCGTCGGCACCGAGAAGAACGACGCCTCGGGCGACGCCCAGGGTCACAACATCCTGGTCTCCCCCGGTGTGGCGGCGGCCACGCCCAACGCGCAGAGCATCACCTCGACCCACGAGGTGACCCGCAATCCGGCCCTGGGCATGCCGGGCGACTGGGAGTTCGACGTACCGATCGAGCTGGAGCTGATCTACACCCGGGACGACGGCACCCAGATCAGGGTGAGGGAGTCCGCCGGCCAGCTCAGCGAGCTGTACCCGGACCTGCTGGTGCTGCCCGTCATAGATCCGGACGCCGCCGCCGACACCGTCGGCTCGGGGGTCGCCACCGGCCCTGGAGCCGACGTCACGGAGACCGCCCGGCCGGACAGCACCGGGGTGACGGTGCGGAGGCGGGCGGAGGAGGAGCCCGTCGTCGTCCCGGTCCGCCCCGGCGAGCGGAGGGCCGCGCCCCAGGACGACCCGCTGGTGCGGCTGCTCCAGGACAAGCAGGTCACCCTGCTCAACGGCCCGGGCGGTCTCCAGCGGGAGAAGCACACCGAGGCCGTGCTGGACCGCGCGTTCAACTGGTACCGCGAGCAGCCGCCGGCCCAGGGCGGCGACGCGGTCACGACGCGTCCCGCTGACGCCACCGCCGACGACGCGTCCTCGGCATCCTCGGCGTCCTTCGTCCCGGCGACCTTCCGCAACGCGGAGGCAATCCCGCTCGGTGACCTCGTCCGCGACCCCGCGACGGGGGCCCTCACCACCCTCGTGGCAGATCCCGGCCCCGCACACGCCATCACCGTGACCACGGGATTGTCCGTGGAAGAGATCCGGGAGGCGGAGGAGTCCGGGAGGGACGCGTCCGCGCCGGGCCTCTCCCGGAACCCGGCCGGCCTCATCTTCGCCGGCACCTCCGACGCCTACATCGTCACCACCGTCACGGCGGAGCCCGCGCCCGAGGCCCGGACCGGGACCGGGGCGTCGGGGACACGTGTGTCCGGCGGCGGAACCGGCCTGCGGATCACCCCGAAGTGGTGGCGCGACGTGCGCGACCGGGCGGCCCGGAACCCGCTGCTGCACGGCCGGGACCACACGTCCCTGACGCGCCCTGGCACCCAGGCCCAGACCGAGCTGAGCCGGCTGCTCGGCTCCCGCGCGCTGCGGCTGGAGGGGCGGGCCGCCCTGAGCCAGGATGGCTACCAGCTGCCGAGGATCCACGACGGCGGTGCCGTGGGAGCCGCGTACGCGGACGTGGTGGTGCACTGGCAGTTCCCCGAGGGAGCCGGCCTGAAGGTGATCGGCGCCACGCGCACCTTCGCGCAGTACACCGACGGTCACGTGGCGGACAGCCACCAGTTCGAACAGGGCGCCTCCGGTATGGAGGCGGCGCTGTCGCTCAGTGGGCACCCCGCCTTCAACGCGGGCACCACGACCGGCAACAGCTTCCCCAGCGACAACGTGCCGGTGCTCGGCGTCGGTGACAGCGGGGCCAACCAGCACGTGGGCAAGTCCGTCTACCAGGTGCGGGGAGTCCAGGCCAACGAGCCGCAGCTGCTGGTCGAACTGCCCTCCCCGGTGCAGGAGGTGAGGGGGGCGGTCGGCAAGAACTCGGTGAAGCAGTTCACGAGCTTGTTGCACCGGGGCGTCCGTGGGCGGATGCACACCGGGCACGAGGGGGCCGAGGCCTTCGCGTCGTCGTTCGTCGACGACGAACCGCTGTACGCGATGGTGCCGGAGCGGCTGGCGCGGGAGTACGGGCTGATCGACGACAGCACCTACCCCAAGGTGGTCGCCACCGCCTGGGAGCACGTCGACACGCTCCACGACAAGATCCGCGAGAACTCGGTGCAGAGGGAAGCGGCCGACATCCGCGTGGAGCGGATCTACGAGGAGCTGTACGACCTGCTGGGCGGGCCGCAGCGGGCCGAGGTGTCCGCTCAGTCGCTGCACGAGCGGTACGAGGGCGTCACCCGGCGGCTGGGCGAACAGCTGGTGGAGCGGGCCGGGCTGCGGGACGCCTACGAGCGGCTGGGAGCCGATCACGCCAAGGCGAAGTGGTCGGCGCACAAGCTGACGGAGTGGTACCAGCAGGACCCGGCGACCCGCACCGGCCGGCCGCCGGCCGAGTGGAAGCCGAACGAGCGGGACGAGGAGCTGAAGGCCGCCCAGCATCCCCTCGCCCCGGTGGAGGGCGACGTGGCGGCGCCGTCGCCCCACGAGGCGCCGCCGGAGGTGCCCGTCCACCGGAGCCGGGAGATCCGGGATCTGATCGCGATGGCCGACTCGCCCGGCGACTGGTGGGCCGGCCAGCAGGTGCCGCCGCAGCACCTGGAGGTGCGGGAGCGGCTGAAGGCGGACGCGCTGCGAGGGCTGATCCGGAACAAGCGGGCCGAGCTGAACGCGGCGCGGAACGCGGGGGACGCGGACCTGGTCACGGTACGCGGTGGCGAGTTGGCTTACCTTCAGCGCGCGTTGGGCGACGCGGTACGTACCGCCGAGAACATGCGTCAGGCCCTCGACGAGGAGCTGGCCCGGCTGGACCGGGAGGTGCGCAGCACCGGCGGCGAGGACGACGTCCGCGGGCAGGCCGAGGCAGAGACCCGCCGGGCGCTGGCGCAGGAGGTCCGCGCCCACCTGTCCACAGGTGGTCTGCTGGACACGAGCCCCGGCGAGGTGGCCGACCTCCGGATGCTGAGGGACACGGCCTGGCGGGGCGTCTCGACGGCGGCCGGTGGCGCGCACGGTGTCGCCACCGAGGAGGAGCACCGGGACGAGGTGAAGCGGCTGGAGAACCAGCTGCACCGGGCGAAGGTGAAGCAGGCGGTACTGGACTTCGCCACCGACCCGCAGCGGTTCCCGCAGCCGTCGGCGCTGCCCGCGACGAGGGCGACCCGGGACCTGTCGGACGCCGAGCGGGAAGCGCTCCGGTGGAAGGAGGCCCTGGACGCGCTGGTGCGCTTCGAGCCGGTACGGGAGCCCGGCGAGGACGCGGTGACCCGCTACACCGGCCCGGACGGAACGGTCTACGACGTCTTCGACCCGCACAGCGTGCGCACCCCGGAGGCCACCAAGGGCGAGGGCCTGCCGCTGTCCCTGGACGCGGGGCTGGCCGCGCTGGACCACGCCGGACTGGCGCAGAACCCGTACGAGGGCGTCACCTCCGCGCAGCGGGCCGCGCAGGTCCGCGCCGACCTGGCCCACTGGGTGCGGACGAACCCCGAGCTGGTCGCGGACTGGGCCGAGCGCGAGCCGGACGACGTCTTCACACCGGACGATCTCGCCGCCGCCGGACTCGGCGTGCTCGACACCTCGGGCAAGGACGCGCACCAGAAGGAGTTCGACGAAGAGGGCGTGGTGCACTTCAACGTGCCGACGACGCCCGAGCAGCGCGCGGAGCTGCTGGCACGCCAGCTGGAACGGCCGGGCGGCACCGAGGTGAAGACCGGGGCCCTGGACGTGCCGACGGCCGGCTACGACAACTCCGCCATGGACCTCGCACCGCAGCTGTTCGCCCACCGGCACAACGTGTCGGTGCACGTGGTCGTGCCCGACCAGGGCGTGTTCGTCTTCCACCCCGGCGTCACCGGCGCGGTGACCGAGGACGAGGTGCCGGGCGACCTGCCGTCGGTGCACGTGCTGCTGGACGGCGACACCTACAAGGCGCTGCTGCCGCGCCGCCTGGTGCAGGAACTCGGCCTGCCGCGCCGCCCCGTCCTGCCGCCCCGCCTCACGGTGACCGACCCGGACGGCGACGCGCAGACCACCGTGTTCGCCTCCCTGGTGGACTCGGTCTTCGGCACCGATGCGGTCGCGGAGTCGGCCGCGGGTTCGGTCGCGGAGTCGGCCGTGGAGGGTGGCGCGGAGTCCGCCGCGGAGCCGGTCGCGGAGAGTGCTGCGGGGGCGACTGCGGAGTACGTCACGGAGGGTGCCGGTCAGACGGCTCATGCCGCCCCCACCCGCTCAGTGCCGACCACCGCGTCCGAGACCGCACATGCCGGCCCGTCCGTCGGGACGAGCCGCACCGAGAGCGTGCCTGCCGGCGCCGACAGGGGCACCCAGGGCACCGCGTCCGCCGCCCGGGACTCCCTGCCCCCGGCCGAGGGGACACGTGTGTCCACCTCCGGGCAGGCAGCGGGCTCCGACGCGGTGGCCGGGGCACAGGCGCAGGAAGCCGGGCAGCCCGGGGCGGCGCAGGCACAGGAGACCGGGCAGTCCGGCCGGCCGGCCCTGACCGCGTCGCAGGCCGCGATGCTCAGCAGCCGGACGGAGGTCGTACTGCCCGGGTCTGACGCCGCCGGTGACCTGGTGAACGCGGTGTACGCGGTGAGCAAGGTGGCCGCGGAGAGGTCGGCCCAGTTGGCCGGACACCCGTGGCCCGCCGGTGTGGACGAACTGCCCGGCCTGGTGGCGGGCGCGCTGGAGGCGGACCTGCGCCACCCGCCCATGGGCCGCCGGTTCTGGCCGTGGATCGACCGCCTGTCCGCGCCCGGCGAGGACAACAGGCCGCTCATCGGCGAGCACACCGACGAGCACCGCTCCGCCTTCGCCGCGTCACTGCGGTCCGGCGACGGCGCCGTCGCCGGCCAGGAGGCGTCCGGTGCGCCGCAGCGGGCCTCCGACTGGGGCCTGCTCGCAGCGGTCGCACCCGTGCTCGGGCTCCGGACGACGGTGGTGCTGCCCAACGGTGGCGTCTGGACGGCGGGCCCGGAGTCCGGCAGCACGAACACCAAGAACACCGAAAACACCGAGATCATCGAGATCACGCTGCTGCGCCTGGAGTCCGGCGACGCCGGTGACGCGGCGTGGGCGGCGGCGGTCCCCATGCGGGAGGTGATCGCGACAGCGTCCGCCCCTGTGCCACGCGAGGCCGAACTGACCGCGGAGCCCGTCGGAACCCCCGGACAGGCGACGGTGAGCGCCCCGGCCTTCCACGCCCCCACGGACACGACGCAGGCGCCCACCACGGTGGAAGCGCCGCAGGCGCAGCCGGAGACGTTCTTCGGGGCCGAGCCGCGCGCTGTCTTCGTGGAGCCGGTCACCGAGGAGGAGCTGTCGAGGGCCCGGGCCGCGCGGGACGGCGACGGCAGCGGCCCGGCGAGCGACCTCGGCAGCGCATCGGCGCCGGGCAAGCGGCCCGTCGAGGAGTTCTCCGAGGACGAGGACCTCGGCCCCGACCTGGAGGCGGAGGCCAGGGAGTCGGAGAACGCCCAGGGGCGGGTCACGCGGATGCCGCGCCACTCGACCTCGCACCGGCACTCCCACTCCTCCGGTGGCCGCGCGGAGGCGTCCCGCACGGGTGATGACTGGTCGGTCACCGAGGCGGTGCTGTCCGACGACACCCTGTTCGACGGCCTGCTGCTGGGTGACGACGGCGCACTGCACCGGGGCCCCGTCGGGCGGAACCTCACCGACGTCCGGGTCTCGGACCTGCGGACCGACAAGATCCGGCTCCTGCGCCAGCGGCACGGTGAGCGCCCGCATCTCGGGAAGGAGCAGGACGCCCCTTGGGGCAGGCACGCCTACTTCATGGTGGTCGATGGCGATGAGGACGGGGCGTACATCGGCGGGAAGCGGGTCACCTGGTCGAAGGTCGGCAAGGTCCTGAAGAAGGACCGCCTGCTGAAAGCGATGGGGCCGGACACCCCGGTGGTGCTCGTCACGGACGACCTGTCGGCGCAGGGCACGGCCGCCCAGCGGGCCGTCGGCAACGAACTGCGCGGCAACCAGGTGTTCACGGTGACCGGCAAGTCGGCGTTCGCGCGCAAGGACGGGATGACCTATCTCGCGAACGTGGACGACGACCCGGAAGCGCCGTACGGAGGCTGGGTCTACTACAGCTGGACCGGCACCGAGCTGACGTTGCCGGAACGGGTGTGGACTCCGGTCAGCGGCCGGACGTTCCGCACCAGCGACCTGGTGCTGCGGCCGGTTCCGCACCCGCAGGGAAAGATCCACGGGACACTCTTCCCCTGGGCCGGAGACCCGGTGCGCACCTGGGAGTCGGAGATGACGCAGCGCTCCGCGCTCTCGCTCCACCACGAGATCCCCCGCGGCGGGTTCACCAAGGGCGCTTGGGCCGGGTACCGGGGTGAGACGCTCACCCAGCCGGCGGCGCCGGTGGAGAGCCCGGACCTCTCCCGGACCGTGTTCATGGCCGGACACGCCACTCCCGGTGGGTTCCTCGTCGGGCTGAGGAACGGTGGGCAGGAACTGCTCCCCGCCGACCAGGGCGGGCAGTTGCTGGCCGACGTGGCCAGGGCCTCCGGGGTGCCGAAGAACTTCTCGATCCACCTGGACGCGTGCTGGGGTGTCGTGCCGTGGCCCGAGCCCCTGCTGGCCGTACCCAAGCTGCACGCACCGACTCCGAGGGCCCACGACGAGCTGCGGCTGCCCTCCCTCGCCCAGGAGGGCTCCACCCGGTCGGGACACATGTTCTCCGGCTACGACCGTCCGACCGGGTCGGACCTGGCCGAGAAGGACGGCAGGCCGGCGGAGCGGCAGCTCCTGCTCACTTCCGACGCGCGGGGCAACCTCGGCCGGCGCGTGGACAGCCGCCCCTACCCGAAGGAGCGCCAGCTCACCTCCTTCGCCGACCGCGCCCGGCTGACCGGGCGCCACCGCCTGGAGACCGCGCAGGTCCTGTGGCTCGCCCTGCGCAAGGTGTTCGGTCTGCACGCGGAGGACGACCCCAAGCTGTGGTGGGACCGGCTGGTGCCCGGCATCGGCGCGTTGGAGAACCTGCGTGTCAGGGACCCGCAACTGGGCGGGTTCACCGACTTCCAGCTGGACCTTTGGACCACCCTGGCCCGCAAGTACGGCGACCCGCACGGCGCGGGCAGCAGGACGCACTACCTGGCGGTCCTGGACGCCGCGCACCGACGTGTGCGTTCGGACGGCGGCACCGGACTGGTGGACCACGCGAACGACCCCGCGCTGCGTGGTGCCGTGGAGCGGTTCCTGCCCACGACCTCGGGCGGGACGTCGGCGTTCGACGAGCGGGGAGTGCGCACCGTTCTGCTCCTGCCCGCCGACGAGCCGGTGACCACGGCCGACGTCGGCCGCGCCATGTGGGCGAACGTCGCCGCGCGCCGGGCCGTCCGCACCTGGCAGAGCACGGGGACGGCGAAGCGGATCGCGACGAAGGTGCTGCACCTGCCGCAGGACGAGAGTTTCTGGGGCGACTACTGGTCGCAACACTGGGAGCACCACCTGACGGAGACGGTGACCAAGGCCCAGGCGTTGGGTTGGGACATCTCCGACCCCACCGAGCTGGCCGTGATGCACCTGAGGGAACTGGGTGCCTACGCGCCGGAGAGCGCCCTGCCCACCACGGGCCCCGGCGTCGGCCGCAACCTCTCCGGGGTGGCGCTGCGTCCGGTTGACCTGACCCGTGCCCAGTCGATAACGGCGAACGGCCCCGTGACGGCGGACGCGCCGTGGTCGGAGTTCGGCCTCGGCAACCCGTACGTGCTCTACGCGCCGAACGCCCCGCAGGACGGCACCATAGAGATCACCCTGCCCGGGAACACCGGGCAGAGCGTGACGCTGTCGGTGCCGCTGGACGAGTTGATGGTGCTGGCGGACCGCGACCCGTTGCGGGAGCGGACGGATCTCAACGACCCGGCGATCTTCGTGGTGCCCGGACTGGCCCACTACAAGGAGGAGGTGCTGAGGCCGTTCTCGGCGAGGAACGGCCAGCCCACCCTGGCGTACCCGGACTGGGCCGGCATCACCGCCGACCTCCGCAACCCGCAGGCGCCGGGGCTGGTGACCGTCCAGCCGGCCCACCCCACACGGTCGACATGGGAGGCCGGCCTCCGCACCGAACCGGTGGTGGACAGGCGCAACCCGCTCACCGGCGAGGCCCTAGCGCAGGCGATGGCGGGGCTCTCCGTGCACCGTTCGGCGACAGGTCCCGCCCTGTACCTCGAGCCGGTGACGCGGCCCGCCGCGGACACCGCCGAGCCCCCCGCGCACGACACCACCCAGAGCGCGCCAAAGGCCGCTCCCGTGGCGGCGGTCCCCCTCGTCGATGAGCTGCCCTCCATGGAGCAGAGCGAGCGCGCCGACGTGCTGGCGCAGCTGCCCCCTGAGCAGCTGGGCGCACTGACCCGGGACGAGCGGCTGATGGAGCAGCTGCGGCAGAACCTGCCCCCCGGGGACTACGCCGAGACCGCGGCGCTGCTGATGCTGCGGATCGATCCGCGGGTGCACCGGCCGGTGGACGTACGCCGCGCGGCTGTTCCGCTGATGACCGTCATGCTGGGCAACCCGGAGATCGCCTCGCAGCTGGTCGAGGACGAGCGCTACCGCCTCGTCGTGGTGCCCAAGGACGTGGCGTTCCGGGACGTGGAGGGCTTCGGCCACGTCGACGTCGCCGTTCGAGGCGGGACCAATCCGGCTGAGCCGGGGGTTCGCGAGGGACTGGTAGGCATATCGGAGGAGAACCTGCTGGGGGAGCAGCCCGGCGATCCCTCCTTCTCCCGGGAGGAGGAGGGGCACTCCGACCTCACCCACGAGCTGGCGCACGCGATTCGTCACGGGGCGTTGAACCGGGAGCAGAAGCAGCTCATCACCGATGTCTTCAACGCGCAGAAGGAGAAGGAAGAGCGGGGGGAGGCCGGTACCTGGCCGGACGGCCTCCGGCACGGCCCGCTCGGCGGATATCCCAACTACTCGTCGTGGAACGAGGACGAGTTCTTCGCGCAGCTGACCAACGTCTGGCTGGGCGTGAACGGCGGCGACGACATGCACACCATGTTGCCGCGGAACAACGGTGCGCAGTGGGTCCGCGACAGCCTTCCGGACATGGTGCCGCTCCTGGAGTGGCTGTACGGGCCGGGAGCGGAGCCGGGGCATTACGAGGTCAACCGCTATGTGGAGCACCTGCCGTCGGAGGTGTCCGGGCAGGAGGTGTCCGGGCCAGCTTCCGCGCTTCCTGGTGCCGGGGCCGGCCAGGACGAGCTGGGAACCCAGCCGTCCTGGGATGCGGACCAGCAGTTCTCTCCGGCCGTCCCGGAGGGTCGGGCCGAGTCGGACTCGACGTCCGCTCCCGAGGACTACGCCGAGCCGGCTGCCGGGCTGACTGCCGAGCCGACTGCCGGGCCGGACGTGGCCCGGACGCCGGTCCCCGCGGAGCCGCAACCGGCCCGCCTCGCCGCGACCGTCCCGTTGAGCGGCCTCCTGACGTTCCTGGACCAGGCCACCGCACCCCTGCGGGAGGGCTCGCCCCAGGAGCAGGCGGTTCACGAGGATGCCCAGGGTGCGGCGACGTTCGCCGAGAGCGGCAGGCACTCCTTCTCCACGTGGCTGGCGGCGCATCCCGAACACGCCCCCGAGGTGAAGCCGTGGGACGAGGACGAGTTGGCCGGTGCCCTGGCGCTCGGATACACCCAGATCGCCGCAGTGGTGCGCGAGTGGCACGAGCTGCCGCCCTCCCCGAGGGACTACGCGGCCTTCGTCTCCCGTGCGTCCCTCGGTACGGTCCGGCAGGCTCTGGGGCCGGCGCCGCGTGCCTTCCTGGAGGCGGAAGCGTGGCCGCTCGCCCTGGAACTGGAGGACACGCTCGGACGCGCCGGCCTGTCCGTGCCGCCTGCGATGGAACTCGATCTGCCGGCGGAGCGGAGCCGGGACGGTGAGCGCCCCGCGACGGTCGGCCAGTACCTGGAGAACCTGCTGCTGCCCGAGCCGTTGCGGAAGGTCGGGCAGGACGAGGCGCTGGGCCTGGGCACCCAGGACGTCGAGGCAGCGGCCGGCGTTCCGGAAACCGCCCTGTCCGCTCTCCAGTTGGAGGTTCGGCCGCAGGAGTCCGGCCGGCCCGCCGACGAGACGCTGGCGCAGGTCGGGCGCGACCTCTACGACGAGGCCCTGCGCCAGCGCGGGCTGCCCCCGCTGGACCGGTCCGCGACGCACGAGCAGCGCGGACAGGAAGTGCAGGAGCCGTCCACCACGGAAGTGACGACGAGCGGCGCCGTCGAGTCCGGGGCCGGGACGACGCAGCCCGAGTCGGCCGACGCCGAGCAGGTGCCGGACGTCCTTCCGGCACCCCCCTCGCGGCGTGAGGTCCTCGACCCGGTCCGGGACTGGCGGCGGATCTCCGACGTACCGGGACACCGGCGCACGGGCGCGTTGCGGGCCGTCGACGAGGCGGTGGCCGGTCTGCCACGCCACCCGAATGCCCAGGATCTGGCGGGCGTGCTCCAGGCCGTGCGCGAGTGGCAGCGGTCCGCGAGCCGGAGCAGCAGCCGCTGGGACGCGGTGACGCGGCTGGAGGAAGCGGTCCAGGACCGGATGCGGCGGCTCCACGAGTCGCACCGTGCCCCCGACGCGACGTCCCGGCCCCGGCACCGGAGCGGTGCCTCCGCACAGGGAACGGCGGCGCACGGCCCGGCCCAGTCGCTCATCCCGGCGGGCCCCCGCCCGGTCGAGGTGGAGGGCTTCGCCCCGGCCAGTGGCTTCGAGGCCGAACTGGTCGCCTGGCAGATGGTGTTGCCGCCGGGGCAGGACCACAGGACGTTCGGCGACTACGACGGCCGCGTGGTGAGGCTTGGGCCGCTGCTGGGCATCATCCTGACCACTGGGCAGGGCAGCGGCCCGGTCCTGGAGGTCGTCACCGAACCGGCCCGTGGCCTGCGGCGGGGCGCTGACGACGGGCGCGCCGAGATGTCGGACGTGCTGGCCGCCTTCCGGGACGTGGTGGGCAGGTTGGAGAGCGCCGAGCCGGGCACCCTGTTGAGGAACGTCTTCCCCCCGTCGGTCGGCTATGAGGTCGACCCGCTGGTGGGGAACATGCCGGTTCGACCGCGCGACGCCGGTTGGGGCCAGATGGTGGTCCACCACACGGCGACCGCGCCGCTGGCCGGAATCCCGCGCTTCCTGGACTACGTGACCACGCACATGCGGCGGGAATCGCCGCTGTTCGAGACGGCGTACCAGGACGGGCGGACGGCATTGGCCTATGCCGGGCAGGGGCGGCGCCTGTTCCGCCAGTGGCTCGATGAGGACCCGAGGCGTGCTGCGGAACTGCAGCCCTGGGACGCGGACGAGTTGGGCGGTGTCCTCGCTCTCGGCTTCGTCCAGGTCGCCGCCGCGGTGCGCGGTGGCAGGGGCGGGCAGGTGGTGCCGAAGGACTTCGCAGCCGTCATCTCCCGCGAGTTCCTCGCCGCGGTCCGGCGAAGGCTGGACCCGGTGCCGCAGGTCTTCCTGGAGAATGCGGCGGGCCCACTTACCGACACCTTCGTGGCTGCAGTCCGGCAGACCAGCAGGCACCCGCTTCCCGCTGACGTGCTGAGCCGTCCGGTGCCGGGGCGCTGGAGCGACTACAGCCTGGAGCCTCCGACGATCGGGGAATATCTGGAGAACCTGCTCCTCGCGCACCCGTCGCGCATCGTCGGGCAGGACGAGGCGCTGGGCGTCCGCACCAGCTACACGGAGATGGAACGCAACGTCGTGGACGGGGTGGCCCGGATCACTCCGCCCGTGGCCCGGCTGGAGGCACGTGCACTGGAGGCGGTCCAGACCGATCCGCGACGCATCGAGCGCACGCACACCACGTTGGCGCAGCTGTCCCTCGACCTCTACAACGACGCCCGGCGGCAGCGCGGGCTGCCCCCGGTGGGCCGGCCCGTGGCGCGCGGGCAGCGCGGGCGGACCGGGTACGCGCCGCCCACCCGGGAACAGGTGACGAGCGGTGCGGTCGTGTCCCGGGCGGACGCGACCCAGGGGGACGCCACCCAGGCCACCGGCACGCGACCGCAGTCGCAGTCGCAGACTCAGCCGACTGCGGACGGGTCCGTGTCGGCTCCGCTCACCCCGGCCCTCGCCGAGCTGGCCGGGCGGCTGCCCGGGATGGAGCAGGGCGAGCGGGCCGAGGAGCTGGCGCTGCTGCCGGCCGGGGACCTGGAGGCGCTGGCCTCGCACCGTCCGCTGGTACAGGAGCTGCGCACCACCCTGTCCGCCGAGGACTTCGCGGACACCGCGGCGCGGCTGCTGCTGCGGATCTCCGAGGGCGTGCACGAGCCGATGTCGGTGCGGCGCGAGGCCGTGCGGCGCATCGCGCCCATGCTGGGTGACGCGGACGTGGCGGAGCGGCTCCTGAACGGGGGCCACCGGGTCCACGTGGTGCCGCGGGACGTGGCACTGACGGCTGACGGCCCGTTCCGGGCCTCGCACGGCAACCGCACCAAGGACGGCCGCACCCTCGCTTCCCTGCGTGGCCTCTACGACCGGCCTCGGACGGGTGTCGGCGAGGAGAATCTGCTCGGAGAGACCACGAGTGTGCCCGGCGCACCCGTCTACGCGGACGGGTACTCCTCCGTCACCCACGAGTTCGCCCACGCTGTGCACCGCGTCGGACTGGGCGCAGCGGACCGGAGGCTCGTCAAGGACGTCTTCGACGCGCAGAAGGCGAAGGGGTGGGCCGGGAAGTTCCCGGACGGGCACTGGTACGACCCGGTCGGGGACAACCCCGGTCCCAACTACTCCTCCCGCAACGAGGACGAGTTCTTCGCCCAGCTCACCAACGCCTGGCTGGGCGTGAACGCGGGCACCGACCCGTACACCGAGGTGCCCCGGAACAACGGCGCCTCGTGGGTGCGGGAGAACCTTCCGGAGATCGTGCCGCTGCTGGAGCGGCTCTACGGGCCGGGCGCGGAGCCGGGACGGACCGGTGCCAATCCGCTGGACGCGGTGCAGGCCGAGAACCAGACGTGGGCGGGCTTCCGCGCCTTCTGGAACCGGGCCGACCGTGAGCTGTACCCGCACCACCACCCGCTGATGCACCCCGCCCCGGCCACCTCCCAGGGGCACGCCGCGCCCGGCGTGGTGTTCGCCCCCCTGACATCGAGTGGGCCGGCCCCGCAGACGGCGGAGCCGGTGTCGATGGAGGCCCTGCCGGCCCCGCCGTCGCGGCTGGTGGCCGCGTCGGTGGACTTTTGGCAGAGCATGCCGCACCCGATCGTGGACCCGGTGACACATCCTCTGCTGAGCCCGGCCACCCGTGTCTTCGGGCCGGACGGCACCCCGCAGGGCAGGGTGTTCGTTCCCGAGGCCGTGCGGCAGGTGGCGCCCCACCGTTCCGCGGTGTACGACGTGCGGACGGGGAGTGACGGGCAGGACGTGTGGTTCCGGGTGGGCGAGACGCCGTCGCCCGCCACCGCGTCCTCGTACGTGGTCATCGCGAACACGGCGACCGGCGGTGGTCTGCGGGTCGGCGGTACGGTCCTCAACGGGGTGCGGCTGGACGCCCCGTTGCAGGACCACCCGGACCTCGCCCACCTGCCGGTCGACGAGGACGGCTACCGGATCCTGGACGGTGAGGCGCTCGCCGCCGTGCTGGCGGCCGACCCGGAGCTGGCCGCCCGCCGCACGAGGACCGACTCCGTCGTGCTGGCGGCCGACTCCGCGGTGCGCGAGAACATGGACCTGGCCGCGGGGCCGGCCCTCCGGACCGGACTGACCATGGTGGCGCCGACCGGCGAGGGCACGGTCCGCGAGGACCCGGCCTCGGGCGTCCACCACCTGGCGATCGCCTACCGCCACTTCCATCTCCCGGCGAGGCAGCAGCCCCCGGTGGGCGACTGGGCCCGCATCGGGCCCGACACCCGGTACGTGCCGCGCGCCGACCGGCTGCCGTCGGGGCAGGGCGGGACCACGCTCTCCCTCAGCCAGGTGACACACAGGCTGCAACCGGGCCCGGACGGCCGTCTCACCCGCATCAGCTTCATGAAGGACGACGACGCGGGGCTGTCGCGGGAGAGCAGCGACCCGGCGGAGCAGCTGGGTGCGCTGAACCACTACGTGTACCCCGCCGCCGGTGGCCGCATCGTCCTCTTCACCGAGAGCGTTCCGCACGCTTCCGCCCTGGCCAAGGTCAGTGCGCACGGCTCGGTCGAGGGCCTGACGGTCGAGGTGAACGGCCGGGAGACGCGTCTGCCTCCGATGGCCGGAGGGCAGTTCCTCGGGGAAGCCATCGCGTCGCTCGATCTGGCGGGCGGCGACTGGGTCTACCTCGACGTCTGCTTCGCCGCAGCGCGGTACGACAAGTTCGCGCTGTACCGCCGGGCCACCTCGACGCAGGTGGACGACCCGCTGCGGACCAAGCCGATGGCGCAGGGCGCGGCCACCCGCTCGCGCCACCCCGTACTGGCCGGTACTCAGACGCTGCTCCTCGACGACAGCTCCCGGGGCGCCCCGGACTACCGTGCCCGCCTGGGCATGGAGGCGCTTCCGACCGGTGAGTTGGGACGCGTCGAGTCCTTCGTTCCGGAGCCGACTGCCGAGCAGCTCGGCCGTCTCACCCACGAGTTGGGGCTGAAGACCGCCGACGACACGCTGGTGCTGGTGAACGCGCTGCGCACGGTGTTCGGTGCGGCCGTGGAGGAGACCCCGGGATACCGGCAGCTGCTGGACGGTGCCGCAGCCGTGCAGCACATGCTGGACAACGACACGTGGCTGCGTGACCTGACCCCGTTCCGCCTGGAGCTGTGGCAGCTGCTGGCCCGTCGGCTGGAGACCGGGCAGACCGGTCTCCAGCACACTTCCCAGCTGCCGCGCTTGCCCGAGAAACTCTCGGAACCGGAGCGTGACCTCTTCCGGGCGACGCTGGAGGCCGCGCGGGAGACCTTCAGGCAGAACTACCAGCAGCCGCTGTCCGCCTTGCTGCGTGAGCGGGACGTGTCGGGGAGCCGGCAACCGCTGTTGCAAGCCGCGGCCAGGCACATGCGGAGGACCGACGCCGCTGCGCTGCTCGGTCTGCCTCCTGGCACGGTCCTCGGCTCCGAAGAGCGGACCCGGCTCTTCTGGGCCTTCGTGCGGGCCGAGGGCCTGATCCGGGACCTGGGCCCGACCGGCTGGCCGGACGTGGCCCGTGAGGTCGTGCACGTGGACGGGGCGAGTTCTCCGCAGCTGCTGCGCTCCGGACTGCTGACCGCCGCGGCGATGGGCGAGGCGCGGCTGCGTGGCACCGGCCGGCAGACGCTGGCCGCCATGGACCTGGTGTACCGCGGCGCCTACGCCAGGACCTGGCCGCAGCCGCAGAACCCGACGCGACCGCTGCCGGGCGGCTACGACTGGGGCCGCCCCACCACCGGAGCCGCGACACCGGACCCGGATCATCTGCTGCTCGACGGCGGACGCTGGGCGCCGGCCCCCTGGCGCCGACTCGACAGCACCGGGCGCCCGGTGCCCGGGCCGGTGTCGTTCTTCCGCGCGGACATCCGCCCCGACGGCGTGCTCGACCTGTGGCTGCCCGGCCGCAGCGCCCCTGTCACGTTGTCCTGGGCGGTGGCTTTGGAGCTTGCTTACCACGCCCCGCAGGACGAGAAGTTCAATAAGGTCGAGACGCCGAACATCCTGCTCTTCAACGGGCCGCAGTGGGCACTGCACGAGCTCGACACCTACGCCCAGGCACTGACGAACCTGACCGGTCAGGACACGTGGTACTTCGTCGGCGACGTGGCTTTGGAGAACGTCGGAACCGGTGCCGACATGCGGTCCGCGCTGCGACCGCGCCCGGCGCCGGGCGTCCCCGGCAGCGGGCGGTGGATACGCAAGAGGTGGCAGGCACCGATGCTGTCGCACCAGCGGCCCGCCGTCCAGGCGGTGCCGAAGCCGCCGGTCACCGCGAACTCCGTGCTGCTCTCGGATCCCCGCGCCAGCCGGGGGGCCACCCTTTGGGCACCCCTGACCAGTGCGCCCGGCGGCAGCGCGCTGGGGCCTGCGGACGCCGTACGTCCCGTCCCGTATGCCGACATGAACGCCGTCGCCGGCCTGCTGCTGGGGCAGCAGACCGTGGCGCAGGGTCCTGGGTCGGTGCCGCAGGTGCGGGTGCTGACCGGGGAGCCGATATCCCGGGTGCTGTTCGACCGGATGCCGCTGTTGGAGCGGCAGCGGGACGGGAGCTGGCGCGAGGTGGGCCGCCTGCCGGTGCCCTTCCCCGAGACCTCCTACGTGCTGGTGGTCGACGCCATACCGGACGGCTTCCTGATCGGCGGTGACACGCTGCGCGGGCTCAAGCTGGGGCGTCCGCTGGAGGACCACCCGGCCCTGGCGGGCCTGGAGCAGCACTGGCTGACGGGCAAGCGGATCGTGAAGCCGCGGCAGATGGCGGCGTTGGTCCGGACCGACCGGATGTTCCAGACGCTGCCCCGGGGCGCGAAGCTCGTCGTACCGACCCCGCACATCGGCACGCAGTCGCTCGGCGTGGTGGAGGCCCTGGCCGACGCTCTCGGCATCGACCCGGTGGTGCCGACCCTCGACGGCGGGCTGGCACCCGTCGCACCGAACAGCAGCACCTACCGGTTCGTGCAGCGCTACTGGAACACCCGGCGCGGCACCGGCAGCCGTCTCCCGGTGGGTGACTGGGCCGCGATCCCCGCCATGCCCCACCGCGAACCCCGTGGCAGGACGTGGACCGACGGAACGGGCAAGCGGTTCACCGACAACGACGTGCGGCAGCGGCCGTACGCCCAGGCCGGGGGCACCCGGCTGCTGGGCGTCGACGTGCTGCCCGGCACCGACGACGGTCTGCGGCGCGAGGGCTGGGCCCTCGCCTTCCGTGATCCGTGGGTGGTGCACTCCGTCCAGACCGCCGACGGCCTTCAGTACCTCGGGGCCGAGTTGCGGCCGCTGCCCCCGGCGCTGCACATCTACACCAGCCACGGGACGCGCGCGCACACCGTCGTGCCGCTGCGGGACGGAGGTACCGCGTGGTTGCCGTCGAAGCAGGGGAGCGCCTACGTCGCGCACACCTTCGCCACGATGGGCTTCCCGAAGGACAGCACCAAGTACCTGGAAGAGTGCGAGACGGGGACCGCCCACGATCCGTACGCCCGGCAGGCCGACGTGCTGGCCGCGGTGGACGACCCGCTGGCCAACCGTCCCCGTGCGCAGCAGGTCGTCAACGCCGCGGGCGGCGTTCTGCTGTACGGCGCCACGGCCAGGACCGCGACGGCCTACCTCGACCTGGGCAAGCCGACCTACCGGCCGCTCCGTGACCACGCCGCCGACCCCTGGGGCCGGCTGTCCGACGTGGCGCTCTTCCGGGCGGAGGCGAAGGGCGAGGAGCTGGCGCGGCGTGCCCGGATCGCCGGGCTGCACACGGGTGACCGCCCGCTGTCCGGGCGGGACGCGGAGGACACCCGGCTGATCGACCTCGCACTGCGCCGCGTCTTCGGCGCCGACGCCGACGCCGATCCGCGCAGCACCGACTACCAGCGGAAGGTGGCCGGTGGCGGTGCCCTGGTGCGGGCGCTGCGCAACGATCCGGTGCTGCGGGATGTCACCCCGTTCCGGATGGAAATGTGGCAGCTGCTGGTGCACCGGCTGAGCGGCCACGCCCAGTACCACACCGCCGGCCGGACGTTCCTCGACCGCAGCACCGAGCACCTCACCGACGCCGACCGGAAGGCGTACGACGACGCGCTGGACGTCGCCCGTGAGCGGCTGCGGCGGAATCCGCGCCTCGGATTGGGCGAGCTGCTCGCCGAGACGGCCGGGCAGCAGCGCACTGCCGGTGCGCCGCCGCTGCTGGAGTTCGCGGCCGACCGGACGCGGCACGCCGACCCGCACGGCATGCTCGACGTGCCCGCCGGCACCCGGCTGTCCCTGGAGCAGAAGGGCCGGGTCTTCTGGGCCACCGTGCGGGCGGAGGCGTGGCTGCGCGACCAGCCCGCCGCGCGGACGGCCGCGATCGCTCCCTGGGTGCTGCACACCCGCACGGACGGGATGGCACCGGAGGAGATCCACGAGGAGCTGCTGACGCTGGCCACCACGAGTCAGGTGTCGCTGCGTGCCCTGACGCCGGGCGAGGAGGCCGCCGAACTGGGCGCGATCGACCTGGAACTGAGGGGCGCGTACAAGGCCGAGTGGCCCTCGTCCGCCGGCGCCGCCCTCACCCCGTTCGGCTACAACTGGGGTCCGACCGACCTGTCCGGCGGCCTGCGCACCGATCAGGTGCTTCAGGTGCGGCCGGACGGGACGAAGCGAGCGGTGGACGCGCCCTTCATGCCCCGCGACAAGGAGGGCAAGCCGATCCCGGGCCTGCGCGCGATCGTGCTGCGGTTCGATCTCCACAGCCGCACCGGCCAACCGGTGCTGCATCTGCCCGAGGGGCCGGCGCGGACGACCTTCGCGGAGCTGACCCGGCTGGTCTTCCACTCCCGGTCCCTCCAGGCGAGCCGGGACGTGCGGGAGCCGTTCGTCCTCGTCCTCCGCCAGCCGGTGCGCGACCCGCGGCACCTCTCCGAGCTGAAGGGCTTCGCGAACTGGCTGAGCGACCACACCGGCCGCAAGGCGTTCCGCTACTCCGCCCCGCTCGGCTTCGCACGGCAGGACGGTGACAGGTCGAAGCCCTGGATGCTGGTGACCGAACCGGTGGACCCGGAGACCGGGGACCCCGGCGTGTGGCGCACGCACGTGTGGCAGCGTCCGAAGACCACCAGCCGGCCGTTGGTGCCGCTGAAGGACCTGCCGTCCCGTCCGGCACCGCCCACCGCCGCCTCCCTCCTGCTCTCCCGCCCCGACGCGGCGGGGCAGCAGGGGAACACGCGGATTTCGACCTACGGTCCGGACGCCCCGGCCGGCGGCGCCAAGTCCGTCGCGTCCGCCAAGTCGGGCGTGCAGGCGCAGTCCCAGCCCCAGCCCCAGCCCCAGCCCCAGCCCCAGTCCCAGGTCCAGCCCTGGTCGGTGTCCTCATGGCGGGCGTACGACCCGGAGGCCATGCGGTTCGCGGCGTACTACCGGGGCGAGCGGGCGAAGACGTATGCGGCCTACAGCGCCGAGTACGAGCGCGCGGTGGCCGAGGCGCTGGCCGGTCCGGCGGTGGAGGCCGCGAAGGACGCGCTGCGCCGGGCGGCCGAACACGCCGGTCGTGCCGGAGAGTTCGGTGATCTGCTGGCGCTGCCGGCCGACGCGGGTTCGCTGGACCCGCTCATGCGGGCGTTCTCGCGGCTGGTGGGTGCCGAGGTGCCGCCGGGGGCGGCCGTGGGCGGGCCCGGGGCCGTGACCGGGAGCGGTTTCCGTGTCGTGGGAGGCGTCAACGGCCCGGCGTCGCGGTTGTTCGCGGCGTACCGGGAGTCGGGTGCCTCGGCCGAGGAGGTGGCCGCGGTCCGTGACGCGGTGGCGGCCTGGCTGGTCGGCCGCGGCGTGCAGTCGCTGCCGGAGGTCCTGCGGGACGCGCGACCGTTCGTCGCTCAGGACGCGGAGGAGAAGTCTGCCCTGACGCGGGACGGCGCGCGCTTCCACATGTGGGTGGACACGCACTTCGACCCGCGCGACGTACTGCGTGGGGCGGGCCTGCTGACCCCGGAGAGGGAGCAGCGTCTCGTCCCGCCGCACCAGCGGCTCTACGACGAGCAGTTCGCCACGATGTACGAGGAGCTGTCCTTCCGCGGCGAGGACGCCGACCCGCAGCAGGACTGGAAGCAGCTGGAGGAGCTGCTGCGTCGCCG
The DNA here is from genome assembly GCF_000725885.1 of Streptomyces albus subsp. albus. GTDB lineage: Bacteria > Actinomycetota > Actinomycetes > Streptomycetales > Streptomycetaceae > Streptomyces > Streptomyces albus. Next base: position 346,749 of record NZ_JODR01000009.1, on the reverse strand, counting down.
CGAGCAGGTGCTGGACTACGCGGCGGGCAGGGGGCCCGCTCCCGTCGACGGCCTGCTGCCCCTGGGGCGCGTCGACGCCGTCGCCGAGTGGCTGGACGTCTACCGCGACGAGGCCGTCCGGGCGCTGCGCCGGCTGAGCCCTGCCCACCTGTTCGGGCTGTCCCTGCACCACGGGTCCGACTTCAAACTGTTCCGCGCCTGGCTCAGCGGACGCCGGTTCGGTGAGCGGGCGCTGCGCTGGACGATGCGGGCCCATGTGCGGTCGGTGGCCGGCAAGATCGTCAAGGCGGGCGTGGGGAGGGTGCCGGTTCCGGCGATCCTCGACACCACGGCCGACTTCAAGAACGTCGTGGCGCACTTCGGCCGGCCCGAGGCGCGGGAGGCGCTGGACCGGACCGTGGAGCAGCTCCTCGACGTCCTGCCACTGCACGTCGAGATGCTGGACGAGGCACTGCGCGTGCTCCCGCCGTACCCCGGCCCCGTCTTCTGGGGGGCCTCCGGCCTGCCGGGTGAGGTCGACACGCCCGTCCTCGACGGCCCGTACTCCACCCCCGACGGTTTCGTCTTCCCGTGGGCCCGCAGCACGGCCTTCACGCAGCACGGGGCCGAGCGTTACGCGTGGCCCGGCAGGGGGTCCACGCACGCCGAGGTGACGAGGGCCGAACCGGGTGACGACGCCGGCCCGGAGACCGCGCCCTTCTCCCCCTTCCTGGTGGAGGAGGAGGTGACCTTCCCCTCGGGCGCTCAGTTCGACCGCCGCGACAGCCGCGTCCACACCAGGATCTCGCCCAGCGGCAGGGAGACCCGGCGCAGGCAGACCGATGCGGTGCAGCGGGCTTCGCGGGGGAAGGCCGTGCCGTGGTCCGCGCGACCGCGCGGGACGGCGTCCGCCCTCGGCCGGCCCTCGGGCGAGCACGGGCAGCAGGTGTCGGTGCGGAGCCCCCGGGTGACGCCCGCCGACAGCTGGACCCTTCCGTCGGACCTGATCGTGCAGCGGGTCGCCACCAACGGCCGCCCGTTGGTACTGGCGTCCCTCCCGCAGGAGAAGTGGGCCGCCATGGAGCGGACGCTCCAAGGCTTGGCCGACACCGTGTACTACTGGTCGTGGAACGCGACCCCGCGCGCAGGAGACGAATGGGCGCGGCCCTACCGGGTGCCGGGCACGCGGCCCCTGTTCTGGTTCTCCGGCGGCGGCCCGGCGGGCCTCCTGCTGGCGCGGCAGGACGGTGGCACGTATGTGGACGACGGCCGCACCGTCGGCTCCCTCATCCGTGCGGAACTGCGGAACCTGCCGCCCGAGGAGCGCCCCTGGACGATCTTCGTGATGTCGCCCGGCCCGGGTGAGGACGGCGCGGGCCTGGCCCTGCTCACCGTCGAGCATGGACACATCACGGGATTGACGGAGTTGCCTGCCGCAATGTCGTCGGGCGCGACCGCCGTCACGCCGAGCACAGACAGCCTCTACCCGTCCGAACTCCATTTGCTGCCGGGAGCGGACGGCAGGCCGACGCACTGGTTCACGGACGATCAGGCGGGGGGCGCTCGCCTCCTGCCCCTCCGCAGCGGTGCACCGGCCCGGAACGTCACGCGTACCCTCCCGGTTCCGGAGCACCGGTTCGCCGTCGAGGACGCGCCCGCGTCGGCACGCCGGCTCCCGGCGACCCAGCCCGCCATTCCGCGTGGGATGTCGGAGGTGTTCCGGGGTTGGGGTGAGTTCCGGTACGGCCGTTCGGCGGACGGTTCGTGGTGGGCGGGTGTGTTCCCGTCCGGCCAGTGGGCCGCGCGGTCGCCGTGGCTGGAGCGGGTGTCGGCGTCCGTGGAGTTCCATTCCTGGACGATGGGCGCGGACGGCGAGCCGGTGGGCAGGGCCTTCCGGTTGGTGCCGGAGGGTGCCCGTATCGCCGAGGGTGCCCAGGCGCCGGGGGGTGCCCGGCCGTTGTTGTTCGCCGCTCATGGTGGTCCCGCGTCCGAGGCTGTGGCGTCGTTGGGTGTGCGGTTCGCCGAGTGGCTGGTGGCGCGGGGCGAGCGGGTCACGCATCTGCTGGCGGCGCCGTGTGGTGATGGCAGTGGTCTGGTGCCGGGTGCGTACCGGGAGTGGGCGGTGCGGCATCGGGGCACGGTGTTCGCGGCGCCGGAGGAGTCTGCCGTCGGGCAGGGTGCGTCGCGTGAACGGGCGGGGTGGCACAACCGGCCCGGCAGTCCCGGGTATCTGTTGAGGGTGGGTCCGGAAGGGCGGGTGTCGCGTTTCCCGGAGCGGGGTGTCTCGGGCCGGGAGGCGAGCGAGGTGCCGCTGCCCGCCGTCGAGCTGTACAACAGGGACCGGGACACCTACGAGCGCGGCCACAGGTCGGCGTTCCTGGCGGAGGGACTCGGCGTCGGGTGGGACGGGGACCGGGGCGCGATGCTCCGGGCCGTCGACCAACTCGTGGAGCCGGAGGACCGGTTCGATCAGCCCTCGCCGGACCAGGACGCCTTGATGGCGTGGGGTCAGGCTGCCGGGCTCGCCGACGGTCCCGGCGTGCGGGAGACGGGCCGTGACCCCGAGGACGAGTGGGTCCTCGGGTGGCTGTCCCGCGAGGCTCCCCTGCTCGGCCGGGGGGAGATGGAGGACGCACCGGAGCTGACGCTCCCCGTACGCGAGTCGGCTCCGGCCGAGTTCGCCGCTCTGTACGGGAACAGGGAGGAGTGGGTCCGGCGGGCCGGGCTGTACGAGCGGTTGCTGGGTTCGGCGTTGGTGCGGGATCCGGAGGCTCGTGCGGCGGAGGAGCGCGCGCTGGAGGCGCTCGCGGCCTTGCTGCGGGAGCTGGACGAGGCGAACGACGGCGTTCCGGTGGGAGAACTCTTCGGTGACCGTGAGCGACCGGAGCGTGGCGCCTTCGTCTGGGCCGTTCTGCGGCACATCGGGCGGCTTCAGGAGGTGACGTCAGGGCAGCCTTCGGGGCCGGACCTTTCCGCCGAGAGCTGGACGTGGCTGTCGGACCGCGGCTACGGGGTCGGTTCCTGGGAGGAAGCGCTGCGTCCGTTCTTCGGCCTGGTCTTCGCGGTGCATGGGCGTTTGGCGTTGCCGGTGGAGGACCGGTTGCCGTTCGTGCGTGCGGTGGCGGCTGGTGTGCTGGGTGTCGAGCGGTGGGGTGTGTCCCTGCTGACGCTGGTGCGCGCGGCGTCCTCGGCCGGTTATGAGCTGCCGGGGCTGGGTGATCCGCTGGTTCTGGAGGCTGCGGAGTTCTACGACCGGGCCGGTGAGGCGCTCGTTCCGGCCGAGGGGTTGTCGCCGGAGTGGGAGCGGGCGCTGGTGCCGCCGCATCGGCAGCTGGTGGACCCGGTGCCGGGGTATTTCGCGGTGGACCGGGTGGAGCACCTGGACGATGAGGGCCGGCTGCGGGTGTCGGGGTTCTTCAACGGCCCGGATGTGTCGGTGCGTGGGTTCTACGACGTGTTGCCGCGGGTCACGGAGGTTGTTTTCTGGTCGCGTGACGGGCGCGGCTCGCTGGTGGGCGTCTCGGGGGCGGTGCCGTGGCTGGAGCAGCGGGAGCGTACGGCGTTCGTGGCGGCGCGTGAGGGTGCCTGGGCGGACCGGTGGGCCCGGGTCCGGTGGGCTGCCGTGCGTGCGGCCCGGGACGGGATGTCCGACCTGGTGGTGCTGGCCGGGGCCGGTATCCGGGACGCGGGGGCGTGGGAGGAGTTCGCGCGCCTTCGGGCGGAGGTCGAGGCCGCATCGGGGGTGCGGGTGCATGGCGTCTTCGCACCGGTGCGGGGTGTCTCCGGTGGGGTGGAGTCCGCCCTCCCGGTGCCGGTGGCGGTGACTCCCGAGCGGGGTGAGGTACCTGCGCGGATTCACGTGCTCGGGGACGTGGTGCCGGGTGAGGCCGGCTGGGTGTCGGGCGCACAGGGCGTGGTCTCGCGTCCGGAGCCGTCGGCGGGTGAGGCCGTGTGGGTGGGGGCGGAGCACTATCCGGACCGGGTGTACTGGAACGCGCCGGTCGAGGTGACGCACCCGGCCCAGTACCCCCACCTCTACGCCGACGACGAGTGGGCCGACAGTCAGGCGACGTACGAGATCGCCCTCGGCAGGGCTCTGTCGCAGTCGGAACGTGCGACCAGGCCGCTGCCGACGGTGGCCGACCGGCTGTGGCAGCTGCTGGCCGAGCACCACGGCCACGAGGCGGCGGCGCGGGCGTTCTTCCCCGGCGCCGACTCCGACGAGGCCGCTGTGGAGGGTCTGCACGCCCTGCTGTCCGAGGGCTCCACCCCCGAAGCCCGGGAACAGCTGTACCGAGCCCTGCGGCGGGCGATCGGCGGCGTCGGGAGGGCGCCGTACACCCTGACCGAACTGCTGAGGACCAGGCCGGATGTGAACACGCACGGGCTGCGGACCGGCGAGCCGGGCGAGCTGCCGGCAGCCGTCGTGCTCGACGACGCGCAGGGGCGCGGGCTGTGGACCTCCCAGAATGTCGAGAACCACCAGCGGGTCTTCCTGGCCGCCAGGATGCTCGGGCTGAGCCCCGAGGAACTGCTGGACCTGCGTACCGAAGTGCTGGCCTTCACCCTGTCCTTCAACGAGGAGGGAGGGCTGCTCGACGTCCTGCGGGCCGCGCACGCGGCAGGGGTGCGGGCCGGGACGGACCCGGACCTGGCGGTTGTGGACGCCGCCGCGCTGGACGACTGGGCGCACGCGGAGCTGCTGCCCCAGCTCGATGTGGAGCGGCTCACGGAGAGCGAGCGAGCGGAACTGAAGCGTCCGCACCACCGCGCGTTCGAACGGCTGGAGAGGCGCTGGCCGCTCCCGCAGGACACCCGTCACGAGGAATTGTCGGTCCTGGACGACCCGTCGGCGCTGGACACCGGCGACGCCTTCCTCCAGATCGCGCCGCGGACGCGGCGCGAGTACGCGTACTTCCTCGAGCAGCACGGGACCCGGGGCCTGCTCAAGGCCAACCTGGACCGCGCCCGGCACTGGGCGCTGAGCCGTGCGCTCTCGGACGCCGGACTGTTCGGTGAATGGTCCGGGTACGACGCCGCGTCGGCGAGGGAGGCGCTGCTCCAACGGGTGGAGCGGGAGCTGGATGCCGCCCGCGCCGGTCTGCGCCCGTACCCGCAGGCGCTGCGGGAGGACGCGGGCTTCGACGAACTCGTCGAACGCGGAGCGCCGACTGCCGAACTGAGGGATTACACGCGGGAGCTGTTCACGGCCCTGTCGAACGAGAACGTCCGGATCGAGGACGAGTTGGCGGGACTGGCCGCGATGACGCGGTCGGGGCTGGCCGCGTTGCCGGCCGTGCCGCCGCAGCAGCCGCTGTGGCTGGTGCTGCCGGAGAACGAACTGCCGGGCGGCGTCTCGCTGAACGAGCTGCTGGAGGGCCGCCCGGTGTCGTTCCCCGCCTTCCAGCGGTGGGCGGTCTCCGTCGAACAGGCCCACGAGCAGATACGTCTCCTGCACGCGCAGTGGGGCGAGCACTCCCAGGGCGCGCCGCAGGTGGTGGTGCTGGAGGTCCTCGGCACCGCCGCCCGTGATCTGACCCTGCTCGCCCCCGGGGCCGGGACGGCGATGACCGCCGAGGACACGGCGGCGAGGGCGACGGAAGCCGAGCCCGTGCCCATCGGCGGCGACGCGCCTTACACGGTTGTCGAACTGCACGCCGTCCCACGTCCGTTGCCGCCGATGTGGGAGCGGGAGGTGTACTCCCACACCGTCACGGACAGCGACGGCGAGCCGCGCGGAGCGAGCTTCGCCCCGCCGGCGGTGGCGCGGGCCCGGCAGGCGGCCGGCACCGACGCACACCTGCTGGACGCCCAGGAGTACGTGGCCGTCAGCGGCGACGGCCGCCGCTCCGGGCCGCACACCCTGCCGGGACGGGACGCCGGGGAGCGGTATGTCTTCTCCGCCCACGGCGACGGGCTGCTCCACCACGTGAGCGGTCGGTACGGCGCGATGGCGACGGGCGCCGGGGGCCTTGTCACCGAGGCGCGGCGGCTGCTGGAGGCCTGGGGGGCGTCCCCGGAGGCGTCGGTGATCGCGGCGTTCGACCACGCCGGTGGCGAGCACGCCCAGACGTTGGCCCACCTGCTGGGCCACCGCCGTTCCCTCGTCGCTCCCTCCGGCGCGGTGGCCTCCGTGCCGGCGTCGGAGCCGTTGGTGCTCACCGGGGCCCGGGGCGGGCCCCGGCCCGAATGGACCGAGCACGTGGCCGGGGACAGGCCGCAGGGGCCGAGCCCGGAGCCGGAGGCACCGTCGGCGGCGTGGGAGTACGCCGCCGTGGACAGGAACCTCGACGAGTGGCGGGCGGCGGCCGAGTCGTACGAGTCGGCCGTGGCCGAGGCGTTGGCGTCGTGGCCCGAGCTGAGGGACCTGGCTGTGCGGTCCGCCGCCCAGGCCTTCCGGGCGGTGGCCGCGCACGAGGACGTCCGGCGGGCGGTGGCCCGGATCGGCGGTCTGCCGACAGCGGAGGAGGGCCGCTCGGTCGAGGACCGCGTGGAACTGCTCGCCCAGCACCCGCAGGAGGAGGGGGCCTTCCTCACCGCGTGGAAGGTGCTCCGCGCGGTGGCCGACCGGTACGCCCCCGGACCCCGCACGGCGGGGAGCGGGCAGACCCGGATGCCGGCCGGCGTCCTGACGCGGGGCGCCGCGCCGCTGGTGCACCGGATGACGTACACCTACGCGTCGCTGGTGCCCGCGGAGGAGGTGGACCTTCCGGGGTTCCTCGGCGTCATGACGGCGGGGCTGCAACTCTCCGGTTCAGGCCACCTGTTCGACGCGGTCTTCGGCAGTCTTCCCGTGTGGGACCGGGTGAGGGGCGCACACGGCCTCCAGCAGCTCGTCCTCAACCCGGACGCATGGTTCTACCGCGTGAACGACCGGGGCCTCCGGATGGACCTGCCGGGGGCGGACCGGGCGCTGCCGGACTGGCCGCGGCTGCCGCAGGAGGTGATCGCCGAGCGGTACCTGCCCGACGCGGACACCCCGGGCGTCGCCGCGCTGAGCGCCGAGCAGCGCGCGGCGCTCGCGCACCTGCGCCTGCTGAGGATGAACGACGCCGGGCTGACCCGGGGCGAGTGGCGGACGGCCCGTGACGCGCTGGTCGGGTTGGCCGCCCAGGACCGGCCGGAAAGCGTCAGGTGGGCCCACCGGGCACACCCCGGCCTGGTGGACGTGGTGCGGCAGCGCGGATTCGACGTGGCCCGGTTCGTGCGCGGCTACTCGGACGCGAAGGCGGCCTTGGAGGACATCACCCCGTTGACCGGCGACCCGAGTTACTGGGGCCTGGGCGGGTCCGCGACGGACCCGGTCGTGTACTTGCTCGAGGTCATGTCGCCGCCTGCGCCCCTGGTGTGGAGGGGCGTGCACGTGTTCGCCGAGGAGACGGTGACGCGGGCGGCATCGGTGCGGTGGGTCGAGGGATCGGAGCTGTCCGGAGGGGTGCCGTACTGGCACATCACGCTGGTGCCCGAGGAGGGCACCGCTTCCCCGGCCGAGGGCCTCGACGCGCCGGGCGGAGACGGCGGGTCCCAGGGGACGGTGCCGTCCGGGGACGGCGGGGCGGACGAGAGCGCGCTGTCCGTCCGTGCCGCGCGGGGCACGGGCGAGGAGCGGGCCGGACTGCCCGAGGTTCCGCGCGGGGTGTCGGAGGTGTTCCGGGGCTGGGGTGAGTTCCGGTACGGGCGTTCGGGTGACGGCTCGTGGTGGGCGGGTGTGTTCCCGTCCGGTCAGTGGGCTGCGCGGATGCCGTGGCTGGAGCGGGTGTCGGCGTCCGTGGAGTTCCATTCCTGGTCGGTGGGCGCGGACGGTGAGCCGGTCGGTACGGCGTACCAGGTGCTGCCGGACGGTGCCCGGGTGTTGGACGGTGCCCGGGTGTTGGACGGTGCTCAGGTGTCGGACGGTGCCCGGATGTCGGACAGTGCCCGGGTGCCGCAGCGGGTCCGGCCGTTGTTCTTCTCCGCCCACGGCGGTCCCGCGTCCGAGGCCGTGGCGACGCTGGCCGTGCGGTTCGTCGAGTGGCTGATGGCGCGGGGCGAGCAGGTCACGCATCTGCTGGCGGCGCCGTGCGGTGACGGTAGCGGTCTGGTGCCGGGTGCGTACCGGGAGTGGGCCGTGCGGCGTGGGGGCACGGTGTTCGCGGCGCCGGAGGAGTCGGCTCTGGCGCAGGGTGCGTCCTCGGAGCGTGCGGGGTGGCACAACCGGCCCGGAGGCCCCGCGTTCCTGTTGACGGCGGGCCCGGACGGGCGGGTGTCGCGTTTCCCGCGCCAGGGCGAGGTGGGCCGGGCGGCGAGCGAGGTGCCGCTGCCCGCCGACGAGCTGTACAACGACCTGCCCGACGGAGCCGGCCCTGGGCACGTCCGCTTCTGGGGCACCCTTCGCGGCCTGCCCGTCGGGGACGACGGGAACCCGCTCGACGGCGACGGGGTGCCCGGTCTCGACCTGACCCGGGCCCAGCCCGATCCCGCCCTGGCCGCGGCGAGGCGCAACGACCTCCTGCACGAGCAGATCGCGGCGGAGGAGGACGCCCAGGAGCAGGCGGAGCAGCGCGGCGGGGAGCCCCTCACCGAGCCGTCCGTGACCGAGACGCTGGCGTGGGTGGCCCCGTGGCTCCTGGCGCCGGACCAGGGGGAACCGGAGGCCCTCGACACCGTGGAGGCCCCGCTGTCCCGGCCGAGGTACGGCCCGGAGTGGCCGGAGCGGGCCGCGTCGTACGAGCGGCTGCTGGGCGCGCTGCTGTCCCGGGACGCCGCAGCGCGCGCTGCCGAGGAGCGGGCGCTGGACGCGCTGCACCAGCGATGGCACCCGGAGGACGCCGGGGAGCAGCGGGACCAGGCGCTGTTCGGGGAGCGGGGACGGCCCGCCCGTGGCGCGTTCCTGGAGGCGGTGCTGCGGCACGCCGCGGAGCTGGAGCCCGGAAGCCTGACGACAGCGGCCCCGCGGGCCATGCCGCCGTCGCGGGTGGCGGAGCTGTCCGAGCGCGGCTATCTCGTCGGCTCCGAGGACCTCACACCGTTCCTGCACGCCGCCTTCGAGACGCACAAGAGTCTGGGGCTGCGGCCGGCGGACCGTCCGGAGATCCTGCGTGCCGTCCTCGGCGCGCTGGGCACCGAGCGCTGGGACACGACGCTCTTCCAGGTCCTGCGGGCCGCCGACGCCGCCGGTTACGCCCCCCGGGGGGCGGACGCGATGCTGCGCCGGGAGGCCGCCGACCTGTACGACGGCACGCGCGGACTCGTCCGCCCCGGCCCCGACGCGGCGCGTGACCTCGCGCGGGGGCTGGTGCCTCCGCACCGGTGGCTCGCCGACGGCACGCGCGGCCGGTACGCGGTCAAGGAGTGGCACTTCCGCGACGGGGAGGGCCACGTGAGGACCACCCTCTTCCTCAACCAGCCCGACACGCTTGCCCGCACCCACTACCGCGACCTGCACCGGGCCACCGCGGGCGTGCGCTGGCGGCGTGACGCCCGGGGCGAGCGCGTCGGTGACCGCTTCGCCCTGCCGTTCGACCCCGAGCGCACCGCGTTCGTGGCCGGGCGCGACGGCACTCGCGGCGATCTGCTGGGGCGCGTCCGGTCGGCCGCCGAGCAGGCGGCCCGGGCCGGCATGCGCGACCTGGCCGTGCTGATGGACGTCACCGCTCTCGCCGAGGACGTGGAGGCGCGGACGGAGTTCAGGTGGACGGCCCACGCCACCGGTGTGCGACTGCACCTGGTGTGGGCACCGACCGCCCTCACCCCGGGCCGGGACGGCGCGGCCCCGACGCTGCACCTCCTGGAGGACACCGTCGCGGGGCCGGCCGGCTGGGAGGTCCACCCCGTCAGCGGTGTGGAGCCCGAGCAGCTCCAGGTGGAGCTTTCCGGGCGGGCCGACGCCGACGCCTACCCGGACGCGGTGCACTGGAACGCGGCACCGGAAACCGCCTACCCGCCCCGGTTCCCGCATCTGTACGGCACCGAGGTGTGGGCTCACGCCGAACAGGCACATGTCGGTTTCCTGGCGGGCGTCCTGGTGGAGAGCGGCCACGCCCTGATGCAGGAGGCGGTGCGGGGGCTGTGGGAGCGGCTCGCCCAGTCGCACGGCTCCCGCGCGCTCGCGGCCCGCGCGTTCTTCTCCGACGGCGACCCGCACGACCACTACGCCGTGCGTCTGAGGCGCCTGCTCCGTGGCGATGCCACCCCTGGGGTGGCGGTCCGCCTCATGGACGCGTTCGACACCGCCGTGCACGCCAACGCCGGCCCCCGGCACCGGCTCACGCTGGCCGCGCAGCTGCGGGAGCACGGGGCGGAACCCGAGTGGGCGGACCACGGCGTGCTGCCCGTCGAGGAGTGGCAGGAGGCGCCGGCCGCGTCCCGTCACGAAGCGGAGCGGCTCGGCCGCCGCGGCCTGCGCACGAGTGGGCGCCCCACCGCTCCGGTGGAGCGGTTCCTGCGGGCCGCCCGGATGGCCGGGCTCTCCGAGGAGCAGCTGCTGGACCTGCGTCCCGCCGTGTTCGGCTGGGCGCTGGGCAAGGGGCTGACGCTGCTGGAGGCCTGGCAGGGGGCGCACGACGCGGAGGTACGGGATCCGAGCGATCCCGACCTGCACCTGGCCGACGGCGCCCGGCTCTACGACGCGCTGCACGCCCACACGGACGGGGCCGGTCTCGACCTGTCCCCGCTCTCCGAGGAGCAGCTGGCGGGGCTGCGGCGCCCGCACCACGCCGCGTACCTGGCCGAGACGGCGAGGACCACGCGCGTGCCCGGCCTCCGGCACGACGACTTCGTCCAGCTGGCCGGCGAAGCGACAGTGAACGCGGTCGGCCAGCTGCGGCTACCCCGCGAGTTCCGGGTGGCGTTCGCCGACTGGGCGGAGCGGCACGCCGCGTGGGCCACGTTCCACGACAGTGTCGACCAGGTGCAGTACACGGCGCTGTCCCTGGCGACCACCGACGCCTGGCTCTTCGGCCTGCCGTGGGCGGATGCCGGGCGGGGCCCCCGCGGCGAGGCGCTGCTGACGCGGATCGAGCGGGAGCTGCGCGTGGTGCGGCTCGACGGCCGGCCGTACCCGTCGCTGCTCCTGGCGGACCGGGAGTTCGCCACCCGGGAGAGGTCAGGCGCGTCAGCCCGTGAACTCGCCGAGCGCGTCGTCGACATGGCACGGGCCGGGGCGTTCGAGGCGTTGCCGGATCATGCGTCGATGACGCGTTCGGGGCTGGCTTCCCTGCCGCTGCTGTCTGTCGGCCGGCCCGCCTGGCTGGTGTTCCGCGAGGACGAGCTGCCCGGCGGTCTCGGACTGGACGAGCTGCTGGCGGGCCGTCCGCTGCCCGTGGGTGCCTTCCAGCAGTGGCTGGTCGCGCAGGAGCGGGTCTTTGAGCGGCTGGACCGGACGCACCGGGCCGCGGTGGGCGGCGGCGACACCGGACGGACGACGCGGTCGGTGGTGCTGGAGGTGGAGAACCCGCCCGTGCGCGACCTGTCGCCGCTCAACCCGGCGGCGGCCATGGCGCTGACCGGCGAGGAGGTGCTGCTGCGGCACACGGGCGGGCGCACCCGCTCCGCCATCCGTACCGAACAGAGCCCGAACGGCGCGGTTTTCACCGTGGTCACCATGCGCGTGGCCGACCGGCCGGCACGGCCGGTGTGGGACCGCGACCTGTTCACCCGCGAGGTCGCCGCCCCCGGCGGCGGCCGGCCCGCCGTCAGCTTCCATCCGCTGGGCGGCGGGCACGGCACGGTGGCGATGGTGCACCGGCTGCTCTCCGACGCGCCGCGCTACGTGTCCGTCCACCACGGGCAGTACTCCCGGCCGCGGCCGGCCCCGTGGGCCGGGCAGTCCGGGACGCCGCTGTGGCTGCACGGCCTCGGCACCGGCCCCTACTACTACGCGCCGGGACGGTACGGCGGACGGTGGCTCGACACCCGGACCCTCGGACACGAGCTGCGGCCCGCGCTGCACGAGGCGGGTGCCACCGGCGGAACACGGCTGGGCGCGGCGCTGCACAACGCGGCACGGCGCGGCGCGGAGTCGTCGTCCTCGCCCGCCGAGCAGCTGGCCGGCGCCCTCGGCCGGCCCCTCCTCGCCCCCGGCGGAGCCATCGACGAGCCCCTGGACTCGGTCGGCCACCGTCTCGTGTCGAACGAGGAGGGGCAGCCGCCCGAGTGGAGCGAGGCGGCGGCCCCGGACCCGTCGGCGGCGGAAGGCCGTGCCGCGCGCGGGGCAGCCCCCTGGGAGTACCAGGCGCTGCACTCCGGGCCCGGCCTGGCCACCGCCGACGCGTACGACGCGGCGCTCCGCGAGGTGCTGAAGCGGGACTCCCAGGTGCGGGCCGAGCTGCGGCGGGCGGCCGTCGCGGCGTTCCAGGCCAAGAAGGACGACGCCGAGACCCGCGACCGGGTCGCACCGCTGCTGGGCCAGCCCCAGGAGGCACCGGGACAGCAGCAGTCGCCCGGCGCCCGTCCGCTCGACACGGCGGTCCAGCGGCTGGAGAACGACGACTCCCCTGTCGCCCTGGCCACCGCCTGGGAGGTCTTCCGTGCCGTGGCGTCCGGTGAGCCGGTGGATCCGGCCGAGGTCGAGAGGGACACCCCGGTCCGGCCGGGCACCATGTCGGGGATGCGCACCTTCGGCACGGCCCCGGTCGTGTCCGCGCTGACCTCCGCCTACACGACCCTGGTGTCCTCGGCCCCCGACCGGATGCGGCAGTTCCAGAAGGTCCTGCTGGCCATGCTGCCGCCGACGACCTTCAGCCTGCTGGACGTCGTGCTGGGAAGCGCGCCCGACTGGGAGGGCTCGGCCGGGGCGTTCGACCCGGCGCGGCTCGCCGCCCTGCGCGGCGCACCGGAGTTCCTCCGGGCGGTGGACGCGTGGCTGCGGCCGCGGCAGTCGACCGACGACCCCGAGCTGCTGGCCCGGCTGCGTATCCCGCAGGACGTGCTCGCGGCCGGCCAGCTGGCGGACCGGGCCCGCACTCAGGTGCCGGGCTTCACGGAGCTGAGCGGCGAGCGGCAACTCGCCCTGGCACTGCTCGACCTGGGAGGCGACCCACGGGAGTTGGGGGCGGCCGACCGGTCCTCGGCGTCGGACGCGGTGCGCGAACTGGCGTCCCGTCAGCAGCAGCCGGCCCGGCGCTGGTGGCGGGAGCCGATTCCGCAGGCGGCGGCCGTCGTGCAGCCCGGCCGCGTGTTCGAGGAGGGGCTGGCCGGGGTCCTCTTCGACGACCCCGGGCAGGCGGGCCGAGCCGCCGCCCAGCCCAGCCGGCATGCGCCCGGAACGGTACCGGCCCTCTACGAGTACGTGGGGTCGGCGTCGGCGACGACACCGCGCGGCTGGGCACGGTTCGCGGACGGGACGCGGCTGCGGGAGGTGCGCGCCCGGTGGGCCGAGCCGGAGGACGAGTTCGGCGTCCCGTACTGGCACGTCCAGGTGACGGACGCGGAGCGCGGGCCCGCGGCCGGCGACGACCAGCTGCCGCCCGGCCCCGGTGTCATCCCCTCCCCCGACGACACGGACATGGAGTCGGGCACCGGCTCGGACGCCGACGTCGAACGGGACAGCAGGGCGTCCTCGGCGGTGGCATCCCGGGGCGCGGCTCCGGGGGTGTCCTCCCTGTCCCACGGGGTGCCGCGCGGGGTGCGGGAACCGTCCCCGGCCACGGGTGTGTTCCGGCACGGCACCGCCGGAGTCGGCCGCTTCTTCGCCGGGTTCCACTCGCCGCGGGGATGGGCGGTGCGGGAGCCGTTCCTGCCGCTGCTGCCGACGGTGGACACGCTGTTCGAGTGGCCCGCGACGGTGGGTCAGGGTGCTCGTGGGCACGGGCTGGGGTTCGGTCCGGGCGTGCTGTTCTTCTTCGGGCACGGCGGCGTCGTGCCTCCGGAGCAGGTGGCGCGCTATGCGGCCTGGCGGGTGTTCCAGCCGGGCGGCGCGGGGCTCTCGGACCTGTGGGTGCTGTTCTGCGGTGACGGTGGTGAGCGGCCGACCGCGGCGTACGAGGAGCTGACGTCCCGGTGGAACGGCACCGTGTGGGAGTTCACGGCGCCGGGTGCGCTGGGCTGGGCGGACGGCTCGGGTCTCCGGGCGGCGCTGCACGCGTTGCCGGACGGGCAGGGGCGGCCGTCGTACGTGCGCGCCTACCGGGGCGGGCGCGTGTCGCGGGTGCCGGAGCCGGGTGCGGCCGGAACGGGCTGGCGCACGGACGTGCCCTTCCCGGACGAGGAGCTGGTCAACCGGGGCTCCAGCACCGTCCGGGTCGGCCCCCGCACGCCGTGGGAGGAAAGGCTGCTGACCCACCACGAGAGGGGAGAGGCGCACGCCACCCGCGGCATGGTCGAGTTGGCCGACCTCACCGACGGCGCCACCATGGTCGAGCGGCCCGAACACCAGCTGATCCCCCCGATGGAGACGTTCACCGCGCTGCACTACGGCGGCCGGGTGCCGCCCGGTGAGCGGGACGTGGAACCGGGAACGAGGCTGAATCTGGGCGCGTTCCTGGCACCGGCGCGTCCGCAGCCGGAGTCGGCGGTGGCCGGCCTCTACGCGGTGGAGCGCGTCGAGTTCACCGGCCGGCAGGCCGGCCGGGCCGCGGCGGCCGGGTACTTCAACGCCCCGGACACCGAGGCGCGGTGGTTCTACGACAGGCTGCCGGAGGCCACCGAGGTCGTCTTCCGGGAGTGGCACGACGGCGGAGGACTCGCCTGGGGACGGCTGCCGATACCGCTGTCGCCCGAGGAGCGTGCGGCGACGGACTGGGTGGCCGCGCGCAGCGCCTCCCGCGAGGAGAACCTCGACCGCATCCGCTCGGCCGCCCGGCGGGCGAGCGGGGACGGGCGGAGCAACCTGGTCGTGGCGTTCGGCGTCACCGGGCCGGAGGACAGCGCGGCCGAACGGGAGGCCGTCGAGCGGGACTTGCGTGGGCTGGCCCGCGAGTGGGGGCTGCACCTGCACGCCGTCCCGGCGCCGATGGCCGTCACGCCGGGGCCCGGGGGCGAGCCTCCCCAGCTCCATGTGCTGGCGCACCTGGCCTCCCTGGGCGGAGCGAGCTGGGACGTGTACGGGCCCGACGGCGGCGAGCCGGTACGGCACCGGCCGGTCACCTGGCACCGGCGGCAGGAGGCGGCCGTCCCCGAGCCGGTGTACTGGAACACCGCACCGCGGGTGGCGTACCCGCCCCGCATGCCGGCCGTGTACCAGGACGACCGCTACCGCGGTGTCGCCGAGGACACCGGGGACGCGCATGCCGCCCGGCACGCCGAGGGCGGCGGTGCCACGGCGGACGCGGTGGACGCGGTGGGCGACAGCGGCTTCGTGGTCCTGTCGGACGGCGCCGCCGCCAGGGACGCCGAGCACCGCGGCGTCGCCGAGAACTACGAGAAGTTCGTGGAACAGGCCATGCTGCAGCCGGAGAGCCGCGCGGCCGTGAAGACCGTGATCGAGCAGACGCGGGCTCTGCTGTCCGAGTACTACGGCCGGGTAGGGGCGGCGAGCGCGTTCTTCCCCGACCGGGGGGCGGGGGCGAACCCCGTCGTGCTCCTGGACACACTGGTGAACTCGCCCGGTACGTGGGTCGGCGACTTGTTCCGGGCGCTGGCCTCGGCCGTCCACGGCACCGGGACGTCGCGGTACGGACTGGTGGGTCTGCTGCGGGAGCGGCCCGCGCTCAACACGACCGGCATCCCGACGGGCGGGCCGGAGGAGGCGCTGCCCCGGCACGTCTTCGCCGGGGAGGAGTTCACCCGGCGAGGACTGCGGGTGACCGGGAAGACCATCGCACGCCTTCGGCTCCTCTTCCAGGCAGCCGCTCTGCTGCCGCTGAACCGCAGGCAACGGCTGTCCTTCCGCAACGCCGTGCTGGGCCTGGACACCGGACACTCGCTGTGGGAGAAGCTGCGGGCCGCCCACGACGCCGGAATACGGGACGAGACCGACCCGGACCTGTCCGTCGTCGACGGCGTCGGCCTCTACGACTGGGTGCACGCCGTACTGACACCCCAGTTCTCCGCGCACCTGGTCAGCGACCAGCACCGCCAGTGGCAGCACCGCCCGCACCACCACCTGATACGGCAGGCCATCCGGGCGGCCACGGTCCCCGTGCGGGGGCTCGGCGTGGACCGGGACCTGCGCACACTCGACGGCGTGGGCGGCACCGAGGTCTCAGGGCTCCAGTCCGTAGGCGCGGAGACGCGGGAGGCCTATGCCCTCTCGCCCCTGCGGCTGCACAGCGGCATGCTGGGCCGCGACCTGACAACAGAGCACGTGTGGGCACTGAACCTGGCCTCCACCGATGCCGCACTGTTCGACCCGGTGATCGAGCACGGCACCGAGGACGTGGCGCGACGCGTGCTGATGGCCCGCATCGCGGCGGCGATCCGGGCGGCGCGGGCGGGCCACCTGACGATGCCCCAGTTGCTGACGGCCGACCCGGATTTCACGGTGCTGGTGGATCTCGGAAGGCCCGAGGAGCAGTTGCTGCGACGTGCCCGGGTCATGGTCGAGCAGCGCGGGCTCCGGGAAGCGGTGGTCACCAGCATGGCCATGGCACGCGCGGGCCTCGCCATGCTCCCTCCCACACCGCCCGGTGTCCGGGCGTACCAGTTGGCGAATCTGGACCCGGGCGGCCTGCGTCTCGGTGACAGGCTGCTGACCGATGGCTTCGACGGGTGGACGCTTCGGCCCGAACGGGTGTCGTCCGTGCTGGTGCCGCGGATCGCGAAGCAGCGGGACGCCCGCCGGGCGGCGGGTGCGCCACCGCAGGTGCTGCTCGAATGGGAGGACACCTCCGCCCACGACATCTCGCCGATGGCCGCCGACCCCACCAGGGGAACGGCGATCCCCGGCAAGGACACGGTGCTTCAGATCACCGGCTTCCGGACCGGGACAGCCCCTGCGGGCGGGCACAGGCAGGGCGGCTTCACGTACGACATCGTCACCGTGCGCCGGGTCGAACAGCCCCTGCTTCCCGCGCGGGAGCGGGAGATCCTCGCCCATGTGACCGGAGGGCCGGGCGAGGGGCTCGACATCAGCCTGTACCCGCACTCGCTGCTCGCGTCGGAGACCCCGCAGCGGGTGGCCGCGCGGATGGCGCGGTACGCGGCTGTCCACGACGGCCAGGTCTCCGAGATGCGGCCCACCCCGTGGGCGGGGCGCGAGGCGGAGACGGCGCGGCTCTACCTCTACGGTACGCAGACCCTCCACTGGGTCCCGGGCCCGCACGGCGGGCGCTGGCTTACGGGCTTCGATGTCGGGAACGTCGTGGGCCGGCTGATGTCGGGGCTGGGGGCGCCCGGTGACATGCCGGTGGTCGTCCCGCAGAGCGACGTGGGCCGGGCCTGGTCGGACGGACAGCACGGAGCGGCCTCGCAGGCACAGCTCGTGGCCGACTCCTCGCGCCATCCCGTCGCCGGGGCCGTCGGCACCCTGCAGTTGGGCAGGTCCCACCACGATGTCCACGACCTCCAGTGGCTGGTGGCCGAGCAGGGCGGGCCGGACCCCGAATGGGTCGTGGTGCGGCCCCGGACCAGGGACCAGATGAGCACGGCCCACCAGCCGCTGCCGAAGGCCGCGCCCTGGGAGCAGGGGGCCGTCATGTCGGGCTACTGGGAGGAGGCGGCCCGTGCCTACACGGAGGCCGTGCGGGCGGCGCTGCTTCAGGATCCCGGCGTGCGCGCCATGGCCGGCCGGGCCGCCGCCGTGGCCTTCCGCCGGCAGTCCCACCACCCCGCACTCCGGGAGCGGGTGGCGGAGATCCTCGGACTGCCGGCGGAGACACCGGAGCAGGAAGGCCGGGCGGGCGACCGTCCGCTCGACCGCGCGGTGGCGGGACTGGCACAGGCGCGCTCCAGGGCGGACTTCGGCCGCGCGCTGCACGTGTTCCACGCCGTGACCGACACGTTCGTCCCGCGGGGACCGCGCGAGGCGGTGCACGAGGAGCGCTTCGTGAACGGCCTCGCCACCCGCTCGGGCGCATCGGTCGTGAGCCGCCTCATGCACACCTTCGGACGGCTGGTGAGCGCGCGTCCCGCGGACGTCCTCTTCTTCCGCGACGCGCTGGCGGCGTCGGGCGCCCACAGCCTGCCGGACGTGGCGCTCGGCAGCCGGGAGACGGTGCAGAAGGCGACCGGGGGGAGCGACGCGCTGTCCCTGTCCCTCGCCCTCGGCGGCGCCGGGTTCTACCGGGCCGTGGACACGCTGCTGAGGCCGTGGGAACGGACGGACGGCCGGGGCGCACAGGAACGGGCCCCGTTGCCGCAGGACGTGGTCGTCGCGCGGGTGACGGACGCGAGCGCGGAGCAGATCCGCGGCTACGCCGCGTTGGACGAGGCCCAGCGCCGGGCGGTGATACGGCTGGAGCTGACGGGCTCCCCCAGCCGACTGGCGCCCGAGGACCGGGAGCAGGCCGTCGCCGGGGTCCGGGCGCTGGCGTCCCGGCGGGGGCGGCAGCGGCAGAAGGTCTGGATCACGGCAGAGTTGCCGGAGGGGACGCTCACGCAGCCGACCTTCCGGGTGGACCAGCTCCAGGGCGCACGCCGGGACCGCCCGTCGATGGACGAGGGCCTGCCGGCGTCCTTCCGCACGCTGCCGGCCGGCCAGGTGCGGGTGCTGGCCGAGTACACAGGCCTGGCCGCGACAGCGACGCGGGAGAACGGGGCGCGCTTCGTGGAGACGACCACGCTGCGGATCGTCCAGGCGCGTGAAATCACCCCCCGCCGCGGAGAGGACCGACGCCCGTACTGGCACGTCAGGTTGGCGGACCTCGACGCGGACGCCTCCGGGCAGAGCACCGCTCCGCCGCCCGCGCCCCCGGGCCCGACGGCCGGAAACCCCGGCACGACCCGCCCCGGGGCGACCGGCTCGACCCACGGCCCAGGCCAGGGCCAGGACCGCGGCCAGGACCCGAGCGCCGGGAGCACGCAGGGCCGCAAGCGGAGGCGCGGCACCGAGGAGTCGCACGACGGCCGGCAGCGCCACGGCGAGGCCGCGCACCCCTCCCTCAGCGTGCGGGTGGCGCCGCAGGGATGGGAGCCCGGCGGCTTGCAGTGGCGGCAGGTGACCGGCAGCGACGGGCGACCCGTCGGCGAGGGCGTCTACCCGCAATCCGACTGGGCGGTCCGCTCCTTCTGGGACCAGGTGCCCCAGGTGCGGGAGGTCCGGCTGTGGCGGCGCACGCCGGCCGGCCGGTTGCAGACAGCCCGGACGACGGCACCCCGCACCGACCCGTCCCACGTGTACTTCTTCGGTTCGCACGCCGAGCCGCAGGCCCTCGCCTACGGGCGGGGCGCGGCAGTGCGCGCCCTGACCGCACGCGCCGGGACACAGGAGCTGTGGGCACTGCCCTGCAACCCCGGCGGGAACGCGGTGGCCGCGGCCGAGTTGACGCGGATGCTGCACGAGGCGCACGCCGCGGGCCTGCGCACCCGTGACTTCACCGCGGGCTCGGCACTCACACCCCCCGCGGGCCAGGGCCAGGCCCCGGTCCTCCACCTTCTGCTCGACGCGTCGGGCGGGCTGTCGTTCTGGCGGCTGACACACCCCGACGGCCGCGTCGAGCTGCACCCGCGTCCGGGTGAGCAGTTGACGTGGCAGGACGCGCACGAGTCCGAGTACCCGGACCGCCGGTACTGGAACGCGCCCGCGCAGAAGCAGCCCGCGCCGCCACGGCCCCTCGTCCCGCTCTACCCGGCGCTGTACGGGACGGCCGAGTACGCGGCCCAGGCGGAGCGGTACGAGGCGGCGCTGGGCAAGGTGTCGGACGCCTACCCGGCATGGCACGCGCCGGCGGCGGCCCGTGGACTGTGGAACTACCTGATCCAGCACTACGGCGACCGGGACCGGACCGCGCGGGTCTTCCTGGGCGACGGCGCGCGGTCCGCCGCACCCGCACAGGAGCTGGAGGACCTGCTGGACCGGTCGCCGCAGCGCAAGGAAGCCTTCACGGAGTTGTTCGTGCGGGCCGTCGGGTTCTCCGACCAGCCGAAGCCGTTCACACTGAGCAGGCTGTGGCGCGACCGGCCGCACCTCAACACGTTCAGGATCCCCACAGGCACACCGCGGGCCGTCCCCTACAGCGCCGCCGAGCGGGCGGAGCTGACCCGGCGCGGGCTGCGGCCGCGCAAGGGGCGTGCGGAGGCGACGCGCCGGTATTTCCAGGTGCTGCGCTTCCTTGAGGCGTCCTGGGTCGACCGGTCGGTGCTGCTGAACATCTGGCTGCTCGACAACCTGGCACGGCCGGACGGCCATTCGGCCTGGGAGATCGCGCGAGAGGGACAGGAGCTGGGCATACTCGACGAGTTCACGACCGACACGCGGGTGGTCGATGGCGCGTCCTTCTACGGCTGGCTGGAGACCGCCGTCGACCCGCGGAGTCACGCCGGCGCACTGTCCGACGCGCCCCTCGGGGATCTGCGGCTGCCGCACCGCGTGGTGTACCGCGCCGGATTGGGCAAGGAGGTGCTGGACGCTCCGCGGCTGGCGCGGATCACTCCGCTCTACCGCTACGACGCCGCACTCACGGCCGCCCTCGACATCGAACCGGAACGCCGGGCCGCCTACCGCCGCTGGCTGCGGCAGCACTTCGAACAGGGCCCCGTGCCGATGCTGCGCGCGAACCTCAACGACTCCCACGTGCAGGCCCTGTACCTGGGTAGTACGGATGGTGCGCTGCTGGATTCGCGGCTGCTGGAGGGCGAGGGCGTACCGCCCGGACTGGTGGAACGGGCCCTGCGGAAGGTGGAGCGGGTCTTCCAGGGGCAGGGCCGGTATCCGCGGACGCTGCTCGGCGACGCGCGCTTCGCCGCTCTCGCCGGCCGGGGCGCGGGCCTGCCGGAACTGCGCGCGCGGACCCGGGAGCTGTTCGCCGACCGCGCGTGGCTGGACACGCTGCGCACGCACACCGCGATGTGGCGGGAGGCGCTGTGGCGCCTGCCGACGCTTCCGCACGGCAGGCCGGGTTACTGGCTCGTGCCGGTGGAGGAGCTGCCGGCGCAGGGAGGCGTGTTGGAACTGCCGGCGGAGGGCACGGTGCTCCGTGACGTCGCCCTGCGCCAGGCCGCTGCCGCGGGGCGCCGTACGGTGGTGGTGTCGCTGGTGAACTCCACCGGCGTGGACATCTCCCCCTTCGCGGCGGACCCCGCCTCGGGGCAGCTCGTCAACTCCGCTCCGACCAGGGCGAAGCTGACGGAGGCGCCCGTCCTCGGCGTGATCGACGGTGTGGAGTACCTCTGGGCGGCGGCCCGGGAGGTGGAGAAGCCGCTGCCGGAGAAGGCGTGGCAGCGGGAGATCGTCTTCCGCCCGCTCTCCGATGCCCAGGGGAGGCCGCGCCACCTCGCCGGCTTCGACACGGTCGACTGGTACGTGCTTTCCGATGCCATGGGGAGAATCTCCTCGGCGACTGCGTACACGGTGGTCGACTGGAGCCGTACCCCGGTGGGCAGCACGCCGACGACCTGGGCCGGTCTCGCCTCCCAAGTCGTCTCCTACGGTGCTCACGGCACCGGTTGGGCCACGGAGGGCAACAGTCCCTTCGGGCTGCAGACCTTCGACAACCGGCGGTGGGGCCTCTTCCTCGGTCGTCAGCTGACGGGTCCGCGCATCGTGGCCCAGTCGTGCTACACGGCGGCCGACGGGGGCGGTCTCGTCAAGCCGTCCGCCGCCACGCAGGTGGCCGACGCGATGCGGCGCGGTGTCGACGCCCCGACGGTCAGGGTCAGGGGAGGCGGCCGCACGAACGCCCTCCAGTTGGTGCGGGAGCCGGGCCAAGCGGCGCCGGAGTGGAAGCACCACGAGCCGCGCACCGTGCGGGAGGTGGCGCGGCAGCTGCGGGACGCGGCGCGCAGTGCGGCCGGGCGGCCGACGCTGCCGCAGGAGCTGTACGGGCTGCCCGGCTGGATGGAGGCGGCCGAGCGGTACGAGACGGCGCTGGTCGAGGTGTGGACGCGCGACCCCGAGGTGCTGGCGGTGGCGAAGCGCGGACTGGGCACCGTGTGGGACAAGAGGACGCCCGAGGACGAGCTGCACAGGAGGGTCGCGCGGGCCCTGTCACTGCCGGAGAGCACCGACCCGCAGCGGCTCGATACGGAGGTGCGGCGGCTGGCCGACCCCGCCTCGCGGGCCGACCTGCACCAGGTGATGGCTCTCTTCGTCGTGATCTCCGTCTACCCTCAGGCGATTCCCGCGCCGAGACCGGCGGACGCGGCGGAGCGGGCCGCGGTCGACAGGTGGCGCGCGGAGCGAGGCGTTCCCATGGTGACCGGCAGGCGCACGCCGGCTCTCGCCCCCATCGAGCAGTTCAGGGAGACCGTCACTCATGCGGAAGGTGACGTGTCGCTGTTCCGTGAGGCGGTCCTGGCGCACATGCGGCACCGGAACTCGCTCTACGAGATGCTTCACCTGGCGACCGAGTACATGGGTGGCCGCTTCAACGGCGACAACGACGCGCGGGAGGCCGCCGCGCTGTTCGGCGGTGGCGCGGAGCTGTACCGGGGTCTGGACGAGCTGTCCCGCCCGCGGGAGCGGACCACCGACCCGGACCTGTTGGCGCGCCTGCGGCTGCCGCACGAGGTGGTGTACGAGCAGACGGCCACCCCGCAGGAGAGGAAGCTGCCGGAGTTCGAGGGGCTGAGCCTGGCATACCGGATCGCGCTGGCGCGGCTGGAGGCGGCGGGAGACGCCGGCCGGCTGTCGCCGCTGGACCGGGCGATGGCGGGCGAGGCGCTGGTGGAGCTGGCGTCGCGGCCGGACCGGCAGCCGGTGCGGGCGCGGGTGCTGGGCGAGGTGCCCGCGTCGTCGTGGGAGCGCGTGCGTGTCGTCGAGGCGCTGCCGTTCGACGCCGGGCACACCGACGAACAGGCTGCGCGGGACGCGGCGAGTGATCCGCGGAACGCGGCCGGGCCCGGCCGCGTGCGGGCCGTGTACGACGTGCTGGAGTCGCAGGCCCCGCGGGTGCCCGGCGGCATGGTGCGGTACGCGGAGCACACCGAGCTGCGCGTGGTGTTCGTGCAGGTGATCGAGCCGGCCGCCGGCTCGGACCGTCGCCCGTACGTCCACATGATCGTGGAGGAGCTCGACCCGTACCTCCCGTTGCCCGGCGCCCTCGAACCGCCGCAGCCGGACGACGGCGGACCGGCCCAGGGCAGCAGCGGCCCGGTCCAGAAGGACGCTTCCGGCGTCGGCAAGAAGTCGTCCGGCGGCACCAAGTCCGCACTGGGCAAGTGGAAGCTGCCCTTCGGGAAGAAGAAGGGCGGCAGCGGTCAGCGGAAGAGCGGCATGAGCGAGGCGGCCGGCGCCGGGCGGGGTGTGACCCTGTCCGCGGCCGGGCCGGGGGGTACGGCGGCGGAGCTGGGAAGGGACGGCAGCGGGCGCGGCCTCTGGACGGACACCGACCCGTGGACGGAACTGTCAGGACCCGCCCCCGCCTCCACCCCCGACCCCGCTTCCGGCGAGGTCCCCGTGCGGTACCCCGCCTTCTACCGGCCAGCCCCGGACAGTACCGTCCACGGCTCGCCGTCGGCGCACGACGACTACGTGCTGGCCCAGCGCCGGTACGAGCGTGCCCTCGCGGAGGCCGTGCTGCCGGAGCTGAATCTCGGCCTCGCGGTGCGGGACTTCGCCGAGCGGCTGTGGGACCGCCTGGCGCGGGACCGCTCCGTCCCCCGCGAGAAGGCCGCGGAGGCGTTCGTCGAGGACGGCCGCCTGGAGGTGTTCCGGGCAGCGCTGGAGAAGTGGGAGCGCCGTCCGACCTCGCTGAAGCTGCTGGTGTCGATGGTGGCCTCGGCCGCCTACGGCAATCCCGACGCGTCCTCGACACTGGACGGGCTGTGGCGGGAGCGGCCGGAGCTGAACACCACGGGCGTGCCCACGGGGATTCCGGAGACCGAGCCGTACACCGCGCAGGAGCGTGCCCGGCTGGAGAGCCTCGGGCACCTGCTGTCCGAGGGCCCGGCCGCGGAGGTGCGGCGCCTGCTCCAGGTGGCACGGGCGCTGGGCTTCGGCCACGGTGACCTCGTACTGATCCGGCAGGCGCTGGTGGCCGTGGGCGTGGCCCAGGGCGATCACACGCTGGTGGACGGGCTGGTGGCGTCCCAGCAGGTGGTGCGGGACGAGAACGAGCCCGATCCGTACGCGGTGGACGCGGCCGGACTGCACGGTTGGGTGGAGGGGGCGTTCGCCCCACGCCGGGCGCTGCGGCTGCCGCACGAGGAGACGTACTGGCGGCAGGTGACGCGGCGCGGCCTGGTGCCCGCCGGGGCCGTGGAGACGGTGCGGCGGCTGACGGGCGCGGCCTCGGGCGCGCACCACTGGACGCTGGGCGACGGGGAACGCCGCGCCGCGTGGCAGGAGTGGGTGCTGGCCCACCGCAAGCCGTCGTTGGTGCGCGCCAACCTCAAGCCGGGGCATCTGGCGGCGCTGTACCTGGCGCCAGGGAACCGGGTGCTATTCGCGGACGGGGACGATCCGGCGGCCCTGGACCGGCGCCGGGAGCGCACCCTGGACGCGGTACGGAGGGAGTTCGTCACCGGCCGGCACCGCTACCCGTCGCTGCTGGAGGCCGACCGGGCGTTCCACGGCGCGGCCGAGCGGGCCCGGCGCCAGCCGCGCCCCGCTGCCTCCGACGCCGCGACCGACCCGCTGCTGGGCGAACTTCTGGCCGCCATTGGGCGGTTGCTCGACGACCCCGCATGGCGGGCGGACGTCGCGGCTCACGCCGCGATCACGGCGGAGGCGCTGACGCTGCTGCCCGTCCACGGACGGCGCGCCCACCTGGCCGAGACGGTGTCCGCGAGGGACGTCCCCGCGGTGGGCGACGGTGTCGTACGCGACGCGTTCTCCGCGCTGTCGGCCGGCCCGGAGAGTGCCTTGGCCGATCTGTTCGGCGCGGACCCAGCCGCGGGCACGGGGGAGAGCGTGGTGCTGCTGCGTGAGGTGCGCGGCATCACGAGCGGTGCGCCCGGCTCCTCCGGCGTCAACGTCGCGCCGTTCGCCCAGGACCCCGCCGCGGGGGCGGTGCTGTACCCGGCGCGGACCCGGTTCACCATCGTCGCCGTCGAACCGTTCCTCGACCTCGGGGAGGGCCGGACCGGCTACCGCGTGGTCGAGGAGGAGGTGCCCTCGCCGCTGCCGGAGCAGCGGGGCGACCAACTGCTCGTCACGCGCCGCGTGACCGCGCCGGGCCGCCCGGACGGCACGAGCCGCACCTTTGGTGGCGTCGCCCTCTACAACGAACGTGACTGGTACGGCCGCTACTGGCGTCTTGAGAACCAGTCGTGGGCGGACACCGTGCCACAGTTGCTGGACACCCGGCGGTTCCGGATCACCACCGAGGACGACGAGGTGCTGTCCGTCGGGCGGGGCGAGTGGCCGCTCGACAGCGCGGTGGCGGTGCTGCACGGTTCCGCCCAGTACGGGTTCCAGGCCGTCACCCGGTTCGGCCGCGCTGTCCTCGACTCCTCCACCGTGGGCCGGTACCTGGGCCCGCTGCTCGACGGACCCGTGCGGGTGTGGGCGTGCGAGGCGGACGCGGAGCAGCCCGGCACCAGCAGTCAGGGGCAGGGGTTCGCCGACCAGGGGCGCACGGTGGTCTTCACGGCGAACGTGCCGATGCGCCTCGATCCCCCGGGGACGGATGACGCCGAGACCGGGGTGTCGCTCGTCAACGCGCCCGGTGGGCCCGAGCCGCGCTGGGCGCGGCACGCCCCGAGGGAGCGTGCCGCCGTCGAGGAGGAGCAGGCCCGGCTGGTCCGCCCGTTCTGGCGGCAGGGACCGGGCGGCGGCTTCGCGGCCGTGTACCGCGACGCGGCCTACGATCCGTTCGCCTTCGAGCGGGAGGCGGGCCGGACGCTCGCGCGGAGTGAGCGCGTGCTGCGGGCGGCGCGCTGGGCGGGACTGCGGGTCGGCGGGCACCTGCCGGGCTCCGGCCCCTCCGAGGCACTGGAAGGCGCCGACGCCACACTGCTGGACGACGCGTCGGCCGTGCGCAGGGCGACGGTACCGGAGCTGGTGGAGGCGCTGGCGGCCGTACTGCTGCCGGAGCCGGCCCCCGCGCACCCGCCCCTGTCGGTGCGGGACGCGGGCAACCCCGAGTTGTTCGCCGAACGCGGCATCCCCTACGGGCGGGGCGGCTGGGTGCCGTTCCACATCCTGGAGGCGTACCGGAACATCCCCGGCGTGGACGGCGCCGAACTGCGCGGCCTCCTCATGGCGTTGATCGCAGCGCTGCTCCCGGAGGGCAAGGCGTCGCTCGCGGAGATCGTCTTCGCCTGGCACCGTGTGGACGTGCCGGGGCGTACGGACACCGAGGAGAGCGCCGAGCGGGCGGCACTGGCCGGTGACGCGGCCGAGTTCTACGGCTGGGCCCGCGAGGAGCTGACCCCCTGGGCGGAGGCGGTGGGCGTCCTGCCGCTGCCGCACGAGACGGCGTTCCTGCACCGGCTGCGGGAGCGTGGCCTGACACCGGCGTGGGGGGTGACGGGGGTCCGCACCGACGCCGTGCTCGGTGACGCGCACGTGGCGGCGCTGCACCTGGCCGAGGAGTGGCACGAGGCCGGGCTGCGCACCACGGACGAGGGCCCGGCGTGGGGCGAGCCGCTGCGGCGGAGCGTGCGCCGCTGGCTGGACGGCGAGCAGCCGCGTACGGCGCTGCCGAAGCTGCTGCGTGAGCAGCAAGGCTTCCGGCAGCTCGCCGACGGCGTCGAGGCGGCGCGCACGTCGTGGGCGCCGGGACGCTCCGGGCGCGTGCAGACCGCACAAGCCGCCTTGCTGCGCCGGCTGGACGGCTTCCTCACCGAGCTGCGTGAGCTGCGCCCCGAGGTGGCGGCAATGGGGCAGGCGGCGCTGGAGATGCTGCCTCCGGTGAAGGCCACGGTGTGGTGGGCCGGCCGCGTCCCGGTCGGCCCGGACGGCCGCGTGGCGGCGCAGACCGTCCGGATGACGGAGGACCGCCTGCACCTGGACGAGCGCCAGGCGCGGCGGGCGCTGCGCGCCGAGCAGGCGAGGCAGCAGCCGGGGACGCTGCCCGCGCTGGTCGCCGTGGAGGGGTCCGGGGCCCGCCAGGTGTCCGCCGACACGGCCCGCTACGCCCGTCCGGCCTGGCTGGACGTGAAGGAGCTGTCGGTGCGCGGCGGGATTCTCCGTGGCCGACTGGCGGAGAGCGCGCCGCTGCCGGCGGTGCGCCCGGCGGCGGCCGAGACCGCCGAGCGGGTCGCCGGGGCCACCGTCCAGCGGAGGAGCTGGGGTGCGCCGCGGCCGGTCGAGCGGGACATCCGCGGCGTCGGCGGCGGCTGGATCGGGGTGGACAGGGACCTTCCGCTCCGGCAGGCGCTGCGGGCGCAGGCGGTGCCGCTGCTGTCCGGCTTCGACCGGTACGTCGCGTGGGCGAAGGACCCGGACGGTGTTCCGGTCGGGTTCGAACGGAGGATGCCCGACCTGGGCGGGCTGCGTGCCGCCTACTTCGTCGGGGAGGAGGCCACCTCCGACGACGTGGTGGCGCTGGGCCGCCGGGCCGTCGCCGAGGGCTACGGCGCCGTGGCGCTGATGTCCTGCCACCCCGGTGACAGCCTGGAGGAGACCGAGCGCCGGGTGCGGTACGTGGCCGAACGGGTGCCCGCGCTGGAGGGCCTGCTGCTGCCGGACGGCCGGGTGGCCGTCGCGCCGCGCGACAAGGACGGGCGTCCGGCGGCTCCGCACCTGGACTTCGACGAGCACGGACGAGCCACGTCCTGGCTGTTCTACGAGCGCACCACCAACCGGTTGCGGCGCGTCGCCGGCGAACGCCTGCCGGGCCTGCCGCGCCGCCACTACCCCGGCCCGGACCTGTGGAACGGCCCGCGCGCGGCTGCCGCATCCCCGCCCCGGGACCGCTTCCCCGCCCTCTCCGCGCGGGAGGACTACCAGAAGCTGAGCCGGGACTGGCAGGCGGCCGTGGCACGGGTGCTGGCACACGATACGGCGGTGCTGGACTCGGTGCGGGCCGTGCTGGCGGAGGTGTACCGGATCTACCAGCACGCCTTCAAACAGGACGCGGCGCTGCTTTTCGCCGACCCCGCGCGGCGGACATCGCCGGGGAGGCAGTTGGAGCGGCTGCTGGACACGCGGTCCGGAGCGCCGCTCCACACGATGATGGACGCGCTGCTCCGCGCGACCTACGCGCACCCGCACCTTCCCCATGCGCTGGAAAAGCTGTGGACACAGGACCGCGACCAGCGGCCGGCCAAGGCACCGGACTTCCCCGGCCGGCCCCCGTCCGACCCGGTGGGGACCGCCGAGTGGCTGCTCGGCCTCTACCAGGCCCTCGACGTGGAGGGCGGGAGCCTTCCAAGGTTCTCCGAGGCGGTGCTGGCGTACTGGACCGACCCGGCCGGGTCGGACGTGGTCGAGCCGCAGCCGGTTGCGGAGATTCTGAGGGCCGCCCGCCGTGCCGGGCTCCCGGGCGTGCCGAAGCAGCCGATGGACCCGGCGCGGATGCACGCGTGGCTGGACTCCGAACTCGCCCCGCGGGACCGCATCACCGACGGCCGCGTCCCGGCGGAGCAGTTCGGTCCGGGCACCGACACCTGGCGGGAACTGCGGCTGCCGCACGAGGCGTTCCACCTCACCGACCCGCGCCTGGGTACGGAGTTCCTTGCGCGGATGGGCGACATCGCGACCGTGGTCGGGCTGGCCGACGGGCCCGCCTACGTCACCGCCGAGGGCGACCCGGACGAGGAGGAACGCCGCGAAGCACTGCTCGACTGGAGGGTGCGCCACGAGTCGGCGGAGCTGCTGGACAACGTACGCGCCGGGCACGTCCCCGCCTTCCACCTGGCCGGGAACGCCTCCGACCGGGCGTTGATGCGGCAGGCCCTGGTGGACCGCGACCGGCTGCCGGAGACGGCCGAGGCCGTGGTGCGGGAGGCGTTCGCGTCGGGGGGTGAGCAGCCGGAGCTCTTCCACAGGGACGACCGGTTCGCACGTCTCCTCGACGCCGCCCGCGAGGTGGCCGCACGGGGTGGAGCTGCCGGAGAGGCCCGAGTCCGGCGGGCTGTCGACAAGCTGGCGTCCCACGCGGCGCGTCTCGCCGAGGAGACGGCGGACGACATCGCCGGTTACGCGGAACTCGCCCGCGAGGCCGAACTGCTGCCGCCGCTGCGCGGCACCGAGCGGTGGTTCACCTGGGAGCCGGGCACCGTGGACGCCCCGACGTCCTACGCCCTCGGCGGGCCCCGCGGCGTGGTCGAACGGTCCCCGCTGGAGGCGGGAACGGTGCTGGGCGAGGACGCCGTACTGGAGAGCAATCTGTCCGGCCCCGCACAACCGAGGGGGCACCATCCGGTGGTGTGGCAGGTGCTGGACGAGCGGGAGAGCGACGGAACCGCCTTCGCCGCCTCGTCCTCCGCGCGGCTGATCGCGCCCTTCGTGGCGAACCCGGGCGAGGGCACGACGCTCATCGTCGACCCGACGCGGTACGACGTGCGCTCCGTCGAGGTGCGCCGCGACGAGCACACCGGCCGGCGGTACGCGGTGGTCACCCTCCGCGAGCGCCCGAGGGTGCCGTCCGGTCGGCCCTGGGACGAGGACCTCGTCCTGCACCCGGTGCGGTACGAGGGCGTCCCCGTCGGGCTGAGCACCCTCCCTGTCGCCGAACACCTGCCCGTCGCCCGCGAGCTGGCCCGGTTCGGTGAGGTGAGCGGCTACCGGGTCCTTGACACGAAGACCGGGCTCCCGAACGTCCCGGGACCGGCCATCGCCCTCCCGGTGAGCAGGGCCGGACGCGTCCCCCTGCACCTCGACGTCACCGGGGACACGGCGTCGGCCGGCTCCCGCTACGGGCGCAAGCGCGTCGGCGGCCTCGAACTCGGTCGCGGCGTCGACCGGTCGCTCCGGGCCCGCGGCGTGCCGGGCGACGTCGCCGTCTTCCTCCTCCGCGGCGGGTCCGCCACCGCCGGGCGGGAACACGGCGCCGGGTTCGCACAGCGGTTCGCCGACGGCAGCACCCGGCCGACGGCGGCCCCGACGGCGACGTTCCGACTGCTGCACCCCGACGACGCGCGGGACGCCGCTGCCGTGGCCGAGCTGGGCGACGAGCTGTCCCGGCCCCAGCTCGGCCTCGTCCCCGACGCGGACAACCCGTCACCGTCCGTCCAGGAGTTCCTGCCGGGCACCGTCCCGTCCACGGACGGCCTCGCCACGGGTCACGGCGGCGCGCTCCCGAGGTGGAGCGGAAGTGGCGTGAAGCCCGGCACCCGAGCCAGGTGGGACGCCGAGTTCGAGACCGCGCTGGGCAACGCCCTGCGGCAGAACCCGTGGTCGGCCGCCGTGGCCCGGGAGGCCGCCCGGGCCGTCGTCGGTGCCGATCGCGTCCCCGCGGACGCGGACCTGAACGTGAGCCTCAACACTTTTGCGAACGCCGCGGTGCCGCACCTCGGGAAGTACCGCGCCCTGGACAGGCAGCCGGTGCCGGAGGCCGCATGGTGGGAGGCCGACCGGCGCGGGCTGCGGGTGGTCAGCGGGGCGGGCCACCTGCCCAGGGCGCTGATGAAGCAGTACCGGCGCAGGTTCCGCCCCGACCGCGAAAACCTGATGCGCTTCCGCAACGCGGTACTGGCATGGCTGCTGCCCGCAGGCACCTACTCGCTGTACGACCTGCTCAAGGCGTTCCACGAGGCCGGCGTCTGGTTCGGGCCGGCGGAACGGGCACTGGTCCAGTTCGGCACCGGCCCGCAACTGCACCACTGGGCGCAGCCGCACTTCTCCCAGGCGCAACGCCGCTCCGGTGCACCCGTTGTGCGTACGGCACGGGACAGGGCCTACCAGCAGCGCACCCGGGGGATCGCCCCCTACGCCCAGGAAGACCCCGGCGCGGTCGCGGTGCACCTGTTGAGCGGACCCGGCCGGGGGCTGCTGCGCATCGACGAGGGGCAGTTGACGCCGCAGCGGCTGCGGCGGCTGGCCCGGCAGTACCTCGACGGCCACGAGAACCACCGCGCACCGCTGCCCGAACTGCTGACGAGTGACGCGAAGGTGCGGGAGACGCTCGACGCGTTGGACGCGGCCCGCGACGCGTTCGGTCCCGGCAGCGCCCAGACCGCGCTGCGGCGGAGCGACGCGCTGGCGGCGGTGGAGGAGCTGCTGCCGACGCTGAGGGCGGAGATCCCCGAGCACCAGGAGCGGGCGCGCCGAGAGCTGGCGTCGCGGGATCCGATCGCGACCACGATGTGGTGGGTGTCGGCCCAGCCGGGCCGTCTCCGGGGCCGTCCCGGCGATCCACTGCCCGGCAGACTGGATGCGGTGCGCGTCCGGTGGGCCCATCAGCTCCTGGCCGAACGGGACACCGCGGAGCGCAAACCCGAGCGCAGCCTCCGCGAGGGCGAGCACCGGGTGGTGTACGAGGTGCTGCCCAGCGAGGGTTCCTCCGCCCGCCCCGGCGCGATCGGTGCCCGGCAGGGGCTCTACTTCCGGGACACGACTCTCGTGGTGCTGAGTCGTACCGTCGAGAGCGACGCCAACGGCGAACTCTACGAGTACGTGCAGGTCCAGGAGAGCAACACCGAATCCGCGCCGGCCCCGGGGTCGGCCCCGGAGTGGGAGTCGGAGAGCGACTCCGCGACGACGGCCGAGCCGGAACCGTGGGCCGATCCAGAGCCGTCGGCCGGCCCCGTGCGGGAGGGCGGACCCGTGCGGGAAAGCGGCCCCGTGCCGGTGGCCGGGAGTGCCACGTCGGGGCCGGGGCCGGTGAAGGAGCCGATGCCGGAGCCGGTGGAGGAGTCGGCGCCTGGGCCGGTTGCCGAGTCCGGGGCCGTGCCGGTGGCCGAGGCCGAGCCCGTACCCGTGCCGGAGTCCGTCGGTGGGGGGAACTCGCCGGTGGTCGAGCCGGAACCCGTGCCGGAGTCGGCGCCTGAGCCGATGGTTGAGCCGGAGCCCGAACCGGTGGTCGAGCGTGCGTCGGGGCCGTCGTCGGCGCCTGGGCCGGAGACCGGTTTGGGATGGGAGAGGATGCTGTTCGAGCGGGCTGAGGCACGCGCAAGGTTCCGGGACCAGAGGACGTCGCCGTCTGCGCCGCGTCAGAAGCACGCCGACGTGGAGGGCGAACCGGCGGCCGGGGCCGAGCGGGCTTCCGCCAAGGCGAGCGAGCCGGAGCCGGTGGCGGCGCCGGTGGTCGAGCCCAGGCCGGTGCCGGAACCGGTGGTTGAGCCGAAGCCCGTGCCGAAGCCGGAG
The DNA here is from genome assembly GCF_000725885.1 of Streptomyces albus subsp. albus. Taxonomy (GTDB): domain Bacteria; phylum Actinomycetota; class Actinomycetes; order Streptomycetales; family Streptomycetaceae; genus Streptomyces; species Streptomyces albus. Next base: position 314,621 of record NZ_JODR01000009.1, on the reverse strand, counting down.
CCCGAACCGGTGGTCGAGCGTGCGCCGGTGGTCGAGCCGGAACCGGTGGTTGGGCCGGTGGTCGTGCCCGAGCCAGTGCCGGAGCCCGAGCCGGTGGCGGCGCCGGTGGTTGAGCCCGAGCCGGTGGTCGAGCCCGAGCACTTGGTCCCGTCGGAGCGCGGGTCGGAGCGTGAGAGGCGGGCTGCACCGCAGTCGGAGCTGGCCGGGCGCGTGCCGGAGCCGGAGGGGCGTGCCCTCTCGGACCCGGACCCGGAGCCGGTCTCGGAGCCGGTCTCGGACTCGGAGCCGGAGCCGGCGCCGAGGCCGACGTCGGGGACTGCCGACACGGTGGCGACCGGCGCGTCCTGGGAGGCCGCGCGCGCTCAGGCACGTGAAGAGGCGCGGTCCCGGAAGGCGGCTGACGAGACGCAACCGGCGTCGGCGACCGACGCCGCCGCGGCGCGCACGTCCGAGACCGAGCCGGTCTCCGCCCAAGCCCAGGACCCGGTACGGACGCAGGATCGGGAGCCGGAGCCGGTGCCCGAGTCGCCGGACGAGTCGGATTCCGGTGAGGAGTCGGAGTCCTCCTCGGAGGAGCAGAGTTCTTCCTCCGAGGAGGAGAGTTCTTCCTCAGGGGAGGAGAGTTCCTCCGAGGAGGAGGGTCCCGCCGAGGCGCGGGTGCGGGTTCCGGTGCCGGTGGCCGGGACAGAACCGGTGCGGCGGCCGGAAGCCGTCCAGCAGTCCGGATCTGCCAAGACGCCGATGTCTGACCGTGCGCCCGGACGAGCACGCGAAGCGGAACCGGTGCCCGAGCCCGAGCGGGCCGCCGTTCCCGGGCGGACAGCAGGCACCGAGTCGGAGTCCGAGTCCGCGTCCGAGTCCGAGTCGGAGTCGGGCCAGGAGTCCGTGACAGAGTCGGCACCGGCACAGGCACAGGCACAGGCACCGGCACAGGCGCCGATACCGGTGCGTCCCGTCCAGCAGGGAGCCGGCCGCCGCGATCCCGAACCCCGCGGGGCGCAAAGGGCCGTTGCCGGACGGGAGGGGGCGCAAAGGTCGGAAGGCAGGCCGGACACGAGCAGGAATCCGGCTTCCGACGGGCTCCGGCGGGAAACGGAGCAGGCCCGGGCCGCGGGCCGACCGGAGTCGCGGCGGAGTGCCGGGCACGGTCAGGCCGGCGAGGTGACGCGGGAACCCGTGGGGGGAGGCCGGACGCCACGCAGGGTGTGGCATCGGCTCCTGGTCGTCGGCGACGACGAGGTGAGCCGCAACCGGGCGATGAGCGATGTCCAGCCCGATGTGTGGTCGCGGATGCTTCCGTTGGCCAAGCGGCTGTTCAAGGTGAAGGCGGCCGTTTTCTGGGAGGGCGAGCGGGGCCGCGAGTCCGCGGTCCGGCGGTCGTTGCGTCCCCTCTTCGGGCACAGGCCGGTGTTCTACGTCTCTCAGCACGGTGGTGCCGGGTCCGGCGATGTGGTGAGGAAGGCGGGCGAACTCCTCGACATGTCGTACGCGGGGACGTTGGTGATCCTGGGGCCGCCGGCCGTGACGGAGGCGGAGGCCGCCCGTGCGAAGGAGAGCGATGAGGTACTCGCCGAGCGGTACGAGGTGGATGTGCTGCGGGTGGCCGTCGAGTGGGCTGTCGCGAAGGCTCCCGACGGGGCACCGCTGCTGCACCTCCGTCGCCGGCACGGCGACCAGCGGTGGTGGAAGGTTACCCGGTGGAGCGGGAGTGAGCGCCGCCGTGTGCCTGGCCCTTCCTCGACCGCACACCGCGTGCGCTACCCGGAGGCCGAGGAGTGGGCCTTGTGGAGCGGCGCCCGTGACGACCACTGACAGCCTCAGCCCCCGGCCCAGGCACCGGCCGGCCCGAGTGCTTACCCGGTCGCCGTGCTCGAAGACCGAGATCCGCCCGGTGACAGCGGACGGCGAGCAGCCCGAGCAGGAAACGGACAGAAAGCGAGGTGAGTGGCGGGAAGCCGACGCGGCTGGAGTTCCCTCGGGGTCCAGCCGCGGGAGGTGCCCGCCCCCGAAAGTCCCAGAAGCCGCAGGAACCACACACCAGCTGACACAGCACAAACGAAGGAAACCGAACGGAAACCAGTAGGCGCGTGCCCATGCCGCCGCGCACTCCGCAGGATTCCGCACCATCGTTGGCACGAACGACCGGACAGAGGAAGAACAGTGAGCGAGACGCAGGAGACCACCGAAGCCACCGACGCCCCCGAGCAGGCGGTGGAGGCCGGTCAGGGGTCCCCGGAGGATATAGCGGGCGCGTCGGAGAACATGCCGCCCGTCCCGGAGGAGATCCGCGAGGCGGGCCGGCTGGCCCCGGACCACTGGCTGGGGATGGTCGATCCGACGTGGCAGGGCGAGGGGCCGCCGCCGGCGTGGGCGCTGGTGGGGCAGTGGCGGTCGAGCCCGGAGGGGGAGATCGTCGAGTGGCAGGACAACGAGGAGTACCAGCCCTCGCCGAAGGCCCTGGGGTGGCCGGAGCCCGCGGATGACGTGGACGCGGCGGTGCAGTTGGCGGCGACCGGGTACGGGCCGGGCGAGGACGTGACCAAGGCGCTGGCCGCGCTGGACGAGGTCGCGGTCTTCGTCACTCCGAACGGCGACCCGTTGCCCGCCACCGCACCGGACGGTGAGACGGCGGTGGTGCCGGTGTTCACGTCGCCGGTGTATCTGCACACCTCCGGCCGGCTCGCGTTCGCGCTGCACCCGGTACGGAAGGTGCTGGAGCAGTTGCCGGAGGGGCATCTGATCTACCTCAACCCGTCGGCGCCGGTGAGCATGACGGTGGAGACGGAAGCGCTGCGTGAGGCACTCGGCGACACCGAGCTGACGGGGAGCGAGGACGAGGCGGCCGAGGGGGAGGGCCGGGACAAGGTACCGGCAGTGGTCGGCAAGGGCATTCCGGTGCTGGGCGAGGCCGGGGCCGGGAAGTCGGGGGCGGCGAAGAAGACGAAGGCGACGAAGTCCTCCGAGAAGGCGAAGCCGGCCGGCAAGGCGAAGGCGTCCGAGAAGGCCCGGGCGTCGGACGCCGACGGCAAGGGCGGCGGGAAGAAGGCCGGCAGCGGGGCCGGTTCCGACGACGAGGCCGCAGAGGAGAGCTGAGCTCCGCAGTTCACCGGACGGCGGTGCGGCGTCCACCTCCTGCACCCGGCCCCGCCCGGCCCCGCACGGCCGGGTACGGGCCGGGCAGCAGCCCGCGCGGACGCCCGCACCGCCCCGCGTCCGGTCCGTCCGGCCCGTACCCGCCCCCGTTCGGCCTGCTGCCCGCCCCACGGACCCGAGGAGCGCTCGCCCGGACGGACGGCCGGGACCGCCCCCGCTCACGCACGCTCATCCGACCTGTGGAGACTCCCACCATGGCAACGTCCCCCAACGACCGCGATTCCATCCTGGGCGCGGGCTTCGACATCGACCCGGAGAACGTCCCGGAAGATCCCCCGGAGCGCACGTCCTCCCCAAGCGGCTCCACCCACTCGGCTCCCGTCGCCCCGCCCACCCCGCCCGAGGAGCCGTCGGAGGGCGCGGAACAGCCCGCCGACTCCGCTGACGCGGCGGGCTCCCCGGAGAACTCCGAGCCGCCTTCCGCTCCCGAGGACCGGCCGGCCGGTTCGACGGAAGCAGCCGGGACGGCCGAAGCAGAGATACCCGAAACAGCCCGAGCAGCCGAGACAGCCGAAACCACCGCCGGTGCCGGCCCGGACGGCGAGGGGGCCGCTGCGGAAGCGGCGGCGGCGCCCGTCGCGGACCGGGCTTCCTCCGCGAGGAGCGAGGAGACGGCGGACGGCGGGGAGGACAGCGGGGCGGACGGGACCGCTGACGGGCCCGAGCCGGAACCCGAGCAAGGGCCCGAGCCCGGGTCCGAGGAGCAGAAGCCGATCAAACTCCTCGTGCAGCGTGGTGAGGAGGGGTTCCCGGAACCGCCGGAGGACATCGTGGAGGCCGCCAAGGTCGCCCCCGACCACTGGCTGAACGTGGTGGACCAGCACTGGAAGCCGGAGGACGGCCAGGCCCCGCCGATGTGGGCCCGGCTGGGGCGCTGGCGCAGCGACGAGCACGGCGAGATCGTCGAGTGGGAGCACAATCCGGAGTACCGGCCCTCTCCGGAGCGCCTGGGCTGGCCGAAGCCGCACGGCGAGGTGGATGCCGCCGTGCAGCGCGCGGCGACCGGCTACGGGCCGGAGATCGCCGTGGTCGAGGCGCTCGCCGGTACCGAGGTGGCGGTGTGCGTGGACGAGGAGGGGAGGCCGGCCCGCTCCGAGGCCCCCAACGGCACGACGGCGGTCGCGGTCTTCACACCGGGGGCCGAGTTGCCCGAGGGGCAGGAGATGCCGGCGCACGAGGTCATGCACGTGGACCGGCTGCTGGATCAGTTGGCGGACGGCGAGGAGGTGCTGTTCCTCAGCTCCACGGCCCCGGTCGCGCACCTGGTCGACCCGGCCGAACTGCGCGACATGGGCGAGCGGAAGCAGCCGGCGACTCAGGGCGCGGCGGAGGGCGGGGCAGCCCGGTGACGGCTTGACCCTTGCGGGGCCCCGAGGGCGACGCTCAGGGGCGGCCGGGCAGTGGCGGCGGCCCGCCCGGCAGCCCCGCGGGGCTCCGGAGCGGCGCTCGGGCTTCGGGCCCTGCCTGCCGAACCCCGGGCCCTGGCGCCGTCCGCCGGCGTTCTGCCCGGTCGCCCTGCGGTCCCCATGGCGGCGCTCAGGGCTCTCGGCTCGACCCGCCGGACGATCCCGGCCCTGACGTAATCCGCCCAGGGGCATGCCCGCTCGCTCACCGGTCGCACTCCCTGGACGGCGCCCCGAAGCAGCGCCCCCCGAGGCGACGACCCCGCGCGCGGCGGACGGCCCCCACGGCGCAACGGGCCCCCGCGCGACGCAAAGCGGCCACCGCGCACGCAACGGACCCGCGCACGCAAAGCAACCCCCACGCACACAAACGCGGCCGTACGACCCAACCAGGTCGTACGGCCGCGCGTGGTAGTGCCAGTCCGGCCACTCCGGCGGCCAGTCCGGCCACTCCGGCGGCCGGTCCGCCGGGCCGGTGGACCGCCGGTGCGCCGGTCCACCGGTCCGCTCAGATGAACGAGTTGATCTGGATCGTCTCGTCGCGGCCCGGGCCGACGCCGATGGCGGAGATCGGGGCGCCCGACATCTCCTCCAGCGCCTTCACGTACGCCTGCGCGTTCTTCGGCAGGTCGGCGAAGGTCTTGGCCTTCGTGATGTCCTCGCTCCAGCCCGGCAGGTACTCGTAGACCGGCTTGGCGTGGTGGAAGTCGCTCTGGTTGTAGGGCAGTTCCGTGGTGCGCTCGCCGTCGATCTCGTAGGCGACGCAGACGGGGATGCGCTCCCAGCCGGTGAGCACGTCCAGCTTGGTGAGGAAGAAGTCGGTCAGGCCGTTGACGCGGGTCGCGTAGCGGGCGATGACCGCGTCGAACCAGCCGCAGCGCCGGTTGCGGCCCGTGGTGACGCCGAACTCGCCGCCGATGCGGCGCAGCGCCTCGCCGTCCTCGTCGAACAGCTCCGTCGGGAACGGGCCGGCGCCCACGCGGGTGGTGTACGCCTTGAGGATGCCGATGACCCGGCTGATCTTCGTCGGGCCGACGCCCGAGCCGGTGCAGGCGCCGCCCGCCGTCGGGTTGGACGAGGTGACGAACGGGTACGTGCCGTGGTCCACGTCCAGCAGCGTGCCCTGACCGCCCTCGAACAGGACGACCTTGTTCTCGTCGATGGCCCGGTTGAGGATCAGCGTCGTGTCGGCGACGTAGCCCTTGATCTGCTCGGCGTAGCCCAGCAGCTCCTCCACCACCTGCTGCGCGGAGATCGCGCGGCGGTTGTAGAGCTTGGCCAGCACCTGGTTCTTGAAGTCGAGCGCCGCCTCGACCTTCTGCATCAGGATCGATTCGTCGAACAGGTCCTGGACGCGGATGCCGACCCGGTTGATCTTGTCGGCGTACGTCGGGCCGATGCCGCGCCCGGTCGTACCGATGCGCCGCTTGCCCAGGAACCGCTCCGTCGTCTTGTCGAGCGTCGCGTGATACGGCGTGATCAGGTGCGCGTTACCACTGACCAGCAGCTTGGAGGTGTCCACGCCGCGCTCCTGGAGCCCGCTCAGCTCGGAGAGCAGGACCGAGGGGTCGACGACGACACCGTTGCCGATCACGGGGGTGCAGCCGGGGGAGAGGATCCCGGAAGGGAGCAGGTGCAGTGCGTATTTCTGGTCGCCGACGACGACCGTGTGGCCGGCGTTGTTGCCGCCCTGGTAGCGCACCACGTAGTCCACGGACCCACCGAGCAGGTCGGTGGCCTTTCCCTTGCCTTCGTCACCCCACTGAGCACCGAGCAGCACAAGTGCGGGCACAGGCGTACACCCCTTTCGGGCGGGGCATGTCCCACGTGCGTGGCGCTTTTCGCCAACGCGAGAGCCGCAGGTCGGTACCCCGGATAGAGGAAGCCCCTGGCGCAACAGCGACAGGGGCTCTTGCACCGAGAGATTACCGAACAATTCTCCCGGGTGACGAACAGGGGAGTGCTCCGCCTCGGACGGACGTACGAACCAGCACCACCTCGGTACCGAGCGGAATCACGCCGATTCTCTCGGTGTCCCCCGGGCTCAGGAGGAAGGATCGTGGTGTCGGCTCCAGATTCGGCGAGGCCGCCCGCCAGGCCGCCGGCGTGTCCGGCGCACGGGAACGCGCCCCGGACGGCGGACGCGGAACCGGACCCGGCGGCGGCGACGCCACTGCTCGTGGTCGTCGATCCCGTCGCCCGGCTGACCGACGGCGAGTCCGTGCGGATCGCCCGGGATGTGCTGCGCGCCGGGAGTCCGGGCATGAAGCTGCGGCTGGCCGACGGGGTCGAGGACACCGCGCGGGCCCTGGCCCGGCACGGCGGCCGGCGCCCCGTACTGATCGGGAACGACCGGGCCCTGCTGCGCACGGTCCGGTTCCTGCACGACGAGCGGGATCTGGAGCGCACGGCGCTGGCGGTGGTGCCGGTCGGCAACGGTCCCTCCGTCGCGCTGGCCCGGAGCCTGGGGCTGCCCCTCGACGCGGTGGCGGCGGCCCGCACGGTGCTGCGGGGCGGGACACGGCCGCTGGACCTGCTGGTCGACGACGAGGGCGATGTCGTCCTGGGCGGGCTGCGCGTCGAGCGCCCCGCGCCGCCCGCCGCCCCGGCGCCCTCCCGGCAGGGGACGGTGCCGCCCGGGCTGCCGCTGCGCCGGCTGTGTCACACCCTGGCGCGGACGGTGCTGCCGCAGACCGCCGCGCGCGGTGGGCGGCGCCCTCCCGAGGCTTCCGCGCGGCCGGAGCCGGCCGCGCACCGGCTGCGGGTGGAGGCCGACGGTGCCCTGCTGGCCGGTCCGGACCGGCCGCTGGCGGAGCTGTCGGTGCGGGCCGACCAGGGCGGCGGGCTGGCGGAGGTCGTCGCCCGGCCGGCGGGGGATGCGGCGCCGCTGCGGGCGCGGGCCCGCCGGGTCACCGTGACGGCCTCCGGTGACGGGTTCCGCTACCGGCCCGACGCGGACGGTCTCGCCGGTCCGGCCGTGACCCGCACCTGGACGCTGCGGCCCGGCGCCTGGCACCTCGTGCTCCCGCCCGACGGCTGAGGCGGGCGGGGCCGGCCTCCAACCCCGGACGAGGCGGCCCGACGTTTCCGACCGAGGGGGCGGGGCCGGGCGCGTCCTGTGGCGCCGGACGGGTCTCAGCGGGAGTTGTGCCAGCGTTCGAGGAGGGTCCCCAGTTCCTTCCGCAGGAAGGCGAGGAACTCCGCGCTCTCCGCCAGCCGACGGCCCCCGGGGGTGTTGCCGCCGAGGGCGTCGGCACCGGTGTTCAGGGTGGTCAGCCAGCGGCTGAGGAGAGTGTCGCGGTGGACGAACGAGGTGTACCAGACGTCGGTGTGCAGCAGGTAGCGCTCGCGCCGGGAGCCCGGGTCGCGCTGCCGGGAGATCATGCCGGCCTGGGAGAGGTAGCGGACCGCGCCGGAGATGGCGGCCGGGCTGGCCTGGAGACGTTCGCTCAGCTGGGCTGAGGTGAGGGCGCCGTCCTCGGAGGCGAGCAGGCAGGCGAAGACGCGCGGGCAAGTCCACGACCCTGCGCATCCTGCTGGGCCTCCTCCGCGCCGACACCGGCACCGCCCGGCTGCTGGGCGCCGACCCGTGGGAGGACGCCGTCGCCCTGCACCGGCGGCTGGCGTACGTGCCCGGCGACGTGGAGCTGTGGCCCAATCTGACCGGCGGCGAGGCCATCGACCTGCTCGCCAGGCTGCGCAACGGGCACGGCGGAGGGAAGCGCCCCGGCTCCGGACGCGCGCGGGCGGCCGGCGGGCTCGACGAGCGCAAACGGGCCGACCTCATCGAGCGGTTCGACCTGGACCCGACCAAGAAGGGCCGCACCTACTCCAAGGGCAACCGGCAGAAGGTCGCCATCGTCGCCGCGCTCGCCTCCGACGCCGAACTGCTGCTGCTGGACGAGCCGACGGCCGGGCTCGACCCGCTGATGGAGGTGGTCTTCCAGGACGTGGTGCTCCAGGCGAAGGCCGAAGGCCGCACCGTCCTGCTCTCCAGCCACATCCTGTCCCAGGTCGAGAAGCTGTGCGACCGGGTGAGCATCGTCCGGCAGGGCAGGACGGTGCAGTCCGGGACGCTCGGCGAGATGCGGCATCTGACGCGCACCACGATCGAGGCCGAGACCGACCGGCCGCTGGACGGCCTGGACGGACTGCCCGGCATCCACGACCTGCGCACGGACGGGAACCGGGTGCGCTTCGCCGTGGACGGTGCCCATCTGGACGCCGCCGTCCAGCGGCTGAGCCGACTGGGCGTCCGCAGCCTCGTCAGCCATCCGCCGACCCTGGAGGAGCTGATGCTGTGTCACTACGGCGACGAGCTGGCCGGCAGCGGGCACCGGCCCGGGGCGACCGGTGCCCCCTCCGCCCCGGACGCCGCGACGGAGAAGACGGGGACGACGAAGAAGACGGAGACGACGGAGACGACGGAGAAGACGGAGAAGACGGGGGGCGGCGCACGATGAGCGCCCTCACCGACACCGCGGCCCGCACCCCGGCCGCGGGCCGCGGCCGGGACGGACAGCAGGTGCGCGGCGGCACGGCGCTGGCCGGGGCAGGCACCCTGCTGCGCTTCGCGCTGCGCCGCGACCGGCTGCGGCTGCCGGCCTGGGTGCTGGCGGTCCTCCTCGTCGCCCTGTCCGGCACCAAGAAGGCCGCCGAACTGGCGCCGGACGATCCGGCCGAGGCCGCCGACATGGTCAGCACGCTCAACAGCCCGGCCATGCTCGCCATGACCGGGCCCGGCCACTACCTGTCCGAGCTGACGCCCGCCTCGGCCTTCAGCATGCTGATGCTCGGCTACGGGGCGCTGCTGGCCGGGCTGATGAGCGTGCTGACCGTCGTGCGGCACACCCGCGCCGACGAGGAGACGGGCATCGCCGAACTGGTGCGCTCGGGCGTGGTGGGGCGGCACGCGCCGCTGACGGCCGCACTCGGTGCCGCCTTGGCCGCCGACGTGGCGCTGGGGCTGCTGTTCGCGGTGGCACTGCCGGGCGCCGGCATCGAGGGGGTGACAGCGGGCGGGGCACTGCTGTTCGGCGCCGCGCACACCGTGGCGGGCCTGGTGTTCGCGGGGGTCGCCGCCGTGACCGTACAACTGGCCGGGCACGCGCGGGCCGCCTCCGGCATGGCGCTGACGGCCCTGGGCGCCGCCTACGCGCTGCGCGCCGCGGGCGACGTGGGCGGCGGCACGCTCTCGTGGCTCTCCCCGCTCGGCTGGGTGCAGCGGACCTACCCGTTCGTGGACGACCGCTGGTGGCCGCTGCTGCCGGGGCTCCTCCTGGCGGGAGCGACCGCCGCCGCCGGGTACGCGCTGAGCACCCGGCGGGACGTGGGCGCCGGACTGCTGCCGCCGAGGCCCGGCCCACCGGGCGCCTCCACCGCGCTCACGCACCCGTTCGGCTTCGCACTGCGGCAGCACCGGGGGCTGCTGGTGGCGTTCGGGGCCGCGCTGCTGCTGCTCGGCGCCATGTACGGCTCCCTCCTGGGCCAGGTGGAGGACATGCTCGCCGACATGGGGGACCTGCGGAAGGTGATCGCCGAGGCGGGCGGCTCCCTCGTCGAGTCGTTCGCCGCGACGGTCCTGCTGGTGGTGGCCGTCGTCGCCTCCCTGCACGTGGTGCTGGCCACGCTGCGCCCCCGCGCGGAGGAGACCGCGGGACGAGCCGAACCCCTGCTGGCCACCGGTCTGTCCCGCACCCGCTGGCTCGGCGCGCACCTGGCGGTCGCGTTCGGCGGCGGCGCCCTGGTGGTGCTGGCCGGGGCACTGGGGCTGGGCCTGGCCGGTGCCGCCTCGGCGCACGACGGGGGGCTGGTGGTGCGGATGCTGGGCGCGGGCCTGGCGTACGTGCCGGCGCTGTGGGTGGTCGGCGGGGTGGCGGTGCTGCTGTTCGGCTGGGCACCGCGCGCCGTACCGCTGGCCTGGGCCGTTCCCGCGTACGGCTTCGTCGTCGGCTACGTCGGCTGGCTGCTGGACCTGCCCGGCTGGACCGGGGACCTCTCGCCCTTCGGCCACGTCCAGCAGCTCCCGGCGGACGAAATGCGCTGGACGCCGGTACTGCTGCTGACCCTGGTGGCCGCCGCCCTGGTCGCGGCGGGCCTGGCCGGGTTCCGGCGGCGGGACCTGGAGACCAAGTAGCCGGTCCCTCCCGCCCGTCGGGGGCGGGAGGGACCCGGTGCGGCTCAGTCGTCCGGGTGCAGTGCCTCCATGGCGGCGGTCAGCCGGTGCAGGGCGTCCGCGACCTGGGCGAACTCCTGCGGGCCGCCCAGCTGCCGGCACAGCCGCCGGGCCAGGTCGGTGTGGCCGGGGACGGTGTTCTCGATCGCGGCCCGGCCCTCGTCGGTGGGGGTGAGGAGCTTGGCCCGGCGGTGGGCCGGGTTGGGCTCGTACGCGGCCAGGCCGCGCTCGACCAGGAGGTCGGCGATGCGCTGGACGCTCTGCCGGGTGATGCCCATGGCGCGGGCTATGCCGGAGACGGGCAGCGGTTCGCGCAGTACGGCGCCGAGCACCTGCCACCAGGCGGCGGTGAGGCCGGCGGGGCGGGCGATGCGGTCGGAGGCGGCCAGGAACCGGCCGTTGAGCCGGAAGACGCCCAGCGCGGTCTCGGTCAGCAGCTCCGTCTCCGACCGGGGCGCCGTCTCCGGCCGGGGCTCCCTCGCCGACCGGGGCGCCGTCTCCGACCGGGTGGCGCCGACGTCGCCCACGGCTGCCGGGCCCGTACCAGTACCCGTACTCGTACCCGTGCCGTCGGCGCCGGTGTCCGCGCCGTGCGTGTCCGGCCCGCTCACGACTGGGCCGCCGCGAAGACCGCGTACGCCTCCGGGTCGGAGTGCTGGTGCAGCCGGTAGAAGGCGTCCACGACGGGCGGATCGTAGGTGCCGAGGCGGGCCAGGATCTCGCGGGCGAAGGCGACCGGCGCGGTGGGGCCTGCGGTGATCAGGTCGCCGTCGGTGACCGCGTCGGCGTCGCGGTAGTGGGCCGCGCCGGAGTAGCCGTTGGCCGCCTGGAGGAACTCGGGTGCCGCGCTGGTGTGGGCCCTCTCGTCGAGCAGGCCCTCGTCGGCGAGCCCGAAGACGGCTCCGCAGATGGCGGCGACGGGGACGCCGGCGTGCAGGAACTCGCGGGCGGTGTAGGCGAAGTCGGCCAGTGCGCCGGCGGTCCAGCCGTCGGCGCCGGGGAGGATGAGCAGCTCGCTGTCGGCGGGGCGCAGGGCGTCGAGCGTCATGTCGGGCTCGATGCGCAGCCCGCCCTTGGTGACGACGGGGGCGGCGGTGAGGCCGACGGTGGTGACGCCGCCGGGCAGGTGGGCGACGGCGTGGCCGTACTCCCAGTCGGCGAGGGTGTCGTACACGGCGAGGTGGACGGTCATGGCGGCCTCCGGGGGCGCTGGGAAAGGGACGACAACCTGCCGTGGTGACAGCTTGCTGTCTTGTTGTCAGTATCCTGCCTTCATGACAGCAGTCTGTCAATGACTGGCCGCCGGTGCGGCGCGACTGATCCTTAACGTCAGGAGGAAGCCGCTTTAACCCGCGCGTCCGTACGTTCACCGGCATGGATTCGTTCAGCCAGTTCCTCGGCCACTTCGCGCTCGACCTCGCGGCGGTGCTGGTGCTGACGTTCGCCGTGTACTTCCCCCGGCACCGGCGGCGTGACCTGCTGCCCGCCTACCTCGTGCTCAACGTCGCCCTGTTCGCCGTCGTCACCGCGCTCGCCCGGGTGGGCAGCGGCGGCGGGCTCGCCCTGGGCTTCGGCCTCTTCGGCGTGCTGTCGATGATCCGGCTGCGCTCGGAATCCATCCAGAACGAAGAGGTCGCCTACTACTTCACGACCCTCGTCATCGGTCTCGTCGCGGGGCTGCCGCACCTGCCGTTCGGCCTGACCGCTGCCCTGTGCCTGCTGCCGGTGGCGGTGCTGTACGCGGCCGACCATCCACGGCTCCACGCCCGCACCCGGCGCGCCGTCGTCACCCTCGACGCCGCCGTCACCGCACCGGAGGACATCCGCTCCCACCTCCGGGCCCGGCTGGGGGAGCCACTGGCCTGGAAGGTCGGCGAAGTCGACTTCGTCCGCGACCTGACCGTGGTGGACGTCCGTTACCGGGAGATTGCCACCGGTCACGGCGGGGAACGGGGACGAAAAGCGGCCCCCGCGCGTTACCGCCACAACGACCTCGGCGACGCCGGTACCCCGGGCGCCGCCAGCGACAGCGACACCCGTACGCAGTTGACGCCGGCCACGCCCACGCCTACGCCTGCCACTGCCGCTCACCCGAGGGAGACCGCCTGATGACCCCGCTCACCACCGCATCCAGCGGAAGCCGCAGCCGCGTCGCGCCCGCCGAGCGCGCGCTCGCCCGTGCCGCACTCGCGGCCCACCCCATCAGCCTGGACGCCGTCATGGCCCGTGCCGAGCTGCTGGACCGCTACGACCGCTGCTACCTCGTGCCCGCCTCCGTCTTCCAGGACATCGCCGCCCAGCTGACCGACCCGCACCGCGACGAACCCTTCCGGGCCCTCTCGATAGGCGGACGCCGCTGGTTCCGCTACCGCTCGGTCTACTACGACACCCCCGGCCTGCGCGCCTACCACGACCACCGGCAGGGCCGCCGGCGCCGCTGCAAGATCCGCGAGCGGCTCTACCAGGACACCGGCGAGCGGCAGTTCGAGGTGAAGGTCAAGGGCGGGCGCGGCCAGACCCTCAAGTACCGCCGCCGCCTCGCCGACCGCGCCCACGCGCTGGAGGACGCCTCCCGCACCTTCCTGGAGGACACCCTGACGAGCGCCTACGGCCCCGACTTCGAGGTGCCGCGGGAGCTGACGCCCAGCCTGGTCACCGAGTACACCCGGGCCACCTTCGTCGCCGACGGCCGGCGCATCACCGCCGACGCGGCCATGGTCTGCCGGGACGCGGCGGGCAACGAGGTGCACGCGGCCCGCGACATGGTGCTCGTCGAGACGAAGTCCCACGGCCATCTGACCGAGGCCGATCTGCTCCTGCACGAACACGGCTACCGGGCCACGGAGTTCACCAAGTACGCCTCCCTCGCGGCGCTCGACCCCTCCCTGCCCGCGAACCGCTGGAACCGCTGCCTGGAGGAGACCTTCCCGGCGGTCCGCGCCGCCGCCTGAGCCGCACAGCCGCCTGAGCCGCGCAGCCGCCGCCTGAGCCGGCGGCTGCGCGCGGCCGGCCGCACGGCCGCTGCCTGCGTTCTCACGCGGGCAGCGGCCGTTCGTGCACCACGTGCTTCATCACCAGCGTCGAGCTGAGCCGCTGCACACCGGGCAGGGTGGCCAGCTCCTCGTCGTAGAGGCGCTGGAACGCGGCCAGGTCGGCGGTGACGACGCGCAGCAGGTAGTCGGGGTCGCCGAAGAGGCGCTGGGCCTGCACCACCTGGGGCAGGTCGGCCACGGCCTGTTCGAAGGCGGAGACGGTGGCCCGGTCCTCCTGGCGCATGGTGACGAAGACGAGCGCGTCGAAGGTGAGGCCGACGGCTGCCGCGTCGACCACGGCACGGTAGCCGCGGATGGCGCCGTCGCGTTCCAGTGCGCGCAGCCTGCGGTGGCAGGGGGAGAGGCTGAGGCCCACCCGTGCCGCCAGCTCGGTCACGGTCAGCCGCCCGTCGGCCTGGAGCTCCGCAAGGATCTGCCGGTCCATGTCGTCCATGGGGAAGATTCTTCCATCCGCAGGCCGCTGGGCGACCGATGAGGGAAACACTTTTGGGGCGATTCTCCGTATTCTTCCTCCGCAAGCCCGTTCGAGAGGAAGAACCGTCCCCATGGCTGCCAGCTCCATAGCCGCCTTCGCCCTCGTCTCCTTTCTGCTCGTCCTGGTCCCGGGTGCGGACTGGGCGTACGCCATCACCTCCGGGCTGCGCGACCGCTCCGTCGTCCCGGCCGTCGGCGGACTGATGCTGGGATACGTCGGACTGACGGCCGTGGTCGTGGCGGGGGTGGCGGCCCTCGTCGCCCGCACCCCGGCCGTGCTGACCGCGCTGACCCTGGTGGGCGCCGTCTACCTGGTCTGGCTCGGCGTCACCACCCTGCTCGGCGCCAAGGACGCCAAGGCCCCCGGCGTGACCGCGGCCGACGACGCCGCAGGGCCCGGCCCCGGCTCCCGGCTGCTGAAGGGCGCGGGCGTCAGCGGACTGAACCCCAAGGCGCTGCTGCTCTACCTGGCACTGCTGCCCCAGTTCGCCGACCAGCACGGCACCTGGCCGCTGGCCCTCCAGATCGGCCTGCTCGGCCTGGTGCACATGTGCAACGCCGGTGCCGTCTACCTTGGCGTCGGTTCGCTGGCCCGCACGGTGCTGCGGGCCCGCCCCACCGCCGCCCGCCTCATCACACGCCTGTCCGGCATCGCGATGATCGTGCTGGGCGCCCTCCTGCTGGTGGAACAGCTCCCCTTCTGAGCCGACGGCTCCGTGTCCGGGCCCGGCTCCGTGTCCGGGTCCGGCTTCTTGTGCGGGTCCGGCTCCCTGTCCGGGTCCGGCTCCGTGTCCGGGTCCGGCTCCATGCGCGGGCCCGGCTCCGTGTCCGGGCCCGGCTCCGTGTCCGGGCCCGGCTCCGTGTCCGGGCCCGGCTCCCTGCCCGGGTCCGGCTTCCTGTCCGGGTCCGGCTCCGTGTCCGGGTCCGGCTCCATGCGCGGGTCCGGCTCCATGTGCGGGTCCGGCTCCCCTTCTGTGCCCGGCCCGGTTCCCCGTCTGACCCGGAGCCCCTGCCGGGCTGTTGTCGGGTAAGTCTTCCCGGTCGCCGCCGGGTCAGCATGCCGGGCTGTCGCCGGGTGAGCCCGCCCGCTCGCCGCCACCCGGCCCTCAGGCTGGGTCCGGCCCCCTCACCGCTGTGCCAGGCCGAACCGGCACACCACCGCCGCCCCGCCGTGCCCGGCCGAGGCCCCCAGCTCCACGCCGCCGCCCGACTCCTCCGCCGTGGTGCGGGCGATGTCCAGGCCGAGCCCCGTCGAGCCGGCCCCGCTGGCGCCCCGCGCTCCCACGTCCGCCGCGCCGCCGGCACCGAAGCCGGGGCCGTCATCCTCCACCGCGAGCACGCCGTGGCCGCCGGCGGCGGAGACCGACAGCCACAGGCCCGTGCCCTCCGGGGTGTGGTCGAGGACGTTGCCGATCAGGGTGTCCAGCACGGCCGACAGGTCGTCCGCCGGGACCCGCACCAGCAGCGGCGTGGCCGGTGCCGAGACGGTGAGCGTACGCTCCTGGTCCTCGGCGAGCGGGGTCCAGAACGCGGCCCGCTCCCGGGTGAGTTCCGCGAGGTCGCAGCGGTGGCTGCCGGGGGCGGCGCCGGCCCTGCGGGCGGCCCGGATGACGCTGTCCACGCTCCGTTCCAGCGCGGCCACCGACTCGCCGATCCGGTGCGCCTCCTCCGGGTCGCGCAGTCCCTCGGCGTCCAGCCGCAGCGCGGCCACGGGGGTGCGCAGCCGGTGTGCGAGGTCCGCGCCGCGTTCCCGTTCGGCGGTGACGAGTCCGTCGATGCGTTCGCCCAGTTCGTTGAGGCGTCCGGCGAGCTGCCGCAGCTCGCGCGGCCCCAGCGGTGCTGCGCGGGCGGTCAGCTCACCGGCGGCCAGCCGGTCGGAGACGGCGGCCAGTTGCCGGGTGGCGCGCACGATGCGCGCGGCGAGCCGGTCGGCGAAGGCCAGGCCGAGCAGCATCAGCGCGACGCCGATCCCGAAGACGGCCAGCCAGGAGGGCAGCACCCCGGCGTGGAGCTGCTGTTCGCTGACGGCGACCTGCACCACGGAGGCGGACCGCCCGGTGCCGGAGGCGCCGCCCGTGTTCGTGCCGGTGCTCTGCGGGCCGAGCACCGGGACCATCACCACGCGTCCGCCGCCCCGGGAGGGGCTGGGCGCGTAGGTGAAGGCCCGCCCGCGCCGGGCCAGTTCGAGCGCTTCGTCGCTGACCGCGGTGGTGCGCGGGCCCAGCACCTTGCCGTCCGCCAGGACGACGGAGGTGCGGGGCTGGTCCTTGCCGTTGAGGCCGTCCAGGACCCCGGAGACGACCTCGCGGCCGTGTCCGCCGCCCCGGCCCAGGGAGCCGCCGACGACCGCGGCGAGGGACTGGGCGCGTTCGGTGGCGTCCGTCATGGCGCGGTCCTCGGCGTGGCTGCGCACCAGCAGGGCCAGCGGGACGAGCAGCACCGCGAGGACGACGGCGGTCGTGGTGCCGATGAGCGCCAGCAGCTGGGTGCGCATCAGCCGCGCTCCGGCTGCGGGGAGCCGGCGTCGTCGGGTGCGGCCAGCTTCACCCCCACTGTCCGTACGGTGTGCAGATAGCGGGGCTTCTGTGCCGTCTCGCCCAGTTTGCGGCGCAGCCACGACAGGTGGACGTCCACGGTCTTGTCGGCGCCGCCCAGCGGCTGCTGCCACACCTCCGCCAGCAGTTCGCGGCGGGAGACGACCTGGCCCTGGCGGCGGGCCAGGTAGCAGAGCAGGTCGAACTCGCGGGGGGTCAGCTCCAGCGGTTCGCCGTCGAGGGTGACCTCGCGGGAGGAGGGGAAGACGAGGAGGCCGCCGACCCGCACGGGCGGTTCGGGTTCGTCGGGCTCTGTGCTGCCGAGCCGGCGCAGTACCGCTTTGATGCGGGCCTCCAGCTGTCCGGAACCGAAGGGTTTGACGATGTAGTCGTCGGCGCCGTCCTCCAGTGCGGCGACGATCTCGGGTTCCTCGTCGCGCGCCGTGGCCACGATGACGGGCACGTCGCTGACGGAGCGCAGCATCCGCAGCACCTGGCCGCCGTCCACATCGGGCAGTCCCAGGTCCAGCACGACCAGGTCGGGCCGGTGGGTGACCGCCGCGTCGAGTCCGGCCATGCCGGTGGAGGCCGTGGCGACGGCGTGCCCGCGGTCGCGCAGCGCCCTCACGAGGGCTGCGCGGAGCTGGGGATCGTCCTCGACGACGAGTAGATGCGGCATACACGTACGTTAGCCGTACGAACGGCGGTACCGGCCCGACGGGGGCGCTAGGGCACCGCCGGGCGCGGACAGGTCCCGTACGGCTTCTACCGGCCGCCGGGCACCTTGTCCACCCCTTAACCCGGCGTTAGGGAAGCGGACGGCACACTGCGAGGGTGAACGGCATGGCGGACGACGAGCAGACGCACGAGCACCCCCACGGGCCCACCCCCGCCGGCTCCCGGCCCCCGGTGGCGTACCCGGACGGGCGCCGCGAGACGAGGCGGCGCCGGCTCGCCGCGGCGGGCTGGCTGTGCGCGGTCGCCGCCGCGTTCCTGCTGGGCGCGTGGTCCTTCTCGCACGCCGACACCGGTGACCGCTACGGCCGCCCCGAGCCGCTGGGCGACGCCGGGGTACGGCACGAGCTGGCGCAGGCCCGGCAGCGCGCCGGCGGCCAGGGCACGCAGCAGGACACCCCGCCGTCGCCGTCCGCCTCCGCGCCGTCCGGCTCGCCCTCCGCCACGGCACCCGGCGACGAGCCCTCCGGCGACGCGCCCCGGGCCGGCACCGTCCGCACCAGCACCGTCCGGTTCCCCGACGGGCTCGGCACCGCAATCGTCGCCTGCCGCACCGACGCACGCACCGTCGAACTGCTCAGCTGGACCCCGGCCCAGGGGTACAGCGCCGACGACGTCGAGGCGGGCCCCGCCCGCTCGGCGAGCGTCGAACTCGAACCCGGCGACGACGACGAGGACGACCTGCTCGTCCACGTCCGCTGCGCGCACGGGAAACCGCAGGCGACCGTCACCAAGGACACGGACGACGACGAGGACGAGGACGACGACTGACCGGCCCGGCGACGACGGCCGCGGGCCCGCCCTCACGACGGCGCGGGGCCCGCACCGGCGCGGCCCCACAGCGGCCCGCACCCACGGCGGCGCGGCCCCACGACGGCCCGCACCCACGACGGCCCGCCCCCACGGCGGCGCGGCCCCGCAGGCACGGTCCGCCCCGGGCATCGGGTCGCCCTCCCCCGGCTCCGCGGAACGGGCGGCGACATTACGCTGACTGTCACCCTCTTGGGGGTCCTCCCGCAGTACGCGAGCGAACCGAGGTACCGATCGTGACGACGCACCACCCCTCCTCCGCCCAGGCGGCCCCTGTGACCACCCCCGCCCCCGATCCCGCCGCCGGCCGCGCCGTCCACGCGGCCGACCGGGCGCACGTCTTCCACTCCTGGTCGGCGCAGGGGCAGATCGACCCGCTCGCCGTGGCCGGCGCCGAAGGCTCCTTTTTCTGGGACTACGAGGGGAAGCGGTACCTCGACTTCACCAGCGGCCTCGTCTTCACCAACATCGGCTACGGGCACCCGAAGGTCGTCGCCGCGATCCAGGAGCAGGCGGCGAAGCTGTGCACCTTCGCCCCCGCCTTCGCGATCGAGGCGCGCTCCGAGGCCGCCCGGCTGATCGCCGAGCGCACCCCCGGCGACCTCGACAAGATCTTCTTCACCAACGGCGGTGCCGACGCCGTCGAGCACGCCGTCCGCATGGCCCGCGTCCACACCGGCCGTCCCAAGGTGCTGTCCGCCTACCGCTCGTACCACGGCGGCACCCAGCAGGCCATCAACATCACCGGTGATCCGCGCCGCTGGGCGTCCGACACCGGCACCGGCGGCGTCGTCCACTTCCACGCCCCGCACCTGTACCGCACCCCCTTCTACTCCGAGACGGAGGAGCAGGAGTGCGAGCGTGCCCTGGCCCACCTTGAGCAGACGATCGTCTACGAGGGCCCGCAGACGGTGGCCGCCGTCATCCTGGAGACCATCCCCGGCACCGCCGGCATCATGATGCCGCCGCCCGGCTACCTGGCCGGCGTGCGCGAGCTGTGCGACAAGTACGGCGTCGTCTTCATCCTGGACGAGGTGATGGCCGGCTTCGGCCGCACCGGCACCTGGTTCGCGGCCGACCTGTACGACGTCGTCCCCGACCTGATGACCTTCGCCAAGGGCGTCAACTCCGGTTACGTCCCGCTCGGCGGCGTCGCCATCTCCGCGAAGATCGCCGAAACCTTCGAGAACCGCCCCTACCCCGGCGGTCTCACCTACTCCGGGCACCCGCTGGCCTGCGCCGCCGCCGTCGCCACCATCGAGACGATGGCCGAGGAGGGCATCGTCGAGCACGCCGCCCACCTGGGCGAGAACGTCATCGGCCCGGCCCTGCGCGAGCTGGCCGAGCGGCACCCCAGCGTCGGCGAGGTCCGCGGCACGGGCGTTTTCTGGGCCCTCGACCTGGTGCGGGACAAGGAGACCCGCGAACCGCTCGTCTCCTACAACGCCACCGGCGCGGACAACGCCCCCATGGCCGACTTCGCCGCCACCGCCAAGCGCGGCGGGCTGTGGCCGTTCGTCAACATGAACCGCACCCACGTCGTACCGCCGTGCACCATCACCGAGGCCGAGTTCAAGGAGGGCCTCGCCGTCCTCGACGAGGCCCTCACCGCGGCCGACGCACACACCACCGCCGGCTCGGGCACGGATGCCGGCCGGCCGCAGGCCGGGTGAACGGGCGCGTGATCAAACGCAGCACCCTGCGCGCGCAGATCGCCGCCGCACTGCGGGACGAGATCCTGGCCGGGAGGCTCGCCACCGGCCGTGACTTCACCGTCAAGGAGATCGCCGAACAGTACGGCGTCTCCGCGACCCCCGTCCGGGAAGCGCTGGTCGATCTCGCCGCGCAGGGGCTGCTCGACGTCGAACAGCACCGCGGCTTCCGCGTCCACGAGTTCACACTCGCCGACTACCGCGCCATGTGCGAGGCGCGGCAACTCGTCGTCGACGGCATCTTCCAGGGCCTCGCGGCGGACGCCGGCCCGGCCGCCGCGCAGGCCGGCGCCACCGGCCCGCCCGCGGTGGCCCGCCGGGCGCTGGGCGGCCTGGGCCCGGAGGTGCTGACCTCCGTGCGCCGCCGCGCCGACGCCGCCGAACGCGCCGCCCGCGCCGGTGACCTCGATGTGCTGATCGCCTACGACCTGCGGTTCTGGCGGGAGTTGAGCGGTCTGCTCGGCAACGCGTACATCTGCGACTTCCTCGACCGCCTCCGCGTCCAGTGCTGGGTCTACGCCGTGCCCGTGCTGCGCGCCGATCCCACCCTGCGCGGCCGGCTGTGGTCCGGCCACAACGCCCTCCTCGACGCCGTGGAGGCGGGCGACGCACGCGCCGCCCGCGAGGTCATCGCCACCTACAACCAGCACGCCCTCAGCCAGGTCGGCGCGGCGGAGGACGACCCCGCATGAACGTTCATCCGCCACCGGCCCGGCCCTCGGCGGCGGCTTCGGCCAGCGGCCCGGCGGCGGTTCCCGCGACACAGCGCCGGGCCCCTGGGCGCCGGGACACCGACCCGGGCCGCCGTCCGCGTCCCCGCCGGCCTCCGGTACGGCGACGCCGATAACGGGCATGCACCCGACCAGGGTGCGCACCTCGCGTCCCCGGGTACCCGGACCCGTACGGCCCCCGGTACCCGGCGCGGGCCGGGCACTGCCGCGGACCCACGCGCCGCCCGCGCCGCGCACCCAGCAGGAGCGGGCCCGGAGCTGACAACCGGCCCCGCACCAGGGCGCATTACGCTGTGCGCCACGACAGGTCCCTGACGGTATAGGAGCGCTCCTTGGCCTGTGACCTTTGGCTGGTACCCCTCGTCGACGTGCTCTGCCACAGCCCCGACAACCCCTTCGCGGAAGAGATCGCCACCTACGACCGAGCACTCACCGACGCGGGCCTGCCCACGGTGCCCGTCTTCGGCTACATGCCGGGCCTGTCCGGCGACGTCGCCCCTGTCGCGGGTTTCGACTACGAAGCACTGCACTACCTGCGCCGCGCCTATCTGCTGCTGGCCGCCGGGCTGGAGGTCACGCCCGTGGGGGAGCTGGGCAACGACTACGAGCAACTGCTGGAGATGTTCGAGCAGACGGCACAGCAGTCGCATCTGGTGTGGCACTACGACCACGCGGGGTCGTACATCCCCGTCGACTTCACGGCACCGCTGTACGACGACGAACTGCTCGCCGGGAGCGGCCCGCTGGGCTCCAGCCACGGACTGCTGCGGGAACTCCAGCTGGTCGGGCCGCACCTGGGCATCGACCCCGGCAACCCGCCACCCGCCCCCGCGGCCCCGCTGCGCCCCACCGACCTGGACGAGCCGGCCGCGTCCGCCGCCATCGGCTACGACGACGGCACGCCCTTCGGCCGGGAGCGGCACGTGTGGCTGGGCCTCCACGCGGCGGCGACCCGGAGCCTCGCCCAGGGCTCCATGATCGTCTTCGGCTGACCCGCCCGGTGGTGCGCCGCCGTCCCGGCCCCGCGGGGACCGGGACGGCGGCGGCACTCCCGCTGTCGGCCCCTCGCTCAGCCCGCGGGGGGCCGCTGGCGCGGCATGGTGGCCCAGCCGGGCCCCGGCCCCGGCGGCGGGATACGGCGCGCGGGCCCGCGTCCCGCCGGTGCCGCGGCGGCGGGAGCGCCCAGTGTCAGGGGTGAGCCGGAGGTGCGGAAGGCGATCATCCAGTCGGCGGTCTCGGCGCGTACCGTCTCGTTGACGTCCTCGGAGAACCGCCGCAGGACGGCCAGGGCCCGCTCCGCGGCCTCCCCGGCTGTTCCCTCGGCCGGGCCGAGGACCTCACGGACGTTCTCGGCCGCCCACTCGTAGCGCAGCGCCTCCAGCCGCCGGTGGACGGCCAGCGCGGTGGCCACGTCGCGCATCCACCCGGCGGTGAGCCCGAGCCACCGGTCGGCCAGTGCGCACCCGGCGGCCACCAGCAGCGCCAGGTACCCGGCGTACCCGGCCCACCCGTCGCCGGCGCCGACGGCCGCCAAAGGCAGCCCGGCGGGCCCCAGGAGGGGCAGCAGCACACCCGCCGCGCTCCCGGCGACCACGCCGCCCCGCAGCACCCGCGCCCAGCGGCGCTTGCGCACCCGGTCGGCGAGGTACCAGTCGACGACGCGCATCGCTTCCTGCTCCACCCACTGGTAGAGCTCTTCCAGTCGTTCGGCGGGCTCGTCCCAGTCCCCGGACGGGAACCCCCGCCCCAGCAGATCCGGCTGTTTGACCCGCTTCACCCGTACTCCTTCGATGGTCATGTGCCGCCGGGCGGGCCGGGGCGAGCCGGCACGGCCCCGGCGGGCCCCTTCCTACCGCCGACGGAGGGGCCACGCCGCACTTCGGCGGGGAAATCCCCTCCAAAGTGGCGCCCGGTCGGGTATAAAGCGCGGTTCCTGTCACCCGTACGGGCCGCGCTGCCACGCCACCGGGTGCCGCTAGGGTGGCGGGCGTGAGGATTCTGGTCATTGGCGGCGGTGCCCGCGAACACGCAATCTGTCGCTCGCTCTCCCTGGACCCCGAGGTGACCGAGGTGCACTGCGCACCGGGCAACGCGGGGATCGCCGAGGTGGCCACCCGGCACGCCGTGGACCCGCTGGACGGGGAGGCGGTCGCCGCGCTGGCGCGCTCGGAACAGGTACGGGCCGATCTGGTCGTGATCGGCCCGGAGGCCCCGCTGGTCGCGGGCGTCGCGGACGTGCTGCGCGAGCAGGGCGTACCGGTCTTCGGCCCGTCCGCGCAGGCGGCGATGCTGGAGGGCTCGAAGGCGTTCGCGAAGGAGGTCATGGCGAACGCCGGTGTGCCCACGGCCCGCAGCTACGTGTGCACGACGCCCGAGGAGGCGGACGCCGCGCTGGACGCGTTCGGCCCGCCGTACGTGGTCAAGGACGACGGTCTGGCCGCGGGCAAGGGCGTCGTGGTGACGGACGACGTGGAGCAGGCCCGTGCGCACGCGCGGGCCTGCGGCGGCACGGTCGTCGTCGAGGAGTTCCTTGACGGCCCCGAGGTGTCCCTCTTCGCGGTGACGGACGGCGAGACGGTCGTGCCGCTCCAGCCCGCCCAGGACTTCAAGCGCGCCCACGACGGTGACGAGGGCCCCAACACCGGTGGTATGGGCGCCTATTCGCCGCTGCCGTGGGCGGACCCGAAGCTGGTCGCGGAGGTGACGGCCACGGTGCTGGAGCCGACCGTGCGGGAGCTGCACCGCCGCGGCACCCCGTTCTCGGGGCTGCTCTACGCGGGGCTGGCGCTCACCTCGCGCGGGGTGCGGGTGATCGAGTTCAACGCCAGGTTCGGGGACCCGGAGACGCAGGTGGTGCTGGCCCGGCTGCGTACGCCGCTGGGCGGCCTGCTGTACGCGGCGGCCACCGGTTCGCTCGCCGACTTCCCGGCGCTGCGCTGGAGCGACGACGCGGCGGTCACCGTGGTGCTGGCGGCGGAGGGCTACCCGGCGAAGCCCCGTACGGGTGATGTCGTGGAGGGTCTGGCCGACGTCGAACAGCAGGACGGCCCCCATGCGTACGTACTGCACGCCGGTACGACGGCGGACGAGGACGGCACCGTGCGCAGTGCGGGTGGCCGCGTGCTGTCGGTGACGGCCACGGGAGCGGACCTGGTGGAGGCACGGCGGCGTGCGTACGCGGCGGTCGGCCGCGTCCGGTTGGCGGGTGCCCACCATCGTTCGGACATCGCCGAGCGGGCCGCCGTACAGGCCGCCGCGGAGGGCTGACGGCCGGGCGGTACGCGCCGGAACCGCACCTCGTGCGTCCCGGGAGCCACATGAGTGGGTGCGCGTATATACCGCCCGGCTGCTCCGGGCAATAGCTCTGCCCAAAGCCATTCCATCGAGTGACGACGCCCTCGGACGGCTGACGCCTGCGAGGGCCCCAACTATGGTGCCGCTCAGGCGTGGTGGCCTCGTCGGACACGCGGTCCGTCGTCTGGCGCAGCGCACATTGCGGTGTCGGAGCGCGGTGACACAGTGGTGGGGAGCCGGAGAGCCCGGCTGCGGTCCCGAGTGGAGCGGGGGTGAGGCGTGAGCGGTTCCGGTGCCTCGGGCAGGCGCGCTGCGGCGCGGTCCGCACGCGATCACGCCCTCGCCGTGCTCAGGGTGCGCAGCACGGCGCTCGCCCTCGCGCTGCTCCCCTCCGCCGCCGCGGTCATCCTCTGGGCGGGCCGCGCCACCGGCCAGCTCGGCATGGGGCCCGGCCCGGGCGGGGACACGGCCCGCTGGGTGCTGACGGGCCTCGCCGTGCTCACCCTGGCCTGCGCCCTGGTCGCCGGCGCCGTCATCGCGCGGGGCCGCCCGGCCGTCTCCCCGACGGTGCCCCTCGACGAGCGGGCCGCCCCCGGACTGCACGCCCTGGTCCGGGACCTCGCCGAACGGCTGGAGGTCCCGGCACCGTCCGCCATCGCGCTCACCCCCGACTGCGACAGCTGGCTGGAGGACCGCGCCCACCGCGCCGTACGCGACGGCAAGCGGGACGGCGACGCCCCCGGCGGGCCGGACACCGGGCACAGACCCGGCCGCGGCGAGGACGGCGGGGCCCCGGCGCGGGGCCGCGCCGCCGGCGGCGCGGGGGCCGACGGCGGCGCGCGGCGCGGCACGGCACCCGTTCTCGTGATCGGCTCCCCGTTCCTGTGGTGGATGCGGGTCGCCGAACTGCGGGCGCTGCTGGCGCCGGTCGTCGCGGGCACCGGCCCGTCGGCGCATCCGGACATAGCAGCCGCCCGCCGTTTCGTGCGCGGGCTCGACGCCGCGGTCGCCTGCGCCGAGCACCGTGCGGACCGCGCCGTGGGCCCGGGCCCGCCGGGCGGCGGGGCGACGGCCGTCCCGCGCCGGCTGGTGCACCGGATGGTCGGCCCGCTCGCCCGGTGGATGCTGCGCGCGGCAGGACCGCACGCGGCCGAGATGGAGCGCGGGGTCGCCGCTGCGGCGGCCGAGCGCGCCCAGGCGGTTGATCACGGTCTGCGGGCCGCCGCCCAGGAGCAGGTCGGTCTCGCGTACGCCGGCTGGGACCGGCTGCTGACCCGGGTGGCGCTGCCCGCCTGGCGGCTCGGCCTGTGGCCCACCCGCCTCGATGCCGGGGTGGTCTCGGCGCTGACCGAACTGTCCCGCCGCGACCGGCTCGCGGAGAGCTTCACCTCACGTCTCGGCGAACGCCCGGCGTGCGATCTGCTGGCGGAGCCGGGCCGGGTGGACGGAGCCGTCTCGCTGCTCGCCGCCCGGCTGTTCCTGGGGCCCCGGCCGCCGCTGTCGTACGCCGCCGGTACGGGAGCCGAGGCGGAGTGGACCCCGGTGGAGTGGTCGGCGTACCCGGAGGAGGTCGTCGACCGGGTCTGGCGTACGGAGGCGGCCCGGCTGTTCGCCGCGCTGGACGACACGGGCCCCCGGGCCAGGTCATCTGAGACGCGGCGCGCGCCGGCGTCCGGGCCGGCCGCCGGCGGCTCCGGCCCCGCCGAGGACGACGAGGCGTGGCTGACTGCCGGGGAGGCGGATGCGCCCCGGCCGGACCGGGCGCCGGTGCCGGACGCTCCGGCGGGTGCGCCGGCGTCCGGCCGGCGGGCGGCGTGCCGCGCCGCGTCCGGCGGCCGTGCGTCCGCGGCGCGCGGCTCGCACGCCCCGCGCGCGTCCCGCACGCTCGCGCCCGGCTCGGACACCGGACCGGTCTCCGGCGACGCGCCCGCGCCGGCGCCGCCGGGCGGCGGCCCGAAGGTTGCGGGACCGACGCTCGCCCGGGTGCTGGAACGGTTCGCGGTGCCCGGCGGGGGAGAGGCGCTGGCCGCGCGCATCAGCGCCCAGGTGGCGCGCGCCGAGGCGACGGGCGCCCCGGGGGTCACTGGTGCGGGCCCCGGCGCGGGGCCGTGGCCGGGCGCCGGGGACACGCATCCGGCGCCACCGGCGCCCATGGGGCTGCCGCTCAGACCCCCGCGCACCGGCAAGGAACTGCTGGCGGACCACGTCACGGCCGCCGTCTGCTGCGCCGCGGTCGACACGGCCGGCGCGGTGCCGGGGCTCGACTGGCTGGACGGCCCCGCCCTGTTCGTGGACGGGGAGCGGGCCGGGGAGCTGCCCGGCCTGGTGCTGTCGCTCGTGGAGGACGGGGAGACGCAGGGACTGCGGGAGTGGCTGGTGAGGGTCGGGGTGCGCCCGGAGAAGCCCGTGCGGCTCGTCTGAAGATCATCTCCAGCCATTTAGCGACGAAGGGTGACCACACCCTTGCGTAATGTGATGTGCTGTCTGCCGTCACACCTACGGCTAGCGGGAGACGGAGCGAGGGCGCCGGGGAGGGAGCAGCAGGATGGGAACCGAGCAGACCGAGCACCCCGGACGGACGGTGTCCCCCGCGGGCTCCGCGCCCCAGGGGCGCGCCGAGTACGGCGTACGCCCGGCGCAACCGCTGCGGCGGTGGGAGTCCGGCGCGCTGGCGCACGCGGTGACCGACCCGTTCGGCCAGGGCCCGCTGCCCTGGCTGCGGGTGAGCGAGAACTACTTCGAGAACGGCCAGCTCGTCCCCTGGTACGTGGACTGTGTCGACCAGGCCCCCGGCCAGACCTCCCGCACCCCCGAACTCGTCCGCGAGCTGGCGGGCGGCGGCCAGACGCTCCCCAAGCCGCGCACCCGGGGCCTGTCCAGCAGCGCACCGCCCGCCGCCGACGACGTGCGCTGCCAGATCAAAGGGTTCGCCTCGGTCGCGGGCGGCACCCCGCCCGGCGAGTCCATCGACTTCCGCATCACCGTCAATCCGCCGCAGCCGTTCGGCGTGGACGTCTACCGCATCGGCCACTACGCCGGCGCGGGCGCCACGAAGATCACCACGAGCCCGCGGCTGTCCGGGATCATGCAGCCCGCCCCGCTCACCGCCGACCGCACGGTCTCCTGCCACCACTGGTGGCTCTCCTGGCGGCTCCAGATCCCCGACTACTGGTCCACCGGCGCCTACGTCGCCGTGCTGACCACCGCCGACGGGCACCGCTCCCACATCCCCTTCACCGTCCGCGATCGCGACCCGGGCGATCTGCTGCTGGTGCTGCCGGACGTGACGTGGCAGGCGTACAACCTCTTCCCGGAGGACGGCCACACGGGCGCGAGCCTCTACCACGCCTGGGACGCCGACGGACGGCTGCTGGGGGAGAGCGAGGCGGCGGCGACGGTGTCCTTCGACCGCCCGTACGCCGGATCGGGGCTCCCCCTGCACGTGGGGCACGCCTACGACTTCATCCGCTGGGCGGAACGCTACGGCTACGACCTCGCGTACGCCGACACCCGGGACCTGCACGCGGGACGGATCGACCCCACCCGGTACCGGGGCCTGGTCTTCCCCGGCCACGACGAGTACTGGTCGGTCCCGATGCGCCGGGCCGTCGAGCGGGCCCGGGACAGCGGCACGGCGCTGGTCTTCCTCTCCGCCAACACCATGTACTGGCGGGTCGAACTCGACGCCCTGCCCTCCGGCGCCCCCGACCGCCTGCTGACCTGCCGAAAACGCCGCGGGCCCGGCCGTCCCGCGCTGTGGCGGGAGCAGGGCGAGCCCGAGCAGGGACTGCTGGGCATCCAGTACGCGGGGCAGGTCGCCGAGCCCTACCCGATGATCGTCCGCAACGCCGGGCACTGGCTGTGGGAGGCCACCGGAGCCGGCGAGGGCGACGAACTGGAGGGCATGGTCGCGGGCGAGGCCGACCGCTACTTCCCCCGTACGGCACTGCCCGACCACACCTCCCGCATCCTGCTGGCGCACTCCCCCTACCGCGACCGCGCGGGCGCCGTGCGCCACCAGGAGACCTCCCTCTACCGCGCGCCCTCCGGCGCCCTCGTCTTCTCCTCCGGCACCTTCGCCTGGTCGCCGGCCCTGGACCGTCCCGGCTACGTCGACTCCCGTATCCAGCGCGCCACCAGCAATCTGCTCGACCGCATCTGCAAACGGGACTGACCCTGGGCGCCGGGCCCGAAGGGCGGGTGAACCGGCCGGCGGCCGGCCCCGTGGTGCGCACCGCTGCGCGTCCCGGTTGGGTGACGGGGGAAAATCAGGGGACCCGCCGTGAGGTCGGCTGCCCCCAGGAGGAGAGAACGTGACGGGATTCGTCGAAAAACCCGAGCCCGCCCAGGTCCCTGACCTGGTGCACCTGCACACGGGCAAGGTACGCGACCTGTACCAGAACCAGTCCGGCGATCTGGTGATGGTCGCCAGCGACCGGATCTCCGCGTTCGACTGGGTGCTGCCCACCGAGATCCCCGACAAGGGCCGCATCCTCACCCGGCTCTCCCTGTGGTGGTTCGAGCAGCTGGAGGACCTGCTGCCCAACCATGTGAAGGGCACCGACGTGCCCGCCGGCGCCCCCGCCGACTGGGAGGGCCGCACCATGGTGTGCCGCTCCCTGCGCATGGTGCCCGTCGAATGCGTGGCGCGCGGCTATCTGGCCGGTTCGGGCCTGGCCGAGTACGAGGAGGCCCAGACGGTGTGCGGGCTCGCCCTCCCGCCGGGCCTGGAGAACGGCTCGGAGCTGCCGGGCTCCCTGTTCACCCCGGCCACCAAGGCGCAGGTCGGCGAGCACGACGAGAACGTCAGCTACGAGGAGGTGGCCCGCCTGGTCGGCCCGGAGACGGCCGTCGAACTGCGCCAGGCCACGCTCGCGGCGTACGACCGGGCCCGCGACATCGCCCGGGAGCGGGGCATCATCCTGGCCGACACCAAGTTCGAGTTCGGCTGGGACGACTCGGGTGACGAGCCGGTGCTGACCCTCGCCGACGAGGTGCTCACCCCGGACTCCTCGCGCTTCTGGCCCGCCGACACCTGGCAGCCGGGCCGCGCCCAGCCGTCGTTCGACAAGCAGTACGTCCGTGACTGGCTCGTCTCGCCGGACTCCGGCTGGGACCGGGCCTCGGAGCAGCCGCCGCCCGCCCTTCCCGAGGAGGTCGTCGAGGCCACCCGCGCCCGCTATGTGGAGGCGTACGAGCGGTTGACCGGCGTTCCCTGGAGCTGAACCGCGCACCCGGCGTACGTCCCTCGCGCGGGGCGTACGCCGGGCCGCGTCCCGCGCCGGCCCGTCCCCGGCGCAGGTGTCCGGCCGGGGATGCCCGGGCACATGCGAAAGGGCCCCGGTCCGCCGACCGGGGCCCTTCGTTGCTGAGCGGACGACGAGGCTCGAACTCGCGACCTCAACCTTGGCAAGGTTGCGCTCTACCAACTGAGCTACGTCCGCGTGCTCCACTGCCGACCGGGGGCCGCCGTGGTGCGCAGCCCAGTATAGCCGCCCCTGGGCGCCGCCGTGACCGCTCGCCGGACGAGCGCCCGGCGAGCCCCGGGCCGGCCCCCGTCCGTGCTCAGATCCAGCCCCGGTCACGCGCCGTCCGGGCCGCCGCGTGCCGGTTCTCGGCGCCCAGTTTCGCGGCGGCGGCCGACAGATAGTTGCGGACGGTGCCCTGGGTCAGCGACGCCTGCCGGGCGATCTCCGCGACGGGGGCGCCGTCGAGGGCCAGCTCCAGCAGTTCGGCCTCGCGTTCCGACAGCGGCGAGTCCCCCGCGCTGATCGCGTCGGCCGCCAGCTCCGGATCCACGTAGCGGCTGCCGCCGTGGACGGTACGGATGATCTCGGCGAGCTGCTGCGCGGACGCCGTCTTGGGCACGAATCCGCGCACCCCCGCCGCCAGCGCCCGCTTCAGGTGGCCGGGCTTCCCGTGGCTGGTGACGATCATGGTGTGGCACTCGGGGACCGCCTCGCGGATCGCCGTCGCGGCCCGTACCCCGTCCGCGCCCGGCATCTGGAGGTCGAGCACCGCCACGTCCGGCCGGTGGGCGCGCGCCATCGCGACCGCCTCGGTCCCGGACGCCGCCTGGGCCACGATGGCCAGGTCGTCCTCCAGGGCGAGCAGCGCCGCCAGCGCTCCCCGGATCAGATGCTCGTCGTCCGCCAGCAGCACCCGGATCGGGCTTGCGGCTCCGTCACCCATCGCACTCTCCTCGTCCCGCGCCCTGCTCCGCACCGGCGAACGTCCGCCCCGTGGCCGCCGCCCCGGGCCGGGGTGCCACATCCGCGGTCCCGCAGGGCCCGTCAGCCGGACCCGCACCGGGACCGCCGGACGCCGTCCCGTCGCCGAGGGGCGCCCGCCCCCGGGCCCGGACGTCCTCGGTTCCGTGTGCGGCCTTCCCGTCCGCCGCCGTACTGCCGCCCCCGGCAGCCGTGACGGGCACCTCCGCGCGGAGTCTGAAGACCCCCTCCGCCTCGACGCGGACGGCCGACAGGGTGCCGCCGAGAGCGGTGAGACGTTCGGCCAGACCGACGAGGCCCGAGCCCCGTCCGGCCAGCACGGGCCGCAGACCGTCGTTCTCGATCAGCAGGACGGCCCTCCCGCCCTCCACCGTCAGCCGTATCAGGCACTGCCGCGCCTCCGCGTGCCGCAGCACATTGGTGGTCCCCTCGCGGACGACCCAGCCGAGCACCGACCGCACATCCCCGTCCGCGGCCGGCTCGACGGACTCGATACGGCAGTCCACGCCCGCCGCCCGCAGCACCCCGCGAGCCCCGGCCAGCTCCGTCTCCAGCCCGGCCGCACGGTAGCCGCGTACCACCTCGCGTATCTCGCTCTGCGACCGGCGGGCCAGCTCCTGCACCTCCTGCATCTGCTCCACGGCGGAAGGGGCGCCCCGCCTGGCGAGCTGGGTGGCCAGCTCGCTCTTGAGCGCGATGACCGACAGATTGCGGCCCATCACATCGTGCAGGTCCCGGCCGAACCGCAGCCGCTCCTCCGCGACGGCCAGCCGCGAGTGGACGGCCCGCGCCTCGTCCAGCTCCCGCATGACGGCGATGTACCAGGCGGAGCAGCGCGGGGTGAACAGCCCGGCGAACGCACCGACGGCGAGCAGCACCAGGATGCCCGTCAGATCGGGCCAGCCCATCCCCGCGAGGGCGAGTGCACCGACGACCGGTACGGCGGCCAGGGCGGCGTGCGCAGCACCCCGGCGGGGCCGTACCAGGAGTCCGTGGACGCCCGTGAGGCTGGGGACGGAGGCGAAGAGGGCCATGCCGACGGAGGCCGCGTGCCCGGCCCAGCCGTAGGCCACCATCGCCGCCAGCACGAGCGCGGTGACGGCGAACAGCGCCACACCGGCGGCCAGCAGCCGGTGTGGTGCGGCCCCGACGCCCAAGTAGCAGTCCATGCCGCGGCGGACGGCGACGGTGCTGAGCACCGCCTGTACGAAGCCCAGCGCGAGGACGGTGCCGGCCGCCAGCATCGGTGCCCGGCCCGGCCGCACGGCGGTCAGGAACTGGAGCATGCCGCTGGCGTAGAAGATCCACGGGGTGCACAGCACCATCCAGCGGGTGGACACCTCGACCTGTTCGAGTTTGCTGCGCCGCTTCCAGTCGCGCCGCTTCTCCCGCCCCCAGCGGATCATCGCCGACCGCCTCTCCCCGTTCCGTTCCCGTCCCCTGCCGGCCGCCCGCACCGCAGGGTCAGCGGCGAGGTTCCCACCGGAAGCGCTTGCGCACGGTCCAGGCCGCCAGCAGCGTCCAGCCGACCGCGATCGCGAGCGACCGCAGGGTCCCCAGGCCGCTGAGCTGCTCCGTCCAGGCGCTGCGCAGCAGGTCCATGATGGGGGTCATCGGCAGCAGGCGGCAGAAGTCCGCGAGCCTGTCGGGGAAGACCTCCAGCGGTACGAAGACCCCGGAGCCGATGAACGTGACCAGCATCAGCGGCAGCGTGGTGAGCTGCGCCAGTTCGGTGGTGCGGGTCAGGGCGGCGGAGGCGGCGGCCAGCAGCGTCATCATCGCCATGCCGAGGACCACTCCGGCCAGCAGCAGATCGGGCCGCCCCGGCGCCCCCACGTCCAGCAGCAGCGCCCCTCCGGTCAGCAGCACCACCGACTGGGCGAGCCCGATGGCGAGGGCGGGCAGCGCCGCGGCGCCGAGGATCTCCAGGTCGTCGGCCTCACCGGTGCGCAGCCGCTTGAGCACCAGCTCCTCGCGGCGGGCGACGTAGACGCCGACGAGGGTGCTGTAGACGGCGAACATCAGCACCATGCCGACCATCCCGGGCAGCACGGCCGTGCCCACCGAGATGCCGGTGCCCGACAGATCGGCTTGTTCCACGGACGCCTTCAGCGACGCCGTGAGACAGACGGGCAGCAGCAGCGCCACGAACAGGGCCGACCTGTTGCGCACCAGCAGCGTCAGCTCCGCCCGTGCCAGCGCCCGTATCCGCCGCAGTGACAGCCTGCCGGGCCTGCCGTCGCGCGGCGGGCCGGTCCGTGCCGTACCGCCGTCATTGATCGTCGTGCTCATGCCTTCGCCCCCGTCCACGCGTTCCTCCTCGGCCCCTTCGGCCCCTTCGGCCCTTTCGACCCCTTCGGCTCCCCGTCCCGCCGGTTGCCGGCCTGGGCGATCTCCAAGAACGCCTCCTCCAGCGAGGCCGACCGCGCCTGGAGGTTCTCCAGGGTGACCCCCGCCTCCCGCGCCCACACGAGCAGTTCGGTCAGCACCGGCTGGAGGTCGTGCGTACGCACCGACACCCTGCGGCCCTCCACGGCGGCCTGAACGGTCAGCGGCAGTTCCCGCGCCTCCGTGCCCGGTGGCAGCCGGAAGGTGATCCGCGACGGCCGTTCGGCCACCACCTGCTCCGGCGTGCCCGACCCCACGATCCGGCCCGCCTGCATGATCGCCAGCCGGTCGGCGAGCTGCTCGGCCTCCTCCAGGTAGTGGGTGGTCAGCAGCACCGTCGTGCCCTCGGCCCGCAACTGGCGCACCAGCTCGGCCGTGTCACGGCGCCCCTCGGGGTCCATGCCGGTGGTCGGCTCGTCGAGGAAGAGCACCTCCGGGCGGCCGATGAGGGCCAGCGCCAGATCCAGCCGCCGCCGCTCCCCGCCCGACAGCTGCTTGACGCGGACCTGTGTCCGGGCCCCCAGCCCGACGATCTCCAGCGCCTCCCGCGGCGGCCGTGCCTCACTGGTGACCCCCGCCCACATCGTCGCCGTCTCCTCGACGGTCAACTCGGAGGGGAACCCGCCCTCCTGGAGCATCACCCCGGTGCGCGGCCGGACGTACGAGCGCTCCGTGAACGGGTCGAAACCCAGCACCCGTACCGTGCCCGCCGTCGGCCGCGCCAGCCCTTCCAGCACCTCCACCGTCGAGGTCTTGCCCGCCCCGTTGGTGCCCAGCAGGGCGAAGATCTCCCCCTCGCGGACGGAGAACGACACGTCACGGACGGCCTCGAAACCGCCCTGGGACCCGCCGTTCCCCCGCCGGGTGCCCCCGTCCGCCGCCTCGTAGCGGCGCCTCAGTCCCTCGACCTCGATCGCATCCATGCCTTCCACCCTTCCTCCGGGAGCGGACCGGAGCGAGTGCGGACCGTCATCGGTGCGGATGACGAATGTCATGTGCCGGAGCGGAGGGGCATACACGAAAGGGCCCCGGTCTGAGACCGGGGCCCTTCTGACGGAGCGGACGACGAGGCTCGAACTCGCGACCTCAACCTTGGCAAGGTTGCGCTCTACCAACTGAGCTACGTCCGCATGCCTCCATCCGGCTCTCACCGAATGGCGCGACCACTACTCTACCTGATCGTTTCCGACCAGCGGTCCGTAATGGAGAGCGGGTGACAGGAATCGCACACTGCGCCTCCCTCTTGGAAAGAGGGCGCTCTACTACTGAGCTACACCCGCACGCTCTGCCGGTTTCCCCCTTTCGGGGTTCCCCTCGCGGCGTGCCCCGACTGTATCCGATCACCCGGGGTCCGTGGCAAGTCGCTCCCCCAACCCCCTGTCCCCCGCCCCCTCCTCGGCCCCGCCGGCGCCGGCCCACGGGGGAGGGGCGACGGGAATCGGCGGGGTGTCGGCGGGAGGGGGAGGGGGTCAGCGGGCGGCGTGGAACGCCTCGTACACCTTCTTGGGGATGCGTCCCCGCGCCGGTACGTCGAACCCGTTGGACTCCGCCCAGGCGCGTACCGCGCGCGGGTCGGGGTCGACGGACGTGCGCCGGTACGTCTTGCCGGACTTGGCCCGCTTCCGCCCGGCCTCGACGAACGGCGCCAGCTCCTCGCGGAGCCGCTTCGCGTTGTCGGTGTTCAGATCGATCTCGTAGGTCTTGCCGTCGAGCCCGAAGGACACCGTCTCCGCCGCTTCTCCGCCGTCGATGTCATCGGAGAGCATCACTACTACGCGCTGTGCCACGGATATCGGTCCTTCCCTCAGGATCCCGAAAGGGATCACCCGGTTCCGCTCCGTTGCCGGCCGCGGGAGCCGACGGGCGGGTTTGCGGGCGAGCCCGGATAGGAGACAGGTACTTATTCGGCTGTGCGTGGTCCGCTGTGGCCCGGTTCAGGGCGCGCAAAGACGTGATCCGCGCACAAACATTATGGCCCGGAATTCGGATCGGGTTCCGGTCGCAATCGGGACCCTACTTTTTTCCGCACGGTTTTCCCAGTGCTTCGCGAAGTCCCACCAGGATCATCACGCGGATCGCCGTGCGGAACCGGAAGAAGCCCGTCATATCAACGCGCGTAGATTCCGTCGGCGGGTAGGCTGGCCGACGCAGCGCCCCGCTAAGCACTAGGAGTACCTGTGGCTCGCGTCGTCGTCGACGTCATGCTGAAGCCGGAGATCCTCGACCCCCAGGGACAGGCGGTGCAGCGTGCACTGCCCCGTCTGGGCTTCGACGGAATCACCGATGTCCGCCAGGGCAAGCGCTTCGAGCTGGAAGTGGAGGGCCCCGTGGACGGGGACGCCCTCGCCCGTGTCCGCGAACTGGCCGAGACGTTCCTGGCCAACACCGTGATCGAGGACTTCACCGTCCGCGTGGTGGAGGCCGACGGCGTGGAGCGCGCGGTCTCCGGCACCCAGGCGCCGACCGAGGGAGCCACGGCGTGACAACCCGTATCGGCGTCGTCACCTTTCCCGGTTCCCTGGACGACAGCGACGCGCGCCGCGCGATCCGCATAGCGGGCGGTGAACCCGTCGCGCTGTGGCACCGGGACAAGGATCTGCACCAGGTCGACGCGGTGGTGCTGCCCGGCGGATTCAGTTACGGCGACTATCTGCGGTGCGGCGCAATTGCCCGGTTCTCGCCCGTCATGCAGACGGTGATCGAACAGGCGAAGGCCGGAATGCCGGTGCTCGGCATCTGCAACGGTTTCCAGGTCCTGTGTGAATCTCATCTCCTGCCGGGCGCGTTGACCCGCAACGACCATCTGCACTTCGTCTGCCGCGATCAGCGGCTCCGCGTCGAGAACGCCGGGACGGCCTGGACGTCGGACTACGAGAGCGGCCAGGAGATCACCGTGCCGCTCAAGAACGGCGAGGGCGGCTACGTCGCCGACGAGCGCACCCTCGACGCGCTGGAGGCCGAGGGCCGCGTGGTCTTCCGCTACCTGGACGTCAACCCCAACGGCTCCCGCCGTGACATCGCCGGTATCACCAACGAGGCCGGGAACGTGGTCGGCCTCATGCCGCACCCCGAGCACGCCGTGGAGGCCCTGACGGGGCCGACCACCGACGGGCTCGGTTTCTTCACCTCGGCCGTCAAGAAGCTGGTCGCCTCATGAGTTCCCAGAGCCTGGACACCGTCAAGCACGCGGAACAGACTCCCGACACCGAACTCCCCTGGGCCGAACTCGGCCTCAAGGAGGAGGAGTACGCCCGCATCCGCGAGATCCTGGGCCGCCGCCCCACCGGCGCCGAGCTGGCCATGTACTCCGTGATGTGGTCCGAGCACTGCTCCTACAAGAGCAGCAAGGTCCACCTGCGGCAGTTCGGCGAGAAGGCCCCCACCGAGGGGCCGGGCGCCGAGGCCATGCTGGTCGGCATCGGCGAGCAGGCCGGTGTGGTGGACGTCGGCCAGGGCTACGCGGTCACCTTCAAGGTGGAGTCCCACAACCACCCCTCTTACGTGGAGCCGTACCAGGGTGCGGCGACCGGCATCGGCGGCATCGTCCGCGACATCATCGCCATGGGTGCCCGCCCGGTCGCCGTGATGGACCCGCTGCGGTTCGGCGCGGCCGACCACCCCGACACCAAGCGGGTGCTGCCCGGCGTGGTCGCCGGCATCGGCGGCTACGGCAACTGCCTGGGGCTGCCCAACATCGGCGGCGAGGTCGTCTTCGACGACTGCTACCAGGGCAACCCGCTGGTCAACGCCTTGTGCGTGGGCGTCATGAAGCACGAGGACATCCACCTGGCGAAGGCCGCCGGCACCGGCAACAAGGTGATCCTCTACGGCGCCCGCACCGGCGGCGACGGCATCGGCGGCGCCTCCATCCTGGCGTCGGAGACGTTCGACGACGAAAAGCCCAGCAAGCGCCCCGCCGTGCAGGTCGGCGACCCCTTCCAGGAGAAGCTGCTCATCGAGTGCACCCTGGAGGCGTTCCACGCCGGTCTCGTCGTCGGCATCCAGGACCTGGGCGCGGCCGGGCTGTCCTGCGCGACCAGCGAGCTGGCCTCCAACGGCTCGGGCGGCATGCGCGTCGAGCTGGACGACGTGCCGCTGCGCGACTCCTCCCTCTCCCCGGAGGAGATCCTGATGAGCGAGTCGCAGGAGCGCATGTGCGCCGTGGTCGAGCCCGGCAACGTGGACCGCTTCCTGGAGATCAGCGAGAAGTGGGAGGTCACCGCCACCGTCATCGGCGAGGTCACCGACGGCGACCGGCTGGAGATCTTCTGGCACGGCGAGAAGATCGTGGACGTCGACCCGAAGACGGTCGCCCACGAGGGCCCCGTCTACGAGCGCCCGTACGCCCGCCCCGAGTGGCAGGACGCGCTCCAGGCCGACGACCCGGCCGCCCTGCCCCGCCCCAAGGACGGGGACGAGTTGCGCGCCGCCGTCCTCGCCCTGGTCTCCTCACCGAACCAGGCCGCCAAGTCCTGGATCACCGATCAGTACGACCGCTACGTGCTCGGCGACACGGTGCTGGCGCAGCCCGAGGACAGCGGCATGATCCGCATCGACGCCGAGACCGGTCTGGGCGTCGCCGTCTCCACCGACGGCAACGGCCGCTACGCCAAGCTGGACCCGTACGAGGGCGCCCGGCTGGCGCTGGCCGAGTCGTACCGCAACGTCGCCGCGACCGGCGCCCGGCCGCTCGCCGTCACCGACTGCCTCAACTTCGGCTCGCCCGAGGACCCGGCGGCCATGTGGCAGTTCGCCGAGGCGTGCCGCGGGCTCGCCGACGCCTGCCGCGAGCTGGGCACCCCGGTGACCGGCGGCAACGTCTCGCTCTACAACCAGACCGGCGAGGCCGCCATCCACCCCACCCCGGTCGTCGGCGTCCTCGGCGTCATCGACGACGTCGCCCGGCGCACCCCGATGGCGTTCCGCGACGAGGGCCACCTGATCTACCTCCTGGGCGAGACCCGCGAGGAGCTGGGCGGCTCCGCCTGGTCCCAGGTCGCCCACGGCCACCTGGGCGGACGCCCGCCCCAGGTGGATCTGGAGCGGGAACGCCTGCTGGCGGAGATCCTCATCGCGGCCTCCCGCGACGGCATGGCCGACGCCGCGCACGACGTCTCCGACGGCGGTGTGGTCCAGGCCCTCGCCGAGTCCTGCCTCAAGGGCGGCAAGGGTGCCCGGATCGTCGTCCCCGACGGTCTCGACCCCTTCGTCTTCCTCTTCTCCGAGTCGCAGGGGAGGGCACTGGTGGCCATCCCGCGCAGCGAGGAGGTCCGGTTCACCGACACGTGTGCGGCCCGCGGCATGCCGGCCGCGCGGATCGGTGTCGTGGACGGCGAAGCCATCGAGGTCCAGGGACAGTTCACCCTTCCGTTGGAAGAACTGCGCGAGGCCCACGAGGGCACGCTGCCGCGGCTCTTCGGCTGACGGAGGTCTCCCGACGGGGCCGGAGGGGCTGGTGGACCAGCCCCTCCGGCCCCGCGGCATGTGTGCGCGGGCAGGCGGGACACGGCGCGCCGGCGCACCGGGGAGCCCCGCGGGCGGTGCGGGGGCCTTCTCCCTCCCGGGCCGCGAGAGGGCTACTCTCACGCGTATGCCGCCTGCCCGACGCACCTCATCCCCCAGAGATCGGCGCACGTACGACCCGAACCGCATCCGCACCGCCCTCATCAACCAGGTGGAGGCCGTCACCGACGCCGCGCACCGGCTCGGCCCGGACAGCTTCGCCCTCCCCTCCGGGCTGCCGGGATGGGATGTGCACCATCTGCTGGTGCACATCGCGCAGCAGATCGAGGCGGTACCGGGCCAGCTGGGCAGGCCGGAGACCGAGGTCTCCACGCGCACCCCGGAGCTGTCGCTGACCCGCTGGGCGCTGGCCACGGCCGGTGCCGCCGAACGACTGGACGAGGCCACCCGCCGCGAGGCCGCCGAGGTGACCGACGGGCCGGCCCGTATCGACCGCGCGGTCGCGGACCTGGAGCCGGTCATCGAGTCGGCGGTACGCGAGGACCTGGTGATCCCGCACGACTTCGGCCGGATGCGGATGCTCGACTTCACGGTCTCCCGCCTGGTGGAACTGGTGGTGCACAGCGACGACCTGGCCCGCGCGACCGGTGTCCGCGTCGCGCTGGACCGGCAGGCCACGGCGGCGGCCGTCCGGGTGCTGGCCGACGCGCTGGCGGCCAAGGCGCCCGGCGGTTCGGTGGAGGTGCGCGTCCCGCCGTTCGCCGTCGTCCAGGCCGTCGAGGGCCCCCGGCACACCCGGGGCACCCCGCCCAACGTGGTCGAGACCGACCCGCTGACCTGGATCCGGCTGGCGACGGGCCGCACGTCCTGGGCGGAGGCGCTCGCCACCCCGCACCTTGCGGCGAGCGGCGAACGCTCCGACCTGTCGGCCCTGCTGCCCGTCCTGTCCTGAGACGTCGCCCCGGCCCGGGGGCGAGTACGGCGGGGTTGTCCGGAGGCCGACGGGACATCGGGGGGATATGCCCCCTTTTCCTCCGGTGGCCGCGTGCCGGGCCGGTCCGGCGGCGTGGCAAACATCACCGCGTGCGGAGGGGGTCGCGACGGGGCGGCGGGGTCTTCGGCGGGCGGAGACCGGACGAAGGGGCGCGGTACGCGGCGGTAGTGCTCACGCGGAGCGACAGCCGGCGCTCGGGACGTGACCGTCGCCGGGGTGGCGGCGCCGCACCGGAGCGGACTCGGCCCGGCCGGGGCGGATCGTGGTGGTCCGCGCGCCGGTTCGTCAAGACCCCCTCGGCCGCCGGGGTCTTCCCCGGTTCGGCGGCGCACCCCGCCTGGCCGTAGACTCGAAGCGTGCCACGTGGTGACGGAAAGCTCAGCCACGACCTCCTTCCCGGCGAGAAGGGCCCCCAGGACGCCTGCGGCGTCTTCGGTGTCTGGGCGCCCGGTGAAGAGGTCGCGAAGCTCTCGTATTTCGGCCTGTACGCCCTGCAACACCGCGGTCAGGAGTCCGCGGGGATCGCGGTGAGCAACGGCTCCCAGATCCTGGTCTTCAAGGACATGGGCCTCGTTTCGCAGGTCTTCGACGAGACCTCCCTCGGTTCCCTGCGCGGCCACATCGCCGTGGGTCACGCGCGCTACTCGACCACCGGCGCCTCGGTCTGGGAGAACGCCCAGCCCACGTTCCGCGCCACCGCCCACGGCTCGATCGCCCTGGGTCACAACGGCAACCTGGTCAACACGGCCCAGCTCGCCGAGCTGGTCGCCGCGCAGGCCGCGGCCGGCAACGGCCGGGCCACCCAGGTCGCCGCCACCAACGACACCGATCTGGTCACCGCGCTGCTGGCGGGGCAGACCGACGACGACGGCAGGCCGCTCACCGTCGAGGAGGCCGCACCGCGCGTCCTCCCGAAGGTCAGGGGCGCGTTCTCGATGGTCTTCATGGACGAGAACACCCTGTACGCGGCCCGCGACCCGCAGGGCATCCGCCCGCTGGTCCTCGGCCGGCTGGAGCGCGGCTGGGTCGTGGCCAGCGAGACCTCGGCGCTCGACATCGTCGGCGCCAGCGTGATCCGGGAGATCGAGCCGGGCGAACTCGTCGCCATCGACGAGAACGGACTCCGCACGCAAAGGTTCGCCGAAGCAAAGCCGCGGGGCTGTGTCTTCGAGTACGTCTACCTCGCGCGCCCCGACACGGACATCGCCGGCCGGAACGTCTACCTCTCCCGGGTGGAGATGGGCCGCAAGCTGGCGGCCGAGGCGCCGGCCGACGCCGATCTGGTGATAGCCACCCCGGAGTCGGGCACCCCCGCGGCCATCGGTTACGCCGAGGCCAGCGGCATCCCCTACGGCTCCGGGCTGGTCAAGAACAGCTACGTGGGCCGCACCTTCATCCAGCCCTCGCAGACCATCCGGCAGCTGGGCATCAGGCTCAAGCTCAACCCGCTGCGCGAGGTCATCCGCGGCAAGCGGCTGGTCGTGGTGGACGACTCCATCGTCCGCGGCAACACCCAGCGGGCGCTGGTGCGGATGCTGCGCGAGGCCGGCGCGGCCGAGGTGCACGTACGCATCTCCTCCCCGCCGATCAAGTGGCCGTGCTTCTTCGGCATCGACTTCGCCACCCGCGCCGAGCTGATCGCCAACGGGCTGTCCACCGAGGAGATCGGCACCTCGCTGGGCGCCGACTCGCTGGCCTACATCTCCACCGACGGCATGATCGAGGCGACGACGATCCCCAAGGATCAGCTGTGCCGGGCCTGCTTCGACGGGGAGTACCCGATGGAGCTGCCCGAGCCGGAGCTGCTGGGCAAGCACCTGCTGGAGGCCGAGGCGTCGGCCGATGCCGACGGGGTCGGCACGCTGGCTTCCGGCGTGGGGGCGGCGGACGCCCTGAAGAGGCCGTAGTCCTCCCCGCCTCCCCTTGCGCCCCCCTTTCCCGGAACCGGGGATTCCGCCGGGCCGTGGGCCCCGCCCGAGCGCCGCGGACCCGCTTTCCCGGGCCGTCCGGCGCGGGAGGGGCGGCGCGGCGGTCCGCCGGTCCCCGGCGGAGCCGCCCCACCCGCCAGGTCGAGGACCGGACGCCGGAAGAAGGAAGCAGCATGCCAGCCCACCGCAGTGACACAGGAAGACGTACCGATGACACAGAGTGAAGGCGCCAGTTACGCCGCCGCCGGGGTCGACATCGAGGCCGGCGACCGGGCCGTGACGCTCATGAAGGAGTGGGTCGCCAGGACCCAGCGGCCCGAGTCCGTGGGGACCCTGGGCGGCTTCGCCGGCCTGTTCGACGCGTCCCGCCTCAAGGCGTACGAGCGCCCGCTGCTGGCCTCCGCCACCGACGGCGTGGGCACGAAGGTGGCGCTGGCCCAGCGGATGGACGTCCACGACACCATCGGCCACGACCTGGTGGCGATGGTGGTGGACGACCTGGTCGTCTGCGGCGCGGAACCGCTGTTCATGACGGACTACATCTGCGTGGGCAAGGTCGTCCCCGAGCGGGTGGCGCAGATCGTCAAGGGCATCGCCGAGGGCTGCGTCCTGGCGGGCTGCTCGCTGGTGGGCGGCGAGACGGCGGAGCACCCGGGCCTGCTGGGGGAGGACGAGTACGACGTGGCGGGCGCCGGCACCGGAGTGGTGGAGGCCGACGCCGTACTGGGCCCGGATCGCATTCGATCGGGGGACGCGGTGATCGCGATGGCGTCCTCCGGGCTTCACTCGAACGGGTACTCGCTGGTGCGGCACGTGGTCTTCGACCGGGCGGGCTGGACCCTGGACCGGCATGTGGAGGAGTTCGGCCGCACCCTGGGCGAGGAACTGCTGGAGCCGACCAAGATCTACGCGCTGGACTGCCTGGAACTGACGCGGACGCAGCAGGTGCACGCGTTCTCGCACATCACCGGCGGCGGGCTGGCCGGAAACCTGGCGCGGGTCATCCCCGAGGCACTGCACGCGCGGGTGGACCGTTCGACGTGGCGGCCCGGTGCCGTCTTCGACGTGGTCGGCGAGGCCGGGAAGGTCGCCCGCCCCGAACTGGAGAAGACGCTCAACATGGGGGTCGGCATGATCGCCGTCGTGCCGCCGGAGGCGGTGGACGGAACGCTGGCCACCCTCGCCGACCGCGGTGTGGACGCCTGGGTCGCAGGTGAGATCACCGAACGCGGTGACCGCACGGAGGCGGTCACCCTGACGGGTGACTATGCGCGCTGACCCGACGTCCCGGACGCCCCGTGTTCCGGCACGGGGCGGCTGCGCACATCAGAACCCGGCCCGGCGGTTGCCGGACCGGGTCGGTGCGAGTGAAGAATGTCAGGCGCCGCGGCGCTTCGACTGGGGGTCGGACGACTCGTCCACGTCGTCGTCATCCTCGTCGTTGTACAGATCCGCGTACCGTGCGTACGGGTCCTGCTCATCGTCCTCGAAACGGCCGCCGTTCGGCGACTCGTTCGACGTCGATGCGCCCAGCTCCTCGGCCAGGCGCGTCAGGTCTGTCCCGCCAGTGTTGTACTTCAGCTGGCGGGCGACCTTCGTCTGCTTGGCCTTGGCCCGGCCGCGCCCCATGGCTCGACCCCCTCAACGACGGGGCTCGACGGCCCCAGAGTCTTGACACGCGTTCATGGTTCATAGCGGCCTCTCTGGTGAGAGACCGGTACTCAGGGCTTCAACGGTACCTGCTTCCGCCGCCGTACGGTACGTCGCCCGCACGACACGGCCGCCGTCCGACGCGCCCACTGACCCTTCTCGTGCTGGTCAGTGGCGATTTTACCTTCCTGTAGCGGAGAGACCCGCCGTGGGGTGGTGAGACCACTGTCACGGGACCCTCCGCTGCCCGTCAGCGGGCGGTCAGCCGCCCGTCACCCGGCGCTCACAGGCCCATGCGCTGCTCGGCGAGCCGGTCGGCGGCCACCGCCGGCGGCAC
This sequence comes from Streptomyces albus subsp. albus, assembly GCF_000725885.1. Taxonomy (GTDB): domain Bacteria; phylum Actinomycetota; class Actinomycetes; order Streptomycetales; family Streptomycetaceae; genus Streptomyces; species Streptomyces albus. Next base: position 271,557 of record NZ_JODR01000009.1, on the reverse strand, counting down.
CCCGTCGGTCGCCGCGCGCTCGAAAATGGCGGTCGTCGTGTCGAAGATTTTGCTTGCCTTTGCCTTCGCACGTGCGAAGTCGAACCCGTGCAGCTCGTCCGCCACCTGGATGACGCCGCCCGCGTTCACCACGTAGTCGGGGGCGTAGAGGATGCCCCGTTCGTCGAGGTCCTTCTCCACGCCGGGGTGGGCGAGCTGGTTGTTGGCCGCTCCGCAGACCGCCTTGGCGGTCAGCGCCGGCACCGTCTCGTCGTTCAGCGCGCCGCCGAGCGCGCACGGCGCGTACACGTCCAGTCCCTCGGTGCGGATCAGCGCCGCCGTGTCCGCGACGGCGGTCACCGGGGCGCCGGAGTGCGCCGCCAGCACCTCGCGCACGGACTCCTCGCGCACGTCCGTGAGCACCACCCGCGCCCCGTCCCGCACCAGGTGCTCCACCAGGTGCCGGCCGACCTTGCCGACGCCGGCCACGCCCACCAGCCGGTCCCGCAGCGTGGGGGCGCCCCACAGCCGCTGCGCGGCGGCCCGCATGCCCTGGTAGACGCCGAAGGCGGTCAGCACGGAGGAGTCGCCGGCGCCGCCGTTCTCCGGGGAGCGGCCCGTCGTCCAGCGGCACTCCTCGGCGATGACGTCCATGTCCTGCACGTAGGTGCCCACGTCGCAGGCCGTGACGTACCGGCCGCCGAGCGAGGCGACGAAGCGGCCGTAGGCGCGCAGCAGCGCCTCGGTCTTGATCTGCTCCGGATCGCCGATGATGACGGCCTTGCCGCCGCCGTGGTCCAGCCCGGCCAGCGCGTTCTTGTACGACATGCCACGCGCGAGGTTGAGCGCGTCGAGCACTGCGGCCTGCTCGGGGTCGGCGGCGCCCGCGTAGGCGTGGAACCGGGTGCCGCCCAGGGCCGGGCCCAGGGCGGTGGAGTGGATCGCGATGACGGCCTTGAGCCCGCTTTCGCGGTCCTGGCAGAGCACGACCTGCTCATGGCCGCCCTGGTCGGAGCGGAAGAGCGTGCTGACGACCGGGTCCCCCGCGGGGACGCCGGAGGGAACACCGGCGGAAGGTGGTACCTCGATCACGGTGGTGACTCCTGTGTTCGCGTCGTAGCCCTCGGCCGGGCCGGGTGCTTGTGGCGGTTCGGGTCCGGCGAGGGCCGGTCGGCAAGCAGCGTACGACCCGCGCGTCACGGGCACGTTGCGGTCCCACGATCGGGGTAGTCAACTGTCTTCCAGGCTCGTGACGAGCCGGTCCGCACGGCGCGGCCGAACGCGCACGAGGACGGCGCGGGGACGACACGAGGACGACACGGAGACGAAAGGCACGGAGGGGCATGGAGGCAATGCGTGGCTGAGAAGGCGTCGGTCGTCGTCCCGTACGCGGCCTACCTGCGGATCTACGAACCGCTGGCCGCGTTCCCGGAACCGGAGCGCTCGCACTGGATCGCGTATGCGAAGGCCGAGCGCTTTCCGACCGCCCAGGACGAAATCCGCCGGTCGCTGGCCGACTTGGTGCCGGTGCCGCCGGTGGTGGTGCCGGTGCGCGAGAGCGCGGACGCTTTCGTGACGGAAGTGGACGGTGTGACGTGTGTGTGCCCCTGGCGCACCCGGCTGAGAGGCTGGCAGGCCCTCGCCGCGCTCACCCAGGCCGCCGGGAACCGTGAACTCGACCTGCCCCAGCCGGTGCTGGACGCCGCGCTGCCGCCCGTGGTGCGCCGGCAGGCCACCGCCGACTACGAACGGTGGCGCGAGCGCAACCCGGACGCCCGCCCCTGGATCCGCACCGCGCTGTGGCATGTGCCGGTGCGGTGGTTCGTTCTCTTCGTCGACGAAGAGAAGGAGTTTGCGAAGCAGGAAACGGGTGAGGAGAGCGGACAGCAGTTCGTTCTCCGCTACCGCACTCCCATGGTGGAGGCGAGGCGCCGCCTCGCCCGCGGCCTGAAGGTGCTCCGCGAAGAGCTGGAGGAGGGACCGCTCGTCGACGGGCTGGTCGATGTGGGGCGTTGGCTGGAGGAGTTCCATCCGCGCTCCCTCGTCGAACTGGACTACGGCGGGCTGGTCCACGCGATCCCCGAGGATCAACTCGCGGGTGACCACTCCGCCGCCGACGTCGCGGAGGGCCTGGCCGCTCTCCGCGCCGGCGACGGCGAGCGGGCGGGAGCGGCGTACGAGCGGCTGACGGAGCGCTGGAGGGCGGTCCGCCAGCTGCAGTACGCGAACTGAGGCACCCACCCCGCCGGACGGCGGGGACGGCTGTCCCGCGGGGCCCCCGCCGATCGGCGGGGGAGGAGTGGGACCTACGTCCCGAACCGGGTCTTTGCCTCAAGCGTGATGGATTGCACTTAAACGGGTCTTGCTCTCAGAGCTATCCCTCGTGTCAAAATAGGACAAGGAGTCCGCAGGGGACTTCTTCCGCCCAACTATGGGTGGATACATCGGTATTGCGCTCCTTGGTGGGTCTGATGACCCTTGCTCCTTCTGTGACTGTATGTCACGGAGGGATGACTGTCCGCTATGGGACGGTCCATCGGCTTCCGCCGAGGTTGAACACCTGAGAGGGCAATTCCATCGGTTTGGCCGACGTGGCTGGACAGATGGTGTAGTTGTAGTGCCGAGGACAAGCCGTTCGTCCTATAACCGACTCGGCTCGCGTCCGCCATATCGGGCAACGCGGGTCAAGGTGCAGAATTTAGAGGAAAGAACCGTGATGGTTCGGTTCTCCCGAGGAGGCCGCTCATGACCGCTCGCACCCCTGATGCCGAGCCGCTGTTGACCCCGGCTGAGGTTGCCACGATGTTCCGCGTGGACCCCAAGACGGTCACGCGGTGGGCGAAGGCGGGCAAGCTCACGTCCATCCGCACGCTCGGTGGACACCGCCGCTACCGCGAGGCGGAGGTGCGCGCCCTGCTGGCGGGCATCCCGCAGCAGCGCAGCGAGCCCTGACCAGGCCGCTGACCAGGCACAACAGCACCACCAAGGGCGTTTGACCGGGGCCCCCACCCCGACCGGCCGCCCGCTCAGCACCACACGGCCGGGCCACTGCCCCAACAGTGCCCGCCCGTTGATCGCGTCGGACTCCGCCGGGTCCGGCGCGATCTTTTTTGTTGCCCTGACGAGCACCGAGGGTGGGCGTTGGTGAGCGCTGCTGAGCGGTTGTGAGAGCTCGTGCGAGGGCCGGCCGGCGTCGCCGGGGGGCGGCCTTCGCAGAGGTGCCGGTCACAGCGGTGCGAGCCCGGTGCAATTGCACATATTAAATTGACGGCATCTGAGGGCCCCTCAAGTTCCCTGACGATACGACTCAGTTGAGTGACACCTGCCACATAAGTGGGGGCTTGTGAGGACCGCTTCCCGTACGGTAAAGCGCCAACAGCTGGGCTGCGCCCGCCACTTGCCCCTCACCGGGGCTCGCGGAGCTCCTCCCGGCCGGCGTTGCGCGGGGCCGTCGCCAGTGCCAGGCGCAGCAGACGGTGGCAGACGGGGCAGTGCCGTCTCGCGTGCCGGCGGCGGCCGGTGGCGGCCAGATGGGCGCGCAGAAGAGCCCGCGCCTCCGCGCGGAGCCCGTCACGGGCGCCTGCCGTCATCGCCCTCACCTCCACGCTCAGGACTACCCCCCTCCAGGGGGCCCGTCAACACGCAGGGCGGCAGCTCGTCCACGTACAGGTCTGGGTGTGAGGGGACCCTGATGTGCCGGCCCGGGCGGCAGGGAGGGGCACGGCCGAGTGGGCAACGGGTGAATGCGACAAGCGGAAGGGCCCGGCAACCACTGGCTGCCGGGCCCTTCCGCTTTCTCGTGCGGTCCTGACGGGATTTGAACCCGCGGCCTCCACCTTGACAGGGTGGCGAGCACTCCAAACTGCTCCACAGGACCTCGCGAGATGGAACTCTACCGCAGGTCAGCCCCCCAGGGCGAACTCACGCTGTGCGGCGGCTCCCTCACTCACGGTGCGGCGGCGTCGACGGCCTTGACGATCCGCTTGTCGGAGACGGGATAGGCCGTACCGAGGGCGTGGGCGAAGTAGCTGACCCGCAGTTCCTCGATCATCCACCGGATGTCCCGCGCCGCCTGCGGTACGGGCCGCCCCGGCGGGAACTGCTCCAGGAGCCACAGGTACTCGTCCCGCATCTCGTGGACCTTCGCCATCCGGGTGCGGTCCCGCTCCACGTTGTGCGGGAGCTGCTGGAGGCGCCGGTCGGCGGCGATCAGATAGCGCATCAGGTCGGGCAGCCGCCCGGCACCGTGCTCCGTCACGAAGCCGGGCTTGATCAGCTCGGCGAGCTGGGTGCGGACGTCCGCGACGGACTCGGCCAGCACCGGGCTGGTCGTCGCCCGCAGCCGCCCTTCGCACGAGTGCCAGGCCGCGAGTACCTCCTGCACCTGGCGGACGGTCCGCAAGGTGGCGTCCACCAGATCGGTGCGTACGGCGTCGAAGAGTTTGCGGAAGCCCTCCTCGTCCCAGGCGGGGCCGCCGTGGGCGGCCACGAGCCGGTCCACCGTCGCGGAGACGCAGTCCTCGAAGAGGGCCTGGACGCTGCCGTGCGGGGAGCGGGCCAGGGCCAGCTTCTGCTGGTTGCTCAGCTTCGACTGCGCGAACTTGGCGGGGTCGGAGGGGATGTTGAGCAGGATGAGGCGCCGGGTGCCGCGCCACATCGCGGTCTTCTGCTCCGCCTCGGTGTCGTACAGCCGCACGGCGACCGTCTCGCCCTCGTCGGCGAGCGCCGGGTACGCCTTGACGGGCTGGCCGGCCCGCCGGGTCTCGAACGTACGGGGGAGGGTGCCGAGGGTCCAGCTCGTCAGGCCCGTGCGCCGCAGCGCCGAGCCGGCGTCCCCGCCCGCCGCTTCGGGCGGCGTGCCGGGCGCGCCCTGAGCGGTCTTGCGCGCCTTCTTGTGCGCCGCCCGCGCCGAGGAGTCGAACGCCTTGGAGATCGCCGTCTGCGTCTGCGACTTGAGCCGGTACTGGAGCTGTTCGATGTCCTTGCTCTCGGCCAGCTTGCGGCGCCGCTCGTCCGTCACCCGGAAGGTGATCTTGAGATGGTCGGGGACCTTCGACCAGTCGAAGTCCTGCGCGGAGAGCGGTACGCCGACCATCCGTTTCAGCTCCCGCGCCAGGGTGTACGTCAGCGGCTCGGGCTGCGGGGCGGACCGGCGCAGGAACTCCTTGGCGTAGTTGGGCGCGGGCACGTAGTGGCGGCGGATCGCCTTGGGCAGCGAGCGGATCAGCTCGGTGACCAGGTCCTCGCGCAGGCCCGGGATCTGCCAGTCGAAGCCCTCGCCCGTCACCTGGTTGAGGACCTGGAGCGGCACGTGCACGGTGACGCCGTCCGCGTCGGCCCCCGGCTCGAACTGGTACGTCACCGGCAGCGCCAGCCCGCCCTGCCGCCATACGTCCGGGTAGTCGGAGGCGGACACCTCCTCGGCGCGGTCGCTGATGAGCATCGACTTCTCGAAGTTGAGCAGGTCGGGCTCTTCGCGCCGCTTCTTCTTCCACCAGGAGTCGAAATGGGCGCCGGAGACGACGTGTGCGGGCACCCGCTGGTCGTAGAAGTCGTACAGCGTCTCGTCGTCCACCAGGATGTCGCGGCGCCGGGCACGGTGCTCCAGCTCCTCGACCTCCTCCAGCAGCTTGCGGTTCTCCCGGAAGAACTCGTGGTGGGTGCGCCAGTCGCCCTCCACCAGCGCGTTGCGGATGAACAGGTCCCGCGACGTCTCCGGGTCGATCCGGCCGTAGTTGACCTTGCGCTGGGCGACGATCGGCACGCCGTAGAGCGTCACCCGCTCGTACGCCATGACAGCCGCCTGCTTCTGCTCCCAGTGCGGTTCGCTGTACGTCCGTTTGACCAGGTGCTGGGCCAGCGGCTCGACCCACTCCGGCTCGATCTTCGCGTTGACCCGCGCCCACAGCCGCGAGGTCTCCACCAGCTCCGCCGACATCACCCAGCGCGGCGGCTTCTTGAACAGCGCCGAACCGGGGAAGACGGCGAACTTGGCGCCCCGCGCGCCCAGATACTCGTTCTTGTCGGCCTCCTTGAGACCGATGTGCGACAACAGGCCCGCCAGCAGCGACTGGTGGATCGCGTCCGGTGCCGCCTCCCGGGACTCCTCCAGCCGGATCTTCATCGTCCTGGCGACCTGGCGGAGCTGGCCGTAGATGTCCTGCCACTCACGTATCCGCAGGTAGTTGAGGAACTCCGCCTTGCACATGCGGCGGAACGCCGACGACGACAGCTCCCGCTGCTGCTCGCGCACATAGCGCCACAGATTGAGCAGCGCCATGAAGTCGCTGCTCTCCTCCTTGAACCGGGCGTGCTGCTGGTCGGCCTGCTGCTGCTTGTCCGCCGGGCGCTCCCGCGGGTCCTGGATGGACAGCGCCGCCGCGATCACCATGACCTCGTGCGCACAGCCGTTCTTGTCGGCCTCCAGCACCATCCGGGCCAGCCGCGGATCGACGGGCAGCTGGGCCAGGCTGCGGCCCATGCGCGTCAGCTTCCGGGCCTGCCCCTGCGTCTCCAGCGCGCCCAGCTCCTCCAGCAGTTGCACGCCCGCCTTGATGCTGCGGTGGTCCGGCGGATCGATGAAGGGGAACTTCTCGATGTCCCCCAGCCCCGCCGCCGTCATCTGGAGGATGACCGAGGCCAGATTGGTGCGCAGGATCTCCGGATCGGTGAACTCCGGCCGGGAGCAGAAGTCCTCCTCCGAGTACAGCCGGATGCAGATGCCCTCCGACGTACGGCCCGAACGCCCCTTGCGCTGGTTGGCGCTCGCCTGGCTGATCGGCTCGATCGGCAGCCGCTGCACCTTGGTGCGGTGGCTGTAGCGCGAGATGCGGGCCGTGCCCGGGTCGATGACGTACTTGATGCCGGGGACCGTCAGCGACGTCTCCGCCACGTTGGTCGCCAGTACGATGCGGCGGCCCGCGTGCGGCTGGAAGACCCGGTGCTGCTCGGCGTGCGAGAGGCGCGCGTACAGCGGCAGGACCTCCACGCCGCCGCGGCCCGGCTGCTGGCCCTGGGCGCGTTTGAACTTCTTCTCCAGCGCGTCCGCCGTATCGCGGATCTCCCGCTCGCCGGAGAGGAACACCAGGATGTCGCCGGGGCCTTCGGCGTGCAGCTCGTCCACCGCGTCACAGATCGCGGCCACCTGATCGCGGTCCGCGGACTCCGCGTCGTCCTCCAGCAGCGGCCGGTAGCGCACCTCCACCGGGTACGTCCGCCCGCTGACCTCCACGATCGGCGCGTCGCCGAAGTGGCGGGAGAAACGCTCGGGGTCGATCGTCGCCGAGGTGATGATCACCTTCAGCTCGGGCCGCTTCGGCAGCAGCTGCGCCAGATAACCGAGCAGGAAGTCGATGTTGAGGGACCGCTCGTGCGCCTCGTCGATGATGATCGTGTCGTACTGGCGCAGCTCGCGGTCCTGCTGGATCTCCGCCAGCAGGATGCCGTCGGTCATCAGCTTGACCAGCGTGTGGTCCTTCACCTGATCGGTGAAGCGCACCTTCCAGCCGATCGCCTCGCCCAGCGGGCTCCCCACCTCCTCGGCGACCCGCTCGGCGACCGTCCGCGCCGCGATCCGCCGCGGCTGGGTGTGACCGATCACACCCTGGATGCCACGTCCCAGCTCCATGCAGATCTTCGGGATCTGCGTCGTCTTGCCGGAACCGGTCTCGCCCGCCACGATCACCACCTGGTGGTCGCGGACGGCCTCCAGGATCGTGTCCTTCTTCTGGCTGACCGGCAATTGCTCCGGATACGTGATCCGCGGCACGGCCTCGCGGCGGGCGGCGACCCGCAGTTCGGAGGCGTCCATCGCGGCGGCGATCTCCGCGAGGACGGCCGCGCGGGCCTCCCCTTTGCGGATCTTGCGGGCACCCGCCAGCCGGCGGGCCAGCCGGTGCTGGTCGCCGAGCATGAGATCGGGCAGGCGAGCCGCCAGCTCTTGGGGAGAGGGGGTGGAAGTCGACATACCGTGCACCAGGATCGCACCCCGCGGGTCCCAGTGGCGAACGGTTTGCAACCGCCCGCCCCGCCTCCCGCGTCGCTCACGACGACGGAACGGCCCGCTGAACGGGCGGTCAAGAGGGGAGCCGGGTGGCCGACGGAGCAATACGGGAACGCCGCGCTGTGCGGACACGCCGCAGGAGGTGGACGCAGGCGGCGGTGCTGCTCTGCGTGCTGGCGCTGCTGCCCGCGACCTGGCTGCGGCTGTCCACCGACGACCGCGTCACCCGGGGCGTCGCCGCCGCGCCCGAGGCACCCGTGGGCGTGGTCTTCGGCGCGGGACTGTGGGACGGGGAGCCCTCTCCCTATCTGGCCCACCGTCTCGACGCCGCGGTGGAGCTCTACCGCGCGGGCAAGGTCCGCGCCCTCCTCGTCACGGGCGACAACAGCCGCCGGGACTACGACGAGCCCGGCGCGATGCGCACCTATCTGACCGGCCGCGGCATCCCGGCGTCCCGCATCGTCGCGGACCACGCCGGCTTCGACACCTGGGACTCGTGCACCAGGGCGGCCCGGCTGTTCGGGGTGCACCGGGCGCTGCTCGTCAGCCAGGACTACCACGTGCGCCGGGCCGCCGCCCTGTGCCGGGCGGCCGGCATCGACGCCTGGGGCGTCCCGGTCCGCGAACGGCGGGACGCGACCTGGTACGCGGGCGGCCTGCGGGAGCTGCCCGGCGCGGTGAAAGCCGCGTACGAAGCAGCCCTGAGACCCGACCCGCACTTCCTCGGCCCCCGCGAACCGGGTGTGCGGCGCGCCCTGTCCGAGGCCCGCCGGGACGCGTCCAGGGTGCGCTGAGCGGCCGGTGCCCTCCCGTTAAGGTGGCCGCATGAGCGGCTGCGGAGGAACGGTACGAGCGGTGCGGCAGGCCGCCGCCGTGCTCGTCGGTCTGCTGCTGTCGCTGTTCGGGATCGCCCAGTGCGCGACGGCCGCCACCCCCGGGACCCCCGCCCGTGCCGCCGCCGCACCGCCGCACACCGTCGCGGGCGAGCACACCGCCCGGGACGACCAGGGCGGTGACCGGTACGGGGCTGGACACCACGTGTTCGCCGGCGCGGCCCTCGGGCCGCACACCGCCGTCGTGTCCGACGACTCCGGCTCCTCGCGCTGCCACAAGTCCAAGGGCGAGGGCGGCGCGCTCCCGGCCGCACCGTCGGCCGGCCAGCAGCAGTGGCTGCCGCTGGCCCTGCCGGTCTGCGCCGTACCCGAGTCGCACGCCGCCATCGGGGCGGCGCACGAGAGACCACCGGTGCGCGGCCCCGCACCCGCGCCCTCCCCGGGACCCGTCGAACTCTCCGTGCTGCGCGTGTAGAGGCGCCGCCCGGAGCGGAGCGCACGCGTACGCGCCTACGGCTCCGCACCGGAACCGCGCACTCACCCTCCGTACGACAGCACAGGAGACGTCCGTATGCCCACTTCCTCCCGCTCTTCCACCCGTTCCTCCTCATCCTCGTCCGCAGCTTCCGGACGCCCGCGCAAGGGAGTCCTCATCGGTGTGCTGATCGCCGTCGTGGCGCTGCTGGCCGGGTGGCTGTCCCAGTACGCCGTTTCGGGGAACTCCTCCGACAACGGCGGCTCGGGCTCGCACTCGGCCTCCGGGAACGCCACGGAAGAGGACCGCTCCGAGAACACGGCCGCCGGCGACCCGGCACTGCTCAAGCTGGCCCGGCGCGACGCCGACGACCCGTTCGCGCGCGGCGACGCCGACGCGCCCGTCGTGATGATCGAGTACGCCGACTTCGGCTGCTCGTTCTGCGGCAAGTTCGCCCGCGACACCGAACCGAAACTGGTCGACAAGTACGTGAAGAAGGGCGTGCTGCGCATCGAGTGGCGCAACTTCCCCGTCTTCGGCGCCGGTTCCGAGCGCGCCGCCCTCGCCGGCTGGGCGGCCGGTGAACAGGGCCGCTTCTGGCAGTTCTACGAGGCCGTCTACGCGGACAAGGGCAACGAGAAGAACTCCTTCACCGACGCCCACCTGCACGAGATCGCCCGCGAGGCGGGCGTCAAGGACCTCGACCGCTTCGACCGCGACCGGGCGAGCAAGGCCGCCGAGAAGCTGCTGGACAAGGACCGCACCGAGGCGTACGGGCTCGGCGCCGCCGCCACCCCCGCCTTCCTCGTCAACGGCCGGCCGATCGCCGGCGCCCAGCCCGACAAGGTCTTCACCGACACGATCGAGCAGGCCGCGGCGGCGGCCGAGAAGACCGGCAAGGGTGACAAGGCCGGCAAGGATGACGCGAAGTCCGGCAAGGACGCGGAGCAGGACTGATGGAGGTCGGATACGTGGCCGCCTTCCTCGGCGGCCTGCTCGCCCTGCTCAGCCCGTGCAGCGCCCTGCTGCTGCCCGCGTTCTTCGCCTACTCCATCGACTCGGCCGGCCGGCTGATCGCCCGCACGGGCATCTTCTACCTGGGACTGGCCACCACCCTGGTGCCGCTCGGGGCGGCCGGCTCCTTCGCCGGCCGGCTCTTCTACGGCCACCGCGACCTGCTCGTCACGGTGGGCGGCTGGCTGATCATCGCGCTCGGCGTCGCCCAGATCGTGGGGCTCGGCTTCGCACCGCGCCGCCTCGCCGAGGCGTCCGGCCGCATCCGTCCCACCACCGCCCTGTCCGTCTACGCCCTGGGCGCCGTCTACGGGCTGGCCGGGTTCTGCGCCGGACCCATCCTCGGCAGCGTGCTGACGGTCGCCGCCGTGCACGGCAACCCCGTCTACGGCGGAGTGCTGCTGGCGGTGTACGCACTCGGCATGGCCGTCCCGCTGTTCGTGCTGGCGCTGCTGTGGGACCGCTTCGACCTGGGGCGGCGCCGCTGGCTGCGGGGGCGGGAGCTGCGCCTCGGCCGGTTGCGGCTGCACACCACCTCCCTGCTGTCGGGCCTGTTCTTCGTCCTGCTCGGGGTGCTCTTCCTCGCCTTCGACGGCGCGGCCGGGCTGCCCGGGCTCACCGATGTGGACGGCGCGTTCGCGGCCGAGAACTGGGCCCGCCGGGTGGGGGACGCCGTACCGGACGCGGTGCTGCTGGCCGTCCTGCTGGTGGCGGCGGGTGCCGTGGCGCTCGTCGCCCTGGTACGGGGCCGCCGGGCCACCCGGGCGGACCGCACCGACACCTGACGGCGCCGCTCCCCGGGGCGGGGCGCCCGCCTCGGGGACCGGGGACGGGTGAGCTTCGGCGGGCTTGGGCGGGCTTCGGCGGGCTTCGGCGGGCTTCGGCGGGCTTGAGCGGGATTCGTCGGGCTTCGGCGGGCTTGAGCGGGATTCGGCGGGGCACTCGCAGGGGTGTTCCGCCCGCCGGGGCCCGCCGGAAATGCGCACTATGCCCGCTTAGTGTGGTGCGCATGAGCGAGGAACCCGAGTGGTCCGAGCGCCGCGCGGACCCGGAACCGTCGAACCGCCCCCACGGCAGGCACGGCGCCAGGCGCAGCCCCGGCGACCTGTGGCGGGACTTCAAGAACTCGCCGTTCCTCCCCGCCACCGTCCTGGTGCTGATCGTCTCCGCGGGGGCCGGCCTCTTCGCCGGTTCGTACACGTACGCGATGGCGAATCCGACACCGCACCACCTCCCCGTCGCCGTCGTCGGCAAGCCGCAGAGCGCGCAGGACCGCAGTGCGTTCGTCGCCGGGATGGAGAAAGCGCTCGGCTCCTCACTCCGCCTGCGGCACTACGACAGCCGGCGGCAGGCGGAGCAGGCCATCGAGGCCCAGCAGGTGTTCGCGATCATGCGCGTGGAGCGGCCCAAGGGCGTCGAGCTGGACATCTCCAGCGCCTCGGGAGCCTCCGTCGCCCAACTCCTCCAGCAGGCGGGCCCGCAGGTTGGCAAGAAGATCGACGTCCCCGTCCGGGTGAAGGACCTCAAACCGCTGGACAAGGGCGACCCGCGCGGCCTGGCGATCTTCTACATCTCCCTGGCCGCAGTGATCATCGGCTTCATCGGCGCCATCCAGATGAGCGTCCACGCCCGGCGCCTCAACCCGCCCGAGAGAATCGCCTTCACCCTCGCCTACGCCCTGCTGGGCGGATTCGTCATCGCCGCCGTCGTCGACTGGGGGCTGGGCGCCCTGAATCTGCCCTTCGCACACTCCTGGCTGATCCTGGCCCTGACGATGTTCACCAGCGGCATGGTCTTCACCATGTTCAACACCCTCATCGGCCGCTGGGCCATGCTGCCGACCTGGGGCGTGATGGTGCTGCTGGGCAACCCCTCCTCCGGCGGCGCCGTCTCCTGGCCGCTGCTGCCGTCGGCGCTGGGTGAGATCGGCCGCTGGCTGCCGCCCGGCGCCTCGGTGAACGCCCAGCACACGGCCGTCTACTTCCCCGAGCACCAATTGCTCCAGCCGTACCTGGTCCTCGCCGCCTGGGCCCTGGTCTCCTGCGCCGTCTTCTGGATCTGGCGCCACCGCCACCCCGGGGGCCGCGACCGTACGGCGGCACACGCGGCGGCCCCCGGCTGAGCGGGCCCGGCCGCCCCTCCGTCAGCCGCCGGGGGTCACCAGCCCCTCCTCGTAGGCGAAGACCACCGCCTGCGTACGGTCCCGAAGCCCCAGCTTGACCAGCACCCGCCCCACATGCGTCTTGACGGTCGACTCCGCGACGACGAGCCGCGCGGCGATCTCACTGTTGGACAGGCCCTGCGCGACCAGCGCGAGGACTTCGTTCTCCCGCTCCGTGAGGTCCTTGATCCGCTCATGGGTACGGGTCCGCGAGGGCCCCAGCCGGGAGAACTCCGCCAGCAGCCGCCGGGTGACCGTCGGCGCCAGCAGCGCCTCGCCGCCCGCCACCACACGCACCCCGTCGGCCAGCCGTTCCGCCGAGGCGTCCTTGAGCAGGAAGCCGCTGGCACCGGCCCGCAACGCCCGGTAGACGTACTCGTCCAGGTCGTAGGTGGTCAGGATCAGCACCTTGGCACCGCTGTCGGCGGCCACGATCTCGCGGGTCGCGTCCAGCCCGTTCATGCGGGGCATCCGCACGTCCATCAGCACCACGTCCGGCCGCAGCGCGGCGACCTGCGCCACCGCCTCCACCCCGTCCTCGGCCTCCCCGACGACCTCGATGCCGGGCATGGCCCCGAGCAGTACGGAGAAACCCTCGCGGACCATGGCCTGGTCGTCGGCGATCAGCACCCGGATCACGCCACGCCCTCCTTGCCGGGACCGGCGTCCTTGCCGAGCCGGACGGTGGGGCTCTCGCCACTGGTGCCGCCCGGGGCTGGCTCGTCCGACTTGCCGGGCCTTCCCGATGTGCCGGGCCTATCCGGCGTTCCGGGCCTCTCCGGCGGCGCGGTCGCGGCGGACGCAGTGGTGGTCCCAGCCGCACTGGAGGCCCCATCCGGGCCGGGGACAGGGGCGTCGGGTGCACCACCCGCACCGGTCACACCAGCCGTGCTGGACGCATCACCCGGGCCGGAGGTACCTCCCGCACCGGTCGCACCAGCTGTGCTGGACGCACCGCCCGGGCCGGAGGCACCACCCGCACCCGACACATCACCCGCACCCGAGGCCCCAATCGCACCCGAGGCACCACCCGCACCGGCCTCCGCCTCCCCCGGCGGTTCCACGGGAAGGAAGGCGCTGACCTCGTAACCGCCGTCCTCGGTCGGCCCCGCCGTCATCGCGCCGCCCAGCACCTGGACCCGCTCCCGCATGCCGAGCACCCCGTGCCCGGCGCCTGGTGAGGGGGTGGCGGGCCGCTCGGGCCTGCCGTTGACCACGCGCAGCCCCAGGCCGCCCAGCACGTAGGCGACCTCGACGCGCGCCGGGGCACCGGGCGAGTGCCGCAGCGCGTTGCTGAGCGCCTCCTGGACCAGCCGGTACGCGGACAGCTCCACCCCCTGCGGCAGCGGCCGTACCGCGCCGATGACCACGGCCTCCGCCTCCAGCCCCGTGGCCCGCACGCTCTCGATCAGCGCGTCCAGGTCGGCGAGGGTGGGCTGCGGTGCCTCGGGGGCGGTGTCCCCGAACGGGTCGGGCTCGCCGGAGCGCACCACGCCGAGTATGCGGCGCAGCTCGGCGAGGGCCGCGACGGCGTTCTCCCGGATGGTGGCGAACGAGGTGGCCAGCTCGGGCGGCGTCTGTGCCACCCGGTACGGTGCCGCCTCCGCCTGGATGGCGATCACGGACATGTGGTGGGCGACCACGTCGTGCAGCTCGCGGGCGATGATGGCGCGCTCCTCCAGCACGGTGCGCTGGGCCCGCTCCCGCTCCTTGTCCGACTCCGTCTCCACCACGTGCTGGCGCTCCTGGCGCCAGGCCACGACGGCCGCCGCGGCAACCAGCACCACGGCGGAGACCGCCGCGACCTGGGGGAGGGCGCGCTGGCTGGGCAGCAGCACCGCCGTCAGCAGCAGCCCGCTGCCGAAGGAGACCGCCCACATCTCGCCGGCCAGCCGGGGCCGGGTGCGCAGCACCACGACCACCATCACCAACAGATGGCACAACAGGCCCAACGCCGCCCACAGATCGTCGTACAGCAGCGACAGCAGCAGTCCGCCGTACGAGATCCAGTAGGCACCCACCGGCCGCACCAGGGTGAGCGCGATCGGTGCCGCGTTCAGGAAGCACAGGACGAGCGGCACCAGGGCGTACACGGACGAGACGTCCGGGTTCTTGCCGACCCCGATCAGGAAGACGAGCGCCGAGAGTGCCACCAGGAGCACGTGGGGCGTCCACCTGAGCCGACTGCGCACCCCGGCCGGCAGCCGCCGCAGCGGCCCGTCCGCCCGCGGCTCCGCCCGGGGCGGCAGGGGACGGGCGGCGAAGGCGTCACGGAACAGGTCGTGGCGCACTACCGCGAGGAGGCCGGAGACCGCGGCGGTCTCCGTCGGCATGGCCGCCGATGCGGCACGTGACTGGTCGCTCATGCCGCCACAGTAGGCAGCCGCCGACGCCGTGCCGTCCCCACAGATGCGGATCTGCGGGCGTCCTCCTCAGGTACCACCCACCCCGCCCGGCGGACACGAAGAAGCCCCCTCCGACGCGAATCGAAGGGGGCTCCGCCCTCTCGGGCTGCGGTGGCTGGGGCCGGGGTCGAACCGGCGAC
The DNA here is from genome assembly GCF_000725885.1 of Streptomyces albus subsp. albus. Lineage (GTDB taxonomy): Bacteria > Actinomycetota > Actinomycetes > Streptomycetales > Streptomycetaceae > Streptomyces > Streptomyces albus. The sequence continues at coordinate 256,548 of NZ_JODR01000009.1, read as the reverse complement.
CTTCCGCTTTTCAGGCGGACGCTCGTACCAACTGAGCTACCCAGCCGCAGCGGTCCTGACGGGATTTGAACCCGCGGCCTCCACCTTGACAGGGTGGCGAGCACTCCAAACTGCTCCACAGGACCAAGCTTTGTGCGAGCTCCAGTCTCGCACAGTGCGACGTGTGCTCCCAACCGCTTTGCGGAGGGCCTTGTGGGCCTCCCCAGCAGGGGTGACGTCGCCGGAAAAGAGTAACAGACCCGAGGGGCTGTCCCGTACCGGTCGCCGCGGGGCGGGGGAGCGGGGAGGGGTGCACGGAGCCGACAGCACGGAAGCCTCCGACCGGCGCGGAGCGGGTCGGAGGCTTCGGGGTGGTGCGGTGGTGCCCCCAACGGGATTCGAACCCGTGCTACCGCCTTGAAAGGGCGGCGTCCTGGGCCGCTAGACGATGAGGGCGTGCGGCCCGGCCGGGCGCGTGAACAGCGCTTCGGCAGGCGTGGGCAGCATATGGGATGTGCGGACGGTTCGCCAAAACATATTCGGGCGGCAAGGGGCTGCCCCGCCGCCCTCAGCGGCCTGTCGCCGGGCTCGACCGAGTGGCAGTGCCGCTGGGCCCGGCGGGTGACGGCGACGGCGATCCAGCGGGCGACGGCGACCCAGCGGGCGAGGGTGACCCGGACGGTGACGTTGACGGCGAGGCGCCCGGTTCCATGTCCTCCGGGAGGTGGCGGGAGACTTCCGCCTTCGACAGGCCCAGCCCGCCGAGGGTGATCTCGTCCCACGCCTGAAGCCGGTCGGTGTCCCGGTCCAGGTAGAGCACGGACGCCTGCACCTTGTCCGGCTCGGCGCCCTCGACGGCGCGCAGCCCGCTGCCGCCGGTCGAACCCTGGGTCATCAGCCGGGTGCCGTGCGGCAGCATCTCCGTGCGCCGGTTGTGGGTGTGCCCGGCGAGGGCCAGCGGGACCAGGCCGTCGGTCTCCTTGGCGAGCTGCGGGTTGTGGCCGACGGCGATGTCCACGGGGGTGCGGGCCGCGCGCTGGGCCCGCAGCGCTGCGGCCAGCTTGCGGCCCTTCGCCCGTTCCGCCGGGTCGCCCTCGGGGACGACGGACCGGTCGGGGGTGAACTGCGGGTCGCCCCAGCCGGCGATGCGCAGCCCGGCGACGTCGACCGGTTTCCCCTCGTCCAGTACGTGCACCCGCGCCCCGTCCCGGCCGCCCAGTTTCCCGACGGCGCGCTGGGTGGTGGCGGAGTCGTGGTTGCCGCGTACCCACACGTACGGGGCACCCAGGTCGGGGATGGGGTCGAGGAAGCCGTTCTCGGCGGCGGTGCCGTGGTCCATGGTGTCGCCGCTGTCGATGATCACGTCGATGTCGTACTGCTCGACCAGGGAGCGGATGATGTGCCAGGCGGCGGGGTTGAGGTGGATGTCGGAGACGGGCAGCACCCGGGTCGTGGAGGGGTCGGGCTGGTAGGCGGGGAGGGTGGAGGTCGCGTCGTAGAGCTTGGTGACGTTGGTCACCAGGCGGGCCAACTCCTTCTGGTAGACGTCGAACTCGGTGGCGATGCTGCGGGCCGTCCCCACCACCTGCGGGGCGCTGGCCAGCAGTCCGGAGAACTTCGGCTCCAGCACGGACTTCGGGTTCCAGGTGGCCGCCGCGGTGGCGCCGGAGGCCACCAGCAGGGCGAGGGAGAGGCCGCCGGCGGCCAGGGCGGTGCGCGGGCGGCGGTAGACGGCGAGGGCGAGCGCGCAGGAGCCGGTGAGCACCGCGACGGTCGAGCGCAGCCCCAGGTCGAGGGCACCGGACCGGACGTCGCCGGAGATCTCCTCCTCCAGGCCCTCGATCCGCTCGGGGTGGTTGACGAGGGCGGCGGCGCGCTGCTGGTCCAGTTGGTCCACGTCCACGTCCAGCCGCAGCGGCGCGGCGTGACTGCTCAGTTCGAGGGCGCCGAGCGGGGACACGTTCACCTTGGTGCCGCCGGTGAGGGAGGGGCGCAGGGTCATCGTGGTGTCGACCGGGCCGACCGGGGTGCGTACGTTCCCCACGACGAGCAGCCCCAGCCAGGCCCCCAGCAGCGTGACGGCGACCAGTCCGGCCGCCCGTCGCCAGGGGTGCGGGCCGGGCGCGGTCAGCAGGGCGGTGACCCGGGCGACGGCCCGGCGCAACCGGCTCGTCCGTGCCCGCAACGGCGTGCTGCCAACGCTGGCCATGTCGGCCGGTATGCCCCTTGTGCGGCGTCCGTATGCGTGGCGCGTCGTACGGATGGGACGGGATGCGGCGTACGGGTGGGGAGTGGCACGGCGTACGGGTGGGGCACGCACCCGGCCGGCGGTGCGGACGGTCCCGCGGGGACGATCCCCGCCGGGTCTCCGCCGGGTCTCCGCCAGGACTTCGCCGGGACGGGACGGAGGCCGGTGCCGGGGTGGGGCGCCGGGCGGCGGACTGGCCGACAATGGGCGCGTGCTGGAGATGACGCGTGAGGAGTTCGAGGAACTGGTCGCCGAGGCGCTCGACCGGATACCGCCCGAACTGACCAGACTGATGGACAACGTGGCGGTCTTCGTCGAGGACGAACCCGCGGCCGACGACCCCGAACTGCTCGGCCTGTACGAGGGCACACCGCTGACCGAACGCGGCGAGTGGTACGCGGGCGTCCTGCCGGACCGCATCACCGTCTACCGGGGGCCGACACTGCGGTTGGTCGAGCGGGACCACGACGGCAGCCGGGAGGGCGTCGTGGAAGAGGTCGAGATCACCGTCGTCCACGAGATCGCGCACCACTTCGGCATCGACGACGAACGGCTCCACGAGCTGGGCTACGGCTGAGCCGGGGGCGCCGGCTCTGGTGCGCGCGGCTTGCGGGGCCGACACGGCTCCGGGCCCGCGTCGGCTCGGGGCTCGCGGGGCGGGGAAGGAGCGGGGCGCATACGTGGTGCGTGCGCGCTGCACGGGGCGCCGTGCACGCTGTGGGGCGTGACCTGATGGGGTGATGGGGAGTTGGGCACGGCACTTGCCGAAGCCCAGCGCAGGAGGTCCCCGCCGTGCGCCGATCCCGTACCGCCTCCCGTTCTGCTTCCCGTGCCGTCCCCGGCGCGGCGCCCGCGCCCCACGTCGGCCTCCTCGCCCGGACCACCGTCGGCGTGCTGATGTTCGCGGCGGTCTCCTCGCTCAGCGGCTGCATGACGGTGCAGGGCGCCGACGACCCGGGCGAGGGCGGCACCGCACCGGTGGGCAGCCGCAGCGACGACCACGGCAGCGCCGTCGAACCCGACAGCGGCCCCGGCGGCACCGGACACCGCGAGGGCGACCGCGGCGACGGCCGTGGCGGCAAGGACCGCGACGGCCGCGGGCGCGACGGCGACGACCGGGACGGCAAGGGCGGCAAGCACGGGAAACACGGCAAGCACGGCAAAAGCGGCAAGAGCGGCAAGGGTGACGACGAGCACGGCGGGGACCGGGACGGCGACGGCCGTGACGACGGCGACGAGGGATCGGCGGCGTCCGGCGGCTCCGGCTCGACCGGCTCGTCCCCCGGCGGCGACCGGCCGCCCCGGCCCGGCCCGACCGGCGGCGTGGGCGGTACGGGCGGTGCCGGAGGCCCCGGCGGGGGCAGTGGCGGCGGTTCCGGCTCCCCGACGGCCCCGCCCAGCCCCACCCCCAGCAAGCCCGACCCGGACCCGGAACCGACCCGGACCACCGCCGCGCCCGGCGGCCCGGACAGCACCTTCTCCCGCCGTACCCAGCCCTATCCGACGTGAGCAGCGGCCCGCTGCGGCCCGTCGCCGCCCTCCGCCGCCCACCCGCTGCTCGTCCGCCGGACGGGTCCCCGGAGGGTTCGCCGACGGGCCGTCGTCCGGGGCGGTCCGGTGAGGTGCCCGGCCGGTACCGTTGGTCGGTGCGCGGGTGGCTTCGGGGGCTCGTTTGCAAGCCGGTGTGCGGGCCGCGTATGCTGGTAGATCGTTTGATCCCATTTGCCCGGCGCCATCTCACAGCGCGCCGTGTGGCGCGTTCTCTCCTGCCGTGGCTGACCGCATCGAGGCGGTTTCTTGCGTGTTCACGGAGTTATGGGCGCGTGCCAGTGACTCCGGAAGGTTCGCATCACGCATGTCCGTCACCCTCTCTGAAACCGTCGAGCCCATGCCGACGGAACCCACCGACGACGCGGTCGTCACCGACGAAGCGGTCGCCGAGACCGTCGAGGCCGCCGTGGTCGGCGTCATCACCGATGACGTCGACGCGGACGCCGGCATCGACGCCGAAGACAGCGCCGCCGAAGCCGACGCCGACACCGAGTCCGGCTCGGACTCCGACGCCGACGAGGCGGGGATCACGTTCGCCGACCTCGGGCTGCCCGAGGCCGTCGTGCGGAAGCTCGCCCAGAACGGTGTGACCACGCCGTTCCCCATCCAGGCCGCCACCATCCCCGACGCGCTCGCCGGCAAGGACGTGCTCGGCCGGGGCCGCACCGGCTCCGGCAAGACCCTCTCCTTCGGCCTGCCGCTCCTCGCCCGGCTCAGCGGTGGCCGCACCGCGCGCAAGCGGCCCCGCGGCGTCATCCTCACCCCCACCCGTGAGCTGGCCATGCAGGTCTCCGACGCGCTCCAGCCGTACGGCGACACCCTCGGCCTCAAGCTCAAGGTCGTGTGCGGCGGCACCTCCATGGCCAACCAGATCACCGCGCTGGAGCGGGGCGTCGACATCCTCGTCGCCACTCCGGGCCGGCTGCGCGACCTGATCACCCGCGGCTCCTGCTCCCTCGACGACGTCGAGACCGCGATCCTCGACGAGGCCGACCAGATGGCCGACCTGGGCTTCCTGCCCGAGGTCACCGAACTGCTCGACCTCGTGCCCGAGGGCGGCCAGCGGATGCTCTTCTCCGCGACGATGGAGAAGGAGATCGACTCGCTGGTCCGGCGCTACCTCGTCGACCCCGTCTCGCACGAGGTGGACGCGGCCCAGGGCGCGGTCACGACGATGACGCACCACGTCCTCGTCGTGAAGCCGCGCGACAAGGCCCCGGTGACCGCCGCGATCGCCGCCCGCAAGGGCCGCACGATCATCTTCGTCCGCACCCAGCTCGGCGCCGACCGGGTCGCCGAGCAGCTCCGCGAGTCCGGCGTACGGGCCGACGCGCTGCACGGCGGCATGACCCAGGGCGCCCGCACCCGCACCCTTGAGGACTTCAAGGGCGGCAAGGTCAACGTGCTGGTCGCCACGGACGTCGCGGCCCGCGGCATCCACGTCGACGGCATCGACCTCGTCCTGAACGTCGACCCCGCCGGCGACCACAAGGACTACCTGCACCGCTCCGGCCGCACCGCGCGGGCCGGCCGGTCCGGGACCGTCGTCTCGCTGGCCCTGCCCCACCAGCGGAGGCAGATCTTCCGCCTGATGGAGGACGCCGGCGTCGACGCCTCGCGGCACATCATCGGCCGCGGCGACGTCTTCGACGAGGATGTGGCCCGTATCACCGGCGCCCGTTCCCTGACCGAGGTCCAGGCGGAGTCCGCGGCCAACGCCGCCCGCCAGGCGGAGCGCGAGGCCAAGCAGCTCAGCCGGCAGCTGGAGAAGCTCCAGCGCCGCGCCGCCGAGCTCCGCGAGGAAGCCACCCTCCTGACCGCGCGCGCCGCCCGCGAGCGCGGAGAGGACCCGGAGGCCGCCGTCGCGGCAGCCGCCGAGGCCGAGGCCGCCCAGGCAGCGGAAGAGGCCCGCGCGGAAGCCGAGCGCGAGGCGAAGGCCGAGGCGGAACGCCGCGAGCGGGAGCGCGCCGAGCGCGACCGTCCCGGCCGCCCCCCGTACGGCCGGGACCGCAACCGCGGTGACCGCCCCCACGGGCGCGACCGCGACCGCGACGACCGCCCGTACGGCCGCGACCGGGACCGCGACCGCGACCGGGATCGTGGGGACCGTCGTTCCTTCGACCGGGGCAACGACCGCTCCGGCGCCCGCCGCGACCGTGACGACCGCCCGTACGGCCGTGACGACCGCTCCTACGGCCGCGACCGTGACGACCGTTCCTACGGCCGGGACCGGGACGACCGCTCGTACGGCCGGGACCGGGATCGTGACCGCGACCGTGACCGGCGCGACGGTGGCCGGGACGGTGCCCGTGGCGGCTACCGCCGCGACGACGTACGCCGCGACCGTGAGCGCCGCGACGGCGGGGAGCGCCCCTTCCGCCGCGAGGGCTTCCGGAATGGCGACCGCCCCTTCAACCGCGACCGGCGCGACGACCGCCGCCCCCAGGGCCGTACCGGTGAGCAGCGCGCCAACTACGGCCGCGGCGCGCCCCGTACCCCCGACCGCCGGGCCGACAAGCCCCGCTGGAAGCGCAACGGCTGACAAGCCCCCGGCCACGGCCCTCGTCGAGGGCCGTGGCCCCCTCCGCCGCCCGCCGAAAGCGTGCCCGAACACAGCCCCGAAGGCATGCAACCCGGAATGCCTTCGAACCCCGCGCGACCCGCGGGCTATGCTGCTCGGTGCGGGCCGTTAGCTCAATTGGCAGAGCAGTGGACTTTTAATCCATTGGTTGTGGGTTCGAGTCCCACACGGCCTACTGCCAGCAGGGAGGGTTCGGCCCTCTGACCTGCGAGGGAGCGCCCGGACCGAGACGATCGGTCCGGGCGCTCCGGCGTTTCGGGGCGCTGTGCGTGAGCGATGCATGAGCGGATGTGCCAGCACGTCGGCGGGCGGACCGGGAGATTGCGGGGAGAACGAGCGGCTGGACGCCAGGTCCCGGCGCTATTCGTCGCCGTGTGCCTCGTCCGCCGACCGTGCGCGGGGGATCAGACGTACGCCTGCCTCGGCGGCGCTGCGATCGACCTCTGGGAGCAGGCTCGTGTACGTGTCCGAGGTGAGCAGGATGGTGGAGTGGCGCAACGTTTTCTTGATCGTGTGGAGATCACCGCCGCCTGCATGGACGAGTGTGGCTGCCACGTGACGGAGATCACGAAAGGTGATGGGGGGTAGGTCGGTGCTCGCGAGGATGCGGCGGAGCGCCTCCGATGCTGTTTCGGGGTGAAGGCTGAGCCGTCCTCGTTGGTGAAGACCTCGCCGGTCTCCTGCCAAGCGGGGCCCGCTGCTTCGCGCTCAGCCTGCTGCCGCGCTCGGTGTGCGCGGAGGACGGCGACGTTGACGCTGTCGAGTGCGATCGTCGCTGCACTGCCGTCAGTCTTGGGGTCGTCCTCGTACGGGTCCCACCCGTGGACCGTGATGGCCCTGGCAGGCGTGATTCGCGCCTCCAGGTCGACGTACTCCCACTCCTGACCGACACCTTCGCCGCGCCGCAGGCCGCGCGTGCCGCACAGGTGGAAGAGGGCGTAGAGCCGGTCACCTTCGGCCGCGTCTGGCCGCGGCCCGCTGGCACGAAGAGCGCCACCATCAACAGCAGGCCATCGCCGCGCGACAAGCCCTTGCGCCTCTTCGGGGCGTCTACGAGCAAGCCGCAGCAGCACCCCTGAGCGCGCTCGCCGGACGCAAGCCCCCACGCCCAACGGCGGCCCGCCATGCGGACCCACATACGTCAGACCGTCCCCGAACACGCGGATCAAATCATCAACAGCCCGGCTTGGGACGCTCTGACGGCCGCGCTCACCGACGCCCAAACCGCCGGCCACGATCCCGGCCGCCTTCTCCGGCAAACCGCCGACCAACGCACCCTGAACGACGCACACTCCCCCGCCAAGGTCCTGGCCTGGCGCATCCACCGTATGAGCCGACGCCCCGCACCGAGCCCCCGCGCACGAGCCGCCCAAGCGCGCAGTACAGCGGCCACACGTCGTGTCGCGCGCCCGGAGACGACGCCCTCGACCCCTCTCCCCGCCACCGGGTCTGCCCACCGGCGACATCGATAGAGCCAGCACCGAGAGGCTGGGATGGCGGTGTCTTTCGGCCAGATCTTCGCAGGCTGTCGCGAAGTCGCAGGCTTTGCAGACGGCTTCTCGTCGCAGTGACATGCTGGAGTGACGCAGGCGAGAGGGGACATCGACTCATGCGGTGGACAGTGCATGGTGAGCGCCAGATTTACAGCAACCCGTGGGTCAACCTGTGGCTCGTGGACGTCCAGCAGCCCGACGGCCGACGCTGGGAACACCACGTGGTCAAGATGCGGCACCTGGCGGTGGCGGCCGTGGTGGACGAGCAGAAGCGAGTGCTGATGCTGTGGCGGCACCGCTTCATCACGGACACCTGGGGCTGGGAACTGCCCATGGGACTGATCGAGGCCGACGAGACTCCGGAACAGGCTGCCGCCCGCGAGGTGGAGGAGGAGACCGGCTGGCGGGTGGATGGCATGAAGCCGTTGGTGTACGCGCAGCCCGCGAACGGGATCACGGACTCCGAGCACTACGTCTTCCGCGCCGACGGTGCTACCTACGCCGGCCCGCCGACCGAACTGAACGAGACGGACCGCATCGAGTGGATACCGATCTCGGAGATCCGCGGAATGATCGACCGCCGTGAGGTCGTCAGCAGCGGCAGTCTGGTGGGGCTGCTGTACCTGCTCCTGGACGAGGCGACCGGCGCCGCTGGCTAGCCAAGAACCTCGCGCATCTTCTGCTCGAACATGATCACCGGCGTCTCCCGCGCGTAGGGGGCCAGGCGCCGGTGGAACTCCCGAACATGTCCGGCTACCCGAGGCGAGTCGAGGGAGGCGGTCAAGTCGAGTGCCATGCCGGCGCTCTCGCATGACGCGTCCAGGTTGCCCTGCTGGAGTTGGGCGGTGGCCAGCCAGAAGGCGTGGAAGGCCCGGCCGCGCTGTTGCGCGCCGGACTCGCGGCGCAGGCCCTCGGCGATGAGGGGTTCGGCTCGTGCGGACTCTCCGAGGCGCGCGAGAGCGATGCCGGTATCGACAATCAGCTTGCTCTCATCAAAGTAGCGAACCCAGGCAGGGGCTTCGGTTTCGCGGCCTCGGGCGAATTCGTAGGCGTCGCGGGAGCGGTCGATTGCTTGGTGGCATGCCATCGAGTCGCCCAGTATGGCCTGCGCGAATGCCTCCCGCATATGGAGCATCGACATCACCAGAGGGTCGTTGCCGGCCGCGCGGGCGGAGTCCTGGGCTTTGCAGGCCAGGGCGACGGCGTCGGTGGGGTTGCCGTCGTAGGTCGCCTGGAGGCTCATGCAGGAGAGCACATTGGCCATGAAGAGGTAGTCGTCCTGGCCCCGGGAGAGCTTGAGTGCCTGCGTGAAGTGGGTGCGCGCGGTGCTGTACTGCCGCGCGTCGAAGTAGGCCCAGCCCGCCAGCCGGGCCAGCTCAGCGGCCAGCGACTGCAGATCGCTACGCAGGGCCTCGTCAGCACCTTTCATCAACAGCGAGACATAGCGCAGGTGCCCCACGACTGCCGGCCGCAGTGAAGCGCCGCCGTGTTCGTCATCTCTGCGCCAGTAGTCCTCGACCGAGGACTGTAGAGCGAAGAGCGTTGACCTGGTGACCTTGCCGTCAGCGAGCGTGAGCAGGTCATCTATGCCGCTCGGCTCACCGGTTGCCGGTGCCGCGCCGCCTTCTTCGGGAAGCGTCACCGGACGGACAGGCTTCTGCTCGACCACGGCTGGGCCATCCGGGATTTCCCAGGGCCTGTGTGCCAGCCCGAGCATCGCTCCTGGGATGCGCAGGCCGTCCGCGACGCGCTCGATCACATCGATGTGGGCCAGGCTTCTGCGCCCGGACATGATTTCCCCTACACGGCTGGGTGTCATCCCGCAGAGCGCGGCGATCCGCGAGGGGTAGATTCCCGCCTTCTTCTTGGCGAGCTGGAAGATCTGGGAGAAGTCGCGCTCTCGACAGACACGCCTGAACTCAGGGCTCGCCACTAACTCGGGTGGTAGCCCCGGATAGGGCTGCGGTGCGGACACGTGCGCTCCCCCGGCCGTCTCGGCAGCGGCGTACTGGGCGGGTGGTCAGCCGTCACAGATATTACCCACGTTGGGTAATCACTGTGACCTGATCCCGTGATGGCCTCGCGCGGTGCAGTAGTCCCCCAGCTACCCGCGACGAGGGGACGCGACGCACACGATGGCCTCGCATAACCAAGAAACCAGCCAGACATGGCACATGCAGTTCGCCTCGACTGCCCGGTGCGTCTCGCTTGTGCGCACCCAGGTGGAACGGGTGCTCCGCGAGTGGGGACACGCCCCCAGCGGTATCGAAACCGCCGTACTGGTGGCCAGCGAACTGGCAACAAACGCCGTAGTACACGGCCACTTCCCCAGCCACCTCTTCGAGGTCGGAATGACCTCGGCGGACGACATCTGCCTCATCGAGGTGTCCGACAGCAGCCCCCGTCCGCCAGAAGCGTTGAAGGCCGGCATCAACGACGAGAGCGGGCGCGGCCTCCAGCTCGTGAGAACCGTTGCTCTGTGCACAGGGCAACGGCCGCGCCGTCCCGTCGGCAAAACCGTGTGGGCCAAGGTGCGGATGTCGAAGCCGCATAGCCGTGTGGCGGCGCCGGCACGACTCCATGCCACCAGCCGGGGCGCCGAAGCCGTCGAGGGGAGAGTGCCGTGATGCGCGTCATCGGCCGTTATGCCGGCCTCATCTTCATCATCGGCATCAGCGCTTCATGCGGCCTCGTGGTCGGCCTCGCAGTCGCCACAGCGCCCTCCCCCTGAACCGGTCCGTCCCGGATGCGTGCCCGCACCCGGCGGGACGGCTCCCCGTGCCCACCCGGGGACGGACCACCCGCCCGGCCGTCTACGAGCCGAGCTCGACGGCCGGGAGGGATCAACAGCGCTCACACCCCACTCACCAGCCCCTTGCCCGCGCCCGCGGACGCCTGCGCGCACCAAGGACTTCCGCGAAGGCAGCGCGACCAACAAGAGAGGTCACCTCGTGATCAAGCATCCCGCCTTAGCCGACGTTGACCACGCAGTCCCCGTCGTGGTGACGACCGACCGGACACTCCGCGTCAAGGTCATCGACTCGTGCGGCATGACCTGCACCTTCTGCCACAACGAGGGCACCCCCGTAGGTGTGGACAACCGCGGCCACCAGGCCGGAGCCTTCGCCCCCACCGGACCGTCGGGACGCGTCTCCATCTACGCCGCCACGAACGGTTCTCGCTTCCTGAGCGCTCCCGTCCTCCCCGACGAAGCCTTCCGCCACGCACTGACTCGGCTACGCAAAGCCCTCGACTTCGACGAGGTCCACCTGACAGGGGGCGAGCCGACCCTCCACCCTCGGCTACCGCAGCTCGTCGCGACGGCGAAAGAATGCGGCTACGAGGTGAGCGTCACCTCCAACGGAGAAAACGGCCGCCGGGTGCTGGCCGACTGCGCCCGCGCCGGCCTCGACCACGTCAACTTCTCCGTCTTCGGCACCACCCCCGAAGAGCTCTCCCAAGTCCAGCACAGCCGCTACCGCAAATCCGCCCTCGCCCAGCGCAAGATCGACGCACTCAACGAGTCGGTCCGACTCGCCATGGACGTCGGCATCGGCACCCGCGCCAACGTAGTCCTGCCGCACCGCAGCCACGTCCCACGTGTGCACCGCCTGCTCAACAAATACTCCGACAACCTCTCCGTACGCGTGCTCTCCTCCCTGGCCGACGGCGAACGGTCACTCCAGGCCATCGACCTTCTGCTGAGCGAGCTCCAAGCTGAACTGGAAGAAGTGCGCCTGATCGCCGGCACTTCCGGCTTCCGCATGGCCTACCGCTTGCCGACTGGCCGAGAGCTGATCGTCAAGCACATCCGCCCGCTACGGTTGCCGGATACGTGCACCGACTGCCGCTTCAACAACCCGACCGACTGCGAAGAGGGCTACTACGGCGTACGCCTCTACCGCGACACCGCAGGCGAATTTCACGTCGGAGTGTGCATACAGCGCATGGACCTCTGCCTCCCCGTGGAAGAGTTCGTCGCAGGCGAGGCATGCGCCGAGGTCGCCCATCTGCGCCAGGCCGACTTCCACAACCTGACCGCGTAAGTACCACTCCCAGGAGCCCACCAGCGATGCCCCAGAACGAGTACGAGGCCAAGTTCCTCAACATCGACGTCGACGCCGTCCGCGACCAGCTCCGTGCCGCCGGTGCCGAGCTCGTCTTCGGCAAGACCATGTTCACCCGGCTGATCTTCGAGAACGACGCCGTCCAAGGCGAACAGTGGCTCCGCCTCCGCGACGAAGGCGGCAAGACCACCCTCACCCTCAAGCAGGTAAGCGACGCCACCACCATCAACGGCACCACCGAGATCGAGATCGAGGTCGACGACCTCGACAAGGCCGCCGAACTCCTCAAGGCCACCGGCCTCCGCCAAGTCCGGTACCAGCAGAACTACCGCGAGGAGTGGCAGCTCGGCGACATCAAGTACGACCTCGACACCTGGCCCGACCTGCCCACCTTCATCGAGATCGAAGGCCCCTCCGAAGACGCCGTCCGCAAAGCCGTCGCCGACCTCGGCTTCGACTACGAGCAGGCCCGCTACGGCAGCATCGACCTCATCTACAAGAGTGAGCTTGGGCGCGACATTCTCGTCGAGCCGACGCTCTTGTTCGGAGACAACACCCACTCAGCACACCCAACGGCAGCATCTGCAGGGCCTGGACTCGGCTAGGAGGCAAGCTTTGTCCGGGCGCTGTAGGCCGCGTCGAGGATCTCCCAGGGTCTCGGCCAGCCTCTGGGCGTGCTGGAGATGGCGTTCGGCCTCTCTTCCGCCCCCACGGGCTTCGTTCAGTGCGGCTTTGAGGTGGAACGAGCCGGCCAGCGACAGCTCTTGCGGAGACCCCGGCCGGCCGAGGGCAGTGAGCGCGCTGTCGATGATGTCCGCCGCGTCGTCGTGCTCACCGATACCCAGGAACTCCCCGGCCTCGTACCAACGTGCGGCAATGATCCGCAGAGGGTCTTCCGTTCGCTCGGCCGACCACAGCACGCGCTCGGTGGCCAGCGTCGCGTCGGACACCCGCCCCAGCTTGTACAGGTACTGCATCGCGCACTCGTACACCGAGGTCAACAGCCCGTAGGCCGTACGCCGGCCGTCATCGGCCAGCACGTCGCAGGCAACCTGGACGTCCCGAAGTAGCTGGGGCAGCACCGAAGCGCTGCGTGCCAAAGCAGCCGACTGGCGCAGCGAGTTGGCCTCGGCGACGCGCCGTTGCAGATCCGGCAGGTCCACCGCCGCGGCTTCGGCGTCCGACGGGCGGGTGGGGCGGCCGTGGCGAAGCAGTGCCCGCCTGACGGCTGCGACAGCCGCTGCGGCCTCCTGGCCCGCCCTGTCCCCGTCGGCGGGTGCGTAAGGCTGCCCCGTGATCTCGGTCGGGTGACAGTCCAGAGCGCGGCAGAGCGCGAGGATGACGGAACCCCTGTCCAGCGAACGTCGCCCCTGCTCGAAGCCGCGAATCGCTGCGAGCGAGTACCCGGACTCCTGAGCCAGCCGCTGCTGCGTCCACCGCTTCCTGCGCCGTAGAACCGAAAGCCGTTCTCCGTTGGTCTCGGCGGGGTGTGGGGTGTCAGTGCGGTATGCCATGCCGGCCTCCTCGTTCTGACGCAGACACTCAGCACGGTACGCGTTCCTCGTGCGCGTGGGCGATGCTTGCGGTGCCTACTCCCCGACCGGTCGAGGGCGGTCCTTCTGCGAGTCGCTCGGAGAGCAGGAAGACCCCGGCAAGGTCTTCCACCGCGTGGAGCTTTGACCCGGAGACCCCGGCCGGACCGGGTGCCCGTGAGCCGGATGGGCCGGGGCCCTCAGGGGCCCTCGAAGCGGCTCAGACCGTGGCGTGGCCGAAGCGGCGTGCCCTCACGTCCTTCCTTGTGCACGTCCAGTAGATGTCGCCGTCGATCAGGGCGGTGCCGTGCCATTGGGCGAGGAGTGCCCAGTCGTCGGGGCGGGGCTCTTCCCACGGGTCGGCCCGTGGGGGTTCGGGCTCTCCCGCCATGCGGGCCGCGCGGCAGGCCGACGCCGTGATGGGGGCGTCCTCGCCGTAGGGGTCCGTGGAGTAGCCGTCGAGTTGCAGGTGAGGTCCTTCGAGGGCGGACCGGTCCTCGTACCGGCCGGGGCGCCGCCGGCGCCCGGTGCCGGTGGGGCCGCCGGGAGCGGGTCGTGTTTCCGCGGGGGGGCGGGTGGGAACCGGGGGCGCATGATGCGCAAGGCACTGGCGGGGGTCGTGGCCGGAGCTGCCGGGACGACCGCCCTGAACGCTGTCACCTACATGGACATGGTGCTGCGGGGCCGGGGCGCGAGTTCGGCCCCCGAGCAGCTGGTGGACGAGCTGAGCGACCGTACGGGGGTGCCCGTCCCGGGGGAGGGCGAGACGCGCGAGAACCGCGCCTCCGGTACGGGCGCCGTGCTGGGCATGGTCACCGGAACGGGCGTCGGCATGGTCTACGGCCTCTCCCGGGCGCTCCCGTGGCGCCCGGCGGTACCGCTGGCCGGCCTGCTGACGGGGCTGGCGGCGATGGCCGGGTCCGACGTGCCGATGGCCACGCTGAGGGTCTCCGACCCCCGCACCTGGAAGCCCGCCGACTGGATCGCCGACATCGTGCCGCACCTGACGTACGGGATCGTCACAGCCGCGGTCTACGAGATGCTCGCGCCCGGATGCGGTTGCGGACGCGGTTGCGGATGCGGATGCCGCGCGCCCGGGAGAAGCTGAGGCCGAGGACCGAGGACCGGCCCCGTGAGCGGGCCGGCGACCGGGAGGAGGCGGCGGCGTGGAGAACGAGCGGCGCAAGGACGTGTACCTGCGGCAGTCCGGACGCAAGGAGCCGACCGCCCGCCAGCGGCGACGGCTCGCGAAGAAGGCGGGCCAGGGGAAGGACTGATCTGATCCCGTCACCGTCCGGCGGGGTGGGACGCGGCCACCGTACGGCGGGGTGGGACCCGGGTGGGACGGCTGTGCCCCGTCGGTACGGTCTCGCCTGCCCCGGGGGCCCGGCGTGTGCGCGTGCGCCCGGGGGATGGGGGAGAAGAAGTTCTCCGAACAGCGATGAGTTCCGCTGCCCTCGCTCGTCTGTATGTGCGAGTGGCTTCTACGGAGGAGGAACCCATGGCTGTTGTCGAGCGCGTGACCCGCACGGTGGAGGGCGCCGGTGCGACGCTCACCTACGACGTGCACGGCGACCCGGCGGAGGCCGGAGCCGACAACCCGGCACTGCTCCTGGTGGGTTCGCCCATGGAGGCGAGCGGTTTCACCACGCTGGCCTCCCACTTCGCCGACCGTGTCGTGGTCACCTACGACCCGCGCGGCACCGGGCGCTCCCCGCGGACGGACGGCGCCGAGGAGACGACGCCGCAGGAGCACGCGGACGACCTGCGCCGGGTGATCGAGGACCTGGGTGCGGGGCCGGTGGAACTGTTCGGCAGCAGCGGCGGCGCCGTCAACGGGCTGGCACTGGTGGCCGTGCGCCCGGACCTGGTGCGGACGTTCGTGGCGCACGAGCCGCCGGTTCCCGCCGTACTGCCGGACGGCCCGCACGCCCTGGCTGCCTGCGAGGACGTGCACCGGACGTATCTGCGCAGCGGGATGGGGCCCGCGATGGCGAAGTTCATCGCCGTCACCGGCAGGACGGGTCCTTTCCCGGAGAACTGGGCGGACGAGCCGGCGCCGGACCCGGCCGCGTTCGGGCTGCCGACCGAGGACGACGGGCGGCGTGACGACCCCTTGCTGGGGCAGAACATGCGGGCCTGCACGGGCTACCGGCCCGACTTCGAGGCGCTGGCCGCCGCGGCACGGTCCACCCGGATCGTCCTCGCCGTCGGCAAGGAGTCGGAGGGGCAGCTGTGTGCCCGCGCCGCCGCCGCGACCGCCGCGCGGCTCGGCCTGGAACCGGTGGTCTTCCCGAGCCACCACGCGGACTTCCTGGGCGGGGAGTTCGGCCAGCAGGGCGAGCCGGAGGCGTTCGCGGCCACGTTGCGGGAGGTCCTGGCCGCCGGCTGAGGGCGGGCGGGGGCTGCGCGCATGGGTGCGTGCGTTGTGAGCGTTCGAGGGACGAGAGGGGGAAGCCCCGCCCGAGGCTCGGCCCGAAGCTCCGCCCGAGGACCGGCCTGGCCCGAAGCTCCGTCCCAGGCCCGGCCCGGCCTGAGGCCTCCGTCCGAGGCCGGGCCGGGAGTCGGGCGCGAAGCGCGGCCCGAAACCCGGCCCGAAGCCGGGGCCGGGAGCCCGGCCGAAGACCGGCGGCCCGGAGCCGGGGCTGTCAGCCCAGCCCGGCCGAAGCCGGCCCGGGAGCCGCACAGGCAAGCGCCGTTGCGCCGTTGCGCCGTCGCGTCGGCGCGCCGCTGTCGCCGCGGTGCTTTCCGCGCGCCTGCTCGTGCGCGCTGGTGCACCCTGGTGCACGCCCCTTTCCGTGACGTTCGTTCCGACGGAGCACGCCCATGAGCCACAGCCCCGCCCCCACTCCCGAAGGCGCCCCCTCCGACGGTGCTTCCGCCGGACGGCCGGAGGTCGCCGTTCTCGGCACCGGTGTCCTCGGCGCGCCCATCGCCCGCAACCTCAGCCGGAGCGGTTTCCCCGTACGGGCCTGGAACCGCACCGCGAGCAAGGCCGAGGCGCTGGCCGCGGACGGGGTCCGGGCCGCCGCCACCCCCGCCGACGCGGTACGCGGCGCCCGCGTCGTGCTCACCGTCCTCAACGACGGCCCCCGTGTCCTGGAGACCATGCGTGCCGCGGCGCCCGGTCTGGCGCCCGGCACCGTCTGGGCGCAGGTCAGCACGGTGGGGGAGGAGGTCGCCGATCTCGCCGCGTTCGCCGACGAGGCGGGCCTCGTCTTCGTCGACTCACCGGTCCAGGGCACCCGGGAGCCCGCCGAGAACGGGCAACTCGTCGTCCTCGCGGCCGGCCCCGCCGAGGCGCGGGAGACGCTGCGGCCCCTCTTCGACGCCATCGGCAAGCGCACCCTGTGGGTCGCCGACGACGCCGCCGGAGCCGCCCAAGGCGCGGCCTCCCGCCTCAAGCTGGTGCTCAACACCTGGGTGCTGGCCCTGACCACCGGGGTGGGCGAGACGCTGGCCCTCGCCAAGGGGCTGGGAGTGGACCCCGCACACGTCCTCGACGTCGTCACCGGCGGGCCGATGGACAACGCCTACTTCCAGGGCAAGTCCGCCGCGATCATCGACGGCGACTACACCACCAGCTTCGCCGTCGACAACGCCGCCAAGGACGCCCGGCTGGTACTGGCCGCCGCCGAACGGGCCGGCGTACGGATGGACGGCACCGAGGCGGCCCGCCGCCGGCTGGAGCGGGCCGCAGCGCAGGGGCACGGGGAAGAGGACATGGCGGCGGGCTACTTCGCCAGCTTCGACTGAGTCCGGCCGGCGCCGAGGCGCCAGGTGGGCCTGCCCCGGCCCCTTCCCGCCGAGGCGCCAGGGGCCCGCCCGCCCCTCCTCGCAGATGCGCCAGGGGGTCTGCCCGGCCCCCTCCCCGCCGAGGCGCCAAGAGCGGGCCCGTCCGGCCCTCCCCGGCGGGCCCGCTCCCGTTCAGGTCAGGGGGCGACCGCTGAGCCAGGCCGGCAGCGGCCGGTACACGGTCAGTGGCGGGGCGGGCTTGTCGATCAGCAGCGCCGTGGGCGAGGGCGCCGTCTCACCGTCGTACGAGCACAGCGTCCCCTCGGGGATGCCGGACAGGTGGAGCCGGCGCCCGCGCGCAGCCGCGTGCACCGGCGACCGGTGCAGGACGCCCGCGAGGGCCGAGGCCACCAGCCGGGTGCGGGCCCACCGGCCGGCCTTCACCAGGTGGACGTCCAGCATCCCGTCCGCCAGGTTGAAGCGCCGCGCCCCGCCGGGACCGCCACCGAGGGTGTGGTACGAGCAGTTGCCGACGAACAGCAGCCACAGCGACCGGGTGCGCCCGTTGACGCGCGCCTCGAACGGGCGGGAGTGCCGCAGCACGTGCACCGCGGCGACGAGCCCCGCCGCCCACGGGCCGATCCGCTGCCGCCAGCGGTCCCGCACCTCCACCAGATCGCCGTACGCACCCAGGCTGAAGGTGTTCACGAAGAAGCCCGGTTCCGGGGCGGCACCGCCCGCACCGACGGCGCCGCGCGGCGGGGCGAACCGGGCGAGGTCCACCGCTATGGCGTGCCCGTACCCGACCGCGCTCGCCAGATCGGCGCAGCTTCCGATGCCCAGGTCCTGTGCCAGATGGTTGAGGGTGCCGCCGGGCAGCACCGCCAGCGGCACCCGGTACCGGTGCGCCGCGCGGGCCGCCGCGTTCACGGTGCCGTCCCCGCCGAACACGCCCAGCGCGCCGCCCTCCTCCCACGCGCGCCGCGCCTCCCGCTCCAGCAGCTCGGGCAGCGTGCCCGCGTCCGGGTCCCACCGGGTCACCCGCGCGGCCGGCAGCGCCTCGGTGACCTCCTCCACGAACGCCGCCGACCCGGAACCGGGGTTGGCCACCACCGACAGGCCCCGCCCGTCCGGCAGCGCGGGCGCCTCCACCAGCGGCTGGGCCGGCGGCACCCGACGCCGGGCGTCGAGCACGGCCCGCACCCCGAAGGCGGCTGCCGTGCCCAGCGCCGCCCCCACCAGCACGTCGCTCGGGTAGTGGACGCCGGTGTAGACGCGGGAGAACGCCACGGAGGCCGCGACCGGCGCGACCACGGCGCCCCAGCCCCGCGACTCCAGCGCCACGCCCGTGGCGAACGCGGCGGCCGAGGCCGCGTGCCCGGACGGGAACGAGGTGCTGGTCGGCAGCCGTTTCAGCCGCCGCAGCACCGGCACTTCGTCCAGCACCGGACGGCTGCGCCCGAACGCGCCCTTGCCGACGGTGTTGACCAGCGCGGATGTCACCGCCACCGCGACCAGGCCGCGCAGCGCGCCCCGCCGTGCCCGCGGACCGCCCACTCCGGACAGTGCGATGACGGCGGCCGTGCCCGTCCACAGCTTGCTGTGGTCGGCCGTACGGCTCAGTCGCGGCAGCACCCCTTCCGCGCGCGGCCAGTCGGTGACGGCCACCCGGCGGAAGACGGCGCGGTCCCAGTCGCCGAGCCGCTCGCGCACGGCCGCCGCCACTGTTCCGGCCCGCGTTCCGCGCCCTGGTCTCCTGCTTGCCGCCAGGCCGCGGCGGGCCCAGCCCCGGGCAGGCCCTGACCGCCGGTGCGTCGTCATCGGTGCCCCCTCGTTTCCGTCGTCGTGGTCCGGTGCGGTCACCGGGCAGCACCCTTCTGCCCCGTGCGCCCCGGAGCACACCGGACGTGCTGGGGGGAAGCGGCGGATGCGAGGAGACTCACGTACGGCCGAGCCGGAGACGGCCTCGCGGGCGGGGCCGGGACGGGTGTCGGTCTCGGCCGTGGGGGAGGGCCCGGTGTGGGCCTCAGCGTGGGGCGGGGTCCGGTGCGGGTCTCGTCTCGTGGGGCTGGGCCGGCTGTGGGTCTCGGCCATGGGGAAGGGCCCGGTGTGGGCCTCAGCCGTGGGGCGGGGCTGGCTGCGGGTCTCAGCCATGGGGAAGGGCCCCAGCGCGGGCCTCACCCGTGTGTCGGGTCCGCGTGGCGGTTCCGTACCGCGTGCGCCGTGACCACCAGCAGGGCCACCGCCGCGCCCAGCCCCAGTCCGGCCAGCACATCGGTGGGCCAGTGCACCCCCAGATGGACGCGGCTGTAGCCGCACAGCACGCACAGCAGGCCCGCCCCCGTCCACATGCTCAGCCGCGCGGCGCGGGAGCGGAGCCGGGCCGCACACACGTACGCCAGGACCAGCAGCACCGCCGTGGCGACCACCGTGTGCCGGGACGGGAAACCGAACCCCTCCTCGGACACCTGCCACAGCTTCGCCGGAGGCCGGGACCGGTCCGTCAGCTCCTTCGCCGCGGTCGACGCCAGGGCCGCGAGCGCTCCCGTGGCGCCGACCAGCACCACCGGCAGCCAGGAGCCGGCCCGCCACGAGATCCACAGCGCCACCAGCACCGAGACGACGAGCAGCGGCAGCTCCGACACGTCCGACACCACCTGCATCGGCCCGTCCAGCACGGCCGGCCGGTGCCGCACCGCCTCGCCCATCAGCGGCCGGTCCAGGAACCCCGCCTCCGCCGTCAGCACCAGGTACGCCACCGCGGCGAACACCAGCACGCTCGCGAGCAGGCCCGCGCCGAGCGGGACCAGCGGCGACCGCCGGGCCCGCCCACCGTGCCGTCTCACCTCGCTGCCCGCCGGCACCGGTACCGGCACGGGTGCCAGGTGCCGCAGCAGCCCGCGGGGGTCCAGCTGCTCCGGGGGGCCGCCGACTGCGGACGGTTCGCTCTCTTCCGGGGATTCCACAGGGTGCTGCCCGCTCATCGGTGGGCTCCTTATACGGCGTACGGCGTGGGGCTTACGGCAGAAAGAGACGGCCTCCGGCCCCTGGGTCCCCGGCGCCCGGAGTGGCTGGGCTGCGTACGGCTGTGCGAGGGCGGCGCGGGCGGATGGGGGCCGGTCAGGGCCTCGCCCCCAGTACAACGGTGCCCCGCCCACCGTGCGAGCCGTACGCCGCTGGGCGGGTGGCGGGGACGGCCATGCCGGTGGGGCTCGTGGGTGAGTGGGGCTCGCGTGTGGGTGGGGCTCGCGTGTGGTGGGCCGCGGAGGTGAGCGGGCCTCTTACGCCAGTGGGCCACACGGGGCTGCGGACAACGCACTCCGCGGGTCGCGCGTCTGTGGGCCTCCTGCGCCTGTGCGCCTCCGGTGTCTGTGGGCCTCCTGCGTCTGGGGGCCCCAGTGCCTGTGGGCCCCCAGTGCCTGTGGGCCACCCGCCGCCCGTGGGCCACCCGCCGCCCGCGGGTCCCACCCTCCTGCGGGCCTCATACGCCGGCTGGCCTCACAGCCCAGCCGGCCTCACACCCCGCGAACCTCAGACCCCCGCCACGCCCGTCCGCGTCCCGGCCGGGAACTGGGCCGCCACCAGGAACCCGCCGTCCCCCGTCGGCCCCGCCAGGAAAGTGCCGCCCAGCAGCAGGGCGCGCTCCCGCAGCCCCAGCAGGCCGTGTCCGCCACCGGGCAGTGACGGCTCGTCACCGGACGGCAGCGCGCCCGACACCGTGTCCCGCTCGGGCGGCGGGCCGTTGCGCACCGTCACCGTCAGCTGCTCGGCCGCCCGCACGGTGACGTGCACCCGCGCACCCGGCGCGTGCTTGCCGACATTCGTCAGAGCCTCTTGAACGGTGCGGTAGGCCGCCCGTTCCACCGCCTCCGGCCACGCCGCCCCGCCCTCCGCGTCCTCGGGGAGCGCCGGGAGATCGAGTGTGACGGGCAGCCCGGACCCCTCCGTCAGCGCGGGCAGGTCGCACAGCCTCGGCTGCGGGGCCAGCCCCGGCGGCGCCCCGCTGCCCGACCGCAGCGCGCCGACCATGTGCCGCAGCTCCGTCAGCGTCTTGACGGCCAGTTCCCGCACCGTACGGGCCAGCTCCCGCGACGTACCGTCCTGGCACGTCATCTGGAGCGCACCCGCCTGCACGCTGATCAGACTCACCTGGTGCGCCACCACGTCGTGCATCTCCCGCGCCAGCCGCGCCCGCTCGGTGATCACCGCCCGCTCGGCCAGCAGCTCCGCCTCCCGGTGCCGGCTGACGGTCAGCTCCCGGACCCGCTCCCGCAGCTCCCGCCGCGTCCGCGCCCACCGTCCGGACACCGCCGGCACCACGGCCTGGACGCAGGAGTCCACCATGTCGAGCAGGTCCTCACGGTCGGCGGTCGGCGTGAACCCGTCCAGTGGATAGGGCAGGTAGTGCGCCACCGCCAGCGCCACGGCCCCGGCGACAGCCAGCACGTTGCTGCGGCGTCGCGCCGTCACCGTGTAGAGGGCGATCATCGGCGCGAACCAGATGTACCCCACGTAGATCCCCACCAGGGACACCACGAACACCGGCACCGGCGCCCGCCACCGCACCAGCAGTGCCAGCGCCGCCGCGAGCGACACCCACAGCTCCAGTCCGGGCCGTACCCCGTTCACCAGGAAGGCGTCGGCCAGCCCGAGCGCGACGGGGACCCCCAGCGCGACCCACTGGCGCGATACGGAGGAGCCCTCCGCGGGGACGGCGGACAGCATGAAGCGGACGGGACATGGCAGTACGGATTTCCTGAGAGCGGGACAGGGGCCGGGACCGGAGCAGGGACAGGGACCGGACAGGGGCCGGCGGGGGACAGGGACCGGGAGGGACAGGGGCAGGGACCGGGACGGGTCGGGGGGTCGGGACGGGGAAGCGGGGCGGAGGACGCCGGCAGCGGCCCGCCGACGGGCGGAGGGACGGGCGGGCGGAAACCGGCACGGGGGCCGGGCCCCGTTCACCTGCTCACGGCGTGCCGTCCGGTGAGCTTCCCCCGGCGGTCCCCTGGGCGGTCTTCCCGGCGGTCCCCTGGGCGGTTTCCCCGGTGGTCCTCTGGGCGGTTTCCCCGGTCGTCTCCTGGGCGGTTTCCCCGGCCGTCCCCCGGGCGACCTCCCCGGTGTCGCGGGAGCCGCGCGGGGGAGCCCCGCCGCTTGCGGACGGCCGGCGCCCGGCTGCGGCCCGGGCGGTGCGCCCGTCCGGTGCGGACGGGTGGGAGGGCACCTGCCCCACGAGACCGGCGCGGTCGGCGATGACGGCGGCCTGGACCCGGTTGAGGCCGCCCAGCTTGCCGAGGAGCGCGCTGACGTGGTCCTTGACGGTGCCGTGCGCCAGATCGAGCCGTTGGGCGATCTCCCCGTTCGACAGGCCCTCGCCCACCAGGGCCAGCACCTGCCGCTCCCGCGCCGTGAGGGTGGCCACCCCGCGCGCGGCCTCCTCGTCGGGACGGTGCCCCAGATAGCCGCCGATGACGGCCGGGGTCACCCCGGGCGAGAGCACCCGGCCGCCGTCGGCGAGCACCCGCACGGCGTGCACCAGCTGTTCGGGCGCGGTGTCCTTGAGCAGGAACCCGGCGGCACCCTCGTGCAGGGCGGTCCCCAGGTACTCCTCGGCGTCGAAGGTCGTCAGCATGGCGGTACGGGGTGCACCGGGCACGTCACGCAGCCGGCGCAGCACGGTCAGCCCGTCGACGTCCGGCATCCGGATGTCCAGCAGCAGCACGTCGGGCCGGTGCTCCAGCACGGCCGCGACGGCCTCGCCCCCGCCGCAGGCGGCGACGACCTCGATGTCGGGTGCCGTGCCCAGGATCAGCCGCAGCCCGGAACGCACCAGTTCCTCGTCGTCCACGACCACGACCCGGATCACTGCCGCGCTCCTCGCGTTCGGTCCTCGGCCCTCCCCGGGCCCTCGGACCCCGTTCCCTGACACCTCCCACCCTCCGACCGAGGCTACGGCAGGGCGGCGGACGGCCGGGTGCGACCTGGAGAGGAGATACCCCGGTCTGCACCCCGCCGACCGGCGGGGGTTCACGAACACCGTGACGGGGGCGTCACCGGCCGCCCATACGGGACGTATCACCGCACGCGTGTCGCATTCCGTGGCACTATCCACGCGTGAGCAGCAGACCCGCCGCCGAGCAGCGCCTGAGCGACCTCGCACGACTGCGCCGCGTCCGCGACCGGATCGACCGGGAGTACGCGCAGCCGCTGGACGTCGAGGCCCTCGCGCGCGGCGTGAACATGTCCGCCGGGCACCTCAGCCGGCAGTTCCGGCAGGCGTACGGCGAATCCCCGTACAGCTATCTGATGACGCGGCGCATCGAACGTGCGATGGCGCTGCTGCGCCGGGGCGACCTCAGCGTCACCGAGGTCTGCTTCGCGGTCGGCTGCGCCTCCCTGGGCACCTTCAGCACGCGTTTCACCGAACTGGTCGGCATGCCGCCCGGTGCCTACCGCCGCCGGGCGGAGCAGGCCGACGGGGAGCTGCCCTCGTGCGTGACGAAACAGGTCACCAGACCGGTCAGGAATCGAGAAGCGCGGCGCACCGAGCCTGACTAGCGTTCGAGTCATGGACCTCACCATTCACTCGGCCTTCCTCCCGCACGAGGACCCGGAAGCATCCCTGGCCTTCTACCGCGACACCCTCGGCTTCGAGGTGCGCAGCGACGTCGGCAGCGGCACCATGCGCTGGATCACGCTCGGTCCCGCCGGCGGGACCGGTACCTCACTGGTGCTGCACCCGCCGGCCGCCGACCCCGGCGTCACCGAGGACGAGCGCCGCGCCATCGCCGAGATGATGGCCAAGGGCACCTACGCCATGATCATCCTCTCCACGAAGGACCTCGAAGGCACCTTCGACCGGGTGCAGGCGAGCGGCGCCGAGGTCGTCCAGGAGCCGACCGAGCAGCCGTGGGGTGTGCGCGACTGCGCCTTCCGCGACCCCGGGGGCAACATGGTCCGCATCAACGAGCAGCGCTGAGCCCCACCGGACGCCCCTCCGACGGGGCCGGGCTGCGACCGTCGCCCCGGCCCCGTCCGGACGGGCGGCGTCACCGAGCGCATGCGCGCTCGGCGTCCCACCGTGCCGACCGTCCGCCCGCCGCCCGGGGGCGGCCCGACGACCTGCCCGCCCCGCACAGGAGACGACCGACGATGAGCGAAACCCCGAACACCACCACGCGACCGGCCGCACACCCGGAGGCCGCACGGAAGGCCCCGGCGAGCACGGCGTCGGAGACACCGGCGAACACCGCACCGGAGGCCCCGGCGAGCATCGCCCCCACTGCGCAGCCGGATGCGGCCGGGCCGCACGCCGCCGGCAGCCACGCCGCCGACAGCCATGACGTGATCCGGGTGCACGGCGCACGGGAGAACAACCTCAAGGACGTCAGCATCGAGATCCCCAAGCGCCGGCTGACGGTGTTCACCGGTGTCTCCGGATCGGGCAAGAGCTCACTGGTGTTCGACACGATCGCCGCCGAGTCGCAGCGGCTGATCAACGAGACGTACAGCGCCTTCGTGCAGGGCTTCATGCCCTCGCAGTCCCGCCCGGAGGCGGACGTCCTCGACGGGCTGACGACGGCGATCATCGTCGACCAGCGGCGGATGGGCGCCGATCCGCGCTCCACGGTCGGCACCGCCACCGACGCCAACGCCATGCTGCGGGTCCTCTTCAGCAGACTGGGGCAGCCGCACATCGGCCCGCCCGGTGCCTTCGCCTTCAATGTGCCCTCGGTGAAGGCGAGCGGCGCGATGACGGTCGAGCGCGGCGACAAGAAGGCCACCAAGGTGACCTTCAGCCGCACCGGCGGCATGTGCGTGCGCTGCGAGGGCCGGGGCACGGTCACCGACATCGACCTGGCCGAGCTGTACGACGAGACCAAGTCGCTCTCCGAGGGCGCGATCACCGTGCCCGGCTACAAGGCGGGCGGCTGGAACCACCGCCTCTACAGCAGCTCGGGCCTCTTCCCCGCGGACAAGCCGATCCGCGACTTCACCGAGGCCGAGCTCCACGACTTCCTCCGGCGCGAGCCGACCCGGATGAAGATCGAGGGCATCAACATGACCTACGAGGGTCTGATCCCGCGCATCCGCAAATCGCTGCTGGCCAAGGACCGGGAAACCATGCAGCCGCACATCAGGGAGTTCGTGGACCGGGCGGTCACCTACACCGACTGCCCCGCCTGCGACGGCACCCGGCTCAGCGACGCGGCGCGCTCGTCGAAGATCGACGGCATCAGCATCGCGGACGCCTGCGCGATGCAGATCAGCGATCTGGCCGCCTGGGTCGGCGGCCTCGACGAGCCGTCGGTGGCCCCGCTGCTCACCACGCTGCGGCAGACCCTCGACTCGTTCGTGGAGATCGGGCTCGGCTACCTCTCCCTCGACCGCCCGGCCGGCACCCTGTCGGGCGGCGAGGCGCAGCGCGTCAAGATGATCCGGCACCTCGGCTCCTCGCTCACCGACGTCACCTACGTCTTCGACGAGCCGACGGTCGGGCTCCACCCGCACGACATCCAGCGGATGAACGACCTGCTGCTGCGGCTGCGGGACAAGGGCAACACCGTGCTCGTCGTCGAGCACAAGCCGGAGACGATCGCGATAGCCGACCACGTCGTCGACCTCGGCCCGGGCGCCGGGTCGGCGGGCGGCACCGTCTGCTTCGAGGGCACCGTCGAGGGGCTGCGCGACAGCGGCACCCTCACCGGCCGTCACCTCGACGACCGTGCCGCGCTCAAGAAGTCGGTACGGACACCCACCGGGGCACTCAAGGTCCGCGGGGCGACGGCCCACAACGTGCGCGGCGTGGACCTGGACATCCCCCTCGGGGTGCTGGTCGCCGTCACCGGGGTCGCCGGTTCCGGCAAGAGTTCGCTCCTGCACGCGGCGCTGAAGCAGCAGCCGCAGTCCGCCGGCGAGGCCGTCATCTCGATCGACCAGAGCCCGATCCGCGGCTCCCGGCGGAGCAACCCGGCCACCTACACCGGGCTGCTCGACCCGATCCGCAAGGCGTTCGCGAAGGCCAACGGGGTCAAGCCGGCCCTCTTCAGCGCCAACTCCGAGGGCGCCTGCCCCACCTGCGGCGGCGTCGGCGTCGTCTACACCGACCTGGCGATGATGGCCGGCGTGGCCACCACCTGCGAGGACTGCGAGGGCAGGCGGTACCAGGCCGCGGTGCTGGAACACCGTCTCGGCGGCCGGGACATCAGCGAGGTGCTGGCCATGCCGGTGGCCGAGGCCGAGGAGTTCTTCGCCGCCGGCGAGGCCCGTACCCCGGCCGCCCACCGCATCCTGCGCGGCCTCGCCGACGTCGGACTCGGCTACCTCACCCTCGGCCAGCCGCTGACGACCCTGTCGGGCGGCGAACGGCAGCGGCTCAAGCTGGCCACCCACATGTCCGCCAAGGGCGGCGTCTACGTCCTGGACGAGCCGACCGCCGGCCTCCACCTCGCCGACGTCGAGCAGCTCCTCGCCCTCCTCGACCGCCTCGTAGAAGGCGGCAAGTCCGTCATCGTCATCGAGCACCACCAGGCGGTCATGGCACACGCCGACTGGATCATCGACCTCGGCCCGGGCGCCGGCCACGACGGTGGCCGCATCGTCTTCGAGGGCACCCCCGCCGACCTCGTCACCACCCGCCCCACCCTCACGGGCCACCACCTGGCGGAGTACGTCGGCGCGTGACCGGGCCGGCGCCCTGCTCTTCGAACGCGAGTTCAAGGGTGGGTAGGCTCCTCGGTCTGTCGCCGTCGGCGGCGGGGAACGGACCCGGGACGGGAGGGAGGGGAGCGGCGTGGCCCCGAGCGCGCGGACGCCCCGGCACCGCGTGGTGCTCGTGCTCGTGTCGGTGCTCGTCCTGCTGGGCGGCGCGACGCTGGCGGCGTACGCGACGCGAACCGGCCCCTTCGCGAAGGACGGTTACTGCTGGGGCGCCTGGTCCGAGGACGGCGGACCCGGGGTGCTCGGTGACGATTACGCGCGGGCCGCCGAGACGTACGGCACGCCGGGACGTGGCGAGGCGGCCACCTGCGTCGTGGCGTTCGGCGCGCCCGGCACCGAGGAGATGCGGACCCCCGACACCGGCCTGCACGGTGCGGCACCAGGGGCGCGGGAGGGCACCAGGGGCCAGCGGCTGGTGGCCCGCGTCGGTCCGCCGCCCCGCGCGACGGGCGGCCCGCGCCGGGCGTGGCTGGCCGAGGCGCTGCCCGGGAGCGCCGCGCCGCTGCCCGACGGGCTCCCCGGCGTCGCGGGCCGCGACCACGGCACGCTCGTGCTGCCCGAGGAGTGCGACACCGGGCACGTGCCCCTGGTGGTCACCGTGCGGGCGGACGGCGGCGCGATCGAGCTCGGCCCGGAGCAGGACGTCGCCCAGTTGCTGCTGTCCCTGGCGAAGACGGCCCGGGAGAAGGCGGGCTGCGCCGAAGGGCCGCCCATGCGGTTCACGACCCCCGTACGGACGGCACCGGGCGAGGAGAGCTACGACGAGGGACGCCCGGCGTGCCGCGTTCCCGGGCTCCGGCTCGCACCGCGGCGCGGCGACGTCAGGGGATACGCCGGCGCGATCGGGGACCGCCTCCAGTCCTGTTCCCTCGAACTGACCGACAAGGACGGGGACGTCACCGCGCGGGGCCACTTCGTGTTGACGTCGCACCCCCGGCTGGTACCGCTCTTCGCGGGGATGGCGGGCGGTAAGTCGCCGGGCGCGGGATGGCGGGGCAACGGCCGGATCGAGGGCGGCGACGGGCTGGTGACCGCCGAGTGCCGGGGCCGCCCCACCGTCTTCCACCTGCACCTGGACGGCCCGCTGGCCAGGGCGGCGACCCCGGACACCCGGGCCGTGTTCGCGCGGGCCGCCGACTCCGTGACCGAACGCCTCGGCTGCCCGCCCGTGGGGCCGCGCGGATGACCGGGGCCGACTCCTAGGGAAAGAGCGACATGAACGACAAGCCGGAGGACACCGGGGCCGGAAGCGAGCCCGGGGGGAGGGACATCCCGGAGGAGCCCGGAGCCTCCCGGCCGGACGAGGGGGAGGCGCATTCCCCGGGCCGTCCGGGCCCCGAGGCGGCGGCAGCCGAACCGCCGGCAGCCGAACCGCCGGCAGCCGAACCGCCGGCAGCCGAACCGCCGAGGGCCGAGGCACCGGGTAACAAAGCCCCGGCCCCCGGCGAGCAGCGGCCCTCCACCCCCGAATCCCCCGGGCGCCTGCGCCGACTGGCCCGCAGCCGGGGCGGCACGGCCGTCATCGGCGCGCTCGTCGGCGCACTGCTCGGCACCGGCGTCATGGCCTGGCGCGCCGACGAACTGCCCTTCCTGCAACGGGACATGTGCTGGGGCTCCCTGTCTCCCCAGGTCGCGGGGGCGCTGTTCTCCGACACGGATGTCCGCAGCGAGGAGCTGCCGCTGCGCCGGGCGACGGAGGACCCGATGCACACGGAGTGCAGCATGCAGGGCTTCGGCGCCGATGAGCTGGAGTCGGAGGTCACCGCTTCGGTACGGACGCTGGGGGAGCTGAAGGGCGCCCAGGCGTGGGACTGGACGAGGCAGTACCTCTCCTCCCGTATGACCCCGCTGGGCGGCGACATCACCGGCATGGCGTCCTCCCAGCGCGCCTGGGTGGCGCTCCCCACCAGCTGTCACGAACGGTCGTACGAGCCGGGCGAGGACCCGCCGTTGCGGGTGGTCACGCTCGCCTCGGGGGCGTCCGACCCCGACTACGTGAACGAGGTGGACGCGCGCCGGGGCCTCGACGCGATGTCCCGCGCGGTGGTTCGGCTGGCCAACGGAATCATGGAACGGTACGGCTGCGAGGGCGGCTACCCCGACCCTCCGAAACTGCCGGGGCCGCCGGAGGGGAAGAGCGTCAAGGCGTTGGACGACGACCGGCTGTGCGGCCTCGAGGGCGTCGAACTGCCCGGGTGGGCGCGCGGCAAGGACGTGTCCGCCGTACGCACCACACCGGGCACGAAGCCGGACGGGCCCGTCCGGGGCGGCGTCCGCTCGTGCGACGTGGGGCGGCCCTTCGGCCTGGACACGCTCCGGCTGACGACCGTCACGGACCCGCAACTGGCGGCCGTCGTCTCCCGGGTGCTCGGCCGGCGGGCCGACCGCCTCGGCGGTGACGGCGAGGGCGCCCACGCGGGCGGACTCAGCGTCTACACGGCGGACTGCCAGCGGGGCCGCGCCGCGTTCGTGGCATGGGACAAGGAACCCGAGGAGGGGGACGACACGCCCCCCGACCCCCGCTCACCGGGCCTGGCCGTACTCCCCTCGTACGTCAAGTCCGAGGCCCGGCACGCGGGATGCGGCGACGTGGAGGTGAAGGTGCCGCGCACACCCACGTTGTGAGGATGCCGCCGGTAACCGCCGTCACCGCGGGCGTGCTCCTGGCAGGATCCGCCTCATGGGTAGGGAAGAACGCGCCGAGGGGCCGCCGGAACGGAGCCGTGGGGCAGCCACTCGCGGGCCGGTGGCGGAGAGAATCCTGATCTCGCCCAACGGTATGGCGCACTTGCCGGACAAGTGCAACCACCATCCGGACATCGGGCACGCCGAAGCAGGGTGGGGCTGGGTCATGTGGCCCGGCGAAGGTGTCTGGGGCCTGATCAGCGAACAGCGTCCACTGCGGGCCACGCACGGCAGGACCGACCGCATCGCCCGGGTGCGGTGCCGTCACTGCGTGGGCTGAGAGACCGCGGAGTCCGGGGGAGGGCCGTACGGTGGGCGGCGCCCGGCCCCTTGCAGGCGCCGCCGGTCGGCTCGGCGTCGTACCCGCTCACGCCGTGGGTGCGGGTCCCGCCGCGTCGATCTCGGCGACCAGTGCCTCGACGCGGGTCCTGATCGCGTCACGGATGGGGCGCACGGCTTCCACGCCCCTGCCCGCGGGGTCTTCCAGTTCCCAGTCGAGGTACGTCCTGCCGGGGAAGACCGGGCAGGCGTCGCCGCAGCCCATGGTGATGACGTAGTCGGAAGTCTGGACGGCCTCGGTGGTCAGGACCTTCGGCCGGTGACCGGAGATGTCGATGCCGACCTCCCGCATCGCCTCGACCGCGGCGGGGTTGACCCGGTCCGCGGGGACCGAGCCGGCCGAGCGGACCTCGACGCGGTCGCCCGCGAGGTGGGTGAGGAACCCGGCGGCCATCTGCGAGCGTCCGGCGTTGTGCACGCAGACGAACAGGACGGACGCGGCGGGTGTGGAGGGCATCGGTTCGTCCTTCGTGAATCGGCTCGGCCGGTGGTACCCGCGCAAGGGCGGCGGACCGGTGGGAAGCGGGCGGGGGCCGCGTGCTCGACGGGTCGGTCCTGGGGCCCGGGGTTCGACGTCGGGTGTCGGGTGTCGGGCGTCAGGCGGCTGACGGTGTGGTCGCCAGGATCTGGCCCATCGCGGCGAGTACGGAGGGAGCCACGCGGTAGTAGACCCAGGTGCCGCGGCGTTCGGAGAGGAGCAGCCCGGCTTCTTTCAGCTTCTTCAAGTGGTGGGAGACCGTGGGCTGGGAGACGCCGACGTCGGAGATGTCGCACACGCACGCCTCGCCGCCTGGGTGGGAGGCGACTGCTGAGAACAGTCGCAGCCGCACCGGGTCGCCGAGCGCCTTGAACATCCGCGCGGCGGTCTCGGACTCCTCGACGGTCATGGGGCGCTCGGTCACCGGTGGGCAGCAGGGCAGCACCTCGGCCGACGGCCGGCTCGTCTTCGGCATAGCTCTATTTTGACACGGGTCGAAACAGCGAGCCAGGGTCGACGGGGAGCGTGATCGCTCGGCGCACTGCTTCGATAGCTGTCTATGTTGACGTCCGTCGAATCAAGTGTGATGCTGACAGGGCAAGAGGATAGACAGGCATCGAAACAGAGGTGCTCGGCAGCACGGCCGCCCTGTGCACACCGCCGCCGCTGCAACGGCCTGCCGTTCCCGGGCCGGCGCCGGAGTACGCGGTGGCTGCCCGTACCGCAGGCCGGCGGCCCTGTCCCGCCGCGGCCCGTGCCGGCCCACGCACCGAACCCTGGAGGAAACCCAGTCATGAGCGTCCAGCAGCTCCCCGTCGTGGTGATCGGAGCCGGGCCGGTCGGCCTGGCCGCCGCCGCGCATCTGATCGGGCAGGGCGTCGAGCCCCTCGTCCTGGAGGCCGGCCCGGTCGCCGGAGCAGCCGTACGGGAGTGGTCCCACGTCAGGCTGTTCTCCCCCTGGGGCGAGGTGACCGACCCCGCGGCCGAGAAGCTGCTGGCGCCCACCGGGTGGGTCAGGCCCGACGCGACCGCGTACCCCTCCGGCGGTGACTGGGCGGAGCAGTACCTCCAGCCGCTCGCCGAGGCCCTCGGGGAGCGGGTCCGCTTCGGTGCCACGGTCACCGGCGTCTCCCGCGTCGGACGCGACCGCGTCGTGGACGCCGGCCGCGAGGCACAGCCCTACGTCGTCCACCTCCGGTACGCCGACGGGAACGAGGCGCGCGTCACCGCCCGCGCGGTGATCGACGCCTCCGGCACCTGGCGCACCCCCGGCCCCGCAGGCGGCAGCGGCCTGCCCGCCCTCGGCGAGAGCGCGGCGGCCGAACGCATCACGTACCGCGTACCGGACCTCGACGACCCCGCCGTACGGGCGCGCTACGCGGGCAGGCGCACCGCGGTCATCGGCTCGGGCGCCTCCGCCTTCACCGCCCTCGCCGGCCTGGCCCGCCTCGCCGGGACGGAAGAGGGTGCCGGCACCAGGGCGGTGTGGGTCCTGCGCCGGGTCATCTCCGACTCCACTTTCGGCGGCGGCGAGGCCGACCAACTGCCCGCCCGCGGCGCCCTCGGCCTCGCGGCGAAGGCCGCCGTGGACGACGGACATGCCGAAGCCGTCACCGGGTTCCGCACCGACGTGATCGACCGGGAGGCCGACGGCCGACTGGTGCTGGTCTCCGAGGACGGCAGCCGCCTCGACCCGGTGGACGAGGTGATCGTGCTCACCGGCTTCCGCCCCGACCTGTCGTTCCTCTCCGAACTCCGCCTCGGCCTGGACGAACGCCTCCAGGCGCCGGTGGCCTTGGCGCCGCTGATCGACCCCAACGTGCACTCCTGCGGCACCGTCTACCCGCACGGCCACCGTGAGTTGTCCCACCCCGAACAAGGCGTCTACCTGGTCGGCATGAAGTCCTACGGCCGCGCGCCGACGTTCCTGGCGATGACCGGCTACGAACAGGTCCGCTCGGTGGCCGCCGCCCTCGCCGGGGACATCGAGTCGGCCGACCGCGTGCAACTGACCCTGCCGGAGACCGGAGTGTGCGGCGGCGCCGGCCTCTTCGACGCCCCGGAAACCGATCCGACCGCCGCGGGCGGCTGCTGCGCCCCGCCACCCGAGACGGCCCACCACGCCGCCCCGACCCCGCCGCCGGCCACCGTCGCGGAAACACCGTCGGGCGGCTGCTGCGGTTCGTGACGGACAGCGCCGGACGGGTGAGCGAAGCCAGACGAGAGCTGGGATCAGGCAGGCCAGCACCCAACTGCTGGGGAATCTGCGCCCGGCGAGGTCCCGGTCACCGGGGCGGGGTGCACGAACCGGACTGAGCGGGACCACTGTGTGACCTGCGGGCGAGCGCGAGCGTTGCAGCCGATGAAGGGCGTGATACCGCATGAGCCGTTCAGATTTCATTTCACCTGTTCGGCGTCAGCGCCCAATGATATGAAGTCGCTGCTTGTGACGGACTGTGTAAGCACAGTATCCAGGAAGGGGAGGACGTGTCGAAAGCCGATCTTTTGGCGCTTATTTTTGCTGCTTGGACAATGTCGATATGGACTATGACCATGACAGGGACGTCGCAGCGTCGAGGCAACAGAACGTTACTGGAACGAGTATGTTGGGCGCACGCGCGTGGACGCGCAAGACGGCGCCGCGCTCACCTGGTGCGTCAGATCCGTGACAGCCCCTTGGCGACACTTCCAGCTCGTACAACGCTGGATTATTTGCAGCGAGAGGACGTCCTTTACCGGGTGTCCAGCAATGCACTCTTCATCAAGATGGCCGTTCCCGTTGCGCTCTCCGTCTCAGCGGGTTTCGCCCTTGCAGCAATCATCGAACAAACAACCTGGCACGTCTGGCGTGACGCCCTCGCAGTAGGGGCTCTGATGGCTCCTATTTCGATGACTGCCCTGATCGCTTCACTGGTCACAAACCAAGGCTTGCAACGGTGGACCACCGAGACTGTGACAGCCACTGTACGCGGGGCATATGAGGCGCTCCTCATGCCTTTGGAAGCAAGTGGTAAAGAACCTCCGACAGCATCCCCGTTCAACTCCCCACATGTCGGGGCAGTGCGATCGTTGGAAGACTTTGCCACCGCGCTGGAGAGATACGCCGTGCAGCGAGCACTTCCTGATGGTCGCAACCCCATGCCTCAGGTCGTGGCCCGGTACTCGGCCGCCGCCAGCCTCGTGCGCCAGCTTCGAGACGAGGTAGAACTCGATCGTATCGACGGTGCGAAGCGAGCTCTACGCGAAGTGGAACGTATTCTCAGCGTGCTCGCGAGCGGCCAGATGCAGAACCTTGCACCCGGCGAGGCTTCCGCAGACGACTTGTTGCGCAGCCACCGGGAGCGTAAGGCCTGGCGGCAGCAGGTGCTGCGAGGGGCTGCGTTCACTCTCTGCCTTGCAGGCATCATCTTCGCCTTGGCCTCGTCAGCGGTGGGTGTCGCTCTGACCACTGCTGCCGCTGCAGGGGTAGTGGCCGCATGGGAAAAGATCCTGCATCTGTCAACCGGTTCGGAGCCGAGTCGGGCGGTGCCCGGCTGACCGGCGACCTGACTCAACGCTCAGCCGGTCGGCGTCCTTGAACGCGGATGTACAAAACGTTTCACGGGTGCGGCCGGAGGGCTTCGTGGGCTCGGCTCCGACTTGTGTCAGGGCCGAGCCCACAGGGTCAACGAGAGGAACGGAAGGACAGCGCTCGGAGCATCCCTGTCGTCTGCCTACCCACATCGAGGGCGTACTGACGCACTGGCGGAACGACGGCTCCGATGAGCCATATCAGGCCGATCACCACGGTCAGGAGCGTCAGGGGAACTACCAGAGCGATCGCAGCCCACGCGCTCGAAGGGATCGTCACAGGCGCCCTCCCCGGGCGAGAGAGTGCACGATTACGTCTTGTCGGAGGGGCCCCAAGTGCCCTACTGTCAAAGTCAAGTGAACCTTCCCAGTGCAGGAGAAGGTGGAGACGGCTCCCGCGCCATCGGGGGCCGTCGGCGTTTGTGCCGTCGGCCAGCCTCCACGTGATGTTGAGGCTAACTGTCAGCCGCGACACAGGAGTTCATGGCCGAGGAGCACGGCATAGCTCGCTTGACAACACTCGCCGTCGCGACTGTCTGGATCACTACTGGTCGGATCAGCCCTGTGAGTCGCCAACCTGGCGGTTGAAGTGCAGTTTTGGCAGCGCGTGATCAGCCACCGATGCGGTGGGGTAACGGCTGGATTTCATTGGGCTGTGGCCGGAGGCTGTCAGTTATTTTTGACGGATGGGTGACCGGGGGTGGACTGGGCCCTCGCACTTCGACGGGAATCCGGCGTCGTACGGAGACGGACTCGAACTCCCGCTCGGGGCGCGAGCGCTGCGTGAGGCGATCCAGCGCATGCGTGAACGCGTCAGCCCCTCAAGTGTGAGCGCGCTGGAGGAGCTGCTGGGCGCGCTCAGCCGACTCTCAGCCTTGGAAAAGGAGATCAAGGCTCAGCGTGCGTTGCTGATCGCCGAGCTCCTCGCGCGCGGAGGCACGTGGCAGAAGGCCGCTGAAGCCTGCGGCTGCAAGAAGCAGACTCTCCACAAGGCGCATCACGCGATGGTCGACGCCTTGTCGGGCATCTGCAACGGGTCGTCGGGTGAGAAGGCCCTACGGGTGATGCAACTGCTACATCCCCAGGCCGTCGACAGTCTGATCATCAAGGGGCATGTCGAGCCTCAGCTCGTGCCTGTCAACGGCCGGCTGCGGTTGGTGTTGCGCCGGAACCCGGCTGCGATCGCATCGGACGCGGAGTTTCCCCAGCGCCGCCGTCCTCGCTCAGTCGTCCAATCCGAGGGGCTGCAACTCCGTGCTGTGCCGTTGTCACGCCGTGGGAAGACGTAACAGCCGTCGAACAGCCCGGAGTCATCACGAGCGGAGCCCACGTATCTGGGTCAGGTGGGGGAGCCGGAACTCACCGCATGGCTCGGGCGACGAGTGTTGCCAGTGGCACACGCCCCGGAGTCGGCCTCGTGGCTCGGCGGGTTGACCGTGTTCGCCGGAGCGAGCCCGGCGGGCCGGGGCGGTGGTAGGGCCGCAGCGCGTCTGTGACGTGCTTCCCTGCCTGGTCTCCCCGAGTCGGTGGGGAAAGTGAGGCAGAGGCTCCGAACGACGTAGGGCCCCACCGCCGAGGCGGTGGGGCCCTACGTTCAGCCCGGTGAAGGCTGGGCGGAGGATACGAGATTCGAACTCGTGAGGGGTTGCCCCCAACACGCTTTCCAAGCGTGCGCCCTAGGCCACTAGGCGAATCCTCCGCCGAGAACAATACAAGACGTTCAGGGGTGCTCGCGAACGCGTACCCCGAGGTGGGGTGGGCGGGGGAGGGAGGTCGTCGGGGGCGCGGGGGATCGGGTAGGCTGGCGGCAGCCCCTCACGTGGCGCTAACTGACTGAACTCCCCCAGGGCCGGAAGGCAGCAAGGGTAGGTCGGCTCTGGCGGGTGCGTGGGGGGCGTTCGCATGTCCGGGGGCGATACGGGGCCGCGGGGGCCGGCGGGATCGGCGGCACTGATGGGGCCGAGGAAGCTGGCGGGGCCGGCGGTCCCTCTGGGGTTGATGGGGCCGATGGGGACTGACGGGCCCGGCGGGGCAGGATGCGGCCGATGGGGGCTGACGGGGCCGGCCGGGGCGGCGGGTCGGGGGTGTGGGGTACGCCACGTGGCGGCGGTTGTCGGTGGGCGCCTATATCGTCGGGGGCGTGTCGTCCCTCGCCCTGTACCGCCGCTACCGCCCCGAGACCTTCGCGGAGGTCATCGGGCAACAGCATGTGACCGACCCGTTGCAGCAGGCGCTGCGCAACAACCGCGTCAACCACGCGTATCTGTTCAGTGGTCCGCGCGGCTGCGGGAAGACGACCAGCGCGCGGATCCTGGCCCGCTGCCTCAACTGCGAGCAGGGGCCGACGCCCACGCCCTGCGGGGAGTGCCAGTCGTGCCGTGACCTGGCGCGGAACGGGCCCGGCTCGATCGACGTCATCGAGATCGACGCCGCCTCGCACGGTGGTGTGGACGACGCCCGCGAGCTGCGGGAGAAGGCGTTCTTCGGCCCGGCGTCGAGCCGGTACAAGATCTACATCGTCGACGAGGCGCACATGGTGACCCCCGCGGGGTTCAACGCGCTGCTGAAGGTCGTCGAGGAGCCGCCCGAGCATCTGAAGTTCATCTTCGCGACGACGGAGCCGGAGAAGGTCATCGGGACCATCCGGTCGCGTACGCACCACTACCCGTTCCGGCTCGTCCCGCCGGGGACCCTGCGGGACTACCTGGCCGAGGTCTGCGAGCGCGAGAACATCCCCGTCGAGGAGTCGGTGCTGCCGCTCGCCGTGCGGGCCGGAGCCGGCTCCGTGCGTGACTCGATGTCCGTCATGGACCAACTCCTCGCCGGCGCTGGCGAGGACGGTGTGACGTACGCCATGGCCACCGCGCTCCTCGGGTACACCGACAGCGCCCTGCTCGACGACATCGTGGACGCCTTCGCCGCCGGTGACGGGGCGCGGGTCTTCGAGGTGATCGACCGCGTCATCGAGGGCGGCCACGACCCCCGCCGGTTCGTCACCGATCTGCTGGAGCGGCTGCGGGACCTGGTGATCCTCGCAGCGGTGCCCGACGCGGTCGAGAAGACGCTGATCGACGCCCCGGGCGACGTCATCGAGCGGATGCGGGCCCAGGCGGAGGTCTTCGGCGCCGCCGAGCTGAGCCGCGCCGCCGACATCGTCAACACGGGGCTCACGGAGATGCGCGGTGCCACCGCGCCCCGGCTGCAACTGGAACTGATCTGCGCCCGGGTCCTGCTGCCCGCCACGTACGGGGACGAGCGCTCCGTGCAGGCCCGGCTGGACCGGCTGGAGCGCGGCGTCGCCCTGGGAGCGGTGGGCGGCGGTGCACCCGGCGCGGGCGGCCCCGCGGCCGGTGCGCCCGCCCCTGCTGGTGCCCCTGCGCCCGCCTCGGTGCCCGCTGGTGGTGCGCCCGTGCCGCCCGGCGCTGGAGCGGGCCCGGACGCCGGGGCGCCGGCGGCGGACGCGGGGTACGCCGCCCCGGCACCCGCCCCCTCGCAGCCCGCTTCTGCCCCGGCCGCGGCGGCCCCGTCGGCCCCGGCTCCGGCCGCCGGAGGCGGTGCCGCCGAGCCGGGCCGCCGGCCCGGCGCCTGGCCGGGCGGTACGGGGCCCGGTGGCGGTGCCGGTACGGGCGGTGCCGGCGGGGCCGGGCGCCGTCCCGGTGCCTGGCCCGGCGCGACCGCACCGGGCAGCGGTGCCCCCGCCGGTCCGCCTGCGGGCGAGGCCCCGGCGGGCCCGCCCCCCGCCGCGCAGCCGCCGGCCGCGCCGCCCGCCCCCGTCTCGTCCGCACCCGCAGGCGGCGGGGATCCGGCGCAGATCCGGCAGATGTGGCCGCAGATCCTGGAGGCCGTCAAGAACCGGCGGCGCTTCACCTGGATCCTGCTCAGCCAGAACGCGCAGGTCGTCGGCTTCGACGGCAAGACGCTCCAGGTCGGCTTCCCGAACGCGGGGGCCCGCGACAGCTTCTGCAACGGTGGCAGCGACGAGGTGCTGCGGCAGGCGCTCAACGACGCGCTTGGCGTGCAGTGGCAGGTGGAGGCGCTGGTCGACCCGTCCGGTGGCGGCAGCGGCGGTGGTCCCGGGGGCCCTAGCGGGCCGGGCCCCGGTTTCGGTGCGGGGCCCGGCGCGACGGGGGGCGGAGCCGGCGCCCGCAGCGCGGTGGCCGCGCCGGCCGCGGCGGGGCCGCCCCAGCAGTGGTCGGCGCCCCAGCCGGCTCCGGGCCCGTCGTCCCAGGCGGGGCCCGCGCCCACGGCCGCGGCACCGGCCCCGGTGCCCGCTCCGGCGCCGGCACCGGAGGCGCAGCGCCCGGCGGCACCGGCTCCTGCGGCGTCGCCCGTCTCCGGCGGGGTGGGGCTGGAGGACGACATGCCCGCGGAGGACGACCCCGATCTGGACGACTCGGCGCTCTCGGGCCACGACCTGATCGTCCGCGAACTCGGTGCGACGGTCATCGAGGAGTTCCAGCACGAGTGAGCAGCCGCCAGAGCCCGCGATCGGGGGCCCGCTCCGGAGCCCGTCACCGGGTTCCGGGGAGGGGCCGCCCCACGAGGGCGGGAGCACGTAGGCTCGGGAGCGTTCAGTACGGCGTCTAGTGAGCCAGGAGCGATCGTGATTCCCGGTGGTGGACAGCCTGACATGCAGCAGTTGCTGCAGCAGGCGCAGAAGATGCAGCAGGATCTGACCACGGCGCAGCAGGAGCTGGCCGAGGCGTCCGTCGAGGGCACGGCCGGTGGTGGCCTGGTGAAGGCGACCGTCAGCGGTTCCGGCGAGCTGATGAGGCTCGTCATCGACCCGAAGGCCGTGGACCCGGACGACACCGAGACCCTCGCCGACCTGGTGCTGGCGGCGGTCCGTGACGCGAACAGCGCGGCGAGCGAGTTGCAGCAGCAGAAGCTGGGACCGCTCGCGCAGGGCATGGGCGGAATGCCGGGCCTGCCGTTCTGAGGCCGACGGCCCTGCCCCTGTCGCAGACGGATCTGCCCCTGTCGCCGGCGGCCCCGCCGTTCGCGGGCCGCTGCGTCTCCCGGGCCCAGGTCCAGCCCCCGGCCCCGGGCCCGAAGGCGGGCGGGGGCCGGGCCGGGCGGTGGGGCTGAGCGGCTAGTGGTGGCCCGCGGGGGCCATTACCGTACTGAGGAAGTACTGGCGGAGTACTGACGAAGTACTGAAGTACCGAGGAAACGAGTCGTGCTCGGCGTCCCGCGGGCGCCGGGGACCAGCGAGTGAGCGCAGGCAGGAGCCGTCCGTGTACGAAGGCGTGGTCCAGGACCTCATCGACGAGCTGGGCAGGCTGCCCGGCGTCGGTCCCAAGAGCGCGCAGCGGATCGCCTTCCACATCCTGCAGGCCGAGCCCACCGATGTGCGGCGGCTGGCGAGTGCGCTGACCGAGGTCAAGGAGAAGGTCAGGTTCTGCGCGGTGTGCGGGAACGTCGCGCAGGAGGAGCAGTGCCGGGTCTGTCTCGATCCGCGCCGTGACCCGTCGGTCATCTGTGTGGTCGAGGAGCCCAAGGACGTCGTCGCGATCGAGCGGACCCGCGAGTTCCGCGGCCGGTACCACGTGCTGGGCGGGGCGATCAGTCCCATCGAGGGGGTCGGCCCCGACGATCTGCGGATACGGGAGCTGCTGGCACGGCTCGCCGACGGGTCGGTCACCGAGCTGATCCTCGCCACGGACCCGAACCTGGAGGGCGAGGCGACGGCCACGTACCTGGCCCGGATGGTCTCCGCGATGGGCCTGAAGGTGACGAGGCTGGCCAGCGGGCTTCCCGTCGGGGGGGACCTGGAGTACGCGGACGAGGTCACCCTGGGGCGGGCCTTCGAGGGAAGGCGGCTCCTTGACGTGTGAGCCGAGGGGACGAGCCGACGAGGGGTGATCCCGCCGGGGGATGGCTCCAGGGGACTCCACAGGGGAGAGGTTGCCCGATGTCCGATGCGACGCTGAACACCATCACCGACAACCCGGACGACTTCGCCGTCCAGATCAGCGACCAGATCGAGAGTTTCATCGTCTCGGTCACCGAGGTCGCCAAGGGCGACGAGCCCGACAGTGCCGTCCCGTACCTCCTGCTGGAGGTCTCGCAGCTCCTGCTGGCGGGCGGCCGGCTGGGCGCGCACGAGGACATCGTCCCGGACGAGCGGTACGAGCCGGACGTGGGCCCCGAGCCGGACGTGGACGAGCTGCGTGAGCGGCTCGCCGCGCTGCTGGACCCGGTGGACGTCTACTCGGAGGTCTTCGACCCGTACGTGCCGCGGGCCACGCCCGTCCCCTGCCGGATCTCGGACGACCTGGCCGACGTGGTCACCGATCTGCGGCACGGCATGGCCCACTACCGCGCGGGCCGGGTGAGCGAGGCCCTGTGGTGGTGGCAGTTCTCCTACCTGTCGAACTGGGGCCCCACCGCCTCGGCCGCCCTGCGCGCCCTCCAGTCCCTGGTGGCGCACGTCCGGCTGGACAAGCCGCTGGAGGAGCTGGACGGTCTGGACACCGACAGCAACGCCGCCGACGAGGACGGCGACGGCTCCCTGGAGGCGGAGGCCGGCGCGGTGATGGCGGAGGAGATCGCCGCCCCACTGGGCCTCAAACGCGGCTGAGGGCCGTCTCGCTGTGTGCCGGCCGCCTCGTTCGGGCGGCACCGGGCGGGGTTGCGTTAGCCCGTCGTGGCTCCCGGAGCGCGCACGCGGGTGCGGTGCGCGGTGTCCGGTATGCGCGTGAGCACGGTCACGTTTTCGTGTCATCCGCGGTCGGGCGGGCAGGGGTCTGCCGGGCGGGTGCGGATTCCGCCCGGTCGTTACACTGAGCCGATCAGTGGATCCCATCATTCCGGGCAGTGTCGCGCGGAGCGCCGGGGTCCCGGGAAATGATTCGAGGAGCGAGCACACGTGGGCCTTGTCGTGCAGAAGTACGGCGGCTCCTCCGTTGCCGATGCCGAGGGCATCAAGCGCGTTGCCAAGCGGGTCGTCGAAGCCAAGAAGAACGGCAACCAGGTTGTCGTCGTGGTCTCGGCGATGGGTGACACGACGGACGAGCTGATCGACCTTGCCTCAGAGGTGTCTCCGGTCGCCTCCGGTCGCGAGTTCGACATGCTGCTGACCGCCGGA
Source organism: Streptomyces albus subsp. albus (assembly GCF_000725885.1). GTDB lineage: Bacteria > Actinomycetota > Actinomycetes > Streptomycetales > Streptomycetaceae > Streptomyces > Streptomyces albus. The sequence goes on along the minus strand of NZ_JODR01000009.1, from coordinate 215,480 downwards.
GAGCGGATCTCCATGGCGCTGCTGGCGATGGCGATCAAATCCCTCGGCCACGAGGCGCAGTCGTTCACGGGCAGCCAGGCCGGTCTGATCACCGACTCCGCGCACAACAAGGCGCGGATCATCGACGTCACCCCGGGCAGGATCCAAAGCTCGGTCGACGAGGGCAACATCGCCATCGTCGCCGGCTTCCAGGGCGTCTCCCAGGACAGCAAGGACATCACCACGCTGGGCCGCGGCGGCTCGGACACCACCGCCGTGGCGCTGGCCGCGGCGCTGGGCGCCGAGGTCTGCGAGATCTACACGGACGTCGACGGGGTGTTCACCGCCGACCCGCGCGTCGTGAAGAAGGCGCGGAAGATCGACCGGATCTCCTTCGAGGACATGCTGGAGCTGGCGTCCTCCGGCTCCAAGGTGCTGCTGCACCGTTGTGTGGAGTACGCGCGTCGCTACAACATCCCGATCCACGTGCGGTCGTCCTTCTCCGGCCTGAAGGGCACGTGGGTCACGAACGAGCAGCCGGACGGGCAAGGGGAAGAGTCGATGGAGCAGGCGATCATCTCGGGTGTGGCGCACGACACGTCCGAGGCGAAGGTCACGGTCGTCGGGGTGCCGGACAAGCCGGGCGAGGCCGCGACGCTCTTCCGCGCCATCGCGGAGGCCGAGATCAACCTCGACATGGTGGTGCAGAACGTCTCCGCCGCCTCCACCGGGCTGACGGACATCTCCTTCACCCTGCCCAAGGCGGAGGGCAAGAAGGCGATCGCCGCGCTGGAGAAGGCGCAGGGCACGGTGGGCTTCGACTCGCTGCGCTACGACGACCAGATCGCGAAGATCTCCCTCGTCGGCGCCGGCATGAAGACCAACCCGGGCGTGACGGCGACCTTCTTCGAGGCGCTGTCCAACGCCGGGGTCAACATCGAGCTGATCTCCACCTCGGAGATCCGCATCTCCGTCGTCACCCGCGAGGAGGCGGTGGGGGACGCGGTACGCGCCGTCCACTCCGCCTTCGGGCTCGACAGCGACTCGGACGAGGCCGTCGTCTACGGCGGCACCGGCCGCTAGCCGCAGCGCGCGCACGTACCGGTACCCCGGGGCCACTGGCCACGGCGGTACCCGCTGACGGAGAATGACGCTCCCCGCCCGCCTGCAACCGGCAGGCGGCCGGGGAGCGTCATTGTTTCCTCCGGACCCACCCGGTCCCGGGCGGCCAGGCCCGGGAAGCCAGGGGGGAGCGTGCCCGGGCGCCGGAGCGGACACTGCATCAACGGGGCTTTCTTGAAGACTGAGAGATGTGTGTATGACGGCATGTGGTGTGTTTTTCCGCACAGTGCCTGTCGCGTACAACCCTGACGGGGGGAAACGTGTCAAACAGGCGTGGCAGAGGTACTCGGAATCGCAACGGCCCCTGGCCGCCCCCGACCCGTCGCACGCGCCGGAGCGCTGCCTGTGGGCGGAGGCATGCCGGTGATCGCGCCCTGGTCTGCCGCCGCGCGCCCCACGCGCCCGCTCTCACCGGGTCTCGCACAGGGTGGGGACACTGACGAGGCGATGGCACCGGGCACCACAGTCGATCATCTGACCGAGACCTACCGCGCCCATTACAAGTCCCTGCTCGGACTCGCGGCGCTCCTGCTCGACGACACGGCTTCCTGCGAGGACGTCGTCCAGGAGGCGTTCATCCGCGTCCACTCGGCGCGCAAACGCGTCCGCGACCCCGAGAAGACCCTCGCCTATCTCAGGCAGACGGTCGTGAACCTCTCCCGCTCCGCGCTGCGCCGCCGCATCCTCGGGCTGAAGCTGCTCTCCAAGCCGATGCCCGACATGGCGAGCGCCGAGGAGGGGGCCTACGAACAGCTCGAACGGGATCAGTTGATAAAGGCGATGCGTGGTTTGCAGCGGCGCCAGCGCGAGGTGCTGGTACTGCGGTATTTCGCCGACATGACCGAGGCTCAGGTGGCCGAGGTGCTCGGACTCTCCCTCGGCTCCGTGAAGGCGTACGGTTCGCGCGGCATCGCCGCCCTGCGCACCGCCATGGAGACCGCGTCATGAGTGAGCGCGAGCGCACGGACCCGCCCGGTGAGAACGCCGGCGGGCGCGAGGAGAGGGCCCCCCGCGGCGCGGGCCCCGCGGGCGACGAAAAGGCCCCGCGCGGAGAAAGAGCCGCCGGCGGGGAGGGCACCCCGGGCGGTGCGGAGACCGCCGGTGCGGGGACGGCGGGTTCGGAGTCCGCCGGGACGGAGACCGCCGGTGCGGAGTCCGCCGGTTCCGAGTCCGCGCGGGAAGAGCCCGGGGACACTGCGGAGCCGCCGCGGACGCCGTCGGCGGCGAAGGGAGCGGGTCCCCCGCAAGAGCTACGGCCCGCCATGGAGGCGGCCACCGCCGCGGAGGCGGTCCCCGCCACGGAGGCGGCCAGCGCTGCGGACGCGGAGGACGCAGGCGAGGGCACCCCGGACGTGCCCGAGGCCGCCGCGGACTCCGGCAAGAGCGCGGGCGGGCCCCGGGCTGCGGCGTCCGAGTCCGGGACGGAGCCTCTGTCCGAGGCGGCGGCGCCCCCCGGCGGGAAGAAGCAGCGCACCGGTGAGGACGGCACGGCCCGCGAAGAAACGTCTCAGGGACGGACGCCGGGCGCGCCCCCGGCGGAGCCCTCCGACGACGGGACGGCCCCGGCCACCGACGCCGCAGACGCCGCACAAGCCGCCGGGTCCGTCGCCGGTCCGGGAGCCGGGTTCGGGGAGGACGCTCTCCGGCGGCTGCTGCAGGACCGGGTGCGGGAGATCGAACCGTCCGCGGAGAGCATGGACCGGACGCTGGACCATCTGCGCCGGGCGGTGCCTGCGCGGCGCGCGCACCGTCGGCAGGCGGCCGTGGGCGCGGTGGCGGCGGTGCTGGTCGCCGCGGTGGCCGTGCCGGCGCTGCTGTACGGCGGCGTCATGCCGGGGGGCGGCGACGACGACCATCCGCTGACCGCCGCCAGTACGCACGGCCAGACGCGCGGCCCCGAGGCGGGGACCGGCGCGGACGGCGGCAGGGGCGACGGCGAGCACGGCCGCGACAAGGACAAGAAGAAGGGCAAGGGCGACGAGGGGGACCGGGACACGGACCCGTCACCGTCCGGGGGGCCGGGCAGCGGCAGCGCCGGGCCGAACGAGACCCTCAGCGCCAGCGCCCCGACGTGCGGCAGCGACCAGCTGGGTCAGGGCTCGGCCCAGTCGGGGGCGCCGGACAGCGCGGGCACGATCTACGGCAGCTTCCGGGTGGCCAACGTCTCCGGCGACGCCTGCACGGTGGACGGCGAGGGCTTCGTCGGCGCCTCCGTGCAGGGCGGTGGGGCGCGCGGCCAGGTGGCGGTCGTGGACCACACCGCGGGGGACGCGGCACCCGGACTGGGCGACCCGTCCGTCGCCCGCGACGAGGTGGTGCTCCAGCCCGGCCAGGCGTACGTGGTGAAGTTCGCCTTCGTGCCCGACGGGAGCTGCGGTGGCAGTTCGCCCACGCCGCAGGGCGGCCGGTACGACGGTGACGCCTCCGGTGGCGCGGACGGCGGCTCGGGCGACGGCGGCTCCGGCGGCGGGGACGGCACCGGCGGAGGCGGTACGGGCACGCCCGGTGCGGGGGACGGCGGTGGCAGTTCCCCCGGCAGCGGGGGCGGCGGCGCCGACGTGGTCGTCTCGCACACCCCGGAGGGCGGCGCTCCGATAGCGAACACCCGGCTGCCCGACACCTGCGCCGGCGGCACGATCTACCGGACGGGCGTCATCCCGCAGTAGTCGCCAGTGGTCCGTGGCGGTGTGCGAAGGCGGTTGAGCGGTGCCCTCCCGTCTGGGGCCCGGCGCGGGGGCGTACCGTTGGTGGGGTGTACCGGTTCCTGCTGACCCCGCGGTGGTGGGGAATCAACATCTTCGCCGTACTGGCGATTCCGGTGTGTCTGCTGATGGGCAGCTGGCAGCTGAGCCGGTTCGACGACCGGGTCGACCGGCACCACCAGCAGCAGGAGCAGTCGCAGTCCGCCGCGCACGCCAAGGCGGAGCCGCTCGCGTCGCTGCTGCCGATCACCGAGGAGACGGCCGGGCGCACCGCGAAGGTCACCGGGCGCTTCGACACCGCGCACCCGCTGCTGATCCCGGACCGCACCGTGAAGGACAAGCAGGGCTTCTACGTGCTGTCGCTGCTGCGGACCGACGAGACGAAGGGCCACCAGGCGGTCCCCGTGGTGCGGGGCTGGCTGCCCGGCGACCCGGACCCGGCGCGGGTGCCGGCGCCGCCGAAGGGCGAGGTCACGGTGCGCGGGGTGCTCCAGGCGTCCGAGTCGCACAACGACGCGGGGCCCGAGGCGTCCGGGGCGCTGCCCGAGGGCCAGCTGGGCTTCGTGAGTGCGGCGGCGCTGGTGAACGTCGTGCCGTACGAGGTGACCAACGCGTGGCTGACCGAGCAGCACACCGAGCCGCCGCTCAAGCCGGTGCCGCCGGTGGCGCCCGAGGGCACCGGGCTGGACCTGAAGGCGTTCCAGAACCTGGGGTACACGGCGCAGTGGTTCGTCTTCGCCGGGTTCGTCGTCTTCATGTGGTTCCGCTTCTTCCGGCGGGAGGCGGAGATGGCGAAGGACGCCGCTCTGGGGCTGCTCCCGGAGGAGAACACCACCACGGACGCCCCTGCGGACTCCTCCACGCAGGCCCAGGAGGCCCAGGAAGACCAGGCGGCCCAGGGGCCCGCCGGGTCCCGGGAGGCCCCCGGAGGGGCCGGGGACCCGGCGGACGAGGTCACGCCCGCGGAGGCTGCGGAAGGTGCCGCAACGCGAAGTCGATCTCCAGTCGGACCTGCTTGATCCGTTCCTCGACGACGAGCGAGCCGTGCCCGGCGTCGTAGCGGTAGACCTCGTGCGGGTGGCCGCGCTCGGCGAGCTTCTCGACGTAGTTCTCGACCTGCCGGATGGGGCAGCGGGGGTCGTTGACGCCCGCCGAGATGTAGACCGGGGCGCGGACCTTGTCGACGTAGGTGAGCGGCGAGGACGCCTCGAACCGCTCGGGCACCTCCTCGGGCGTGCCGCCCAGGAGGGTGCGGTCCATGGCCTTCAGCGCCTCCATCTCGTCGTGGTAGGCGGTCACGTAGTCGGCGACCGGCACGGCGGCCAGGCCGAGCGCCCACACCTCCGGCTGGGTGCCGAGGCCGAGCAGGGTGAGGTAGCCGCCCCAGGAGCCGCCGGCCAGGACGAGCCGTTCCGGGTCGGCGAGCCCGGAGTCGACGGCCCAGGCGCGCACCGCGTCGATGTCCTCCAGCTCGATCAGGCCGACCCGGTGCTTGAGCGCGTCCGTCCAGGCGCGGCCGTACCCGGTGGAGCCGCGGTAGTTGACGCGGATCACGGCGAAACCGTGGTCGACCCAGGCGGCGGGCTGGCTCGCGAAGGAGTCGGTGTCGTGGTGGGTGGGTCCGCCGTGCACCTCGAAGACGGTCGGGAACGGGCCTTCCCCGGCGGGCTTCTGCACCAGCGCGTGGATCATGCCGCCGGGGCCCTCGACCCAGGCGTCCTCCACGGGCACCGAGGCGGGCGCCTTCATCCCGGGCGGGTCCAGTACGACGCCGCCGGTGGTGGAGCGCACCTGCGGCGGCTCGGCGGCGGACGACCACAGGAACTCGACGGTGCCGTCGGGCCGGGCGGTGGCACCCATGACGGAGCCGGCGGGGGTGTCGATGCGGGACAGCTCGCCGGTGGCCAGGTCGTAGCGGAAGAGTTCGTCGCGGGCCTGGTGGCTGTGCGCGACCAGCAGCGCGGAGGCGTCCGGGTACCACTCGGCGTGGAGGTCGCCGGGCAGGTCCAGGCTCAGCTCCTGCGTGGTGCCGGCCAGCGGGTCCCAGATCATCGGCTCCCACCGGCCGCGCCGCTGGTGGCCGATCAGCAGCCGGGCGTCGCCGTCCACGGGGGCGAACCCGAGGACCGAAAGGCCCAGCTCCTTGGTGCCGCCCTCGCTGTCGTCCAGCTCGGCGACGGTGGAGCCGTCGGGCCGCACCACGCGCAGCGCGGAGTGCATGGCGTCCCCGTGCTCGGTGTGCTCGATCACCAGCAGCGTGCTGTCGTGCGAGAGGTCACCCACTCCGGCGGACTCGCTGTGCCGGTAGATCTCGACGGGGGCGGGGGAGCCGGGGCGGAGCAGATGGATGGTGGAGCCGTCCTCGTCGGTGGAGCGGCCGACGACCACGGTGCCGTCCCGGCCCAGGGCCAGCCCGGCCGGGTAGGAGGGGTCGAGCCCTTCGACGGCGGGGGTGTCGGGGCCGCCGCCGAAGGGCTGGCGCATCCAGACGCCGAACTCGTCGCCGTCGGTGTCGGAGAACCACCAGATCCACTCGCCGTCGGGCGTCAGGGTGCCGTCGGTCGTGCCGTTGGGCCGGTCGGTGACCTGCCGCTGTTCGCCGGTGTCGCGGTCCCAGGCGTACAGCTCGAAGGTGCCCGTCGCGTTCGAGACGAACAGCGAGCGGGCCGGCGCTTCCTCGGCCCAGTCGGGCAGCGAGACGCGCGGCGCCCGGAACCGTTTCTCCCAGTCGGGCATGGCCTGGCCCGAGGCGGCCTGGTCGGGGTTCGGCCGGCCGGATGCGGCCTGGCCGGGCTGGTCGGGCTGTGCGTTGCGGTCCATGCGCCCCATTGTGGACCGGGACCGGGGGTCGGCGGGCCGGGGCCCGAACAGTACAGTTCGAGCGTCCCTGTTCGAGAGCCCGCACAGCGCGCAGAGCCCCGAGGTGCCTGGTTTGACGCCGTCCCCGACCGCCCAGCCCGATGTGACGGTCGTCGGGATCGGTGCCGACGGCTGGTCCGGCCTGACCGGGCCCTCCCGCCGGGTGCTGCGCGAGGCCGATGTCCTCCTCGGCGGGGCACGGCAGCTCGCCCTGCTTCCCGCTGAGTGCGCCGGCGAGCGGGTGACGTGGCCGTCCCCGTTGCGGCCCGCGATCCCCGGGCTGCTCGCCGCCCACGCGGGGCGCCGCATCGTGGTCCTGGCCAGCGGCGACCCCTTCCACTACGGCATCGCCCGCACCCTGACCGAACTGCTGCCCGCCCCGCCCCGGGTGCTGCCGCACCCCTCGTCGGTGTCGTACGCGTGCGCCCGGCTGGGCTGGGCGCTGGAGGAGTGCGAGGTCGTCAGCGTCGTCGGGCGGCCGGTGGCCCGGATCGCCGCGGCCCTGCACCACGGGCGGCGGCTGCTGGTGCTCGGCGCGGGCGCGGACACCCCCGCCGAGGTCGCCGGGCTGCTGCGCGACCGCGGGTTCGGTGCCAGCCGCATGTGGGTGCTGGAACAACTGGGCGGCGAGCGCGAACACATCCGTGAGGGCACGGCCCTCAGCTGGTCCCAGCCGCCGGGCGACCCGCTCAGCATCGTCGCCGTCGCCTGCCTGCGCGACCCGGACGGGCTGCGGCTGGGTGCCGTCCCCGGGCTGCCCGACGCCGCGTACGAGCACGACGGGCAGCTCACCAAGCGGTACGTGCGCGCCGCGACGCTCGCCGCGCTGGCCCCCGCACCCGGCGAACTGCTGTGGGACGTGGGCGGCGGCGCCGGCTCGGTCGCCGTCGAATGGCTGCGCACCCATCCCGCGTGCCGTGCGGTCACCGTCGAACGGGACGCGGAACGGGCCTCCCGCATCGCCCGCAACGCCGAGCGGCTGGGGGTGCCGCAACTGCGCGTCGTCACCGGCACCGCGCCCGGCGCCCTCGCGGACCTGCCGACGCCCGACGCGGTGTTCATCGGCGGCGGACTGACGGCCCCCGGCATGCTGGACGCCTGCTGGGAGGCGCTGCCACCGGGCGGCCGGCTGGTGGCCAACACGGTCACGCTGGAGTCCGAGGCACTGCTGGCGGACTGGTACCGGCGGCACGGCGGCGAACTGGTGCGGCTGGCCGTCGCCCACGGCACGCCCGTCGGCCACTTCACCGGATGGCGGCAGGCGATGCCGGTGACGCAGTGGGCGGTGTGCAAGCCGGGAGCGCCCCTGGCCGCCGCCTCCGGTGGTGCCGCCTCACGTGACGGGGAAGCAGCCGGGCGGGACGCCGGTGGTGCCGGTGACGCGGGCAACGCCGCTGACGCCGGGGGCCCGGGGACGGCCGGGAGCCCCGTACCGGTCACGGATGCGGGGGCGGCCGGGAGCCCCGTAACGGTCACGGGTACGGGGGCGGCCGGGAACCCCGGAGCGGACGAGAACCCCGGAACGGCCAGGAACTCCGGAACGGCCAGGAACTCCGGAAACGCTGTGGGAGACGAGCAATGACCGTGTACTTCATCGGCGCCGGGCCCGGCGCCGCCGACCTGATCACGGTGCGCGGCGCCCGGACGCTCGCCGCCTGCCAGGTGTGCCTGTACGCGGGCAGCCTCGTACCGCGGGACCTGCTCGCCGAGTGCCCGCCCGGCGCCCGTCTCGTGGACACCGCGCAGCTCGACCTGGACGCCATCACCGAGGAGATGGTGCGCGCCCACGCCGAGGGGCACGACGTGGCCCGGCTGCACTCGGGCGACCCCTCCGTCTTCAGCGCCGTCGCCGAGCAGATGCGACGGCTGGACGCGGCGGGCGTGCCGTACGAAGTGGTGCCGGGCGTCCCCGCGTTCGCGGCTGCCGCCGCCGCCCTCAAACGGGAGCTGACGGTGCCCACCGTCGGCCAGACCGTGATCCTCACCCGCGTGGCCCGGCAGGCCACCCCCATGCCCGAGGGCGAGGACCTGGCCACTCTCGGCCGCAGTGGCGCCCTGCTGGTGCTGCACCTGGCGGCGCGGTACGCGGACGAAGTGGTCGCCGAACTGCTGCCGCACTACGGCGCCGACTGCCCCGCCGCCGTCGTCGCCTACGCGGGTCGCCCGGAGGAGACCGTGCTGCGCGGCACCCTCGCGGACATCGCCGGCCAGGTGAAGGCGGCGGGCATCACGCGGACCGCCGTCATCCTGGTGGGCCGCACCCTGGCCGCCCGGCAGTTCGCCGACAGCCACCTGTACTCACCGGAACGGGAACGGCACGTGTGCTGAGGGGGACGGCGGGGGCATCGGCCCGAGCGGTGCGTGTACCGGCGCGGGGTGCGGCGGCGGACGGTCCTCGTCCCGCAGGGCGGGGCGGCGACGGGTCAGCGCACCGTGCTGCGCCCCACCACCGTGCCCGCCCGGTCGATGCACAGCACGTCCACCCGGACCGGGGCGCCGCGCAGTACGCGCAGGGCCTCGTCGCGGGCGGCCTCGGCCACCAGGTCGCCCAGCGGCACCCCGGCGGCGGCGCACATCTGGAGGGCGGCCAGCCCGGTGTTGGCCTCGCTCACCCGGTCGGCCAGCGCCTCGTCGGCCCCGCCGCGCCGGGCCAGCCGCGCCAGGAAGCCCTTGTCCACCTGGGAGCGCTTGGAGTGCAGATCCAGATGGCCGGCGGCCAGTTTGGACAGCTTGGCGAAGCCCCCGCAGACCGTCAGCCGGTCCACGGGGTGCCGGCGCACGTACTTGAGGACGGCGCCGGCGAAGTCGCCCATGTCCAGCAGCGCGTCCTCGGGCAGCCCGTACTCGGTGACGACGGTCCGCTCCGAGGTGGAGCCCGTGCACCCCGCCACATGGGTGCGGCCTGCCGCACGCGCGACGTCCACCCCGCGGCGGATCGAGTCGATCCACGCCGAGCACGAGTACGGCACCACGATGCCGGTCGTGCCGAGGATGGACAGTCCGCCGAGGATGCCCAGGCGCGGGTTCCAGGTGGAGCGGGCCAGCTCCTCGCCGCCCTCGACGGACAGGGTGATCTCCACGTCGCCGCTGCCGCCGTGCTCGGCGGCGACCCGCGCGACGTGCTCGCGCATCATCCGGCGCGGCACCGGGTTCACGGCGGGCTCGCCCACCTCCAGCGGCAGTCCGGGCCGGGTGACGGTGCCGACCCCCGGCCCGGCACGGAAGACGACGCCCGCGCCCGCGGGGAGGGGGCGCACCGTCGCGTGGATGACGGCACCGTGGGTGACGTCCGGGTCGTCGCCCGCGTCCTTGACGACGGCGGCCATGGCCCGCTCCGCGCCCAGCTCCTCGCGGGCCAGCGCGAAGGCGGGGGTCTGGCCGCGGGGCAGGGTGATCGTCACCGGGTCGGGGAACTCGCCGGTCAGCAGCGCGGTGTAGGCGGCGGTCGTCGCCGCCGTCGCGCAGGCCCCCGTCGTCCAGCCCGGCCGCAGGCCCGTGTGCTTGAGCTGGGCGCCCCGCCCACCGGCCGGGGCGCTGGTGTCTGTTGCCCCGCCTGTCTCCGTCGGCTCGCCTGTGCCTGCGGGCCGGCCCGTGTCCGCAGGCACGTCGGCGGCTGCGAGGGCTGTGGGCTCCGTCATCTGCGTGGGCTCTGTGGGCGCGCTGGTGTCCGCCGGCCCGCCGCCCGTCTCCGTCGGCCCGCTCGTGCCTGTGGGCCGGCCCGTCTCCGTCGGCTCGCTCGTCTCAGTCATGGAAGGACCCGCCCCTCGTGCACGTACTGATCCTCGGCGGCACCACGGAGGGCCGCCGCCTGGCCGGGCTGCTGGACGGTACGCCGTCGGTGCGCGTCACCAGTTCGCTGGCCGGGCGGGTGGCCGGACCGCGGATGCCGCCCGGCGAGGTGCGGGTCGGCGGTTTCGGCGGCATCGCGGGGCTGGTGGACTGGCTGCGCGCCCACCGTGTCGACGTGCTCATCGACGCCACCCATCCCTTCGCCGGAACGATCAGTTTCCACGCCGCCGAGGCCGCGGCCACCGCCCATGTTCCCCTGCTGGCCGTGCGCCGCCCCGGCTGGGTCCCGGCGCCGGGCGACGACTGGCACCCGGTGGACTCCCTCGACGAGGCCGCCGCGCTGCTGCCCCGGCTGGGCGAGCGCGTCTTCCTGACGACGGGACGCCTGGGCCTGGGCGCGTTCGCGGGGCCCGCGGGAGCGGACCTGTGGTTCCTCGTACGGTCCGTGGACCCGCCAGGGCCCGACGTGCCCGTACCGGCGCGGATGCGGCTGCTGCTGGAGCGGGGCCCCTTCACCCTCGACGGGGAACGGGAGCTGCTGCGCCGGCACTGTATCGACGTGCTGGTGACGAAGGACAGCGGCGGGGCGGCCACCGCACCGAAGCTGACGGCCGCGCGGGAGGCGGGCGTGCCCGTCGTCATCGTCCGCCGCCCCCCGGTGCCGGACGGGGTCCGCGTGGTGGCGAGTCCCGAGGACGCCGCGGAGGCTGTGCTGCGGGACCCGTCACTCAGGAGCGGCAGCGGTCACACAGACCCCACCAGGTGATTTCCGCCTCGTCGATGGTGAAGCCCTTGCTGTCCGACGGGTCCAGACAGGGCGCCCGGCCCACCGTGCAGTCCACGTCCTCGATCCGGCCGCATTTGCGGCACACCAGGTGGTGGTGGTTGTCGCCGACGCGGAGTTCGTAGCGGGCCGGTGACCCGGCGGGCTCGATGCAGCGGATCAGCTCGGCGCGGCTCAGGTCCTCCAGCACGTTGTAGAGGCCCTGGCGGGAGAGCCCGGCGGGGGGCTGCGCCGCTTCGAGGCGGCGCTCCAGTTCGGCGGCCGTGGAGTGCGCGTGCCCGCGCAGGGCGGACAGCACGGCGCGGCGCTGCGTGGTGTTGCGCAGTCCCCTGGCCTTCAGCAGCTCGGCCGCCTCATCCATGTCCCGTCACATCCCTCGGATCGTTCCGCGGGTGCCGCCCACCCGCGCGGCTGCCCGCTCGCCGGACTTGCACTGTAGGAGGGCTGATTTGACCGGGTCAAGAACGCGTGGGGCGGGTGGGCCCGGTGTGGTCACGGCGCCGCCTGGTGCGGGGCCCGGCCCGTGACGAGCCCGGTCAGGCCGGGTGCTCGGCGCCGTAGCAGGTGTGGCAGACCGCGCGACGGGCGGGCCGGTCGCTGGTGGACCTGCCGGGACCGCGCGACAGATGGACGACCGCCTCGGTGACGCGGCCGTGCTCACGGCAGATGACCAGACCGCAACGGGAGCAGACGCCGATGGGCGTCCCGCTCCCTCCGGACAGGTCGCAGTCGTAGCACTTCATGGGGGCTCCGTGCGGATTCGACGGGTGGACAGCTCGAACAGGCGGCGCGCGGACCTGCCACGCACCACCCAGACGGTAACCGGGTTCTTTTGACTCAGTCAATTTTGGTCGGAGTGTGCGGCGACCCCGTCCGGGAGAGCAACGGGGGAGCATGCTCTTAGGGAGCCTCGGCACACGGTGGCCCGATTTCGCGGACCATCGCGTCGTAGCACGGGGCGCCGTCCCAGGGGTGGGACCGGCCGACGCGCCGGTACCCCCAGGAGCGGTACGCGGCCCGGGCCGGTGCGGCTTCCGGTTCGGGCCGCACGGTGAGGGTGACGCGCTCGACCACCAGCCCTTCGAGAAGGCGATCGTGAAGGCCCCCGGCTATGCCCCGGCGGCGCCAGGGCTTCCGCACGCCCAGCTCGATGACGACCCACGTGCGGGTGCCGTCCTCCCACGTGAAGTCACCGGGAAGCGGCTCCTGGACGTTCGCCCACCACCGCGTGTCGGGAGCCAGCAGATATCCGTAGGCGAAACCGACGACCTCCCCCGCCTCACGGGCGAGCACCAGCCGGATGCCTGCCCGCCGGGCATGGACGCGGAAATGCTCGACGAACTCCGCGATGTCCTCGGGGCCCTCGCTGTACGGAGGCTCGGCGTACACCTCTTCGTACACCGGGAGAAACGCGTCGAGCTGCCCCGCCACCGTTCGCCCCTCATACAGCCGGTAGACGATGCCGGACATCACGCGGCTCCTCTCAGGCGGGCATACTGCGTCAACTGCTCGGCCGCGTCCCTGGTGCTCGCGGAGTCGTGGCTGTCGAGGAGGCCGGTCACTTCGTGCAGACGTCTGAGGACGCGGGCGGATTCGACCTCCTCCAGATGTTCCAGACTGTCCACGGCGTGGGCGGCGCCCTCGTCCACGTCTCCGGCCTTGAGGAGACTGCGGGAAAGGGTGAGCCGGTACAGCGCCCGGTTGCGTCCGTAGGTGCGGTCCTGGTGGGCGAGCGCGGCTCGGATGTACTGCGTGGCCGCGCGGTGGTGGCCGGTCTCCGTGTACAGCAGGCCCTGCGCGTAGTCGAGTTCGGCACGGCCGTGGAACGCCGCCCAGCCCGGGGAGGGGCGCGATCGAGGCCCATGGCGTTCGACCAGGCGCATGGCATCGGCGAGGCGTTTGCCCGCTGTCTTGCCGTCGTCCATCAGGGACAGGGCCCGCGCCTCACGGGAGGCGATGAGGGACTGCAGGACCGGCGAGCCGAAACGCGTGGCCCGTTCGCGTGCGGCCCGGGCAAGATCGAGACCGTCACGGGGGCGCCCCTCGTACGACGCCTGCATCGACAACGAGGAGAGCACCAGGATTTCGAGGCTGCTGTCGCGGAGCATCGTCGCTGACGCGAGAGCTTCTCCCCAGTAGCGGCGTGCGGTGTCCTGGTCGTCCGCGTCGTACGCCAGCCACGCGCAATGCTCCGCCGTCTCTCCGGCGAGCAACTGGAGTTGCCGGCCGATGGTCTCGGGGTAGCGGCTGGTGTTGATGACGCGGCGCACGCGGCGCAAGTGCCGGGCCGCGAGGGAACGTACGTCACCGCCGCCGTAGGCGTCGTCGAGTTGGTACAGCGAGCGGAGCCCTTCTCGCAGTTCCCGCAGATGGGTCGTGCCCACGGCTCCGGAACGTCCAGCGGGCGACAGGCCCGGTGGAAGTCCGGCGCCGGCCGCGACACCGAGGGAATCATTGAGGAAGGCGCGTCGGTCCACGCTGCTGGTGCCTTTCTCCACGAGGAGCGGTTCCGTCCCCACGGTCGCACCGGGCGGGGGCCCGGGGAACCCCAGTTCACGCGGACTGACCCCGAACATGGCATGGAGCACGCGCCACGCACGGGCCCGGGGCTCAGGGGGCGAGGGCTGACGCCATCTGCGGAGTTGCCGGTCTGTCAGCGTGACGACCTCACCCAGCACGGCGGCGGTCGCATCGAACGCTCGAAGGAAGTCCGACGGCCGGCGCCAGCCGTGCTCGAGGCACGCCTGTTCAAAGGGGGTCAACGGTACTTCCGGTGATCCGCTTGTTCACCGACGGTAGCGGCTGGGGAACGAGGAATGACCGGTCACGGCGGAAAGTCCGCTCAAAAGTCCGGTCTTGCGTCCGGCCGAGACGGGCGTCCCGCAGTTGGCTGATTGTGAACTCAGCGAGGGGAGCCGCCCGGATGACGGTCAGGTACTCGAACCCGACTACAGCGACTGGATGCAGGCCGGATCGCCGGCTGAAGTGTCTGCGACGGGAACATGTGGTGAGGGCCGCGTCGTGAGCCGTATGACGATCCGTGTCTCGCGTGACTCCGGCCGCACCTGGACCCGCGAGCGGACCGTGAAGGGCGAGGGGCCGCCTCCGGAGTGGGTGCCGTGCCCGCCGTGTGCGTGCCCACGCTGCACGAAGGGCAGCGTGCCCGACTCCGCCCTCGCATCCGTACGGGCCGCGCTGGAACGGGACCTGACGCTGTGTTCGGACTGCGGGCAGATGCCGCGCCTGGATGTGACCACCACCCCGGTGACCGGGGACTATCCGCCGATCATCAGCGTCACCCGCCGCTGTGCCTGCCCACCCCGGGCATACCCGACCAAGGAGCCGACCGATGGCTGAGCGCACAGCCCGCAGCTTCACCCTCGTCCGCCACATCAGGTGGAAGCTGCACATCGTCGGCCACCACGACGCCGCCCACTCCACCTTCCTGGCCGGCACCTGGCGCACCAGCAGCGCGGAGGACCGGGCCCACGCGCTCGCTCGGCTGGCGTGGGACGCGAGGGACCGGCCCCTCCCGCGCAGCGAAGCCGGGGCCGCCCTCACACTCGCCACCCGCCTGCGCCGCGACGCCCGCGAACACGACGGTCAGGGCAGCGGTCCGTTCATGATCGCGCCGGACCGGACGGCCGACCCCGTCGTACAGATGCGAGCCGCCGTTCTCCTCGCCCACGCGGCGTCACGGGACCGTCGGTACGGCACATGACGGGGAGGCCCGCGCTGCGGCGCTCACCCCTCCGCGTGCCGCCTCTCCCCGCTCTCCGGGTAGCGGCGGGGGGTCCAGACCGTGGTGGTGCCGTCCGGGCGGGTCGTTGTGCGGGTCTGGGAGGAGCCGACGATCAGGAGGGTGCGCATGTCGACGTCCGCCGGGTCGAGGCGGGCCAGCGGGACGACGTGGACGCGTTCGCCGTCGCCGCCCACGTCGCGGGCCACCACGACCGGGGTGTCCGGCGCACGGTGCTCCAGCAGGACCTCGCGGGCCTTGCCGACCTGCCAGGTGCGGCTCCGCGAGCCGGGGTTGTAGAGGGCGAGGGCCAGATCGGCGCGGGCGGCGGCGCGCAGCCGGTCGGCGATGACGTCCCACGGCTTGAGCCGGTCGGAGAGGGAGATCACCGCGTAGTCGTGGCCGAGCGGGGCACCGGCGCGGGCCGCCGCGGCGTTGGCGGCGGTGACCCCGGGCAGCACCCGTACCGGCACGTCGGCGTACGGCTCCTGCGCTGCGGCTTCCAGTACGGCGGTGGCCATGGCGAACACCCCCGGGTCCCCGCCCGATACGACGGCCACCCGCCGGCCGCGCCGGGCCAGTTCCAGCGCGAACTCGGCGCGTTCGGCCTCGACCCGGTTGTCCGAGCCGTGGCGGCGCTGGCCGTCCCGGTGCGGTACCCGGTCCAGGTAGGTGGTGTAGCCGACCAGATCGTCGGCGGCGGCCAGCGCGCCCCGCGTCTGCGGCGTCAGCCACAGCGGGCCGGCGGGGCCGGTGCCGACGACGACCACCTCGCCCCGGGCCGTGGTGGCCGCGGGCTGCCCGTCCCGTTCCCGTACGGCGCCTGCCGGGGCGCCCACCCTGCTCGGCAGGACGGCGACGGAGAAGTACGGCACCGAGTCCGGGTCCACGTCCGCGACCAGGCCCGTGCGTTCGCCGGCCATCGTCGCGCGCTCGACGTAGTGCGCTTCGGCGAGCCGGCCGGAGCGTTCCAGAGCGCGTCGTACCTTCGGGAACGTGCGCCCCAGCTTCATCACCGCCACCGCGTCGCTGGAGGCGAGCCGCGCCGTCAGCTCCTCCTCGGACAGCGTGCCCGGCAGGATCGTGAGGGCCTCCTCCGCCTCCGACAGCGGCGTGCCGAGACGGGCCGCCGACGCGCTGACGGACGTCACCCCCGGGATGACCTCGGTCGGATAGCGGTGGGCAAGCCGCTTATGCATGTGCTGGTAGGAGCCGTAGAAGAGCGGATCGCCCTCGGCCAGGACCGCCACCGTGCGGCCCGCGTCGAGGTGGGCGGCCAGCCGCGCCGCCGCCTCGGCGTAGAACTCCTCCAACGCGCCGCGGTAGCCGCCGGGATGGTCCGTGCCCTCCGTCGTGACGGGGTAGACCAGCGCTTCCTCGATGTGGTCGCGCCGCAGATGCCGGGCCGCGATGGAGCGGGCGATGGAGCGGCCGTGCCGGGCGCTGTGGTACGCGACCACGTCCGCCTCCGCGATGGCCTCGACCGCCCGTACCGTCATCAACGACGGGTCGCCCGGCCCCAGTCCGACACCGAGCAGCCGCCCGGTGCCGCCGGTGCCGGCGCCACCTGCGTTGGCTCCGCCCGCGCCGTTCCCGTCCGCCGCGTGCGCGTTCGCTCTCGTCACCGGCTCTACTCCTCCTCGCTGGCGATGGCGTTGAGCGCGGCCACGGCCAGGGCGCTGCCGCCCCGTCGGCCGTGGACGACCAGGTGATCGAGCCCTGCCTCGTTCGCGGCCAGCGCCTGCTTGGACTCCACCGCACCCACGAAACCGACCGGCACCCCGATGACCGCCGCCGGGCGCGGAGCCCCCTCCGCCACCATCTCCAGCAGCCGGAACAGCGCTGTGGGCGCGTTGCCGACGGCGACCACGGAGCCCTCCAGCCGGTCTCGCCACAGTTCGAGAGCCGCGGCGGTCCTCGTCGTCCCCAACTCGGCGGCCAGGTCGGGCACCCGCGGATCGGCCAGCGTGCAGAGCACCTCGTTGTCGGCGGGCAGCCGCCTGCGGGTCACCCCGCTGGCGATCATCGCCACGTCGCACAGGATCGGCGCCCCCGCGCGCAGCGCCTCGCGGGCACGGGCGACCACACCGGGGGTGTAGGCGAGGTCCCGCACCAGATCGACCATGCCGCAGGCGTGGATCATCCGCACCGCGACCTGACTGACGTCGGCGGGCAGCCCCGCCAGATCCGCCTCGGCGCGGATGGTGGCGAAGGACTGCCGGTAGATGGCAGCGCCGTCCTTCTCGTACTCGAACACTGTGCGCTCAGCTCTCGTCGTCGTCCGTCGGTCGGTCGGTTGTTGTCGTCGGCAGGTCGGGTGTCGGCGCGGGGAGGGAGGGGGTGGTGCCCGCCTGCTGCGGGTCGGCCCGGAAGCGGGCCGCGGCGACGGCGGGGGCCAGCTGCCGCGGAGCGCCGAACGGTACGAGCCTGCCGGTGGCGGGTGCGCCCGGTCCGGGTTCGGCGCCCGGGGCCACCGTCGCCACGTGGTAGCCGTCCGGTGCGGCGACCACTTCGACGCGGGCGCCCCGTGGCTGGCCGCACCGGCGGGTGCAGCCGGACCAGTACACGGGCAACGGCTCATTGGTGGCGGGGGCGCCGCCGGTTGCGGAGCCTTCACCGGTGGTGGAGGCGCGACCGGTTGCGGGACCTGCGGCGGGGGCGCGACCAGTCGCGGGGCCGCCGCCGCTTGCGGGGTCGCCGCGAGTCGCGGAGCCGCCACCGTTTGCGGGGCCGTCGTCCTTGAGGCACGCCGCCGCGTCCGCCCGTACGTCCGCCAACGCCCTGCCGCAGCCGGGCCGTCCGGCGCACGCGCCCACTCCGCGCCAGGCGGAGCCGGGGTCCGTCACCAGCCCGGCCGCATCCAGCGTGGCCCGCAGCGCCGCGGCCCGGGACGGTACGAGGCCGGGCAGGACGACGCCGCGCCACGGCGTGACCCGCAGCTCACCGGCCCCCTGCTCACCGGCGGTGCGGGCCAGCAGCCGCCACTGCGCGACGGTGAGCCGGCCCAGCGGAGCGAGCACGGACAGCGCGACGGTGTCTGCGTCCGTGGTGTCGGCTCCGGCGTCCGTGGTGTCGGCTCCGGCATCCGCGAGGTCGGCACTGCCGTCCGGGGTACCTGGGCGGACGAGCCCGGGCGGCGGGCCGCTCGACGCGGGGGCCGCAGCGGCGGTCGGCGGTACCGCGTCAGCGGCGGCTGGCGGTACCGCATCAACGGCGGCGGGCGGAACCGCGCCGGCGGCGCCGGGTACAGCGACAGTGGTGGCGTCACCGTCGAGGTGCCGGGCGACGAGCCGGTGCAGCAGCGCGTCGGCGCCGTCGGGGAGTTCGCGGACGCGCCACGCCCGTACGCCGTCCTCACGCGCCACGCGGAGGAACGTCAAAGCGGCGGTGAGGGCCGCAGCCGGGGCGCGATCTTCGTCCGTGCCGTCGATACGGAGAGCCTGCGTCGCACCGTCCAGGAGGAGCAGCGCGCCGCCGTCGCGGACCGCGAGCAATGTCACATCCGCGCCGAGTGCGGCCACGTCCCCGCGGCCGTCGTCCAGCGCGAACAGGAACCGCCCCGAGAGCCCCTGGGCCTCTTCGCTTTCGCACAGCAGCTTGTCGAGACGGGTGAGCCAGGGCCGGATGTCCCGGTGTCCGGCGCCGTCCAGTCCGGACAGCGGCGAGGCGACGATGTTGCGTACCCGCTCATGCGCGCGGGAGGGCAGCAGTCCGGCGTCCGTCAGCAGCGCGGCCAGCTCCCGCCCGGACTCGGCGGCGAGCCCGCGGAGTTGGATGTTGCCGCGTGACGTCAGGTGCAGCTCGCCGTCGCCCAGTCGGTCCGCCGCCTCGGCGAGTGCTGCGGCCTGCCCGGCGTCCAGGATGCCGCCGGGCACCCGTATCCGGGCGAGCGCACCGTCGTCCGCCTGGTGCAGCCGGAGCGCGCCGGGGCAGGCGTCGTCGCGCACCCTGGGGGCCGCACAACTCGTTGCAGGAGCAACGGTGGCGGCGTCCTGGGAGGGCGGACGGGCGGGGGAGACGGGCATGGCGGCGAGCATACCCACCCCCTGCGCGGGCCCTCCCGCTCCCGCTGCGCGGCCCCTCCCGCTGTACGAGCCTCCCGCTCCCGGCGGGGCCGCCTCCACGCGGGACCGGCCACCACGGCGGAGCCCTCCCGCACTCTCGGCGGGGCCCTCCCGCACTCCCACCGGAGCCCTCCCCGCCCGGGCCCCCACCGGGCGCTCTCCCGCTGCTCGTCGGACACCCTTACGATGCTCTGGGCGGACCATCCGGTCCGCCCTCATCGCCAGCGACGGCGACAGGGGAGGAAGCCCGGTGCGAATCCGGCGCGGTCCCGCCACTGTGAGCCCGGCTACCGGCCGGGTGAGCCAGGAACTCCCGCCGTCCGAGACCGCCCGGGGCGTGGACACCCCGAGGAAGGGCCGACCGCAGCATGCCGCTTTCGTCACGCGACGCCGCCGCCCAGGGTGACGACACCCCCCGGGTGATCCTCCTCCTCTCGACCTCCGACACGGACCTGCTCAGCGCCCGCGCGGCGAACGCGGCCCATGCGGCTCATGCCGCCCATGCGTCGAACGCCACAGAAGCCGCCGACGGCACAGTCGCCGACGGCACCGAGACCGCAGCGAACCCCGCGAGCACCGACGGCGCCGAGACCACACACAGCGCCGCCGGCACCGACACGGCCCCCGCCCCCATCACCTACCGGTACGCCAACCCGAGCCGCATCCCCGAGGACGCCCTCGCCGAGCAGCTCGACGCGCTGCTGGAGGGCGTCGATCTGGTGGTCGTCCGCCTCCTCGGCGGCATCCGGGCCTGGCAGCAGGGCATCGACCTGCTGCGCGCCGACGCACACCGCCCCCTCGTGGTGCTGACCGGCGAACAGGCCCCGGACGCCCAGTTGATGGCGGCGTCCACGGTGCCGATCGGGGTGGCGGCGGAGGCCCACGCCTACCTGGCGCACGGCGGCCCGGCGAACCTCACCCAGCTGGCCCGGTTCCTGTCCGACACCGTCCTGCTGACGGGCCACGGCTTCGAGCCCCCGGCCCCGGCACCGTCCTGGGGCCCGCTGGAGCGGCGCCCGGGCCAGCAGGCGGAATCCCTCCCGGACGATGCGCCCACCGTTGCGGTGCTCTACTACCGGGCGCACCACATGAGCGGCAACACCGCGTTCGCGGCGGCGTTGTGCGACGCGATCGAGGAGGCCGGCGGCCGGCCGCTGCCGCTGTACGTGGCCTCGCTGCGCACCCCGGAGCCCGAACTCGTCGAGGCGCTGCGCGCTGCCGACACGATCGTCACCACCGTGCTGGCGGCGGGCGGCGCCGGCGGGACGGCACCGGCCCAGGCCGGGGCCGGCGGCGACGACGAGGCGTGGGACGCGGGCGCCCTCACCCGACTCGACGTACCGATCATCCAGGCGCTGTGCCTGACCGCGCCCCGCGCCGACTGGGAGCGCAACGACGAGGGCGTCTCCCCGCTGGACGCGGCCAGCCAGATCGCGGTGCCGGAGTTCGACGGCCGTCTGATCACCGTTCCGTTCTCCTTCAAGGAGATCGACGCCGACGGTCTGCCGTCGTACGTCGCCGACCCGGAGCGGACGGCGCGGGTCGCGGGCATCGCCGTCCGGCACGCGCGGCTGCGGCACATCCCGGCCGCCGAGAAGCGGCTGGCGCTCGTGCTGTCCGCCTACCCGACCAAGCACTCCCGCATCGGCAACGCCGTCGGTCTCGACACCCCCGCAAGCGCCATGGCCCTGCTGCGCCGGCTGCGGGCGGAGGGCTACGACTTCGGCCCGCCCGAGGACATCCCGGGCCTCACGGGCCCCGCCGGCAACGCTGGGCGGACCGCTGACGACGGCGGGCAGACCGCCGGCAACGACGGCTCCGGGGCCGCCGACGAGAACGACGGCTCCGAGACCGCCGCCGTCGGCGAGCACGACGGCGACGCCCTCATCCGGGCCCTGATCGAGGCCGGCGGCCACGACCAGGAGTGGCTCACCGAGGAACAGCTCGCCAAGAACCCGGTCCGCATCCCGGCAGCCGACTACCGCCGCTGGTACGCCACGCTGCCGCAGGAGCTGCGCGACGCGGTGGAGGAGCACTGGGGGCCGCCGCCCGGCGAGATGTTCGTCGACCGCAGCCGCAACCCGGAGGGCGACATCGTCCTGGCGGCACTGCGCCGCGGCAACCTGCTGATCCTCATCCAGCCGCCGCGCGGCTTCGGCGAGAACCCGATCGCCATCTACCACGACCCGGACCTGCCGCCCTCGCACCACTATCTGGCCGCCTACCGCTGGATCGCCACGCCCCGCGAGGACGGCGGTTTCGGCGCCGACGCGATGATCCACCTGGGCAAGCACGGCAACCTGGAGTGGCTGCCCGGCAAGAACGCGGGCCTGTCGGCGGCGTGCGCGCCCGACGCCGCGCTGGGCGACCTGCCGCTGGTCTACCCGTTCCTGGTCAACGACCCGGGCGAGGGCACCCAGGCCAAGCGCCGGGTGCACGCCACGCTGGTGGACCATCTGGTGCCGCCGATGGCGCGGGCCGACTCCTACGGGGACATCGCCCGGCTGGAACAGCTGCTGGACGAGTACGCGCAGATCAGCTCCATGGACCCGGCGAAGCTGCCGGCGATCCGCGCACAGATCTGGACCCTCATCCAGGCGGCGAAGCTGGACCACGACCTGGGTCTGGAGGAGCGCCCGGACGACGAGGGCTTCGACGACTTCCTGCTGCACGTGGACGGCTGGCTGTGCGAGGTGAAGGACGCGCAGATCCGCGACGGGCTGCACGTGCTGGGCGCGGCGCCCACCGGCGCGGACCGGGTCAACCTCGTCCTGGCGATCCTGCGCGCCCGCCAGATCTGGGGCGGCACGCGTACCCTGCCGGGTCTGCGGGAGGCCCTCGGACTGGACGAGTCGGCGGCGACCCGTACGGCCTCCGACGCGGCCGAGGCGACGGCGCGGGAGCTGGCCGAGGCGATGGAGGAGGCCGACTGGGACCCGGAGGCGGTGCCCCGCGTCGCCGCCGGCCACCCGGAGCAGGTGGCGCAGATCCTCGACTTCGCCGCCCGCGAGGTGGTGCCGCGGCTGGCGGCCACCACCGCCGAGCTGGACCACACGGTGCACGCGCTGGCCGGCGGTTTCGTCCCGGCGGGCCCCTCCGGCTCCCCGCTGCGCGGCCTGGTCAACGTGCTGCCGACGGGCCGCAACTTCTACTCCGTCGACCCCAAGGCCGTCCCCTCCCGTCTCGCCTGGGAGACGGGCCAGGCCCTCGCCGACTCCCTCCTGGAGCGGTACCGCGACGACAACGGCACCTGGCCCACCTCCGTCGGCCTGTCCCTGTGGGGCACCAGCGCCATGCGCACCGCGGGCGACGACATCGCCGAGGCGCTGGCGCTGCTGGGCATCCGCCCGGTGTGGGACGAGGCGTCCCGCCGCGTCACGGGACTGGAACCCGTCCCGTACGAGGAGCTGGGCCGTCCCCGTATCGACGTCACGCTGCGGATCTCGGGCTTCTTCCGGGACGCGTTCCCGCACGCGGTGGCGCTGCTGGACGACGCCGTCCGGCTGGCCGCGTCCCTCGACGAGCCCGCCGACGTCAACCACGTACGCGCCCACGCCCAGCAGGACCTGGCCGAGCACGGCGACGAACGCCGGGCCACCACCCGGATCTTCGGCTCCCGCCCCGGCACCTACGGCGCGGGCCTGCTCCAGCTGATCGACTCCCGCGACTGGCGCACCGACGCCGACCTCGCCGAGGTCTACACGGTGTGGGGCGGCTACGCCTACGGCCGCGACCTGGACGGCCGCCCGGCCCGCGAGGAGATGGAGACGGCGTACAAGCGGATCGCGGTGGCCGCCAAGAACACCGACACCCGCGAGCACGACATCGCCGACTCCGACGACTACTTCCAGTACCACGGCGGCATGGTCGCCACGGTGCGCGCCCTGCGCGGCTCCGCGCCGGAGGCGTACATCGGCGACTCCACCCGCCCCGAGACCGTCCGCACCCGCACCCTCATGGAGGAGACGTCCCGCGTCTTCCGCGCCCGCGTCGTCAACCCCAAATGGATCGAGGCGATGCGCCGCCACGGCTACAAGGGCGCGTTCGAGCTGGCGGCGACCGTCGACTACCTCTTCGGCTACGACGCCACCACCGGCGTGGTCGCCGACTGGATGTACGACAAACTCACCGAGGCGTACGTCCTGGACGACACCACGCGCACCTTCCTCCAGGAGAACAACCCCTGGGCGCTGCACGGCATCGCCGAACGGCTGCTGGAGGCCGAGTCCCGCGGCATGTGGTCCAAGCCGGACCCGGAAGCCCTCGACGCCC
Organism: Streptomyces albus subsp. albus; assembly: GCF_000725885.1. Taxonomy (GTDB): domain Bacteria; phylum Actinomycetota; class Actinomycetes; order Streptomycetales; family Streptomycetaceae; genus Streptomyces; species Streptomyces albus. The sequence continues at coordinate 192,170 of NZ_JODR01000009.1, read as the reverse complement.
TCCGCCGCATCTACCTGGAGACGGAAGGCGAACTGGAACAGGACGAGTAAGCCCGATCCGGCCCCGTCCGGGAACCCGCTTACGGGTTCCGTCCAGCCCGGCGGCAGGCACTGTCTGTCCGTTCGCGGCGGGTCTCGTCCGGTCGGCTGCGGCACGGCATCCTGGCTGGCTGCTTACGGGTTCCGTCCAGCCCGGCGGCAGGCACTGTCTGTCCGTTCGCGGCGGGTCTCGTCCGGTCGGCTGCGGCACGGCATCCCGGCTGGCTGCTTACGGGGCCCGCCCAGCCCGGCGGCAGGCACTGTCTGTCCGGTCGCCGCGGGTCCCATCCGGTCGGCTGCGGTACGCGCTCGGCCAGGCGCGAACGGTCCCGTCCGGTCAGGCGCGAACGGTCCCGTCCGGCCAAGCGGGCCGCGGGGTTCGTTCGGCCGGACGCCGTGGGTCCCTCCGGCCAGCCGCTGCGGGCTCCATGCAGTCAGCTACCGCGGGCTCCATCCGGCTCGTCCGGTGGATCCCGTCCGGCCGGACGTGGTGGGCCCTACCCGACCGGGCACACCCGCCCGCCCGGTCCGCCAGGGCGTGCCCGTTCACGACCGGCGACCCTCATCACCGTCACCGTCACCGTCACCGTCCCGGTGCAGGGCGCGGCCGAGACGCGGGCCCAGCCAGCGCTTGAACCGCAGCAGCGCCTCGGACCGGTTCACCGCGCTGTCCACCCGGTAGTACAGCGCGGGCGGCACGTACGGCAGCAGCGGCGAGTGCCGCTGCCCCAGCAGGGCGAACATCTGCTCGGGTGGCAGCCGGGTGTAGCGCGGCAGGTTCCCGAACCAGCGGGCGCTGTAGCGGGCGGCGCTCTGCGCGGCCAGTACGGCCGGCCGACGCGACCGCTCGTAGTGGCGCAGCGCCTCGGACAGCCCCGGCGCCCGGTCGAGCGCGTCGGCCAGGGCGAGCGCGTCCTCCAGCGCCAGCGTGGTGCCGGCCCCGATCGAGAAGTGCGTGGTGTGCGCGGCGTCCCCGAGCAGGACGACGTTGCCCCGGTGCCACGTCCGGTTGCTGAGGGTGCGGAAGTTCTGCCACGGCACCCCGGCCTGCTGCCCCGCCGCGTCCGGTGCCGGCGGCCGGGCCAGGAGGGCGTGCCCGTCCAGTGGCTTGACGAACAACCGCTGGAGCAGCTCCAGCGACTCGGCCTCCCCGGCCCGGTCCAGGCCAAGCCCCCGCCAGGTGTCCGGCCCGCACTCCACCACGAACGTGCTGCGCTCGTCGCTGTATTTGTAGCCGTAGCACCAGACCCATCCGTGCTCCGTCTCCTCGAACGCGAACGTGAAGGAGTCGAACACTTTGCTGGTGCCCAGCCAGGCGTACATATGGCGCCCCCGGGTGAGGCGCGGCCCGAAGTCCTCCGCCCACGCACTCCGCAGCCGGCTGTTGACGCCGTCGCTCGCCACGACGAGATCCGCCCCCGCCAGCTCGGCCGCCCCCGGCGCGACCTCGTGCGAGAACTCCACCCGCACCCCCAGCCCCCGCGCCCGCTCCGTGAGGATGCCCAGCAGCTCCCGTCGTCCGATCCCGAACCCCTCGTCCCCCCGGTGCGTGGTCGTCCCCCCGTGGATGAAGGCGGTCCCGTCACTCCACCGCACCGACTGTTCGCGGATCGCCCCCGCGCACACCGGGTCGCCCCGCTCCAACGATTCCAGCAGCCCCGCCCAGTAGGTGACACCCCACCCGTATGTCGAGCCCTCCGGTCGCCGCTCGTACACGGTGACCTCGTGCGCCGGGTCCCGCAGCTTCATCAGCACCGCGAGGAACAGCCCCGCGGGCCCACCACCGACACAAGAGATCCGCACGATTCCTCCTGGAACGTCACCCGGAACACCACCCACAGACAAACGCCCATATTGCCCGTATCACCCCGTACGTTCACGCACCCCGACCACGCCCTCACCCACCACCCACCGGACGGCGGCGACACGAACGGGCCGCGCCCGGAATCCGGCCAGTGGCCGACTTACCCCCTACGCACGACGCCCCCCATCGGCGAGACTGCCGTACTCGACCGGCGGCGAGGGGGAGGGGACACGGATGGCGGCTCGGCGCGGACGGGGCGCGGCAGCACGCAGACGGAAGGCGGCACGCCGCCGCTCGGCCGCGGCGGCCATCGTTGCGACGGCTGTCCTCCTGACCGCACTCCGGCCGGAGGTCCGGCCCTACCTCCTGGCCGCGGCACTGCTGGCCGCCGCGGGCGCGGGCGGCTGGTGGCTGTGGCGCAAGGACCGGCTGACCCGCGAACAGGACCGCCGCTGGCGCCAGGCCGACAGGATCAGCGCCGGGCGCCGGACCCTGGCCGAGGTCGACGCGATGACCGGCACCGAGTTCGAGGAACTGGTCGCGCAACTGTGCCGACGGGACGGCTGCACCGAGGTACGCCGGGTGGGCGGCTCCCACGACAACGGAGCCGACGTCGTCGGCCGCCTCCCGGACGGCCGCAGCATGGTCATCCAGTGCAAGCGCTACACACCGTCCAGCACGATCGCGAGCCGCGAGATGCGCGACCTGCTGGGGGCCAGAGTGCACTTCGGGGCGGACCTGGCCGTCTTCGTGACGACCACCCGCTTCAGCCGCCCCTCGGAGAAGTTCGCGGTCCAACACGGAATCCTCGCCGTCCACCGCGACCACCTGGGCCTGTGGAACAGCGGAGCCTCCCTGCAGTCCCTCACCGAAGTGAACGGCGCCGGCCAGGGCAACCTCCACCACCGAGCCCGCTGGAAACAGGCTTACGGGAAGTGAGGGGGCAGCGACCCCTTCCCCCGGCCCCGGGTACCCGAGATTCTCGGAGCACCGGCACGCACTCCCCTGGTGCAGCACTTGCAGGCCAACCCCGGTACCGCGTACACGGTTTCCAACCGGACGGCGGCCCGGCGGATGGCCGGGGACCCGTCGGCAACCACAGTCGACCGATACACGTCAGGGCCTGCCTTCCTCACCGGAAGACAGGCCCTGACCTGGTGTTTCTTCAGTCGGGGTGGCGGGATTTGAACCCACGACCTCTTCGTCCCGAACGAAGCGCGCTGCCAAGCTGCGCTACACCCCGAAGCAACGAGGACTACTTTAGCCCAGGGGAGCGCTGAGGTGAAATCGGGTTCCGGGGTGGGGGTCAGGAGGGGCGGGGGAGGAGGGTGAGGAGGGTGGACTCCGGGGGGCAGGCGAAGCGGACGGGGGTGTAGCGGTTGGTGCCGCAACCTGCGCTGACGTGCAGATATGACTCGTGGCCGCCCGCGCGGTGGGTGGAGAGCCCCTTCACGCGGTCGGTGTCGAGGTCGCAGTTGGTGACGAGGGCGCCGTAGAAGGGGATGCAGAGCTGGCCGCCGTGGGTGTGGCCGGCCAGGATCAGCGGGTAGCGGTCGGCGGTGAACGCGTCGAGTACGCGCAGATACGGAGCGTGTACGACGGCGAGGGAGAAGTCGGCGTCCTCCTCCGGGCCGCCGGCGACCTCGCCGTAGCGGTCCCGCTTGATGTGCGGGTCGTCCAGGCCGGTCAGGGCGATCTCCTGGCCGCCGTCCAGCTTGATGCGGCCCCGCGTGTTTGAGAGGCCGACCCAGCCGGCGGCGTCGAACGCGTCCCGCATGCCCTCCCACGGGTTGTGGACGGCGCCGACCACCGGCGGGTTGCCGTTGAGTCCGTGCTTGCCGCTGATCTTCTCCGCCAGGTACTTGGCGGGGTTGCGCAGCCGGGGCCCGTAGTAGTCGTTCGAGCCGAAGACGTAGGCACCCGGGTACTCCATCAACGGGCCGAGCGCGTCGAGGACTTCGGGAACGGCCTCGGGGTCCGACAGGTTGTCGCCGGTGTTGATCACGAAGTCGGGCCGCAGGGCCGCCAGCTCGCGCAGCCACCGCTGCTTCTTGCGCTGGCCGGACACCATGTGGATGTCGGAGATCTGGAGGACGCGCAGCGGGTGCATTCCCGGCGGCAGTACAGGTACGGACACCCGTCGCAGGCGGAACGAGCGGGCTTCGACACCCGCCGCGTATCCGATGCAGGCCGCACCGAACGCGGTGATGCCGACGGCTGTCTTCAGGGGGATCCGGTAACGCGCGCGCATGGCCCCATGGTGGCAGACCCCGGAACGTCCCGGAGTCCCTGTGGACGATCTTGAAGCCGGATCGTTGATCTTGAGCGGAGTCGGGCGAGCGGCATCGCCCGGGCCCCTCCTGGGGCGGATATCCGGGGCGGTCACCGCCCGGCGCCTGGCACACTGACCTCATGACCACGCTCAAGTCCCGGCTGCAGGACGACCTCACCGCAGCGATCAAGGAGCGCGACGAGCTCCGTTCCGCCACCCTCCGGATGACCCTGGCCGCCATCACCAAGGAGGAGGTCTCCGGCTCCAGCGCGCGCGAGCTCTCCGACGACGAGGTGCAGAAGGTCATCGCCGGCGAGGCGAAGAAGCGGCGCGAGGCGGCGGAGGCCTTCGCGAGCGGGGGACGTCCGGAGCAGGCCGAGCGGGAACGGGCCGAGGGCGAGGTGCTCGCGGTCTACCTGCCCAAGCAGCTGACCGACGAGGAGCTGGAGACGCTGGTCGCCGAGGCCGTGGCGGAGGCCCGCGCGGGCGGTGCCGAGGGGCCGAAGGCCATGGGCGCCGTCATGAAGATCGTCACCCCGAAGGTCGCCGGCCGTGCCGAGGGCGGCCGGGTCGCCGCCGCTGTGAAGAAGCGCCTCGCCGCCGGCTGACCACCCGTTGGCCACCCGCTGGGTCGGGCGCCTCTGCGGCTGGTCGGCCTTCGGCCGGGGCCATCCCCGGGTGGGCCTGTCCCCCGGGTCGGCCCGGCGCGCTGGTTGGCCGTCGCACCACCCGGCCGTAGCCCGTAGCCCGCACCACGTGTGCGGCCCTTTCGGCGGTCGGCCTGTGCGCCGATGCGCGCCTACGACATGTAAGGGGCACCCTCCCAGGAGGGTGCCCCTTACTGCGTCGCGCTGCCGGACGCTGTGGCCGTCGCCACCGGACAGCTGCCGCCACTACCCGGCCGTGCCACTACGTGACAGTCACAGCCGCCGTCACGGCCACGCTCCGCCCGCGTCGTCCCAGCCGCCGCCTCCGTGGTCGTTGCCGTTCCCGCCGGGCAGGCCGCCGCCGCCCGGCAGGCCGCCGATGCCGCCGGGGCGTCCGCCGTGGCCGCCCCCGCCGTCGCCGCCGCCGATCAGGTCCGGCGGGACCGTCACGTCGGGCCAGGGGTTGTCGGGGCGTTCGACCCCGGCGTTGGTCGCGCCGTTGGCGCCGCCCTGCTGGGGCGGGCGGTGGGCCGGGGTGCGGGACTTCTTGCCGCCGTCCCGGATGTTGACGTGGTGGAAGTCCGGTGCCGGCTCGCCCTCCAGCGCGCCTGCCATCGCGTCCCGCCAGATGGGGCCGGGGACCTCACCGCCGAAGACCTTGTCGTAGGTGCGGCCACCGATGGAGATGTCGACCATCCGGGTGCGGTGCGCGGGGTCACCGACCCAGACGGCGCCGGACATGTTCGGGGTGTAGCCGACGAACCAGGCGGCGTACCGCTGGTCGGTCGTACCCGTCTTGCCCGCGCTGTCGCGTCCGCTCAGGCCCGCCTTCTTGCCGGTGCCGTCCTCGACGACGCCGCGCAGCAGGGAGTTGACCGTGTCGGCGGTCTTGGTCCGCATCGCCCGCTTGCACGAGGTCTTGGGCACGTCCAGTTTCTTGCCCTGCGCGTCGGTGATCGACTCGATGGCGACGGAGGTGCAGTGCACGCCGCGGTTGGCGAAGGTGGCGTACCCCTCGGCCATCGTCAGCGGCGACATCTCCTGGGTGCCGAGGGAGATCGACGGCACCTGGTCGATCTTCTTCCCGTCGGCGCGCTCGATGCCCATCTTCTTCGCCATGGTCGTCACCGGGCAGATGCCGGTGTCCCCTATCAGCGAGACGAAGTAGGTGTTGACCGACTTCGCGGTCGCCTCCTTCATCCGGTAGGGGCCGACCTCGGTGGAGTTCTCGTTCTCGACCGGTGCCTTGCCCTTCCACTTGCCGTTGCAGGTGTCGACGGGCGACGGGTACTGCATGCGGTACGGGGAGGGGTACGAGCGGTAGGGGCTGACGCCCTTGTCGAGCGCGGCGGCGGCGATCACCGGCTTGAAGGTGGAGCCGGGCTGGTAGCCGGCGCCGCCGCCCATGTCCTCGTCCACCGAGAGGTTTATCTGGGTCTCGTTCTTCTTGACGTCGAAGCCGTAGGGGCGGGACTGGCCCATGCCCAGGATCTTGCCGGTGCCCGGCTCGACGATCGCCGCGGCGGTGGCGACCGAGTCCGACTCGTTCACATGGGACCGGATCGAGTTCTGGACCGACTTCTGGGCCTTGGGGTCGAGGGTCGTCCTGATGGTCAGACCGCCCCGGTCCCAGCGTTTGGCCCGCGCCTTGCGGGTCTTGCCGAACGCCGGATCGGTCAGGAAGACCTGGCGTACGTAGTCGCAGAAGAAGCCGGCGCCCATGGTGGCGGTGATGCAGCCGTTCTCGGGCCGGCTGACGTCCAGGCCGAGCGGCTTGCGCTTGGCCTTCGCGGCCTGCGCGCGGGTGATGTCGTGGTGGACGGCCATCCGGTCGAGGACGACGTTGCGCCGTTTGAGGGCCTCGTCCTCGTTCAGCACCGGGTCGTACCGGGACGGCGACTGGACGATGCCCGCGAGCAGTGCCGCCTGGTCCAGTTCCAGGTCCTTGGCCGACTTGGAGAAGTACCGCTGGGAGGCGGCCTCCACGCCGTACGCCTGCTGCCCGAAGAAGGTGATGTTGAGGTAGTTCTCCAGGATCTGCTTCTTGCCCAGCTCCTCCTCGACCTGGATCGCGTACTTCAGTTCGCGGATCTTGCGGCCGATCGTCTGCTGGGTGGCCTGGGCGACCTTGTCCGGGTCGTTGCCCGCCTCCTCCACGAAGACGTTCTTGACGTACTGCTGCGTGAGAGTGGAGGCGCCCTGGGAGACCTGTCCCGACTGGGCATTGCGGTTGAGCGCGCGCAGTACGCCCTTGAGGTCCACGGCGCCGTGCTTGTAGAAGCGGGCGTCCTCGATGGCGACGATCGCCTTGCGCATGTAAGGGGAGATGTCCTTGAGGTCCACGACGGTGCGGTCCCGCGAGTACACCTTGGCGATCTCGCCGCCCTCGTTGTCCAGGATCGTCGTCCGCTGGCTGAGCGGGGGCCGCTTGAGGTTGACCGGCAGCTCGTCGAAGCCCTCCACCGTGCCCTTGGCGGCCAGGCCCAGGGTGCCGACGGCGGGCAGCGCGAGCCCGGCCATCACCGTTCCCGCCAGCACGCTGACGCCGACGAACTTGGCGATCTGCTGGGGCCTGCTGACGCCGCGGCCCGCCCGCTTCTTAGCCATGGGTAAGAGCCTACGCCGAGCGACCCCCGAGCAAGTCGCCGGGAAGCGTGGCAAATGCCGGACAGCGGTCCCGGGCAGCGATCGGACGAGTTCCGGCCGGTCCTGGAAGAACAGGAATCGGACAGTTTCCGGTCGACGGCCACGACCCGGCAACCCGGGCCGGGCCCCGGGCGGGACACGCCCGACGGCAGCCGGTTCCCTTCCGCGCCACTGGCACCCGCACTGTCCTGGGGTCACTCCGTTGGGTGATGTGCCGGGTACGCATAGTCCGATCGGACCATGCAAGATTGGGCCCGAAGGGGGTGTTGCGCCCGGACCGCTCTTCCGTAACGTCCTCAACTGGCAACGGTGAATATGCCGTTCGCCGCCGTGGGGGAGCCTCGATTCGGGAGAGGACGGCACCGGCAATGAGCTGGGTTACAGACTGGAGTGCGCAGGCGGCATGCCGCTCTACGGATCCGGACGAACTGTTCGTGCAGGGGGCCGCGCAGAACCGCGCGAAGGCCGTCTGCACGGGCTGCCCGGTCCGCACGGAATGTCTCGCGGACGCACTGGACAACCGCGTGGAATTCGGAGTCTGGGGAGGTATGACCGAGCGCGAGCGCAGAGCACTGCTCCGCCGCCGCCCGACGGTCACCTCCTGGCGACGCCTCCTGGAGACCGCGCGGTCGGAGTACGAGCGCAGCAGCGGAATGGTGCTGCCGGTGGATGTGGAACTGGGCGCGGAGGAACGCGAACAGCGGTACGCGGCAGTCGGGTAGCGGGCCCCACGGTCCGGCCCCGGCCGGTCCCACGGTCCGGTCCTGCGGTCCGGGTTCCACGGTACCGGCGGTGGGTCTCGACGCCCGGTCCGCGCCGGAACGCGACGCGCCCTGCTGTCGGCGGGCGTCCACCGCTTCGTTCGCGACCTGATGCCGTCGCCTGACGGCGTGACGCGCGCTTGCGGAAACGGTCCTGCGGGACCAGCCCTCTGGATACGGGCACGCCGGGACGGTTGCGCTGTCCGCCGGGTCGGGTCCGCTGTCCGCCGGAACGGTCCTGCTGAGTGCCGGAACGGTCCTGCAGCCGGGCTCCGACGGACGAAGGGCCTCTCGGGTTGCGCCCGGGAGGTGGCGGGCCGCAGGCGGTCGGGCGCGCGGCGGCGCCGTCAGGTGCGGTGCGACCGTCGCCGGTCGTCGGCATGCTGGCGGCTGGCCGAGCGCCGCAGGCCTCGGCGCCAGGCGGTGATGCCCGGCGGGGTGGTGGGAGCCGGCGGATGTGTCGGACGGCCCCGGTCGGCCGGTCGTCCCGGCATGGTCAGCAGCCGGTCAGCGTGCCGCCCCGGTCACCCCGGTCGCTCGCGACCTCGGTCCTGGGGGAGGTCGGTTGCGCCGGTCACTCGCCGGACCGGCGCGGGGCCCGCGGTGCGGACGCACGCTGGTCGGCGAGGCGTTCGCCGATGGTGCGCAGACCCTCCAGGTCGTGCACGTCGTCGGCCAGGGCCGCCACCTCCGCGACCGGGACGTCCGGGTGCAGCGCCGTGAAGCGGTCCCGCGTACGGCGTTCGCGCGCCAGCAGGCGCATGCGCTCGGCGTGCAGCCGCAGCAGCCCGGCCGCCAGTTCGTCGATGTCACCGTCACTGTCATCGACAGGCCGGCGGTCAGGCACACGGTCCGCGTCGGATGCGCCGGTCGCATCGGCCGCGTCAGCCGTGGCGGTGGCGTCCGGGACGTTTGGGGCGTCGGTGGCGCGGGTTTCGGCGGACGCGCTTGCGGGCGCGTCCGCCTCCGCGGCCGGGCGTGCCTCCGCGCCCGACCGCGCGTCAGGGATCGTTCGCTGTTGTGTCCTGTTCCCCCCGATGGTGGTGATGGTCCTCGCTGAGCCGGTGTGCGTCGTGGGGTCCGGGAAGGGGGAGCCGTCCTCGGGAGCCACGGAGCCGGCCGCTGGAGCGCTCCGCTTGTCACTCTTCCCCTGCGGACGATCCACAATGCCGCCGTCCGCAAGATTTTCCGCGGCGGCCAGTGCCCGCTCGGCGCTCAGCCCGGCCGCCGCGCTGGTGTGCATCCGGTTGAGGACCAGTCCGGCGAGCGGCATCCGGTCGTCGGCCAGGCGCTTCACGAAGTACGCGGCCTCCCGCAGCGCGTCACGTTCCGGTGCGGCGACGACGAGGAAGGCCGTGCCGGGAGCCTGGAGCAGCCGGTAGGTGGCATCCGCGCGGGTGCGGAAGCCGCCGAACATGGTGTCCATGGCGGCCACGAACGTCTGCACGTCCCGCAGCAGGCCCGCGCCCAGCAGTTTGTCGAGGGCGCCGGTGAACATGGACAGGCCGGCCATGCCGAGGTTCACGACTTTCATCCCCGCCCGGCCGCCGACCTTCGCGGGAGCGGTCAGCAGTTTGATGAACCTGCCGTCCAGGAAGGAACCGAGCCGCTTGGGCGCGTCCAGGAAGTCCAGCGCGGAGCGGGAGGGCGGGGTGTCCACGACGATCAGGTCCCACTCGCCGCCGGCCCGCAGCTGGCCGAGCTTCTCCATCGCCATGTACTCCTGCGTACCGGCGAACCCGGCGGACAGCGACTGGTAGAAGGGGTTCTCCAGGATCGCGCGGGCCCGCGCGGGGTCGGCGTGCGCCTCGACGATCTCGTCGAACGTCCGCTTCATGTCGAGCATCATGGCGTGCAGTTCGCCGCCCGCCGAGGTGTCGATGCCCGGCACCCGGCGCGGGGTGTTGTCCAGTTCGGACAGGCCCATCGACTGGGCGAGCCGGCGTGCGGGGTCGATGGTCAGGACGACGGTCCGCCGTCCGCGCTCGGCGGCGCGCAGACCGAGGGCGGCGGCGGTGGTCGTCTTCCCGACGCCGCCCGAGCCGCAGCAGACGACGATCCGCGTCGCCGGGTCGTCCAGCAGCGGGTCGACCTCCAGGACGTCCGGGGCCAGGGCGTCGGAAGCCAGGGTGTCGGAAGCCAGGGCGTCCGGGAGCGGAGCGCCCGGGGCCGTCCCGCGCGAGGCCGGCACGTCCGGTGCCGGGGTGTTCGATGCCGGGGGGTGGTCGTCCGGTGTGCCGTCGGCCGTGCTGTCGGTGCCGTGCGGGTGTGCGGTGTCAGCTGCCGGGTGGGCGTCCCGGGGCGTGCCCATGGAGGTCTCTCCTTCTCCCGCTGTCACGCGTGCTTCCCGTCCGTGCCGTCAGACCCGTCAGTCCCGTCAGACCCGGCAGGTCCGTCGGCTCCGCCGGTGCCCCCGTCCGCGTCGGGGCCGGGATGCCATTGGCGGCGCAGCGCCGTGGCCAGCCCGTACAGGCCGGCCAGTTCGACGCCCTCGCTGAGCAGGCCGAGTTCCCGTACGGGGAGGCCCTGGGCGCGCAGCTCGGCGCGCAGTCCGCGTTCCAGCTCGACGCGACCGGCGTGCTCCCTGCCCTGCGCCAGCAGGGGCGCGACGAGCTGTTGCGCGCCCCCTCCGCGCCGTGCGCCCCCGAGCCCGGCACGGGAGAAGGCGCGCGCGATCTCTTCCGTGCGCCGGTCCGCAGTCAGCAGCTGCTCCTCCCCGGGCAGCCCGGGGTGGACCATGTTCACCACCACGGACGTCGCCGGGAGCCCGGCGGCCCGCAGCTCGGCGATGCCGTCCACCGTCTCCTGGACCGGCATCTCCTCCAGCAGCGTCACCAGGTGCACCGCCGTCTCCGGGGACTTGAGGACGCGCATCACCGCCTGCGCCTGATTGTGGACGGGACCGACCTTCGCCAGCCCGGCCACCTCCTCGTTGACGCCGAGGAACCGGGTGATGCGGCCCGTGGGCGGGGCGTCCATCACCACGGCGTCGTAGACGGGACGCTGCCGCTTGTCCCGGCGGCGTACCGCCTCGCACGCCTTGCCGGTCAGCAGGACGTCCCGCAGGCCGGGGGCGATGGTGGTCGCGAAGTCGATGGCCCCCAGCCGTTTGAGGGCGCGCCCCGCGCTGCCCAGCTTGTAGAACATCTGGAGGTAGTCGAGCAGGGCCCGCTCGGCGTCGATGGCCAGCGCGTACACCTCGCCGCCGCCGTGCGCGACGGCGATCTTGCGCTCCTCGTAGGGCAGCGGCTCCGTCTCGAAGAGCTGTGCGATGCCCTGGCGGCCCTCCACCTCTACGAGCAGCGTGCGCCGCCCGCCCGACGCGAGCGCCAGCGCGAGCGCGGCGGCGACCGTCGTCTTGCCGGTGCCGCCCTTGCCGGTCACTACGTGAAGCCTGCTCACGGCTGGGAGCCTAATTCTTCCGTCCGGGACCGGCGAGACCCGGCCGGGGACAGCCGGTGGGGACGGCCGGGTCGGCCGGTGGGGGACGGTGGCCGGGCGCGGGACGGTCCCGGCAGGTCGCCGGTGCGCGTGACCCTCCTGGGGAGCGCGTGTCCCTCCTTGGCGGCAGCCGTCCTGCGGGGCCGTCTGCGGGTGGCGCGCGGTTCGTTAGGGTCTCTCCCATGACGAAGTGGGAATACGCAACCGTGCCGCTCCTCGTGCACGCGACCAAGCAGATCCTGGACACCTGGGGCGAGGACGGGTGGGAGCTCGTCCAGGTCGTGCCGGGCCCCAACAACCCCGAGCAGCTCGTGGCCTACCTCAAGCGGGAGAAGCAGGCGTGAGCGCCGTCGAGGAGAAGCTCGCCGAGCTGGGGCTGACCCTCCCCGAGACCGCCACCCCGGCGGGCGCGTACGTCCCCGCGCTGCGCACCGGACCGTACGTCTACACCGCGGGCCAGCTGCCGCTGGTGTCGGGCACGCTGCCGACGACGGGGAAGGTCGGCGCGGAGGTGACGCCCGAGGAGGCGAAGGACCTGGCGCGTACGGCGGCGCTCAACGCGCTGGCGGCCGTTAAGTCCGTCGCCGGTGACCTCGACCGCGTCGCACGCGTCGTGAAGGTCACCGGTTTCGTCGCGTCGGCCCCGGACTTCACCGGCCAGCCGGGCGTCATCAACGGCGCCAGCGAGCTGCTCGGCGAGGTGCTGGGTGACAAGGGCGTGCACGCCCGCAGCGCGGTCGGCGTGGCCGTGCTGCCGCTGGACGCGCCCGTCGAGGTCGAGCTCCAGGTCGAGCTGGCCGACTGAACCACCTCCGCCCCGGGCCGGGCCCCGTCGGCGGCGCCCGGCCGGTACGGGTGCGGCCGGTGCGGGTGCGGACGGGGCGGGGCGGCCCGTCGGCGTCGGGCCGGGTCCACTTGGTGCCGGGGCCTGGCCTGCTTGGTACCCGGCCGGGCCCGCCTGGTGCCCCAGGCCGGGACTGCTCGGTGTCAGGGCGGCGCCTGTCATTGCCCGGGCGGGGTCTGCCGGTGTCCCGGCAGGGGGTCTGTCGTTGTGGTCGGGCAGGGACCGGCGGCTGTTGTCCGAGTGGGGCCGGCAGTTGTTGTCCGGGTGGAACCGGTGGTTGCCGTCCGGCCAGGACCGGCGGTCAGTGTCCGGCCAGACCGGTGGCCGGTGTCGGGCCAGGACCGGCGGTTGTGGGCGGGTGCCGGGGCCGCCGGTGTGGCGGCATTCGCACTGCGGCCTCTCGAACATCGGGGCGGCGGGTCGTAGCATCCGGCCATGCCGTCCTCCCCCTCGTCCCCGCCCCCACCCTCCTCACCCCCGCCGTCCCCGGCGTCCCAGAACGCACCGTCCCCCAACTCGTCCTCCGTCTCGGACGGCCAGTGGTTCCCGCCCGAGTGGCCCGAGCGCATCCGGGCGCTGGCCGCCGGGGAGCTGACCCCCGTGACGCCGCGCACCGCCGCCACCGTCATGCTGCTGCGGGACACCCCTCGGGGCCCCGCGGTCCACATGCTGCGGCGGCGCACTTCGATGGCGTTCGCGGGCGGCGCGTACGCCTACCCCGGCGGCTCCGTCGATCCGCGGGACGCCCGCGGTACGGACGGCGCGGGGCCGACGTCCGGGGAGTGGGCCCAGCGGCTGGGCACCGACGAGGCGAGCGCGCGGTCGATCGTGAGCGCCGCCGTCCGGGAGACCTTCGAGGAGTCGGGGGTGCTGCTGGCCGGGCCCGACCCGGAGTCCGTGGTGGCCGACACCACGGGGGACGACTGGGAGGCCGACCGTGCCGCGCTGGTCGCCCGTGAGCTGTCCTTCGCCGACTTCCTCGACCGCAGGGGCCTGGTGCTCCGCGGTGATCTGCTGGGGGCGTGGGCACGCTGGATCACGCCCGAGTTCGAGACCAGGCGCTACGACACGTACTTCTTCGTGGCGGCGCTCCCCGTGGGACAGCGCACCCGCAACGCCTCCACCGAGGCCGACCGCACGGTCTGGGTACGCCCCGCCGAAGCCGCCGCCGGCTACGACCGGGGTGAGCTGCTGATGATGCCGCCCACCATTGCCACGCTGCGCGGGCTGGCGCCGTACGCCACGGTGGTGGACACCCTGGCGGCTGCCGCCGGGCGGGACCTGACGCCGGTGATCGCCCGCGCCCGGCTGGACGACGACGGCCGGATCGAACTCAGCTGGCCGGGACACGACGAGTTCACCAAGAGGATCGACCCCGCATGACCGACGCCGCAGCACTGCCCGGACAGCCACGAGGCGGCCCCATCGGTGGCCCGGCCACCGCGCGCGCCCTCTGTGTGCTGGCCCCCAACCCATCGCCCATGACGCTGGACGGCACCAACACCTGGATCGTCGCCGAGCCCGACGCCGCGGTGGCCGTCGTCATCGACCCCGGCCCGCTGGACGACGCCCACCTGCGCAATGTCGTCGCCACGGCCGAACGGCTCGGCAAACGGGTCGCCCTCACGCTGCTCACCCACGGCCACCCGGATCACGCGGAGGGCGCAGCCCGGTTCGCCGAGCTGACGGGCTCTCCCGTCCGCGCGCTCGACCCGGCGCTGCGGCTGGGCGAGGAGGGGCTCGGGGCCGGAGACGTGATCACCACGGGCGGGCTGGAGCTGCGGGTCGTACCCACTCCCGGGCACACCGCGGACTCGCTCTCCTTCCACCTGCCGGCGGACGCCGCCGTGCTGACCGGGGACACCGTGCTGGGCCGCGGCACCACGGTCGTCGCCCACCCGGACGGGCGGCTGGGCGACTACCTCGACTCGCTGCGCGCCCTGCGGTCCCTGACGGTGGACGACGGCGTCAGCCACGTACTGCCGGGCCACGGGCCCGTGCTCGCCGACGCGCAGGGCGCCATCGACCACTACCTGGCACACCGTGCGCAGCGGCTCGCGCAGGTCGAGGCGGCCGTACGGGCGGGGCACCGGACGGCGCCCGAGGTCGTGGCCCATGTGTACGCGGATGTGGACCGGACGCTGTGGCCGGCCGCCGAGCTGTCGGTGCGGGCCCAGCTGGACTACCTGGCGCAGCGCGGGGCGGCATGACCCGCAGGGTGACCTGCGCGCGGCCGGCCGGTGCCGCACGCGGGTACGGGCCGGGGTTCCCCGGTACGGGCGTACAGGCCCGGCGGGCATGGGTAAGGGGCGCCCTCCATGGACGGGCGCCCCTTACACCGGCGTCGGGAGGCGTCAGCGCGAGCGCTTCGCCAGCCGCTCGATGTCGAGCAGGATGACCGCTCGGGCCTCCAGCCGCAGCCAGCCGCGGCCCGCGAAGTCCGCCAGCGCCTTGTTGACCGTCTCGCGGGAGGCGCCCACCAGCTGGGCCAGCTCCTCCTGCGTGAGGTCGTGCACGACGTGGATGCCCTCCTCGGACTGCACGCCGAACCGGCGGGACAGGTCCAGCAGCTGCTTGGCGACACGGCCGGGCACGTCGGAGAAGACCAGGTCGGACATGGAGTCGTTGGTGCGGCGCAGCCGCCGGGCGATGGCCCGCAGCAGTGCCGAGGCGACCTCGGGGCGGGCGTTGAGCCAGGGCTGGAGGTCACCGTGGCCCAGGCCCAGCAGCTTGACCTCCGTCAGCGCGGAGGCCGTGGCCGTGCGGGGGCCCGGGTCGAACAGGGACAGCTCACCGATCAGCTCGCCCGGACCCAGCACCGCGAGCATGTTCTCGCGGCCGTCCGGCGAGGTGCGGTGGAGCTTCACCTTGCCTTCGGTCACCACATAGAGGCGGTCGCCCGGGTCACCCTCGTGGAAGAGGGCCTCACCGCGAGCAAGCGTCGTCTCCGTCATGGAGGCACGCAGCTCAGCGGCCTGCTCCTCATCGAGCGCCGCGAAGAGCGGGGCGCGCCGTAGAACGTCGTCCACGAGTTCACTCCTTGTCGACCTGCCCATGGGGTCTGTGGATCCCATGATGCCGGACGGTGAAACCATGCGATCAGTCACAGCAATCAGTCACAAGTTTGACGCACGCGTGCCGTGAGACCCAAGGCGGGGCGCGCTAGGCCCCGCGGATCGGCTGCGTGGGCCACGAATCCCGGCGAACGCCCTTACGCTGGCCGAGTGTCCACCGCCCCGGCAAGTGCACGGACGGAGAGGGGCTGGACGGGTGACGGCGACGGAGGATTCCGCTGTGAGCGAACACCAGGCGGCCAGGTCGACGACGACGGGCCGGACGGCGAAGGAGCCGGCGCCGGGAGCGACCGCGGCGAGAACCGCCGGCTCGAAGAAGGCCGCCGCGTCGAAGAAGGCCACGCCGGAGAAGGCCGCCGCGAAGCGCGCCGCCACGCAGACGGCCTTCACCAAGTCGGCCGCGACGAAGAAGGCCGCGACCGCGAAGAAGGCGACGGCCGAGAAGACCGCCGAGAAGACCCCGGCCGCCAAGGCTGCCGCCGAGAAGTCCCCGGCGACGAAGAAGACGGCCGCCAAGACCACCGCGAAGAAGACCACGGCCAAGAAGACGGCCGCCAAGAAGGCCGCTGGCACCAAGACCGCCGCCACCAAGACCGCCGCCAAGAAGACGGCGGCGAAGGGGGCGGCCGGGGCGAAGAAGGCGACGGCCGCGAAGCAGGCGGCGGGGACGAAGCCGGAGTCGCAGGAGTCGAAGGCCGAGCGGGCGGCGCGGATCAACGACGCGCTGGCCGAGGTCTACTACTACGCACACCCGGAACTCGACTTCGAGAATCCGTTCGAATTGCTGGTGGCGACCGTCCTCTCCGCCCAGACCACCGACCTGCGCGTCAACCAGACGACGCCCGCCCTGTTCGCCAAGTACCCGACCCCCGAGGACATGGCGGCGGCCGACCCGGAGGAGCTGGAGGAGCTGATCCGGCCCACCGGTTTCTTCCGTTCGAAGGCGAAATCCCTGCTGGGGCTCTCCGCCGCGCTGCGGGACGACTTCGGCGGCACCGTACCGGGCACCGTCGAGGAGCTGGTGAAGCTGCCGGGCGTCGGCCGCAAGACGGCGTTCGTCGTGCTCGGCAACGCCTTCGGCGTCCCGGGGCTGACCGTGGACACCCACTTCGGGCGGCTGGTGCGGCGCTGGAAGCTCACTGAGCAGACGGACGCCGTGAAGGTCGAGCAGGAGATCGACGATCTGCTGCCGGAGAGCGAGTGGACGATGTTCTCGCACCGGACGATCTTCCACGGCCGCCGCATCTGCCACTCCCGCAAGCCCGCCTGCGGCGCCTGCCCGATCGCCGAGCTGTGCCCTTCGTACGGTGAGGGCGAGACGGACCCGGAGAAGGCGAAGAAGCTGCTCAAGTACGAGATGGGCGGCCAGCCCGGGCAGCGTCTCAAGCCGCCGGCCGACTACCCGGGGCGCCCCGCCCCGCCGCTGCCCGGCCGGGACCAGGCAGCCGGAGCCGCCCGGTGACGGACCGCAACCACACCGCGTCCGGAAGGGACGCCGCCGGACAGCCCGCGTACGGGGGCCAGGCGTACGGGGGCCAGGCGTACGGGGACGAGGCGAACGGGAACTCCCCGTACGGGACGCCCGGGTACGGGGACGCCGCGGGGAAGTCCGCCGCCTCCGCCGTGCCCGTCGAGGTCAGCAGCCGGGGGTTGCCGGAGTGGCTGAGGCCCGTGCACGAGGCGGCCGGGACGGTGGAGGCGAGCCAGCTCAGCCGGTTCCTGCCGCCGCCTGACGGAGGGGGCCGCCCCTCGGCCGTGCTGGTGCTCTTCGGCGAGGGCGCCGACGGACCGGAGCTGCTGCTGATCCAGCGGGCCTCCAGCCTGCGCTCGCACGCCGGGCAGCCCTCCTTCCCCGGCGGCTCCGTCGACCCGGAGGACGGCGATCCGCAGGGCGACGGCCGGCTGCGGGCCGCGCTGCGCGAGGCGGAGGAGGAGACGGGCCTCGACCCGGCCGGGGTGCAGGTCTTCGGCGTGCTGCCCAGCCTTTACATCCCCGTCAGCGGTTTCGTCGTCACCCCGGTGCTGGGCTGGTGGCACACGCCCAGCCCGGTGGCGCCCGTCGATCCGGCCGAGACGGCGCGTGTCTTCACCGTCCCGATCACCGAACTGTCCGATCCCGCCAACCGCGCCATGGCCGTCCACCCGGCCGGGCACGTCGGTCCGGCCTTCCTCGTCGGCCCGGCGCTGGTGTGGGGCTTCACGGCGGGTGTGATCGACCGGCTGCTGCACTACGCGGGGTGGGAGCGCCCCTGGGACCGCGACCGGCGGGTCCCGCTCGACTGGCACGCGTGAGAGGTCCGCTGGGCCGGCACGCGTGCGGCCCGTGCGACCGGCGCGCGTGAGAGTCCGGCCGGGTGCGCCGGAGACGGATCCACCCGGACCGGGACGTCTCCGGACCGGTCGTACGGGCGGCTGAGACGGGTGACGGCACAGGACGCCGGGCATGAGACGGTGTCCCTCCCCGCCTTCCGCTCCGCCCCGCGCGGCCGGGTGGAGCGGGACGGGACTGTCGTAGGGAACCCGAGGCGAGGCTGATTCGGTGAACGTGCTGGACGTACTGCTGATCGTGGCAGCCGTGTGGTTCGCGATCGTCGGCTACCGCCAGGGCTTCGTCGTCGGCATCCTCTCCGTCGTCGGCTTCCTCGGGGGCGGACTGATCGCGCTGCTGGTGCTGCCGCTGCTGTGGGACCAGCTCACCGGGGGTGAACGGCCGGGGACCGGTATGGCGGTCGGGGTCGTCATCGTGGTGATCCTGTGCGCATCGGTCGGCCAGGCGCTCACCACCCACCTGGGCAACAAACTGCGGCAGTACATCACCTGGTCGCCCGCGCGGGCCCTGGACGCGACGGGCGGCGCGCTCGTGAACGTCCTGGCGATGCTGGTCGTCGCCTGGCTGATCGGCTCCGCCCTGGCCGTCACCACCTTGCCGACGCTGGGCAGGGAAGTACGCGGCTCCAAGATTCTTCTGGGCGTCTCGCGGGTCATGCCGCGCCAGGCCAACGGCTGGTTCGCGGACTTCTCCGCCGTGCTGGCCAAGAACGGCTACCCGCAGGTCTTCTCGCCGTTCTCCGACGAGCCGATCCGCGACGTGCCGCCGCCCGACCCCCGGCTGGCGGGCAGCGCGGTCGCCGAGCGGGCCAGGCACAGCATCGTCAAGGTCGTCGGCACGGCGCCCAGCTGCGGCAAGGAGCTGGAGGGCACCGGCTTCGTCTTCTCACCGGGCAAGGTGATGACGAACGCGCACGTCGTCGGCGGTGTGCGGGAGCCGACGGTGCAGATCGGCGGTGAGGGACAGCGCTACGACGCACGTGTCGTGCTCTACGACTGGAAGCGCGACATCGCCGTCCTCGACGTCCCCGGCCTGCCCGCGCCCGCGCTGCGGTTCGCCGAGCGGGAAGCCGGCAGCGGCGACGGGGCGATCGTGGCGGGCTTCCCGCAAAACGGCGGCTACGACGTGCGCGCCGCCCGGGTGCGTGGCCGCATCGGCATCAACGACGGGCCCGACATCTACCACCGGGGCACCGTCAACCGCGACGTCTACTCCCTCTACGCCCTCATCCGCGAGGGCAACTCGGGCGGGCCGCTGCTCACGCCGGACGGCCGGGTGGCCGGCGTGGTGTTCGCCAAGTCGCTCGACGACGACCGCACCGGGTACGCGCTCACGCTCGACGAGATCAGCGACGACATCACCAAGGGCCGCACCGCTCAGCGCCAGGTGGACAGCCAGGGCTGCGCCCTCTGAAGCCGCGCCCTCTCAAGCGGCCCCCGGCGCACCATCGGTGGCGCCGTCGGGAACGCCCCGGGCCCGGCGGGCGGATCGCGGAACGCACCGACGGGGAAGCGGGTCCCCGCTGTGCCGGCACGGGCGCCCTCGCCATACAGGAGACGGCGTTCCCCGTACCGGAGCTGGGCCTCGCCGTGTCAGAAGCGGGCGTGCCGGAGTCTCGCGCCGACCCAGCGCGCGCGGCGGCGGAGGATGCGCGGGATGTCCAGTTCGGCGTCCGCGTCGGCGGGGTGCGGCCGGGCGGCGCGCGGGGACGCCTGTCCGCGCGGGTCCCTCGAACGACCGCGGTCACGTGCCACGTCACGGAAGTCGTGCGTCAAGCCCATACCGGGGTCCCTGCCCCTGCCTCATGGTCAGTAATCGCCCACGGGCCCCTCGTTCGGCCTATGCGGTGGGCACATGTTCGGACGAACGGCTCGGGTGAACAGCGGGTCGAGGGCGCGGCGGGGGAGCGGTGCTCAGCGGTCCGGTTCCGGATCGCCGAGCCAGTGCACCAGCTCGCTGGTGAAGGCCGCCGGATCCTCCTCGTGCGGCCAGTGCCCCAGCCCGTCGAAGAGCCGCCAGCGGTACGGGGCCTCGACGTACTCCCCGGAGCCGGCCGCGCTGCGGGTCCGCGCCACCGGATCGAGCGAGCCGTGCAGATGCAGCGTCGGCACCCGCACCGGGCGCTTCATCCTGCGGTAGAACTGGAGGCCGTCCGGCCGTGCCAGCGACCGCACCAGCCACCGGTACGGCTCCACCGAGCAGTGCGCCGTGGAGGGCACGCACATCGCACGCCGGTAGTTCTCGACAGCGGCGTCCTCCTGCGGCCCGGCCAGCTTGGGCCCGGCCCACTCCCGGATGAGCCGCCCCACCAAGGCGCCCTCGTCGGCCACGAGCTGACGTTCCGGTATCCACGGCCGCTGGAAGCCCCAGATGTGGGAGCTGGCCGCCGTCTGCCGTACGTCGGCGAGCATGGCCGCCCGCCAGCGGCGCGGGTGCGGCATCGAGACGACCGCCAGCCGGCGGATCAGCTTGGGCCGCATCACCGCCGCCGTCCACGCCAGGTAGCCGCCCAGATCATGTCCGACCAGCGCCGCGTCGGGCTCCCCCAGGGAGCGGATGACACCGGTCACATCGAGCGCGAGGTTGGCCGGGTCGTAGCCGCGCGGCGTACGGTCGCTGCCGCCCACCCCGCGCAGATCCATGGCGACGGCGCGGTAACCGGCGTCCGCCAGCGCCGGCAACTGGTGCCGCCACGCCCACCAGTACTGCGGGAAACCGTGCACGAGCAGCACCAGCGGTCCCTCGCCCATCTCGGCGATGTGGAACCGCGCCCCGTTGGCGGCCACGTCCCGGTGTGTCCAGGGGCCCTCGGGCCGGATCACGGCCGCGGGACTGTCTGCGAGCGTCATACGGACGAGCGTGTCACACCCTCCGGCTGCGGTTGCCCTTTCCCTCCGTTCTCCGCCGCACGGGGGTGGGGCCTGGCGTGCGAGAGGACGGACGCGCTCTGCTTGGCGGAGGCCATCGACTTCTGCGCGCTCTTGCTCTTGGCGACCTTCTTGAACTTCGCCAGCGCCGCCAGCAGCAGGATCAGCGCGAGCACGATGAAGGCGCCGCCCACGATCAGGAACGACCATGCGAGCCCGAGCCCCAGGTTGTGGATGCCGTAGGCGGCGGCGAAACTGAGCACCGGCAGCGCGAAGAGCAGGAAGACGCCGGCGATCAGGGCGGCGCCGCTGCCCATCACCCCGCGCTTGACGTCCTGCCGCAGTTCGGCCTTGGCCAACGCGATCTCGTCGTGCACCAGCGCGGACATCTCGGCAGTGGCCGCCGCGACCAACTGGCCGAGGCTGCGGCCGTCGTCGGCTGCGCTCATCGCTGTTACTCCCTTGCCATCGTTCGGGCCCGCGGCGGTGCGGGCTGGGCTTCCGGGCTCTGGTGCCCGGATTACCGGCCGGTCAACATGCCGGCAGGCTCAGATCATGCCGGACCATCGTCCGTCACGTCGTGGCCTTGGGCCACCTCGGCGAGCCTGCGGTGCTCCGCGGCCTTCGCTTCGTACAGCGCCGCCATGCGCAGGTGGAACGCGGGGTCGTGCTCCTCGTAGACGTCCGGGACGCCGTCGCCGTCCTCGTCGCGGTCCTCGGCCTCCACGAGCGAACGGTGCTTGCGGGCACGCAGCTTCAGCAGCACCCCGGCGAGGACGGCGGCCAGCAGCGAGCCCGTCAGCACGGCTGCCTTCGCCTCGTCGGCGAGGGCCGTCCCGCTGCCGAACGCCAGCTCGCTGATCAGCAGCGAAACGGTGAATCCGATCCCGGACAGGGTGGCGACGGCCAGCACGTCCGCCCAGGCCAGCTCCCGGTTCAGTTCGGCCTTGGTGAAACGTGCCGCCGCCCAGGCCCCGCCGAAGACGCCGAGCGTCTTGCCCGCCAGCAGCCCGAGCACCACACCCAGCGTCTCCGGCTTGGTGAACACCCCGGTCAGCGCGTCGCCAGAGACCGCGACCCCCGCCGCGAACAGCGCGAACACCGGGACCGCCAGCCCGGCGGACAGCGGCCTGACCAGGTGTTCGATGTGCGCGGCCGGTGAGGTGTGCTCCCCGGGCCGTACGGTGCAGCGCAGCATCAGTCCCATCGCGACCCCCGCCACCGTCGCGTGCACCCCGCTGGCGTGCATCAGCGCCCATACGACGACGGCCAGCGGGACGTACACGTACCAGCCGCGCACCCCCTTGTGGTGCAGGAACCAGAACACCGCCAGCCCCGCGACGGCACCGGCCAGCGCGCCGAGGCTGATGCCCGCCGAGTAGAAGACGGCGATGATCACGATGGCGCCCAGGTCGTCCACCACGGCGAGGGTGAGCAGGAATGCCCGCAGCGAGGAGGGCAGCCCGGTGCCGAGCACGGCCAGCACACCGAGCGCGAAGGCTATGTCCGTCGCCATGGGTATCGCCCAGCCGCGCAGGTCACCGCCGCCGGCCGCGGCGGCGACGGCGTAGATCGCCGCCGGGACGGCCATACCGCACGCCGCCGAGACGATCGGCAGCGCGGCGGCCCGCGGGTCGCGCAGTTCGCCCGCGACCAGCTCGCGTTTGAGTTCGATCCCGGCGACGAAGAAGAAGACGGTCAGCAGCCCGTCCTTGGCCCAGTCCGCGACCGACAGCCGCAGGTGCAGCGCCTCGGGGCCGAGGTGGAAGTCCCGGAGGCTCTCGTAGAAGCCACTCGCGCCGGTGTTGGCCAGCAGCAGCGCGAGGACCGCGGCGGCCAGCAGGAGGGTGCCGCCGACCGTCTCGGTGCGCAGCGCGTCGGCGAGGAACGTCCGCTCGCCCAGTGGCAGCCGGCCCAGGAAGACGGAGCGGCGCGGCGTGCGCTCGGAAGTGGGCGCCCCGTGCCCGGGCGGTGTCCGGCTCTCGGCCTGCTCTTCGGCCTGGTGCCCGGCCGGGGGCGCGTTGCGCGGGGCCGGGGACGGGTTCGGCTCGTGCGGCGGGGGGCTGTGCTGCGGCGTCATGACGGCCTCCGGGAAGGTGGCGGACACACTGCGGGTGTGTGCGTGGACACACCTGTGGTGTGTGCCGACCAGACTTCCCGGCTCGCCCCAGGTCTTGGCACATTCTTTACGCGCCGTTGCCAGGGTAACCAACACGGGCGAGGGGGCGCCCGGCCCGGGCGCCCCCTCTTTCCGGCTCAGTGGCTCAGTCCTCGCTCGGCGCGCTCGGCAGCTTCGCCTGGATCAGCTCCATCACCGAGGAGTCGGTCAGGGTCTGGGTGTCGCCCAGCGTCCGGTTCTCCGCGACGTCCCGCAGCAGCCGGCGCATGATCTTCCCGGAGCGGGTCTTGGGCAGCTCGGCGACCGGCAGGATGCGCTTCGGCTTGGCGATCGGGCCCAGCTGCTTGGCCACATGGGCGCGCAGCTCCTCCACCAGCTGCTCGTCCTCGGCGGCGCCGCCGCGCAGGATGACGAACGCGCAGATGGCCTGCGTCGTCTGCGGGTCCGTGGCGCCCACGACCGCCGCTTCCGCGACCTTCGGGTGCGAGACCAGGGCGGACTCCACCTCGGTGGTGGAGATGTTGTGCCCGGAGACGAGCATCACATCGTCCACCCGGCCCAGCAGCCACACATCACCGTCGTCGTCCTTCTTGGCACCGTCGCCCGCGAAGTACCGGCCCTCGAAGCGCGACCAGTACGTGTCCAGGAACCGCTGGTCGTCACCCCAGATGGTGCGCAGCATCGACGGCCACGGCTCCGTCAGCACCAGATAGCCGCCGGCGCCGTTGGGCACCTCGTTGGCCTCGTCGTCCACCACCGTCGCCGAGATGCCGGGCAGCGGCACCTGTGCGGAGCCAGGCTTGGCCTCGGTCACCCCCGGCAGCGGGCTGATCATGATGGAGCCGGTCTCGGTCTGCCACCAGGTGTCCACCACCGGAGTGCGGTCGGCACCGATGTGGTGCCTGTACCACATCCACGCCTCCGGGTTGATCGGCTCACCCACCGAACCGAGGATGCGCAGCGACGACAGGTCGAACTTCGCCGGGATGTCGTCGCCCCACTTCATGCAGGCGCGGATCGCGGTCGGCGCGGTGTAGAGGATCGTCACGCCGTACTTCTGCACGATCTCCCACCAGCGGCCCTTGTGCGGCGAGTCCGGCGTCCCCTCGTACAGCACCTCGGTGGCACCGTTGGCCAGCGGGCCGTAGACGATGTACGAGTGCCCCGTCACCCAGCCGACGTCGGCGGTGCACCAGAAGACGTCGCTCTCCGGCTTGAGGTCGAAGACCGCGTGGTGGGTGTACGCGGCCTGGGTGAGGTAGCCGCCGGTGGTGTGCAGGATGCCCTTCGGCTTGCCGGTGGTGCCCGAGGTGTAGAGGATGAACAGCGGGTGCTCGGCGTCGAAGTCCTGCGGAGTGTGCTCCTCGGACTGCCGGCCGACCAGTTCGTGCCACCACACGTCGCGGCCCTCGGTCCAGGAGATGTCCTCCTGGCCGGTGCGCCTGACGACCAGGACGTTGCGCACCTTCTCGGTGCCCGGGCGGGTCAGCGCCTCGTCCACGGCCGGCTTGAGCGCCGATGCGGCACCCTTGCGGTAGCCGCCGTCGGAGGTGATGACCACCCGCGCGTCGGCGTCCTGGATACGGGTGGCGAGCGCGTCCGCCGAGAAGCCGCCGAAGACCACCGAGTGCGGGGCGCCGATACGGGCGCAGGCCAGCATCGCGACGACCGTCTCCGGGATCATCGGCATGTAGATCGCGACCCGGTCGCCGGCCTGGACGCCCAGCTCGGTCAGCGCGTTCGCCGCCTGCGAGACCTCCCGCTTGAGGTCGGCGTAGGTGAGCGCCCGGGTGTCACCGGGCTCGCCCTCGAAGTGGATGGCGACCCGGTCGCCGTTGCCGGCCTCGACGTGGCGGTCCACGCAGTTGTAGGCGACGTTGAGCTTGCCGTCCTTGAACCACTTGGCGAAGGGCGGGTTGGACCAGTCCAACGTCTCGGTCGGCTCGGTGCCCCAGCTCAGACGGCGTGCCTGCTCGGCCCAGAAACCCAGCCGGTCGGCCTTCGCCTGCTCGTAGGCCGCGGCCGTGACGTTGGCGTTCGCGGCCAGGTCGGCGGGCGGGGCGAACCTCCGCTCCTCACGAAGCAGGTTGGCCAGGCTTTCGTTGCTCACGGCATCTCCCTTTCCCGGGGTGTGCGCTGTCCCGGCCCTAGCTCATCAGCCGCCGCACCCCCATGACAAGGGTCGTCGGGCAAACTGGTGTAGACCTGTCGCGCCCGACCGTGACGGGCCCGCCCCGCCGCACGGAAAGGCCGCGCGCACGCCGCACGGAAAGGGCACGCGCGCGCCGCACGGAAAGGGCACGTGCGCGCCGCCGCCCCGGCCCCGCCCGTACCCCGCCGGCACCGGCGCCCCGGGGTCATTGATTCCTCGTCGACTCCTCGTCGCCGCCCGGTGCTTCGTGCCGCCGGTGTCTTGCCGTCCCCGGGGCTGGTACGTCCCTGGGGTCCCCGGAGTGCCTTCTCGTTTCTCGTCCGCCGTGCCCGGGGCGGTGTTCCGCCTATCGAGTGAAGGGCTCTGAAAAGCCGCTTGTCTTATTTGTCTTATTAACGTCTCGTGTCACTTTTATCCGTACGGCGTCGCCCCGGCCGGTACCGCCGGCGACGGACGAGGTGGCGGACGAGACGGACGAGACGGATGAGACAAGGCGAGAGGACGAGGTGAGCCGATGGCAGCCACGCGAAGACGACCCGCTCTCACCACCGCGGTTCTGGCGACAGTGGCGCTGTCCCTGGCCGCCGGATGTTCCTCGACCGAGCAGCCGCGGAGTACGGAACGGGCACAGGGGGGCGCGCCGGAGGCCAAACCGCAAGTCCTGGGCGACGGTTCGACCTCGCTGACCGGCCGCCAGCCCGCCCAGCCCACCGCGCGCAAACTGAAACCCGGCCGGAAACCGCCGCAGTTCGTCGTCTTCTCCTGGGACGGCGCAGGAGAGGACGGCAACAAGCTCTTCTCCCGTTTCCGGAAGGCGGGCAAGAAGTACGGCGCCGCGCAGACGTACTTCCTCTCCGGCATCTATCTGCTCCCGGAGAAGGAGGCGAAACGATACGCCCCGCCCGGGCACGCCGTCGGCGCCTCCGACATCGGCTACCTCGGCAAGGACAACGTCAGGGCCACCCTCCGGCAGGTCCGCCGGGCATGGCTGGACGGCAGCGAGATCGGCACCCACTTCAACGGTCACTTCTGCGGGCCGAACGGTGTGGACTCCTGGTCCGTCGACCAGTGGAAGAGCGAGATCCGACAGGCGCGCTGGTTCGTCGAGCACTGGAAGACGACCACCGGCTGGGACGGCGTCAAGGCGCTGCCCTTCGACTACAAACGGGAACTCATCGGCGGCCGTACCCCCTGTCTGGAGGGCCAGGAGAATCTGCTGAAGGCGGCGAGCCGCATGGGGTTCCGCTACGACTCCAGCGGCAACGGCACCCAGGTGTGGCCGGGCAAGCGCCACGGGCTGTGGGACCTTCCCCTCCAGCAGGTTCCGGTGCCCGGGCGGCAGTTCGAGACCCTCTCGATGGACTACAACTTCATGGTGAACCAGTCCGGCACCACGGACGGCCCCGCGTACCGGCGGCCGGAGTGGCAGCGCCAGATGCGCGACGGCCTCCTCCAGGGCTTCGAGCGGGCCTACCACGGCAACCGCGCACCGATGATCATCGGTAACCACTTCGAGGACTGGAACGGCGGTATCTACATGGACGCCGTCGAGGAGGTCATGAAGACGGTCTGCCGCAAAAAGGGCGTCCGCTGCGTCTCGTTCCGGCAGCTGGTCGACTGGCTGGACGCCCAGGACCCGCAGGTGCTGGCCAAATTGCGCACCCTGGAGGTGGGGGAGAAGCCCACGGGCGGCTGGAAGTCCTTCCTCGCACCGACCGGCCGGCAGGTCCGGGCCGGCTGACGGAGGGGCGGAAGACGGAAGGTCGCCCCCTGCCGGGCCCGCACCTGTGAGCGGACGCCCCGCCGGGCCCTCCCGGCGGGGCGTCCAGATGTGCGGCCGTGCGGCTGCTCAGGCGGGCTGAGGCGTCGGCCGGGCCGGCTGCGGCACGCCCGCCTGAAGGTCCTCGCTCAGCACGAAGGAGGGGTCCACCTGGGCGGCGAGGTCCGCCCCGGTCCTGGCGTTCGCCCAGCTCTCGGCGTTCCGCAGGTGGAAGTGCACCATCTGGCGGGTGTAGCGCTCCCAGTCCCGCTGCTCGTACGCGGCGTCGGCGGCCTCGTGGAGTGTGCGCAGCGCGCGGGAGTTGGGCTCCTCCAGTTCCGCGAAGGGGCGCGCCCTGCCCTTCTCCATGGCGCGCACCCAGTCGGAGTGGCCCACGGTCACCAGCAGATCGTCGCCCACCTCGTCGCGCAGGAAGTCGAGATCGTCCTCGCTCTGCACCTTGTTTCCCACCACTTTGAGGGACACCCCGAAGTCCCGGGCGTACTCCTTGTACTGCCGGTAGACGGAGACACCCTTGCGGGTCGGTTCGGCCACCAGGAACGTCATGTCGAACCGGGTGAACATCCCGGAGGCGAAGGAGTCGCTGCCGGCCGTCATGTCGACGACCATGAACTCCTCGCGCCCGTCCACCAGATGGTTCAGGCACAGTTCAACGGCGCCGGTCTTGGAGTGGTAGCACGCCACGCCCAGGTCCGACTCGGTGAACGGCCCGGTGGCCAGCAGACGGATGGCGTTGCCGTCGAGGGTGACCGTGCGCGCACAGGCGTCGTATACCGGGTTGTCCTCCTGGAGCCGCAGCAGCCGGGAGCCTTCGCCGGGCGGCGTCGTCTTGATCATCGTGTCGACGGAGGCGATCCGCGGATTGCTGCCGCGCAGGTACTCCTTGATGAGCGGCAGGTGGGCCCCCATCGCGGGCAGCGCGGCGGCCTCCTCGTCGTCCAGTCCCAGCGCGGCACCCAGGTGCTGGTTGATGTCGGCGTCGACGGCCACCACGGGGAGCCGGCGGTCGGCGAGGTGGCGGATGAACAAGGAGGACAGCGTCGTCTTGCCGCTGCCGCCCTTCCCTACGAAAGCGATCTTCATGTTCAACAGCGTAAGCCGCGGTCCGGGCCGGAACGGCCGATGTGAGTGAAGAAGACCACTCGATCGTGGGGTTGGGCCGCCCGGCCGGGTGCGTAGGGTCTTACGCATGAGTAGCACCGCAGGCTCCAACGGCCGCGCCGCGGCGCCCGGGGCCCCGACAGCCGACCCGCTCGCCCCTCTCGCCGCGCTGCCGGGCGTCCCGGAAGCCGTGGAGTCCGTGCGCACCTCGGTGGACCGCGTCTACGGGCACCGGATCATGCGCCGCCGCAGCAGCGAGGTGAGCGCCGAGGCCGCCTTGCGGGGGGCCCGCGCCTCCGCCGCGGTGGACGGCGCCGACTGGGCCCTGGAGGAGGTCCGCCGCCGCAGCGACTTCGGCAGCGAGACCGAGGCCCGTACGGTCGGCGCGGCCCTGCGGGTGACGGCGGAGTCCGGGCAGCTGCTCGACATCTGGAAGCAGTCACCGCTGCGTGTGCTCGCCCGGCTGCACCTGGTGGCCGCCTCCGGGTCGGCCCCCGACGAGACCGTCGGCCGCCCCCGCCGCCCCGGGGAACCCGTCGCCGGGCCCGAACTGGGCGTGGAGCTGCCGGGCGCCGACGAGGTCGCCGCCCGGCTCGACGGTCTGGCCCAGCTCCTCACCGCCGACAGTGCCGCACCCGCGCTGGTCACGGCCGCGGTGGTGCACGGCGAGCTCCAGGTGCTGCGTCCCTTCGGCTCGTACAACGGTCCGGTCGCACGGGCCGCCGAGCGCATCGTCCTGGTCGGCAGCGGTCTCGACCCGAAGGCCATCTGCCCGGCCGAGGTCGGCTACGCCGAGCTGGGCCGCGAGAGCTATACGACCGCCCTGGCGGACTACGCCTCCGGCACGCCGGAGGGGATGAGCCGCTGGATCGCGCATTGCGGACGCGCGGTGGAGCTCGGGGCCCGGGAGAGCACGGCCGTCTGTGAGGCCCTGCAGCGCGGCGCCGCCTGACGGGTCCTGCCGACGGCAATGCGGTGGCCCCGCCGCTACGGGCGGGGCCACCGCTGGCATGTCCACCGGGTTACCAGTGCGCGCGTCCTTCGTGTGTCCGGACATCAGGGGGGTCGTTGTGCCCTTCCCTGGTGGGACCTGCCGCATCGCGGGCTCGGCGTCGCGTGGGTGCCCGATTTTCATGCATCCGGTCCGTGGGGCCTTGCGTGAACGGGATCCTCTCGGATGCCGCCGGTCTCGCGGGCCGTCGACTCCTTTGTACCCCTGCGGGCCGCCCGATGGAACCCTTACCGGGGCAAGTTTTACTTTTATCGTCAATTAGGCGCGTATGGGATGAAACGGGCGCACGAGGAAAGGGAGTCGGGGCCCGTCGGGGATGTCCGGGCCCGGATCGCCCGGCAGGTTCAGAAGAAGCGGTAGCGGGGCGGCTGCACGGCCGAACGGCGGCGGTTGTTGAACCAGACGAGGCCCGCCGTCGCCGCTGCCGCCCCCACCGCGACCGCCGTCAGCGCCAGGGCGGGCCGTGACGGCATGGACAGCGAGGGGATGCGCTGCTTGAGGCGGACGGGACGGGAGAACGTCAGTACGGGCCAGTCCCGCGCGAGGGCTTCCTTGCGCAGTGCGCGGTCCGGGTTGACCGCGTGCGGGTGACCGACCGCCTCCAGCATGGGCAGGTCGGTGGCCGAGTCGCTGTAGGCGTAGCAGCGCGCCAGGTCGTACCCCTCGGACTCCGCCAGCTGACGGATGGCCTCCGCCTTGGTCGGGCCGTAGGCGTAGTACTCGATCTCACCGGTGAAACGGCCGTCCTCGACCACCATCCGGGTGGCCACCACCCGGTCGGCGCCGATCATCCTGCCGATCGGTTCGACGACCTCGGCGCCCGAGGTCGAGACGATGACCACGTCCCGGCCGGCCAGGTGGTGCTTCTCGATGAGGGACGCCGCCTCGTCGTAGATGATGGGGTCGATGAGGTCGTGGATGGTCTCGGCGACGATCTCCCTGACCTGTTCGACGTCCCAGCCGCGGGCGAGCCCCGAGAGGTACTCCCGCATGCGCTCCATCTGGTCGTGATCGGCGCCGCCGAGGAGATATACGAACTGCGCGTAGGCGGTCCGCAGCACTGCGCGGCGATTGATCAGGCCACCTTGATAGAAGGACTTGCCGAAGGTCAGCGTGCTCGACTTCGCAATGACCGTCTTGTCCAGATCGAAGAAGGCGGCTGTGCGGGGCATCGCGAGATTTTCCACGCCACTGAGCATAGGCGCCCACCATTCGGCGTAAGCTGTGGCGCGTGGGTTTGCCTGAGAAGGCTCTCGGGTACACCATGGAAGTCACGGATCGTTCGCGACCGTGCTAACCCGGCCCGACTCCTCCCCCCCCCGAGTCGGCCGTGGAGACGACCCCCGCTCTCCCCCCCGGCGGGGGTCGTCGCATGTCCGGGGGTATTTCCGGGTGACGTCGCCATCCCCGGCCCGGCTATTCGATCTTCAGATACCGGACTCCCTGATTCCTCCGAGCTGTAACCGAGTGTAATCGTTACGCTGCTCTCCGGCAGTCACCGGTTTGGGTGAGCGAGTTATTCACAGCGTCATGGTTGTCCACAGTTTTCGACCATGATCCACAAGTTTTTCCGGTTCGCTGCACCGTGAATCCCGTCGGCGTCCGCACCGTTTGCGGACGCGAGTGCCCAACGGACGGGGAGGCCCGGAGCATGGCCGAAAACATTCTGATTGTCACCGAGGACGACGCCCTCCTCGATGACCTACTGCGACTGTGCGCAGCCGCCGGGGCCGCCGAACCCCAGGTCGCGCACGGCGGCCCCGCGCGGGCGGCGGGCTGGGCGGCATGGAGCGGCGCCGCCGCATGGGAGCGCGCACCCCTCGTCCTGGTCGGCGACGACTGCGCCACCGCGACCGGCTTCGGCGCCGCACCCGCGCCGGGCGTCCCCCAGACGGACCCGGTGGTGCCACGCCGCCCAGGAGTGCTCCTCGTGGGGCGGGACTGGGACGACCCGGGCGTATGGGAGCGCGGCGCCCGCGTCGGGGCGGAGAGCGTGGTCCTGCTGCCCGACGCGGAGAGCTGGCTGACCGGCCGGATCGCCGACGCCGTCGAAGGCGTCGGCCGCAGGGCGCTCACCGTCGGCGTGATCGGCGGGCGCGGCGGCGCCGGAGCCTCCACACTGGCCTGCGCCCTCGCCGTCACCGCCGCCCGGGCCGGGGAGCAGACCATGCTCATCGACGCCGACCCCCTCGGCGGCGGACTGGACGTGCTGCTGGGCGCCGAGCGGACCCAGGGGCTGCGCTGGCCGGACTTCGCCGAGTCCCGGGGCCGCGTCGGCGGTGACGCCCTCGCCGAATCCCTGCCCCACCCCCACGACCTGAGCCTGCTCAGCTGGGACAGGGGCGACTTCTCCCTGGTGCCGGCGGACGCCATGCGCGCCGTGCTGGGCGCTGCCCGGCGGCGCGGCGGCGTGGTCGTCGTCGACCTGCCACGCCAGTTGGACGAGACCGTCGCCGAAGCACTCGTCCAGCTCGATCTGGGGCTGGCCGTCGTCCCCGCCGAACTGCGTGCCGTCGCCGCCGCCCACCGGGTCGCTGGCCGGCTGCAACTGGCCGTCCGCGACCTGCGCGCGGTGGTGCGGACACCCGGCGGCGCCCGGCAGGAGCGCGGGTACGAACCCGGACTGGACGATGCGGACGTCGCCCGGCTGCTCGGGCTGCCGCTCGCCGGTGAGCTGCCGTGGGAACGCGGCCTCCTGGAGGGCATCGACCGGGGCCTGCCGCCCGGCTCCGCCAAGGACGGCGCACTGGCCCGGTTCTGCGGGCGCTTCTGGGAGCACGTGCTCAGCGGTGGAGGAGTGTCCGCATGAGCCCGGAGCAGACCGCGCCGGTGCTGCCGGGCGGAACACGGAAGGGCCGCCTTGCGCGGCCGGCCGCCCCGTCACCCGACGGGCCGGACGCGGGTGAGGCACTGCTGGACGCCGTGCGCCGCAGCCTCGCCGAGACAGGAGCCGAACCCACCCCGGCGCGCGTCGCCGCCGTGCTGCGCTCGCAAGGGCGGCTGCTGGGGGACAGTGCGGTGCTCGGCGTCGTGGAAGCCCTGCGGTCCGAGCTCGTCGGCGCCGGACCGCTGGAGCCCCTGCTCGCCGACCCGGAGGTCACCGACGTCCTGGTGACCGCACCGGACCAGGTGTGGATCGACCGGGGACACGGGCTGCAACGCACCGCCGTCAGCTTCCGCGACGCGGCTGCCGTGCGCCGGCTCGCGCAACGCCTGGCGACCTCGGCCGGCCGCCGCCTCGACGACGCCCGCCCCTGGGTCGACGCCCGGCTCCCGGACGGCACCCGGCTGCACGCCGTGCTGCCCCCGGTGGCGGTGGGTTCCACCTGCCTGTCCCTGCGCGTGGTACGCCCGCGGGCCTTCTCCCTCGCCGAACTGGTGGCTGCCGGGACGGTTCCGCCCGGCGGCGAGCGGCTGCTGCGAGCCGTAGTGGAGGCCCGTCTCTCCTTCCTCGTCAGTGGCGGCACCGGCTCCGGCAAGACCACTTTGCTGTCCACCCTGCTCGGTCTGGTCGGCCACGACGAGCGCATCGTCCTGGCCGAGGACTCCGCCGAGCTGCGCCCCGACCACCCGCACGTCGTACGGCTGGAGGCACGCCCCGCCAACCAGGAGGGC
The DNA here is from genome assembly GCF_000725885.1 of Streptomyces albus subsp. albus. GTDB lineage: Bacteria > Actinomycetota > Actinomycetes > Streptomycetales > Streptomycetaceae > Streptomyces > Streptomyces albus. Next base: position 159,668 of record NZ_JODR01000009.1, on the reverse strand, counting down.
GTGGGCCGAGTCGCGCTGCGCGACCTGGTGCGGCAGGCGCTGCGCATGCGACCGGACAGGCTCGTCGTCGGCGAGGTCAGAGGTGCGGAAGTCACCGATCTGCTCGCCGCGCTCAACACCGGCCACGAAGGCGGGTGCGGCACGGTGCACGCCAACGCCGCCGCCGACGTCCCGGCCCGGCTGGAGGCCCTGGGTACCACCGCCGGACTCGACCGCGCGGCGCTGCACAGCCAGCTCGCGGCGGCACTCGATGTGATCGTGCACCTGGTGCGCGGGCGCGACGGGAGGCGGCGGATCGCCCAGATCCACGTCCTGGAGCGGGACGCGGCCGGACTGGTGACGACCGTGCCCGCCGCCGTGTGGGACGGCCCGGGGGCCGCACGGGAGCACGGCGCGGCGACGGTCGGCTTCGTCCGTGAACGCGGCTGGGAGCGGCTGCGCCGCTTGTGCCTGAGCCGCTCACCGGGGCACGGGGACGGCACAGGCGGCAGCCCCGGCGGGCCGGCCGCCGGGACAGGGAGCCCCTGCCGAGCACAGCCGGAACAGCGCCAGGCCGGTGGTGCGGTGGGGAGCGGGGGATGACGCCGATGTTCACGCCCGACAGCGCCCCGCCCTTCCCCGTGTGGGCGGCCTGCGCCGTGCTGATGTGCGCCTTGGCAGCGGCCTGGCTGCCGCCAGGACGGAGGGACGGCGCACGACGGGCCAGGCTGCTGCTCGCCGGGGGCGGTGCGGTCACCGGACGGCGGGGCTTCGAGCCACCACGCTGGTGGCGGCAGTTCTCGGCAGCCGTGCGAGCCCGGGTCACCGAGCGGTTCGGACGGGCCTGGTGGTGCCTGCCCGCCGCCCTGTCGCTCGCCCTGCTGGGCCGGTCCTGGATCCCCCTGGCCGCCGGGTTTGTGGCCGTGCCCGTCGTACGCCGCAAGCTGCGGCGCCGGGAGGCGCTGCGTGCGGCACGCCGGCGGGAAGCCGCCGCAGTGGAGCTGTGCACGGCTGTCGCGGGCGAGTTGCGGGCCGGCAGACAGCCAGACGGAGCACTACTCGCCCTCGACCGTGCGGTGACGCGGTCCTTCGGCCAGGCGGGAGCGGCGGTGCTCGCGGCGGCACGGTTCGGGGGCGACGTACCCGATGCGCTGCGGCAGACCGCCGCACTGCCGGGCGCCGAAGGGCTCGCCGGAGCCGCCGCCTGCTGGCGGGTGGCGGTCGACGGAGGAGCCGGGCTCGCCGAAGGACTGGAGCGCGTCGCCGCCTCCCTGCGCTCCCACCGGGAACAGCGGGAAGAGCTGGACGCCCAACTGGCCGGCCCACGCTCCACCGCACTGGCGCTCGCCCTGCTCCCGGCTGTCGGGCTGGTGCTGGGCGGCGCGATGGAGGCCGACCCTCTGCACATCCTGCTGCACACCCCGGCCGGGCTCGCCTGCCTGGTGACCGGGCTCGTCCTGGAGTGGGCGGGGCTCGTCTGGGTCGCCCGGATCGTCGGCGCGGCCGAAGGCCCCGGTCTGGCGAAGCCGGCGGGCCGGATGCCCGAGCCGTGGCACCGGCCCCGCACGCCCGTGAGGAGCGGACAGCGGTGAACGAGCTGTGGGCGGGCGTTGTCCCCAGGCTGTGGACATGGCTTCCGGTGACCCTGGCGGTACTGGGAGCGGCAGGCTGCGTCGCCGCGACGGTGGTGATGGCGCGGCGGGAGAGGGAAGCGCGGCAGCGGGCGCGCCTGGTGTGCGGTGCGGAGGAGCACGGAGAGAGGGGGCGCGGAAGGAAACCGGGCTCGGCAGGGGAGGGCCGCCACTTTCCCGGCACCCGCCTGCGGGAGGCCATGGGCACCGCACGGGTACGCGAGGGGATCGGTGCGGCGGGCGCAGGGATCGTGGCCGTCACGCTCATCGGGGGCTCCGCGGGGTGGCTCGTGGGCGGCGCGGCTGCCTTCGGGACGCGGCGCTGGCTGCGGCACAGGAGGGAGCAGGAGGCCGGGGAGGGCGCGGCCGACGCGGAGGAGCGGACCGCCGAGGCCCAACTGCCGCTGGCGGCGGAGCTGATGGCGGCCTGCCTGGCGGCCGGTGCCGGACCGGAGCGGGCGGCGGAGGCCGTGGGCGGCTCGGTGGGCGGTCCGCTGGGGGAGCGGCTCGTACTGGCCGCCACGGAACTGCGGCTCGGTGCCGAAGCGGCCTCGGTGTGGGGCGGGTTCGCGCAGCGCCCCTGGGGAGTGGAGTTCGCCCGGTGCATGGAGCGGGCGGGCGTGGCCGGGGTGCCGGCGGTGGAGGCCGTGACACGACTGGCGGCGGAACTGCGCCGCAGGCGGGCACGGGCGGCGAACACCCGGGCGAGACGGGCGGCCGTCCTGGTCACCGGCCCGCTGGGGCTCTGTTTCCTGCCGGCCTTCCTGGCCCTGGGAGTGGCCCCCGTGCTGCTGGGGCTGGCCCGCTCCTTGTGGTGAGCCGCGCGGGGCTGCGCAGCGGGGCCCGCCGGGGACGGCACGCACCACACGACGACTGCACGACAACGACCGCATGAAAACGACCGCACGACGACGCACGTACGAGGCACGGCGGTCCGGAACAGGGAGGGACGAAGGATGTCGGAGAAGGTGCGCAGGCTGTGGAAGAGGGCGCTGGCGGCGCGGAAGCCGCGCGGGGACCGGGGTATGAGCACAGCCGAGTACGCGATCGGCACGCTGGCGGCGGTCGCGCTGGCGGCGGTGCTCTACAAGGTCGTCAACAGCGGTCCTGTGGGAGCGCAGATGCAGCAGCTCATCGAACGGGCACTCCGTGGCTCGTTCTGAGCGCGACCGCTCCCGGCACCGGGCGGCCCCTCGCGGGGCACGGCCGGACGAGCGGTCGCGCGGGGTGCGGCACCGGATGCCGTGCGGGGCACGGTCGTGGCGGCACAGGGACTGGAGCGCGGGCTATGTGACCGCGGAGAGCGCCGTGGTGATCCCGGCACTGGTGCTGCTGGTGGCCGGCCTGCTGTGGGGGCTGATGGCCGCGGTGACCCGCATCCAGTGCGTGGACGCGGCCCGGGCCGGGGCCCGGGCGGCGGCACGCGGCGAGACGCCGGACGGTGTGTCGGGTGCCGTGCGGTCGGCCGCCCCGTCCGGTGCCCGGCTGGAAGTGACGAGGGAGGGGGAGCTGGTGCGGGTCGCGGTGCGCGCCCGCACGGCCGGTCCCGGGCCGCTGACGCTGGAGCTGCGCTCCGAGGCGGTGGCGATGGCCGAGGCGGCGCCCCTCCCCGAGGAACGGGGGAAGGAGGAAGGCGGATGAGAAGGGGGCTGTGCGACGACCGGGGATCGGCGTCGGTGTGGGCGGCCCTGGCCGCGGTGGTGCTGTGCGGGGTGTTCGGCGCGGTCCTGGGTTACGGCCAGGCAGTGCACGTCCGCCACCGTGCGGGAGCGGCGGCGGACCTGGCGGCACTCGCGGCGGCCGACAGAGCGCTGGAGGGCCGGACCCGGGCCTGTGCCGCGGCCCGCCAGGTGGCGCGGGCCCAGGGCGCCCGCATCGTCCGGTGCGCCGTGCGGCAGGAGATCGCGGATCTGGACGCGCAGGCGCGCTGGGGGCCGTACACATCGCGGGTCCGGGCTCGCGCGGGGCCGCTGGGCGAGGCGCCGGCCGGCCAGGGAACAGGGCCGCCCGCGCGCACGGCGCGGGAGGCGGGCGTCTCCCGGTGGGGCAGCCGCCCGGCGCTGCGGTGAGAGGGCCACACGGCGTTGCGGGAACGCCCCCAGGGCTCGCGGGCCCGCCGTGTCACTCGGCGGAGCGCAGCAGCTCCGTCAGCAGGCGGACGGCGCCGCGCTTGTGGAGCGGGTCGTTGGCGTTGCCGCACTTGGGCGACTGGATGCAGGAAGGGCAGCCCGCCTCGCACTCGCAGGCGGCGATGGCATCCCGCGTGGCGGTCAGCCAGGCGCGGGCGGTGTGGAAGGCGCGCTCGGCGAAGCCCGCGCCGCCGGGCTGGCCGTCGTAGACGAAGACGGTGGGAAGGAGGGTGTCGGGATGCAGGGCGATGGAGACCCCGCCGATGTCCCAGCGGTCGCACGTGGCGAACAGCGGCAGGATGCCGATGGCGGCGTGCTCGGCGGCGTGCAGGGAGCCCGCCAGGATCTCGGGCGTGATGCGGGCGGCGTCGAGCTGGTCCTCGGTGACGGTCCACCACACGGCGCGGGTCCGCAGCGTGCGCGGCGGCAGGTCCAGTTTGGACTCCCCGAGGACCTCGCCGGTGATCAACCGACGGCGCAGATAGGAGACGACCTGGTTGGTCACCTCGACGGAGCCGAAGCACAGCCGCGCCTGTCCCCAGGCGACCTCCGCCTCGGTGTCCAGAACGGCGAGGGAGGTGGTGTCGCGCGCCATGGTCGTCCACGGCGGGCTGGCCTCCTCCACGAGCGCGGCGGAGTCCTCCAGGTCGAGCTGGCGCACCACATAGGTGCGGCCCTGGTGCAGGTGGACGGCGCCCTCGTGGACGGTCGTGTGCGCCGCGGCGGCGTCCACCGTGCCGAGGAGCCGGCCCGTGTCCGCCTCGACGACCTGTACCGGCCGGCCGCCGCTGCCGCGGATGTCGGTGAGGTCGGCGGCACGCTCCTTGCGGGTCCAGTGCCAGCCGGTACTGCGGCGGCGCAGCAGCTTGCGCTCTTCCAGCTTGCGCAGGAGAGAGCCGGTCTCCGGGCCGAAGAGGTCGAAGTCGGCCTCGGTGAGCGGGATCTCGGCTGCGGCTGCACACAGATGAGGAGCAAGCACGTAGGGGTTGTGCGGGTCCAGGACGGTCGACTCGACGGGGGTGGCGAAGATGGATTCGGGGTGGTGGACGAGATAGGTGTCCAGCGGCTCGTCGCGGGCGATCAGTACGACGAGGGCGCCCTGCCCGGCCCGCCCGGCGCGGCCCGCCTGCTGCCAGAGGGAGGCGCGGGTGCCCGGGTATCCGGTGATGAGGACCGCGTCCAGGCCCGAGATGTCGATGCCGAGTTCCAGCGCGTTGGTGGCCGCGAGCCCGAGCAGCTCCCCGCTGTGCAGGGCGCGCTCCAGGGCGCGGCGCTCCTCGGGCAGATAGCCGCCACGGTAGGCGGCGATCCGCGACGAGAGCCCGCCGCGCCGGCCGGCCCCGGGCACGGCACCTTCCGGCGCCCCACGCCCCGCCAGGTTGGGGCCCGTCGCCCCGGTGGGGGGAGCCCCCTCGGACCCCACGCCGGTGCCTGGCTCCGCGTGGCTGCCCGACCCGACGTGCGTGTCCGTCATCACGCCGATGTTCGTCGTCACGCCGATGTCCGTCAGCACGCCCGTGTCGGCCGGCACGCCCGGGTCCGGCCCGACGCCCTTGCCCGGCTCCACGCCCGTGTCCGGCTCGACACCCGCGTCCGGCCTCACGCCCTTGCCCGGCTCCGCACCCGTGTCCGGCCTCACGCCCGTGCCGGGGCCCGTAACCGCGCCCGGCGCAATACCCGGGCCGGGGCCGGCAACCGCCCTCGGCTCCTCACCCGCGTCCGGTGCTGCTCCCGTGGGTGGGATCACATCCGTCTCGTGCGCCGCCCACGGGTCCGGCGCCGGGGGCGGGCCGGGGTGCGGGGCCGTGTCCGGGTGCGCTCCCGGGATGCGGGGGGCGGGGATGCCGGCGAGGCGGTCCTGGGCGATGAGGGAGATCAACTCGGCGCCCCGGCGGGAGCGGACGAAGGCGACGGTGCGTACCCCGTCGAGGGCGAGATCCGTGAGGAGTTCGGCGGCCTCGGCGGTGGCCGTGCGGCGTACGGGTGCGCCGCGTTCGCCCTCGTACTCGGTCAGCGGCGGCTCCCACAGGGCGAAGACGGTCTCGCCGCGCGGGGAGGTGTCCTCGGTGATCTCGACGGGCCGTATGCCGGTGAGGCGGGCCGCGCCCTCGCCCGGCGTGGCGGCGGTGGCGGAGGCGAGCAGGAAGACGGGTTCGGCGCCGTAGCGGGCGCACACCCGCCGCAGCCGTCGCAGCACCTGGGCGACGTGGGAGCCGAAGACGCCGCGGTAGGTGTGGCACTCGTCGATGACGACGTAGCGCAGCGCGCGCAGGAAGGAGGACCACCGGGCGTGGCCGGGCAGCAGGCTGCGGTGGAGCATGTCGGGGTTGGTGAGGACGTAGTTGGCGTACAGCCGCACCCATTCGCGTTCTTCGACGGGGGTGTCCCCGTCGAAGACGGCGGGGCGTACGGCGGTGCCGAGCGGGGCGGCCAGGCCGGCCACGGCTCGCCGCTGGTCGGCGGCGAGGGCCTTGGTGGGGGCCAGGTAGAGCGCGGTGGCGCCGCGGCCGTTGGGGGCCTCGGAACCGTCCAGGAGGGTGCTGAGGACGGGGACGAGGTAGGAGAGGGATTTGCCGGAGGCGGTGCCCGTTGCGATGATCACGGAGTCGCCGGCGAGGGCGTGTGCGGCGGCGCGGGCCTGGTGCTCCCAGGGGCGCTCGATGCCCGTTCGGCGTACGGCCTCGATCACTTCCGGCCGGATCCGGTCGGGCCAATGCGCATGGCGACCGTTTCGCGGGGGCAAGTGCTCGGTATGGGTGACACGCCCGGCGCGGTCCGTCCCCCCGGTGAGACGAGCGAGCACATCGCGAGGGTCGCCGTGGGGAGCCGAGCGGTCGTGCTCGGCTCGCGGGCGTACGCTCGCGGACCGGGTGTGCTGTTCGTTGGCCATCGGTACCGAGTGTGTCACTGGCGAGGCGGACAATGGCCGCAAGGCGTCGTCCTCGCTGGCTGGTAAGTGATTGAATGCCTCTGCGGCTGCCGATCCGTCCCCTGCCTTTGGGGGTACCTCCCTCCGTCAGGGCAGGGGGAGGGAGAACCGAGGGGGCTGACCGCTCGATAGCAAGGTGCTGGAGGATCCGTGGACCTGTCCCTGTCGACCCGTACCGTCGGCGATCGCACGATCGTCGAGGTCGGTGGCGAGATTGATGTATACACCGCGCCCAAGCTGCGCGAGCAGCTGGTCGAGCTCGTGAACGACGGCAGCTACCACCTCGTCGTGGACATGGAGGGTGTCGACTTCCTCGACTCCACCGGACTCGGCGTGCTCGTCGGCGGGCTCAAGCGGGTGCGTGCGCACGAGGGCTCGCTGCGCCTGGTCTGCAACCAGGAGCGCATTCTCAAGATCTTCCGGATCACCGGGCTGACCAAGGTGTTCCCGATCCACTCCTCGGTCGACGAGGCCGTGGCGGCCACTGACTGACGCGCCCGGGCCGTCGGCCCCGCCTCGTGCGGGCCGGCGGCCCACAGCTTGACCGGAAGCGCGGTCGCCGGCGTCCGGCAGGCCGAGTCCCGGACGGGCCCCGCAGACACTCAGGTACACCGAGGGGGATGGCATGGCCACCGTTGAGCTGCTCTTCAGTGCGCTACCGGAGCACGTCCGTACGGCGCGGCTGGTGGCCGCCGCCGTGGCGCGGCGGGCCGGGGTCGACGAGGCGGTGCTCGACGAGGTGCGGCTTGCCGTCGGTGAGGCCTGCACGCGGGCCGTGGGTCTGCACATGAGCCACGGTCTGCACACACCGGTGCGGGTCTCGCTGATCGAGGACGAGAAGAAGTTCTCCATCGAGGTGGGCGACGACGCGCCGCACCGGCGCTTCTCGCTGCCCGGCGGCACCCTCGGGGCCTCCGGGCCCGCCACGGCGGAGGCCAACGGCGGGCGGAACGGCGGCGGCGCCGTCGGCAGCGGCCTGGTGGAGGCCGAGGGAGCGCTGCTGCCCGGAGCGCGGGGTGAGATCCCCGAACCGGTGCCCGAGGAGGACGAGGGCGACGGCGAGATGGGTCTCGCCGTGATCAGCGGTCTGGTGGACGACGTGGAGGTCACCACGGACGAGAACGGCGGGCTGATCCGGATGAGCTGGCCGACCACGGAGCCCGTCCTCCCCTGAATCTCCACCGTCCCACCCGCCTCACCCCGGTCATATGCCCGCCGCACCTGCGGCGGGTTTTTCCGTTTCCGGGGCCCTTTTGTCGATCTTTTCCGGCGATCATCACAAGATCCCGCGCGGTATTTTCCGGCCCCGCTGACCTGGCTCTAAACGGCGCCCGGCCGGATTTCCGGGTCACTCGATAGATCGTTTTCCCGCTGTCAGTTGAATTTGCTCCTTCCCTCGTGCGAGCGAATTACCGGGCTCGTGTCCGGCTGATCTTCGCCGTTCCCGGCGAATTCCCGCTGCTGCGCTCTGTTTTGATCCAGTGGCGCTCCCTACAATCCGTCCACATCTTTGCAGCAGGACGCCTGAGCGTGCTTGCGCGCGCCCATGTGCCAAACGTCAAGGAGGACGAATGGCGGGGCAACTCAGCCCACTTCACACCCCCCAGCACCTCGCGGACGCCGCGGAACTGACCAGTGGCAACCGGGGACTCGCGATCGTGATCGCGGTTGTCGCGCTCGCAGCGCTCGGCGTCGCGCTGGTGCTGGTACGACAAGTGCTCGCCGCGGGCGAGGGCACCGACAACATGAAGAAGATCGCAGCGGCCGTCCAGGAAGGCGCCAACGCCTACCTCGCGCGGCAGCTGCGCACCCTCGGTGTATTCGCCGTGGTGGTCTTCTTCCTGCTCATGCTGTTGCCGGCCGATGATATGAAACAGCGGATCGGCCGCTCGTTGTTCTTCCTGGTCGGTGCGGCTTTCTCGGCGGCCACCGGCTATATCGGTATGTGGCTCGCGGTGCGCAGCAATGTGCGTGTGGCTGCTGCGGCGCGTGCGGCGACTCCGGTGCCGGCCCAGGCCGGACCGGAGAAGAGTGAGGCGGGTGAGATTTCCGCCGACCTCACCGCCGTTTCCCACAAGGCCATGAAGATCGCTTTCCGTACCGGTGGCGTCGTCGGCATGTTCACCGTCGGCCTCGGTCTGCTGGGCGCGGCCTGTGTGGTGCTCGTCTACGCGGCCGACGCGCCCAAGGTGCTGGAGGGCTTCGGTCTCGGCGCCGCGCTGATCGCGATGTTCATGCGTGTTGGCGGCGGGATTTTCACCAAGGCCGCGGACGTCGGGGCCGACCTCGTCGGCAAGGTCGAGCAGGGCATTCCCGAGGACGACCCGAGGAACGCGGCCACCATCGCGGACAACGTCGGCGACAACGTCGGCGACTGCGCCGGCATGGCGGCCGACCTGTTCGAGTCGTACGCCGTGACGCTGGTGGCCGCGCTGATCCTGGGCACCGCCGTCTTCGGGAACGAGGGGCTGATCTTCCCGCTGCTGGTGCCCGCCATCGGAGTGATCACCGCCATGATCGGCGTCTTCGCGGTGGCGCCGCGCCGCGCCGACCGCAGCGGGATGACGGCCATCAACCGTGGCTTCTTCATCTCGGCCGTGATCTCGCTGGTGCTGGTCGCCATCGCCGCCTTCGCGTACCTGCCCTCCAGCTACGCGGACCTCAAGGGCGTCTCGGGCGACGAGGCCGCTGACATCCTCGGCCACAGCGGCGACCCCCGCGTCCTGGCCATCGTCGCGGTGGCGATCGGCATCGTGCTGGCCGCCGTCATCCAGCAGCTGACCGGCTACTTCACCGAGACCACCCGCAAGCCGGTGCGCGACATCGGCAAGACCTCGCTGACCGGCCCGGCGACCGTCGTGCTCTCCGGCATCTCCATCGGCCTGGAGTCGGCCGTCTACACCGCCCTGCTGATCGGTCTCAGTGTCTACGGCGCCTTCCTGCTGGGCGGCGGCACGGTGATGCTGGCGCTGTTCGCGGTGGCGCTGGCCGGGACCGGGCTGCTGACCACGGTCGGGGTGATCGTCGCGATGGACACCTTCGGCCCGGTTTCCGACAACGCGCAGGGCATCGCCGAGATGTCCGGCGACGTCGAGGGCGCCGGCGCGCAGGTCCTCACCGATCTCGACGCGGTCGGCAACACCACCAAGGCGATCACCAAGGGCATCGCCATCGCCACGGCCGTGCTGGCCGCCGCCGCGCTCTTCGGTTCGTACCGCACCGAGCTGGGCAAGGCGCTGGCCGAGGCCGACCAGAGCGCGGGCAAGATGCTGGAACTGGTCGACATCGCCCAGCCCAGCACCCTCGTCGGGCTGATGTTCGGCGCCGCGGTGGTCTTCCTCTTCTCCGGGCTGGCCATCAACGCCGTCTCCCGCTCCGCCGGCTCCGTGGTCTTCGAGGTGCGGCGGCAGTTCCGCGAGAAGCCCGGGATCATGGACTACTCGCAGAAGCCGGAGTACGGCCGCGTCGTGGACATCTGCACCAAGGACGCGCTGCGCGAGCTGACCACGCCCGGGTTGCTGGCCGTCATGGCGCCGATCCTGGTCGGCTTCACCTTCGGAGTCGGCGCCCTCGCGGCGTTCCTGGCCGGTGCCATCGGCGCCGGCACGCTGATGGCCGTCTTCCTGGCGAACTCCGGCGGCGCCTGGGACAACGCCAAGAAGCTCGTCGAGGACGGTCACCACGGCGGCAAGGGCAGCGAGGCCCACGCGGCGACCGTGATCGGCGACACCGTGGGCGACCCGTTCAAGGACACCGCGGGTCCGGCGATCAACCCGCTGCTGAAGGTGATGAACCTGGTCGCACTGCTGATCGCGCCCGCCGTGGTGAAGTTCAGCTACGGCGACAGCCAGAGCGTGGGCGCACGGGTGCTGGTGGCGGCGATCGCCGTGCTGGTCATCGTCGGTGCCGTCTACGTCTCCAAGCGCCGTGGCATCGCGGTCGGCGAGGAGGCCGACGAGCCGAAGGTCACGCCGTCCGGGCCCGTCGGTCCGGTGGCCGCGCCGTGATTCTGCACCGACGGTGCGAGTGATCCGGAACTGACGGTGCGAATGACTCGGCACTGACCGCGCACAGCGGGTCAACCGACCGGCGGGCGGGACGCGTTGGCGTCCCGCCCGCCGTCCTGTGTGGGCTTTCTCTCAGTGCGTCGTGAGCCGGACAGGATGTCCGTGATGTCGCGCTCAGCCATTGGTGCAAATGGCTGCAATAGTAGGTATAAGGGTCTTCCGGCTCGCCGCCACTCCCTCCCTGGCGTGTATGTTCCGGGCCGAACAGCCATGAAGGGACCGATCCGGTGAACAAGAAGCTCGCGGCGGCGCTGTGCAGTGGTGCGGCACTCGTACTCGCGCTGACCGGTTGCAGCGACGACAGTGGCAAGAAGGACGAGTGGGCCAAGAACGTCTGCGACGACCTCCAGCCCCAGCTCAAGAAGATCGACGAAGCCAACGCGTCCATCGCCGAGGCATCGCGGGCCAACAAGTCCCCCGATGAGGTCAAGAAGGCCGACTCGGCCGCCTTCCAGAAGGTCTCCAACGCCTACCGGGCCATGGCCAAGGCCGTCCAGAAGGCGGGTGCCCCGCCGGTCGACAACGGCGACAAGCTCCAGAAGGACGCCGTCAAGGAGCTCAACGGCATCGCCGGTCAGTACAACGACCTCAAGACAGCGGCCGAGAAGCTGCCCACCGGCGACAAGTTCGACGAGGGCCTCGACAGCGTCGCCGCCAAGCTCAAGACGCTCGGCCAGAACGGCGACAAGGCGCTGCGCGAACTCCAGAAGGGCGAGGTCGGGCAGGCGATGGCCAAGCAGGAGAGCTGCAAGAAGTCCCGCGTCACGCAGAAGTGATCCGGGAGGGGCACTCCCGGCCGCCGGGCCCGGTGAGGGCGCCCGGCCGAGGGGCGCCCTCGGCCGGGCGGCCCGCGAGGGGCCCGCGGCTCGCGGGACTGGCCTACGTGAGGGGCCCGTGGCTCGCGCGCCGGGCCCACGTGAGGGATCTGCGTCTCACGGGTCGGGGCCACGTGGGGGCCCGCGGCTCGTGGGTTCGGAACCACAGCCTGTCGGCCCGGCGCCCCACACCGACCGGCCCATGGCGGAGCACTTCCGTCGGCTGCCCGAGCTGGTGGCTTCACGGCAGTGGCTCCGTGCGAGGGCCCTACGGCGGTGGCTCCATGCGAGCCGCCCCGCGCCGGCGTCCCCGCACTGACTGCCCCACGGTGGAGCACCTGCGTCGGCGTCCGATGCCGGCGGCTGCACGACGGTGGCTCCGCGCGCGGGGTCCCTCGTCGGCGGCCCACTGCAGCGGCTTCACACCGCCCCCCACACCGACGGCCCCACGTCGGCGCCCGCATTGGCGGCCTTACGTTGGCCGCCCTACGCCGGCCGCCCCGCACCGGCGCCCGCACCAGCGGCCCCACGCTGGCGCCCATACCGGTGGCTCCGCGTCGGCTGCCCCGTGCCGGCCGCCCCGCACCGGCGGCCCGGCCCCGCACCAGCGGCCCCACGTCGGCGCCCACACCGGCGGCCTCACACCAGCTGCCCTGTACCGGCGGCTCTGCGCCAGCCGCCCGCGCCGGCCGCCCCGTGCCGGCCGCCCCGCACCGGCGGCCCCGCACCGGCCGCCCGGCCCCACACCGGCCGTTCCGCGTCGGCGCCCCCAGACGGCGGACCCCGGCGCAGTCGTTCGGGACGGCGGACCCCGCCGCAGCCGTTCGCGACGGAGGCACCGCCAGGCCGTCCGTGGAGGCGTACGTACTCCGTGACCGGCCACCGGGCACCGCGCCGGGGGTGGCCCCGTTCGCGGTGGCGTGGCGGGGACGAAGGAGAATGGCGCGGGTGAGTACCAACGCACTGCCTGAGCCCGCGTCGGAAGAGGTCCGTCGGCTGCGGGAGGCCCTGCTGGGGGCCGGTTTCACCGCTGACGGGTTGCTCGAACTGCTCGGCGCCCCCGCCTACGCGGCCCTCGCGCGCGGCGAGACCGTTCCCGCTCTGCGCGCCACCCGTGGCCACAGCCCGCTGGAGACGCTGGTGCGGCTCTTCCTGCTCCAGCAGCCGGTGCCCGCCGAGCAGGCGCGGGCGGCGTTGCCGGTGGAGGAGGCGCTGGCCGGACGGTGGCTGGAGCCGGCCGACGGCTCGGACGGGGCGGTCCGCGCCACCGTGGACGTGCGCCCCTACAGCGGCCCGGAGGGCCAGGACTGGTGGATCGTCAGCGATCTGGGCCGCGCGGTGGGCGGCGCCCAGGGGGTGGGCGGTCCGCTGGACGCCGGGCGGGACGGTGCGGGGGAGACGGAGTCCGCCGCACGGCAGGATGTGGTGCTCGGCGTCGGGGGCGCGTCCACCACGCTGGCCGGCATCATGATCACCACGCCGGTGGGCCGCGCGCTCGACCTGGGGACCGGCTCCGGCGTCCAGGCGCTGCACGCGAGCAGGTTCGCCTCGCACGTCACCGCGACCGACCTCAATCCGCGTGCGCTGCGTTTCGCCGCGCTCACCCTCGCGCTGTCGGGTGCCACCCCGGCGGACCTGCGGCACGGCTCGCTGTTCGAGCCGGTGGCGGACGAGGAGCCGTACGACCTGATCGTCTCCAACCCGCCGTTCGTGATCTCGCCGGGTGCCCGTCTCACCTACCGGGACGGTGGAATGGCGGGGGACGACCTGTGCCGCACCCTCGTCCAGCAGGCGGCCCGTCGTCTGGCCCCCGGCGGTTACTGTCAGTTGCTGGCCAACTGGGAGCACCGGGAGGGCGAGGACTGGCGGGAGCGGGTCGGTGCGTGGGTGCCGCCCGGGTGCGACGCGTGGATCGTCCAGCGTGAGGAGCAGGATGTCACGCAGTACGCGGAGCTGTGGCTGAGGGACGCGGGCGACCACCGGGGGGACCCGGCGGCGTACGCGGAGCGCTACGACGCCTGGCTGGAGGAGTTCGCGGCACGCGGCACCAGGGCGGTCGGTTTCGGCTGGATCACGCTGCGGCGTTCGGACGCGGAGCAGCCGTCCGTGCTGGCCGAGGAGTGGCCGCACCCGGTGGAGCAGCCGCTGGGCGAGGTGATCCGGGCGCATTTCGAGCGGCAGGACTTCCTGCGGCGTACGCACGACGAGGCGCTGCTGGAGCACCGTTTCGTGCTCGCGGACGAGGTCGTCCAGGAGCAGGTCGGCGCGCCGGGCGCGGAGGACCCCGAGCACGTGGTGCTGCGGCAGAACCGCGGGATGCGGCGTGCGGTGACGGTGGACACGGTCGGCGCGGGCTTCGCGGGCGTGTGCGACGGGACGCTGAGCGCCTCCCGCATCCTGGAGGCGATCGGGCAGCTGCTGGGCGAGGACATCGCCGAGCTGCGCCGGCGGACGCCGGAGTCGATCCGGCTGCTGGTGGAGCAGGGTTTCCTGGTCCCGGTGACGGACTGAGCCGCACGGCACCCGCTCGGTCCGGGCAGGGACGCATCGGGCCGAGCCGTACCGTGCCGGCCAAGGCCAGGGGGCTACAGCACGTTTCTGGCCACCGTCCAGGCGACGGCGGTGGCCAGTACGGCCACCGTGCCGCGGGTGCTCAGGCGTGGCGCGTAGCGGCGTCCGCGCAGTCCCTCCCACAGCCAGCGGGCGGACAGGTAGCCGGCGACGGGGAGTCCGACGGTGAGCAGGGCGGCGTTGTCGTGGAACGCCGCGACCAGGTCGCCGTGCATCAGGTCGTAGGCCATGCGGGTGCCGCCGCAGGCGGGGCACAGCAGGCCGGTCGCCCAGTTGAAGGGGCAGCGCGGCAGCCAGCCACCGGGACGGTGGGGGTCGGTGCCCCACAGATAGCAGGCGCCGAGCAGACCGGCCGCCGCTGTGGCCAGCGGCGGTACGGCCGGGTGGGAGAGGGCGGCGCGAAGTCGGCCCACGGCTTCAGGGACGTTTTTGTTCGCCATGCGGCCTGCGCCTCCCCCTGTGGTGCGCAGCCCTCCCCCTGGGCTGGTGCCGGCCTCAGCCACGCAGGACGCGGCCGTCGCTGTCGGTGCGGTCGTCGCTGGTCAGGAAGAGGATGCCGTCGATCAGGGCCCAGACGCCGAAGCCGCCGCAGGTGAACAGCTGGGCTATGCCCATGCCGACGTGGCCGGTGTAGAAGCGGCCGATGCCCAGGCCGCCGATCAACAGCTGGAGCACCCCTGCGACGATCTTGGACTTGTGGGAGAGCGGCCGGCCGTACGGGTCGTAGCCGTAGGGCGCGTTCGGGTCGCCGGTGTACTGGCCGGGCATGGGCGCCATCGGCTGCTGGCCGGGGTAGCCGTAACCGGGCTGCGGGCCGGGGCCGGGCTGGCCCGGCGGCGGGGGCGCCTGGTTGTACGGGTTCTGGCCCGGTTGCTGCGGGTAGCCGTAACCGGGCTGGTTCGGGTTGGACACAAGACCTCCGAGGTCGAGCGGTACCTGGCTGATGTGCCCCCGACATGTTGCCAGAGCCGTCGGGCGGCGCCACGGCTGGTTGTCGGGTTACCGTTCGAGTGGCGTTGCCGACTTTTCCCGTTTGACATGGGGGCGGGAGGTACCGTCACACTCCGCAGCGATACCGATGCGAGACAGACAGCCGACCGGAGAGAAGAGAAGAGCAGAAGTTGTCCCCGACCCACGAGACAGCAAACGGCGGGCGCCGACTCGTGATCGTCGAGTCGCCTGCCAAGGCCAAGACGATCAAGGGCTATCTCGGCCCTGGCTACGTCGTCGAGGCCAGCGTCGGGCACATCCGCGACCTTCCCAACGGTGCGGCCGAGGTTCCCGCGAAGTACAAGGGTGAGCCCTGGGCCCGGCTCGGTGTGAACGTCGACCACGACTTCGAGCCGTTGTACGTGGTCAACAGCGACAAGAAGGACCAGGTCAAGAAGCTCAAGGAGCTGCTGGCCGACTCCGACGAGCTCTATCTGGCCACTGACGAGGACCGCGAGGGCGAGGCCATCGCCTGGCACCTGCAGGAGGTGCTCAAGCCGAAGGTCCCGGTCAAGCGGATGGTCTTCCACGAGATCACCAAGGACGCCATCCAGAACGCCGTGCGCAATCCGCGCAGTCTCAACCAGCGGCTGGTCGACGCGCAGGAGACCCGCCGGATCCTCGACCGGCTGTACGGGTACGAGGTCTCCCCGGTGCTGTGGAAGAAGGTCATGCCCCGGCTGTCGGCCGGCCGGGTGCAGTCCGTGGCCACCCGGCTGGTGGTCGAGCGGGAGCGGGAGCGCATGGCGTTCCGCTCCGCCGAGTACTGGGACCTGACGGGCACGTTCGCGACGGGGCAGGCGGGGGATGCCTCGGCGGGGGCGGGCGCCACGGGCGACCCGGCGACCTTCGGCGCCCGGCTGACCACGGTCGACGGACGCCGTATCGCCCAGGGTCGTGACTTCACCTCCGAGGGCCGCCTCAAGGACCCGGCCGCCGTCCTGCACCTGGACGAGGAGGCGGCGCGCACACTGGCCGCGGCGTTGGAGGACACCGACTTCTCGGTCCGCTCCGTCGAGTCCAAGCCCTACCGCCGCTCCCCGTACGCGCCCTTCCGTACGACGACGCTCCAGCAGGAGGCCAGCCGGAAGCTGGGCTTCGGCGCGAAGGCCACCATGCAGGTGGCGCAGAAGCTGTACGAGAACGGCTTCATCACCTACATGCGTACGGACTCCACGACGCTCTCGGACACGGCCGTGACCGCCGCCCGTGCGCAGGTCACCCAGCTGTACGGCGCCGACTACCTGCCGGACAAGCCGCGTACCTACGCCGGCAAGGTCAAGAACGCGCAGGAGGCGCACGAGGCGATCCGTCCCTCCGGGGACCGCTTCCGCACGCCCGCCGAGACGGGGCTGACGGGCGACCAGTTCAAGCTGTACGAGCTGATCTGGAAGCGGACGGTCGCCTCGCAGATGAAGGACGCCGTAGGCCAGTCCGTCACCGTGAAGGTCGGCGGCCGGTCGGCGGACGGCCGCGACGCCGAGTTCAGCGCCACCGGCAAGGTCATCACCTTCCACGGCTTCCTCAAGGCGTACGTCGAGGGCGCCGACGACCCGAACGCGGAACTGGACGACCGCGAGCGCCGGCTGCCGCAGGTAGCCGAGGGCGACCCGCTGCGCGCCGCGGAGATGTCCGTGGACGGTCACGCCACCAAGCCGCCGGCCCGCTACACCGAGGCGACGCTGGTCAAGGAGCTGGAAGAGCGCGAGATCGGACGCCCGTCCACCTACGCCTCGATCATCGGCACCATCCTGGACCGGCGGTACGTCTTCAAGAAGGGCACCGCCCTGGTGCCGTCCTTCCTGAGCTTCGCCGTGGTCGGGCTGCTGGAGAAGCACTTCGGCCGGCTGGTGGACTACGACTTCACCGCCAAGATGGAGGACGACCTCGACCGCATCGCCGCGGGCAACGCCGAGGCGGTGCCGTGGCTGCGCCGTTTCTACTTCGGCGAGGAGACGGACGGCGGTGCCGCGGGCGAGGCCGCGGCGGCCGGCAACGGCGACGGCGACCACCTGGGCGGCCTCAAGGAACTCGTCTCCGACCTGGGGGCGATCGACGCCAAGGGCGTCTCGTCCTTCCCGGTCGGCGAGGGCATCACGCTGCGGGTGGGCCGCTACGGCCCGTACGTGGAGGGCCCCAGCCCGAAGGAGGGCGAGCCCGGGCAGCGGGCCGATGTCCCCGACGATCTGCCGCCGGACGAGCTGACCGTCGAGTACGCCAAGGAACTGCTGGCCAAGCCCAGCGGTGACTTCGAACTGGGGACCGACCCGGAGACCGGCCGCCCGATCGTCGCCCGCGACGGCAGGTACGGCCCGTACGTCACCGAGGTGCTGCCCGAGGGCACTCCGAAGACGGGCAAGAACGCCGTCAAGCCGCGCACCGCGTCGCTCTTCCGCTCGATGTCGCTGGACACCGTGACGCTGGACGACGCGCTCAAGCTGCTGTCGCTGCCCCGCGTCGTCGGTGTGGACCCCGAGTCCGGCAACGAGATCACCGCGCAGAACGGCCGCTACGGTCCCTATCTGAAGAAGGGCACCGACTCGCGCTCCCTGGAGAGCGAGGAGCAGATCTTCACCATCACCCTCGACGAGGCGCTGGAGATCTACTCCAAGCCCAAGCAGCGGGGGCGGGCCGCGGCCAAACCGCCGCTCAAGGAGCTGGGGAACGACCCGGTCACGGAGCGTCCCGTCGTCGTCAAGGACGGCCGCTTCGGCCCGTACGTGACGGACGGCGAGACGAACGCGACGCTGCGGCGGGACGACGACGTCGAGACGATCACGCCCGAGCGCGGTTTCGAACTGCTCGCCGAGAAGCGGGCGAAGGGGCCCGCGAAGAAGAAGGCGGCGGCGAAGAAGGCCCCGGCGAAGAAGACGGCCACCAAGAAGACGGCCGCTTCGAAGAAGACCGCTGCCAAGAAGACGACGGCCAAGAAGACCGCCGCCAAGAAGGGCTCCGCCGCGAAGAAGTCCTCGGACGAGTAGCAGCGGGGCGGGCGGACGCGGGGGAGGGAAGAGCCGCATCAGACAGATGTTCGGGTGTGCATCCGGTTGGCCCCTCCCTCCCTATACGCTGGCGGAATGAAGTCTTCGCCCCCAACCGCTCCGGACGACTCCCTCGCCGCGGAATCCCGTGAGGGCGCCGTGTCCGCGCTGTTGCGTTTCCCGCCGTTGAAGCGGCTGTGGACGGCGCAGTTCACCAGTGGGATCGGCGACATGCTGGGCCTTCTGGTGCTGCTGTTGTTGGCGATGCAGGCGGCAGCCGTCAGCGGAGTGTCCGGGCACCCGGTCTTCGGCGGCGGGTACCGCGGTATGGCGCTCGTCGTCGCCGTCGTCTTCGGCCTGCGGCTGCTCGCCACCCTTCTGTTCGGCGCCGTCCTGCTCGGCCCCGTCTCCTCCCTGGTGAGCGGAGCCGACGACGGGACGAAGACCGGCGGCACGGACCCCCGGGGCACCGGCCGGCCGGCCGGGACGGGGCAGGCCGCCGGGGACGGGACGGCCACACCGACCGTCGTCCTGACGAAGCTCAGCGCGAAACTCGGCGCGAAACCCGGCGCGCAACCGGACGCGGGCGCCGCCAAGTCCGACACGGACGCCGCCAAGCCGGCGGCGGGCGCCGCGAACAACCGGCGCAAGCCCGTTCTCGACCGCCGCTGGACCCTCTTCGGCACCGACGTGCTGCGCGCCGTCGCACTGGTCGTCGCACCGCTGTGGATCGACTGGACCCCCGGCAGCGCCTTCGTCATCCTCCTGGTCACCGTCTTCGTCACCGGCACCGCCGAGCGGCTCTCCACCGTCACCCGGGACAGCGCGGCCCCCGCCCTGCTCCCCGCGGCACCCCCGTGGGGCGCGGCCGTACGCCCGCTGCCCGACCACCACGACGCGCTGCGCCGCCTGTGGCTGCGCACCGGCTTCGTCGCCCTGCCGCTGGCCACCGCCGGACTGGTGCTCATCAGCCTGGTCAACAACCTGTTCGGCGCGGGCATCGACTGGTTCGCCTCCCACCAGTCCGCGCTCGCCTCCTACGTGGCGGCCGGACTGTTCGCCGCAGCGGCGGCCGTCGGCTACTTCCTCGAACTGCCGGACACCCACACCCCGCGCCCCCGCTCGCCGCTGGAGGGGCTGCGCAGGCCGCAGACCGGCACCGGCCCCGACAAGGGCCGCACCGGCGCCGTCCCGCTGCTGGTGCTCGCGGGCGCCGCGATCAGCGGGGCCATCGCGGCAGCCGTCGCCCTCGCACCGCTGCACGCGGCCGACCTCGGCGGCGGCCCCGTCGCCTTCGGGCTGCTCACCCTGATGCTGACCGGCGGCACCGTCGCCGGTATCCGGCTGGCGCCGCACACCCTCCCGTCGCTGTCCCGGCGCCGGCTCCTCGCGCTCGTCATCGCCCTCACCGGGGTGGCGCTGCTCGCGGCCGGACTGGTGGGCGACACTGCCACCGTCATCGGTCTGGCCCTGCTGGCCGGCGTCGGCGCGGGCATCGCGGCCAACACCCTGCACGCACTGCTCGACCAGGAGACCGAGGCCGCCCGCCGGCCCCGTACCACCGAACACCTCCAGGCCGTCGTACGGCTCTCGCTGGCGGTGGCCGCGCTGCTCGCCCCCGTGGTGGCCGCCCTCATCGGGCCGCACCGGGTGGAGGACGGCGCCTTCGTGTTCGACCACGGCGGGGCCTCGTTCACGCTGATGCTCGTCGGCGCGCTGCTGCTGCCGGTCGGCGCCGTACTGCTGGGCCGCACGGACGACCGGCAGGGCGTCCCGCTCCGCCGCGACCTGCTGGAGGCGTTCGGCGGCGGCCGGCCGCGCCACGCGCCCGCCGGCAACGGCTTCTTCCTCGTCCTGGAAGGCGGCGACGGCGCCGGAAAGTCCACCCAGGTCGAAGCGCTCGCCGACTGGATCAGGGCCAAGGGGCACGAGGTGGTCGTCACCAAGGAGCCCGGCTCGACCCCCGTCGGCAAGCGGCTGCGCTCCATCCTGCTGGACGTCTCCTCGTCCGGCCTCTCGCACCGTGCCGAGGCCCTGCTGTACGCCGCCGACCGGGCCGAACACGTCGACACGGTCGTGCGGCCCGCGCTGGAACGCGGCGCCATCGTCATCTCCGACCGGTACGTGGACTCCTCCGTCGCCTACCAGGGCGCAGGCCGCGACCTGTCCCCGACCGAGATCGCCCGCATCTCCCGCTGGGCGACCGACGGACTCGTCCCCCACCTGACGGTGCTGCTGGACGTCGCGCCCGAGACGGCCCGCGAACGGTTCACCGAGGCACCCGACCGTCTGGAGTCCGAGCCGCTGGAGTTCCACCAGCGCGTGCGGTCCGGCTTCCTGACCCTCGCCGCCGCCGACCCGGCCCGCTATCTGGTCGTCGACGGCGGACAGGAGCCGGAGGCCGTCACCACCGTCATCCGGCACCGCCTCGACCAGGTGCTGCCCCTCTCCGAGGCCGAGAAGAAGGCCCAGGAGGAGGCCCGCAAGCGGGCCGAGGAGGAAGCCCGCCGCAAGGCGGAGGAAGAGGCACGCCGCAAGGCCGAGGAGGAGCGCAAGGAGCGCGAGCGCCAGGAGCAGCTGGCCAAGCTCCGCCGCGAGGAGGAGGAGCGCAAGCGCCGCGAGGCCGAACTGGAGCGGCGCCGCGAGGAGGCCAGGCGCGCCGAGGAGGAGCGCAAGCAGGCCGAGGAGGCCCGCCGCATCGCCGAGGAGGAGCGCAAGCGCCGCGAGGCCGAACAGCGCGCCTGGGAGGAGGAGCAGGAGCGGCTCCGCAAGCGCGCCGAGGAGGAGAAGCGGCTCCGTGCCGAGGCCGAGGAGCGCCGCCGCGAGCGGCAGCGCAAGGCCGAGGAGGCGCTGCGCCGCGCGGAGGAGGCCCGCAAGGCGGCCGAGGCCGAAGCCGCGGCGAAGGCGGCGGCGGAAGCGGAGGCCGCGGCCGAGGCGGAGGCCGATGCGCGCGCCGAGGCGGACGCGGAGGCCCGCGCGAAGGCGGAGGCGGACGCCCGTGCCAGGGCGCGGGCCGAGGCCCGCACCAGGGCTGCGGGGGAGGCGGGCCCGGAGGCGGACACCGCGCCGGCGGCCGGCACCGCGACGCACGCGGACACCGCGCCGGATGCGGGGACGAAGCCCGGCTCCACCGGCACGTCCGGCAGCGACAGGAAGGGCGGCGCCACCGGCACGTCCGGCACCGGCGGCAAGGCCGGCTCCACCGGCACGTCCGGCACCGGCGGCAAGGCCGGGGCCGGGGACGCGGCGGCCCGGGCGGAGTCCGGGAGCGCGGGGCGGACACCCGAGGGTGAGACACCGGATGCCGGTGAGCCGCGTGAGATCGATCCGGACGGCTCCGAGGCGGACACCGCGCAGATCCCGCAGGTGCACCCGGAGAACAACCAGACACCCGACGCCGAGGACACCACCCGGCTGCCGCGCCCCGCGGTCACCTCGCCCGAGGAGGAGACGACGGTGCTGCCGCGTATCCCGGACGACGAGGACACCCGCGAGACCGCTGTCCTACCGCAGTTCCAGGAGCCGGCCGACTCCGACGAGGACCGCACCCGCGAGCTGCCGCAGATCGACCCGGCCACCGCCCGTCCCCGCCCCTCGTGGGCGGAGGACGCGCCTGTCGACGAGACAGCCGAGGCCGAGGACGAGGCGCCGACGCTGGCGGACAGGCTCCTGGGCCCCCACGAGGACGACGCGGAGGACGAGGCGGCCGGCGACGACCGCCGCCGTCGCCGCTAGGCGGCTCCGCCCGAGACCCCGCGTCGGTCTCGCGGCACCACTGGAGGGGGCGGCATCCCGGCCGCCCCCTCCAGCCGCGTCCCGGCCCGCGCCGCCCCGGTCCGGGCTGTCACCGCCATCCGCGACAATGGTTCCCATGGCGGTGTGGGACGACCTGGTGGGCCAGGAGCGGGCGGTACGGCAGCTCACCGCTGCGGCCCGCGACGCGGACGCGTACGTGACGGCGGAGGCCGAGGAGGGCGGCTCGGCCGTCCTCTCCGGCTCCGCGATGACCCACGCCTGGCTGTTCACGGGCCCGCCCGGCGCCGGCCGCGAGCAGGCGGCCCGCGCCTTCGCCGCCGCCCTCCAGTGCGTGAGCCCCGACCGGGCGCTGGGCGGCAGCCCGGGCTGCGGCTTCTGCGAGGGCTGCCACACCACGATGGTCGGCACGCACGCGGACGTGACGGTCGTGCGTACGGATCTGCTGTCCATTGGCGTCAAGGAGACCCGTGCGCTGGTGCGGGAGGCGCAGATGTCACCGGCGGGCGGGCGCTGGCAGGTCATCGTCCTGGAGGACGCCGACCGTCTCACCGAGGGCGCCGGCAACGTCCTGCTCAAAGCCGTCGAGGAGCCCGCACCGCGCACGGTGTGGCTGCTGTGCGCCCCCTCCACCGAAGACGTGCTGCCGACGATCCGCTCCCGCTGCCGTCACCTGTCGCTGCGGACGCCGCCGGTCGAAGCCGTCGCGGACCTGCTGATGCGGCGGGACGGCATCGACCCCGAGACGGCGGCCTTCGCCGCCCGCGCCACCCAGGGCCACATCGAACGGGCGCTGCGGCTGGCCACCGACGAGCGCGCCCGTGCCCGCCGGCAGGCGGTGCTGAAGCTGCCCGGCCGGGTGGACGACGTGGGCGGTGCCCTGCGCGCGGCGCAGGAACTGATCGACGCGGCGGCCGAGGACGCCAAACAGGTCGCGGAGGAACTCGACGCCAAGGAGACGGAGGAACTGCGGGCCGCCCTCGGAGCCGCGGAGGGCAAACGGCTGCCCCGCGGCACGGCCGGCGCCATGAAGGAGCTGGAGGACAAGCAGAAGCGCCGCTCCACCCGTACCCAGCGCGACTCCCTCGACCTGGCGCTGTCCGACCTGACGGCGTTCTACCGCGACGTACTGGCCCGCCAGCTCGGCTCCTCCGTCGCCCTCTCGCACGACGAGTCGGCCACGCAGATCGGCCAACTCGCCGCCACCTCCCGCCCCGAGCAGACGCTGCGCCGTATCGAGGCCGTACTGGAGTGCCGCCGCGCCCTGGACCGCAACGTCGCCCCCCTGCTGGCCGTCGAAGCCATGACGATGGCGCTGCGCGCCGGCTGAGACCCGCGCCCGCCCTGTGGCCCGGCGGAGTTGACGCGCCAGGGCGTGCCCGTGGGCGACGTGCTTGGGCCGTTCTGGGTACGCTCCCAGGACGTGCCGCGAGCCAAGGGATGCCCGATGGATCAGTCACACGGTCTCCGTGTCCGTCACGCGGCGGCGGCAGCCCTGGCTGCCACCGTCCTCGTGCTCTCCGGCTGTTCGGCCGGCGGGAGCGACGGAACGCCGCGCTCCGACCCCTCCGCGCGCGGCACCCACGCCGGCGCGGACGCACCCCCGCTCAAGCCGCTGCCCGAGCGCGTCCCCGACGAACTGCGCCCGTACTACGAGCAGAAACTCGCCTGGCGCTCCTGCGGCCTGGAGGGCTTCGAATGCGCCTCGCTGCGGGTGCCGCTCGACTACGACAAACCCGGGACCGGCCCGAAGGACACCGAGCACACCGTGCGCCTGGCGGTCACCCGGACGAAGGCACAGGGCGGCGAGGGCCGGCCGGAAGGCGGCTCCCTGCACGTCAACCCGGGCGGCCCGGGCGGCTCGGCGGTCGACTACGTCCAGCAGTCGGCGGCCCTCGCCTACCCGCCGCAGGTACGCGAGCACTACTCCCTCGTCGGCATGGACCCGCGCGGCGTCGGCCACAGCGAATCCGTGGAGTGCCTGTCCGACAAGGAGATGGACGCCTACACCCGCGTCGACCAGACGCCGGACGACCAGCGGGAGACCGACGCGCTCACCGCCGCCTACGAGAAGTTCGCCAAGGGCTGCGAGAAGCGCTCCGGGAAACTGCTCGGGCACGTCTCCACGACCGAGGTCGCCCGCGACATGGACGTGCTGCGCGCCGTCCTCGGCGACAAGAAGCTCAACTACGTCGGCGCCTCGTACGGCACCTACCTCGGCGCCACCTACGCGGGCCTGTTCCCGCACCGCTCCGGCCGTATGGTGCTGGACGGCGCGATGGACCCGTCGCTGTCCGCACGCCGCGTCAACCGGGAGCAGACCGCCGGTTTCGAGACGGCGTTCAAGGCGTTCGCCCGCGATTGCGTCAGCGACTCCGGCTGCCCCCTGGGGACCGGCGGCGTGAGGCAGGCCGGCAAAAATCTGAGCGCCCTGTTCGAGAAGATCGACCGCAAGCCGCTCGACACCCGCTCCTCCCGCTCCCTCACCGAGTCCCTCGCCACCACGGGTGTGATCCGCGCCATGTACGACGAGGGGTCCTGGCCCGCCCTGCGGCAGGCGCTGAAGGCCGCGAAGAAGGGCGACGGCGCGCCCCTGCTGGCCCTCTCGGACGACTACTACGAACGCGGCGCGGACGGCGCCTACAGCAACATCATGTACGCCAACCCGGCCGTGAACTGCCTCGACGCCCCTCCCGCGTTCGCGGACGCGGACGCCGCCCGCAAGGCCGTCCCCTCCTTCGAGAAGGCCAGCCCCGTCTTCGGCCGCGGCTTCGCCTGGGCGGCGCTGAACTGCGCGGAGTGGCCGCACAAGCCCACGGGAGAGCCGCACCGCATCGCCGCGGAGGGCGCCGACCCGATCGTGGTCGTCGGCACGACCCGTGACCCGGCCACCCCCTACCGCTGGGCCCAGGGCCTGGCCGGCCAGCTGTCCACCGCCCGCCTGCTCACCTACGACGGCGACGGCCACACCGCGTACATGCGGGGCAGCGACTGCATCGACGGGGCCGTCAGCACCTACCTCGTCCGGGGCAAGCCCCCGAAGGACGGCACCACCTGCGACTGATCCCCGCCGCTCTGCGGCCTCCGGCCCCCTCGTCCGGAGCACTCGACAGAACCCTGTAGACTTGTCGCCGCAGCGGCCACCACACTGGTCGCACGCACCCGCCGCCTTAGCTCAGTCGGCCAGAGCGACGCACTCGTAATGCGTAGGTCAAGGGTTCGATTCCCTTAGGCGGCTCCACTGGAACCCCAGGTCAGAGGCTTCTGACCTGGGGTTCTGTGGTTCCTGGGGCTGCTGCTGCGGCGCCGGCGTGCTCGGCCCGGCTCGCTGAGAACCGTGACGGCCGTGTGGCGGCTCCCGTCGTGGAGCCGGTGGTCGCCGATCCCCGCCTCTTCCAGCAGCCAGGAAGACGATCGACGCGGCTCTGGATCCGTCTCCCCCAGGTGGGCGGTGCGGCTATCCGGCCAGCCTGCGCAGGTGTTCCTCCTTCGCGTTCCGGGGCGAGCGGTCGGGAGACAGGAACGCTGCGCCGATCTCGCGGGCCTGCCGCAATCCAGCCGTGCGGTTCGGGGCGTTGTGGTCACCCTCGACGTCGAAGATCAGGTGGCTCTCGACGTCGTTGATGCCGCAGTAGGCGAAGACCCGACATCGAGCTGGGTGCGCATGGCGTCGTCATACCCGTACTTGGCGTAGGTGCGCTTCTTGGATCCGCCGATGCCGATCAGCACCGTCGGGATGCCGGGGAGCAGGGCGTTGAGGGGCTGCTTCCCGCGGTCGTCGACACCGGTGCCGTACTGGTAGGCCCAGCCGCCGGTGAAAACCCGCTCGATCCAGCCCTTCATCATCGCCGGCATGCCCCACCAGTAGACGGGAAAGACGAAGGCCAGCCGGTCCGCCGCCTCGACCCGGCGATGCATCTCACCGATTCCCGGAGGGAGCGGGCCACCCCAGAAGTGCGCGTGGTCGGCCTCGGTGAAACGAGGATCGAAACCTTCCCGGTGCAGGTCGAGTACGTCGATGGAGTGCCCAGCCCGGCGAAACGGATCGTGGAAGGCTTCCATGACGGCGGCCGGGTACTTGTCGGTGAACGGGTGGGAGAAGACGGTGAGCAAGTGCATTCGTTGTGGCTCCCTCGGGTGATGGGTCCGGTTCGTGTCGGCCGACGCACGTGGCCGGAACCGGGATTCGTCCACGGTCATCGCGCCTGCCGCGTCAGGGCGACGGCTGCGTTCCGGGCGGAAGAGACCGCTCCGGTGCCGAGGTAGGGGGCCGCCGAAGTGGCGCCCTCGAACAGCACCAGCAGCTGCTCGGCGAGTCCCTCGTCGGGACGTCCGGTCTCCTCCACGATCACGCGGTGCGCCAGCTCCAGCAGGCGCCGGTGGTACTCGGTGACCACCGCCGAGACTTCGGGGGTCAGCCCGCCGGTCTCGCCCTGAGCGCGCAGGAACAGGCAGCCTCTCGCTCCCTCGGCGGCGATCCAGGTCTCCAGGGCGTCGAACAGCTCCTCGACGCCGTGGACGTCGAACCGCTCGAAGAACCTCGACATCCGCGACTCCAGCACCGCCGCCATCAGTCCGGTCTTGCTGCCGACGTGCTTGTACAGCGTCCGGGTCGACACGCTCGCCGCCTCGCACAGCCGGTCCATACCCGTCCCGGCGAACCCGTGGCGGTCGAAGACCTGCTCGGCGGAGGAGACGATCTCTGCTCGCGTGGTGGCCATGCACACCAGCGTACAACGTTCGTTTTACATGCGTCGCTCGCAGCCTCGGGCGACCACGGAACAGGGACAGCGCCATGCCGTGATCTTGTCCGCACGGCACCGTGGTCGCCTGATGCCGGCGAGCGCGCCGGGTCGCCCGAGAATCCGGAAGCTGCGGCCAAGGGCATCTCGCTCCGCTTCGACGGCCCCACCGGTGAGACCATCTCGCGTGACGAGGGCAACGGATACGGGGGCAGAGCCCGGGCGAGTGGCTGCGAGGAAGTGGAAGTCGTGGTCAGGCGGGAGAAAGGCGCGGATCCGCCTTTCGCTGTGCCGGCCTCGTAACCGGCCAAGTGAGAAGAACGAAAGCGGTGACCGCATTGACGCCGAGCCGGGACGACTGGGCCGGCGCCCTCGCTTCCCTGTACGGCCGCAGCCGGGTGCTCGTGTCGGCCGGACCGCGCACGAGCGAGGACTGGGCGCACGACGTCAACGCGGTCCTGAACCGGTCGGTCGGCGATCCGCGGGGCTGGCCCACCGTGGACCGGATCGGCAGCGAGAGCACCCCCCGGGGGCCGGGAGACCGTTCCCCCTTCCACCCCTGCGAGGACGACGTGCTGCGTGGCTGTCTGGAGCCCACCGACCGGGCCACGGGACGTCTGATCCTCCTGTCGCTGGCCGCGCAGTTCGGAAACGTCGGTGATATCGCCAAAGGCAGCGCCCATAGGCAGGTGCTCCACGGGGCGACCGGAACTCTGCTGGCACGGTTCGGTGACGACGCCACTTATTGGACGTGCGTGGAGGATTTCGAAGGGGATTGCACTCCGGACGACTTCTACGTCAACGAGTGGTACGGCCTCACTGATCTCGCCCGGGACTTCGGCCTGGTGGTGGCCTCGGAGGACGAGGTCGGCGTTTTCTGGTTCGGTGCGGATGACTGAATTGCGAGCACGTCTCCGCTTTCCCCGGTCGTGAGACAGCCCAGTAGGCGACGCAGGAGTGCGTCATGCTCCATGCCGGACGCCGGGCCGGTGCTGCTGGGAGGGGCGTCACCGCGTAACGCGTAGGCCGAGGGAACGGACGCGGCGGCGGTGCCGTGCGTGCGCAGGCCAGCTTCGTCCGGCCTCAGTTCTGGTCTCGGACGTGGCTCGGGGCGTCGGCGTGCCGGGGTGGGTCAGGTCGGTGGGGGCTGGCGGTCGCGGATCATTCCCGTGTCCCAGGCCCAGGCGGCGATCTCGACGCGGTTGCGGACGTTCAGTTTATCCTTGATGTTGCCCAGGTGGGTCTTGACGGTGCCCAGGGACAGGTGGAGTTCGGCGCAGATCTCCTGGTTGGTGCGGCCGACCGCCAGCAGGCGTACGACGTCGAGTTCCCGTTCGGAGAGGGGGTGCTGCGGTGCGGGTGCGGCCGGGTTCGGGTCGGCGAGGTGCTTGAGCAGGCGGACGGTCACCGCGGGGGAGACCAGGGCGTCACCCCGCGCGGCGGACCGTACGGCCTCGATCAGCAGATTGGAGGCGGCGTCCTTGAGGAGAAAGCCGCAAGCGCCGTTGCGCAGGGCGGTGTAGGCGTAGTCGTCCTGGTCGAAGGTCGTCACGACGACGATGCGCAGCGGGTCGGCGACGCCCGGGCCGGCCAGCGCGCGGGTGACCTCCAGGCCGTCCAGTTTCGGCATGCGGATGTCGACCAGGCAGACGTCCGGACGCAGCCGGCGGGCCAGCTCGACGCATTCGGCGCCGTCGGCCGCCTCGCCGACGACCTCCAGATCGGGCTGGGTGCTCAGGATCAGCCGGAAGCCGGTGCGGACCATCTCCTGGTCGTCCGCGACCAGCACGCGGGTGGAGTCGCTCGCACCGTTCGCGGCGCCGGCACCAATCATGCCGGCGATCCTGCCATAGCCTTCAGCAGTGGGAAGGAGGCGGTCACGCACCAGCCGCCGTCCTCGGTACGGCCGCCGTCCAAGGAGCCCTCCACGGCCTCCACGCGTTCGCGCAGGCCCACCAGGCCGAAGCCGCCCCGGCCGCCCGTTGGCACGGTCGTACGCGCCCCCGGCGCCGTGTTGCGCACCTCCACGCCCAGCCGGTCGCCGTCGAGGCCGAGGCGGACGACGACATCCGCGCCGTGGGCGTGGCGGCGTACGTTCGTCAGGGCTTCCTGCACCACGCGGTGCACGGAGGTCTCCACCTCGGGCGCCAGCCGGGCCCCGCGCACCTCGGGGCCGACCTCCAGCGTCGCGCCGGTGCCGTTCCCGGCGAACGCGCCGACCAGGCGCTCCAGTTCCGTCAGCAGCTCGCCCGGGCGGGTCGCCTCGTGCTCGTCCTCGCGCAGCACCCGCACCAGGCGGCGCATGGAGTCCAGCGTCTCCGAACCGGCCCGCGAGATGCCCTCCAGCAGCGGCTTGATCTGCTCCGGCGAGCTCTCCTGGATCATCAGCCCGGCGTTGGCGTGCACGATGATGCCCGTGACGTGGTGGGCGACGAAGTCGTGCAGGTCGCGGGCGAGCTCCATCCGCTCGTTCTGCCGCACGGTGGCCATGGCCCGGGCCCGCCGTCCGTCCAGCAGCCGCAGATAGCAGCCCAGGCCCACGGCGCCGCCGACGGCGAAGGTCAGCAGGTTGGAGTACATGAGCGTGTCGTAGCCCGAGCCCAGCCGTACGCGCAGTGGCAGGAGGATCACCGCGAGGCCCAGTGCCGCCGACAGCGTCACCGCGGTCGCCGGACGCTCCAGCCGCCGCGCGGCCCGGGTGAGCAGCACGAGGAGAGTGACCGTCTCCAGGGCGCTCCACGTACCGCCGTCGAGCGGGGCGTACAGCCACAGCAGCACGGTCAGGACCAGGGAGCCCGTCGCGACGACGCCGACCCGCCACGCCTGGCCCGGCCGGCGGGCGGGGAAGAGCAGTGCGGCGGCGGCGAGCGGGCCGGTGACAAGGGGCAGCCAGTTCTCCCATCGCCCGCGCGGGTCGTAGAAGGCCGCCAGATCGAGCAGCCACAGCAGGGTCAGGCCCCCGCAGAGCAGGATCGTGATCAGCCGCCGGACCTTCGGAGCAAGGGGAGTATTGGATTCCACGCCGGACAGGGTACGGACGTGCGGCCGACGCGTGGATCGGCCCACAGGCCGATGCCCCGGGCCGAGGACCGGCCCGGCGGCCGAGGACAGGCGCAGGGCCGTGGGTGGATCGTTTGGGGCATGGAGATTCTCACCGTTCTCGAACTCGCCGCGGCGACGCTCGCCGGCCTGTGCCTCGCCCTCGCGGCCCTCGTCACCGTGGGAGCGGCCCGATGAGCCGCCGCATGCGGGGCGTGCCCGCCAAGACCGTCGTCCTGACCGCCCTCGCGGCTGCTGTCTGTGCCGCCGGCCTGCCGGAAGTCGTGTCCGCCCTCCCGGGAACGGACCAGCCGGAGACGGAGCAGGCGAAGACCGATCAGGTGGTGGCCGCCCAGGCGATGACGACAGCGGCGAAGAAGGCTCGGACCTCCCTCGACTGGGGCGCGTGCGACCGGCCCGACATGCCGGTCCAGGACGGAGTCCAGTGCGGCACCCTCCGAGTGCCCGTCGACTGGGACCAGCCGCAATCCGGGACGGTGGATCTGCGGGCCTACCGCTTCAAGGCGGCCGACCCGGCGAAGAAGAAGGGCACGATCCTCAACTTCCCGTCCGGGCCCGGGGAGACGGGCGACCTCGCCTTCGCCTCGCTGCGCCAACACCTGCCCGAGTACGACCTGATCGCGCTCGACCCCCGGGGCGTCGGCCAGAGCGGCCGGCTGAGCTGCGCCACCGAGAGGATCCTCGACATCCCTTACGTCCCCCCGACGGACGGCCGGAAGTTCGCCGCGCTCCAGAAGAACCAGCGCGCGTTCTGGCCGTCGTGCACCACGAACCCGGCGGGCCTGAAGAACCACCTCGACGCCTACAGCAACGCCAAGGACGCCGAGGCCCTCCGCAAGGCCATGCACCTCGACCGGATCAACGTGTACGGCTTCTCGTACGGCACCCTGACCGCCGAGCGCTACCTCGGCCTGTACGGGGAGCACGTCAACGGCTCCGTCCTCGAAGGCGTGATGAACCCCGCACAGTCGCGGCGGCAGTTCGTCACCACCGCGGCCCGCGGCATGGAGTCGATCTTCAACCGGTTCCGGAAGTGGTGCGCGGAGGATGAGGCCTGCGCGCTCCACGGCAAGGACGTGACAGCCGTGTTCCGCAAGGCCCAGAAGACCGCCGACGCCGGGCGCGTTCCCGGCTCGCTGCTCACGACGCCCTGGTCGTCCGTCGCGGTCACCCGCTACTTCGAGCTGATGGCACCCAGGAGCTTCAAGGACACCGCGGACGGCCTCGCCGAACTGGCGCAGGGCAAGAACCCGATGCCCGGCAACGAGGAGGCGGGCCAGGGCGGCCGGATGCCGAAGAGCATGCCCTACGCGGACCCGATCGTCTGCTCCGACTACGACCTGTCCGTCAGGAACGCCGAACAGGCCCGACGCGACATGGCGGCCACCCGCGAGGCGGCACCGGTCCTGGGCTACTCCACCAACAGCAGCAACTACACGTCGATCTGCCTGGGCGGCCCCCAGCCCGCCAAGGGCTCCGGCAAGCCCGTGACGTCCCGCAGCGACCGGCCCACCCTGGTGATGAGCAACACGTTCGACCCGGCCACCCCCCACGCCTGGGCCGACGGTGTGGCCCGCCAGCTGGGACAGAAGGCCACCACGGTGCGCACCGACAAGGTCGGCCACGGCGGCGGCCTGGACAACCCGGGGACCAAGAACCGGGTTGCGGCCTACCTGGACCAGGCCAACCAGGGCGGTCGTTGACCGCGTCGCGGAGCGGGAGGGCCCACCGGAGCGCAGCCTCTGGTGGGCCCTCGGCGGCTCTTGTCAGTCGTTGAGAGCAACTGGGCCGCCCGCGCCGTTCGATGCGCTGTTTCTTCCGTGCCCGCGGCGGCGGTCGGCGGTAACAGCGGTACAGCGGGGAGGGGGTACCGTGTGCGCTCTTTCCGGGACGAGAGGTGAGCGACATGCGTGCTCAGTGGAGTTTCTCGTGGAGGGACAGAGAGTGGCTGACCTCGCGGACTCCCCCGGCTGACGAGAACCTTCGACTTGCTGTTGAGACGCTGATTATTCCTTTCGGACAGCATTGGCAAGCGGTCGATAATTTCCTCAAAGTGTGGCGCAGGTCGGAGCGGGAGCACGGCATCGGTTACTCCGTTTCCACTCCAGGGGCCGTTGTGCAGAGGATTTCCGTCGACACGGTGGAGATCTGCGACCTGTACGACCAGTTCCAGGACGTGCGCATGCCCGTCGACGAATTCGTGGCCCTGCTGGAGGACCTTTCGGCGACCATGCGGCTCCGATGAACCCTTCAGCGCGACAGGGTGAGGGCTCGGGAGCCGCCGGCTCGTCCGGCCTCGTCGGCCAGCGGTGTCTCAGAGGTGCCGGGCGGAAAGGCGTACAGCTGTGCCAGCATGGCTGTTGTCACCGCCTGGCGGGGGCGTGAGGGGAGGGGGCACGGCATGTCGCTGCACGATCTGGTGCGCCAGGAAGCCGTCGCCCGTATGACCAGGGGCCAGCGCCTGGACCAACTGCGCGCCCTGCGCCTCTATTTCCAGCGGCCCGAACAGCCTGGTTTCCTCGTCTCGGAGACGGTGGAAGGACCCGTGGTGCCGGTCTTCACGTCCTGGGAGCGGCTTGCTCTGTTCGCCGGGGCGTGTGCGTGGGCGTCCACCACCGCCGAGGACCTGATGGAGTTGCTGCCGGAGGGGGTCAGGGCACTGGTCGATCCGCTGGGACCGCGCCCGTTCCTGCTGGATGCGGCGATGGCCGACGTGTCGGGGGAGGACGTGGAACCGGCGGGCGGAGTGAAGCCGGCCGAGGACAAGGAGCCGGCCGAGGATGCGGAGCCGGTGGGTGGCGCCGAGCCGGCGGACGGCGTGGGACCGGCGGACAGCGTGGGACCGGAGGACGCGGGGGCGTCGCGCGGCGGCGCGTGAGGCGGTCGAATCCCGGGGGGAGCAGACGTGGCAGGGGACGGCGGGGACGGCAAGGGTGCGGCCGGCGGGAAGGGGCCGGCGCCGGGCGAGGGATACGCGGTGGAGATCGCCGAGGTCCGCAAGGTGATGACGCCGCTGGAGGAGTCCGTCGTCGCGGCTCACAAGATCAAGGACGACTGGAAGAAGATGGCCGGCGAGATCGATTTCGCGGCCACGGTCGACATCGAGAAGCCCGCCAAGGACGTCCTCTCCAAGTGGGGCTTCGGCATGGGCCGCATCGCCCAGCACACCGACGACATCCTCGTGACGTTGCGGCAGGTGCTGTCCGCCTACGTCATGGCCGATCTGTTGCGGATCAAGGACTTCTCCCCGACCGAGGACAACATGGCCAAGCTACCCGCCGGTGACCACGGGCTCGAAGTCTGGAGGGAAGGCCACCGGGGGAAGTTCGACCCGGCGCCGAAGAGTCTCCAGGAGCAGTGGGACGAGGAGCCGAAGCCGAAGGAGGCGCCCCGCATCCGCCGCCTGGGCGATGACCAGGTCATCGACTGGGAGCCCAGGGACGACGGGGGCAGCATCGCATGACCTCGAAGGACGCGACAGACGGTGTCGGGCCCGGCAACAGCGAGCGCATACCCCCGCACGCCAAGCCCGGCGACGTCATCTTCGGCAGCCCCGGCAAGATCGACGACTTGGTCGTCAAGCTGCGGGCCTACGCGGGGGCGTTCGGCGACGGCAAGGACAAGCTGGGCGTTCTCGTCCGCATGCCGTGGACGGGCGCAGCCGCCCGGACGTTCGAGGAAGCCGTCGAAGCGCTGCCGAGGGAGCTGTCGGCGGCACGCAAATACTTCAACTCGGCAGCCGACGCGCTCGACGCCTACGCCGACAAACTGAGATCCGTCCACGAGCGCGTCAAACCGGTCATCGCGGACGCGGACGCCGCCCGTGCCGCGTCCGCGAAGTACGCCAAGCAGGTGGAGAAGTACAACGCGGCCGTGGACCGCAAGGACGACGACCTGCCGGACAAGCCGCCGGACGAGGACCCGGGCGTCGCCGCGCTGGCGGACTGCTACCGACGCCTGGACGCCTTGGAGGAGGAGCTCCAAGGCGTGGTCGACACCTCGAAGAAGAAGCTTCAGACGGCGGCGGAGGAGGCTCCTGACGCGCCCAAGGGGTGGGCGCGCGTCCACGAGGAGGGGGAGAACTTCCTCTACGGCTTCGGGGACACCGCGCGCGGCTTGTACAAGCAGGGCGAGTACCTGCTGGAGGACGGCTTCGGCGGCTGGTCCATGCAGCTCGCCGGGATGGCCGACGGCATCGTCTACGCGCAGGAGCATCCGAAGGAGTTCGCCAAGGCCGCCCTCAACTGGGACGAATGGCAGCGCAATCCCGCCCGCGCGGCCGGCCAGCTCACGCCCGACCTGCTGCTCGCCCTGGCCACCGGCGGCGGGTCCGCCCTGCGCAGGGGCGCCTCCACCGCCAAGGACGCCGCCCGGCGGCTGGCCGCCCGCGAGCAGAAGCTGCGCAGGGACGGCAGCGGGCGCCGGCGCGCGGACGGGGAGCCGCACAAGCACGACAAGTGCACGGGCGAGAAGTGCGGTGTCAACGAGCCGGTGGACGTCGCCACCGGGGAGATGTTCACCTCGGCGACGGATGTCCGGCTGCCCGGCGCTCTCCCGCTCGTACTGGAGCGGCACTACGTCTCGGGGCACCCGTGCGGCGGCTGGTTCGGCCCCACCTGGGCCGCAACGCTGGACCAGCGGCTGGAACTGGACGACAAGGGCGTCGTCTACATCGCCGACGACGGGATGGTGCTGACCTATCCCGTCCCCGAGCCGGACGTGCCCACGCTGCCGGCCAGCGGCCCCCGCTGGCCGCTGTGCTGGGACGGCAAGCCGGACAGCACCATGACCATCAGCGCCCCGGAGCGCAACCGCACGCTGCACTTCGCGCCGCTGCCCGCCGGCGGACCGGAACTGGCCCTCTCGGCGATCACCGACCGGGCGGGCAACCGCATCGACTTCCTGTACGACGCGGACGGCGCCCCGCAGGAGATCACCCACTCGGGCGGCTACCGCATCGCCGTGGACACCGATCCCGAACTGCTGCGCATCACCCGGCTGCGTCTGCTGCACGGGGAGGACGGACAGCGCAGCACCACTCTCGTCTCGTACGCCTACGACGCGGCGGGCGATCTCGCCCAGATCATCAACTCCACGGGCGATCCGCTCCGCTTCCGCTACGACGACCAGCACCGCATCACCTCCTGGCACGACCGCAACGGCACCGCGTTCGGCTACGTCTACGACCACCGCGGCCGGGTGCTGCGCACCGTCGGCCCCGACGGAACCTTCTCCGGGCGCTTCCGTTACGACGAGGCCGCGCGCACCACCCGCTACACCGACTCCCTGGGGCACGAGTCGGTGTACGTCTACAACGAGGCGTACAAGGTCGTCTCGGAGACGGACAACCTGGGCCACACGACCCGCACCGAGTGGGACGGGACCAACCGCCGCCCCGTGGCCGTCACCGACCCCCTGGGCCGTACCACCCGCTACAGCTACGACGACCTCGGCAACCCCGTCCGGGTCGAACGGGCCGACGGCAGCGTGCTCACCGCCGTCCACGACGACGACTGTCTCCCCCTGGAGATCCGCGACCCCGACGGGGGCGTATGGCGCCACACCTACGACGACCGGGGCAACCGCACCTCCACCACGGACCCCGCCGGCGCGGTCACCCGCTACGCGTACGACGACGCGGGGCATCTGACCGGGATCACCGACCCGCTGGGCCGTACGACGACCGTCACCCCGAACGCGGCCGGCCTCCCGATCGCCCTCACCGACCCCCTGGGCCACACCACCCACATCCAGCGCGGCCCCCACGGGCGGCCCACCGCCCTCACCGATCCCCTCGGCCACACCACCCGGCACGGCTGGACCATCGAGGGCAAACCCGCCTGGCGCGAGAACCCCGACGGCACCCGCGAGACCTGGGAGTGGGACGGCGAGGGCAACCTCGTCCGCCACACCGACGCCGCGGGCCACACCACCTCCTACACCCACACCCACTTCGACCTCCCCGCCACCCGCACCGACCCCGACGGCGCGGAGTACGCCTTCACCTACGACACCGAACTGCGGCTGGTACGGGTCACCAACCCGCAGGGCAAGGCGTGGAGCTACGAGTACGACCCGGCGGGCCGGCTGATCGCCGAGACCGACTTCAACGGGGCACGTCACACCTACGAACTGAACGCGGCAGGCGACCTCGTCGCACGCGCCAACGCACTGGGCGAGAGGCTGGTCCACACCCTCGACCCGCTCGGCCGCCCCGTCGAACAGCGCGACGAGACCAGCGGCGAGGTGACGACCTACACCTACGACGCGGCAGGCGATCTGGTCCGTACGGCCAACACGGCGGCGGAGATCACACTCGAACGCGACGCGCTGGGCCGGATCCTCGCCGAGACGGTCAACGGCCGGACGGTGTCCTGCACCTACGACGCGGCCGGCCGCCGCACCAGCCGCACCACACCGTCCGGACACACCTCCACCTGGGAATACGACGCGGCCGACCGCCCGCTCTCCCTCACCACCGACGGCGGCGCCCTCTCCTTCACCCACGACGCGGCCGGCCGCGAGACACACCGCGAACTGACGGAGGACGTCAGCCTGAGCCAGAGCTGGGACGCGAACGGCCGCCTCACCCGGCAGCACGTCCAAGGACCAGGCGAGGAGATACTCCAGCACCGCACCTACGCCTACCGGCCCGACGGCTACGTCACCGAGATCCGGGAACTCACCACCGGCACCCGCCACTTCGCCCTGGACGCGGTGGGACGCGTCACCGGCGTCCAGGCCCACGGCTGGACGGAGCGCTACGCCTACGACCACGCCGGCAACCAGACCAGCGCCCAGGCGCCCGGGCACGCGACGCCCGGCCCCCGCGAACACTCCGGCACCCTGATCCACCGGGCCGGCCGCACCCACTACGAACACGACGCGGCCGGCCGCCTGATCCGCAAGACGCGCCGCCTCCTCAACGGCCAGACCCGCACTTGGACCTACACCTGGAACGCCGAGAACCGTCTCGTCTCGCTGACCAACCCCCAAGGCGAGGAGTGGCACTACACCTACGACCCGCTGGGCCGCCGCGTCACCAAAACCGGCCCCGAAGACCACGCCGTGACCTTCACCTGGGACGGCACACGCGTCACCGAACAGACCGCCACCGACGGCTCCACGACGACCTGGGATTACGCCCCCGGCACCCACCGCCCCCTCGCCCAGACGGACCGCGACCCCCTGGCGGGGGAACCGCGCTTCCACGCGATCGTGACGGACACCGTGGGCACGCCCACGGAACTCGTCTCCCCCGACGGCCACGTCACCTGCCGGCCCCGCACCACCCTCTGGGGCACCCCCCTCCCCGAGACGGACTGCCCCCTCCGCTTCCCCGGCCAGTACGCCGACACCGAATCGGGGCTTCACTACAACTACTTCCGGTACTACGACCCGGAGACGGCCAGTTTCCTCACCCCGGACCCGCTGGGGCTCGTACCTGCCCCGAACCCCACCGCCTACGTCACCAATCCGCACAACTGGACCGACGCGCTTGGTCTTGCCGGATGTGGGGACGCCCCCTCGTCCGAATACAAGGACATCACAGATCCCGGGGCTCGCATGTTGAACAAGTCAACGGATGTGGGTCCTGTCGAATTCGGCAAGAATCTAGAAGCTAACGGGTGGACGCACACCCAAAAAGGTCCCAATCACATGTACGAGAAGGATGGGGCAAGATATTTCCTTCGAGGGAAGGCGAATAGCCACCAGGGGTGGACTGCGGACTACTATAATCCAGGGTCAAAGAAGGCTGACATAAAAATCAGACTAGGGGAAGACTGATGGTATCGGGTGACTGGATCGTCGCGGATGGTGAAGGGTATCGCGAAGTTTGCTACCACGCCTCAGCCACTTTCGATCTCGACGCCCGATTGCCTGGGAAGGTCTTCAGGGGGGGAAATGAAGACTCTTTGTTCTGTGAGTTCGACGTAGTCCTTGCCCCGGAGTTCTGGCCGGCGATCAGTGCCATGGCTCGGTGGCACGGTGATTCACGGGTCGAGTTGCTGGTTCTTGAGCCCGACTGCGAGACGTTCTATCTTGCGGATTACGGGATGTATCCGGCGGTTTCGCTGCCGGTCGAGGCGGGGGAAGACGAGTACTGGGACGCTGTCGGTCATGAACCTGACGGTGACATCATGGGATCACTGGCGATCTCGGCGAATGTCATCGCGCTGACCGGCCCCTCCGGGAAATGGGGGTGCTGGGGTGAGAGGGATCCTGAAGTGGCGGTTTTCCAGGGGTTTCCCAATGCGGCGACGCGAGATGATTGGCGTTCACGGTTCGGCCCCTTTTTGGATGCTGCCGGGGCGCTGGAATCCTATCTACCGTTGACCTTTGCCAAGCGGGAGGTTCCGCACGAGTATGCCGCAACCCTGACTGCGAACTATGGCCCGTCGAAGCAGGGGTGATTCTGGGCGTCGTTGCCTCATTCCGGCGGTGAGCCGGGACCCGGAGTGAACATAAACTTGAAGGAATACGGTGAACGTTACGGTGAAGCACCTGTGATCGGCACAACGCCTCTACAGGGGTAAGGGCTCAATGTACGAGTTTCACGGCTGGTTCGGGATCGCCGAGTCCCCTGAGGAATCGGATGCCGGGAGTCTGGAGTCAGGAATCGGTGACTTGAGAGCGAAGGTGGCGAAGACCGATTGGGCCACCGGGGAGCTCTCTTTGCAAGTCCACAACGGGGAGTACTTCCTGGTTGCCAATGGCCTGGTCAACCGGCGGCGGGACGAGGCCGAGGAACTCCACGCCCTGCTGCGGTATGTCGCCACGCGCTTCCCCGGCTCGTGGGGCCTTCTCTACGAGCGCTCCAGCGACATGGAGGACCCGCCAGGCCAGGGAGGGTTTCGGGTGCACGTGATGGCGAGGGGGGAACTGTATGTCCGTCTTGATCCTTTCCTCTCGCCGGTCAGCCCGGTCATCGAAGACTGATCGCCCCTCTTCGCGGCGGATGTATGGCTCTGGATTGGATCCGTGGTCGTGAGCGAAGTGGATATTCGGGACCTCATTCTCTCTGTCGGACCCGGCTGGGATCGTTTCGCGGAGGATCTGACGGTCCGGGCCGACCGCTTGGACGAGCCGTTGCAGGAGTGAGGGGGACCGATGAGTCAGGTGGGAGGGGTTGAGGAGCGGCTTGCGGGGGATCTCGCGTGGATGGCCATGGGCGCCCTCTACGGCGTGATCGTCGCGCCGACCTTGGTGCGGTGGGTGTATGCGGTCTGCGTGTGGGCGCTGGGGCGGCGGGGTGCGCCGCGTGCGGTGCGGGGCCGGTGGCGGCTCCTGCCCCGGGTGGAGGCGGCCATGGCGGAGTTCGGGTTGCCCTTCGCCTGTCGTGAGGCGCTGCGCCGGCGGTTGTGGAAGGCCCAGGTGCTGGCCACCGTGACGGTCGTCCTCATCGGGTGTCCCGCGCTGTTCCTCTTCGACCGCACCGTGCTGGACGCGCACTCCGCGGACGGGGAGGCCGGCGGGTTCGGTGCGCTCACCACCGTCGTCGCCGCCGTGCTGCTCTTCATGTTGACCGCCGTCGGGGGTGCCGCCCGCGTCTACGGGCCCCGGCTGGGGCTTCCCGTCACCAGGATGGTGTGCAACGCGCTGATCACCGCCCACCGTGTGCGGCGCGGAGAGGCGAGCCCCGCCCGGCTGGACGGTGCCGTCGGCGGGGTGGCCGCCGTACTGGTGCACCGCGCGCAGAAGTACCACCTGCGGCAGGAGCGGTCCGCGACCGTCGAGCACGCCGAGCGGGTCCGGGACGCGCTGCGCGGGGACGCCCAACGGGTACGGAGTGGGGAGCCGGACGCCGTCGAGGCGCTGGCCGGGAAACTGGCCACGGTTCTGGACGGGCTGTGCGCCGGCACCCCGCAGAATCTGCTTCCTGAGAGTGCGCTGCCCTCGCCTTCGCCGCGTGCGGCTCGGCGGGAGTCCCGGAAGCGGGCGGGGTTTCTGGCCGTGCTCGGTGTCGTGCTCGCCTCCGCCCTCGCCTGGCTGCTTTCCGCGCTGGGCGTCCCCGGCGAGGCGGTGGCTCCGCTGACCGTCGTCACCCTGGTGCTCCCGCTGAAGCTGGGCGCGCCCTCGGAGCCGCTGCTGCGGGCCCGGGACCTGCTCGATCTCGCCCGGGACGGCGGCGAGCCGCCCGTTGCCGAGGGACAGCCTTCTGCTGCCGACAGGGAGCCACCCGCCGCTGCGGGCGAGCCACCTGTCGCCGAGGGGGAGCCCCGGCCTGCCCCTGCTCGTCGGGAGTAGTCGTGGGGCCTGCTTGCTGGGACCAGCCGTGGTCCCCGCCCGTCGGTGAGTAGCCGTGGTGCCCGTCCGCCCTGGTTGCCGGGGAGGGGCCGTCGGCCTGTGGGGTGGCCCCGCGCGGGCCGGGGGTGTGTCAGGGGTTCGCCGGGGGTGGGGCGTCCGCCGGGGTGTCGGGTGTCGTACCGGTGGGTTCGGGGTGGGGGAGTGCGGCGAGGAGCCGTAGTTTCTCGTCGCTCTCGCTGTCCTTGTCCGGGTAGTAGA
This sequence comes from Streptomyces albus subsp. albus, assembly GCF_000725885.1. Classification (GTDB taxonomy): domain Bacteria; phylum Actinomycetota; class Actinomycetes; order Streptomycetales; family Streptomycetaceae; genus Streptomyces; species Streptomyces albus. The sequence goes on along the minus strand of NZ_JODR01000009.1, from coordinate 119,515 downwards.
CGACGAGGATGACGTCCTCGACGGGGAGCTTGTCCCGGTGGAGGCGCAGCTCTCCGACGACGGGATGGTGGACCGTGGTCGTGCCACCGTCGAGGGGGCGGATGTCGTGGCGGGCCCACAGGGTGCGGAACCGCTGGCTGGCCAGGGCGAGTTCGCCGACGAGTTCGACGAAGCGGGGGTTGTCCGTGTCGTCGCCGATGGTGGTGCGGAGGGCGGCGACGAAGTCGGCGGTGGCTTTCGGCCAGTCCTGGTGGAAGGACTGCTCCTCGGGGTCGAGGAGGAGGGACCGCAGCCGGTTGTGGCCGGGCCGCAGCCGGGGGGAGAGCGCGACGGCCATCCGGTTCGCGGCCAGGACGTCGAACGCGCGTCCTTCGACGAAGGCGGGGAGCTGGAGGTGGGCGAGCAGTTCGTGCACGCGTGCCGGTACGTGCTCGGGCCGCTTGCGGCGCGGGGCCCTGGGGCGGGCCGCGGCGAGACCGAGCAGATAGGTGCGTTCGACGTCGTCGAGTCGCAGGACGCGGGCGAGGGAGTCGAGGACCTGGGGCGAGGGGTTCTTGTCCCGGCCCCGCTCCAGGCGCAGGTAGTAGTCGGGGCTGATCCCGGCGAGCAGGGCGACTTCCTCGCGGCGCAGACCGGGTACGCGGCGGTTGCCCCCGGACGGGAGCCCGGCCTGTGCCGGGGTGACCAGTCCGCGCCGCGCACGGAGGTAGTCGCCCAGCCGGTTGCCGGTTTCCGCACCGCTCATGCCGTCACCGTAACGCGGTGGGCGCGGTGCTGCGGGGGCCCTGTCAGGACCAGGGAGAACGGGGGCCCTCCCTGGCCGGGCGGGCCTCGCCCAGGCTGCGGTGGTGCCTCTCGGCAAGAGGCGGAACACACTGCCCCGATACGCGGCCGGCAGGCCGGCGGCGTCGGGGCCGGTCCGAAGGGAAAACGCCGTGGATGTTTCCAACCGCACCGTTCTCGTCGTCGGCGGGACCTCCGGCATCGGGCGGGAGCTGGCCCGCAGGTTCGCCGCGGCGGGCAGCACCGTCGCCGTGGGCGGGCGCAACCAGGAGGCGCTCGCGGAACTCGCCGGGGAGGGGTTCGGCACGGTCGGTGTCGACGTCACCGACCGTGCCTCGGTCGCCGCCGCCCGTGACGCGGTGCTCGACCGGTACCCCGAGCTGGACACCGTGATCACGATGTCGGGCGTCATGTCGATGGAGGACCTGCTCGACCCCGCGCACTTCGAGGTGACGGAGACGACGATCGACACCAACCTGCTCGGCACGATCCGGGTCCTCGACGCCTTCACCCCGCACCTGGTGCGACGGGGTGCCGGCACGTTCGTCACCGTGACCTCCGGCATCGCCTTCCTGCCGTTCCCGCCCATGCCCGGCTACGCGGCCTCGAAGAGCGCGGTGCACGCCTACTCGGAGGCGTTGCGTGCGCAGCTCGACGGCACGGGCGTCGGCGTCGTGGAACTGGTGCCCCCGGCCGTCGCCACCGCGGGGCAGGAGAAGGTGAATCCGCACGCACTGCCGCTCGACGACTTCGCCACCGAGGCCATGGAGCTGCTCGCCCAGGAGCCCACCCCGCGGGAGATCCTCGTGGAAGGCGTGCGCATGCACCGCTGGGCCGAGCGGGACGGCACGTACGACGAACTCGTCGCACAGCGCTCCCGCGCCCTGGCCATGCTGCCGGGCCGCCAGGGGTGACCCCGCGGGCGGCGCCGGGCCTGCGGGGCGGCCCCGCGTGCCCGGCCCGTCCGTCCGGCCGTTGCCGCGCTGATGCTCCCCGGCGCGGTTGTCGTATGCGTCGCGTGCGGCTTCCTCGCGGGCGGCGAGGACGTCTTCGTGGTGCTGCTCCACCGGCCACTCCGTGAGTGCCTTGAGCTCCACGGCGGACCCACTGACCAGCCCGGACCTCGCCGGCCGGAGCCCGCCGCCGCGCCGGCCCCGGGCGGGGCCCGGACTTCTCCGGCCACCCGGGTCACGCCCCCAGGCGGGCGTCGGCCGGCCGAGGGGCTGCCACTAGACTCGGCGGACGTGGTGGACACCCAGTACGAAGACCTGTTGCGGTTGGTGCTCGACTCCGGGACGGCCAAGGCCGACCGGACGGGGACCGGCACCCGGAGTGTCTTCGGACACCAGTTGCGGTACGACCTGACGCAGGGGTTCCCGCTGGTCACCACGAAGAAGGTGCACCTGAAGTCCGTCGTGTACGAGCTGCTGTGGTTCCTGCGGGGCGACTCGAACGTCGGCTGGCTGCGCGAGCACGGCGTCACGATCTGGGACGAGTGGGCCGATGCGAACGGCGACCTCGGCCCGGTCTACGGCGCGCAGTGGAGGTCGTGGCCCGCCCCCGACGGCCGGCACATCGACCAGATCAGCGAAGTCCTCGACACGCTGCGCCGCGACCCGGACTCCCGCCGGATGCTCGTCTCCGCGTGGAACGTGGCGGAGCTGCCCGAGATGGCGCTCGCGCCGTGCCACGCCTTGTTCCAGTTCTACGTCGCCGACGGGAAGCTCTCCTGCCAGCTGTACCAGCGCAGTGCGGACCTGTTCCTCGGCGTCCCGTTCAACATCGCCAGCTATGCGCTGCTCACCCACATGGTGGCGCAGCAAGTCGGTCTGACGCCGGGGGACTTCGTGTGGACCGGCGGGGACTGCCACATCTACGACAACCACGTCGAGCAGGTCACGGAGCAGCTGTCGCGCAGCGTGTTCCCGTTCCCCCGGCTGCGGCTGCGCCGGGCGGAGTCGCTTTTCGACTACGCGTACTCGGACGTGGAGATGCTCGACTACCGGCACCATCCGGCCATCAAGGCCCCGGTCGCGGTGTGAACACCGGGCGGAGCGGCGCGCGGGCGGACCGGGAGGAACGTGTGGACGTGTGGACGTGGGGGCTGTGAGCGTGGGGCCGGACCGGGTGGACGTCGGGCTGATCTGGGCACAGACCCCGGACGGTGTCATCGGTGCCGACAACGGGATCCCGTGGAGGCTCCCGGAGGACATGGCCCACTTCAAGGCCACCACGCTCGGTCATCCGGTGGTGATGGGCCGCCGGACGTGGGACTCGCTGCCGCCGCGTTTCCGGCCCCTGTCCGGCAGGCGCAACATCGTGGTGACCCGCAACCCCCGTTGGGCGGCCGAGGGCGCGGAGTCGGCGGCGTCCGTCGAGGAGGCACTGGAACGCGCGGCCGGACCGTCCCGCGAGGGCGGCGCCGCCGACGAGGTGTGGGTGATCGGCGGCGGAGAGGTCTACCGGGCGGCCCTGGAGTTCGCCACGACGCTCATGGTGACCGAGGTCGATGCGGCGGTGGCCGGCGACACGTACGCGCCGTCGCCGGACGGGACGTGGCAGCTCGCGGAGGACAGCGGCTGGCGGTCCTCCACGTCGGGGCTGCGCTACCGCATCCGCAGGTACAGCCGGGGGCAGGACGCCGAGGGCGCCGCCCGGCGCTGACCGCCTGCCGCGCGGGCGTTCGAGCGTCGCCGCTCGTCCCTCTCGGGTTTCCCCCTGAGAACCGGTGGTCTCCCCGTTGAGAGCCGGTGGCCCCTGGGCGGCCGGCCGCGCATGCCGTGTCCAGGTGGTGCCCGACGCGCGCTTCCGTGTCGCGGTCAGCGGGTGCGATGCCGCCAGCGGAACTGGCGCTGCCCCGGACCGGACTTCCCGCTGTGGACCTGGACCGAAAAGGTGCGGGGGATTCGCCGCGAGCCCGTATCGCGGAGAGCGCGGAGCGGTTCTGGCCGGGCGGCAGGTGCCGGGTCCGCCCCAGTCCAACCCAGTCCATCCCCGTTCGTTCCCGTCCGTTCGCCCCCGGCGTGCGCACCGGCCGGCGCCGTGAACTTTGGCGCCCGGGGACGCATCACACCTGGGGACCGGCCGGTGCGGCGCGGGGCCCGTAGGACGTGGGTGCGGTGGCCGTGGGCGAGGAGCAAGGACGAGGCAGGTGAGAGCAGTGGGTCAGCCGGGTTACGAGGGCGTGGAGCGGACGCCGCAGGGTGAGCACGGTGACGGCGACGTCGACGAGAAGCACCGGAACTCCCGTGGCGGGCGGCGGCCCGGGGTGCGGCCGGCCGATGTGCTGGGCGCCCTTGCTCTCGCCGTCGGCGTGGTGCTGGACCTCGGCTCGTGGCGCAGCTACCTCGCGGAGAGCGGGCCGCAGGAGGACGCGCCGATGACGGCCGACGCCGCGCTGGGGGTCTGAGGCGCCGGCCGCGAGCCCCTGGCACAGTGCGCGCTTCATCATGCCGCCCCGGGTACCCAGCGGCCGGGGCCCTGTCACGGTGCCGGGGGCCCGGGGCGGAAGGGCGGGGCGGGGGTCACTTCCCCGTCGAGGTCACCGCGTCCCGGGCGCGGTCGAGGACGGAGGCGAGGGGGCCCGCCGTCCACTGGAGGGCGGGGGAACCGGCCGCGGTCGGGTGGGGCCGGGTGGGTGCCGCCTTCTCCACGGCCAGCAGCCGGCGGCCCATCGTGGTGCGCTCCTCCTGGCTGAGCCGGCTGCGCAGGGCGGGGAACTCCTCCCGCTCCTCGTGGTCGGCGTGCTCGCCGACGGACTGTTCGAACTCCGCCAGCAGGCGGGTGAACCTCTCGCTGCCGAACTCCAGCTTGTCGAGTTCGGCGAGCACCTTGTTGCACGGAACGAACCAAGGGAGGCGACGCGCATGACCGGCGACGTGGAGTCCGGCCGCTACGGCCGGGCCGGGGCCGAGCGGGACACCGAGGAGCGCGGCGGCCCGCTCACCCCCGGCGAGCAGCGGCTCGCCGCACTGTGGGCGGGGGTGCTCGGCGTACCGGCCGGGCGGATCGGACGCACCGACAACTTCTTCGAGATCGGCGGCACCTCGCGGGCCGCCGTACGGCTCGTGCTCGCGCTCGGGCACCGGCTGAGCGTCGACGAGTTCGCACGGACGCCGGTCCTCGCCGAGCAGGCGGGACTGCTGGAGTCCCGGAACGCGACCGGCCCCGTTCCCGCCGCTGCGGCCCCCGCCGCGGCGGCGGCCGGCCCGGGGGCGGGGGGCTGAGATGCCGACGACCTTGCGCGTCGCCCCCTCGTGCGGAGGGGGCCGAGCGAGCCCCGCCGCCCCCTCCCGGCCCCGGTCAAGGAAGTGATCCACGATGCGTCTCGTCATCGCCGAAGGCTCCGCCATCCTGCGGGCGGGTCTGGCGCACGTGCTCGACGCCCGGGGCCACGAACTGGCCGCGGCCGTGCACGACGCCAGGGTGCTGCCCGCGCTGATCGCCACCCACCGACCCGACGTCCTCGTCACCAACGTCCGGCTCGCGCCGACCTGGACCGACGAGGGCGTGACCGCCGCCCTCCACGCACGCCGCCGGCACCCCGGCACGGGCGTGCTCCTCTTCTCCGCGTCCCCCGCCCCGCGGCACGTCGCCCGGCTCTTCACCGACGACGGCTCCGGCCTCGGCTATCTCGTCCAGGACCGGATCACCGACGCCGACGAACTGCTGGAGTCCCTGACCCGCGTCGCGGTGGGCGGCACCGTCGTCGATCCGCGCCTGGTCGGCGCGCTGGCCGCGGGCAGCACCGCGGGGCGGAGCGGCCAGGACCCGCCGCACGGGCTGGCCGCCCTGAGCCCGCGCGAGATGGACGTGCTCTCCCTCATGGCGCAGGGCCGCACCAACAGCGCGATCGCCGAACGGCTCGTCGTCTCGCAGGGAACGGTGGAGAAGCGGGTCGCCGCCGTCTTCGACAAGCTGGACATCCCCGGCAGCCCGAGCGACAACCGCAGAGTGCTCGCCGTCCTGCGGTACCTCGCCGAACGGCGGCAGCCGGCCGAGCAGCCGGTGGCCATCCGGCCCGAACTGCGGCGCCCCATGCTGACCCGGGTCGCCTAGGGACCGCCGGCCGGGCTGCGGGGCCGCGCCGCGACCACGTGCCCGGCCCGCCCGCCGCATTCCTGCCGCCGTCCCCCGCCGCACGGCCCCGCCGCCGTTCCCCGCCGCACGGCCCCGCCGCCCCTCCCGCCCGCGGGGAGGCCCTCAGCGGGCGGCCGGGGGCACCGCCCTCTCCCAGGCCCGTTCGAAGAGCAGCGGTACCGGCACCGCGGGCACCGCTGCCAGATGGCCGGCCGCGCGGCGGCTGCCGAGCGGGGGCAGCAGGGCGAGCTTCGCGGCCTCCAGCGGGAGGTTCGGCGCCGGGCGCTCCTGCCAGGGGCCGGGGACGAACAGGGCGCGGCCCGCCCGGGCCCGGGAGGCGCGGACGACCAAGGGGGTGGCGGCCAACTCGGCGGTCGCCGCCTTGAAACGGGCCGGCTTCCAGCCCGTCCACTCCTTCACCCGCCGGTCGGTCGGGTCGGGGAGGGCCAGCAGCATCAAGTAGAGCGCCGCCGCGTCCTCGCCCAGACCGTGGTGCCGCGCACACCGCTCCACCAGATGCGGGACCGAACGGGCAGGGTGCTGCTCCCAGCCTGCTGGCAGGTCCCGGTCGGCCTCCAGATGGGCGCCCAGGGCCGCGAAGTCCTCGCTCAGCAGCAGCCGCAGGTCCGCGAGGGCGGGCAGGCCGGAGGGAGCGGGCAGCCACTGGGAGGGGTAGAGGCCCTCCAGATAGTCGTCGAGCGCCCGGAGCACCGGGTCGTCGGGGCCCGCCAGCTGTGCCGGGTCCACGCGGACGTGCCGCATCGCATACGTCTCGTCGTCCGCGACGGTGACGGCCGGGTGCGCGGTGAGGGGCGCGGTCGAGGGCGGGGCGCCCATCAGGTAGTTGCTCTGGAGGGAGAAGACCCGCAGCGGTCCGGGACCGGCGGCCAGCTCGGCGCGGAGCCGGGCCACCGCCGCGCCGGCTGCCGCGCGCAGAGGGGCGCCGGCCGGGGAGCGGTAGGCCGCCCACGCGGCGATGCGGGGCAGACCGAGCAGCCCGGGGTGGGGGGCCTGCGGGGTGTCGGGGCCCAGGCAGCCGTCGCCCAGGGCGAGCCGGCCGAGAAGGGCGGGGCGGCGCAGGGCCGGCCACCAGGAGGAGCGCTTCTCCTGGCGCGGCCACCGGAAGGAGTTCTCCTCGCCGGTGTGCTCCTTGCGCCGCGCGTGCTCACCCTCCGGTGCGGCGATCTCCCTGGCCGCGAGCGGCGTCAGCTCGTGCGGCACGGGCAGGGGCTCGCCGAACTCGGCACGCCACCACTCGACCGCGCGGTCCACGTCCTGGCCCTCGGTCCACAGCCGCTCGGGGTCGTCGGGCAGGAGCTTGCCGTACAGGGTGCGCAGGTGCGCGGGGGTGAGGAAATGCAGGCCGTCCCCGGCCCGTTCGATCTCCTTGTCGCGCACCTTCCACTTGTCCCTGCCGTAGCGGCCCGCGTGGCCGGGGAGGTCGCGGCCGAGGTCCTGGTGGGGCGCGCAGGGCAGACAGCCGCGCAGCACGAGGGTGGCCTCGGCGACCGACAGCCCGGTCCGTGCGGCGAGACCGGCGGCCCGTTCGGGGCGGGCCGGGACGGGGCCGTGCCGGTCGATCAGCGCGGCGAAGCGCGTGTACCAGCTTCCGGGGCGGGCGGCTGCCAGCACCTGGGTCCGGGCGGGGCGCAGGCCGGCGGCGGCCAGGGGGCCCTCGTCCGGGAAGGCGCCCCCGGGCGCGTACTCCAGCACGCGCAGCGGGACGTCCTGCCGGTACGCGGCGCCCGACGCGCGCTCCGAGAGGAGCAGCGCGGCCGAGGTGGCGGTGCGGATCGGCCGGGTGTACCACCTGGCCCACCGGCTGCGCGGGGTGGTGGACGAGGCGTCGTACTCGACGATCCGCCACTCGCCCGCCGGGGTGGCGTACGGGCAGGCGGCGTACTCCGCCAGCTCCGCCGCACCCTTGGCGGGGTTGCCCAGCAGACCGCCCGCGATGCGGAGCGCCTCGGCCTCGGCGTGTCCGTGGAAGTGCACGATGCGCAGCCCCCGCCAGGCGTCGTCCGGTTCCCCGCCGCCCTGTTCCGGATCGCCGTCCCAGGGCGGGGTGTCACCGGTCGCCAGCTCGGTCAGCCGCGCGGCGAGGGTCCGCCAGGAAGCGGGGGGCTCCTGAGCGTGAGCGCCCGGGGTGGCGGGTGTGAAGCGGTGCACCAGACGGGCCTGACCGTCGAGACAGTTGGCCGCCATCACCAGCAGATAGGCGAGCCGGTGGAAGGTCTCGCCCGCCTCCGGCCAGGTGGTGCCGTGGGCGAATTCGGGCAGTTCCGCACGGAGGAGGGTGTAGTTCTTGCCCGTGACACCGTCGCGCCGGCTGACGTAGGAGGGCTCCACCTTGGCGATGGTCTGCTCCACCCGCTCCCGGTCCAGCCGCACGGGCAGTTCGGGCATCAGCAGGCCGACGACGTCCACGGCCGCGACCTCGCGGGCCGCCTCCGCGTCCTTGAGCAGCGCGTCGACCGCGCCACCGACGTGCACGAACCGGCCCAGGAGCAGGACGAGCCCGTCGAAGTCGAGGCCCGAGCGCAGCCGTTCCCGTTCGCGCGCGCACCACGCGCGCAGCTCCTCGTGACCGACCCAGGTGGCGTACAGGTGGTGCACACCGGACCAGCCCTTGGTCTCGTGCGGGTTGTACCACCTGTTGGACGACATGCCGTCGGCCGCCGTGCCGTCGCCGACCGTCATGTCCAGGTCGGCCCGCATCCAGGCGCGGACCTCCCGCCGGAAGCCCTCGTGGGCCAGCAGATGGCGCAGCTCGGGGCGGCGGGAGACGAGCAGGTCGTACGGTGCGGTGTCGGCGAGGCGCTCGGGCGGGTCGTCGACCTCGACGCCGTGCTCCAGGAGCACGTCGATCAGGTCGAGCGGGACGCGCTGCTTGCTTTTCCAGTGGCGGTCCTCCCATTGCCGGAACTCGACCGGGACGCCCTCGGCGGCGAGGTGGGGGGCGATCTGTCCGGCCAGTTCGTAAAGGACGGGCCACGGCCCCTGGTTGCGTGGCGGCGGGGCGTTGACGCAGTCGGTGAGCCAGGCCGCCGCCGCACCGTGCGGCAGCCCGGGGAGTTCGCCGCGCAGTTGCGCGAGAGTCCCGGTGCGCGTCAGCAGCGTCTGCCACAACTCCGCCTCGCCGCCGGAGTCGTAGCCACGCGGACGCAGGGCCAGCACGGCGGTGCGGACCGTCCCGGGGCACCGCTCGACCAGCAGGTCGAGGGCGCGGCCCTTGCAGCACTGGGCCCAGAACCGGGTGTCGCTCAGCGAGATGCCGCCCTGTGCCAGCAGCCCCTCCATCATGGTGGCCAGTTCCTCGTCCGCATCGAGGCCGGCCGCCTTGGCGAGTTTGCGGATGTCCGTGGCGAGCTGCGGGTGGATGCCGCTGTGCACGTCGCCGTGGCCGTCCTCCGGGCCCTGGCTGCGGGCGAGCACCACCGTGTGGAACCGGTCGAGGTCGCGTGCCGCCACTCCGTCCCACGTGGCGAGTTCGCTCGCCCAGGCCCGCAGCACCGTCGCGGACAGCGCCCCCGCCCCGGGCGTAGCGCAGACAGCGGGTGTAAAGCCAGGTGTGGTCGGGGGTGCGGCCGGCGTTGCGTTCGGCCTTGCGGGCACGGCCGAACCAGGCCGCCGCCTCCGCCAGGTCGCCCGTGCCGAGGGCGAAGTCGGCCATCTCGTCCAGCAGTGACACGGCCAGTGCCGGCGCGGTGGACTCCAGCCCGGCCAGGACGTCGTCCATGTCCTTCTTGAAGACGTACCTCCAGCCCGCGCTCTCCCGCTCCAGCGCGCGGATCTTCTCCAGGGCGAGGCCCTGCTGGTGCGGGTGGGCGGCCAGGACCCGTTCGGGGAAGGGCAGGCGGCCGTCCGCGTCCGGTGCCGGGTCCGGCAGGCCGGTGGCGAACAGCCCCGCCGGCTCCCAGGCGTCCTCGCGCATCAGCATGTCGCGGTAGGGGACCACGTCCTCGGCGAGCAGCTGGGTGAGGGTGCGGCCGTGCGGGCCCGCGTAGGTGCGGGCGAACAGGCCGTCCTCGCCGGGCTCCCCGGTCAGTGGTACGCCCGCCGCCGTCAGCGCGCGCTCCCACTCCGGGTCGGCCTCGGCAAGGGCCCGCGGGGCGTGCGCTCCCTCCTTCGCCCAGACGAGGGCCTGTTCCTCGCAGGCCGCGCGGTGTGCGGTGAGCGTGCGGCGCACCGCCGACAGCTCGGCCATGCCGGGGGCGCCGGCCAGTTGGGCGGGGCACTTCTTGAGCTGCCGGCCCCTGGGCCCGCGGTAGACGATCTCCAGATCGTCCTCGGTCAACTCGGCCGTGTACCCGTCCCGTTCGACGTCCGCCGTCATGCCCCGTTCCTCCCCGTTCTTCCCCGTTCTCACCGAGCCCCGCCGTGCCCGGGACCTCGGTGGACAGCACCCTAGACGGCGCCACCGACAGCGGGTGTCAGTCCTCCGCGCCTCCGGGGCCGCGGAGGGTGCGGCGGACGGCGCCGCGGAGCCAGTGGTGGGCGCCGTCGGCGGCGTGGCGGGGGTGCCAGGCCATGCCGATGGTGACGGACGGCAGGGGGAGCGGGATCTCCAGGAGGCGCAGGCCGGCTCCGGTCGCGGGGTCGGTGAGGGGCGGGGCGGCGGCACCGCCGGGTCCCGCGGGGACGAGGCAGACGATGTCGCTGTGCGCGGCGAGGCTCATCGCGGCCAGGTGACTGGGCAGTACGGCGGCGACCCGCCGCCGGAGGCCGTGCTCGGCCAGGGCGGTGTCGAGGGGGCCGGTGAACCGGCCGCGGCGGCTGACCGTGACGTGTTCGGCGGCGGCGAGCCGGGCCGGGGTCAAGGGGCCTTCGGTGAGGGGGTGTCCGGACCGTACGGCCGCCACCATCCGCAGGGTGACCAGCTCTTCGACGTGGGTCTCCGGATCGACGTGCTCGATGACGCCGACCTCCATGTCCACCTGGCCGTCGCGCAGGGCAGGACCGGCCTCCAGCTCCTCGGCCCGGAACCGCAGCGAGACCCCCGGCGCCTCCCGCCGGGCCAGCGCCAGCAGTCCGGGGGCGAGTGCCGCACCGACCACGTCGGCGGCCTGGAGGGTGAAGGTGGTGCGCAGGGCGGCGGGATCGACGCCGGTGCCGGGGGCGAGCAGTTCGCCCAGGCGGCGCACCACCTCGGCGGCCTCGTCGCGCAGGGCGCGGGCCCGGGGCGTGGGGACCATGGTCTGCCCGGCGCGGACCAGCAGCGGGTCCTGGAGGATGCGGCGGAGGCGGGCGAGGGTGCGGCTCATCGCGGCCGGCGAGGTGTGGAGGCGGGCGGCGGCGCGGGTGACGCTCTGCTCGGCCAGCAGGGCGTCCAAGGCGACCGCGAGATTGGCGTCGATGACGGAGTTCAGGCTTCTCACCAGGGCTTTTCCGTTTCGGGCAATGATGCGTTGCTGAAGTTCCCATTGTGGCAACGCCGGGCGCCTCCCGAGGATGGGACGCGTACCGACCCGGTACGGCCCGCACGGTCCCGGTGGCCGTGCCCGTCCGCCGACAGTGGAGGAGAACCGTCGTGTCCACCGAGGAAACCGCTCCGCCGGTCACCGCGTTCATGCTGATCAAGACCCAGCCGGAGTGGCTCGCCATGACCCCCGAGGAGCGGGTGAACGCTTTCGCCACCGAGGTCGTACCGGCGATCAAGGCCAGGACGAAGGGCGTCAGGTCGCGCTTCTACGACACGGAGTTCTACTCCACCCGCGTCACCGACGTCTGGGTCTGGGAAGCCGACGACCACCACGCCTACCAGCTCCTGATCGACGCGCTGCGGGAAACCCCGTTCTGGGACCGCTACTTCGAGGTGGTCGATCTCCTCGTCGGCACCGAGAACGGCTACGCCCGCACCTACGGCATGGACGCCGTCGCGACCGTGGCGACCTGACGTGCGGCGGGGCGGGGCGGGCGGGGCGGCGCCCGGTGTCCGGGTGCGGCGCCCACGGGGAGCTCACGGGGGCGCCCGCGGGTGGCCCGGACGCGCGGCCGGGGTGGGCCCGGAAGCACTGCACGACAAGCCCGGATTGCCCTTTTTGTTCTACCGTTGGCGGTATGAGAACCGCACGGTGCGCGCCCCGCCCCGTCCCGCACGTCCGGCTGCCGCGCCTGTTCGTGCTGCTGGGCGCGGTGGCCGCCACCCTGCTGCTGACCGCTGCCGCAGGCGGCGGCCCGCGCGCCGTGCACGGCATCGACGACGCCGCCCGCACTCTGCGTGACGGCCCCGTCTACGTCGACCCGCGCGCCCGCGACGTGCTGCCGCGGTCCTCCGCCGAAGCCCTCTCCGACAAGATCGAACGCGCCGGCAAACCCGTCTTCGTCGTCGTCCTGCCCGCCACCGGCGAATTCGACCGGGCCACCGTGATCCAGGACCTGCGGGCCGAGACCGGCATCACCGGGGTCTACGCCGTCGCCCTGGGCGACCGTTTCGACGCCAGGGCGGACAGCCGGGTCATGTCACCGCGCGCCGTACGGAACCTGTCCGGCGCCGTCGGACGGGCCCACCCCGGCGACCCCCGCGCCGCCCTGACCGACTTCACGGACCAGGCACTCGACCAGGCCCGCGGCAGCGCGCCCGACTCCTGGGAGGGCGCCTCGCGCGGCACCGGCGGCGGCGTGGTCGCCGTCGTCACCCTCGGCGCCCTGGTGCTGCTGGCCGCGGCCTCCGCTTTCCTGGTGAGCCGGCGGGGCCGCAGACGGCGGGAGCAGCAGGAGCGGGCCGCACTGGAGAGGCTCCGCCCCGTCGTGGACGAGGACATCACCGCGTTCGGCGAGGAACTGAGCCGGATCGGCTTCGACCCGCGCGGACCGGACGCCACCGAACCGGCACGCGAGGACTACACCCGGGCCCTCGACGCCTACGAGGAGGCCAAGAGCACCATGTCCGCCGCCCGCCACCCGGGCGAGGTGCGCCGGGTGAGCGAGGCGCTGGAGCGCGGACGCTTCGACCTGGCCACCCTGGACGCGCGCCTCAAGGGCGAACCGCTGCCCGAGCGGCGCCCGCCGTGCTTCTTCGACCCGCGGCACGGCCCCTCCGCGAAGGACGTGCGCTGGACACCGCCCGACGGGGGCACCGAACGGTCCGTGCCGGTCTGCGCCGCCGACGCCACCCGGCTGGCCGACGGGGAGGAACCGCTCACCCGACAGGTCGGCACGGCGACCGGCCCCCGCCCCTACTGGGACGCCGGCCCCGTCCTCGCGCCCTGGGCCGCGGGCTACTTCGGCGGCGGACTGCTGCCGGGCATGCTCATGGGCACCGTCCTGGGCAGCAGCCTGTTCGCGCCGTTCGGCTACGGCGACCCGGGCGGGGACTTCGACGGCGGCGATTTCTCCGGCGGTGACTTCTCCGGCGGTGACTTCGACTCGCGGGACTTCGGCGGCGGCTTCGGGGACGGCGGCGGCTTCGGCGGGGGCGGAGGGGATTTCGGCGGAGGCGGGGGATTCTGACCGAAGTGCCGCTCCGTGGCAGGTCAGCCGATGGGGCGGCACCCGTTTGCCGGGGCCGCTGAGCGGATACCTGCTCCCATGCGTGGGAGTGAGCTCTTCCCGCGTAGGCACCGGAGGGTTGGGCGAACAGCCCCCGGTGCCGCTGTGTCTCGGCGGAGGTTTGGGCGGTATCGCGCGAATGGTACGGGGTTGCTGGTTCGGGGCCGACGGGTCCACTCTCGAAGAAGTGTCCGGAGGACCGGGGGACTTCGGAGGCAGGAAGCCTCGCAGCGAGGACCGTCCGCACGTGGGGGACCGATGAGTGCCGCATCCGGCTCTGTGAACACATCCGTGGCCGCGGGGCGTGCCCGGCGCAGAGCCGTACCGTCGTCCGCCGCCGTGCCGGCGCCGCGCCACGAGCGCGCGGACACCCCCGGCTCCCGGCTCGCCCCCGAGAACCTGGACACCGCCGAACGACAGCTGCTCGAGGAACAGATCGAACAGCTGCGCGCCGAAGTGAGCCAACTGCGCCAGGCGCTCGACTCGCGCCCGGTCATCGACCAGGCCCGGGGCATGGTGATGGCCCTGGGCCCCTGCGACGCCGAGGTGGCCTGGCAGGTCCTGGTGCAGGTCTCCCAGCACTCGAACATCAAGCTGCGCCACGTCGCCGCGGCGCTCGTCGCCGGGGCCGAGGGCACCCCCGTCCCCAAACCGATCCGCAAGGCCCTCGCATCGGCCCTCCACCGCGTCCGCACCGCCCGCCGCTGACAGCCGCCGCAGCGGGCGCCGCGGCGGGTTCTGCGGAACGGGGCCGGCGGGGCTGTCCGCTCGCGGGGTTCGCGGAACGGGGCCGGCGGGGCTGCCCCATCGCGGGGTTCGCGGAACGCGTCCGACGGGGCTGTCCGCTCGCGGGGTCCGCGGGACGCGTCCGCCGGGGCTGTCCGTTCGCGGGGTCCGCTGAGGGAGTCCGCCGGGGCTGTCCGCTCGCGGCCCGCTGAGAGGAGCCGCCGACGGCGTCCACCGAGCAACGAGGGGCCGGCAGACGGGCCGGCACCCCGGCACCCTGCCCTCCCGGCGGCCCCGGGCGGCACCCCCGCTCCCGCGCGGCACCCCCGCTCCCGCGCGGCACCCCCGCTCCCGCGCGGCACCCCCGCTCCCGCGCGGCTTCGGGTCGTCCTGCCGTCCGAGGCCGGGTGGTTCGCCCTTGCCCTCCGCCCCGCCCCCTGCCGTGCGACCCCCTGCCGTCGCCCGCTGCCGTCCGGCTCCGCCGTCCGACGCCGGGTCGTGAACGGCCGGCCCGGTGCCGCACGCCTCCGGTCACCGACCGGGCTGCCCCGGCTGCCGCCCTGCGGCGCCTACTGGCCCGACGCTCCGTTCTGCTGCGGCGCCTGCGGCTGGCCGTGCCCGGCCTGCTGATGCGGCTGCTGCTGTCCGCCGCCCTCCGTCTGCTGGGGGCGCGGCTCCGCCAACGGGCGGCGCTGCTGGTGCTGCTGGTGCTGCGGCTGTCCGGGCTGGGACGCTCCGGTCGGGGGTGCCTGCTGGTCGTGCTGCCCGCCCGCCTGGTGGGGCTGCTGTCCCTGCTGACCCTGCTGGCCGGGCTGCGCCTGGTGGTGCCGCTGCCCGTGCGGGCCGGGCTGTCCGCCCTGCTGCGGTGCCTGCTGTGCCGACGGCCCCGGCTGCTGCTGGCCGTGCCCGGTCTGCTGGAGCGCCTGCGGGACCTGCTGCCCCGGCAACGGGTGCTGACCCGTCCGGGACGCCTGGTGCTGCTGGTACTGCCCCGACTCCTGGTGCTGCCCCTGCTGCTGGGGCTGTTGCCGGGGAGGCTCGGACTCGGGTTGCGGGGTTCTTCCCGTGTGCGGGTGGCGGTTGCGCACAGGAGAGAAGTCGAGCGCCTGCTCCGCCTCCCGTTGCAGCTGCTGCGCGGCTTGGCGTACGTCGGCGGGCACGTCGCCGTGCTCCTCGATCAGGCTGTTGTAGATCGGCGAAGCGGTACCGTTCTCGGCCGGCATGCGGCGTTTCTCCTCTCAGGCTGTGGACACAGAACCGGCCACCCGCGTCGTGACGCGGGCGGCCAGACGCCGACCTTACGCCTTCCCCGTACGAGCTCTCGGCCACAATGTGCTTCTTGTGGTATACGTCGCAGCCGCCCGGCCCGTGCGGTGGTGCCGGGGATCCGGCCTCCGGTTCAGCCCGCGGCCGTCGTCCGCAGGGCCGCGACGACCTCCTCGTCCGTGATCTGGGGGAAGTTCTCGTACCACAGGCCCACGGCCTCGAAGACGGCCGGCTGGTGGGGGCAGACCACCGTGTCGGCCTCACTGGCGAGCGCCGAGACGGCCTGCGGGGCACCGACCGGTACGGCCAGGACGAGCTGGGCGGGCTCCTGCCGGCGGATGTGGCGCAGCGCGGCGCGGGCCGTGACACCGGTGGCCAGACCGTCGTCCACGACGACGACCGTGCGGCCCGCCGTGCGCGGCGCCGGCCTGCCGCCCCGGTAGAGGTCCTCGCGGCGGTGCAGTTCGGTCCGCTCGTGCGCCACCGTGGGGGCGAGCCGGTCCTCGGTCAGCCCCAGCATCTCCAGCGCCGTCGGGTCGAAGACCGGCGGGTCCTCCCCGGCGATGGCGCCGACCCCGTACTCCGGCCGCCCGGGCAGCCCGATCTTGCGGGCGACCAGTACGTCGAGCGGTGCGTGCAGCGCGCGGGCCACCTCCACCGCTACGGGCAGCCCGCCGCGGGGCAGGGCCAGGACGAGCGGGTCGGGCAGTTCCTGGCGGCGCCGCATCTCCTCCAGCGGACCCGCCAGTTCGCGGCCCGCCTGGGTGCGGTCGGGGAAACGCATCACGGGTTCCTCCCAAGACTTCCTCGCGTCCGGCTGCCGGCGGAGCGCCGGTCACTGGCCGTCCGTGGTGGGCGGGAGGGCGAACCAGCCGGCCGCCTCCCGTGCCACCTCCTCCAACGCCCCCGGCTCCTCGAACAGATGTGTGGCGCCCCGGACGAGGTGGATCCGGTGCGGGGCCCGCAGCCGGGCCGCCGCCGCCTCGTTGAGCCGCAGCACCTCCCGGTCCTCGCTGCCGATGACCAGCAGCACCGGGGCCACCACCTGCGCCAGCGCGTCGCCCGCCAGGTCCGGACGGCCGCCGCGGGAGACCACCGCGTACACCGTGCCCGGCCGGTCGGCCGCCGCCGTCAGCGCCGCCGCCGCGCCCGTGCTCGCCCCGAACAGGCCCACCGGCGCTCCCGCCGTCCGCTCGTGCCGTCCCAGTTCGTCGACCGCCGCCACCAGCCGCTGCGCCAGCAGCGGGATGTCGAAGCGGCGCTCGCCGGTGGCGGCGTCCACCCGCTCCTCGTCGTCGGTCAGCAGATCCAGCAGCAGGGTGGCCAGCCCTTCCTCGCGGAGGGCGGCGGCGACCGCGCGGTTGCGGGGGCTGAACCGCGAGCTGCCGCTGCCGTGGGCGAACAGCACCGTCGCGCTCATCCCCTCCGGCGTCACCAGGTCGCCGGTGAGGAACGCGGTGCCGCCCGGGCCGTCCACCGGGATCCGCACGGTCTGTGTGGTTTCCGCAGCCATGCCTGCTCGCTTCCGTGCACGGGGCCACTGCCAATCCCGCCGTCCCCCGGGTGCCCCCGCGCGGGGCCGTCCAACCAGGAGCGTGACGGCTGCCGCCGTACCGCCTTGCACACACGGTGTGAGCTGGGGTTTCGCTCATATTGCTCGACGATGACGCCCTTGTGACGGGCAGATGGCGCTGCTTACCGTCGGGCGACCGCAGGGCAGCGGCGCCCGGTCCGGGGCCGCCGCGTGCCGTGTCGCCGGGCACCGGGCCCGCCGTCGTGAGGCGCCCGGGCGGGCCCCGCCGCCTCGCGGCGGGCGAGAGATGAGGTTTCCATGCTGACGATCCTGGGCTTCGTCATGATCGCCACCTTCCTGGTGCTGATCATGACCAAGAAGGTCTCACCGCTGGCCGCGCTCGTGCTCATCCCCGCGCTGTTCTGCGTCCTGGTCGGCCAGGGCGCAGATCTGGGGAAGTACGTGCTCGACGGGATCGGGGACCTGGCACCCACGGCCGCGATGCTGATGTTCGCGATCATCTACTTCGGGGTGATGATCGATGTCGGCCTCTTCGACCCGGTCGTCCGGGGCATCCTGCGTTTCTGCAAGGCGGACCCCATGCGGATCGTCGTCGGCACCGCCGTGCTCGCGGCGGTCGTCTCGCTCGACGGCGACGGCTCCACCACGTTCATGATCACGGTCTCGGCGATGCTGCCCCTCTACCGCCGGCTGGGGATGAGCGTGGTGGTGCTGACCGGGGTGGCCGCCACCGCCAACGGCGTGATGAACACCCTGCCGTGGGGCGGGCCCACCGCACGGGCGGCGACCGCGCTCAAACTGGACGCGGGCGACATCTTCGTCCCCATGATCCCGGCCCTGGCCGTCGGCCTGCTCTGCGTCCTGGCCCTCGCCTACGCCCTCGGCCTGCGCGAACGACGCCGGCTGGGCACGCTCGCCGTCGCCGGCCAGGCAGCCGCCCGGGAGGAGCGGGAACGCGAGACCGTACCGGCCGGAGCAGCCGGCGGCAGCGGCACCGGCCGCACAGGAAGGAGCCGTGACCGGGCCGTCGGCAACGGCGGGCCCGGCACGGGCCCGGCTGCCGGGGCTGCGTCCTCTGCCGCGGCGGGTGTCACGCGCGCGACGGACACCGCGGGCGGCACCCCGGCCGGGGAGGACGGTGCCGCCGGGACGGCCGGCACCGACGTGCTGGACCCGCACCGGGCCACCCTGCGACCGCGACTCTACTGGTTCAACGCGGCGCTCACCGTCGTCCTGCTCGCCCTGCTCATCGCCCAGCTGATGCCCATCCCGGTGCTGTTCCTGCTGGGTGCGGCGGTCGCGCTGACCGTCAACTTCCGTGACATGGCCGACCAGAAGGCCCGGATCGCCGCACACGCCGAGAACGTGCTGAACGTGTCCGGCATGGTCTTCGCCGCCGCCGTCTTCACCGGTGTCCTGACCGGCACCGGCATGGTGGAGGAGATGGCCCGCACCGTGGTGGGAGCCGTGCCCGACGCGCTCGGGCCGCACATGGCACTGGTCACCGGCGTGCTGAGCATTCCGTTCACCTATCTGATGTCGAACGACGGTTTCTACTTCGGCATCGTGCCGATCCTCTCGGAGGCCGGTGCCGCGCACGGTGTCGGTCCGCTGGAGATCGCCCGCGCCTCGCTCGTGGGCCAGCCGCTGCACATGTCGAGCCCGCTCGTCCCCGCCGTGTACGTGCTGGTGGGCATGGCGAAGGTCGAGTTCGGGGAGCACACGCGGTTCACCCTGAAATGGGCGGTCCTCACCTCGGTGGCCGTGCTGGGGGCCGGACTGCTGTTCGGCATCCTGTAGGGGCCGTGTGCGCCGGCCCCTTACCCTTCGGCAAGTACCAACCGGAACGGAAGGCTCCGCCGCGCGGACGGAACGAAAGGAGACGGGCCATGCGCATCCGCTCGCCCCGCCACGTCTTCTCCCACGTACTGACCGCCCAGCTAGCCCTCGTCGCCGGAGTCACCGCGCTGGTCAGCGGCTTGTTCCTGGCCCCGCTCGGCGACCAGCTCGACCGGCAGGCCATGCGCCGCGCCCTCGCCGTCGCCCAGACCACCGCGGCCCGCCCCGGCCTGGCCGCCGACCTCGCCGCCGCCCGCCGCGCCGGACGCGTCCCGTCCCCCCGCGGTCCCCTCCAGGCCGAGGCGGAACGCGTCCGGCACGCCACCGGCGCCTCGTACGTCGTGGTGCTCGACCGCCGCGGTGTCCGCTGGTCCCACCCCTCACCCGCGGCCGTCGGCCGGCGCGTGTCCACCGACCCCGGCCGGGTCCTGGCCGGCCACGACGTGACCGCGATCGACAACGGCACCTTGGGCCGCTCCGCACGCGGCAAAGCACCGTTGCGCGACAGCCGGGGCCGCGTGGTCGGTGCTGTCTCCGTCGGCATCGACTACGACAACGTGCGCGAGGGCCTGGTGGCCGCCGTCCCCGGGCTGCTCATCTACGCGGGCGGCGCACTGGCGGCCGGCGCGCTGGCGGCCTTCCTGCTCGCCCGCAGGCTGCGCCGCCGCACCCACGCCCTCGCCTTCTCCGACATCTCCGCGCTGCTGGCCGAACGGGAGGCGATGCTGCACGGGCTGGCGGAGGGCGTCGTCGCCCTGGACACCACCGGCCGTGTCCGTCTCGTCAACGACGAGGCGCAGCGCCTTCTCGGCCTCGGCCCCGAGGTGCTGGGCCGCCCGGTCACCGAGGTCGTCGGCCCGGGCCGCACCGCCGACGTGCTGGCCGGCGCCGAGACCGGCCGGGACCTGGTGGCCGTCAGCGGCAGCCGCGTCCTGGTGGTCAACCGGATGCCGACCGCCGACGGCGGCGCCGTCGCCACCCTCCGCGACCGCACCGAACTGACCCGGCTGGGCCGCGAACTGGAAGGCACCCGCGGCCTCCTCGACGCACTCCGCGCCCAGGACCACGAGCACGCCAACCGCCTCCACACGCTGCTGGGCCTGCTGGAGCTGGAGCTGTACGAGGAGGCGGCGCGCTTCGTCACCAACGCGCTCGGCGTGCACCGTGCCACCGCCGAACAGGTCACCGAGCGGATCCACGACCCGCTGCCGGCCGCGCTGCTGGTCGGCAAGGCCGCCGTGGCCGCCGAACGCGGTGTCACGCTGAGCGTCGCCCCCGGCACCCACCTCCCCGACCGGCTGGCCGATCCCGGCGGGCTGGTCACCGTCCTGGGCAACCTCGTCGACAACGCCCTCGACGCGGCGGCCGGCAGCCCCGGCGCCACCGTGGAGGTCGAATTGTGTGCCGAGGACCGCGCGGTGCTGCTCGCCGTGCGGGACAGCGGCCCCGGGGTGCCGCCCGACCACCGCGAACTCGTCTTCCAGGAGGGCTGGTCCACCAAGACGGCTGCCGCGTCCGACGGCACCTCCGCCGTCCCCGCCGGGGCACACCAGGGGCTCGGCCTCGCCCTGGTCAAGCGCTACGCGGAACGCGCGGGCGGCACCGTACGCGTCGCCGCGGCTGCCGGCGGCGGGGCCGAGTTCCGCGTCGTCCTGCCCGAGGTGCTGACCGATCCGCTGACCGATCCGGTGACCGGTCCGCTGGCCGAGCCGGTGACCGGTCCGCTGACCGCTCCGGAGGCGGTCCGATGACCGCCGGGATGGAGCCGGTGGAGGTGCTCGTCGTGGACGACGACCCGGCGGTGGCCCGCATCAACGCCGCCTACGTCACCAAGGTGCCCGGCTTCCGGGTCGCCGGCACGGTGCACAGCGGCGCCGACGCGCTGGCCTTCCTCCGGGACCACGCCGTCGACCTGGTGCTGCTGGACCACTATCTGCCGGACCTGCCGGGCCTCGCCCTCCTGAAGCGGCTGCACACGCTCGGCGTCGACGCGGAGGTCATCATGGTCACCGCCGCCCGCGACACCGCCACCGTGCGCGCCGCCCAGCGGCACGGCGCCCTTCAGTACGTGGTGAAGCCGTTCACCTTCGCCCACCTGCGCAGCAAACTCGACGGGTACGCCGCCCTCCGCCGCACCCTGGCCGCCGCACCCGAGGCCGGGGCCACCCAGGAGACCGTGGACCGCATCTTCGGTGCCGCCACCGCGCCCGCCACCCAGCCGGAATCCCTCCCCAAGGGGCACTCGGTGCTCACCGCCGACCTGGTGCGCGAGGTCGTCCACACCGCCGGCACGTCCCTGTCCGCGCAGCAGGTCGCCGTCCGCACGGGCCTGTCGCGCCAGACCGCCCAGCGCTACCTCAAACTCCTCGAACACGCCGGACTGGTGCGCCGCCGTCTCCGCCACGGCGGGACGGGCCGCCCCGTCCACCTCTACCGGTGGAACGGCCCCGACGAGTGAGCCCCCGGCGTGCTGCTGTCGCGGGGTGCTCAGGCCGGCCGCACCGTCACGCCGGCCGCCCGCAGTGCGCCCAGCGCCTTCTCCAGGTCCTCCGGCACACGGGTGCGGGCGGTGGCCAGGTCCTGCCAGGTGAGGGTGAAGGGCGCGATGGGCCCGAATCCGCCGTGCAGACAGTCCTTGAGTGCGTCGAGGGAGGCGCCGTAGTAGCCGCCGGGCCCGCCCATCGCCTCGCCCAGGGCGCAGTAGAGGCCCGGCCGGTCGGTGACGGCGGAGCCGTCGAGGACGTACCCGCCCGCCGGCGCGGCCGGGGCCGGCAGCGGGTGACGCCAGACCGCGTGCAGCCGGGCCGCATCCAGCCAGGCCCGGCGGTCCTCCGTGTCCAGCGGCGCCCACGCGCCCGGCGGGAGGGTGCCGCCCGCTTGCCGCCACAGTGCCCAGATCCGGTCGGTCCCGGGCCGGGGCAGGTCCCACAGCCAGCCGGTGACGCGGAGGTCCACGAGGCCGTCGGGCCGGTCCTCCTCCTCGATGCGGGCCTCGCCGATGGTGTAGGCGGCGACGGGTCCGCCGTCGGCGTCCAGCACCCGCAGCTGCAACGACTCGTGCTCCCGGCCGGAGCGGGAGCCGGAATCGGGGCCGGAGCCGGGACCGCCGTCCGGTCCGGCGTCCGGGGCGGAGCCGGGCAGGCGGACGGCCCCCGGTGCGCGGAACGTCGCGTACTCCTCCTCCGCCTCGAAGAAGCCCTCCGGCGCAGGCAGCGCGTACAGGTCCGCCTCCAGGTCCTCGGAGTGCAGGACGTATCCGGGCGCCTGTGCCATCAGCGCTGCTCCTTCGGCAGTTTCGGGATGTCTCCGCCGTCTTTGTACCAGGGGGCGGGGAACAGCCGCGGCCGGGAGTAGTCGTGGTTCCACACGAACCCGATCAGCCCGTCGGGGCGCTTCAGGATGCGGTGCGGGGTGCCGGGAACGTCGTAGATCTCCGAGTTCCGCCACTTGGGCCGCTGCGTGCGGGGAAGTTCGTCCGCGCTGTAGTAGTCGAGGCCGTCGGGGGCGTCACCGGGCCTGCGGGTGCCGCGTCCGGCCAGAACCTCCTCGTACTCCTGCCGCAGCCGCTTGTTCGGGATCGGGTTCTGGTCGCTCAGCTTGGGCGTGCCCTTGCACTTGTCCTTGTCCTTGGCCAGGCCCAGCGGGTCCGTCTCGGTGTACGGGTTGGCCACGTAGGCGTGGTGGTGGGGCGAGGGCGCCAGTCCGAGCGGGTCGGGGGTGAGGTAGCGGGCGGTCTCCGGGTCGTAGTAGCGGTGCAGGTTGTAGTGCAGCCCGGTTTCCGGGTCCGCGTACTGGCCGGGGAAACGCAGCGGACAGTCCGTGCCCGTCCCGGGCGGTGCGGGCAGCACGGTGCCCCACACCGTGGTGCGGTGCTGCCAGGCCACCTCGCCGTCGGGGGCGACCAGTTCGGTGGGGGTGCCCGCCGGGTCGGTGATCACGGCGTGCAGCCGGGTGGTGCCCGCCTCCCGGTCGGTCTGTGCGACGGGACGGTACGAGTCGGGCGCGTACTCCCAGGTGGTGGTGGCGCCGTCGGGGGTGCTCCGTTCCGCCGGCCGCATCGCGTCCCAGCTGAAGGTCAGAGCGGCACCGGATGCGGCGGTCTTGCCGATGCGGCGGCCCAGCGGGTCGTAGGTGTACCGCCAGGTCTCGCCCTCGGGGGTGACGGCCGTGATCAGCCGGTCCTCCGCGTCCCAGGTGTAGGTCCAGGTGCGGCGCCGGCCGTCGAGGAGCTTGCGGGTCCTGCGCACGAGCCGGCCCGCCGCGTCGTGCTCGTAGGTGGTGCGGCCGGCCCGGCGCACCAGGGTGCCCGTCACCTCCCGTTTCCCGTAGGCGTCGTGGGCGGGCGCCGCCGCGTGGGTCTGGTTGCCGGCCCCGTCGTAGGCGTACGTCTCCGTCCACCCGTGGGCCTGCACCCCCGTCACCCGGCCCGAGGCGTCCAGTGTGAAGCGCCGGGTGCCGGCGGTCAGTTCGCGGATCTCGGTGAGGTACCCGTCCGGGCGGTGGGTGAAGGCCCGGTGCTGGAGCAGCTCGTCGGCGGGGCCGGTGACGCTCTGTGCCGTCACCCGGTCCACCGCGTCCCAGCTCTGGGTGAGCGTCACACCGCCGACGGCGCGCCGGATCTCGCGGCCCGCCGCGTCGTGGGTGAAGCCGAAGACGGCTCCGGCCGTACGGAGGGTGACCGGCCGGCCCGCCGCGTCGTACGTCCAGGTGGAGGTGAGTCCGGAGGGGGTGGTGCGGCTCGTGCGGTTGCCGGCGGCGTCGTAGGTGTAGCGGGTCACGCGCCCGTCGACGTGCTCGGCGACGACCCGGCCGCAGGCGTCCCGTTCCAGGACCAGTTCCGCGTCCGGTCCGGCGGCGGCCACGAGCGCGCCCCGCGCGTCGTACGTGTACGTCGTCCCGCGGCCGGTCGTCTCGTCGTGCTGGGACACGACGCGGCCCAGCTCATCGTGCGTGTGGCGCAGCGTCTGGCCCACGGCGTTGGTCTGCGCGACCAGGCGTCCGGCCGCGTCCAGTTCGTAGGTGCGCCGCGCCCCGTTGAAGTCCGTCTCCGCGACGAGCCGGCCCGCCGCGTCGTACTCGTACTCCCAGGTGGCGCCCTGCGGCCCGGTCACCCGCACCAGGCGCAGCTCGGTGTCGTAGGCGAACGCGTACTGGGCGCCGTCCGGGTCGGTGCGGGTGGCGGGCACGTCGAAGTGGGTGTGGGTGTGCCGGGTGGTGTGCCCGGCCTGGTCGGTGTGGGAGGCCAGGTTTCCCTCGCAGTCCCACTTCCACTCCTCGCGGCTGCCGTCCGGGTAGCTGCGCCAGGCCGGCCTGCCCTCGATGGTCCAACCCTGCCGGGTGGTGTTGCCCAGCGCGTCGGTGAGCGCGGTGATCAGCCCGTGGGGGCCCCGCCGCACGTGCGTGGTG
This sequence comes from Streptomyces albus subsp. albus, assembly GCF_000725885.1. Taxonomy (GTDB): domain Bacteria; phylum Actinomycetota; class Actinomycetes; order Streptomycetales; family Streptomycetaceae; genus Streptomyces; species Streptomyces albus. The sequence goes on along the minus strand of NZ_JODR01000009.1, from coordinate 95,391 downwards.
TTGCCGAGCGCGTCGGTGACGGCCACCGGCAGCCCCGCCGCGTTCGGCGTCACGGTGAGGGTGTGGCCCAGCGGGTCCGTCACCGAGACCAGATGGCCCGCCTCGTCGTACCCCCAGCGGGTCGTCGCGCCGCTCGGGTCGGTCGTGGAGGTGCGGTTGCCGCGCCGGTCGTGGGTGTGGCGCCACACGCCGCCGTCCGGGGCCCGGTACTCCACCAGCTGTCCCTCCGCGTCGTAGCGGGCCTCCGACCGGGTGCCGTCGGGCAGGTCGACGGCGGTGACGTTGCCGTCCCCGTCGTACGTGTACCGCGTCGTGTGCCCCAGCGGGTCCGTCACGGTGAGCGGGCGCAGATTGTCCGCGTCCCACTCGGTGCGCACGGTGTTGCCGAGGGGATCGGTCTCGGCGACGACCTTGCCGGCCTCGTTCAGGACGTATGTGGTGGTGTGCCCCAGGGAGTCGGTGTAGCGGGTGGTGCGGGCGGCCGTGTCGTAGTGGAAACGGCCCGAGAGGATGCCGTCCGGCCCGACGGTGCGCAGGACGCGGCCCCGATGGTCATACACGTAGCCGAACGCCGTGCCGTTGCGGTCCTGCCAGGAGGTGATGCGGTGCGCGTCGTCGTAGCGGTACCGCATCGGTTCGCCGGTGGAGTTGACGACCTGGACCAGGTCCCCGGCGTCGTCGTAGCCGAAGGCGACCAGCCGGGTGCTGCGCTCCTCTCCTTGCCCGTTTCCCCGTCCACGGCCGTCGCCGTGCAGGAGCCGCAGCCCGGTGACACGGTGGCGCGAGCGGTCGGTGTCCACCGCGATGCGGTAGCCGCCCGAGTGGCGGATCTCGACGGGGGCGCCGGTCTCGTCGTAGTGGAAGGAGATGCGGTCGCCGTCACCGGTGCGGTCCGTGACGGCGTGCAGCGCCAGTTCGGGCCCGCCCACCGGCAGCCGCGCGAAATGCAGGGCGCGGTTCTCCTCGGGCACGGTCAGCGTGAAGGCACCGTCCGGTTTGCCGTCCCAGCACAGCGGCCAGCGCGGGCCGGAGACGGGCAGGGTGGGCGTCTGCGGCTCCGGCACCGGATAGCGCAGCACCATTCCGTCGTCGGACACGAACACGACACCCTTGTCGTCGAGTTCGAGCCGCTGGTCGAGCGTGCCGGCCCAGGTGCGGCCGAACCAGCCGCCGCACGGATGCCCGGACACGTAGTGCCGCTCCAGCACCAGCGGGAGGGCACCGGGCAGCTCGACATCGACCGTCGAGATGATCATTTCGCCGGTGGCGACGTCGATCGGCTCACCGGCCTCGCACTTGTTCTCCCGGCAGACGTTCGCCCCGTCCGAGTCGGCACGCCGTCGGGCGCTGCCGTCCCGGGCCAGCGCCCGCTCGCGGCTCGCCAGCCGCTGGGCCGCGCTCTTCGCCGCCGAACCGCCCTTGCGCAGGGCGCCGGCGCCGCCGGAGGCCAGGGCCAGCAGCAGATCCGGGGTGAGCTGCCCGGCGGCACGGGCCGGGTTGCGCTGCCACTCCTCCCAGTTGACGACGGCCTTGGCGAATTCCTTGGGATGCTGGGCCGCGTACGCCGCGCCGTCCGCCACCCCGGCCAGCTGGAGGCTCGCCCCGTCCGGGCCGTCCTCCACCAGGTACTCGAACTGCTTCCACATCCCCCAGGCGCTGTCGCCCATGCCGCCGAAGAAGTCGCCGACGCCCTTCTTGAAGCGGTTCCAGCCCTTGGGCGGGTCCGGCGCCTTCTCGGCGGCCTTCTCCAGCGCGCGCTTGGAGCTGGTGACGACCCCTTCCAGCTCCTTCTCCAGCTTGTCGAGACGGCTGTAGCAGGAGTTGAGCGCGGCGATGCCCGGGTCGTTCTCGGGCGGGCGTTCGGGCAGTTTCTCGTCGCCCCGGTCGACGGCCTCGTTGTAGGCGGTGAAGTCCTTCCAGTACGCCTTCGAGGCGGCGCGCGCCGCGTCCGCGTCCGCGATGACCGGCTTGAGCCGGGTGTGGACGGAACGCAGCTTGTCCGCGTAGGCGTCCAGCGCGCTCGCCGCGGAGGTGAAGTAGGTGTGCGCGGACTCCAGTTCCCTGGGCAGCGCCCTGCTGGCCTCCGTGAACGCCTTGGAGGCGGCGCCCGTCCAGTCCATGGTGGACAGGACGTCCAGTTTGTCGAGTCCGTCCTTGAACGCGCCCGCGTAGGCGCGGAGTTTGACGACGAGGTCGTCGATCTTGTCGGGGTCGCCGGGGATGACGTCCTTCGGCTCGGCGTGCGGCGGTATGCGCTCGGTCGTGCCGCCCTCGGTGGCGTCCTTGCTCGTCATGCGAGGGGTGCCTTTCCGCCGCCGTCGACCACCCAGCCCTCGCCGCCCTCTCCGGCGACCTGGTAACGGGGATTGGTGGGCAGATCACCCGTGACGTGCGTGCCGCCGCCCCCGCCGTCCCCGTCGTCGTCGAACCACGGCTCCTGGTAGATCCCCGGCGGCGGGTCGAAATCGGGCCGTGCGCCGTCCTTCCAGGCCTGCAGCCCCCGCTCCCCGAACGGCAGCTTGGCCATGTTGTCCTCGGTCGGCGCGAAATCCTTGATGCGCAGCAGATCGGCCAGCATGTAGGCGGCGATGACCTGCCGCAGCGTCTCCACGATCACCGTGGTGTTCTCGGCGACCCGGCCCATGCCGAAGCCCCACTCCGACAGCACGTCCTTGGCCGGCTTCTCCACGTCGAAGGCCGCCGCGTTCGTGATGCCCTCGGCCATCGTCTTCCAGTCGTCCTTGATCTTGCGGGCCGCGACGACGGACTCCTCCAGCGGCGAGAGAACCCTGCGGACGGACGCGATCTCCACGGCGTACCCCGCGCCGGGCGCCGGCCCGTCCCCGCCGGCCGGCTTGCCCTTGTCGTGCTCGCTCACCGTGCCCGGACCCCTTCGGCCACCCGGCCCGGGCCGCCACCGGCGCCGTCCCCGGCGTGGACGTCCGGGCCCTCGAACACCGTCGCGTCCAGGAGGAAGGGCCGCGGCCCCAGGGGATCGACCAGTGCCCGCACCCCCTCGGGCAGCAGCTCCACCAGATCCTCGGCGGTGGTGGACGCCCACGCGCACACCCCGGCGAACAGGGCGAGCCGCTCCCAGGAGGTGAAGACCGGGACGAGCGGCCCGTCCTGGGTCTGGGACACCAGGAAGCCGGGCTCCTCCGGCTGCTGGAAGTACAGCCTCGCGCCACGCAGCCGCTCCAGCAGCTGGGGCCGCGACAGGCGCGCGTACTCCTCGTCGCGCACCAGCTCACGCAACGACATCCGTCCCCCCGTTCCACCTGTGTCTGTCCACCGGACGAACATCCGAAGCAGATGTTCGCACACGCGTCCGACACTGCCGGGGGACGCAGCAGAGCCGTCGCGGCATCGGGACGGTCCTGTGACGATGCGGATCGCGCGGTAGGCTCTCGCGGTCGGCGCGGCGCCCTGTTGAGTCCCGCACCCTCCCGGCCTGTGCCCCTTGCTGCCGCTCGGCCGACGCCCGGCCGTCTGCGGGCACCGTTCGCGGGGCGAGGGACGGCGGACGGGTCCTGGGCGCCGGTGGCCCGAGGGACGCGGCCCGGGGGACGGACCAGAAGAACGGCTCGGAGTACGGCTCGGCGTGTACGGCCCGGAACACGGCTCGGCTCGGCGGCGCGATCCGGAGCACGGCGCGATCCGGAGGACGGTGTGGCCCGGAGGACCGGCGTGGCCCCGAGCGACGGCGTGGCCCGGTCAGCGACGTGACCGGGGAGGTCCCGGTCCGGGCAGGGCTCGGGGCAGGGGGCTCGGCCCCGCGGAACTCGGCGATGGTGGCGTGGGAGAAGTGGAGTACGGGCATGGCTGGCGGAAAGTCTCCGAAACGGTCCCGGAAACGCTCGCTGGGGCGGCCCTTCGCGCTGCTGTGGGCGGCATTCGCGGTCAGCGCCTTCGGCACCCGGCTGGCCTTCGACGCGTTCCCCCTCGTGGCGATCCTCGCGCTCGACGCGGGACCGGCACAGGTGTCCCTGCTGGCCGCCGCCGGTGGACTGGTCGGCGCGCTCCTGGCGGTGCCGCTGGGGCCGTGGATCGAGTTCCGCCGCAAACGGCCGGTGATGGTCGCGACGGACCTGCTGCGCTGCGCGGCGCTGCTCACCGTGCCCGCCGCGTACGCGCTGGGCCTGCTCACCTTCGGCCAGCTGCTGGTGGTCGCGGTGGTCACCGGCGCCGCCGACCTCGCCTTCCGGGCGGCGGCCGGCGCCTGTCTGAAGGACCTCGTGGCTCCCGAGCAGCTGCTGGTGGCCAACGGCAGGTTCGAGGCGACGTCATGGACGACCACCATGCTGGGGCCGCCGCTGGGCGGGGCGCTGGTCGGCATGTTCGGCCCGGTCGTGACGGTGGTGGCCGACGCGGTCAGCTATCTGCTGTCGGCCCTCGGCATCCGCGCGATCGGCAGCGACGAGACACCGCCGCGACGGGCCGCCAAGCCGGCGGGGGACGGCCCCGCGGGGCGGCTGTCGGCCCGCGAACTGCTGGCCGGCTGGCAGTACGTGCTGGCGCACCCGGCGCTGCGCGTCCTGTTCGTCAACACCGCCCTCGTCAGCGGGCTGATCATGGCGGTGTCCCCGCTGCTGGCCGTCCTCATGCTCGGCCGGCTCGGCTTCGCGCCCTGGCAGTACGGACTGGCCTTCGCGCTGCCCTGCGTGGGCGGTCTGATCGGGTCCCGGCTGGCCGGCCGCCTGGTGGAGCGGGCCGGACAGCGCCGGGTGCTGCTCGTCGCGGGCACACTGCGGGCCGTCTGGCTGCCGGGGCTGGCCCTCGTCGGTCCGGGGCCGGGCGGCCTGGTGCTGGTGGTGGCCGTCGAGCTGGCGCTGATCACCTGCATGGGAGTCTTCAACCCGGTCTTCGCCACCTACCGCCTGGAGCAGGTCCCGGCCGACCGTACCGCCCGGGTGCTGTCCGCGTGGTCGGTCACCAGCAAGATCACCGTCGCGCTGCTGACCGGCCTGTGGGGCCTGCTGGCCGACCTCGTGGGCACCCGCACCGCGATAGCCCTCGCGGCCCTCCTCGCCCTGGCGACCCCCGCCCTCCTCCCCTGGCGCCCCCGCCCGCCCCGGCCCGCGAGCCCCGCACACCCCGCGGAGGACGCCGGCAGCCGGGCACTGTGACGGGGGGAGGGAATCAGGACGAGGGAACTCAGGCAGGCGGCGCAGCCGGGGACCACAGACCGAACCACTGCTCGGCGCCGTACTCCACGAACCGTTCTACCTCGATGAACCCCAGCTTCCCCGCGAGGCGCACCGCACGGCTGTTCGCGGCCTGGGTGCAGAGCACGACCGGTTCGCCGGGGCGGACGTTCATTGACGATGTTTAGATGCGGTCATGGTGCTTGGGTTCTGGGGAATTCCGTTCCTGGTCTTCGGCCTTCTCCTGGCTTCGGACTACAGAGGCTTCACTGAATCGGTGTTCCGGGTTCTGTCCGGCAATCTCCCGACCTCACGCTCCGCGCGCCCCGGGAATCTCCGCGTGGTGGGAGCCGGCTTCGTCGTTATCGGCGCCTTCTTCGTCATCGGGGGCTTTTCGGGCGCGCTCAAGTGAGAGGCGGTGGAAGGGCCCGAGAGGGCAGTTGGTGGAGGTGCCATGCGGCACGTCCGGTTTCTCGGGCGGGCGTCAGCCCCACGTGCTTCCCGTGAAGTGCAGGTGTTCCAGGGCGTCGAGGACGACGGTGCGCTGGTACCACTCCAGCCATCGGCCGGCCTGGTCGCCGATCTCGTCGAGGGCGCGGGCCTGGGCGGCGGACAGGGCGTGGACGGGGCGTTCGTGGTGGGTGGAGACCATGCCTTCGACGCGGCCCCGGGGGGCCAGCAGCGGGGTGCTGTGGCAGCCCCTGCTGCCGGTGGCGAGGATGGCTTTGCGCGCGGACTCGGTGAACGCGGCGTCGGTGGCCACGTCGGTGACGGTGACGCGGGCGAGGTGTTCGGCGGCGAGGGCGCAGGCGGTGCCCTCGTGGCTGACGCGGTCGAAGAAGTCGACGAAGTCGTCGTCCAGGCCGTGGTGTTTCTCCAGCCGCAGATCGCCGGTGACGGGGTCGACGAGCTGGACGTTGCCCATGGTGGCGTCGGTGATCTCCATGCTGCGCCGCAGCACGGCGGATAGCACCTCCGAGGTGTTGGCGGTGGCGGCGCGCAGCCCGGGCTGGAAGGCGAGGGCGGGCGGGGCCTGGCGTTCGCGGCGGGGGAACCATTCGTGGTCGGGGGAGCGGGGCCGGGGCACCGTCACGACGGCGGAGGCGAGGGTGCGCAGCCGCACGTTGAACCGCTGGGAGCTGGCTTCCAGGAGGGCGAACGCGGCGCGCTCGTCGGGCAGCCGGTAGCGCTCTTCGAGGATGCCCTGGGCGCGGGAGACGAGGGGGTGGGTGCGGGCGCGGGCCCGCAGGTGCCGCACTTCCTGGCGGAGCCGGGCCAGTTCGGGGTCGGCTCCGTCGGTGCGGCCCCGGGAGGGGGAGTTCCCGGAGTCGGAGCCCAGGTCGAGCCCGGGGGCGGGTGGGGTGGTGTCGGGGGCGCCGCAGGCTGCGGCTGCCGCGGCGACGGTGGGGACGACGGTGAGCGTGGTGTCGGCCGTCAGCCGGTCCCTGGTGCGGGGGTCGTCGGTGGCGACGAGCAGACTGCTGCCGCGTTCGGTGAGGTCGTGGGCGTGGTGGACCAGGGCGCGCACGCCCGGGGCGGTGACCAGGGGGACGAGGGCGAGGTCGAGGACCGCGGCGTCGTGTTCGGGGCCGCTGCGGGCGACGGCCCGCAGCGCGGGGTGCTCGGCGTCCCGTACGCCGCCCTCCGCGCGTACCACCCACAGGCTGCCACCGCCCGGAAGGCGCACGACCTCGGTCCGGGCGGCGCCCGGCCGGTCCGCGGTAGTGACCATGGTGGACCTTCTTCCTCCCCCGCGCGGTACTCGGTTCCTGAACCGCAATACTTGCAGCACGACAACCGTACTCGTCGTCCCCCGCGCGAGTGGAAGGTGCCCGCGTCACACCTCTTGTCGGCCTTCGCGAGCCGCCTCACCGTATGGGCATGGATCTGGAACTCCGACACCTCAAGGTCGTCTCGGCCATCGCCGAGGCGGGGAGTCTGACCCGGGCGGCGACGGGCTTGGGGCTCGCGCAGCCCGCGTTGAGCGCGCAGCTCAAACGGATGGAGCGGGCGCTGGGCGGCGCCCTGTTCGTGCGGGGCCCGCAGGGGGTGCGCCCCACCGAGCTGGGGGAGCTGGTGCTGGAGCGGGCGAGGGTGCTGGTGCCGGCGGTCGCCGAGCTGCAACAGGAGGCCCTGCGGTTCAGCAGGGCGGGCGGGGCTCCGCGGGGCCGGCCCGCCCGGTTCCGGCTGGGCGGCACGCACGGCCCCCTGCTGGGCGGGCTCGTGGACCGGCTGGCGTCCGCCCATCCGGAGGCGACGGTGACGACGCACACGTCCTGGTCGGCCATCGAGTTGGGGTGCCTGCTGGCGGAGGGGCGGATCGACTACGTCCTCACCGGCGTGTGCGGTCAGAGCCCGCCGCCCGCCGCGGGCACGGGGGAGCGGCTGGTGTGGCGGGAGGTGGCCGTGGACCCGGTGTTCGTGATGCTGCGGGAGGGGCATCCGCTCGCTCAGCTGCCGGAGGTGCCGCTGGGCGAGCTGGCCGATGCCCGCTGGACGAATGTGCCCGGCGACGGCTGCTTCGCCGACTGTTTCGCCGCCGCGTGCGCCCGGGCCGGGTTCACCCCGCAGGCCGTGTACGAGACGGACACCGCCTCCTGTGTCCATCTGGTGCAGGTGGGGCGCGCGGTGGGCCTGTGCCGGGCCACGTTCCCGCCGACGCCCGGCTTGGTGACCCGCCCGCTGGCCGGGTCACCCCTGCTGTGGCGGCATCTGCTGGGCTGGCACCCCGAGTCGCCCGCCGCCGGCACCGCGGCCGACACCCTGGCGCACGCCCGCGCGGTGCACGAGAGCGCCGCGGGGGCCAGCCCGAGCTACGCGGCCTGGCGCCGCATCCACCACGCGGCGGGGGTGCCGTGATGAGGGGGGCGCCGGCCGGGCGGGCACGCCGGGGGAGCCGAGGGGTGCCATAACGCCGGGGGAGGGGGGCAGATGGGAGGTCCGCGGCGGCAGGCCACCGGTCTACGGTGACGCCAACTCACGCCCTCGTTCCCCGCCGGGGGCACCCCCACCTCAAGGAGAACTCCATGGCAGTTCCCGCGAGTTCCGGTCCCCTCCCGACCCCGCCCAGATCCGCCTCCGTCCGGCGGCGCACCGTCGCCGCGGCAGCCGCCACCGTCGCCACCGCCGGGCTCGTCCTCGCCGGGCTCTCCGGATCCGCCCAGGCCGAGGGGGAGACGGCCCGCCCGTCCGCCGCCGCCCCGGGCCTGCTGAAGGCCATGAGCCGCGATCTGGGGCTGACGACGGAGCAGGCGAAGACGCGGCTGGCCAACGAGGCGGACGCCGCGGACACCGTCGACGCGCTGCGCCGTGCCCTCGGGGACAGCTACGCCGGGGCGCACCTCAGCGGGAAGACGTCCGCCCGGCTGACCGTCGCCACGACCGACGAGCGGGAGCGGGCCCGCATCACCGAGGCGGGTGCCACGGCCCGCGTCGTGGGCCGGGACCTGGGCGACCTGGACCGGGTGCTGAAGGCGCTCGACCGGGCAGCCGCCAAGTCGGCACCCGAGGGCGTACGGGTCTGGTACGCGGACGTCGAACGGAACGCCGTCGTGGTGGAGACCGCCACGAACGCCGCGGCCCACAAGCTGCTCGGCCGGGCGGGTGTCGGCGGCGACGAGGTGACGCTCCGCCACACCGACGCGTAGCCGCGTACCTTCGCCGACCTGCGGGGCGGTGACGCCTACTACATGAACGGCAGCGGACGCTGTTCCATCGGTTTCTCCGTGAAGCGGGGCACCCAGGGCGGTTTCGTGACGGCCGGCCACTGCGGCACCGTCGGCACCTCGACCAGCGGCTACAACCAGCAGGCGCAGGGCACCTTCCAGGGCTCGACGTTCCCCGGCCGGGACTACGCCTGGGTCGCCACCAACAGCAACTGGACGCCGCGTCCCACCGTCAACGGCTACGGCCGGGGCGATGTGACGGTGGCCGGCTCGACGCAGGCCCCGGTCGGCGCCTCGGTGTGCCGTTCCGGTTCGACGACCGGCTGGCACTGCGGCGTCGTCGAGCAGCACAACACGAGCGTGACCTACCCGCAGGGCACCGTCTCCGGTGTGACCCGCACCACCGTGTGCGCGGAGCCGGGTGACTCGGGCGGCTCCTTCATCTCCGGCGACCAGGCGCAGGGGATGACCTCCGGCGGCTCCGGCAACTGCTCCAGCGGCGGTACGACGTTCTTCTACCCCGTCAACCCGGCGCTCCAGGCGTACGGCCTCACCCTGGTGACCAACGGCGGCGGCGGTCCCACGGACCCGCCCACCGACCCGCCGGAGCAGGGCACCTGGGCGGTCGGCACCCAGTACGCCGTGGGCGACCAGGTCACCTACAACGGTGCGACCTACCGCTGCGTCCAGGCCCACACCGCCCAGCCGGGCTGGAACCCGGAGGACGCCCCCTCCCTGTGGAGCCGGGTGTGACCCACCACCCGACGGACTGACCGGGACGGCGGCGGACGGGGCATCCCCGTTCGCCCTCCGCTCCCGGTCGGCTCCGTCGACTCCGTCGTCGCCTCCCGCGATGCGTCACGCCCGGCCCGGGCCCTGCTCCTGTCCGGGCCGGGTGTGACTCGCCCCCACGGTGCGCGTGGCCCGCTCGTCCGGGCCACGCGCACCGTGCGTGCGGCGCCGGTCAGTGCCCCCGTTCCGCAGGCGCGGCGCCCAGCACCTCCGCGACGCCGAGCCGCGCCAGCCGCCGCGGGTCCGCGAGGATGTTCAGCTCCCGGACGGCGCCGGCCGGCCCGTGGCCGTCCGGGACGAGGGCGAAGGACATCACCGACACCGCCCGGCCGCCGACGACGGCCGCCAGCCCCGGCTCGCCGCCCACCAGGACGGGTACCGCGTGCATGGCGGCGCTCCGGAACGCCGTCGCCTGGGAGGCGACCTCGGCGGCGCCGCGCACCAGCCGGGAGCCGGCCCCACCGGTGTCGGCCCGCAGCGTCACCTGCGGGTCGAGCAGCCCGACGAGCGCGTCGAAGTCGCCGCCTCGCGCCGCCGCGAGGAAGGCCGCCACCACCTCGCGCTGCCGACGCGCGTCCGGGCGCTCCCCGCCCTGCCCGGCGTCCCGCACCCGCCGCCGCGCCCTGCTGGCCAGCTGCCGGGTGGCGGCCGGTGTGCGGTCGAGCAGCGGGGCGATCTCGTCGAACGGCACCCCGAACGTGTCGTGCAGGACGAAGGCGACCCGCTCGGCGGGGGAGAGGGTGTCCAGGACGACGAGGAGGGCAAGCCCCACCTCCTCGGTGCGCACGGCCGCTTCCTCCCCGGTGAGCGGCGCGACCACGGGGTCGGGCACGTGCACTCCCTCCAGGGGGACTTCTGCGCGGCCGGTCCGCGACCGCAGCATGTCCAGGCAGATCCGGCCGACCACCGTCGTCAGCCAGCCGGCCAGGTTGCGGACCTGCGACGTGTCGCTCCTGCTGTACCGCAGCCAGCACTCCTGCACGGCGTCGTCGGCCTCGCTGAGGGAGCCGAGCATCCGGTAGGCGACGGCCCGCAGCTGAGTGCGGTGCTCCTCGAACCGGTCGCCCGGAATCTCGGGTGCGTCCATGTGTCACATTCTCCGCTCGTCGTTCCGTCGTACGGGTGAAGAACGGATAACACCCCACGAGGGAAGAGGAGCGGACCATGACCGCACGGATACAGAACCCCGCCGCCCTGCTGTCGGAGGGCCTCCAGCCGATCCAGGAGCTGCTGAAGACCGCCCACGGCTGCGGGGTGCCCAAGGCCACGCTGGAGCTGGTGCACCTGCGGGCCAGCCAGATCAACGGCTGCGGCTTCTGCGTGGACTACGGCGTGCGCACCGCCCGCGAGGCGGGGGAGACGGACGAGCGGCTGCACGCGGTGGCCGCCTGGCGTGACACCCCGTACTTCGACGACGCCGAGCGCGCCGCCCTCGCGCTGGCCGAGGCGGTCACCCGGCTCGCGGACCGCCCGGACCCGGTGCCGGACGCGGTCTGGGACGAAGCGGCCCGGCACTACGACGAGAAGCAGCTGGCCGGACTGCTGCTGATGACCGGCATCACCAATCTGTTCAACCGGTTCAACGTGCCCACCCGCCAGCCGGCCGGCAGCCTGCCGTGGTGAACGGACCGGTCGAACAGGCCGTGGTGGACGGGTCGCGCTGATCGGGCCGTGGTGATCGGGCCGCGCTGAGCGGGCCGTGGTGATCGGCCCGTGCTGATCGGGTCCGGTCCGGCCACGGGGGTGCCGGACCCGACCCGGGCGCGTACCCGGCCCGCCGCCGTCCCCGCCGGGAGCAGCCGCCGACGCGGTGCGGGCTCCCGGCGGGCCCCCGCTCCCGCCCCGCCGTGCCCCTCGGCGGCAGAATTGAACGGTGAACGGGAGACGACAGCTCGGGCGAGAGGGGCAGCGCGTGCCGGAGGACGCCGCACCCGGCGAACAGCACGGCAGTGAAACGGGAGGTCACACAGACGCAGGAGCCACGGCGGGCGCGGGGGCCGCCGGGGACACCAGGGAAGCCGGAGGCACCAGCGGCTCCAGGGAGACGAGCACCACGGGCACAGCCGGAGCCACCGGGGAAGCCGACGACACCGGAGACGGCAGAGACACCGGAGCTATCGGAGGCGGCAGAGATACCGGAGCCATCGGAGACGGCAGAGATACCGGAGCCATCGGAGACGGCAGAGCCACTGGAGCCATCGGAGACGGCAGAGCCACTGGAGCCATCGGAGACGGCAGAGGCCCCGGAGACGAAAGAGGCACCGGAGGCGCGGGTGGCACAGGTGGCACAGATGTCCCCGGAAGCACCGGGGACGGCGGCGACGTCGTGGCCAAGGTGCTCGGCCAGTGGCGGCGGGTGCTGCCGGACCTGGACACCGGCCCGGTCGCGGTCGTCGGCCGTCTCACCCGGTGCGCCGCCCTGCTGCGGCAGGCGTCGGACGCGCCGCTGGCCCGCGAGGGGTTCAGTCGTCCGGAGTTCGACATCCTCAGCGCGCTGCGCAGGGAGGACCGCGAGCTGACGCCCGGCCAGCTGGCGCGGGAGATCTACGCGTCGGCCACGTCGGTGGCCAAACGCGTGCGGACGCTGGAGGAGAAGGGACTCCTCGCCCGGCGCCCGGACGACAGGGACCGCAGGGTCGTGCATCTGTCGCTGACCGTGAGCGGCCGGGAGCTGGTGGACCGGATCATGCCCGAGCAGACCGCCTACGAGCGCTCCCTGCTGGCGGGGCTGGGCGAGGAGGAGCGCGACCAGCTCGCCCGGGTGCTCGGGGAGCTGCTGCGGCTGCTGGAGGAGCGGGAGCGCGGGAGCCGGGAGGGGGCACGCCGGGGACGGTGACCCGCGGTCAGTTGCCGTGCGCCCCCTTGACCACCAAGGCATCCAGCAGCTCGCAGGTGGCCGCGGTGACACGCTCGACGGCCTCGTCGAAGGCCGCCTGGTTGTGCGCGGCGGGCGCACGGAATCCCGACACCTTGCGGACGTACTGGAGCGCGGCGGCCCGCATGTCGTCCTCGGTGACGGTCTCGGCGTAGGGCGGACGCAAGGTCTTGATGTTCCTGCACATACTGCCGACGGTACGTGCCGCCTGCCTTTTACTCGCCTGTTCGAGTGATGCGAGGTACGCTCGAACACACCGTGGAATACGTCGCTCCGTTCCCGGAAGGGAGGGCGGACCATGCAGACCACCACGGGAACGCTCAGTGAGCTGACCCCCGACCAGCGTGAACGGGTGCGTGCCCTGGGACGTGAAGTGCACTTCGACGCCGGGGAACGCATTTTCGAAGAAGGTACCCGGGCGGACCGCTTCTGGATTCTGCACACCGGTTCGGCGACCTTGGCGATGCACATACCGGGACACCGGGACGTGGCCATCGACCACGTGCGTCACGGGGAGCTGCTGGGCTGGTCCTGGATGTTTCCCCCGTACGTGTGGAGCCTGGGTGCCCAGGCCGACAGTCCGGTCCGCGCCCTCGAATTCGACGCGCAGTCGGTGCGGGTCCTCTGCGAGGAGGACAAGGAACTCGGTCTGGCCATGACCCGCTCCATCGCCGCGGTGATGGGCGATCGTCTCCAGCGTTCCCGGTCCCGCCTGGTGGACCTCTTCGCCCCGTACGCGCCGCAGGACCGCGCCGCCGGAGCCATCTGATCCACCGCCCGCGCCCCTGATCCCCGCGCGGCCCGCGCGGGGACTGCGCGCGGTGTGCCGCGTGCGCCCGGCCGGCCGGGCGTCAGCCGATGTCCTGACCGGGTACGGGCACCGCCTCCGCGGCGGCCGTCTCGGGAGCGGCGACGCCCCCGCGCCGGCCCGCGGCCACGGGTTCGTCCCGGCCCCGGGGGGTGTGTGCGGCCTCGGCCTGCGGGGTGCGGAACCCCGCGTCCTCCGAGTCCGCTGTGTCCGCCATGTACGGCGAGATCCGGCCCGCCATCATCGCGGCCAGCCCGTTCACCGCGCACAGGCCCGGCTCGTCCGCCACGTGGACGGCCATGCCCGTGTGCTCCCTCAGCTGGTCGGCCAGGCCCGGAAGCTGCGCACTGCCGCCCGCCAGCACCATGCCCCGGTCGGCGAGGTCGGCCACCAGATCCGGCGGGCAGCGGTGCAGGACGACGCGGATGGTGTCCAGCAGGCCCGTGAGGGGGGTCTGGATGGCGCTGCGCACCTCTTCGGGGTCGATGGTCACGGTGCGGGCCAGCCCCGTCACCACGTCGCGCCCCTGGACCTCGGTCAGCCCGGTGTAGACGCCGTTCCCCACCCCGCCGCTGCCGAGCAGCGCCAGATGCAGGGGCCACACCTCGTGGCTGGGCAGCAGCAGTTCGTGCCGGTTGCGCAGGTACTGCACCACGGAGTGGTGGATGGTGTCGCCGCCCAGGGCGACCGTGCCGCCCGCCACCACCGCCCCCAGCGAGACGACCGCCACCTGTGTGGTGGTCGTCCCGCACACCAGCACCATCGCCGCCTCCGGGTGTGCCACCGGCAGCCCCGCGCCGATCGCCGCCGCGATCGGGGCCTCCACCAGATCGACGCGGCGGGCCCCCACCCCGGTGAGGGTCTCCACGGCGGCCCGGCAGGACAGCGGGTCGGCGTCGTGCGGCACGGTCACCAGGGCGTGCGTCATCACCCGGCGGCGCTTGAAGCGGCGCAGCCGCTCCCCGATCAGGGCGCGCACCATGCGCCGCGCCATGTCGATGTCCCGCACGGTGCCGCCGGACACCGGCCTGACCACCCGGATGTGCTGCGGGGTGCGGCCGTCCATCCGCTCCGCCGCGTCACCGACCGCGATCAGCGCGCCGGAGCAGGTGTTCACGGCGACGACCGAGGGCTGGTCGACGACGAGGCCGGATCCCTTGGCGTAGACGCGAGTCCTGGCGGCGCCCAGGTCGACGGCGACGGAGCAGCGGGTCAGGGCCTCCAGGTTGGGACAGCTCATGCGCTCGTGTCCTTCCGGGGATCGGGCGGCGGTGGGCCGGCGTGCGCCGGAGGGACCGTCGCGCCACGGACGGTCCCTCCCTCACCCTGTGCCGGGCCACCGTCCGCCGCGCGCCGAGCGCGTCCGCGCGGGTGAGCCGGGCGGCGCCCCTCACACGACGGCCTGCGGGCGGCCGGCGGGCTCGGCGGGAGTCTCCTCGGCGGCGAACTGTGTGCGGTACAGCTGCGCGTACCGTCCGTCGGCGGCGAGCAGTTCGGCGTGGGTGCCCCGCTCGACGATCCGGCCCGCCTCCAGCACCAGGATCTGGTCGGCCGCCCGGACGGTGGACAGCCGGTGGGCGATGACCAGCGAGGTGCGGCCCGCCAGCGCCTCGCCGAGCGCTTCCTGCACGGCCGCCTCCGAGGTGGAGTCCAGATGTGCGGTCGCCTCGTCGAGCACCACGACGCGGGGCCGGGCCAGCAGCAGCCGGGCGATGGTCAGCCGCTGCCGCTCGCCGCCGGAGAGCCGGTACCCGCGCTCGCCGACGAGGGTGTCGAGGCCGTCCGGCAGCGCGGAGACGAGGTCGTCGAGGCGGGCCCGGCGCAGGGCCGACCACAGCTCGTCGTCGCCGGCCTGCGGGCGGGCCAGCAGCAGGTTGGCGCGGATGGTGTCGTGGAAGAGGTGCCCGTCCTGGGTGACCATGCCCAGCGTGGCGCGCAGGGAGGCGGCGCTCAGGTCGCGGACATCCTTGCCGGCGAGCCGTACCGCGCCGCCGTCCACGTCGTAGAGGCGGGCGGCGAGGGAGGCGAGGGTGGACTTGCCGGCGCCCGAGGAGCCGACGAGCGCCACCATCTGTCCCGGTTCGGCGCGGAACGAGATGCCGTGCAGCACCTCTTCGCCGCCGCGGGTGTCGAGGGTGGCGACCTCTTCGAGGGAGGCCAGGGAGACCTTGTCGGCCGGGGGGTAGCCGAAGTGGACGTCCTCGTACTCGACCGAGACGGGCCCGTCGGGCAGGTCCTCGGCGTCCGGCTTCTCCTCGATCAGCGGCTTGAGGTCCAGCACCTCGAACACCCGCTGGAAGCTGACCAGGGCACTCATCACCTCCACCCGGGCGCTGGCCAGCGCGGTCAGCGGCGCGTACAGGCGGGTGAGCAGCAGCGCGAGGGAGACGACGGCGCCGGCGTCGAGGCTGCCGCGCAGCGCGTGGTAGCCGCCGAGCCCGTAGACGAGGGCGAGGGCGAGCGCGGCCACCAGGGTCAGCGCCGTGAAGAAGACCTCCTGCACCATCGCGGTGCGGACACCGATGTCGCGGACCCGTCCCGCGCGTCGCGCGAACTCGGCCGACTCCTCCTCGGGCCGCCCGAACAGTTTGACGAGGGTGGCACCCGGCGCGGAGAAGCGCTCGGTCATCTGCGTGCTCATCGCCGCGTTGTGGTCGGCCCGTTCGCGCTCCAGCCGGGCCAGCCGCGAGCCCATCCGCCGGGCCGGTACGACGAAGAGCGGGAGCAGCAGCAGAGCGAGGAGAGTGATCCGCCAGGAGAGGTTGAGCATCACCACAAGAGTGAGCAGGAGAGTCACCAGGTTGCCGAATACCTCCGAAAGAGTGGAGGAAAATGCGCGCTGGGCGCCGATGACATCGTTGTTGAGCCTGCTGACCAGGGCTCCGGTGCGAGTGCGGGTGAAGAAGGCCACCGGCATCCGCTGCACGTGGTCGTAGACGGCGGTACGCAGATCGAGGATGAGTCCTTCACCGATACGCGCGGACAGCCAGCGGGCCAGAATGCCGACACCGGCTTCCGCCAGTGCGATGGCTGCGATCAGTACGGCGAGGGTGAGCACGGTTGTGGCGGACTCGCGGCCGTCGATGGCGTTCATCACCCGCCCGGCGAGCAGCGGAGTGGCCACCGTCAGGGCCGCGAGCACGCTGCTGAGCAGCAGGAACGCGACAAGTTTGCGGTGGTGACGGTGGGCGAAGCGGACGATACGGCGGACGGTCGCCGCGGAGAAGGGGTGAGTGTCCTGGGGCGCGTGGCGCGAGTTGTAGAGCGCGTTCCACGCGGTCATCTCCATGCTCATGAGGGGAAGTTAGAACTTCAAGTGAAGTTGAAGTCAATGGACTGACCCGCTGTGATGAGCGCGCGACGCGCGGTCGTGCACGTGCATCGGCACATGCATCAGCAGGTGAACGCCGTTATGATCCCCGGCAAGTCGGCAGTGCCCCGCTGCTCAGGCTGACCCCCACCCGCCTCGCCGGACAAGTCCAGGAGCTCCAAGTGCCTCACGTGTACAACGGCATGGCCGCCAGGGACCTCCAGGGGGTCGTCTGGCGAAAGAGCCGGTACAGCAACTCGCAAGGCGCCTGCGTGGAGTTCGCCAAGCTGCCCGGTGGCCATATCGCGATGCGCAACTCCCGCTTCCCGGACGGCCCCGCGCTCGTCTACACCCCCGACGAGATCGAGGCGATGATCCTCGGCGTCAAGGCCGGTGAGTTCGACGACCTGATGCCCCACTGACCTGTGAACGTCCGCCCCGCGCCCCGCCGTTCCCCCCACCGCACCGCCCGTTCCCTGCGCTCGCGTGGCCCAACCGGAAGAGGGCCCACACGATCTTCCCGGCCAGCGGCCCCGACAGCAGGTGCCAGCCCCAGCTGTCGCTGAAGGAGTCGACCAGGCGCAGACCGCGGCCGGACTCCGCCGTGAAGCCGGGCGCCTCGGGCTCCCAGGAGCCCGAGGCGCACGACGCGTCCCACGCGTCCACGGCATCCACGACGCCCCCGTGTCCCCCGTGTCCCCCGTTGTCCCCGTGTCCGGGGAGTCCTCGCGGGCCGTCGTGGCCCCGCTGTGCCGGCCCCCACGTGGCGGCCCGGTGCAGGGCCGACACATCGGGCGGCTGCACGCTGGGATCGCGTACGGCACACACCAGCCGGGAGGACCAGCGCATCAGATGCAGCCTCACCGGTGGATCGCCCTCGTCCCCCGACGCCGCCCCGTGATCGGCGCCGGGGGTGAGGCCGTGCCGCATGGCGTTCGTCACCAATTCGGTGACAACCAGCGCCACGTCGTCGTACTGCTCGGTCAGATCCCAGTGCCCCAGCGTCCTTCGTACGAAGTCGCGGGCACCGGAGACGGATCGGTCGCGCGGCGGAAGCGCGCACGAAGCGGAACCCGAGACGGAGGCGCGTTCCGGCGTGGGGAGCCCCTCCCATAAGGGCTCCAGCACCCTCGGTCCCTCGGTCCCCAACAAGGCCCACTCCTGGCGTCAGCGGCGGTGATGATCCTGGCGGATCCGGTCGGCCGTGCTTCCCCGCTGGTGCGGGCGTCACCGTGCACCCGCCAGGCCAACTCGCATGCCCGCAGGTCCACTTGTGCCTCCCCCATGGTTCCCAATGCCCACAGCAGATGCAAGGGCAGATGCACGTGCACGCGCGACTTTCGATCGTGTGTAATCGGGTGGACACGTAACGGCGCGCGGAGATGGCACACTTCCCCTCAAGCAGGGGTGGAGGGCTGATCGGAATGGCAACTGAACCGGCACACAACATCACCGCGGGAGCAAAGGGAGCAGGTGGCTCCAGTGGGTCCATGGTCCGCCGCATCCTGCTGGGCTCGCAGCTGAGAAGACTGCGGGAGGCCCGCGGCATCACCCGGGAGGCGGCCGGATACTCGATCCGGGCCTCCGAATCCAAGATCAGCCGCATGGAACTGGGCCGCGTCAGCTTCAAGGCCCGCGATGTGGAAGACCTCCTCACCCTGTACGGCGTCACCGAGGACGCCGAGCGCGAACCCCTGCTCTCCCTCGCCCGCGACTCCAGCGTCGCCGGCTGGTGGCACAACTACAGCGACGTGCTGCCCGCCTGGTTCCAGACGTACGTCGGTCTGGAGGGTGCCGCCTCCCAGATCGGCAGCTACGAGGTGCAGTTCGTGCACGGCCTCCTCCAGACCGAGGCGTACGCGCACGCCGTCGTCACCGCCGGGCACCGCGGCCCCCTCCCGGAGGAGGAGGTCGAGCGGCGGGTGGCGCTCCGACTGGAACGGCAGAAACTCCTTTTGGGGGAAAACGCAACCCAGTTGGTGTGCGTGCTCGACGAGGCCGCGCTGCGCCGCCCCTTCGGCGGCAGGGCCGTCATGGACGCCCAGTTCGAGCACCTCATCGAGGTGTCCGAGCACCCCAACGTCAACCTCTACGTGGTCCCGTTCGAACTGGGCGGGCACGCCGCCGAGAGCGGCGCCTTCACCCTGCTGCGCTTTCCCGAGTCCGACCTGAACGACATCGTGTATCTCGAACAGCTCACCAGTGCGCTGTACCTCGACAAGCGTGATGAAGTGGCGGTCTACGACCACGTGATGCGGCGCTTGGTGGAGATCAGCCTGTCACCGGAACACGCCCGGGACCACCTGCACAGAATCCGCCAACTCCAGTGACTGGCCGGTACGATGACCAGCCAGCAGCATCTCCTTCAACCCCCCGAAGGAATGGCATGTCCTACTTCACGGATCTTGCACTTCAGTGCATAAACGGTCAGTGGCGTCCCGGCAAAGGCTCCTGGGACATCATCGACTTCAACCCGTACAACGGGGAGAAGCTGGCCTCCATCACCGTCGCGACGCGCGATGAGGTGGACGAGGCGTACCGCGCCGCGGAAAGCGCACAGCGTGAGTGGGCGGCCACCAACTCCTACACGCGCCGACGGGTCTTCGAGCGTGCCATCCGGGTCATAGAGGAGAGCGAGACCGCGATCACCGAGGCCATCATCGCCGAGCTGGGCGGCACCCGGCTCAAGGCGGCCTTCGAGATCCACATGGTCAAGGAGTTCTTCCGCGAGGCGGTCCAGCTGACGCTCACCCCGCGGGCCGAGATCCTGCCGTCCTCCGTGCAGGGCAAGGAGAACCGCGTCCACCGGGACCCGGTGGGGGTCGTGGGGATCATCTCCCCGTTCAACTACCCCTTCCTGCTGGCCGTGAAGACGGCGGCACCCGCGCTGGCGCTGGGCAACGCGGTCGTCCTCAAACCGCACCAGTCCACCCCCATCTGCGGGGGCACGCTGGTGGCCAAGGTGCTGGAGGACGCCGGGCTGCCGCCCGGCCTGGTGAACGTCGTCATCACCGACAGCGCGGAGATCGGCGACACCCTCATCGAGCACCCGGTGCCCAAGGTCATCTCCTTCACGGGTTCCGACCGCGTCGGCCGTCACGTGGCCACCGTCGCGGGCCGCAACTTCAAGCGGGTGATCCTCCAGCTCGGCTCCAACAGCGGGCTGGTGGTGCTGGACGACGCGGACGTGGACTACGCGGTGGACGCCGCCGTCTACAGCCGCTTCGTCAACCAGGGGCAGCTGTGCATGGCCGCCAACCGGATCATCGTCGACCGGCGCCTGGTGCCCGAGTTCACGCCCAAGTTCGTGGACCGGGTCCGCAGGCTCGTCGTCGGCGACCCCGAGGACCCGGCCACGCACATCGGGCCGCTGATCAACTCCCGCCAGGCGGAACGGGTGACGGCGATCGTCGAGCAGGCACTCGCCGAGGGTGCCACCGCCCTGCTGCACGGCTCCGCCGACGGCAACCTCGTCTCGCCCAGCGTGCTGACGGACCTGCCGAAGGGGTCGCCTCTGCTGCACGAGGAGATCTTCGGGCCCGTCGCGCTGGTCATCCCGGTCGACGGCGAGGAGGAAGCCGTCCACGTCGCCAACGACACCCCCTACGGGCTGGCCGGCGCGGTGCACACCGCCGACATCGAACGCGGCATCCGGGTGGCCCGCCGCATCGACGCCGGCATGGTCCACGTCAACGACTCGACCGTCGCGGACGAGCCGACCGTCCCCTATGGGGGTGAAAAACACTCCGGCCTGGGCCGCCTCAACGGCCCCCAGGCGGTGGAGGCGTTCACCACCTCCCGCTGGCTGTCCATCCAGCGCGAACGCAGCGAGTTCCCCTTCTGAGAACCCGCCCCGGGCCCCGCACTGTCCGCCAGTGCGGGGCCCTCGCGCTGTCCGGGCTCCCGGTGGTTCCGGCCGGTCCCGCCCGCCGCGGAGGCCGCGCGTGCTCGCGGACAGAACCTGACCGCAAGGCTGCCTAGCGTGAGCATCGTCAACGGGGGACCTCCCCGGACACCCACCCGATGCGAGAGGCGGCAGCAGCATGCCGGTAGTCGTCCAGGCCGAGACCCGCGGTGACGAGCGAGGCGCCCTCCTGGCCTATCTGGAGGCGCAGCGCGGCGGCATCCGCCGCGCCCTGCACGGGCTCACCGAGGAGCAGGCCCGCAGCACCCCGGCGGCCAGCGAGCTGTCCCTGCTGGGGCTGCTCAAGCACGTAACCCTCGCCGAACGCGGCTGGCTGAACACCTTCCGGGGCATCGAGGTCTCGGACGCGGAGCGGCAGGCCGAATGGGAGGGCAGCTTCACCCCCGGCCCGGCCGAGACCGTCGAGACGGTGCTGGCCCTCTCCGCGCAGGTGGCCGCCGGGACGGAGGCGGCCGTGCACGCCGTCGAGTCCCTGGACACGACGTTCGTCGTACCCCCGGCCCCCTGGGACAAGGGCGGCGACTTCTCCTGGCGCTGGGGGCTGCTGCAGCTGATCGAGGAGTACGCCCGGCACGCCGGGCACGCGGACATCATCCGGGAGACCATCGACGGCAAGGGTGCCTTCGACCTGGTGTTCGAGACGGGCGCGATGCCCGAGCCCGACTGGTCGGGGCAGGAGGGCCGGGAGTAGTCTCCGTACCCCGCCCACTGGTCAAACTTGACCACGGGGCGGGCGGAGACCTCGATGGAGCAGGGGAAGCGATGTCGGCCATCCGGCTGCTGGTGCTGGGGGACGTGCGCCTGCGCGGGCGGGCGCACGGCTACCAGGTCCGCAACGACCTGGAGTTCTGGGGCGCGCACGAATGGTCCACGGCCAAGCCCGGCTCGATCTACCACGCGCTCAAACAACTGGCCAAGCAAGGGCTGCTGCTCGCGCACGACACCGCCCCCAGCACCGCCGGCGGCCCGCCCCGGACCGAGTACGAGATCACCGAGGCGGGCGGGGCCGAGTTCTTCCGGCTGCTGCGGCACGCGCTGACCGCCACCCAGGAGAAGCAGGAACTGCTGACCGCGGCCATCGGGTTCCTCGTCGACCTGCCCCGTGACGAGGCCGTCGAACTGCTCCGGCAGCGGGTCGCCGCCCTGGAGGGCTGGCGCCAGGAGGTCACCCGGAACTGGGCGCCGGACAACTCCGTACCGCAGGAGTGGGGGCACATCGGCGAGATCATGAAGCTGTGGGTCCACACCGCCGACAGCGACGCCGCGTGGGCCCGCGAACTGATCGCCCGCCTCGAAGCCGGGGCCTTCGTCATGGCCGGCGAAGGGGAACGCGACCTGTCCGTCCTCAGCGACGGCCGGCCCGGGTGACCGCCCGCGAGCCTCGTTCCGGACAGCGGGCCCCCACTGCCGGGAGCCGCCCCCTGCGGGGCCTGCCGCGGCCTTCCGGGCCGCTGCGCACCGGTACGCCGTCACGGGGCCCGGATGTCGGCCCGCCTCGCGGCATCCGACGGAAGCCGGGACTTGCACCTCACGCGACGTGAGGGGGCACCGTGGTCGTCCGTAAGCGAACGAGGAGGCGGAAATGGGCCACTCCGTCGGGCAGGTCGCCGGGTTCGCCGGCGTCACGGTGCGCACGCTGCACCACTACGACGAGATCGGACTGCTGGTCCCCAGCGGGCGCACGGCGGCCGGGCACCGGCGGTACACCGACGCCGACCTGGACCGGCTCCAGCAGATCCTCTTCTACCGGGAACTGGGCTTCCCGCTGGACGAGGTCGCCGTGCTGCTGGACGATCCCGACGCCGACCCGGTCGGTCACCTGCGCCGTCAGCACGGACTGCTGACCGCGCGGATCGCCCGGCTCAAGGAGATGGCCGCCGCCGTGGAACGCGCCATGGAGGCACGCAAGATGGGTGTCAATCTCACACCGGAAGAGAAGTTCGAGGTCTTCGGCGACTTCGACCCCGACGTCCACCATGAGGAGGCCGAACGCCGCTGGGGCGGTACCGCCGCGTGGCGGGAGTCGCAGCGCCGCGCCGCGTCGTACACCAAGGACGACTGGAAACGGCTCACCCGCGAGATGGACCGGATCCACCGCGCGGTGGCCGAGCGGATGGCCGCCGGCGACCCGGCCGACGCGCCCGCGGTACGGGACCTGGTCGAGGAGCACCGCAGGTTCATCTCCCGCACCAGCTACCCGTGCGACCACACCATGCACACCAGGCTCGGCGAGATGTACGTGGCCGACGAACGGTTCACCGCCACCTACGAGGCGATCAGGCCCGGGCTCGCCCGCTATCTGCGGGACGCCATCGCTGCCAATGCTGCCGCTGCCGACGCCGGCGGTGCCGACGGCTCCGCCGCCCGCACCGGGCAGGACGACGGGTCCTGAACCGGTCCGCTCCCCCTGCCCGCCGTTGCGCCGCACGGCTGCATTCGACGGCCGGGTTCCGTAGATCACACCCGGTCGAAGGGCTGACTCCCTTTTAATCCCGCTGTACAGGGGGACCTTTGGGGAGTGGCTCACGCAACATGCTCCACTGTGAGGTATCACGCTTCCAATACGTGGAACCGGCACTGTTGGACACCGCGTC
Source organism: Streptomyces albus subsp. albus (assembly GCF_000725885.1). Taxonomy (GTDB): domain Bacteria; phylum Actinomycetota; class Actinomycetes; order Streptomycetales; family Streptomycetaceae; genus Streptomyces; species Streptomyces albus. The sequence continues at coordinate 72,278 of NZ_JODR01000009.1, read as the reverse complement.
CGTGGTGTGGCACTGCTGGAGACACGCGGCATACCGCGCAAACGGCGCATGAGGGTAAGGAGCGGACAGAACGTGGTGGGGCAGCCCCAGGGAAACGGCGACGCCGCAGGGAACGGTGGTGAACCGGAGGACACCAGACCGTCCTCCGACGAATCGCGGAGCGCGTTCACCGCCCCCCTCGGCGTGCCGCTTCCCCCCGTCCCGGAAGAGGAACACCCGACCTCCGAGTTCACCCTCCCCGAAGGGCTCAAGACGCCCCAGCAGTACGAGCCCGGCAGCGCCTTCACCCCGCCCGAGGGCATCCCCGTCATCGGCCCGCTGGCCAAACCGGGCTCCCCCTGGCAGGACCGCATGCGCTCCCTGGTGCGGATGCCGCTCGCCGAGCGGCCCGTGCCCGAGCGGCCCGCCCGCTCCGAGGAAACCGAAAGCGGACCACCCGTACCCCGCGTCCTCGACCTCACCCTCCGTATCGGCGAACTGCTGCTCGCCGGCGGCGAAGGCGCCGAGGACGTCGAAGCCGCCATGTTCGGCGTCGCCCACGCCTACGGGCTCGACCGCACCGAGCCCGAAGTCACCTTCACCCTGCTGTCCATCACCCACCAGCCGTCCCTCGTCGACGACCCCGTCACCCTCAGCCGGACCGTACGGCGACGCGGCACCGACTACACCCGGCTCTCCGCCGTCTTCTCCCTCGTCGCCGACATCACCCAGGGCGACGTCACCCTCGAAGAGGCCTACGGGCGCCTCGCCGAGATGCGCCGCAACCGGCACCCCTACTCCAAATGGGCCCTCAGCGCGGCCAGCGGCGCACTGTCCGGCGCCGCGTCCCTCCTCGTGGGCGGTGACGCGCTCGTCTTCTTCCTCGCCGCGCTCGGCGCCGTCCTCGGCGACCGCCTCGCCTGGCTGTGCGCCGCACGCGGGCTGCCCGAGTTCTACCAGTTCGCCGCCGCCGCGATGCCGCCCGCGGCGATAGGGGTCAGCGTCGCGCTGCTCTCCCAGCACACCGACACCCACATCCAGGCGTCCGCCGTGATCACCGGTGGCCTCTTCGCGCTCATCCCCGGACGCGCCCTCGTCGCCGCCGTCCAGGACGGACTCACCGGCTTCTACATCACCGCCGCGGCCCGCCTGCTGGAGGTCGTCTACCTCATCGTCGGCATCGTCTGCGGCGTCCTGCTCGTGCTGTACGTCGGCGACCGGCTGCACGCCAGGCTCACCCCCGACATCGTCCACCACGGGGGCGGCCGGCCCGTCATCCAGCTGTTCGCCTCCATGCTGCTGGCGCTCGCCTTCTGCATCCTGCTCCAGCAGGAACGCCACACCATCCTCCCCGCCACCCTCAACGGCGGAGTCGCCTGGCTGATCTTCGGGGCGCTGACCACCGCCGACGTCAAGCCGGTGCCCGCGACCGTGATCGCGGCCGGGCTCGTCGGACTGTTCGGACAGCTGCTGTCCCGGTACCAGTTCGCGTCGTCGCTGCCGTACATCACCGCGGCGATCGGGCCGCTGCTGCCGGGTAGCAACACCTACTTCGGGCTGCTGAACATCGCGCAGGAGGATGTGAACAAGGGGTTCGAGCATTTGGCCACCGCGGGGGCGCTGGCGTTGGCGATCGCCATCGGGGTGAACCTTGGGGGGGAGCTGGCGCGGTTGTTCATCAAGGCGCCGGGGAGGGAGACGCCCTTGCCGGGCCGGCGAGCCGCCAAGCGCACTCGCGGCTTCTGACCCCTGAGGCCTTCGCCCCTGGTACCCCCGGGGTTTCTCCCCTGGTGCCCCTTGGGGCCTTCGCCCCTGGTACCCCCTGGGGCCTCGCCCCTGGTGCCCCTTGGCTGGGGGCGGCTCTGTGGGTGAGGGGGCAGCCCTCTGGCGCCCTCTGTGGGCTGGGCCCTTATCCCGGTGGCTGGGGCCTCCGGCCCCTGGCTGCCCCATTTGTTGGGGGCTCCGCCCCCAAACCCCCGGTCCTCGCCGGACGGGCGTTGGGGCGGCTCCGCCCCCCAACTGCCCCCCGCTAGGGGGCTTCGCCCCCTAGGACCCCCGGCCGAAAGAGCCTGAGCCCGTGGCCGTGAATGAGACCCGCCTTGCGGCGGGAGCCCTTGGAGGGGTTGTGACTCCGTTGCTGTCCGCTTCGGTGGGCCTTGGGGTACCAAGCGGTAGGTACCAGGGTTGGTGAGGGGTGGAGCCCCCAGCACTTGGAGGGGGTGCCAGGGGCTGTCCGGTCAGTGGCCCTCTGCGGCGAGGCGCTTGATGGAGGCTTCCACCTCGGACTCCGCCTCGGCGCGGCCGACCCAGTTCGCGCCCTCGACGGACTTGCCGGGCTCCAGGTCCTTGTAGACCTCGAAGAAGTGCTGGATCTCCAGGCGGTCGAACTCGCTGACGTGGTGGATGTCCCGCAGGTGCTCCATCCGAGGGTCGGACGCCGGGACGCACAGCAGCTTGTCGTCGCCGCCGGCCTCGTCGGTCATCCGGAACATGCCGATGGCGCGGCACTTGATGATGCACCCGGGGAAGGTGGGCTCCTCCAGCAGCACCAGGGCGTCGAGCGGGTCGCCGTCCTCGCCCAGGGTGCCGTCGACGAAGCCGTAGTCCGCCGGGTACACGGTGGAGGTGAACAGGTGACGGTCGAGGCGGATGCGGCCCGTCTCGTGGTCCACCTCGTACTTGTTCCGCGAGCCCTTCGGGATCTCGATGGTGACGTCGAACTCCAAGGGAGGCTCCTCCGTATAGATCATGATGAGATCAGCACTCGTGTGCCCTGGGGGCCGTCCCCCAGAAGAACTCCAGTCTGGTGATTAAGTGTCCCCCACGCACATGTGTGCTCGCGAAAGGGGCTGGTCGAGGTGCATGACGCCGCTTCGAAGGTGCGTGCCACCACGAACCGGGCATACCGCGCAGCCCGTCTCGCGGCACGCAGGGCCCGGCGTCGCTGGCGGGCCGCCGCACCGCAGCAGCGGCAGACCGTACGGCTGACCGCCGCGTCCACCGCACTGGGAGTTCTCGTCGCCGGTGTGACGGTGGCCGCCGCGGGACCGTGGGACTCGGGTCAGCGTACGGCGGAGCGGGCGTGGGCGGCCCGGCAGGTCACGGGAAGTGGCGGGGGCCACACGCCGGGCGTGGATCCCACGGCGCCGACGGCCCCGCAGGTGCTCGCGGCGGCGGGGCCCGTCTCGCGGCGCGGCGGGACGGCCGGCGGTCCGCCCGGCCGGTCCCCGCAGGTGCCGCCGCCCACCGCGTCGGCGCTGGCGGACGCCTTGGAGCCGCTGCTGGAGGACGGGTCCCTCGGGCGCGTGCGCCACGCCTCGGTGGTGGACGCCGTCACCGGGCGGCAGCTGTTCTCCGAGGGCGCCGGCGAGGTGTCGGCCCCGGCTTCCACGATCAAGCTGGCCACGGCCGTCGCCGCTTTGACGGTGCGCGGCGAGACGTACCGCATCGCCACCCGCGCGGTGGGCAAGGGCGACGGCGTCACGCTGGTGGGCGGGGGCGATCCCACGCTGACGGCGAAGGACGTGGACGCGCTGGCGGACGACACGGCGCGCGCCCTGGGACGGCGGCACGTGCGCACGGTGCGGCTGACGTACGACACCTCGCGCTACGCCGGGCCCGAGCTGCACCCCATCAGCCCCAACGAGAACATCGCCCCGGTCACCCCGCTGATGATCAACGAGGGCAGGACCGACAAGAGCGACCACGGACCGGCGCCGCGCAGCGCCGATCCGGCCGGGGACGCGGCGCGGCGGTTCGCCGGCCGGCTGCGCGAGGCCGGCATCGAGGTGCGGGGCGGCCCCCGCGAGGCGAAGGCGCCCAAGGGTGCGCGGAAGCTCGCCGTCCACCGGTCGGCGACACTGGGCGCACTGGTCGAGCGGATGCTCACCCACAGCGACAACGACATCGCGGAGGCGCTGGCCCGGCAGACCGCACTGGCCGAGGGCGAGCCGGCCGGTTTCCGGGGCGCCGGCCGCGCGGTCGAGCGGGTGCTGCGGCGGCTGCACGTGCCGGTGCGGGGCGCCAGGTTCCACGACGGCAGCGGTCTGGACCGCACCGACCGGCTCTCGCCGGCCCTGCTGACCCGGCTGCTCACTCTGGCGGCCGACCCGGACCGGCCCGGGCTGCGGTCCGTCCTGACGGGGCTGCCCGTCGCCGGGTTCAGCGGCACCCTCGGCGACCGGTACGGCGGGGAGCGCGGCGAGCCGGGCGCGGGTCTGGTACGGGCCAAGACGGGCACCCTGACGGGGGTGAACACGCTGGCGGGCACGGTGGTGGACGCGGACGGGCGGATGCTGGCCTTCGCCTTCATGACGACGGGCGCCCCGGGCCGGGACCCGGCGCAGACCTCGCTGGACAGGCTCGCCTCGGCCTTGGCGAACTGCGGCTGCCGCGACTCGCCCTCCACCGGCTGACGGGCTCGGCCGGAACCGGACGGTGATCTCCCGTACCGCCCGCGCGGGACGTGCGGTCCCGCGGTCGGCTGCCGCACGGGGCGTGCTCCACGTACGGTGAAGGAATGACGAGCCTCGGTGGTGTGGAGATGGTCGACTGGAATCTCGCGGTCTCGACCGCGACCCGGCTCGGGCGGCCGGGGCCGGAGGTGGGCCGGGAGGAGGCACGCGGCATCGTCGCCGAGCTGCGGCGGCACGCCAAGGCGTCCGAGGAGCACGTGCGCGGCTTCACGCGGCTGGCCCCCGCCGACCGGGAGCAGGCGGACACGCCGGTGCTCGTGGTGGACCGGCCCGGCTGGGTGAAGGCCAACGTGGCGGGCTTCCGCGAACTGCTTACGCCGCTGCTGGACAAGATGCGGGAGCGGCGCGCGAACCTGCCCGGCGGGGCGGTGCTCGGCGCGGTCGGCGGCAAGGTGACCGGCGTCGAGGTCGGGATGCTGCTGTCGTTCCTCTCCTCGCGGGTGCTGGGGCAGTACGAGACGTTCGCGCCGGCCAGCCGGGATCTGCCGGGCGGTGCCGACGGCGGCGGCCGGCTGCTGCTGGTGGCGCCGAACATCGTCCATGTGGAGCGGGAGCTCCAGGTGGACCCGCACGACTTCCGGCTGTGGGTGTGCCTGCACGAGGAGACGCACCGCACCCAGTTCACGGCCGTGCCCTGGCTCCGCGACCACCTGCGGATGGAGATCCAGTCCTTCCTGGAGCAGACCGACATCGACCCGTCCACGCTGCTGGAGCGGCTGCGGGAGGCCGCCCAGGCGCTGGCCGGCGGCAAGCCGGGGGAGGGGGAGGCCGCCGCCGAGGAGGAGCGGCCCAGCCTGGTGGAGCTGGTGCAGACGCCCGCCCAGCGGGAGGTCCTGGGGCGGCTGACGGCCGTGATGTCGCTGCTGGAGGGGCACGCCGACTACGTGATGGACGGGGTGGGCCCGCAGGTCGTCCCGACGGTCACGGAGATCAGGGAGAAGTTCCAAAAGCGCCGCGCCAGTGGTGCCGGGCGCCTCGATCTGGCGCTGCGCAAGCTGCTGGGGCTGGACGCGAAGCTGCGCCAGTACCGGGACGGGGAGCGGTTCGTGCGGGCCGTCGTGGACGAGGTCGGCATGGAGGGTTTCAACCGTGTGTGGACGTCCCCGAACACCCTTCCGACGAAGGCGGAGATCGCCGCGCCCGCCGAGTGGATCGCGCGGGTGCACCGTAAGGCCGACTGAGGCGGACGGCAGTTCCGTACACCCTCCCAATCACTCTTCCGAGGGACCGTGCGGGCAGGGTACGCGTGCGATGCTCGGGTAACGCGGTCCTTCTCTGTCACCATCTACATACTCAGCGTGATAAGAGTCGGCCTCAACCTCCCCAAGCGCCCCGCAGACCCCGCGGAACCCCCTCCCGCGGTATCGGCGCAGATCCTTGACGAGGAAGTGAATCGGACATGGGTCCCCACCCCGCGGTCGCCGCGATACGCCTGGCGGTCCGCCGCACGCTCCACGACGTGCTCGGTGCGCTCAGCGCGCAGCCGGCGGCAGCCCCCGTGAGCTCCGGGGCGCCGGCCCCACCGCCCCCCACCGCCCCCCACCCCGCCGAGGAAGGGCCGCTCGTCCTGGTGGCCTGCTCCGGCGGCGCCGATTCCATGGCGCTGGCCTCGGCACTCGCCTTCGAAGCCCCCCGCCTCGGCCTGCGCGCCGGAGGCGTCACCATCGACCACGGCCTCCAGCCCGGCTCCGCCGAGCGGGCCCAGGACGTCGCCGACCGCCTCACCGCCCTCGGCCTGGCCCCCGTCGAGTCGGTCGCCGTCCATGTGGGCCGCACCCACACCGGACCCGAGGCCGCCGCCCGTGAGGCCCGCTACGCCGCCCTGGACGAGGTCGCCGAGCGGCACCGGGCCGCCGCCGTCCTGCTCGGCCACACCCGTGACGACCAGGCCGAGACGGTGCTGCTGGGCCTCGCCCGCGGCTCCGGCACCCGCTCCCTGTCCGGCATGGCGGCCGTCTCCGGCCCCGGCGGACGGTACCGCCGCCCGTTCCTGGCCGTGGACCGCCAGACGACCCGCAAGGCGTGCATGGTCCAGTCGCTGCCCGTCTGGGACGACCCCCACAACACCGACCCCGCCTTCACCCGCTCCCGGGTCCGCCACGAGGCGCTGCCCGCGCTGGAGAAGGCCCTCGGCAAGGGCGTGATCGAGGCGCTCGCCCGGACGGCGCAGCTCTCCCGCGACGACGCCGACGCGCTGGACGCCTGGACCGACGAGGCCCAGCGCACCGTGGTGCACGGCCCGGGCGACTCCGCCGCCGGACGGCCGGGCGAGCAGGCCACCGGGATGGACATCCGCATCGAGCTGGACGTCGCCCGGCTGTACGCGCTGCCCCCCGCCGTGCGCCGCCGGGTGCTGCGGCGGGCCGCCGTCGACGCGGGCTCACCGGCCGGTTCCCTCTTCGCGCGGCACATCGAGGAGATGGACCGGCTGCTGACCGCCTGGCGGGGTCAGCGGGCCCTGAACCTGCCCGGGCGTGTCGAGGTCGCCAGGCAGGGTGGCAGACTGGTCGTCCGGCACGGCTCACCGAGCTGACCGGCGCGGCCCGGCACCGACCCGGGTCGGCCACCCGGTCTCCCGGCGGGTCAGGACTGTGGCGGACTCGACGAGCGAGAGCAGCACGGGTGGACGAGAAAGACATGGGCGCCGATCTGGAGTCGGTGCTGGTCAGCAAGGAAGAGATCGACGCGAAGCTGGCCGAGCTGGCCGCGAAGATCGACGCGGAGTACGCGGGCAAGGATCTGCTGCTCGTCGGGGTGCTCAAGGGCGCCGTCATGGTCATGGCCGACCTGGCGCGCGCACTGTCCACCCCGGCGACGATGGACTGGATGGCGGTGTCCTCCTACGGGGCCGGGACCCAGTCCTCCGGCGTGGTCCGCATCCTCAAGGACCTGGACACCGACATCAAGGGCAAGCACGTCCTGATCGTCGAGGACATCATCGACTCCGGCCTGACACTCTCCTGGCTGCTGTCGAACCTGGGCTCCCGCGAGCCCGCGTCCTTGAACGTGTGCACGCTGCTGCGCAAGCCCGACGCGGCCAAGGTGGCGATCGACGTGAAGTGGGTGGGTTTCGACATCCCCAACGAGTTCGTCGTCGGCTACGGGCTCGACTATGCGGAGAAGTACCGCAATCTCCCCTTCGTCGGCACCCTCGCCCCGCACGTCTACGGCGGCTGACGGGGTTCCGGGGTGCCCTGCGTTCGGAACGGGAACACAGGGACGGTTCCCCTCGTTGGAGCTTCGGAGGACGGTGTGGTTGACCGTCCTCGGCGGCGCCGGGTGACAATGCTGGGGTACCGTCCGAAGGTCAGGCTTTTCAACTCACTGTGGCAGGAGGGACGGGGCGCGCGCGCTCCGTATGGATGGACGTGAAGCGATACTTCCGCGGGCCGGTCATGTGGATCGTGCTGGCCGTCCTTGCCGTGGTCGTGTTGATGCAGGTCGTCGGCTCGTCCGGCGGCTTCAAGACGGTGGACACCGGCCAGGTCGTACAGGCGATCCGACAGGACAAGGTGAAATCCGCCGAGCTCACCACCGGCGACGAGCAGATCGTCAAGCTGGAGCTCAAGGACGGCGCCAAGGTCGAGGACAGCGACAAGATCAAGGCGAGCTACATCGACGACCAGGGCGTCGACATCGCCAAGGAGCTCCAGCAAAAGTACGACCAGAAGGAGATCCCGAAGGGGTACACGGTCGCGCCGCAGAAGCAGAACCCGTTCGTCGGGATGCTGATCTCCCTGCTGCCGTTCGTGCTGATCATCGTCATCTTCCTGTTCCTGATGAATCAGATGCAGGGTGGCGGCTCCCGGGTGATGAACTTCGGCAAGTCGAAGGCCAAGCTCATCACCAAGGACACCCCGAAGACGACGTTCTCCGACGTGGCCGGCTCCGACGAGGCCGTCGAGGAACTCCAGGAGATCAAGGAGTTCCTCCAGGAGCCCGCAAAGTTCCAGGCCGTCGGCGCCAAGATCCCCAAGGGTGTGCTGCTCTACGGCCCGCCCGGCACCGGTAAGACGCTGCTGGCCCGCGCGGTCGCCGGCGAGGCCGGGGTGCCGTTCTACTCGATCTCCGGCTCCGACTTCGTCGAGATGTTCGTCGGTGTGGGCGCCTCCCGCGTCCGCGACCTGTTCGAGCAGGCCAAGGCCAACGCGCCGGCCATCGTCTTCGTCGACGAGATCGACGCCGTCGGCCGTCACCGCGGCGCCGGCATGGGCGGCGGTCACGACGAGCGCGAGCAGACGCTCAACCAGCTGCTGGTCGAGATGGACGGCTTCGACGTCAAGGGCGGCGTCATCCTGATCGCCGCCACCAACCGGCCCGACATCCTGGACCCCGCCCTGCTGCGTCCCGGCCGCTTCGACCGGCAGATCGCCGTCGACCGCCCCGACATGCAGGGCCGGCTGGAGATCCTCCAGGTCCACCAGAAGGGCAAGCCCATGGCGCCCGACGTGGACCTGAGCGCGGTCGCCCGCCGTACCCCCGGTTTCACCGGCGCCGACCTGAGCAACGTCCTCAACGAGGCCGCCCTGCTCACCGCCCGCAGTGACCAGAAGCTGATCGACAACAAGTTCCTGGACGAGGCGATCGACCGCGTCGTGGCCGGCCCGCAGAAGCGGACCCGGATCATGAGCGACAAGGAGAAGAAGATCACCGCGTACCACGAGGGCGGACACGCCCTGGTCGCGGCGGCCTCTCCCAACTCCGACCCCGTCCACAAGATCACCATCCTGTCGCGGGGCCGTGCCCTCGGCTACACGATGGTGCTCCCCGACGAGGACAAGTACTCCACGACGCGGAACGAGATGCTCGACCAGCTCGCCTACATGATGGGCGGCCGGGCGGCCGAGGAGCTCGTCTTCCACGACCCGACCACGGGCGCGGCCAACGACATCGAGAAGGCCACGGCCACGGCCCGGGCGATGGTCACCCAGTACGGCATGACCGAGCGGCTCGGTGCCATCAAGTTCGGCTCCGACCAGTCCGAGCCCTTCCTGGGCAAGGAGATGGCCCACCAGCGCGACTACTCCGAGGAGGTCGCCGGGCTGGTGGACGAGGAGGTCAAGAAGCTGATCGAGACGGCGCACAACGAAGCCTGGGAAATCCTGGTGGAGAACCGCGACGTCCTCGACAACCTCGTGCTGGCCCTGCTGGAGAAGGAGACGCTGAACAAGGAGGAGATCGCCGAGATCTTCCGCCCGGTCGTCAAGCGTCCCGCCCGCCCCGCCTGGACCGGTTCCTCGCGGCGCACCCCCTCCACCCGGCCGCCGGTCTCGGTGCCGCCGTCCGCCCTGGCCAACGGCAACTCGAACCACACCGGCAAGGAGATCGGCCCCCGGGACTCCGACGCCATCGTCGAGCCCGCCGATCCCGACAACGGATGATCCCAGGTCGGCGGGGGTGACCCCGCCCGCTGGAATGCAGGCCGCGCCCCTCGCGTTAGTGTCGAGGGGCGCGGCTTTCCGCTGTGTACGCAACCGGGCAGTGCCGGCACGCAGGGCGGCCCGCTGCGCGAGTCGAGGAACGAGGGACCAGATGACCGACCCGGTGACCCTGGACGGGGAGAGGCCGATAGGCGACTTCGACGAGAAGCGCGCCGAGAACGCGGTGCGTGAACTGCTCATCGCTGTCGGCGAGGACCCGGACCGCGAGGGGCTCCTGGAGACCCCGGCCCGGGTGGCGAGGGCGTACAAGGAGATCTTCGCCGGGCTGCGCCAGAAGCCCGAGGACGTGCTGACCACCACCTTCGACATCGGCCACGACGAGATGGTGCTGGTCAAGGACATCGAGGTCTACTCGACCTGTGAGCACCACCTGGTCCCGTTCCAGGGGGTGGCGCACGTCGGCTACATCCCCGCCGCCTCCGGCAAGATCACGGGGCTGTCGAAGCTGGCCCGGCTGGTGGACGTCTACGCCCGGCGTCCCCAGGTGCAGGAGCGGCTGACCACCCAGATCGCGGACTCGCTGATGCGGATACTGGAGCCGCGCGGGGTCATCGTCGTCGTCGAGTGCGAGCACATGTGCATGTCGATGCGCGGCATCCGGAAGCCCGGTGCCAAGACCGTCACCTCGGCGGTGCGCGGACAGCTGCGGGACGCGGCGACGCGCTCCGAGGCGATGAGCCTCATCCTGCGCTGACCCGATCCTGATCCTGGCCCGACGCGGGTCCTCCCCGCGCCGGGGCCGTGGAAGGCTCAGGCCCCGGCGCGCGGGGGACGGCCGTCGTCCTCGTCGTCGGGAAGGCGGCAGACACGCTCCAGGAAGAGAGCGGCTGCTATCACGGCGATACCGGCGACGGCGGCGAGACCCGCGTAGAGCGCCTGGCCGGCGCGGGCCGGGACGTCGGCGCGCTCCAGGCCCAGAAACACGCCGACGCCGCCGTACATACCCGCGACGAGCGCGGCCACCAGGGCGCTGGCCTGTCCGAAGAGCACCGCGCGGGCCGCCATCATCGGATCGACACCCTTGGCGTCGGGCACCCTCTCGCGCTGGGCCTTGAGCCGGGAGCGCAGTGACAGCGCGGTCGCCAGCAGGACGGCGGCGATGGCGCCGAGCACGATGGGCGCCGCGACGGGGACGCCCGGCAGGGTGCCCAGCGAGTCCCAGAGCCGTGCGCCGCCCCACGAGAGCACCCCGGCGACGACGAAGAGCGCCGCCAGGGTGCGGACACGGAGTTGGTTCATGGCGTTTCCACCTCGCGGGTGCGGTCCTTGGCTGCTGCTGCGACGGGCGGATGCACGGGCTGCGGCGCTCAGGCGGGCAGGACGAGTTCCAGATCGGCGCGGGCGGTGACGCCCTCGGTGCCGAGTGCGGCCAGCAGCTCCTCGACGCTGCCGCGGCCGGGCAGTTCGGCGGCGGGGTCCACGTCGTGCCACGGCACGAGGACGAAGGCCCGCTCGTGGGCCCGCGGATGGGGGAGGGTCAGCTCGGGATCGTCGGAGACGACGCCCTGGTAGGCGACGATGTCCACATCGATGGGGCGCGGTCCCCAGCGCTCCTCGCGCTTGCGCTCCAGGGCCTCCTCGATGGCGTGGCCGCGCTCCAGGAGGGAGGCCGGCGGCAGGGTCGTCCTGATGACGATGACCGCGTTGAAATAGCTGGGCTGGCTGTCCGGGTCGACGCCCCACGGCTCGGTCTCGTAGACCGGGGAGACGGCTTTGACCTTGAGCCCGGGGGTGTCGGCGAGAGCGTCCACAGCGCTCTGGAGGCTCTCCAGCCGGTTGCCGAGGTTGCTGCCCAGGGAGAGGACGGCGGTCTTCGGGTCGTGGAGCGTGGTGTCCGCCGCGTCCACCTGCTGCACCACCGAGGCGGGTACCGGCTGTACGGTCGGGTCACTGTTCGGCGTCATGCGCGGCTCCGCTTGATAGTGATGGTCACGTCTTCGAAGGGGACGGTGATCGGGGCGTCCGGCTTGTGGACGACCACCTCGACCTCCTGCACGGCCTCGTGCCGCAGACAGGTGTCGGCGATCCGCTGGGCGAGCGTCTCGATGAGGTCGACCGGCTCGCCTTCGACGACCGCGACGACCTCCTCGGCGACGACGCCGTAGTGGACCGTACGGGACAGGTCGTCGCCCGCGGCGGCGGGACGCGTGTCGAGGCCCATGTCGAGGTCCACGACGAAGGTCTGTCCTTCCTCGCGTTCCCTGGCGAAGACGCCATGATGCCCACGCGCCGTGAGGCCGCGCAGTGCGACGCGATCCACGCGCATCACTCCCGTCGGTCGTACGAGTACATGCCGCCGGGCGCGGCACGTGGTCGAATCTACCTGCGTGCTCGGCGGCTCGCGGCGCCGCCTACCCCACAGCGCCCGGGGCCACGCGGACATTCCCGGGCTGTCTCGTGCCGCACGTCGAACGGGTGGCGGGGGAGCGGGGGTTACGGGCGGGGGAGTCGCACCGCCGTGCCCGGCCGCTGTGGATGCGCCGTGCGCCACCGCTGTGTGCGCACCGCCGGCGCCGCCGCACGGAAGCGCACGACCTGCTCACCGGCGCGCGTCACCGTCCACCGGCGGGCGCCGAGGGCCGCGGGCGGGCGTCGCCGTCCACCGGTGGGTTCGCCGGTGGTGGGCGGGTGTTGCCGTCCACCGGTGGGTGTCGCCGGTGGTGGGCGGGTGTTGCCGGTCTCCGGTGGGTGTTGCCGTCCGTCGGCGGGTGTTGCTGCTCGGAAGTGCCCGGCCTGGTCAGCGGCGCGTGTCGCCGGGCACCGGTGGGTGTCGCCGGTTGTCGGTGGGTGTCGCCGTCCACCGGCGCGCGTCGCCGTTCACAGCTCGATGTCGCCCTGGCCCAGATCCGATTCGTCCTCGCCGTCGTCGTCCTCGTCCTGTTCGACGAGGACGGGCGAGCCGTGGTGGGCCCACAGTTTCCACTCGCCGCTCTCGGTGCGGTGGAAGACGTTGGTGGCCACGACCAGCCCGCCCACCAGCGGCCCGGCCGAGCCGTCGGCCTCCGCGGGCCCGCCGCTGAGGATGTTCTCGGTGCAGCTGACCACCGCGGTGTCACCCAGTACGGAGACCTCCACGTCCGTGAGGAAGAACTGGACGTAGTCGGTGTTCGCCATGATCAGCGCGTACGAGCGCAGCACCTCGCCGCGGCCGGTGAGGACCGGCCAGCCGGGGTGGACGACCCGCACCCCGGGCACGTCCTCCTCCTCGGCGTCCGTCAGGCCGCCGAAGGTGACCGTCGTCCCGGTCTCCGCCTCACCCGTCGCCGTCTCGGCGCCGCCGCCCAGCCACATCCGGGAGAGGGCCTCGATGTCCCCCCGCTCCACCGCGTCGTACAGGGCGGTGTTGGCGGCCTCCACCGCCTCGATGTCGGCACGGGCGTCGCTCACCGGGGTGCCTCCCCGACCGGGCGGATGCCCGGCAGCGCCTCGGCGGCCGACTCGACGGCGCGGGCGACCCGTACCGCGTCGGCGCTGGCCCGCACCTCGTGGACCCGTACCGCCCAGGCGCCCTCGCGGGCCGCGAGCGCGGAGACGGCCGCCGTGGCCGCGTCCCGCTCCCGGGCGGGCGGCGGGGCTGCGTCCGCCGCGTCGGCCAGCACCCGGCCGAGGAACCGTTTGCGCGAGGCCGCCACCAGCAGCGGCCGGGCCAGCTCGGCGCGGAGCCGGGAGAGCGCCGCCACCAGTGCCAGGTCGTGCTCGGCGCGTTTGGCGAAGCCCAGGCCGGGGTCCACCACGATGTGCTCGGGGGCGATGCCGCCGTCCACCGCGCGGCGCACCGAGTCGGTCAGTTCGCCGATCACTTCCCCGACCACGTCGGTGTAGACGGCACGGTTGTTCATGTCGATGCTCTGGCCGCGCCAGTGCATCACCACGAAGGGCACCCGCGCCTCGGCGACGACCGGCACCATGCCGGGGTCGGCCAGGCCGCCGCTGACGTCGTTGACGAGTACCGCGCCCGCCTCCACGGCGCGGGCCGCGACCGAGGAGCGCATGGTGTCCACGCTGACGACGACGCCCTCACCGGCCAGTCCGCGCACCACCGGGAGCACCCGGCGCAGCTCCTCCTCCTCGCTCACCCGCGCGGCGCCGGGCCGGGTGGACTCGCCGCCCACGTCGACCAGGTCCGCGCCCTGGGCCACCAGGTCGAGGCCGTGTTTGACCGCGGTCTCGGTGTCGAACCAGCGCCCCCCGTCGGAGAACGAGTCGGGGGTCACATTGACCACACCCATCACAGCGCAGCGGTCCCACTCGGGGAGGCCGTCCACGCGGCCCCGCACTCTCGCACCCATGTGCCCAGGGTAGGCGCACGCCCCCCGGAGCCCGGGACCGCCACCGCGTCCCGCCCGCTCGCCCATTAGCCGGCGGACCCGTCGCCTCCGGCCGGTCCGCCGCGCCCCGCGGGGCCGCCCCGTACCGCGGCGGGCCCGTCCTGCCCGACGGGTCCGTCCGGGTGGTCCGGCTCCGGCTTGTGGAGCGGAACCCGCTTCCCGGTGACGCTGTGTTCGCCGGTCGTGCCGCTGCGCTCGGGGTCCGTACCGCTGCCCTTTGGGGCCGTACCGCTCGGCTCGGGGGCCGTACGGCTGTCCTCCGGGTCCGTTCCGGCCTGCTCCGGGCTCGTCCCGCTCGGCTCCGGGGCGGGGGCGGTCGGCCGGTTGTGCGCCGTAGGCCGGCCGTGTGCCGTCAGCCAGCGCTCGGGGGGCGCCGTGCGCCGTCCGGTGCGGGAACGCTCCGCCTGTGCGGCCAGCAGGGCGCGGGCCTCGTCCTCGTCGCGGAGGCGGGCGCACACCTGGCCGTTCGCGCCGTGGTCCACCCAGATGTCCGCCAGCCGGTGGCGCCGCTCCCACGGCCCCTGGGCGAGCCGGACACTCTGCACCTTGCCGTGCGGGACCAGCCCGGTGCGGCGGGTGAGCAGCCCGTGCCGGGCGACGAAGACGCTCGGGGTGACGCCGTGGCCGTAGCCGCGCCGGACCAGCGGGGCGCACCAGCGGGCCCGCCGGGGCACGGCGCGGGTCGCCGCCACGGCGGCGTCCAGGTCGACGCCGGGCAGCACCCGCGCGAGCACCCCGGCCGCGTCCTGCCAGGGGGCGACGGGGATCAGCACACCGCCGCGCTCGTCATCGTCGTCCGAGCCGCCGGCACCGGCCACCTCCAGCTCGACCCGCACCCAGCGGCGCCGCCGCCACAGCAGCGGCTCCACTATGCGTACGGCCTGGACCCGGCCGGGCGGCACCGTCGCGTGCTGCCGGTCGAGCAGGCCCGAGTCGAGGCGGAGGCCGTCGGGGGACTCGGCGACGGTCCAGTCGAACTCGCGCAGCACCCGCCCGGCGCCGCCCGTCCAGAAACCGCCGGCCAGCGGGAGGGCCGAGGCCAGCGCGGGCCACACACTGTCCGTGGCCAGCCAGAGCGCCGCCGGCACGATCAGCAGCGCGGCCAGCATCCCCCACGCGGTGCCCCGCAGCAGCACGCTCAGCACGAGGGTGCGCAGCGGGACGCGCAGCAGCTCGCGGGCCGGCGCCTCACCGGCCTGCGGGGCCGCGTCGGGGGCGATCCCGGCGGCGCGGGCCAGCAGCTCGGCGCGGAGGGCGACGGCCTCCCGCTCGCCCAGGTAGGCCAGCTCGTCCTTGGCCTCGGTGCCCACCGCGTCGAGCTTCAGCTTGGCGACGCCCGCCACCCGGGCGAGCAGCGGCCGGGCGATGTCGATGGCCTGGATACGGTCCAGCCTGATGTGGGCGGTGCGGCGGAAGAGCAGCCCGGTGTGGATGCGCAACTCGGTGTCGGTGACCAGATAGCTGGTGCACCACCAGGTCAGGAAGCCGTACGCGGCGCCCGCCGCCAGCAGGGCCAGCAGCCCCAGCACCAGCCAGCCGGCGGTCAGCTGACCGGACCACTCGCGGGCCTGCTCCGCGTCGTGGACGACGAACGCCAACAGCGCGGCCAGTGGTGCCCAGGCCCGCCGCCAGGGGGTGACCGGGTGCAGCCGGTTGCCCTCGGGGCGACGGGGAAGGAAGCGCGGCCCCCGCGCGGGGGCGTCGTCCCGGGCGCTCACAGGCCCGCCGACCGGGCCTCGCCCAGCTCGGTGAGCCGGTCGCGCAGCCGTTCGGCCTCCGCGGGTGCCAGTCCGGGGATGGTGGCGTCGGTCGTCGCCGCGGCCGTGTGGAGCTGGAGCCGGGCCAGACCGTAACGCCGCTCCAGCGGGCCGGAGGTCACCTCGACCAGCTGCATCCGCCCGTACGGGACCACCGTCGTCTCCCGCCACAGCACGCCCCGCGAGACCAGCAGGTCGTCGGCGCGTTCCGCGTACCGCCACGAGCGCCAGTTGCGGGCCAACGCCCCCCAGCCCCAGGCGGCGGCTGCCAGCGGCAGCAGCGCGCACAGCGCCCACACGGGGGCGAGCAGCAGGGCCGTCGCGACGGCGGTGGCCACGGCCAGCGGCAGCAGGCAGGCCAGCAGCACGAACCGGCGCAGCGGCAGCAGCGCCCGCTCGACGCCGCGCCACTCGGTGCCGTCGTCGGCGCCCCCGCCCGCGACGGGCGCTGCGGTGGCCGCGTCCTCGGCGGACGGTCGGAGTGTGGGGTCGGTCATACGTTCAGCGTAGGAGCGGGCGGCGGGAGGCCGTGTCCGTCTGAAGGAGGAAGCTGACAGGATGAGCGTCATGACTCAGACGGAGACGACCGTTGGTATCGGCGGGGCTGCCGAGAGCACCGACATGGTGCTCAACATCGGTCCGCAGCACCCGTCCACGCACGGTGTACTGCGGCTGCGGCTGGTGCTGGACGGGGAGCGCATCGAGCGGGCCGAGCCGGTCGTCGGCTACATGCACCGGGGCGCGGAGAAGCTCTTCGAGGCGCGCGACTACCGGCAGATCATCGTGCTGGCCAACCGTCACGACTGGCTGTCGGCGTTCTCCAACGAGTTGGGCGTGGTCCTCGCCGTCGAACGGATGCTCGGCATGGAGGTGCCGGAGCGTGCCGTGTGGACGCGCACCCTGCTGGCCGAACTGAACCGGGTGCTCAACCATCTGATGTTCCTCGGCTCCTACCCGCTCGAACTGGGCGGGATCACCCCGGTCTTCTACGCGTTCCGGGAGCGCGAGGAGCTCCAGAACGTCATGGAAGAGGTCTCCGGCGGCCGGATGCACTACATGTTCAACCGGGTCGGCGGCCTCAAGGACGATCTGCCGGCGGGCTGGCGCGACCGCGCCCGGCAGGCCGTCGCCGCCGTACGCGGCCGGATGCACACCTTCGACGACCTCGTGCTCGGCAACGAGATCTTCCGCGGTCGCACCCGCGGCGTGGGCGTCCTCAGCCCCGAACTCGTGCACGCCTACGGGGTCAGCGGCCCCCTCGCCCGCGCCTCCGGCGTCGACTTCGACCTGCGGCGCGACGAGCCGTATCTGGCCTACGGCGAACTCGGCGACGTACTGCGCGTCGTCACCCGCACCGAGGGCGACTGCCTCGCCCGGTTCGAGGTGCTGCTCGACCAGGTGCACAACTCCCTCGACCTCGCCGACGCCTGCCTCGACCGGCTGGCCGAGCTGCCGCCCGGGCCCGTCAACCAGCGGCTGCCCAAGGTGCTCAAGGCCCCCGAGGGCGCCACCTACGCCTGGACGGAGAACCCGCTCGGGCTCAACGGCTACTACCTGGTCTCCAAGGGGGAGAAGACCCCCTACCGGCTGAAGCTGCGCTCGGCCTCGTTCAACAACATCCAGGCCCTCACCGAGCTGCTGCCGGGCACCCTGGTCGCCGACATGGTGGCGATCCTCGGCTCGTTCTTCTTCGTGGTCGGCGACATCGACAAGTAGGCCGGCGGGCGGCCCCGGGACTCGCCCCCGGGCGCCGGTGCCCGTGGGCTGTGCCGGGCCCGGCCCGCCCCCCGGCTCAGGAACGGGAGCCGGTCGAGCCCTTGCCGCGGCCGAAGAAGTCGAAGGCGCCGGTGTCCCCCGCGGAGCCGTCCGGATCGGCCGCCTCGCCCTCCCGCTGGTCGCCGGACGCGGTCGCGTCCGACGGCTTCTGCTGCGGGGGGACGGGCGAGGCGGGAGCACCCGGGCGCGGCGGTGCGACGGGGGACGCCGGTGCGGTACGGCCTGCGGCGGGGCCCCGCAGCGCCGCGAAGGCACCACCGGGCCGGGTGCCGGGGGCGGGACGGCCGCCGCCCGGCCGGGCCTCCGCGGACCGCGACTCGCCGGACTGCGACTCGCCGGGCTGGGCGCCCTCGGGCCGGGTTTCTTGGGGCTGGGTTCCTTGGGGGTGGGTGCTCTGGCGCTCGGCGCCGTCGGGCTGGGTGCTCTGGGGCTGCGCGCCGTCGGGCTGGGTACCCGGGGCCGGTGTTCCGCCGGGGTGGCTTCCCTCGGGCCGGGGGCCGGGCGCCTGGGGCCCGGGGGCCGGCGAAGCGGTGGGGTGCGCCTCCGCGGGGGGCATCCCTGCCCGGTGCGTCTCCGCGGGGTGTGCTCCTGTCGGGCGCGCCCAGGTGGGCTGCTGTCCGGTTGCGGGGCGCTGTCCCGCTGCGGGGTGCTGCGCCGTCGGCTGCCCGGCCGGTTGTGCGGGGGCCTGTGGTGCGGGCCGCCGGGCCGTCGGCTGTTGTGCGGGGAACTCACGGGTGCCGGGTGCCTCGGCCGCCGACTGCTGCCCGGCCCGCTCCTGCGGGGGCTGTGCCTGCGGGCTCTGCTGCTGTTCGGCCTCGTGCTGGGTGGTCTGTGCCCGTGCGGCTCGTTCCTGTGCGGCTGCCGCCGGCTGAGCGGTCGGTGCCGGGGTGGGCTGCCCCTGCGCGGGCTGCCCCAGCGGGGTCTGCTCCTGCTCGGTTGTCGACTGCTCGGCTGTTGTCTGCCCGGCCGGTGTCCGAGCGGCTGACGTCTGCTCCGTCGGTGTCTGAGCGGCTGGTGCCTGCGTGGAGGACCACTGCCCGGCCGGAGCCTGCGGGGGCTCCTGCGCGGACGGCTCCGAGAGTGTTGCCGCCCCTTCGGGCTCGGCCCCTTCGGGTGCTGTGCCCTCGGCCGTCGGTCCTGCGGGCGCCCGCCCTGTGGCCGCGGCCCCTTCCGCCGTCGCGGGCCCGGTCGCCGGTGCCTGCGAAGCGCTCGGCGACGAGGCCGGGGCGTCGGGGCCCGGACCCTTGCCCGGCGCGGCGTGCTTGCGGGCCGACGGCGGCACCGGCGAGGCGGGGGCGGCCGGGCGCGGGACCGGACGGCCCAGAGCGGGGACGCCCTGGGCGGGGCGGAGCGAGGCCGCGGACGCCGGGGCCGGATCCGTCGTCGGCTCGGACCCGCCGGACGGGGCCGAGCGCCGCGCCTCCGACTGGCGTGCGGCGTTACGGGCCAGACCGTTCAGCGCCTCGTTGGCCTGCCGGTAGGTCAGCGGCGTGGGTGCGCCGGCGCTGTCGCGGTGGTCGGTGGCGCCGGTGGTCAGTGCCAGACCGGTGGGTCCGGCGCCGCCGCCCAGTTCCAGCCGCCGCCGGCCCTCCAGGGCGCTGGCCCGTTGCGTCTGGGCCTGCGCGTAGCGGCGCAGCAGATCGGCGTGCTCGGAGCGTAGCCTGGCCAGTTCGGCGCGCTTCGCGCGGAGCTTGCCGTTCAGCTTGGCGCGCATCTCGCGCAGCTCCTCCGCCTCGCCCTCCAGCTCGGCCTGCTTCTCCTCGGCCCGCCACGCCGTGCTGGCCATCCGCGCCTTGAGGTCGCCGACCTGCTTGCCGGCTGCCCGGTCCCAGCGGCGCAGCAGCACGCCTCCGGTGACGGCGGCGGCTGCCGCGGCGGCGGTCAGCGCCCGCAGCAGAACGGTGTCCAGATCTGTGACGCCCGGCTCACCGATCAGCCAGGCACCCCCGGCGCAGGCCAGCGCGGCCACCGCTACCGCCGCCGGGGGGAGGAGGCGGTGCAGCGGCGGGGAATGGCGATGACGTCCACGTGGCATGGCTGGGAATTTACCGTGTGCCCCTGTGGGGACGACACCGGACGAAGGGTATGAGGCGGGCCGTCATGCCAGCCCCTTGTCCTTGAGGTACGCGTCGGCGACGTCGGCGGGCTTGAGGCGTTCCTGGTCAACCTTGCGGTTGAGCTCGGTGAGGTCCTTCGTCGTCAGGGTCCGGGTGAGCTTGCCGAGGGCGTCGGCGACCTTCTTGCCGCCGGCGTCCTTCGCGTTGACGACGGGCAGTACGTTGTCGGCGTTCTGGAGCTTCTTGTCGTCCTTGAGCAGGACCAGACCGAACTGGCCGAGGGTGGCGTCGGTGGTGGTGGTCAGCACCAGCTGGTCCTTGCCGTCCTTGACGGCCTGCTTGGACTGGCTGGTGCCGACGCCCTTGGGGTCGATGCCCTCCACCTCGATGCCGTACGTCTTCTCCAGCCCGGGCCGGCAGAAGGGGCGGGTCTCGCACTCGTCGCCCGCCGCGATGGTGACGCTCTGCTTCGAGGCGCCCAGGTCGCTGAGCGTCTTGAGCTTGTGCTTCTCGGCGTACTTTCCGGCCACCGCGAACGCGTTCTGGTCGACCGCTTTGCCCGGGTCGAGCACCTTCAGACCGCGTGGGGCGGCCAGCTTGCGCAGCGCCGCGACGGTCTTGCCGGTGTCGGGCGAGGCGACGGGCTCGGCCTTGGGGCCGTTCTTCTTCGCGTTGAGGAACTCGGCCATGGTCGCCGCGTACTCCGGTACGACGTCGATACGGCCCTTCTCCAGCTCCGGCTCGTACAGCTCGCGGTTCTTGACCTTCTTGACGCTGGTCTTGTAGCCGGCCTTCGTCAGGACGCCGGAGTACAGCTCGGCGAGGATCTCGGACTCGGTGAAGCCCGCCGAGCCGATGACGAGGCCGCCCTTGCCGGTGCCTGACGCGCTCTTCTCCTCCAGGTCGCTGCCGGAGCAGGCGGTGACCACGAGCGTCAGTGCGGCGAGGGTGCCGCCCGCTGCCAGGGCGCGGCGGGCGCCCGGCCGCTGCGGTCGCCGAGGGGGTGCGGTGCGGGTGAGGGTCATGGTGCGTCCATTCGTCCGGGTGTCGTGTGGGGCCGGCCCGCCAGGTCAGGCCGTGGAGCGGGCGGGGGCCGCCGCCGTCTTGTCGGGGCCGGCGCCGCCGCTGCCGTGCCGGGTGCCGTCCTCGGGGTTGCTGTCCGGTGCGGGAGCCGCGCCGCGCTGCCGCCGCCGCATCGGGTCCAGCAGTCGTTCGGCCAGGGTCAGCAGGCGCTCCACCAGCAGGGCCAGGACGGCCACCAGGAGCGCCCCGGCGACCACCTGCGGCGTGTCGTAGTTGCCGAAACCGGCGGTGATCAGCCGCCCGAGGCCGCCGCCGCCCGGCAGCGCGGCGAGGGTGGCGGTGGCCACCAGCTGGACGGCGGCGGTCTGGATGCCCGTCATGATCAGCGGCAGGGCGAGCGGCAGTTCGACCTGGCACAGCAGCTGCCGGCCCGTCATGCCCATTCCGCGTGCCGCTTCGACGACCTCGCGGTCGGCCTGCCGGATGCCGGTGTAGGCGTTGGTGAGCAGCGGCGGCAGTGCGAACAGCACCAGTGCCACGATCGTCGCCCAGTCCCCGTACCGGCCCAGCGGGCCTATCGACAGGAGCACCAGGACGGCGAAGGTGGGCACGGCGCGGCCCGCGTTGGACAGGTTCACCGCCAGGGCGCCGCCGCGTCCCACATGGCCGAGCCACAGTGCGGGCGGCAGCGCGAGGGCGCAGGCGAGCAGCAGGCACACGCCCGTCAGATACAGGTGTTCGCCCAGCCGTTGGAGCACTCCGCCGTTGCCGGTCCAGTGGGATGCGGTGGTCAGCCACGCCACCACGTCGGTGATCACGCCCATGGCCGCTCAGCCCGCCTTCCCCACGAGGTCCTTCTTCGGAGTGGCCCCTCCGGCGGTCGCGGGGGCCGCCGGGCCCTTCCGTCGTGCGGGCCGGCCGCCGCGCCGCCGGGTGCCCGTCCTGGTCCAGGGGGTGAGGGCGCGCTGGAGGCCCAGCAGCAGGAGATCCGCCGCGACGGCGAGGAGGACGCAGATCAGCGAGGCGGTCAGCACCTGCGCCTTGAAGTAGCTCTCCATGCCGTCGTAGACGAGGTTGCCCAGTCCGCCGTAGCCGACGATGGCGCCGATCGTGGTCAGCGACACCGCGGTGACGGTGGCGATCCGCACACCCGCCAGCAGGGCGGGCAGTGCCAGCGGGAGCTCCACCTCGATCAGCAGCCTGCCGGGCCCGTAGCCCATGCCGCGTGCGGCTTCCCGGATCTCGTCGGGCACCGCCTCCAGACCGGCCAGGATGTTGCGCACCAGCACGGTGAGCGAGTACAGCACCAGGCCGGTCACCACCACGGCGGCCGACAGGCCGAAGACGGGCAGCAGCAGCGCGAACATGGCCAGGGACGGGATCGTGTAGAGCACCGTCGTCACGGCGAGCGCGGGCGCGCGCGCCTGCCGCCAGCGCCGGGCGGCGACGGCCACCGGCAGTGCCAGCAGCAGGGCGATGACGATGGCCGCCGCCGTGATCCAGACGTGTTCGACGGTGGCGTCGAGCAGTTCACTCTGCCGGGTGCGCAGGTACTCCCCGCACAGCCAGTCGTTCCGTGCCAGGCAGCCTCCGGGGCTGCCCGCTGCCATGCCGCTCACGTCCGTCACCTCCCCGTGCCGTGCGGTCCTCGTCAGTGTCGGCGACCCTAACGCGACAGACTGACAATCGGTCCGCAGTGGCGTACCCGTGTAACGCGCTGTTCATCCCATGGGGAGCGACGGAAGGCGAGGATGGGGACATGATTCGCTTCGAGAACGTGACCAAGCGGTACGCCGACGGCACCGTCGCGGTCGAGGGGCTCTCCTTCGAGGTGGCCGAAGGAGAGCTGGTCACCCTCGTCGGGCCCTCGGGCTGCGGGAAGACCACCACGATGAAGATGGTCAACCGGCTCATCGAACCCACCGAAGGCCGCATCCTGGTCGACGGCGCGGACATCGCCGGTGTCGAACCCGTCGAGCTGCGGCGCCGGATGGGTTACGTCATCCAGCAGACGGGGCTCTTCCCGCACCGCACCGTGCTGGACAACACGGCGACCGTCCCGCACCTGCTGGGCTGGCCCAAGGCACGGCGGCGCGAGCGCGCCCGCGAACTGCTCGACCTGGTGGGCCTGGACCCGTCCGTCTACGGCGACCGCTACCCCGACCAGCTCAGCGGCGGTCAGCGGCAGCGGGTGGGCGTGGCACGGGCGCTGGCGGCCGACCCGCCGGTGCTCCTGATGGACGAGCCCTTCGGCGCCGTCGACCCCGTGGTGCGCGAGCACCTGCAGAACGAGTTCCTGCGACTGCAGTCGCGGCTGCACAAGACGGTGCTGTTCGTCACGCACGACATCGAGGAGGCCGTCCGTCTCGGCGACCGCATCGCCGTCTACGGGGAGGGCCGCATCGAACAGTTCGACCGCCCGGCGAGCGTACTGGGCGCCCCGGCGTCCCCGTACGTGGCGGACTTCGTCGGTGCCGACCGCGGCCTCAAGCGGCTCTCGGTCACCCCGATCGAACACGGCGACCTGGAGGAACCGCCGACCGTCCACCTCAGCGACCGGCTCGACAAGGCCGCCGAACGGATGGCGAGCAGCGGCGCCCGCTGGGCCGTGGTGCTGGACGACGCCGACGAACTGCACGGCTGGGTGTCGGCCGGGGTGGTGGCCGGTGCCGGGCAGGAGAGCGGCACGGTGGGCGACCACGCCCGCCGCATGGAGGCATGGCTGCCGCTGGGCTCCTCCCTCAAGCAGGCGTTCAGCACGATGCTCCAGCACGACGCGGGCTGGATCGCGGTCCTCGACAGCGCCGACCGCTTCGTCGGCGTCCTCACCCCGGCCCGGCTGCACGCGGCACTGCGCCGCTCCGTCGGCGCGGACGCACGCGATCTGGACCGGGAGCAGGTGGCACTGGAGTCCATCGAGGACTCCTGAGAACCGTGCCCTTGGAGCGGGTTTCGTCCCGGAGGGAGGGCCGCCGCCTGGAGGGGGACTTCAGTCCCGGAGGGGGCTGGCACCTGGAGGGGAATTTCAGTCCCGGAGGGGGCTGGCGCCTGGAGGCGGATTCCGCCTCGGAGGCGCGCCTCGCCCCGGGAGGCACGCCCGTGAGGCGGACCGGCCCCTGGACGCGAAGCCCGACTTCGGATGCGCAGCCCGCGTCCGGGTGCGGAGCCCGCTCCTGGACGAGAAGCCTTCGCCCGGACGCGAGGTCCGTTCCCGTACGCGAGGTCCGCTCCTGGACGCGGAGGCGCCCCAGACGCTGATTTCGCCTCGGAGGCGCGCTCGCCCTGGACGTGAAGCATGCCCTGCACGTGAAGCACGCCCTGGACGTGAAGCACGCCCTGGACCTGAAACCGCGCCCCTGTACGAACTGGCTCTGGACGTGAAACCGCGCCCCCGGACGTGAACCGGCCCCGGACGGAAACCAGCCCCCTGGGCGCAACCCCGCTCCGCCCGGTGAGCATTGACACCGTCCGCGGCGCTGTGCTGCACTCGCCCGCATGATCGGAACGCGCGGCCACCTGTGGCGGAGGGTCCACCTGGACCTGCTCCGCTACGCGGGCTGCGTGTGTCTGCCGTCCTGCTGATCGCATTCCGCGCCCCTTTCGGGGCTTCCTCCGCGTGGGCCGCCGTGCCGTGGCCGCGCACCTCCACGATCACCTCCAGGACGGTTCCCGTGTCCCTCACCCCTGTCTCCCGGCCTGCCGTGCCCGCCGCGCCGGCGACGGCCCCCGCACCGGCCGGCCCCACCGAGGCCGCGCTCCTCGCGTTCGTCCGCCGTGTCGCCGCCGACGACGCCCTCGTCTCCTCGCTGCCGCTCGACCCCGAAGGCCGCACCTGGCTGCGGCTGGCCGGGCCCGAGGGCAGTGAGGCGTGGCTCATCGGCTGGCCGCCGGGCACCGGCACCGGATGGCACGACCACGGCGGCTCCCGGGGCGCCTTCGCCACCGCCCGCGGCACCCTCACCGAGCACGCCCTGGCCGCCCGGCTGCCCACCGAGGGCTGGAAGACGCTCCAGCTGGCCGACGGCATCGACCGCAGCCGGCGGCTGGGCGAGGGCCGTGGCCGGGCGTTCGGACCGCACCATGTGCACGAAGTGCTCAACGGGACGCCGGACGAACACGCCGTCTCCGTGCACGCCTACTACCCGCCCCTCCCCCTGATGCGCCGTTACAGCCGTACGGGTGATGTGCTGCGTCTCGAAGAGGTCGAGCGCCCCGGGGAGTGGGAGTGAGTGCCGGCGCGGCGAGCCGGGTGGACGCCCTGCTGGCGGAGGCCCGCAGCGGACTGGCCCGGCTGACGCCCCACCAGGCGGCTGCCGCGCAGCGCGACGGGGCGCTGCTGGTGGACATCCGGTACGCGGCGCTGCGGGACCGGGACGGTACCCTCCCCGGCGCCCTGGTGGTGGAGCGCAACGAACTGGAGTGGCGGCTCGACCCGACCTGCCCCCACCGGGCGCCGCAGGCCACCGGGAGCGCGCTGTTCGTGGTCGTCGTCTGCGACGAGGGGTACGCGTCCTCGTTCGCGGCGCGTTCCCTGCACCGGCTGGGCCTGCGCCGGGCGACCGACCTGGCCGGCGGCTTCCAGGCGTGGCGCGCGGCGGGCCTGC
This sequence comes from Streptomyces albus subsp. albus, assembly GCF_000725885.1. GTDB lineage: Bacteria > Actinomycetota > Actinomycetes > Streptomycetales > Streptomycetaceae > Streptomyces > Streptomyces albus. The sequence goes on along the minus strand of NZ_JODR01000009.1, from coordinate 46,838 downwards.
CGGTGCTCCCACCGGCGCGGGGCACCTGAGAACCGGACGGGGATCAGCCCGGGAAGGGCGCCGGGCAGTCCCGTTCGGTCACCAGCCAGCCGAAGCCGCCCAGTCCGCCGGCGTCCAGCAGTTCGGCGGCCTCACCGGCGGCGCTCAGGCCCCGTACGTAGGCCGCGGGGTCGCTGCCGGCCAGGGAGAGGGCGGGGCGGCGGCCGGTGATGCCGAGCGCCTGGAGGGCGGCGCGCTGGGTGAGCAGTCTGGTGGTGCCGGGCGCCGCGTCGGCGACGGAGTCGAGGGCGACGTGTGCGGTCACGTCGCAGGAGCCGTCGGGTACGGGGGCGCACGGGCGGCCCGCGCGGTGTCCGGCCAGGGTGCCGAAGGGCGGGCGGGTGTCACGGGTGTGGGCGTAGTCCACGGCGACGGCCACTCCGCGGTGCAGTGCGGCGGCGGCTTGCGCCCAGGCGGTGTCGCGGGGGTGGCCGATCTCGGCGCGGGCGCCCGGCCCGGCGCCGGTCAGCGGCCACCAGCGGTCCAGCCACGCGGCGTCGCTCCCGGTGGGGACGGGGCCGGGGTGCTCGGTGCCGTCCGGGGCGACCAGCAGGATGCGGGGGGTGCCGTGCTCGTCGTTCTCGGCGATGTCGAGGGGCACGTTGTCGAGCCACTCGTTGGCGAAGAGCAGCCCGGTGACGGTGCCCGGTGCGGGGAGCCGGTCCTGCCAGCCGACGGCGGGGTCGAGCCCGGCGGGCCGTGCCCGGCGTTCGACGGCGAGGGGGCGCAGCCGGGCCCGTACGTCGGCGCCCGCCGCCTCCCGGTCGCCCAGCGCGGCCAGCACCCCGGCGAGGAGTTCGCCGCCGCCCGCGCCCACGTCCACCAGGTCGAGCCGCCGGGGTCGGCCCAGGGCCTCGTCCAACCGCAGCAGGAGCCGGGTGACGGCCTCGGCGAACAGGGGGGAGGCGTGCACGGAGGTGCGGAAGTGGGCTTGGGGGGCGTGCCGGGTGTAGAAGCCGCGCGGTCCGTAGAGCGCTTCTTCCGTGGCGGCGCGCCATCGGGACAACTCGGGGAGCATGGGCCTCACCGTATGTGCGGACGGACATCCTCCACCTTGGGGAGTAGGCCGGGCGGACCGGATCGGCCGTCCGGCTGACCCCGGGACGTGCTCGGCCTGCATACGCTGGGTTACGTGAACCGCCTCTACGATTTCATCCGCAGGCATCCCACTTCGGTGGACAGCCTCTGGGCTGCGTTCCTGCTGATGCTGTCGTCGGTGTGGATCCTGGCCAGTCTGACGGCGCCGCCAGAGGCGTCGGAGGGGCTCGCGCAGGGGCGCTGGGAGAAGATCGCGATCGTCCCGGTGTCGCTGGCGCTGTCGGTGGTGGTGGCGTTGCGGCGCCGGGCCCCGGAGAAGATGCTGCTGCTGGCCACCGGTACGGGCCTGGCGCAGGTGGTCACGGATCTGAGCCCGTTCCCGGGCGATTTCGCGTTCCTGGTCATCATCTTCACCGTCGCCTCCCGGCACACCCGCTGGGCGTCCCGTTTCGCCCTGGCGGGCGCGCTGCTGTCGCCCACCATCAGCCAGCTCCGCTGGCCGAACGAGCACGCCGATGTGACGGGCAAGATCTTCGGCACCCTCTTCCTGACGCTGGTGTTCGTGATGGCGTGGGTGCTGGGCGATTCGCTGCGCACCCGCCGCGCCTACTACTCCCAGCTGGAGGAGCGGGCCAGGAGGCTGGAGAAGGAGCGCGAGGCGCGGGCCAAGGTGGCCGTCGCGGCCGAGCGGGCCCGTATCGCGCGGGAGCTGCACGACGTGGTGGCGCACAACGTGTCGGTGATGGTCGTCCAGGCGGACGGCGGCGCCTACGTGCTGGACAGTGCGCCCGAGCAGGCCCGCATGGCGCTGCAGACCATCTCCGGCACGGGCCGCCAGGCGCTCGCGGAGATGCGCCGCCTGCTGGGGGTGCTGCGCAGCGAGGACGGCGGCAAGCGGGACGGGGGCGAATATGTGCCGCAGCCCGGTGTGGAGCAGATCGCGGAACTCGTGGAGCAGGTGCGCGGTGCCGGGCTGACGGTCGATTTCGCCGTGGAGGGCACTCCGCATCCGCTGCCCAGCAGTGTGGAGCTGACCGCCTACCGGATCGTCCAGGAGGCGCTGACGAACACCCGCAAGCACGGCGGGCCGGACGTCGGGGCGACGGTGCGGCTGCGCTACACCGACGACGCGCTCTCCGTCGTCGCCGAGGACGACGGCCGCGGTGCACAGCGGGAGCTGTACGAGGAGGGCGGCGCCGACGGTCTCGGTCACGGGCTGATCGGCATGCGGGAGCGGGTCGGTATGGTCGGCGGCGCGCTGGAGGCCGGGCCCCGGTCGGGCGGCGGCTTCCGGATCTGTGCGGCTCTGCCCCTCAAGGGCGCCGACTGACACCGGGCCCGTCCTGTGGAGCCCGCGCCGCCACGCCCGTGCCCCCGACCCGACCGACCCCGCCGCCCCGAGACCCGACTGACGCCCCGCCCTCCCGGACCCCTCCCTCCCGCCCGATCCCACCTCCAGGGCCCGACCGGCCCCGCTACCCGAAGGACCGAAGAATGACCATCCGTGTGATGCTCGTCGACGACCAGGCGCTGCTGCGCACCGGCTTCCGCATGGTGCTCACCGCCCAGCAGGACATGGAGGTCGCGGCGGAGGCGGGTGACGGCGCGGAGGCGCTGGAGATCCTGAGCCGCACGCCGGTGGACGTCGTGCTGATGGATGTGCGCATGCCGAACGTGGACGGGGTGGAGGCGACCCGCCGCATCTGCGAGGACGGCGAGGGCGGGCCCGGTGACCCCAAGGTGCTGATCCTGACCACCTTCGACCTGGACGAGTACGCCTTCTCCGCGCTCAAGGCGGGCGCCAGCGGCTTCATGCTCAAGGACGTGCCGCCCGGCGATCTGCTGGAGGCCATCCGCGCGGTGCACAGCGGCGACGCGGTGGTGGCGCCCAGCACCACGCGGCGGCTGATCGACCGGTTCTCCTCCGTGCTGCCCGCGACCACCGCCGAGCCGGTCGCCAAGGAGCTGGAGCGGCTCACCGAGCGCGAGCGGGAGGTGCTCACCCTGATCGCCCAGGGGCTGTCCAACGGGGAGATCGCCGCGCGTCTCGTGCTGTCCGAGGCCACGGTCAAGACCCATGTGGGCCGCATCCTGGCCAAGCTGGGGCTGCGGGACCGCGTGCAGGCGGTCGTCCTCGCCTACGAGACGGGCCTGGTGCGGGCGCGGGGCTGACGGCAGGGCGCCGTGCCCCGCCGGTCACCGCAGCACCGTCTCCAAAAAGTCGCTGCCCAGCCGTCCCACGACCTTCAGGTCCAGCTGGTACTGCACGTACCGGCCGCGCCGCCGGGCGGTGATCAGTCCGGCGCGCTTGAGCACGGCCAGGTGCCGGGAGACCTCCGGGGCGGAGAGCGAGTAGTGGTCCGCCAGCTCGCCCGTGGTGTAGGGGGCTCGCGCCAGGTTGCGGCACAGCTGCATCCGCATGGGGTGGGCGAGGGCTTCCATGCGGAGTTTGAACTGTTCGACCGAGAGCGGCGCCTGCATCTCGGGCGCGGCGATCGGGTAGTGCACGACGGGCCGCCAGCCGTGCCGGTGCAGCACCAGCAGGTGCGGCCACTGGTGGACGGACGGTACGAACGTGACGCCGGGGCCGACCTCGGGGTCCACGGCGGTGGTGCGGGCGCTGGAGAGCTTGTCGGCGTCGATGACGGTGCGGTGCTCGTCGGTCGAGAGGGCCGGTGAGACGGCCTCCAGGGTCGCGGCCAGTCCCCGCCGGCGCAGCAGTTCGGTCTTCTGCCGGGCGTCGGCGGCCAGTTGCTGCCGTACCCGGTTCCAGGTGTCCGCGAAGAACGCCTGCTCACAGTCCTCGAACAGGCGCCTCACCCAGGCGCGGACGGCCGGCGGGTCGGCCAGCAGCCACTCGGTGAACTGCCGTTGCTGCGGCCCGCGCGCGGACGCCAGCTCGACCGCGCGGTCGCGCAGCACCGGATCGGTCAGCGGTGACGTCAGCGCGTCGGCGCCGTACAGCGCGCTGCACGTGAACTCCAGCGCCGCCGAGACGAAGTCCTCGTCCTCCAGCTTGTCGAGCAGGTCCAGGTCCTCGGCGAGCGTCGCCCCCGGCCGGCCGGAGGAGTCCCGCACACCGGCGAAGCCCATCATGATGTCCGAGAAGGTGGTGCGCCACAGGAAGTCCGCCTCGCTGAGCCGGTCCGCCAGGTCCTGGGGGAGTCCGGCGTTGACCGCGGTGGCCCAGCCGCGTACGCCGGGGTGGTGGCCGGGCTCCGCCAGGGTGTGCAGCGCGGTGCCCAGTTCGGCCAGCGGGGACGGCGCGAAGACGATGCGCTCGTCCGGCAGTCCGGCGATGTGGATGGTGACGCTCATGCTTCCATCCTCCCGCCCTGGTCAAGTGTGGTGCGCCACGTTGCACTCCCCCTCTTCCGGGCGCTGTTCCTTCCCCGATTGACGGGACTCGTCAATCGGTGCCCTGTTGATTGACGGCCCCCGTCAATCCGCGTGCCGGTGGCCCGGCCGGGGCCGCAGTGTCGTCGGCATGAGCATGTATGAGCAGTACGCACTGGACAGTTGGCGGCTCAGCTCCGACGGGCAGGCGCCGCCGCCCGCCCCCGGCAGCCACGAGGCGAAGCTGCTGCGGGCGTGGTGGGTGGCCCGCAGGGAGGCACGGCGCGCATGGGGCGACGAGGCGCCGGCGGGGCGTGGCGCGGGGGTCCCGGCCGTCGCCCCCCGGCCCCTGAAACGCCGCGCCCGGAGGGCTTAGCATGGCGGGGTCTCGTCCGGTACCGGCCACTGAGCGGACCGGAACGCATACGGAAGGTCACTTTCGTGAACCCACAACACCCTCGAACCCCGGGCGCGGACGGCCGGGAAGAGCCCGCGGGAGGGCCGGGCCCGGCAGCCGCGCGGGCCCAGGACCGCCCGGCGCGGCTGTCCGTCGGTGTCGTCGGCGCGGGCCGGGTCGGCCCCGCGCTGGCGGCGGCCCTGCAACTGGCCGGGCACCGCCCGGTCGCCGTCTCCGGTGTCTCGGACGCCTCCCGCCGCCGCGCCGCCGAGCTGCTGCCCGGCGTGCCCGTGGTGGACCCCGACGAGGTTCTCGCCCGCAGCGAACTCGTCCTGCTGACCGTCCCCGACGACGCGCTGCCCGGCCTGGTGGCCGGGCTGGCCCGCACCGGGGCCGTACGCCCCGGGCAACTGGTCGTGCACACCTCCGGCCGGTTCGGCCTCTCCGTGCTGGAGCCCGCCCTGCGCGCCGGGGCGCTCCCCCTGGCGCTGCACCCGGTGATGACCTTCACCGGGACCGCCGTGGACGTGCAGCGGCTCGCGGGCTGCTCGTTCGGGGTCACCGCGCCCGAGGAGCTGCGACTGGCGGCCCAGGCACTGGTCATCGAGATGGGCGGGGAACCCGAGTGGATCCCCGAGGAGTCCCGCCCGCTCTACCACGCGGCCCTCGCCATCGGCGCGAACCACCTGGTCACCCTCGTCAACCAGTCGATGGAACTGCTGCGCAGCACCGGTGTGCAGGCACCCGACCGGATGCTCGGCCCGCTGCTGGGCGCCGCCCTCGACAACGCGCTGCGCTCCGGCGACGCCGCACTGACCGGCCCGGTCGCCCGCGGGGACGCCGGAACCGTCGCCGCGCACGTCGAGGAACTGCGCCGCCACGCGCCGCAGACGGTGCCCGGCTACCTCGCGATGGCCAGGGCCACCGCGGACCGGGCCCTCGACCACGGCCTCCTCAAGCCCGAGTTGGCCGAACCCCTGCTCGACGTCCTCAACGACGCCCCGCGTGACGGCGCGGCCGGGCGGGGACCGGACGGGACGCAGGGCCCCCCGGGCGGCGGGGAAGCGGACGGCGACGGGGAGGCGGGCGCATGAGGCCGCGCATCGTCACCACGGCCGGCGAACTGCGTGCGCTGCCCCGGGACGGCGAACGCGCCGTCGTCATGACCATGGGAGCCCTGCACGAGGGTCACGCCGCACTGGTGCGCGCCGCCCGCGACCGTGTGGGGCCGCACGGGCAGGTCGTCGTCACCGTCTTCGTCAACCCCCTCCAGTTCGGCGCCGGCGAGGATCTGGACCGCTACCCGCGCACCCTGGACGCCGATGTGGAGGTCGCCGGCAAGGAGGGCGCCGACGTGGTGTTCGCGCCGTCCGTCGAGGAGGTCTACCCGGGCGGCGAACCCCAGGTGCGCATCACCGCCGGGCCCATGGGCACCGTGCTGGAGGGCGCCAGCCGGCCCGGGCACTTCGACGGGATGCTCACCGTCGTCGCCAAGCTCCTCCACCTGACGGCCCCCGACGCGGCGTTCTTCGGGCAGAAGGACGCCCAGCAGCTCGCCCTCGTCCGCCGCATGGCGCGGGACCTCAACTTCCCCGTCGAGATCGTCGCCGTCCCCACCGTCCGCGAGCCCGACGGCCTCGCCCTCTCCAGCCGCAACCGCTACCTGGACACCGGCGAACGCGCCGACGCCCTGGCCCTCTCCCGGGCCCTGCGCGCCGGCGAGGAGGCCGCCTCCCGGGGGCCCGCGGCGGCCGAACGGGCGGCCCGCGAGGTGCTGGAGCGGGCCACCGGACTCGACGTCGACTACGTGGCGCTCGTCGACCCGGCGAGCTTCACCCCGGTCACCGGCGACACCTGGCGGGGCGAGGCCGTCCTCGCGGTGGCCGCCCGCGCCGGCACCACCCGGCTGATCGACAACGTCCCGCTGCGGTTCGGAGACGCACGATGACCCCTGGCAGGCCGCCCGCGCCCACCCCCGGCATAGGCACCGGGCCGCTGACCGCACCCCCGCCGGGCTGGGCCCTCGACGCGGACGTGGTCGTCGTCGGCTCCGGCGTCGCCGGGCTGACCGTCGCCCTGCGCTGCGCCGCACGGGGCGCCCGCACCGTCGTCGTCACCAAGGCCCGCCTGGAGGCCGGCTCGACCCGCTGGGCGCAGGGCGGCGTGGCGGCGGCGCTCGGGGACGGCGACAGCCCCGCCGAGCATCTGGCCGACACCCTGGAGGCCGGCGCGGGACTGTGCGACGAGGAGGCCGTACGCACCCTCGTCACGACGGGGCCCGCGGCCGTCCGCCGGCTCATCGCGGCGGGTGCCCGGTTCGACACCTCGCCCGCGACCGGCGGCCTCGCCCTCACCCGTGAGGGCGGCCACCACCGTGACCGCATCGTCCACGCGGGCGGCGACGCCACCGGAGCCGAGATCTCCCGCGCCCTGGCCGAGGCCGTACGCGCACAGGGCATCCGCACGGTCGAGAACGCCCTCGTCCTCGACCTCCTCACCGACGCCGACGGCCGCACCGCCGGCGTCACCCTGCACGTCATGGGGGAGGGCCGGCACGACGGGGTCGGCGCCGTCCACGCACCCGCCGTCGTGCTGGCCACCGGCGGCATGGGCCAGGTGTACGCCGCCACCACGAACCCGGCCGTCTCCACCGGGGACGGCGTCGCCCTGGCCCTGCGCGCCGGCGCCGAGGTCTCCGACCTGGAGTTCGTCCAGTTCCACCCCACGGTGCTCTATCTGGGGCCGGATGCGCAGGGCCAGCAGCCGCTCATCTCGGAGGCCGTACGCGGCGAGGGCGCGCACCTGGTCGACGCCGCCGGGGAGCGCTTCATGCGGGGCGCCCACCCGCTGGCCGAGCTGGCCCCCCGCGACATCGTCGCCAAGGGCATCATGCGCCGCGCCGCCGCCCAGGGCACCGACCACATGTATCTGGACGCCCGGCACTTCGGCGCCGCCATGTGGGAGCGCCGCTTCCCCACCATCCTGGCCGCCTGCCGCGCACACGGCATCGACCCGGTGACCGAGCCCGTACCGGTCGCCCCCGCCGCGCACTACGCCAGCGGCGGCATCCGTACGGACCTGGACGGCCGCACCACTGTCCCCGGCCTCTACGCCTGCGGCGAGGCGGCCTGCACCGGCGTGCACGGCGCCAACCGGCTGGCCTCCAACAGCCTGCTGGAGGGGCTCGTCTTCGCCGAACGCATCGCCGAGCACATCGCGCGCGCCCCGGAGCGCCCCGAGGCGGTGCCGTCGCCGCGAAGTCCCCACGGCGGCCCGGGGACGCCGGAGAGTGCCGCCCCTGCGGCGACGGCCCTGCTCCCGGCGACGGCCCGTCCCCGGATCCAGCAGCTGATGACACGCGGCGCCGGCGTCCTGCGCAGCCGCCGCTCCCTCACCGAGGCCGCCGCGGGACTGGCCGCCCTCACGGAGGGCGGCGAACGCCCCGAGCCGGGCGTCGAGTCCTGGGAGACCACCAATCTCCACCTGGTCGCCCGGGTCCTGGTCGAAGCGGCCCTCCGCCGCGAGGAGACGCGGGGCTGCCACTGGCGTGAGGACCATCCCGACCGGGACGACACCGCCTGGCGCCGCCATCTGATCGTCAGTGCGGCGCCCGGCGCACCGCTGTCGGTCCGCACCACGCCCTCGACCGCCTTTCCCCCGGTCCTCACCACAGCAGACACGCCCAAGGAGCACCAGTGACCGACGACCTCCCCCTCCTCCAGATCGGCAGGGGCCCCGCGCCGCAGGGCGGTGCGGAGGCAGGCGGCTGCGGCGACGCCTGCGGCTGCTCGGCCGACGCCGCGTACGAGACGGGCCTCGACCCGCTGGAGTGCGGTCTGGACCCGGACCTGGCGCAGCTCCTGATGGACGCGGGGCTCGACCCGGTGCAGGTCGAGGACATCGCGCACCTGGCGGTCGAGGAGGACCTGGACCGCGGCGTGGACGTCACCAGCGTGGCGACCGTTCCGGAGGACGCGGTGGCCACCGGCGACTTCACGGCCCGGGAGGCGGGTACCGTCGCCGGCCTGCGCGTCGCCGAGGCGGTGCTGTCCGTCGTCTGCACGGACGAGTTCGAAGTCGAACGACACGTGGAGGACGGCGACCATGTGGAGGCGGGACAGAAACTGCTGACCGTCCGCACCCGCACCCGGGACCTGCTGACGGCCGAACGCAGCGCGCTGAACCTGCTGTGCCGGCTGTCCGGCATCGCGACGGCCACCCGCGCGTGGGCGGACGCCCTTGAGGGCACCGGCGCCCGGGTGCGCGACACCCGCAAGACGACACCCGGCCTGCGCGCCCTGGAGAAGTACGCCGTGCGGTGCGGCGGCGGCGTCAACCACCGCATGTCGTTGTCCGACGCGGCACTGATCAAGGACAACCACGTCGTCGCGGCGGGCGGGGTCGCGGAGGCGTTCGCGCGGGTGCGCGCGGAGTTCCCCGACGTGCCCATCGAGGTCGAGGTGGACAGCCTCGACCAGATCCCGCCCGTGCTGGACCAGGGCGCCGAGCTGATCCTGCTGGACAACTTCACCCCCGGGATGACCGCCGAGGCGGTCACGCTGGTCGCCGGCCGGGCCCGGCTGGAGTCGTCCGGGCGGCTGACCCTGGCCAACGCCGCCGAGTACGCCGCCACCGGGGTGGACTACCTCGCCGTCGGGGCACTGACCCACTCCTCGCCGATCATGGACATCGGCCTCGACCTGCGAGAGGAGCACGCCTGATGCTGCTCACCATCGACGTGGGCAACACCCACACCGTGCTCGGCCTCTTCGACGGGGAGGAGATCGTCGAGCACTGGCGGATCTCCACCGAGGCCCGCCGCACGGCCGACGAACTCGCCGTGCTGCTCCAGGGGCTGATGGGCATGCACCCGCTGCTCGGTGACGACCTCGGCGACAACATCGAGGGCATCGCCATCTGCTCCACCGTCCCCTCCGTGCTCCACGAACTGCGCGAGGTGACCCGGCGCTACTACGGCGACATCCCGGCCGTCCTGGTCGAGCCGGGCGTCAAGACGGGCGTGCCGATCCTCATGGACAACCCGAAGGAGGTCGGCGCCGACCGCATCATCAACGCCCTCGCCGCGGTCGAGCTGTACGGCGGCCCGTGCGTGGTCGTGGACTTCGGTACGGCCACCACGTTCGACGCGGTCTCCGCACGCGGCGAATACGTCGGCGGGGTGATCGCACCCGGCATCGAGATCTCCGTGGACGCACTCGGCGTGCGCGGCGCACAGCTCCGCAAGATCGAGATCGCCCGGCCGCGCAGCGTCATCGGCAAGAACACGGTCGAGGCCATGCAGTCCGGCATCGTCTACGGCTTCGCCGGCCAGGTGGACGGCGTCGTCAACCGCATGGTGGCCGAACTCGCCGACGACCCCGACAGCCCGGAGAGCCTGGACGAGGTGACCGTCATCGCGACGGGCGGACTCGCCCCGATGGTCCTCGGCGAGTCCACCGTCATCGACGAGCACGAGCCCTGGCTGACCCTGATCGGCCTCCGCCTCGTCTACGAGCGCAACGTCAACCGCCTCTGACCGGCTCCCCGCCTGCCGGCAGGGGCGGTCCCGTCATCCGCTCCGGGACGGGGTCACCCGAAAGGAGGGCGGACGCCACGCCGGGAATCGGGCGATAAGCACATTTAGGGCATGAGGCGCCTATCGTCACCTCATGCCCACGCCCTACGGTTCCCGAGGCGGCATGGCGTTCAGCGCCGACGAGCTGCGCGTGCTCGGCGGTGCTCTCGCCATCGCCCTCCAGTCCGACCCCGCGCCCGAGGAGACCCGCGCCATCCTGCGGCTCGCGCAGGCCGTGGACGAGGCCGTCAGTGAGGCCCGCAGGCTGCGTGCGTTCGTCCGGGCGGACCTGGCCCGCCACCGCGCGGCCCTGCCGGGTGCCGCCGCCGGTTACCTGGACCTCCTGGCCGCCGCCCTCGCCGCCGGTCACCTCCCTGGGGCCGAGGACGTGGCGGCCGTGCGCGCCCTGTGCGCCCGCCCGGCCGGTGAGAGGGAGACGGCCCGCCGCCGGGCCCTCCTGCACCGCGTCGAAGCCGCCGTCCGGCCGTGCCTGCCCGCCGTACGCCGCCCGGCCGACGACGCACCGGAGCCGGCCGCCGGGCGGTCCGCGATGCCGGGGCCGCGCAGCGAGCAGGAGACGGGGTCCGGGGCCGAGCCGGAACGGGAGGCGCAGCCGTCCCCCGGTCCGGCCAAGCCGGGACCGGCCGAGCGGCCGGGCTCGCCGGAGCCGGTGCGGCCCTCCCGTCCGGTGCCGACGCCGGCGGAGGTCTTCCCGCCCCGCCGCAAGCCGTCGGGTCCGCCCGAGCCGGCCCCCGACCGCGACGGGCCCGACGAGACGGAGGCCCGCGGCCAGGAGCCCGACGGCGCCCCCTTCACGCTGCCGCTGCCCGCCTGAGACGTCCCGGGCCTGCCCGGGGGCGCCCCGGGCCCGCATGGGACGCCCACAGGGCCTCGGAGGCGCCCGGCGCAGGCGGGACGGTCGGGCGCTGCGTGGCGCGGTGTGGCGCGCGGGGCGCTTTCTGCGGGCCGGGCGCCCGGCGTTACGCTGGTCGCCAGGTTCGTCGAGGAGGCTCTGCCATGGACTACGTCGCCGCACTCACCCCGCCGCTCGTGATGGCGATCGGATTCACGGCCCTGATCGTCACCATCGTCAAGAGCCAGGGCGGCGCGAACAAGGCGAAGGAAGACGGCATCGTCGATGCCGCCCTCGCCCGCGCCGAGGCCACGAAGCAGTCCGGCGAGCGCTGAACCGCCCCGGACGGGGGAGTGACGCGGCGGCGGATTCCGCCGCCCCGCACCGCATACTCGCGGCGTCTTCCGGGTAATTCCCTCGATTCGGACATTTTCCACTATTATTCTTCTGTGCCGAGGCCACTGGGAGAGCTGGAAGACGCCGTGATGACCCGGGTATGGCGCTGGAACCGCCCGGTCACCGTGCGGGAAGTCCTCGAAGATCTCCAGAAGGAACGCACCGTCGCCTACACGACGGTGATGACTGTAATGGACAACCTGCGCCAGAAGGGCTGGCTGAGGCGGGAGCAGGAAGGCCGCGCCTATCGATATGCGGCCGTCTCCACCAGGGCCGCCTACTCCGCCGCTCTCATGCACGAAGCGTGGACGACCAGTGACAACCCGGCAGCCGCTCTGGTGGACTTCTTCGGCATGATGTCGCCGGAGCAGGTGGAAGTCCTGCGGACGGCCTTGCGGGTCGTACATCTGAACGGTGTCCACCTGGATCCCCCCGATGGGGAGGCACCCTCCGGGGACCGATAGCGTCCGTTCATGACAGAACGCGCTCCGCTATCGCAGGTCACCATCCGCAGGGCACGAACGGCTGATGTCCCGGCGGTGCGCCGCCTGATCGACACCTACTCGCGCGACCGCATCCTGCTCGACAAAGCGACGGTGACCCTTTACGAGGACATCCAGGAGTTCTGGGTCGCGGAGCGGGATGGTGACGCGGAAGTCGTCGGCTGCGGTGCGCTGCACGTCATGTGGGAAGACCTCGCCGAAGTCAGGACGCTCGCGGTGGATCCTTCCCAGCGCGGCACGGGGGTGGGTCACCTGCTGCTGGAGAAGCTGCTGCGCACGGCCCGCTGGCTGGGCGTGCGGCGTATTTTCTGCCTCACCTTCGAAGTGGACTTCTTCGCCAAGCACGGCTTCCGGGAGATCGGCGAGACGCCGGTGGACGGCGATGTGTACAGCGAGCTGCTGCGTTCCTATGACGAGGGCGTGGCCGAGTTCCTGGGTCTCGAACGGGTGAAGCCCAACACCTTGGGCAACAGTCGCATGCTGCTGCATCTGTGAACCGCGCGGGGGCACTTCACCACTATGTCCGAAAGGTCCCGCCAATCCCCGTGGACGGGCGGGCAAACTCAGCACAGGGTTTGTGTTTCTCCCGGAAAAGCGGTTTGCTTTCCACGTCGGTATCTGTAATCAGTTATCCAGCACGAATGGGAGTAGCAGGTGGCACAGAAGGTTCAGGTTCTTCTTGTCGACGACCTCGACGGCGGCGAGGCGGACGAGACGGTGACGTTCGCACTGGACGGTAAGTCCTACGAGATCGACCTCACCGCCGCTAATGCGGACAAGCTGCGTTCCGCTCTGGAGCCCTATCTGAAGAACGGCCGGCGCACCGGTGGCCGTTCCGCGCGCGGAAAGGGCGGCCGTTCCAGCTCGGGTTCCGGGTCCGGCCAGGACACGGCGAAGATCCGTGCGTGGGCCAAGGAGCAGGGTTACGAGGTCAACGACCGCGGTCGGGTTCCCGCCAGCATTCGCGAGGCGTACGAGAAGGCCAACGGCTGAATCATTACGGCCCACCGGCCGGCCGACCGGCCCGCCGGTCCACCGGCTGTCCGTCCGGCCGCCACGCGACCGCCGGCCGGCCCGTGACCCGATGGCCGTCCCCCGGTTCGGGAGGCCCCCGCGCGGCGGCCTCCCCAGGGACTCACCAGCGGCTTTCGGAGGCTCCCCGGTGGCTTCCGAGGGTGCTGCCCTGCGCTGCGCGGCCGACGCGTCCGTGACCGGCCCGGTGCGCCCCGAGGGGGCGTGCGGCGGGCCCGGCGGGACCATGTGACCCGGTCGGTACCCTCCGCCCGCGGCCACAGTCGGTCACTCAGCGGTATCACGCATTACGTACGGTATTCACTGTCGTGTTCCCGGCCGTGGTGCACTCCCCGGGACCGTTCCGGCTTGTTCGCCCTCAGCGGATGCGGTGGACCGTAACCGGTCGATGCCGCATGGATTGTCACATCGAACGGGTAAGAAGGCTCTAACAGCCCGGAACCCCAGGTGGGGAAGGGCGGAGCGGGGGTGCTGAAGCACTGGGCGCCGCCGTGAGCGAGCGCGTCGGTGCGGGGGCGTTCGCCGTGGGCGTAGTGGATCCAGGTGAATACGCCTGGCCTGCGGGAACATCGTCTCGCACCATCGGGTTGGAACTGTTGTCGGCTGTCCGGGGCAGGAGGCGCATGATCGACTGGGCTGGCGTCGGCAGTTGGAATGAGCGGTCCCCCGTTGCGGGACTAAGCTGCGGAAGGACAGCGAGGGGAGCGTCCCCTCACTGCCTGACCGCTCTGAGGAGCGATTAACGATGTTCGAGAGGTTCACCGACCGCGCGCGGCGGGTTGTCGTCCTGGCTCAGGAAGAAGCCCGGATGCTCAACCACAACTACATCGGCACCGAGCACATCCTTCTGGGCCTGATCCACGAAGGTGAGGGTGTCGCCGCTAAGGCACTGGAGAGCCTCGGGATCTCGCTTGAGGCTGTCCGCCAGCAGGTGGAGGAGATCATCGGCCAGGGCCAGCAGGCCCCGTCCGGCCACATCCCCTTCACCCCCCGTGCCAAGAAGGTGCTGGAGCTGTCGCTCCGCGAGGCCCTTCAGCTCGGCCACAACTACATCGGCACGGAGCACATCCTGCTGGGCCTGATCCGCGAGGGCGAGGGCGTCGCCGCCCAGGTCCTCGTGAAGCTGGGCGCCGACCTCAACCGGGTCCGCCAGCAGGTCATCCAGCTCCTGTCCGGTTACTCCGGGGGCAAGGAGGCCGCCACGGCCGGCGGACCCGCCGAGGGCACGCCGTCCACCTCGCTCGTCCTGGACCAGTTCGGCCGCAACCTGACGCAGGCCGCCCGCGAGTCCAAGCTCGACCCGGTCATCGGGCGCGAGAAGGAGATCGAGCGGGTCATGCAGGTCCTGTCCCGCCGTACGAAGAACAACCCGGTGCTCATCGGCGAGCCCGGCGTCGGCAAGACCGCCGTCGTCGAGGGCCTGGCGCAGGCCATCGTCAAGGGCGAGGTGCCCGAGACCCTCAAGGACAAGCACCTCTACACCCTGGACCTGGGCGCGCTGGTCGCCGGCTCCCGCTACCGCGGTGACTTCGAGGAGCGCCTGAAGAAGGTGCTCAAGGAGATCCGTACGCGCGGCGACATCATCCTGTTCATCGACGAGCTGCACACCCTGGTCGGTGCGGGCGCCGCCGAGGGCGCCATCGACGCCGCCAGCATCCTCAAGCCGATGCTGGCCCGCGGTGAGCTGCAGACCATCGGTGCCACGACGCTGGACGAGTACCGCAAGTACCTGGAGAAGGACGCCGCCCTGGAGCGCCGCTTCCAGCCCATCCAGGTCGCGGAGCCGTCGCTGCCGCACACCATCGAGATCCTCAAGGGCCTGCGCGACCGGTACGAGGCGCACCACCGCGTCTCCATCACGGACGCCGCCCTGGTCGGTGCGGCCACCCTCGCCGACCGCTACATCTCGGACCGCTACCTGCCCGACAAGGCCATCGACCTGATCGACGAGGCCGGCTCCCGGATGCGCATCCGCCGGATGACCGCTCCGCCGGACCTGCGCGAGTTCGACGAGAAGATCGCGAACGTGCGCCGGGACAAGGAGTCCGCGATCGACTCGCAGGACTTCGAGAAGGCCGCCTCCCTGCGGGACACGGAGAAGCAGCTGCTGGCCGAGAAGGCCAAGCGGGAGAAGGAGTGGAAGGCCGGCGACATGGACGTCGTCGCCGAGGTGGACGAGGAGCTCATCGCCGAGGTCCTGGCCACCGCCACCGGCATCCCGGTCTTCAAGCTCACCGAGGAGGAGTCCAGCCGGCTCCTGCGCATGGAGGACGAGCTGCACAAGCGCGTCATCGGCCAGGAGGACGCCATCAAGGCGCTCTCCCAGGCGATCCGGCGCACCCGTGCGGGCCTCAAGGACCCCAAGCGCCCCGGTGGCTCGTTCATCTTCGCCGGCCCGTCCGGTGTCGGTAAGACGGAGCTGTCCAAGACGCTGGCGGAGTTCCTCTTCGGCGACGAGGAAGCGCTGATCTCCCTCGACATGTCGGAGTTCGGCGAGAAGCACACCGTCTCCCGGCTGTTCGGCTCCCCGCCCGGTTACGTCGGCTACGAGGAGGGCGGCCAGCTCACCGAGAAGGTGCGCCGCAAGCCGTTCTCCGTCGTCCTGTTCGACGAGGTCGAGAAGGCCCACCCGGACATCTTCAACTCGCTGTTGCAGATTCTGGAGGACGGCCGGCTGACCGACTCCCAGGGCCGGGTCGTGGACTTCAAGAACACGGTCATCATCATGACGACCAACCTCGGCACCCGGGACATCTCCAAGGGCTTCAACCTCGGCTTCACCGCACAGGGTGACACCAAGGCCGGCTACGAGCGGATGAAGGCCAAGGTCAACGACGAGCTCAAGCAGCACTTCCGGCCCGAGTTCCTCAACCGTGTCGACGACACCGTGGTGTTCCACCAGCTCACGCAGGAGAACATCATCCAGATCGTCGACCTGATGATCGCCCAGGTCGACGAGCGGCTGAAGGACCGCGACATGGGCATCGAGCTGAGCCAGGACGCCAAGGAGCTGCTGGCGAAGAAGGGCTACGACCCGGTGATGGGTGCCCGGCCGCTGCGCCGGACCATCCAGCGGGAGATCGAGGACGTGCTGTCGGAGAAGATCCTCTTCGGCGAGCTGCGGCCCGGTCACATCGTGGTCGTCGACACCGAGGGTGAGGGCGAGAGCAAGGGCTTCACCTTCCGCGGTGAGGAGAAGTCCGCGCTTCCGGACGCCCCGCCGGTCGAGTCCGCCGCCGGCGGCGGACCGAACCTGAGCAAGGAGGCCTGACGGCCGTCGCACAGCGCACCGCATGAGCGGGGCCGGCCCTTCCGGGCCGGCCCCGCTCGCGTGTGTGCGAGGTGCTTTCTACGCCAGGATGCGGATGCCGTCCGGGACGCCGCTCACCCTCGGCAGCCGCGGATTGACCCGCAGCGTCGTCAGATTGGGGAACGCCGCCAGCCACCCCATCGGCACGCCGAGGTCGTAGGCGAGCCACAGATGGGTCAGCGCTTCCCGTACGAGCCCCTCCAGCAGCTCGTCCGGGGTGAACGGTCCGACGATCTGGACCCGCGCCCTGCCGCCCAGCTTCCGCAGCGCCGCCAGCTCGACCCGGTCGGACACCGGGAAGTAGAGGCCCTCGGGATCGAGGTGCCCGATGATCTCGTCCGCGTACCGGTCGGTGTCGAAGTTGCGCCACCCCCGAGCCAGCTCCGCGCGCAGGGCCAGGGAGGCGCGGTTGCGCAGCTGCGCCAGATAGTGGATGGCGGCGTCATCGTTGACGCGGGTGGCGGTGACCGCCAGCCGGTGGGCCTCCTTGTCCGTGACGTGCGTGGGATCGGGCAGCATCTCCAGCACGATCGGCCCCACCCAGCCCAGGCTCCGGGCGCCCTCGATCGTCGTGGGCCGCACCATGTTGCGGGTCTCGCGGCGGATCCGCGCATGAGTCTCGGGGTCCAGCTCGGTGACGTGCTCCAGGCAGGCGGCGGCCAGCAGCCGGCAGCGGTTGCGCTGCATGCCCTTGCGGCCCGGCGCCAGCAGCCCGGAAAGGAGACGGGCGCACTCCGCGGGCCGCGCGTGCGCCACGGCCATGCGGATCACCTCTTCCCACTCGGCCTCGTGGGCGTGGGCCAGCAGCAGATCGAAGGCGCCCTGCTCGACGGCTTCCTTGGCGGCGAGATAGTCCTGCACGGTGCGGTGGACGAACTCGACGGAGCGGTCCGCCTGTTCCCGCAGCAGCCCGGTGCGCAGCAGCAGATGGTTGAAGATGTCCTCGGGCCCGCCCTGCCCTGCCGCGGCGGGGATGGCGGGCAGATGACGGGAGATCTCCGCCAGCGCCTGCTCCATGGTCAGCTCGGCTCGCCTGCTCAGCAGCATGCGGAAGGCGAGTTTCCGCAGCAGCCGCTCCCGGGCACCGCGCCGCAGCTTGACGGCGTCCGCGTACAGAACGCGCCGCTCCGGGTCCCGGCGCTGGAGCAGCATCTCCATGGCCGCCTCGTACAGCTCCTTGCGGCCGTGCGGCAGGGAACCGGACCGGTCCCGGTTGAGGGCGCAGATCAGCCCGCACATCAGCGGGTTGGTGGCCAGCCCGCGCAGTTCGCGGTAGAGGGGGATGGACGCCAGCAGCCGGTCGCGGTACTCCTCCAGCCGGTGGTGGTCCTTGCCCTCGTCGTCGGCTGCCGCCGCGTGCCAGGCCGTGATGAACGCGGCGACCTGGTCGCGGCTCATCGGCGCCAGCGACAGCTCGTCGAAACCCTCGTCGGCCAGCCAGCCCGGCTCGACGGCGGAGGGGCGGGCCGTGACCAGGCAGACGTTGCCGGCGTAGATGCGCATGAGGCGGCGCAGCCGGTCGCGCAGGGCGGCGCGTTCGGACTCGGGCGCCTCGTCGATGCCGTCCACCAGCAGCAGCCCGCGTTCCTCGGCCAGTACGCGGGCCACCCAGCCGTCCGGTGCCTCGTCGGCGAGCGGGTGGCGTATCGCGTGCAAGAACGCGTCTGGGGGCGGGAAGCCCTCGCGGGCGAAGCGGCGGACGGGCAGCACCAGCGGTATCCGGCCACGCAGCGAGGCCAGCTCGGGCGGCAGCGCGTCCCGCGCGGTGGAGACGGCCAGCCACTGCACCAGCGTGGTCTTCCCGGAGCCCGCCGCGCCGCGCAGCAGCACCCGTTCGTGGCCGCCCAGCGCGCGGTCCGCGGGCAGCACCGGCTCACCGCTGTCGTCCTCGCCGAGCCGGGCCCGCCGCTCAGGGCTGTCGAACTCGGCGCTGAGACTGAGATAGGTGGCGTCCAGCGACCAGCTGTCCGGAATGTTGGGGTTCGGCAGGTCGATGCCGTAGATGGTGACGCGGTCGTACTCCTCGCAGACGGTACGCGCGTACCGCGCCTCGAACTCCGCGTCCGCCGCCGACGGCTCCGGGCGGCCCCGGACGGCCTCCGCGTCGTTCAGGTCGATCAACTGACGTATCCGGTGCGCCCGTTCAGGCATGTGCTCGGCCAGCACCGGGGAGCGGCGTATCAGATGGTGCAGCAGGTGCAGACACACGGTGACCAGCAGCCGGTCGTGGAACCAGGCCGCGTCCGCGTTCAGTTCGCGGTCCGCGCCCGGTACGGCCGAGCGCAGCCGCCGGGCGAAGTCCTGCGGGCCCAGCCGTACGGCCTGCACATCGGTGACGTCCAGCTCCCCGGCGATCCACAGGGTGCGGGAGAGCACGGCCGCGACCGGGCGCTCGTCCCGCGAGGGCAGCCGGGAGGCCGGTGCGGCCAGCGCCACCAGCTCCCCGGCGAGCGACAGCAACGACTCGTACGACAGCGGCGGTGTCTCCCCGCGGAACGACACCAGCCGTGCGAGCAGCTCCCCTTCGGCCTGCGCCTTGTCGGGCGTGGCCTCCACGGGGAGCAGCAGCTGGCTGACGAGCGGATCGGCGACGGAGGAGGCGAGCCGGACGGCGAGGTCCATGAATACGGGCTCCCTGGCGGGGGCGGACGGTGGGCGACGGGCCGCCCACCAGCGTATGCCTCCGTGTGGCCCAGGTCACCTTGTGTTTGCGTCAGGGTTGGTTGCCCGTGGCTCGCGGGGGCGGGGGATGACGGTCACTTCGATGTGAGGGGGGAGTCGGGTGGTGTCGACGGGGCCACGGGGGCGGGGCAGGACCAGGGACCGGAGCTGTGGCAGATCCGCGAGTGCTTCGAGGCGGAGCGAGGCGGGAATTTCGCTGAGCTGCAGGTGTTCCAGCGCGGGGAAGCAGGAAGGCGGCAGCCTCACATCGAACCCGGTGCCGCCGAATCCCACGGCGAGCTGGGTCACATGGGGAAAGCTCACACCGGCCAGCGTCATGCTCGCGAGATGGTGGGGCTCGCACGTGATCTCCCGCAGACGGGGCGAGTCGGCCAGCTCCGCCCAGTCGTCTGCGGGAAGTTCGTGCGCGACGCCGAAAACGTTGAGTGTTTCGAGGGAGGTGAGGGCGGAAATTCCCCTGAAGGTTTCGGCGCCTTCGGGAAGAAGCAGCGTCGTCAGCTCTTTCAGGCCCGTTGTCCGCGCCACTCCCGGCCAGCGCGTGCCCTCGCGGAGGGCGAGCCACTGAAGACCGCTCAGTGCTTCGATGCCCTCCAGATGCGGCAGCGTGTCCACATTCCACAGGTACAGCTTTGTGAGAGGCAGCTCTCCCAGCGGAGTCAGATCCCTGACCGGGCATTCGCGGATGGTGAGCTCCTCCAGCTGCGGGAAATGCCGTACGAAATCGAGCCGGTCGAGCGCGGAGTTGAGTGCCAGATTCAGCAGCCGCAACGTCCCGCCCGAGCTGTGGGCCGCGACGATGTCGTCGGGGGAGAACGTGCCCCGCACGCGCAGGGCCGACCGCCCGGGCAGCCTGCGCAACCAGGCGAGATGCTCCCGTGTACTGGCCGTCACCTGGACGTTCTGCCGGTCGGGAAGAACAGCGACGATCTCTCTCGCGTAGGCGTCGGTGTCGAACCTGTCCCAGTGGCCGGCCAGTTGCTGGAGGACGCCTGTCGAGGGGTGGTCCCGGAACTGCTTCAACAGCACCAGCGCCGCGTCCGTCCCCATCTGGGCCGCCGTGTGGGCCACGGCCACAGCCTCGTCCACGTCCAGGTCGTCCACATCGGACAGCAGCTCCAGCACCACCCCGCCCAGCGGCACCAGCGCCTTGGCCTCATCGATGCTCCGCGGCGGAATCAGCTTTCTCGCCCGCTCCTCCACCTCCGTCCGCACCGCGGGGTCCAGTTTCGTGGCGTGCTCCAGGCAGGCCGTCGCCAGCAGGTGCAGCCGGCTGCGGCACTCCTGCTCCGCATCGCCCCTGCGCACGAGCCCCCGCAGCAGCTGTGCTCGCTCGTCGGGGCGGGCGTGGGCGACGGCCATCCGGACGACGTCCTCCCACTGGTCGAGGTGGGCGTGCTGCACCAGGACGCCGAAGTCGCGCTCCTCCACGGCGGCCTTGGCGCCCAAATAGTCCTGGAAGGTGCGGTGGACGAAGTCGACCGCACCGTGGCCGGGCTCGCGCAGCAGCCCGGACCGCACCAGCAGGAAGTCGAAGATCTCTTCCGCCGAGCCCTGTTCGGCGACGTACGGCATCGAGGGGAGCACCCGCTCTATCATTCCGACCGCGTCGTCCTGCGCCATTTCGGAGCGACCGTTGCGGATGAGCCAGTAGGCGAGCTTCTGCAACAGCTCGACCTGGGACTCCTCGTCCAGTTCGATGGCGCCCTCACGGGCGTACATGGCGCGCTCCCGGTCGCGACGTTCCAGGAGCATCGACAGTGCCGCGTCGTACAGGGCCTTGCGCCCGCGCGGGAGGAAGCCGTGCCGTTCCCGGTGCAGGGCGCAGATGAGGCCGCACATCAGCGGGTTGGTGGCGAGGCGCGCAAGATCCGCCTTCGCCCGTACGGCTGTGCGGAGTGATGCGGCCAGTTCGTGCCCCGCCTCTGCCGCGGTGTGCCAGCGGTCGATGAAGAGCTCGACGTCGGCGGGGCGCATGGGGGAGAGGGTGAGTTCGGTGAAGTCCTGGCGGCCCAGCCAGTCCCGGCGTACGGCGGAGGGACGCGAGGTGACCAGGACGAGGTTGTCGGGGAACGCCGATGTCAGGTCCTGGAGCCAGTCGCGGGTGCGGGCGCGTTCCTCCTCGGGCACCTCGTCGATGCCGTCCACCAGCAGGACGCCGCGTCCGGCCGCCAGTACGCGTTCCGGCCAGCCGGGCGGCTGCGCGCCGGCCAGCGGGCAGCCTACCGCCGCCAGGAAGTGGGCGGGCACCGGCAGGGCGGCGCCCTGCCGGGTGAGGGTGCGCAGCGGCAGGACGAACGGCACCCGGCCGATCAGATGGGCGAGGCGCCCGGTCAGCTCGGACTGGCGCGCCGTGGTGACGGCGAGCCACTGCACCAGGGTTGTCTTCCCCGAACCGGCCAGCCCGCGCAGCAGCACCCGCCGTTTTCCGGCCAGTGCTTGTTCGACGGGGAGGGGGTCCGCGGTGGGGGTGGTGGCCACCTGGGTGCCGTCGGGCATGTGGAGGACGGGGCTGCTGTCCCGGTCGGCCGTCGCCGTGAGACTCAGATATGCGGTGTCGAGCGGCCATTCGCTGGCCTGTTGCAGATCGAGGCCGTAGATGGTGAGCGTGCGGTGCCGGTTGGCGATGTAGCGCGCGTACTGCTGCTCGAACTCCGCGTCCTGTGCGGACTGGGAGGGGAGGCGTTCGATCAGGACGTCGACGAGGGTGACCAGATCGGCCAGGGTGCGGCTCTGCTCGACGAGTGTGCGGGCGACGAAGGCGGAACGCTGCGTGAAGAAGTGCAGGATGTGCAGACAGGCGGTCTCCAGGACGCGCTGGTAGAGCGCGTCCTCGGCTTCGGTCGTGTCCGGATGCGGGTCGTGCATCGCCGCCTGGGCGTGCAGGGCGCGGGCGAAGTCGGTGTGACCGAGGCTGACGGCCTCCACGTCGCTGAGCCCGATGTCCCCCAGCGCGTGCAGGGTGCGCACCAGCCGCTCGACCGTTCGTCCGGCTTCCGCATCCGAGGGCGCCTCATGCGGGCCGATGGCGCGTACGGCGCGGCGCACCAGCTCCTGAGCGAGCCGGCGCAGCTCGCGTTCGCCCAGGGTCCGCTTCTCCCCGGTGAAGGAGACGAGGGACGAGACGCGGACGGGTCCGTCCACCAGCCCCGCCCCCGCGCCCCCGGTGACGAACAGCCGCTTGACCAGCGGCACCATCACGCTGGAAGCGATCCGCAGTCCGACGACCCCCGCGTCCATCCGTTCCTCCCCGCCCCTCGCCTGGCCCGCTCCCCGCAGCCGCCGCTCCCCGTGGTGCGGGGCTGCTTCCCGCAGTGCCGCTCCCCGCGGGGAGGGCGCTGCTCCCCGCAGTGCGGGGCCGTGCACGGCGAGCAATCGTAGAGGGGCCTCCCCGGGGCGTCGACGACGGGCTGCGGGCCCCTTGTGTGACCGGCGCCCTATGGGCCGGGTCACGATCGCGGGGCCGGCCCCGTGAGGTGGGCCACGGGGTTTTCGGGGCCTACGAGGCTGCTTAGGAGATCCGCGGGTGCGGGCGGGCGCGCCGGGCGGGGTGGGGCCTCGGCTGCGCGCACCGAGTGATCTGGGTCTCTCGTGCTACTACGGTGGTGTTTAGTAATAGCGGTCCTTGATGTCCGATTTCTGGCGGGTTACCAAGGGGGCGCGTCCACATCAGGGCGCACACCACGAACCCCCTTTCGGAGGTAGCACTCGCATGGCGATGTCTAGGACCACCCACCGCGCCTCGGCTCTGTCGACGGCTCTCGTCGCCGGGCTCGGCGCGTCGATGGCCCTGGGGGCCGGCACCGCACTGGCGGCTGCGAAGGCCGAGGCGGACACGACCCGTAACGACATCTTCGCGATCAGCGCCGCGGGCGACCTCGCCGAATCGACCCACGCGCAGGCGGACGCCCAGCGCAAGGCGGTCGAGGCGGCGAAGAAGGCCAAGGAGCGCGCGGCGGCCAAGGCCGCCCGGGACGCCAAGCGCCTCCAGATCTCCTGGATCAAGCCGATCTCCGGCAAGTACGAGCTGAGCGCGTCCTACGGCAAGGCTGGTGGCCGCTGGGCCCACAACCACTCCGGCCAGGACTTCGCCGTCAACGTCGGCACCCCGGTCCAGGCCGTCCATCAGGGCACCGTCGTCAAGGCCGGCCCGAACGGCGCCGGTGACGGTCCCGCCTACGGGAACGCCATCGTGATCCGGCACGACAACGGCAGGTACTCGCAGTACGCCCACCTGTCCGAGGTCGACGTCAGGCCCGGCCAGCAGGTCAAGACCGGCCAGACCATAGCCAAGTCCGGCAACACCGGTAACTCCTCCGGTCCGCACCTCCACTTCGAGATCCGTACGGGCCCGGACTACGGCACGGCCGTCAACCCGGTGGACGCCATGCGCTCCTTCGGCGTCACCTTCTGACGCCCCCGGGTGCGGGACGCCCCGCCCGTCCCGCCCGGCTCACCCACAGGCCCCCGGCGCCACGCGCCGGGGGCCTGTCGCGTTCACTCGCCGTGGTGCGCCGCGGAGACCAGCTCCTGGGCGACCTCCAGGGCCGCCTTCCGCTTCTCCTCCGGCGCGGCGCCGGAGGAGTCGAGGGTGAAGAGCGCGGAGTGCATGGTGAAGAGCGCGGAGGTGCACCGCACCTGGTCGACGAGGGCGGCGTCCTCGTCCTTGATGAGTTCCAGCAGGGTGAAGATGCGCCTCTTCATCTCGTCCCCGATGGACAGCTCGCGCAGCGCGGCCTGGTTCTCGTGCATGAAGCGCACCATCGGCGTGGCGTGGCTGATGCACGCGCTGTAACGGCTGAGGATCTCCAGCTTCGTCTCCAGCGTGGTGGGCCGGTGCTGGCGGGCCCAGTCGATGACCTCGTCGGCCGGACCCAGGACCAGATCCTCGAACAGGCTGGTGACCAGGTCTTCCTTCGTCTTGAAGTGGTAGTAGAGAGCGGCCTTGGTGACGCCAAGCTGCTCCGCGATCTCTCTGAGCGAGGTCTTCTCGTAACCGCGTTCAGCGAACAGCTCCAAGGCGACGTCCTGGATGCGCTGACGGGTGTTTCCCCTGCTCATGCCGACCCCTTCAAAACTTACTTGACGCCCGGCTAGGTACCCCCTAGCTTGGTCCATCGTACTGAACTAGCCGTGCGGCAAGTAAGTGGCAAGTAAAGGGGAGTGGCCGCGCATGAGTGCCAGTGGCGCGACAAAACGGGCGGAACGGGGAACGGGGGGTGCCGACGGAAAGAACGGGTCCAGCCAGGGTCAAGGGGAAGTCAAGGGAGCGGAACCGGCGGCGGACGCCGCCGGGGCGGCGGGGAGCGGTGCGGCACAGTCGGCCAAATCGGCCGGGGCCAAGCCGCGCAGCGTCAGCTTCGTCGTCTTCTCCCTGATGATCGCCGTGCTGCTGGCGATGCTGGACAACATGATCGTGGGCACCGCCATGCCCACCATCGTCGGTGAGCTCGGCGGCCTGGAACACCTCTCCTGGGTCGTCACCGCCTACACCCTCACCACCGCCGCCTCCACCCCGATCTGGGGCAAGCTCGGCGACATGTTCGGGCGCAAAGGCGTCTTCCTCACCTCGATCGTCATCTTCCTCGCCGGCTCGGTCACCTCGGGCGCGGCGCAGACGATGGGCCAGCTCATCGGCTTCCGGGCGCTCCAGGGGCTGGGCGCCGGCGGACTGATGGTCGGCGCCATGGCGATCATGGGCGACCTGGTGCCGCCCCGTGAGCGCGGCAAGTACATGGGCATGATGGCCGGCGTGATGTCGCTGGCCATGATCGGCGGCCCGCTCGTCGGCGGCACCCTCACCGACCACCTCGGCTGGCGCTGGGCCTTCTACATCAACCTGCCGCTGGGAGCCATCGCCCTGGCCCTGGTCGGCACGGTGCTGCACCTGCCGAAGAAGCGCAGCGAAGGACGTATCGACTATCTGGGCGCCGTCCTGCTGACCATCGGCATCACCGCGGCCGTCCTCGTCACCAGCTGGGGCGGCACCGAGTACGACTGGGGCTCGGGCACCATCCTCGGGCTGAGCGCCCTGGCGGTGGTCACGCTGGTGGCCTTCCCCTTCGTGGAGCGCAAGGTCGGCGAACCGCTCCTGCCGCTCCACGTCTTCCGCAACGGCAACTTCTCCCTGGTCACCGTCATCGGGTTCCTGCTCGGCTTCGTGATGTTCGGCTCGATGACGTTCCTGCCGCTCTTCCAGCAGAGTGTCCAGGGCGCCTCGGCCACCAACTCCGGCCTTCTGCTGCTGCCCGTGCTGCTGCCGATGATGGTCGTCTCGGTCGTCACCGGCCGGGCCACCACCAGCACCGGCAAGTACCGCATCTACCCGATCATCGGCGGGGTGCTGATACCGATCGGCCTCTTCCTCCTCGCCCAGATGGAGGTCGGCACCAGCAGGCTCACCTCCGGCCTCTACATGGTGGTGCTCGGCGCGGGCATGGGCTTCCTGATGCAGCTGACGATGCTGATCGCGCAGAACAGCGTGGAGCTCAAGGACATGGGCGTCGCCTCGTCGACGACCACCCTCTTCCGCACCATCGGCGGCTCCTTCGGCGTCGCCCTGATGGGTACGGTCTTCACCCGCCAGGTCGAGGACACCATGCGCGACGCCGCAGCGGCCGGACCGGAGAGCGGCGGCGCGGCTGCCGCCAAGCTCACCGAGGGCGGTGCCCAGCTCGATGCGGCCTCCCTCGCCAAGCTGCCGGCAGCGGTGCGCAGCGCGTACGAGCACGCCGTCGCCGACGGCACGCACGCCGTCTTCCTGCTCTCGGCCGGGCTGGCCGTCCTCGTCTTCATAGCGGCCTGGTTCATCAAGGAGGTGCCGCTGAAGGACGCCGGCGCGCAGAAGCCGGCGGAGTAGTCCGCCACTGCGGCGCACTCCGCCGCCCCCCGGCGACAGCGGTGTCGCGCCCGTCGCCGGGGGCGGCACCGGGCCCTCGCCTGGGTGGCACCGGCCCGTCGCGGGTCCTCGGCGCCTGTCGGCTGGAGCCGTTGAGGCGTGCTGCCCGGCGCGGCGGGGCGGGCCGTAGTGAATCCGGCTGGTGCCGGGTCCGTCTGTGCCGAGCCCGGCCCCGCGCCGGTCGGGCCGTACCGGGCCTGCTGTGTGCCGGGCCTGGTCGGTGCCGGGTCGGACGGTGCCGAGCCCGGCCTGTGCCGGTCGGGCCGTACTGAGCCCGGCCCGTACTGGACGCCCGCACTGAACCCGGCACGTACCGAGTCCGGCAGGTACTGGACCCGCCCACACCGGGGCCCAGCCCGCACCGGGGCGGCCTGATGCGGCCCGGTGCTGAATCCGGCCCGCATCGGGCCGCCCCGTACCGAGTCTGGTCGGCCCGCATCAGGGCCACCCGTACCGAGCCCGGCCCGGATCAGGCCGCCCGTACCGAGCCCGGCCCGGATCAGGCCGCCCGTACCGAGCCCGGCCCGCAGCGAGCCGCTGTACCGAGCCCGTGCCGTACCGAGGCCCGGGGGGGGCAAGGCTCCGGGGCGAGCGGGGTGGGCGGTTGTGGCGTTGCCGTGCCGCCCTGCCGGGCTGCCGTCGTACTAGGTCAGCGGCAGCCGGTACCGCTTGCCGTCCAGTGGTTCGACCAGTCCGTCGGCCACCAGTCCGTCCAGTGCCCGGGCGCGCTGGACGGGCTCGTGCCACACCCGGTCCAGGTCGGCCTGCGGCACCGGTTCCTTGGCGGCGCGCAGCACGGCCAGCAGCCGGCCGCGTACCTGCCGGTCCGTCCCGGCGTACGCCTGGGTGCGCCGCGCGGGCCCCTGGTGGGCGGGTGCCCCCGCGAGCTGCCAGGCGCAGCGGGCGGCGATCGGGCACTGTCCGCACTGCGGGTTGCGCGCGGTGCACACGAGCGCGCCCAGTTCCATGGTGGCGGCTGCCCAGCGGGAGGCGGTCTCGTCGTCCTCGGGCAACAGCGCGCGGGCGAGCTTCCGTTCGGCGGCGGTGGTCGCGTTCGGCGGGTACTGCTTGCCGTTGACCGCGCGGGCGAACACCCGGCGCACATTGGTGTCGAGCACCGCGTGGCGCTTGCCGTAGGCGAAGGAGACCACGGCGGCTGCGGTGTACTCGCCCACGCCTGGCAGCGCCAGCAACTGGGCGTGCTCGACGGGGACCTCGCCGCCGTGCCGTTCCGCTATGGCCTTGGCCGCACCGTGCAGCCGCAGGGCCCGGCGCGGGTAACCGAGGCGGCCCCAGGCGCGGACCGCTTCGCCGGGGGCTTCGGCGGCCAGGTCGGCGGGGCGCGGCCAGCGCTTCATCCACTCCTCGTACACCGGCAGCACACGGCTGACGGGGGTCTGCTGGAGCATGAACTCGCTCACCATGACGCCCCAGGCGCCTGCCTCCGGGCGGCGCCAGGGAAGGTCGCGGGCGTGGGTGGCGAACCAGTCGACGACGGGGGTGTGGAGCGCGCGAGCCGTCTCGCGCAGGGCAGGGTCGACGGCTTCGGTGTCCGCGGCGCGCGCTGGCGGGGCGCCGGCCGAAGCGGCTTGGGGGGTCTCGGTGGTCGCAGTCATGGCACGACCGATCCTGGCACGGCGCTCCTCATCCGAAAAACGCACACGCGGTGCGAAAGCCTGTCCGCCACGTACGCCACGTACACGACGCATCCGGAGCGAGAGCCACATAGAGGGATGAAATGCCCATAAGGGGTGGGTGTCGGGCAGCTGATCACAACATTTGGTCGTCCGAGCGGCGGGTACAGGCCTGTGTGGCGCCTGATGTCTCGTAAGGTTTTCGCGTGGGATCTCTGCGCAATCCGATCGGGCCGCTTCCCTCCTCCATCTACTGGCGACGGAGGGCAGTTGTCCTCGTCGTGCTGGTGCTACTGGTCCTGGTCGTCTTCTGGGCAGTGACCTCGCTCGGCGGCGACAGCTCCCGCAACGAGGGCAAGAGCGGCGACAAGGGCAACGGGCCCGCCGGCACGATCACTCCGGGCCCCGCCGACTCCGGGCCCGCGATCAGTGAACGCCCCGGCGGCCGGGACGAGGAGGACGGCGGCTCCGACGGTTCCGGTTCCGGTTCCGCTTCGGGTTCGGGGGGTTCCGGGGGCTCGGAGGACTCCGACGCCGCGGACCAGTCGTCCGCCGGCGGCACCGGTTGGGGCGCGGGCAACGGGAGTTCGACCGGCGGGTCGGGCTCCGGCACCGGCGGACCGGGCGGCGGCGCGGCGGGCGTACCGGCCCCGCCGAGTCTGGCGGACTGCCGCCAGGGCGAGGTGCAGCTGAAACTGCGCAGCCTGCGCAAGGAGTACGGGCCGGGCGAGAAGCCCCGCTTCCAGCTGAAGGTCACCAACGAACGCAACAGCCCCTGCAAGATCGACCTGGGTCGCACCGCCACCGTCGTGACGATCAACAACCCGGACGAGGCGAAGTTCTGGGCTTCCGACGACTGCCCGCCGACCAAGAAGCCGCTGCCGCGTCTCGTGCCGGGCAACGGCACGTCGACGCACACCCTCACCTGGTTCCGCAAGGCGAGCGCCGCCAACTGCGGCACCCCCACCTTCGAGGCGCCCAAGCCGGGCACCTACGAGATCGAGGTGAAGGTGAAGGGCCTCAAGACGGTCCGCACGACGTTCGAGCTGGTGAAGTAGCCGCCGCAGCAAGGGTGAAGCGGCCACGGCGGCAACGGGACCAAGCGGGCCCGGCGGCATGGGGCCAAGCGGCCACGGCGGCACGGCGAACCGGGCTCGGCGGCACGGCCCCGAGCAGTCGCAGCAGGCGGGCGGCCGACGGCGGGTGGGGCGCGGCCAGGAGCGGGGCGCCGTACGGGCGCCTGCAAGGAGGAGGCGGCACCCGCGCACGGCACCGGCGGTCCGCGCCTCGTGGGGGCGCGTTCAGCAGGTGACCGGCGTACGTCCGCGCCGCTGGTCCGGCGTACGCCGCCAGCCCCGGTGCGCACCGTCCCGCGGCGCACCGTCCCGCGGAGGCTCAGACGTACCGTTCGAGGATCGAGGACTCGGCGAGGCGCGAGAGCCCCTCGCGGACCGAGCGGGCGCGGGCCTCGCCGACGCCGTCCACCGCCTGGAGATCGTCCACGCTGGCGGCGAGCAGCTTCTGGAGGCCGCCGAAGTGGTCCACCAGCCGGTCGATGACGGTGCCCGGCAGGCGCGGCACCTTGGCCAGCAGGCGGAAACCGCGTGGCGAGACGGCCGAGTCGAGGGTCTCGGGGGCGCCGCTGTAGCCCAGCGCCCGTGCCACGGTGGCCAGTTCGAGCAGTTCGGTGTGGGTGAGCCGGTCCAGGTCGTTGAGGGCGTCGGGCACGGCACGGACGCGCCGGCCGGCGCCGGACGTCTGCGGGGCGTAGTCGCGGACCACCAGCTCGCGTTCCGGTTCGACGCCGGCGATCAGCTCGTCGAGCTGGAGGGAGAGCAGCCGGCCGTCGGTGCCCAGCTCCACGACGTACTGCTCGATCTCCGTGGCGATCCGCCGCACCATCTCCAGCCGCTGGGCCACGGCCGTCACATCGCGGACGGTCACCAAATCCTCGATCTCCAGCGCGGAGAGCGTGCCGGCGACCTCGTCCAGGCGCAGCTTGTAGCGCTCCAGCGTGGCGAGGGCCTGGTTCGCGCGGGAGAGGATCGCGGCGGAGTCCTCCAGCACCCTGCGCTGGCCGTCGACGTAGAGCGCGATCAGCCGCATGGACTGGCTGACGGAGATGACGGGGTAACCGGTCTGGATGGAGACGCGCTGCGCGGTGCGGTGCCGGGTGCCCGTCTCCTCCGTCTCGATGGACGCGTCGGGGACGAGCTGCACACCCGCTCGCACGATCTTGGTGATGTCCTTGTCGAGGATGAGCGCCCCGTCCAGCTTGCACAGCTCGCGCAGCCGGGTGGCGGTGAAGTCCACGTCCAGTACGAAGCCGCCGGTGCACAGCTGCTCGACGCTCTTGTCCATGCCGAGGACGATGAGCCCGCCGGTGTTGCCGCGCAGGACGCGCTCCAGGCCGTCGCGCAGCGCGGTGCCGGGCGCGACCGCGCTCAGTGAGGCGCGCATCAGGCCGGACGCCCCCTCGGCCCTGCCGGGGGCCGCGGCCCGGTCGTTGGCTGCCACTGCACTCCTTCGGTCGTGCGGGTGCCTGTCGGCGTTTCCTCGACCACCGATCGCCGGCCCACCGCACCGGGGCGGACGCCGTGCGGTCCCCCCGTTGTCGCGGTGCCGCACTCAGCCCCCGTGGTGCTCGTGGTTGGTCGAGACCGGGGCAAAGTCTACCGGCGCACCCGGATGCGCCTCGCGTGCTGCCTCCCCGGCCCGCCCGGTGGGCGGGGCGCCGGCCGGGGCCGGGCCGCCGCGCACAGGCGCGGGGGAGAGAGCACGCGAGGGACCGCGGCGCTGCTGCTCAGCCGGTGCGGGCGGGGCGCGCGGGCAGCACCCGGAGGGCCTCGCCGATGTCGGCGACCTCCAGAACACGCATACCGTCGGGGACGCGGCCCGGGTCGCCCGGCACCAGGGCGTGGGTGAAGCCCAGCCGGGCCGCCTCCGACAGCCGCCGCTGGATGCCCGTCACCCGGCGCACCTCCCCGGCCAGGCCGACCTCGCCGATCGCCACCAGATTCTTCGGCAACGGCGTGTCACCGGCCGCGCTGGCCAGGGCGAGGGCGACGGCCAGGTCGGCGGCGGGCTCCGACAGCTTCACCCCGCCGACGGTGGCGCTGTAGATGTCCCGCTTGCCCAGCGCGTTGATCCGGCCCCGCTGCTCCAGCACGGCCAGCATCATCGAGACGCGGGAGTTCTCCAGACCGGAGGTGGTGCGGCGGGGTGACGGGATCTGGCTGTCCACGGTGAGGGCCTGCACCTCGGCGACCAGCGGCCTGCGGCCCTCCAGCGTCACCGTCAGACAGGTGCCCGGCACGGGCTCGTCGCGGCGGGTCAGGAAGAGGCCGGAGGGGTCGGCCAGGCCCGTGATGCCCTCGTCGTGCAGCTCGAAGCAGCCGACCTCGTCCGTGGCGCCGTAGCGGTTCTTGACACCGCGCACCAGACGCAGCCGCGCGTGCCGGTCGCCCTCGAAGTGCAGGACGACGTCGACGAGGTGTTCCAGCAGGCGCGGCCCGGCGATGGCGCCGTCCTTGGTGACGTGGCCGACCAGCAGCGTGGACATGCCGCGCTCCTTCGAGGCGCGGATCAGCGCCCCGGCCACCTCCCGCACCTGCGCCATGCCGCCGGGCGCGCCGTCGATCTCGGGGGAGGCGACCGTCTGCACCGAGTCCAGCACCAGCAGCGAGGGCTTGACCTCGTCCAGGTGGCCCAGCACGGCCGACAGGTCCGTCTCTGCGGCCAGATAAAGATGCTCGCTCAGGGCGCCGATGCGGTCGGCACGCAGCCGTACCTGCCCCGCGGACTCCTCGCCGGTCACGTACAGAGTGCGGTGTTCCTCGTCGGCGGCCTTGGCCGCCACGTCCAGCAGCAGGGTGGACTTGCCCACGCCCGGTTCGCCGGCCAGCAGCACGACGGCGCCGGGCACCAGTCCGCCGCCCAGCACCCGGTCCAGTTCGGGCACGCCCGTGCCGCGGGCGGTCGCGCGGGCGCCGTCGACCTGGCCGATCGGCAGCGCGGGCGCGGACACCCGGCCGGGCGCCGTGGTGCGGACGGCCGGGGCGGCGCCCACCTCCTCGACGGTGCCCCAGGCGTGGCACTCCGGGCACCGCCCGAGCCATTTGGCGGTCTGCCAGCCGCATTCGGTGCAGCGGTAGGTGGGGCGGTCCTTGGCGGACGACTTACGGGCAGCCATGACGGTCACCGTATCGGCGCCCACTGACAGCCGGGCTCCGGTGCGTTCCGTGACGGCTCGGCGCTCGCCGGTATCCGGTCGCTCCGGTGTGCTCCGCGAGGGCTCGGCGCCCGCCGGCATCCGGGCGCTCCGGTGCGTTCCGCGACGGCCGGGTGCGCGGCACCGGGTCACGCGCGGTCGGCCGGTCCCGGGGTGTGCGACCCCCGTGCGCCCTTTGTGACGGTGTTGTTGCGGTTGCCGCCAAACCCCCGACATATGTTCTCTTTTGCCGCTGAGTGTCACCCGAAGGTAGTAATCCGCCGTCGGCGACTCCAGCAAAGCGCCATCATCCGCCTACCGTCGCCGGGGTGATGACGAGCAGGCGCGAGCACCCGACGGACCCCACCGGCGCACCGCCAGCGCACCGGAAGGGGAGGACAGGACCCGGAGAGCCGGCCACCCGGGAGAGCGGCACGCCGCACGCCTACGAGCCCCATCTGGACGGGCTGTTCACCTACTGCCTGTCCGTGATGTGCGAGCACGAGGCCGCGCTCGCCGCACTCGGCGAAACGCTCATCCTCGCCGACCGCCAGCACGCCCGCGGCCGGGCGCCGCAGGACGCGACGGCGACCCGTCCCTGGCTGTACGCGCTGGCCCGCTGGGCGTGCCTGCGCAGACTCGCGCACCGGGCCGCCGCCTGCGCCGGCACCACCTTCGGCACCGGACGCGTGGCCGACGGCCCCGCACCCTGCGCCCCGGGCCCCGGAAAGACACCCGGCGTGCCCGCCTCGCCCGCAGCGGGGCACACCCTGCTGGACGACGCGACCCGTGCCCGGCGACGCCGCGAGCTGGCCACGCTGGCGTGGCCCGAGGCCGCCGGCACCACGGCCGAACAGCGCGAGGCACTGGAACTGTCCGTCCGGCACAGACTGACGCCCGCACAGATCGGCGCGGTGCTGTCGATGAGCACCGGCGAAACCGAGGACCTGCTGATGAAGGCGGCCTGCGAGGTGGAGCGCACCCGGGCCGCGCTGCGCGTCGTGGAGAGCGGCGGCTGCCCCGCGGTCACCCGCCTCGCCGGCGACGACCGGCTGCTGCTGGGCACGGCACTCCGCCGCGAACTGGTACGGCACGTGGACGAGTGCCCCCAGTGCCGCCGTGCCGCCGAGCGCGCCATGGCGGGGGTCTCCTGGCCGGGCACCGCGCCGGCGACCGCCACCCTCGCGCTGGTGGAGGCGCCCCGCCGGGCCGTGGACGCGGCCGTC
Source organism: Streptomyces albus subsp. albus (assembly GCF_000725885.1). GTDB lineage: Bacteria > Actinomycetota > Actinomycetes > Streptomycetales > Streptomycetaceae > Streptomyces > Streptomyces albus. The sequence goes on along the minus strand of NZ_JODR01000009.1, from coordinate 13,712 downwards.
GAGCTGGCCCGGGGGGCGCGGGCCCAGCGCACGCCCCGCTTCGACCGGAACGGATTCCCCGTCTGCGACCCGAACCGGCCGGCCCGCCGGGAGCGGCTGCGCGGGCGGGCGCTCGCCTCGACCGTCGTCGCCGCCGTACTGACCGCTCCGGTGTTCGCGCTGTGGACCGCGTCCCGCGGGGCGCCGGTGGCGGGCGAGCAGGCGGACCGTTCCGCTGCCGCGCCCGAGGAGCCGCACGCCCACGGCGGTGCCCCCGCGCCCGGCGGCGGCACTCCCGGCGGCGTACCGGACCGGGGCCGTGCCGGACACGGTCCCCCCACCGCCGGGGACGGCGCGCCGCTCCCGTGGCGGGCAGCCGGACCGGGCGCCCCGAAAGCCCCGGACGGGCCGGGTGCCGCGGCCCACGGCGGTACCGGCCCGTCCGGCTCACGAGCCGCCGAGGAGCATGCCGGCGCCGGGGAGCGCACCGGGAAGGGGGCTCGCCCCGGTGCGCAAAAGGGCGCCGGGGAGGGCGAGGCGCCCCCGTCGGCCGTCCGGAGTCCATCGTCGTTGTTCGCGGCTCCCGCGCTGCGGCCGGCGGTTCCGCAGGCCCCGGCCGCACCGGAGCAGGACCCCTCGCCGACGGACTCGCCCTCCTCGTCCTCGGAATCGACGACGCCGCACCCCTCGTCCCCGTCCCCGACGGGCTCCCCGTCCTGACGGCACACCGGTCGAGCGCGTCAGCCGGCCGAGTCCGTCTGCTGGTCGAGGTGCGTCCGTCGGTCCCGGTCCGTCCGCCGGTCGAGCCCGTCCACCGCGCGACGCCGTGCTCCGGCGGCCCGGGGCGGCGCCCCTGGGCCCGGGCTCGGCGGGATCCCGGGAGAGGCCTCAGTCCTCCTGCGCCGCGTCCGTCGCCGGCGTGCTCGCCGACGGGGCGGGCGGGTCCGCCGGGTGGGGGGCCACCAGGGGGAGCTGGGCGGCCAGGCGCTGCTCGCACAGCTCGGCGAGGCGGTCGTAACCGGCCTTGCCCATCAATTCGATCAGCTCGGCGCGGTACGAGACGTAGACGGGCTGCCCGGCACCGTGTGCGGACGGCGCGGCGGTGCACCACCAGTGCAGGTCATGACCGCCGGAGCCCCAGCCGCGCCGGTCGTACTCGCCGATCGACACGTACAGGACTTCCTCGCCGTCGGGCAGCTCCACCCATTCGTAGCTGCGCCGGATCGGCACCTGCCAGCACACGTCGGGCTTCGTCTCCAGCGGTTCGCGGCCCTCGCGCAGCGCGAGCAGGTGCAGTGCGCAGCCGGCGCCGCCCTCGAACCCGGCGCGGTTGTGGAAGATGCAGGCCCCCTGGAAGCGGCGGGTCTGCCGTTCGCCCTCCTCGTTGACCTCGGCCCAGCCGTGAGGGCCGGTGCCGACGCCGTGGAACTGCCACATCTCGGGGGTGAGCCGCGCCACGTGCCCGGCGACGCGCTGCTCGTCCTCCTCGTCGGAGAAGTGGGCGCCGAGCGTGCAGCAGCCGTCCTCGGCGCGGCCCGCGGTGATGCCCTGGCAGCCGTTGCCGAACAGGCACTGCCAGCGGGAGGTCAGCCAGGTCAGGTCGCAACGGAAGACCTGTTCGTCGTCCGCGGGGTCCGGGAACTCCACCCATGCGCGCGGGAAGTCGAGGCCGACCTCCTCGTCGCGGGCCGCACCGGGCCGCGTCTGTGCGGACGCCGTGCCGTGCGCCCCGCGCACGCCGTCCCGGTTCTGCTGCTTCGCCGCTTTCGTCGTACCCACACGCCCAGCGTACGGGGCCGTCGCCGTGGCCCGGGGGTGCCGTCGCCCGGCGGCGGTTCACCGGGAGGGGCTAGCGTGCTCGGTATGCGACTCGGTGTTCTCGACGTGGGTTCGAACACGGTGCACCTGCTGGTGGTGGACGCGCACCCCGGCGCCCGCCCCCTGCCCGCGCACTCGCACAAGGCGACGCTGAAGCTCGCCGAACTACTGGAGGACGACGGGGCGATCAGCGAGGAGGGCGCCGAGCGGCTGAGCGCGGCCGTCGCGGAGGCGCTCCGCGTCTCGGAGGAGAAGGGCGTCGAGGCGCTGCTGCCGTTCGCGACCTCAGCGGTGCGTGAGGCCCCCAACGCCGAGCGCGTGCTGGGCCGGGTCGCGCAGGAGGCGGGCGTCAAGCTGGAGGTGCTGTCGGGCACCGACGAGGCACGGCTGACGTTCCTCGCGGCGCGGCGCTGGTTCGGCTGGTCGGCCGGGCGGATGCTGGTGCTGGACATCGGCGGCGGCTCGCTGGAGATGGCGTACGGGGTGGACGAGGAGCCCGACGTCGCGGTGTCGCTGCCGCTGGGGGCCGGCCGGCTCACCGCGAGCTGGCTGCCCGGCGACCCGCCGGACCCGGCGGACGTGGGGGCGCTGCGGCGGCATGTGCGGGCGGAGATCGCCCGTGTTGTGGGGGACTTCACCCGCCTCGGCCCGCCGGACCGGGTGGTGGCCACGTCGAAGACGTTCAAGCAGTTGGCACGGGTGGCCGGCGGACCGGCCCGCGGCGGCGAGGGCCGGGTGCTGAGCCGTACGGCGCTCCAGGAGCGGGTGCCCGGACTGGTGGCGATGCCGGCGGCGGAGCGTGCCGGGCTGCCGGGCGTCTCGCAGGGCCGGGCGCGGCAGCTCGCGGCCGGGGCGCTGGTGGCGGAAGGCGTCATGGACCTCTTCCGGGTGGCGGAGGCCGAGATCTGCCCCTGGGCCCTCCGGGAGGGCGTCCTGCTGCGCCGCCTGGACCGGATGCCCACGGGATGAGGACCGGACGCCGGCGGGGTGACGGGACCGGAGGCCGAACGGGCATCGGGAAGGGCCGCGCGGCCGGGCGGCCGGACCGGACGCCGACTGGACCGCACGCCGACTAGGTGACCGGAAGGAAAGCGCGGCCGGGCGATCGGGCTGGAGGCTGGACGGACGGCGGGAGGGATGCGCGGCCGGGCGGCCGGACCGGAAGCTGAACGGTCATCCGGAAGGGACGCCGGCCACGTGACCGGGTCGGATGCCGACGGGCCCACCGGGTCGGATGCCGACGGGGCCACCGGACCGGATGCCGCCCGGGTCACCGGACCGGATGCCGGCCAGGTCGCCCGCCAGTGAGCGGGGGTGCGCCGGTGCGGCGGATGTGAGCCCGGTCCCCTTCTCCCGTCCGGCCCCTTCGCGGGGCGGACCGCGCGCTTAGGGTGGCTGGGTGGGCATCGAAAGCGTACGGGTCCCCCAGGCGAAGGTCGCGCTGTCGACGGCCTCGGTGTATCCGGAGTCGACGGCCGCGGCGTTCGAGATCGCCGCACGGCTCGGCTACGACGGGGTCGAGGTCATGGTGTGGACCGATCCGGTCAGTCAGGACGTGGAGGCGCTGCGCCGTCTGTCCGACTTCCACGGCGTCCCCATCCTCGCCGTCCACGCCCCGTGCCTGCTGATCACCCAGCGGGTCTGGGCGAAGGACCCGTGGGAGAAGCTGGTGCGGGCCCGTACGGCGGCGGAGACGCTGGGCGCCTCGACGGTGGTGGTGCATCCGCCGTTCCGCTGGCAGCGCGCCTACGCCCGGGAGTTCGAGCGCGGCGTCTGGCGCATGGCCGACGAGACCGATGTGCGGTTCGCGGTGGAGAACATGTACCCGTGGCGCTACCGCGACCGGGAGATGCTCGCCTACGCACCCGACTGGGACCCGACCCAGAACGACTACCGGCACTTCACCCTCGACCTGTCGCACACGGCCACGGCCCGCAACGACGCGACGGCCATGGTGGAGCGCATGGGGGACCGGCTGGGGCATGTGCACATCGCCGACGGCAACGGTTCCGCCAAGGACGAGCACCTGGTGCCGGGGCGCGGCTCGCAGCCGTGTGCCGAGATCCTGGAGCGGCTGGCGGCGCGCGGGTTCGACGGTCATGTGGTGGTGGAGGTCAACACCCGGCGTGCCATGTCGGCGGCCGAGCGTGAGGAGGACCTGGCGGAGGCCCTGGCCTTCACCCGTCTGCACCTCGCGGCTCCGAGGGACCTGCCCACCGGGGACGCCGCGGGCTGCGGGAACGGCTGAGCGACGGCCCCGGTACCGCGGTCACCCCGGCACCGCCGTCATTCCGGGCCGCCGTCACCTGGCACCCCGCCGTCACCCCGGGCCGGCCGGCCGCCCGCACGGCGGGCCCCGCAGGAGGCCCCCCGTACGGAGGGCCCGGCCCGTGCCCGTACCGGGATATGCCCACGATCCGGACCCACTGTCCGGATCTTGAGCGGGAGGCGTACCCTCGGATCTTCACGAGGGTTCTTCCCCAGGCACTTTCAAGGGAGAGGCAGCCATGCCCGAGCTGAGGTCCCGCACGGTCACCCACGGACGCAACATGGCGGGGGCGCGCGCCCTCATGCAGGCGTCCGGCGTAGCGCGCGAGGACTTCGGCAAGCCGATCGTGGCCGTCGCCAACAGCTTCACCGAGTTCGTCCCCGGCCACACCCACCTCCAGCCGGTGGGCCGGATCGTCAGCGAGGCGGTCAAGGCGGCGGGCGGCATCCCGCGCGAGTTCAACTCGATCGCGGTGGACGACGGCATCGCCATGGGGCACGGCGGCATGCTCTACTCGCTGCCCTCCCGCGACCTGATCGCCGACTCGGTCGAGTACATGGTGGAGGCGCACTGCGCGGACGCGCTGATCTGCATCTCCAACTGCGACAAGATCACCCCGGGGATGCTGATGGCCGCGATGCGGCTGAACATCCCCACCGTCTTCGTCTCCGGCGGTCCCATGGAGGCCGGCCGCGCGACGCTGGTGAACGGCACCGTCCGCAAGCTCGACCTGATCGACGCGATGTCGGAGGCGGCGAACGAGAACGTCTCCGACGAGGACATCCTCCGCATCGAGCAGAACGCCTGCCCCACCTGCGGCTCCTGTTCGGGCATGTTCACCGCGAACTCGATGAACTGCCTCACCGAGGCCATCGGCCTGGCCCTGCCGGGCAACGGCTCCGTGCTGGCCACCCACACCGCCCGCAAGGAGCTGTACGAGACGGCGGGCCGCACGGTCGTGGAGGCCGCCAAGCGGTACTACGACCAGGACGACGCCACCGTGCTGCCCCGCAGCATCGGCTCCCGCGCCGCCTTCGAGAACGCCATGGCCCTCGACATCGCGATGGGCGGCTCCACCAACACGATCCTGCACCTGCTGGCCGCCGCGCAGGAGGCGGAGCTGGACTTCACGATGGCCGACATCGACCGGCTCTCCCGCAGGCTGCCGTGCCTGGCCAAGGTCGCCCCGAACGTGACGCCGAACGGCACCTACTACATGGAGGACGTGCACCGGGCCGGCGGCATCCCCGCCATCCTGGGCGAGCTGTACCGCGGCGGCCTCCTCAACGAGGACGTGCACTCCGTCCACGCGGACTCGCTGGCCGAGTGGCTCAAGACCTGGGACATCCGCGGCGGCTCCCCCTCCCCGGAGGCGGTCGAGATGTTCCACGCGGCGCCCGGCTGCGTGCGCTCGGCGGAGGCGTTCTCGCAGTCCGAGCGCTGGGAGACGCTGGACACCGACGCGGCGGGCGGCTGCATCCGTGACGTGGAGCACGCCTACTCCGCCGAGGGCGGGCTGGCCGTCCTCTACGGCAACCTCGCCGAGAACGGCTGCGTGGTGAAGACCGCCGGCGTCGACGAGTCCATCCTGACCTTCACCGGGCCGGCCGTGGTGTGCGAGTCCCAGGAGGAGGCCGTCCAGAAGATCCTCGACAAGACGGTCAAGGAGGGCGACGTCGTCGTCATCCGCTACGAGGGACCCAAGGGCGGCCCGGGTATGCAGGAAATGCTGTACCCGACCTCGTTCCTCAAGGGCCGCGGGCTGGGCAAGGCCTGCGCGCTGATCACCGACGGGCGGTTCTCCGGCGGCACCTCCGGCCTGTCGATCGGCCACATCTCGCCGGAGGCGGCGGGCGGCGGCACCATCGCGCTGGTGGAGGACGGCGACACCGTCGTCATCGACATCCCCAACCGGCAGATCCGGCTGGACGTGCCCGACGAGACGCTGGCGGCCCGCCGGGAGGCGCTGGGCGGGCGTTACCTCCCCGCCTCGCGCGACCGCAAGGTGTCCACCGCGCTGCGCGCCTACGCCGCGATGGCCACCAGCGCCGACCGCGGCGCGGTGCGCGACGTGAGCCTGCTGGAGCGCTGAGCACACCCCCGCCGCACCGCGGCGGGACGGTACCGACCGGCCGGGCCGGGCCCTCGGAGGGGCCCGGCCCGTCGCCGTACCGGGGCACGCGATAATCGAACCGTGCCCGACAGCGCGAAGAACACCAGCGACGAGAGCCCGCAGACCCCCGGCGCACCGGCCCCGGAGCCGCTGCGCTTCTACGGCACCACCTGGGTCGACCACTCGGGCGGCTACGCGGTGCGCCGCGTCGCCCTCGGGGTAGGCGCGGTGCTGGCGGCGGTCGCCGGCGCTTTCGTGCTGCGCTTCGCCTACCAGGGCGTGGTGGTGGCCGACATCGGAAGCTGGGCGAGCATCCTGCTGGTGGCCGCGTTCGCGGTGTGCAGCGCGCTGGCGTTCGCGCGCACCCTCACCTCCTACACCCGCCGCCCCGACGAGCGGGAGGCGGCTGCCGAGTCGTCGATGCACAGCATCCGCGTCATCGGTTTCATCGGCGTCCTGCTGGCCTATGCGCTGCGCACCTGCGTGGAGGCGCCGGGGGAGCGGCTGCACCGTACCGAGTACGAGGCGGCGGTGGCCCGCCACGAGCGGCAGCGCCGCTCCCGTACGGGCAACCCGGCGGTCCGCAAGAAGAAGCGCGGGCGCTGAGGCGCCGCGCGTCACATCTCTCACTCTCTTTCCGGGAGGGCCCTCCTCAGGGCCCTCCCGCAGTCGTCTCAGGGGGAACCCTGAACCGTCCCGGACAAGTGTCCTCCTGCATCGACACCCCGTTCCGTCACGTGTCAGATTTTCCTTACACCCAAGAGAGAGGGGTCGCGGTGAGCGCGATCGAGACCCCGACAGGAGACGAGCTGCTGAAGATCCTGGCGGCCCTCGGCAATCCCCACCGGATGCGGATCGTCGCGGCGCTCGCCGAGGGCCGGAACTACGTCAGCGGACTCGCCCGCGAGATCGGCATGAGCCGTCCGCTGCTGTACATGCACCTTCAGCGGCTGGAGGCGGCCGGTCTGGTGGCCGGGTCGCTGGAGCTGTCGGACAGCGGCAAGGCCATGAAGTTCTTCGAGGTGACCCCGTTCGCCTACGCGCTGACCCCGCAGGCGGTCGCCGAGGCGGCACGGTCCCTCACCGATCAGGACGAGAAAGAGGAAGTGACGTGAACGAGCACCTCACCATGGCGGCGGGGGTCGACGCGGCCGGCGTCTGGGCGGCGGCACTGGGCACCGGAGGGGCCTTCGTCCTGCTCATCGTCGTCGTCTGGCAGATCGCCGCCACCTGGCGGGCCCGGATGCTGGCCGCCCGCGACCAGCAGTACCGGGAGCTGGCCGTCAAGTACGCGCAACTCCTGGAGGACAACGTGGAGTTGCACCGGCGCAGCGTGGAGGAGCTGACGCAGGCCCGGCAGTCCATCGCCGCCATGGAGAAGATGATGCGCGAGATCGACTAGGCACCGGCTGTCCCCTCACGTCGCGGCCCCGCACACCGGAAAGGGCCGATGCGCATCGGAAAGGGCCGGCGCACACCGGAAAGGGCCGGCGCGCGTCGGAAACCGCCCGGCGCACGCGAAAACCGCCTGGCGCACACCGAAGTTGCCCGGCGCACGCAGAAAGGGCCCGGCGCGCCCCGCACCGCCCGACCCCAAGGTCACTGCTGAAGGTCACCGTCGCTCGTACGGCCGGGAGCGGCAACTCCCGGCCGTACTCATGAGCGTGAGCACTCGCGAACCCCTCGCGTCCCACACCCACCTCATGGAGGTTACCCATGTCTGCCCGCCCCCGGCCTCCCGCCGGGCGACACCCCCGCGCACTGCGCAGCCTGGCCACGGTCCCAGGCGGCCGGCGCGGCAAGTGGCTGGTCCTGGCCGCCTGGCTGCTCATCGTCATGGCACTCGGACCGCTGGCCGGGAAGCTCGGCGAGGTCGAGGACAGCAGCGCCAACGCCTTCCTCCCCGGCAAGGCCGAGTCGGCACAGGTCAACACGGAACTGGAGAAGTTCCGCGGCCAGGACGAGATCATCCCCGCGGTCGCCGTCTACTCCCGTGACGACGCCCGCACCACGCGGGCCGACGCCGCCAAGGCGGGCGCCGACCGTACCGCGTTGGCCTCGCTCGTCCCCGAGGGCCAGAAGATCGCCGGGCCCCTTCCCTCCGACGACGGCAAGGCACTGATGCTCGTCGTCCCGCTCACCACCGGCAGCGACGACTTCACCGCCGACCTGGAGAAGGTGCGCGACGTAGCGGCGGCCGACGCGCCGAGCGGACTGGACGTCGCGGTCGGCGGCCCGGCCGGATCGCTGATCGACAGCATCGAGGTCTTCGGCGATCTCGACACCACCCTGATGCTGGCCACCGGCGCCGTCGTCACCGTACTGCTGCTGATCACCTACCGCAGCCCGGTGCTGTGGCTCTTCCCGGCCCTCTCGGTCGGCTTCGCCGCCGTACTCACCCAGGTGGTCACCTATCTGCTGGCCAAGTACGCCTCCCTGCCCGTCGATCCGCAGAGCGCGGGCATCCTCATGGTCCTGGTCTTCGGCGTCGGTACCGACTACGCACTGCTGCTGATCGCCCGCTACCGCGAGGAGCTGCACCGCCACGAGGACCGGCACGAGGCCATGCGGCTCGCACTGCGCCGCTCCGGCCCGGCGGTCATCGCCTCCGCCGGCACCATCGCCATCGGCCTGGCCTGCCTGGCCCTCGCCGACATCAACTCCTCGCGCTCACTCGGACTGGTCGGCGCGGTCGGCGTCGTATGCGCACTGCTGGCGATGATCACCGTGCTGCCCGCCCTGCTGGCCGTCACGGGCCGCTGGGTGTTCTGGCCGTTCGTTCCCCGGTACGGGACCGAACCGCGCGCCGCCCGCACCGTCTGGGCCCGGATCGGCGGCCTGCTGCAGCGCCGGCCGCGCTGGTCGTGGCTGATGACGGTGGGGGTGACGGCGGTCCTGGCACTGAGCGCGACGGGGCTGACCATGGGCCTGACCAACGAGGAGATGTACCAGGACAAGCCCGAGTCCGTCGTCGCCCAGGAGAAGCTCTCCGCGCACTACCCTTCCGGCTCCTCCGACCCCGCCACCGTCGTCGTCAGGACGGCGGCCCGCGACGAGGTGCGGCAGGCGGCGTCCGCGGTGGACGGCGTCGAATCCGTCCGGCCCGAGGACCGCACCGCCGACGGGCGCCTGACGACGCTGTCCGTCGTCCTCGACGACGCACCCGACAGTGAGGCGGCCAAGAAAGCCGTCGACCGGCTGCGCGATGCCGTGCACCAGGTCGAGGACGCGGACGCACTGGTCGGAGGCACCACCGCGGAACTGCTCGACACCCGCCGGGCCGCCCAGAGCGATCTGCGGACCGTCATCCCGGTCGTCCTCGCCGTCGTCCTGCTCGTCCTGATCGCCCTGCTGCGCTCGCTGGTGGCGCCGCTGCTGCTGCTGGCGACGGTGGTGCTGTCCTTCTTCGGCGCCCTGGGCGCCTCCCACCTGATCTTCACCCAGTTGCTGGACTTCCCGGCGATGGACAACTCCCTGCCGCTGATGGGCTTCGTCTTCCTGGTGGCCCTGGGCATCGACTACAACATCTTCCTGATGACCCGGGTCCGCGAGGAGGCCGCACTGCACGGCCACACCAAGGGTGTGCTGAGCGGGCTCGCCTCCACCGGCGGCGTCATCACCTCGGCGGGCATCGTGCTGGCCGCCACCTTCGCGGTGATCGCCACCATGCCGCTGGTCTCCATGGCCCAGCTCGGAGTGCTGGTGGGCATCGGCGTCCTGCTGGACACCTTCGTCGTCCGCACCGTGCTGGTGCCGTCGCTGGCCCTCGATGTGGGCGCCCGCGTCTGGTGGCCCAGCCGGCTGGGGCAGGCGCCCACGACGGGGGACGTCCGGCCCGCGAAGGAGCGTGAGCCGGAAAAGGTCTGACCCGGCCCTCCGTCCGTACGGGCACTCCCCGACGGAGCGGACACGGTGCGGACACCAACACAGGTGCGGTCACCCGGCAGGCGGTGCCGGACCGGCTCGGCTCGACCGAGCGGTCCGGCACCACTGCTGCCCCGGCAGTGTCCCCCGTCCCCGTCGTCCCCGTCCCACCCCGCCCCTCCCCGTCGCGACCGGTGCGAGGATGGGCAGCCCGTCACGTCCGGCAACGCAACGAGGCACGAGGTGAAAGGCCCCATGACCACCCAGAAAGTCGCGGTCCTCGGCACCGGGAAGATCGGCGAAGCACTGCTCTCCGGGATGCTCCGGGGCGGCTGGTCGCCCTCCCGACTGCTGGTCACCACCCGGCGCCCCGAACGCGCCGCCGAACTGCGCGAGCGCTACGGCGTCGAGTCCGTCACCAACGCCGAGGCCGCCAAGACCGCCGACACCCTCATCCTCACCCCCAAGCCGCAGGACATGGCGGCGCTGCTGGACGAACTCGCCCCGCACGTGCCCGCCGGCCGGCTCGTCATCAGCGGCGCCGCCGGCATCACCACGCGCTACCTGGAGCAGCAGCTCACCGAGGGCACCCCGGTCATCCGCGTCATGACCAACACCCCCGCCCTCGTCGACGAGGCCATGTCCGTCATCTCGCCGGGCACCCACGCGACGGAGGCCCATCTGGCCCTCGCCGACGAGATCTTCGGCGGCGTCGGCAAGACCCTCCGCCTGCCCGAGGGCCAGCAGGACGCCGCGACCGCCCTCTCCGGCTCCGGGCCGGCCTACTTCTTCTTCCTGGTCGAGGCCATGACCGACGCCGGCATCCAGCTCGGCCTGCCCCGCGACAAGGCGCACGAGCTGATCGTCCAGGCGGCCGTCGGCGCCGCCACCATGCTCCGCGACAGCGGCGAACACCCCGTCACCCTCCGCGAGAACGTTACCTCGCCCGGCGGTACGACGATCAACGCCATCCGCGAACTGGAGAACCACCGGGTGCGTGCGGCCTTCATCGACGCCATCGAGGCCGCCCGCGACCGCAGCCGCGAACTCGGCAGCTGACCGCACCGCACGTGCCGGGACCGGCCCCCGGTCGGACTCCCGGCCGTGGCCGGACTGCCGACCGGACCCCTGGGCAACTCCCGGCCTCACGACTCCCGCAGCGGCACCGGCCGGACGCGGCACCGCACCGCACCCGCCCCCGGCTCAGCGGGCCCGCAACGCCCGCAGCCCCTCGTGCGCCAGCGTGATCGTGAAGGCCAGCGCCAGCCCGAGCCCCACCCCGTACAGCGGGCTCTCCTCGAACGCCGCCCCGCCCGCGTACCCCAGCCCGGCCGAATAGACCGCCCAGCTCACCACCGCGACGGCGTCGTACCGTGTGAACGACCGGCGTGGAAATCCCGTCGCCCCGGTGGTGAGCGTGGCGGCCGTCCGCCCGCCCGGGATGTAACGCGCCGCCACCAGCACCAGCCCGCCCCGCTCGGCCAGCATCCGGCCCACCCGCGCGTAGACCCGCTCGGCGCGGCTCCCCCTGCGCAGCCGGGCCGCGATCCGCACCCCCGAGCGCCGTCCGATCGCGTACGAGATGTGATCCCCCGCGAACGCCCCGGCCGCCGCCACCAGGATCACCGCCACCAGCGACGGCTCCCCCTCCGCCGCCGCGAACACCCCCAGCGTGATCACCAACGTCTCGCTGGGCACCACCGGGAAGAACCCGTCCAGCATCGCGATCCCGAACAGCGCCGCATACACCCACGGCGTGCTCACGAACCCCTCCACCGCATGCACAATCGCCTCGTTCATGCTCCGGGACCGTACGGAGCACCGCACACCCCGGTCAGTGCACGAACGGGATCGCCCACCCCTCACTTTCGTCAGGTGTGCCCGCCGCCGGCCCGCCGTACCGTGAGCCCGTGACCGCCCAGAACCCCCTCCCCGCCGGCCTCGGCCGCCCCGGGCCCCTCGGCCGGCTCGGCCGCCGGCTGCGCCGCCGCGAGACCCTGGCCGACCTGGCCCTGTGGGCGTTCATGAGCTACCCCCTGCCCACCCTGCACGAGGTCCCGCTCTGGCTGCGCGCGGTGGCCGTACCCCTGCTCGCCCTCGCCACCTGGCTCAGCCGCCGCGCCCCCCTCGCGGCCACGGCGATCCCCGCCGCGCTCGGTCTGGCCGCCACCCCCGAACTGTTCACCAGCACCTTCACCCCCGCCCTGGCCGCCCTCAGCTTCCTCCTCGGCCGCCGCACCCAGGACGTGCGGCGCTCCCTGGCCGCCGCCGGACTGCTGTGCGCGGTCGGCCTCGTCCTCGCCCTCACCCTGCCGGGCGCCGACCTGTGGAACTGGTTCACCCTCGTCACGACCGTGCTGTTCGCCGCCGTCCTCCCGTGGCTGCTCGGCCGCTTCCGCCGCCAGCAGTACGAACTCCAGGGTGCCGGCTGGGAACTGGCCGCCCGCATGGAACGCGAACAACAGCTCGTGGCCGAACGCGCCCGGCTGCGCGAACGCTCCCGCATCGCCGGCGACATGCACGACTCCCTCGGCCACGACCTCAGCCTCCTCGCCGTCCGCGCCGCCGCCCTCCAGGTCGCCCCCGGCATGGACGACGCGGCCCGGGCCTCCGCCGCCGAGCTCCGCCAGGCCGCCGCCGACGCCACCGAACGCCTCCGCCAGATCATCGGACTGCTCCGCCAGGAGACGACCGCCACCACCGCCGAGACCGTCCCCGACCTGGTGGCCCGCACCGCCGCCTCCGGCGTCCGCATCACCCTCCACCAGCACGACGCGGACGACGCCCCCACCGCACCCCCGCCACCCCTGGTGGCCCACGCGGTCCACCGCGTCGTCCAGGAAGCCGTCACCAACGCCGCGAAGCACGCCCCGGGCGCGGCCATCACCGTCGAACTCAACCGGCACCGCGACGCCATGGACGTGACCGTCCGCGACACCGGCCCGAACCCCGCCGCGGACCGCACCCCGGGCCCGGGCTCCGGCACCGGCCTCATCAGCCTCGACGAACGCGTCCGCCTGGCCGGCGGCACCTTCCGGGCCCGGAAGACCGACGACGGCTTCGAAGTCACGGCCCACCTGCCGTTCGCCGCCGCCCCGCTCCCCGCGGCACCCGCACCACCGGACACGGCCCCCTCCCGCTCCCGGGAACACCTGGCCCGCGCCCGACGCCGGGTACGCCGCGGCATCGCCAACGCCATCTGGATCCCGGCCGCCGCCACCGCGGTACTCGCCGTCCTGATGTACGGCTTCCAGCTCTACACCTCGCACCGCTCCGTCCTGCCCGAGCGCACCTACGAGCAACTGCGCACCGACGCCCCCGCCACGGATGTGCTGCCCCGCCTCCCGGCGTACGAGTTCGACGACGGCCGCCCCGACGGCGCACCCCCGGACCCGCCCGGCGTGGACCGGTGCCGCTTCTACCGCACGGCCACCTTCGACAACTCGCCCCTGTACCGCCTCTGCTTCACGGACGGCCGCCTCACCCACAAGGCCCTGCTCCCCATGGAGGAGCGCGGGCGCTGACCATTGCGGAAGGCCCCCGAACCCTCGGTTGACACGCCGGGCACCCATCCGTAAGGTTCATCGGGTTGCCAGCGAGCCCTTCGGGGTTTCGCGGCGGCCACCTCGCCGTTCCGGCGGAAACTTCTACTGAGCACGATCTCCCTTC